>NC_015731.1:1261148-2522296 GCF_000219585.1 Nitrosomonas sp. Is79A3 | reverse complement strand
TCAGGTGTGCCGCCTGTTCCGGTTTCGTGATTCGGTACCTGCCCCTTCTGTGGACCCGGAAACACCAAGACACCAACCAAAATTACTAAAGGTAAGGTTGGTTGATATCCGATGCTACGCTATTTCAATCCTTTGACTTTCCTAGACATGTTCCGGTGGGACATGGCCATTTCCGTATTCCGATCCACTGCTTCTGTGTAATATTTCAGTAATGCGCTGTGGTGTGCGTGGAAATCTTGTCCTTCCCGGCCGTAGTATTCGCTATGATCGTGATAATCCCGCAGCAGCTGTTTTTGTTCTTCTGCCTTTGCTTTCATTGCATTAGCTTCATTTTCATAATATTCGGCTAATTTAACATGATCGAAGTTGGTCCTGGCCTCCGCTTCAGCATCTTTGACATTTGCTGGATCTATTGCCATTAATGCACCGGGAGTCAGTAAACTAAGCGAGATTAGTATCGAGAAAAATAGTTTTGATTGCATGGTGAGTCTCCTTGTATTAGATGAATAAAAAGGAATTCCATTGCTACTCGAAATATTCAATCAGTTTGCAATATTTCTGTATTTACTACTTTTTGAGAAAGTTATGAAGTTAAATTAGAACTTTTCTACTTTCTGATTTCATCATAGCAAAAAATGACTGAAATCTATAAAAATTAGTTTGATTTCGTACTTGAGAGTATTGACTTGGCCATTATCTGCGGAAAGAACATTGGTAGGAATGGCCTATGCAATAATTTGAAGCTTGAAAAAGCGGATACTTTTGCATTGATGCTTTTAAGCCCTATTTTGTTTGATGCACACCGCCTGAAAGAAGCCAGTATGATAGGAAATCGTGGAGGTGGGGATGCCTAAAATTTTAGTGACCGGCGCGGCCGGTCAAATTGGCGCGGAATTGACATTGGCGTTGCGTGATCGCTACGGCGCGGAAAACGTTGTGGCTGCCGGGCACCGCCGTGAGCTGTCGGATGATCTGGCGCAAACGGGGCCTTATTGCCGTCTGGATGTCCGCGATGCGGCAGCGCTTGATGCAGTGGTTTCTGAGCAGCGCATTACGGTGATTTACCATCTCGCCGCACTGCTCTCCGCAGTGGCTGAGGAACAGCCGCTGCTGGCATGGGATATCAATATGAATGGCCTGCTCAACGTGCTGGAAAGTGCACGAAAGCACCGTTGCCAAGTATTTTTTCCCAGTTCCATTGCCGCTTTCGGCCCTGGCACGCCGCAGTTCGATACCCCGCAAGATACCGTGCAACACCCGGCGACGATTTACGGCATTACCAAGGTGACGGGCGAATTGTTATGCGATTATTATGCTCATCGCTACGGCATCGACGCGCGCGGACTGCGTTATCCGGGGTTGATTTCCAATCAAGTGCTGCCGGGCGGCGGCACGACCGATTACGCCGTGGATATTTTTTACGCTGCGGTCAAGCAGCGGCATTATGAGTGTTTTCTGCGTGCCGATACGCAGCTGGACATGATGTATATGCCCGATGCCATCGCGGCTGCGATTCAATTGATGGAAACCAATACCAGAAAATTAGTGCATCGCAATGGTTTTAACGTCACCGCGATGAATTTCACCCCAGCGCAATTGGCGGCGGAAATACAAAAGCATCTCCCCGGTTTTACCATCAGTTATGCGGTAGATCCGCTGCGCCAAGCGATTGCCGATTCGTGGCCGCGTCATATGGACGACAGCGCCGCCCGCGCTGAATGGGGCTGGCAGCCGCGATTCGATTTGCCGGCCATGGTGGCCGATATGTTGACGCACATTACCGCCATATTACGTAACGATTAACCGGAGGTCTATATGTCCCTATCGAAAGTAGAGCCGCTGTTCCAGGCAAAATTAAACCAGTTGCAACAGCAAGGTATGCGTAAGGGCGAAGAGAAAATCGTTACCGGTATCAAATTGCCGGTCGACGGGTTTGGCCCGCGCTATCAGTTGCAAGGCTACGGTGAGCGCGCGTTTTTACGCATGAACTCGAATTCCTATTTAGGATTGGCGCGGCATCCCGCAGTGATCGAAGCGGAAGCGCTGGCAGTGGAAAAGTACGGCGCCGGTCCCGGCGCGGTGCGCTTTATCAGCGGCACGTATGCGCCGCATGTCGAATTGGAGCGTAGGCTGGCAGCGTTTCACGGCCGCGAAGCCGCAATGCTGTTCAGCGCCGCTTATGCCACGATGGTCGGTGTGCTGCCGCAGTTTATTTCCGAGCAGACGTTGATCGTCAGCGATGCGCTGAACCACAACTGCATTATCAATGCGATCCGTCTCGCGCATCCGGCAGGAAAAGTGATTTATGCGCACGGTGATATGGGCGAACTGGATAACATATTGGTCGGCAATCGTGGCCGCTTTCAGCGTGTTTGCGTGGTCACCGATGGTGTTTTCAGCATGCGCGGCGATTACGCGCCGCTCGCCGGACTCAGCCGCTGTTGCGCGCAATACCAGAACGATTATGCCGAAGGAATTGTCACCGTGGTGGACGATTCACACGGCGCCGGTGCTTTTGGCAACACCGGTCGTGGTACCGAAGAAGTCACGGGCGGGCAAGCGGATGTGTTGATCGCCACGCTCGGCAAGGCGTTCGGTGTTAACGGCGGCTACGTTGCCGCCAGCGCAACCACTATCGCTTACTTACGGGAAACCGCGCCGCTGTATATCTATTCCAACCCGATCACCCCCGCTGAGGCCGCTGCCGCGCTGGCCGCCCTGAATGTGCTGGAAAGCCCGGAAGGCGCGCGCCTGCTTGATCAGCTACGCAGTTTCAGCGGCAAACTCAGGTCAGGACTGCAATGCTTAGGTTTCGAAACGCTGCCCGGAGAACATCCCATCGTGCCGGTTTTCATCCGCGACACCGCAAAAACAACTGCCTTGGTGACGCATCTGTTCAAACACGATATCCTCGCCACCGGTTTGAATTATCCGGTGGTCCCGCAAGGCGATCAAGAAATCCGCTTGCAAGTTTCCGCTGAGCATACCGGGAAGGATTTGGATTATTTGCTGGACGTGTTGGCGGGTTTTCGTTGTTAGTTACTGGAAAGCCGGAATGAGAAGGATGTAAAGAATTATTATCGTTTGTAATCAGTTATTTGTTATTGCATTTGTGCGTCATGATTCATATAATGCCGATTGATCGAATGAAATATCGCGTTGCTCTTACCGGACTGTTAGGGCATTCGAGAAAGTGAGGATCCAGAGCCGTCTGTAATCCAATTCGTAATGAAAGGAGAATTTTATGAAAGGCAATCCAAAAATTATCGATCTGCTGAACAAACTGCTTGCCGATGAGCTAACTGCGATGGATCAATATTTCACACATTCGCGCATGTATGAGGACTGGGGATTCAACAAGCTGTATGAGCGGATTGATCATGAGATGAACGATGAGAAACAGCATGCGGATCTTCTGATCAAACGAATTCTGTTTCTGGAAGGGGTGCCTGTTGTGGGTAACCGGAGTCCGTTGAGAATTGGCAATAACGTACCGGAAATGCTGGAGAACGATCTGGGGCTGGAACGTGCCGTGATTGCCTCATTGCGTGATGTCATTGCCATTTGTGAGCAGGAACGGGATTATCAGACCCGGGAAATTCTCGAAGCCATGCTGGCTGAAACAGAGGAAGACCATGCGTATTGGCTGGAAAAACAGTTGGGTCTCATTGAAAAGGTGGGGGTACAGAACTACCTGCAGTCACAGATGTAATAATCAGCCAAAGGTGGTGGTACAGGAAGGTCGCGCGTCTAGCGATGTGGCATAGGTAACGCACATACCGTGAATCCTTACAAATCGAGCGTGGTAATGACGAACAATTTGCAGATGCCCAGCACAATCGTAAGTTTTGACTTGCTTACCCTGTGGTTTGACAATCGCCAGAGCTTTCAGTACATTCCTTTGCATGGAAAGGAATGTTTATTCTCCACCTTCCGTTTAATTTGTAACGGATTTAACGGATTCACAGGGTCATACACCACGCTGCTGCGCAGCGCGGGAAAATCTTTTAAGCGAAGATTCTCATGCGGCATCTGTTTAAGTTCAGGCATCAACGTTACCAGCATGCCGATATAGTCACTCGAGCGGAACTTGGGTATGACAAACAAGCCTTCCACTTTCGAATGCTGCAAAGCATAGGCCAGTTCGCGGGGGCGATGGGCGGGATTGATATTGACTAATACGATGCCGATGCGTGCGGTGGCCATTTGCAGCAGAATCCATTCCATGTTGTTGGTCGCCCACACGCCGATGCGATTGCCTTTTCGATATCCCATGGCATAAATGGCGCATGCAAGCTGATCAACTTCAGCAGCAAATTGCTGATAATTTAAACGGCGGTTTTGCGGTTTCGATACGACTGCCCAATGTTGCGGAAACCGCTCGACGACCGAGGCAAGATGTTCCGGAATGGTTGCGCCCAGAAGTGGCTCACTGCCACCCCGGTGATAATAACTTTTCCTGGTCTTCATCATTTCCGCATTTTTCTTCTATTCAATGACTTCTGCCCAGTAGCATCACGCGCCACCGGCTGGCGAGGAGGGTATGTACTCGAAAGAAGGCATGCTGCCCTTCAAGTAGGAATTCTTAGTTGTGGATCGGATGCCATTTTTTTAAACAGAATTTGATTTTGATTTCGTAGGGTATAATTCCTCAAACACACTTAAGAGGATAAAATCATGGAGCTTTCCGCCGTATTAACACCAGCGCCAGAAGGTGGTTATGTTGCCTTCAATCCTGAAACAGGAACAACCACACAAGGAGAAACAGTGGAGGAGGCTCTGGCTAATTTGGTTGAAGCAACTGAACTCTACCTTGAAGAATTTCCATTGACCACATCTGCTCGTTCACTGCTGACTACCTTTCATATAACGGAACATGCCTAAGTTGCCCGTTATTTCCGGGATAGAAGCGATAAAAGCGCTGGAACGATTGGGTTTCTCCGTAGTACGTCAGCGCAGCAGCCATATCGTTCTTCGCGAAGATTCTTCTGGCTGTGTTGTGCCCAATCATCACGAATTGAAAGTGGGAACTCTGAGTGGATTCTTAAGCAAGCAAGAATGTCGCCAGATGAATTGATTAAAGTGTTGCGCCCTTGATTTTCCATATGGCAAAACGGATTTGTATTTTTTGTTACTCGCCGCCGATCGGCGCAAAGGCATGCGCCTGAAAGGGGGCATGCTGCTTGAATAGGGATTATTAGTTATAGACTGACACCATTTCCCCCGTTTTTTTAAAACTTGCACCCAGCTTTTTTAGATTGCGGTTGACCCGGTTAATTGCTTGCACGATACTGGCGGTTGCCTGAACGAAATAATTCACCGTACACAGCGAGCATCGACCCCCTATGAGCCAATTGATTTGGTTGCATCTTTCTGACATCCATTTTTTCCCCAAGTTGAAATGGCGCGATGGGCATTCACATGCCGCGTTGCTGACGTATTTGAAACAGTGCTTCGAGGATGAACCGCATTTACGCCCAGATTTGATTTTCTGCACTGGCGATATCGCCTTTGGCGAATTGCCCCATGCACCCTTACTTGAACAATATGCAGAGGCAAAAGAATTCTTTGATAATTTGTTGCAAGTTTGCGGCAAAGATGGCGTGCGGATGGCAAAACAGCGCTTGTTTGTGGTGCCTGGAAATCATGATATTGACCGTAGCTGCATCGATCGTGATGCGCAGGAGTCGCTGTATAAGAAAACCGAAGATTCAAGCAAGCACGTGGACGCAATCAATGAACGTTTCAATGATAGGCAATTGGAGTTTCAAAACAATATCAAACGCTTGGCAGATTACGGCAAATTCGTCAAAGAGTATTTGCCGCATCAACATGACGAGAATGACCGCATCTGCTACGCAACTGTGCTGGACGTGGCGGGTGTACCAGTTGGCATCGCCGGCTTGAATTCCGCTTGGTCGTGCGCGGCTGATGAAGATGACCGCAAGCTATGGCTAGCGGCAGAATGGCAACTCAATGCCGCTAAGACTGCGCTGAACAATGCCACCCTGCGCATCGCTTTGATGCACCACCCGATAGACAATCTTAACCAAACCGAACGCACCACCCTGACCAAGCGTCTGGCGAGCGATTTTCATTTTTTCCTGCACGGCCATGCGCATAATACGTGGGTGGAACCGAGCACCTGCGTCACGGTGGCTGCTGGCGCAATAGGTGCGGCGCAAGCGCAAGAGTTTGGGATGAATTTAGTGCGCTTGGATTTGACCACGGGCAAGAGTGAAGTGCATTTGCATCGCTATGACAAAACTGGCTGGATGATAGCGCCTGTGCCTACCCATGCGCCGAAAGCTATTTGGCCGTTTGCACTGCCCAATGCTTTGCTGCAAAACCTTGCGGCAGTGCCGCCGCCCGTGGCCGCACCCGAGCTTGCGTACGAAGCCGAAATTGCGCCCATGACCACACCTGAGCCAACCGCCAAAAGCACCACCGTGAGCGCCCCCGCCGCCAGCTTGCCCACGCAAGGCAAGCTGTATGGCCGCGAGCAATTGCTCAAAACCACCGCCGTCAAATTGCGGCAATACCCGGTGCTACTGGTGTATGGCATGCGCGGCAATGGCAAAACCTGGTTTATCGAAGGCTTGGCCAAGCAAGCGCCGCTGCTGGGCGAGGCAGTGAGGATTCAGGCCGAGCCAGGCATGAATGCCGACAGCCTGTTCCGCCAATTTGCCTTGGCACTAGGCGAAACTGCCGAATTCCCACTGGCACCTACTGGTGATATCGACAGCATCGCCAATCAATTCAAGCAGCGCTACCCCGCACCACGCACCGCGTGGCTGTGGTTGGACAGGGCGCATGTGCTGCTCGACGCCAAGGGTTTTCGTTCGCAGGAAGTGCGCAAATTGCTGCTCGGTTTGCAGCGCGCATATGGCAAAACATGGCCGATAGTGCTGGAGCTGCGCGAGCGCCCGCCTAGGGGTCTGTTGGGCGCGGACGGGGTGGAATGTGAAATCCTGGGTCTGGATAAAGAAGCGCTGGGCCAAGCGCTGGCCGATGCCGCACCAGAAGGCATGGCTGCGGATTGGACTTTGCGCGGCGACCAGTTGAAGCGCGTTTATGGCTGGCTGGGCGGTGGCGGCGGCAAGCAGGCGCATCCGCTGGCCTTGTCGTTTTTGATCGAAATTGGCCGTGCGACAAGAAGCACTCCGATCACAGTTTTAGAACAGCAAGAGATTAAAGACAATATCGAAACCGCCTTACTGGGCGATTTGTTCAACAAAGTGCTTAACCCGGCAGAGCGGCAAATGCTACAAGCTTTGGCATTGTACCGGGTCGCGATTCCGCATGACCATGCCGATGGGCTGGAAAACGAATTGCGCTTGCCTGGGGCCTGGGATGGAATTCACCGCCGTTGTTTGCTGGCCTCTGGCAGCAATGGTACGCTGTTTTATCTGCACGGCTTCATCGCCGATTGGCTGCGCTTCGGTTTGGGCTACCAATCGACGGATGATGCTGGCCAGGCCGAATTTTCTCTCAAGGTGTCGCCACAACAAATCACGCTGGCGCAGCATTTGCATGTGGTGGTGGCAAGCTGCTGGCTTAAGCAGCTAGGCGGAAGCAAGCGTACATCTTCTGTGAACATCGAGCGGGCCTTGCAAGCGTTTTTCCACTTGACGGCTGGCGCGCAAGGGGATCGGGTACATGAGATTGCGATTGATTTGCTTGGCGGCAATGAGGGTTGGGCCGTAGCGCGCATCACCAAATTGTATGAACATTTATTCAAGAACCGCGCACCAATCATCGAACAACGCAAAGTACTGCAATATTGGGTCAAGTTAGCCCCGGATGAACCCAAGGCTTGGCGCTTTTTGGGTGAATGCTGGGCCAAGGAAGAAGGCTGGGCAAGCGCCAATGCCTTGCTTAGTTTTGAGCAAGCCTGTCAATGGTCGGCCAGTTTTCCACAAAGTTGGGCCAATTTAGGCAAATGCCTACTGGCCCAAGGCGAAGATGGAGCCAAAGCGTTTCTGCTGCGGCTGGCGGTATTGGCGCAAGACTACCCGCAAGCAATTGATGATTTTGTGATTTCCGTGCAGCTCAATTGTCTGATGCGTTTGGGTGAACACGCAATGGCGAGCCAGTTGCGCATGGAGAGAATAAATGACGGCAGTTTGCATGCTGCGTTTTACAACGACGAAGCCAAAGCTCGCCTCAACGCGAACGACGCGCGAGGCGCATTGCAGATACTCGATTTAGCGCAAAAGCGCAATTGCTTCGATGACGTGACGGCTGCGATCCGCAGCAGCGCGTTGCAAAGCAGCGGGCAGGCAGACGCTGCAGGCGCTGTGCGCATGGAAAAAATCAATGGCGGCAGCCTAAACCCGATCTATTTCAACGACGAAGCCAAATCCCGGCTGAGGGCAGGCAATACGCAAGGCGCGTTGACGATACTTGATCTGGCAGCTCAGCGCCGTTGTTGCGATGACCACACCGATGCCATCCGTGCCGACGTGCTGAGCCAATTGGGCCAGCTAGAGGCGGCCAGTATTTTGCTCATGGGAAAAATTAATAATGGCAGCCGCAATCCGGTGTTTTACCATGCCCAAGCGCAGGCGCTGCTCGATCTGGCGCAACAACGCGGCTTTGTCAATCACTTTATCGTCACACTGCGCGCCAAAGTCTTGCGCGTACTTTCACGCTAGATGCAAACACTGGGGGCGGTGCTGCCGCCAAAAATCAGTCTGCGAGCGCCCAGCGCAGCTATTGTGCGCCGCCTGCTGTAGATGCGGCAGGCAAATAGTGCGTGCCTGCCGATATGAGCACTCAGGGGTGACGGGGTTTGCTGTGCCAGTGCTGCCCGGGTAGGTAGACCAGAAAACAAGGCACCAGATCCCAAATAAAGAATTTTCACTCATCAATATATGTATGCCTCGAAATCGCCATTCCTTAATCAGCTGCACTCTCTCTCCCTCGCTTCTTAGCATGATATTTCTCCACCCACTTAAGCAGTAGTTGTGGCGCATGCGCGCGTTTCCATTCTCCCGCTGCATATTTATTAGCTTCTGACCAGGTGGGATAGGTATGCATGGTGCCTAGAATTTTGTTTAGGCCCAAGCCATGCTTCATGGCGAGTACAAATTCAGCGAGTAAATCGCTGGCGTGGGCGCCGGCTATGCTGACGCCCAGAATACGATCCTTACCCGGCACCGTCAGCACTTTGACAAAGCCCTGCGCCGCTTCGTCGGTAATCGCGCGATCCAGATCACTCAGATTAAAACGCGTTACTTCGAAGGCGATATTGCGTGCTTTGGCTTCATTTTCCGACAATCCTACCCGCGCAACTTCCGGGTCGGTGAATGTCGTCCACGAAATCACTGAATAGTCCACTTTGAAACGTTTGAGAGTGCCAAAAAGGGCATTGACCGAGGCATGCCACGCCTGGTGCGCGGCCGTGTGGGTGAATTGATAGGGTCCGGCAACATCGCCGCAGGCATAGATGTTGGGATAAATGGTTTGTAACCAGGCATTGGTTTCAATGGTGCGTAGTGGTGAAACCGGGATACCCAATTCCTCTAATCCAAAACCTTCTGTGCGAGGTATCCGGCCGGTGGCGCATAACAGCGCATCAAACGGCAGTTTGAATTCTTTGCCGTCAGTGCCGCGCACCGTCAAATATTGCGCATCGCCTTCTTTCTCACAGCGTAGCGCTTCGGTTTGCGTCAGCAAGGTTACGCCATCTGCTTGCAATGCTGCTTTAATCAGCGCTACAGCATCCGCATCTTCGCGCGGCAAACAATCACTTCGCACGACCTGTGTCACTTGGCAGTCTAGCCGGGAAAATGCTTGTGCCAATTCGCAGCCGATCGGTCCGCCGCCCAGCACAATCAAGCGCTCCGGCCGTTCAGTCAGCGACCAAAGGGTATCGGAAGTGTAATAGCGCACCGATTCCAGTCCCGAGATTTCTGGAATCGCCGGGCGCGCACCGGTCGCGATGACGATGGCGCGCGTGGAGAGTGTTTGTCCATTGACTTCCACCGACCAGGGCGAAGTCATTTTCGCTTTTCCTCGCAACACTTCTACACCCAATTGGGTATAACGTTCTACCGAATCGTGCGGTTCGATTGTTTTGATCACGCGCTGGACACGTGCCATGACATCCGAAAAATCATACCGAACAGTGGTCTGTGCAATACCCAGTGATGTGGCGTTTTTTGCCTGTTGCAAAAAAGTGGCGGTACGGATCAATGCTTTGGACGGTACACACCCGTAATTGAGGCAATCGCCTCCCATCTTGTGGCTTTCAATCAAGGTTACTTTGGCGCGCGTTGCCGCTGCAATATACGCGCTCACCAATCCGGCAGAACCGGCGCCGATCACGATCAGATTGCGGTCAAATTGGCGCGGTTTGGTCCAGCGCGCATATAAGCGGCGGGTTCTTGCCAGCCCGATGCCCCAGCGGGCCAGCCACGGAAAGAGCGCCAACACAATCAATGAAATAATCAATGCCGGAGACATGACATCTGATAAGTGTGTGATCGCTGCCAACTGTGTGCCCGCATTCACATAGGCGGCGGTTCCGGCGAACATGCCAACCAGGCTGACCCAGAAGAAAGTAGTGCTGCGAATGGCGGTCAATCCCATCAGCAAATTGATGAGAAAGAATGGAAAAACAGGCACCAGGCGCAAGGAAAACAAACAAAAAACGCCATCCCGCTCAAGGCCTTTGTTGATGGTATCCAGGCGATCGCCAAAGCGGTGCTGCACGGCATCGCGCAATACATAGCGCGCAGTCCAGAACGCCAGTGTGGCACCAATCGTAGCCGATACCAATACCACCGGCACGCCGGTCCAGAATCCGAATATCGCGCCACCGGCCAGCGTCATTAGGGTTGCGCCGGGGAATGATAACGCAGCCATCACGATATAGATTGCTGCGAAAATACCGGTCACAAGAAACGGCTCTGCCCGGTAGGCTTGTTGTAATGCTTCATGCTGGTCTTTGAGCGCTTCCAGCGTGAAAAAGCGCCCTAAGTCAAAACTGAAAAACAACCCGGCTAACAAGCCGAGCAGTATCAGTAGCCCCCAGCGGCGTTTCATGGCTATCGCTTCATTTCACTGCACGAAGCGCCATACTGGAAACAGCTATAACAACGATGATGTTTCATACTGACCGGAATTTTTAGACTTGCGGCCAGTGTTGTGCCGAGCACATAATCGGCGTCATCATCCACCAACGTACACGCATAGACTCTGCATTTGCCTTCACTCTTGACAACCATGCGGCTGAATGCGCACATAAATTCACGGCGTGTGGATTCGGTCTGATAATCGACCATGCAACTGTGCGTAATTTGCGGTGCGGTGACTGTGATACCGGGCGGATGGAATTCAGGAAACTCGATGCGCGGCAGATTTTCCGGCAATCCTGCGCCGCGAAAAACTTCCGCAAAACATTTGGCGACTTTATGGGCAGGTAAACCTGGGATGGTTTGGTTGGCTACCGATACACTGAATCCCATGTCATGCAATGCGCAGAGTCCATCCAACGCCATTGAAAACATGCCTTCGCCCCGGTTCTTGTCATGCTGTTCCGCTGAGAAATGATCCAGGCTAACGCGAAAATGCACAGCGTTCGACCGCTCACGCAGCGGCTTTAATTGTGACAAGCGTTTAATCAATGGTTCCGTGGCATTGGTCAGCACCATGCAGGGGCGGTGCTGGAGCGCGTAATCCAGAATGTGGATCAAGTCTTTGTTAATAAAAGGCTCTCCGCCGGTAAAAGAGAATTGTTTGACACCCAGTGTCAACGCTTCGTCGATAAATGGTCTGGCGTCGTCAAAACGCATCAATTGCAAGCGGTCGTCGCCGGGTTTGGAGCCTTCCAGACAAAAAGGACAAGCCAGATTACAAGCGGTACCGGTATGAAACCAGAGTTCTTCTAAGGCATGTGAACGAATAAAGCCGCGCGGCTTGTCATCGGGCGTGACATACCACAGCTTGGAACGCGAACGATGTTCAGTCGATGCGGGTGGTGGTAAGACATTAGCATTCATGTTCAACAACACCCGCTTGTCTGATCACCCATGATCGCATCGTCAAATGGAATCCCCATACCACAACCCGGAAAAATGCCAAAGTGCTGATCAAAGTTACCGTAAAAATCAAAATGTTTAACAAAGCGTGTGTCATGCAGCATGCGCCAAGTATTGCCACACACCGGAAACTGTCTGCCGGTCTCGATAAAATGGTGCTTATCCAGCCGGAACGCATGGCGATGATGCGGAATGGTGCCGCGATACACAACGGATTGCCCATGATCCTCACAAGCCAGTTCCAGATCATGCAGTTTGAACAAGCGATAGGTCGCCGAATAAAAACCGATATTGCCGGTTTTTTCCGCCAGTTCCGGGTTGCTGATGTCAATGGGCCGGTCGTCAACCAAGCGCGGATCAGTGAAGCCGTGTTTGCGTGACAATTGCAGAAAATCATTCCAATATAGTGCACCGCTCAAGCATTCGCCATACAGTACCGGATCCTGGGTCAATGCCAGCGGAATGCGGCGGTCGCTGTATACATCGGAAAAATACAGTTCCCCGCCGGGCTTCAAAACGCGGAAAGCTTCGCGCAGCACCGCTGCTTTGTCCGGAGCCAGATTAATCACGCAGTTCGAAACAATCACATCCACGCTGGCATCGGCTAATTCAAGCTCGTGCAATCGTTCAATATAACCGTGCAGGAAACGGACGTTGCTGCGTTTGTAGCCAAAAGCCTTTTGGTGATATTTTTCATGTTGACGCGCAATCGCCAGTTGCTCTTCGGTCATATCCACGCCGATGACCTGTCCTGTTTCCCCCACCAGTTGAGACAGCACAAAAACGTCACGCCCTGCGCCGCAACCCAGATCAAGAATGGTCAAACCTTGCAGTAATTCGGGTAAAACCAGGCCACAGCCGTAATAACGTGTCTGCACATCCGCGTGCACTCGCGCCAGCAATGGTTTTACAAAATGTGGCAAACCTGCATCCGTGCAACATGCGTTGGTTTGCAAATCCTGACTGCCCGTCAGTGTTTCGCCATAATATTTTTGAACAATCTCTTGCATGGTATTCCTTATTTTTGAGGATTAGCGTCATTATGTCATTCAAGAGCCAATTTTAGAATGATAACGTGAAGCCAATTCCTGCGGTGTGACGCCGCACATAAAATTCAAAGCCAGCTTGCGGTTGTGCCAGGTTCGCCGCCACCAGCCATCGCGCTGCCAGCGCCGTGGATCGATAAAAATGGGCGCGGTTAACGGCAGAAACTTGCCAACCCGGCGCATAGCGCGTACCAAAGGCACTTCTTCAAACAGCGGCCAGGGCGCGTGCCCGCCCACTTGATGATAAACCGGGCGCGCCACGAAAATTCCCTGATCGCCATACGGAACCCCTATTCGGCAACGCAAAGCAACCATCGGTTCCAGGATAAACGCCGGCCAGGCGCGCGGTGCGGCAAAGCGAAAACGGAAATAACCGCCGGTTGCACCTTGGGCAATCGCCTTTGTCATTGCTGTCAATGGATCGGTCGATAGTTGCGCATCCGCATGTAAAAACCACAAAATGTCACCTCTTGCCTGCGCCGCGCCGGTCAGCAATTGCTGGCCGCGGCACGGTTCACTGACTATCCGCTGCGCCTGAAATTGCGTGCAGATTTCTGCGCACGATTCACTGTTGGCAGCATCCACGACGATGATTTCCCAAGGCCTGTACGGTAATTTTTGCAATTGCGCGAGTAAATACGCCAGTTTTTCCTCGTCATGGAAACAAGGGATAATGACGCTAAAATTAAGCATTGGCGATTTTTAAGGTGAAAAGAATATTTTTTGTCAGTTCAAGCAATGCGCAACGCGCCGGTCGTGAATCCCGTTGCAGCAAAGAAACTAATCTTACAAGATCTTCCATTTCATCCACATCGGTGCCATGTCCGAAGGTTTTCACAGATTGCCTTGCTGTACGGCAAGCATCAATGAGCGCGGCGCCCAGTTGATCGCTACTCCACGGCAAAGCCGATAAATCCGGCCATGCATAACGATTGGCCATCAGCACAACGCCACCATCCAGCGCGGGGATCAACACTATATCTGCGTGCTGCAATGCGGCGCGTGTGGCGGTATAATCTGCTATATCCAGCCCGGGGGAGTCGCTGCCAATAAATACCAGTTGTTCCATTCCCTGTGCGCGCAATGTTTGATCCAGCGCATTCAAGCGTTGCCCCAGGTTACCTGCTACCTGAGGGACAACTGTCACTGGGGAAGGTACCGATGTTGACAAAGCGCGCGCCCATTCAATATCCTCCACACTGGCGGGAGCAATCACCACCGGGCCTGGCCAATCACAGGCATCTTCCAGCGCGCAAGCCAATAATGCATCGGCAACTTTCTGTGTCATTTCAATGCCTAAACTCGCTGCCAGTCTTTGTTTGCCGATACCGGGAGCGGGTTTTTTGCAGACAAGAATTAAAGTGGCTTCATTCATTATTTTCATTTCATTTTAAGCATGATCTATCAAGGATAAATGACTTTTATCCCGATTGGGTATGATCTAAAAAGTTTGAAGCGCTATAATACCGGCCAAAGAACCGAACAATCCGTTAAAAATTACGATATGTCACAACCATTATTTCAGAGAACACCACTACTTGACGGCGATAATGTCAACTTAAAACGTGAAGAGATTCGTACTTATTTTCATTCGACTCTGGATTGTTATGAGCAGCTTTTTGAAACACTGCGCAATGATGAAGCCTACTATAAAAAACCCATTTCACTCCGTCATCCTTTGATTTTTTATCTGGGACACACGGCCACATTTTTTGTCAACAAGCTGATTCTCGCCGGGCTCATTACCGAACGCATCAATCCCAGACTGGAATCGATTTTTGCTGTCGGTGTCGATGAAATGAGCTGGGACGATCTGGATAGTGCGCATTATGATTGGCCTGCCGTGGAAGAAGTGCGTGCCTATCGCAAAACCATGCGAGCCGTGGTCGATAAATTGATTACTACGATGCCGCTGACTTTACCGATCACCTGGGACAGTCCTTGGTGGCCGATTCTAATGGGCATCGAACATGAACGTATCCATCTGGAAACCTCTTCCGTATTGATACGCCAACATAAACTTGAATTTGTGCAACCGCATCCGGATTGGCAACCTTGCCGAAAATCTGGAACCGCGCCAACCAATGAACTGATTCCCGTTGCAGTCGGCACTGTTACTATCGGAAAAAGCAAATCCGATCACTCGCATTATGGCTGGGATAACGAGTATGGCTTGCACAACGCGGATATCTCCGCGTTCCAGGCGAGCAAATATCTGGTCAGTAATCAGGAATTTTTACCTTTTGTAACAGCCAATGGTTACCACACGGAGAGTTTCTGGCAGGAAGAAGGCCGTTCATGGAAAAAGTTTACGCTGGCTGAACATCCCACTTTCTGGGTAAAAAAAGACGGTGCCTGGTATTTGCGGGTGATGACCGAAGAAATGCCGATGCCGTGGGATTGGCCGGTCGAAGTCAATTACCATGAGGCGAAAGCGTTTTGTAACTGGAAAGCTGCAACCACCGGGCAACCTGTGCGGTTGCCGACGGAAGACGAATGGTACCGGTTGTACGATGTCGCCCAGTTATCCGAGGTACCGTTCAACGCACCGGCTGTGGGGAATCTGCATTTGGATTATTACGCATCCAGCTGCCCGGTGACCGAATTTCCGCAGGGCGAATTTTTCGATATCGTCGGCAACGTTTGGCAGTGGACTGAAACGCCTACTTATCCCTTTGCCGGTTTTGATGTGCATACGCTATATGACGACTTCACCACGCCCACTTTTGACAATCAGCACAATCTCATTAAGGGCGGTTCCTGGGTTGCTTGCGGCAATGAAACACTGCGTAGCGCACGTTATGCATTTCGCCGGCATTTCTTTCAGCACGCGGGATTTCGTTATGTCGTCACCGACACGCCGGCGATTTTGCAAAGTTCCAACTATGAAACCGACAAACTGCTGTCGGAATACGCTGAATTTCATTATGGCGATATCTATTTTGATGTGCCGAATTTCCCCAAAGCCTTGGCCGAAATTGCCATCGCTGCGATGGGTAACCGGCCTAAACGCACGGCGCTGGATTTGGGTTGCGCATCCGGTCGCTCTACGTTTGAATTGGCGCATGCTTTCGATCACGTTACCGGCATAGATTTCTCCGCGCGCTTCATCGGTCAAGGCGTGCAACTGGTACAACAAGGCATACTGCGCTACACGCTGACCGACGAGGGCGAACTGGTATCCTACAAGGAACGCACACTGACCAGCCTGGGACTGGACGCAATCAAACATAAAGTCGAGTTTTTCCAGGGCGATGCGTGCAACCTGAAGCCTATTTTTACCGGTTACGACCTGATACTCGCCGCTAACTTGATTGATCGTCTGTACGATCCGGCCAAATTGCTCAACAGCATTCACACGCGCATCAATAGCGGCGGTTTGCTGATGATCACATCGCCTTACACCTGGTTGGCCGAGCACACAAAAAAAGAAGCCTGGGTCGGCGGATTCAAGCGCGATGGAGAAAATTTCACCACGTTGGATGGCCTGAAAGAAATTCTGGGTAGCCATTTCCGCTTGATTCAAGGCCCGCAAGCCGTGCCTTTTGTCATTCGCGAAACCAAGCGTAAATTCCAGCATACGCTGTCAGAAGTTACGATCTGGGAGAAGATTGCTTGAGCAGTGGTTTTGATTTTGACCAAGAAATCAACCGCGAAGGCACTCACAGCGTCAAGTATGACGGGCGGCAAAACATGTTTGGCAAAAGCGACGTCATTCCGGTGTGGGTGGCCGACATGGATTTTGCCGCGCCACCCGCAGTCACCCGGGCACTGACAGAACGTGCCGCTCACCCGATTTATGGCTACACGCTTTTCCCGGACAGTTTATACGATGCCCTGATTGGCTGGATGCAGCGGCGCCACGGCTGGGCCATACAACGCGATTGGATTATTCTGTGTCCCGGCGTGGTTCCCTCTATTAATGCGGCGGTGATGGCGTTTACGCAACCCGGTGAATCCGTCATCATTCAACCCCCGGTGTATTTCCCGTTTTTCTCTGCCGTCACCCAAACCGGCAGAAAACTGATCCAAAATCCGCTGCATCTGGAAAATGGCCGCTACACCATCGATTTTGACCATCTGGAACAATGCGCAAAGGATGCGAAACTGCTATTGCTTTGCTCGCCGCATAACCCGGTCGGCCGAGTCTGGCAACCCGCTGAACTGGAACGTTTATTGGATATTGCCGCAAAACATGACGTGATTGTTTTTTCCGATGAAATTCATGCCGACTTGATCTATCCTGGCAATCAACACCATACCCTGGCCGCGTTCCCGGAACATGCTGCAAAAATCATCACCGCGGTCGCGCCGAGCAAAACCTTCAACATTCCCGGATTGAATCTGTCTGCGCTGATTATTCCCGATCAATCCATCCGTAACGCCGTCACACAAGTGTTTAACACCATGCATATCAGCGCATCCAACCCGTTCAGCATCGCCGCCTTTGAAGCCGCCTACCGCGAAGGCGAAGCCTGGCTGGAAGCATTATTGATTTATCTGCGCGATACGCGCGATTGCGTGGAAACCTTTTTGGCCGAACACTTGCCGGAAATCAAAGTCATCAAAGCCGAAGGCACGTATTTGTTATGGCTGGATTGCCGGGCATGGAATAGGACGGATGCGCAGCTCAAACATTTTTTCATCCATGAAGCGGGAGTCGGTATGAGTCCAGGTATTTTGTTTGGTGCGGAAGGCAGTGGGTTTATGCGGCTTAATATTGGCGTACCGCGTTGTACGGTTTTGCGGGTATTGGAGAGAATTAGGCAGGCGAAGTATAGATAATTTCCGAACAGTCAATTGGCTTGCCTTGTGTTTTAACTTGCAAACCGCCTAAATATAGTCTGTGTAGTAACGGAGCCCAACATAATCAGTTTCATATACGCTAAAGGTTGGGCTACCGTACTACGAACTGCCAGTAAGGGTGAGGGAATCACCATTTTCCCGATGAGTGCGATGGCACTATGATCGTGCTCATCGTACCCAGCCCGATCATTTGATGGGCGTTAAGCTGTGGTTGTTTTTGAATTTACCTTTTCGAGGGCTTGGGCAAAAATAGCCACTCTCTGCCCCCCTCCGCAAGCTTCTTTTTACAGTAGATGAGATCCCCTCGCGGTATCCCCCATTCTGTTCGCTACTTACCAGTGTTGACGTACTGGATACAATCACCCTGATTCTTGAAGGGTGAAGAATCAGCGCGTGTTAGTGCCTGCCAACCGCCCTTCTTGCAGTCGGCCGCGACCAGCGGAGTTGAAACTTTGCAGTTACCCGCGCTGCCTGCATTGTAGGCAGCCGCAATTTCCGAAGCGCTCAACGCACGATTGAAAATCTGAACCTCATCAATAGTGCCGTTAAAGTAATCAAAAGTTGGCCCTCCATTAGTAAACCCAAAAGCACCTATCGCGGCAGGTTTATCATTAATTTCGATCTCGCCTGTTAAGGGAGAGGAAGCATCCAATTGTCCATTTAAGTACACTTTAACTACGCTTCCATCGTAAGTGGTTACTAAGTGATACCAAGTATGTTCTTGAAGCTCAGTGTTTGACCACCTACCAATAGCCCATTGACCATCAACTGTCAATTCCAAGCCAAATTTTCTTGGTTGTAGAGTGCCAGCACCATAAGGGTTATCGGGGGATTCGTAACCTGCGTAGATGCCTCCATCACCCAAGATGACTAACGAGTATGCTTGGAGAGTTTGGTTACTAGTTTTCTGAAACACTTGCATGTTTAATCCCGTTGGCGGGGAAGGGTAAGTTGGGAAGGCATTAATATACACCCAAGCCTGAATTGTGATAGCAGTACTGACATCTAAACTTTGTGAGTCAGGCACTTCGACATAATTGGTACTGCCATTAAGTTGAAACGCTTGTCCAACAATGCCTGTTCCGAAAGCGGCTCCACCCTGCAAAATCCCGTTATCACCACCCACTATATCATTTGCATTCCCATCTCCGGGCCACCATCCAACCATGCCATCGGGCGGCATAACACAATTCTGAACGGCAAACACAGCGGATGGTGCGGCTAAAGATGCTGCAGTAAGCATCAGCAGAATATTAAGCAATATTTTATGAAACATGACAAATTCCTCCATTTATGAATCATTGATTCTTCGGAAATTGAGCAAAATAACCACTTTCTGTCCTCTGCCGAAGAGCCTCCTCCTTTCTCAGCGTATGGGATCCCCCCGCTGGGGCATATTACCTACTTAGGATAATTTATAACTTATCCATTTTTCATACTGTACTTGTTAGCTTGCTAAGTAAATAAGCATTTTGCTTAATTTTGTTCAGTAGGGAATAGATGAAGTGTGTGGTCAAAAATGGAGTCACAGCTATCAAAACATAGAGCGCCACAGGGTTCAAACGATTAGGTTCAATAGTCATGTGTCGGCGGTGTTATTTTCTGAGATGCATTGAAAGATTTTTCCGAACCGGAATGAAATAGCTGCGGTTCAGCAAGCCAGAATCCTTGAGCGTAATCGATGCCCATATTTTCCAGGAGTTGCAATGTCTGGGCGTTTTCGACCCATCCGGCGATGGTTTTTAGCCGCATGACATGTCCAATGCGGTTGATCGATTCGACCATCGCATGATCAACCGGATCGGTGGCCATATCCTTGATCAGCCGTCCGTCGATTTTCAGATAATCCAGCGGAAAGTTTTTCAAATAGCCGAACGATGATACGCCGCTGCCGAAATTGTCGATGGAGATACGGCAGCCCAGTTCCTTGATGGTTGATATAAAATGCATGACATGCTTTAAATCCGCCAGTGCAATATGTTCGGTGATTTCAAAACAGATATTGGCAGGATTTATTTTGCTGGCTTTGATGCTGTCCACTGTGAAATTGAGAAAATCCGTGTTGCCGAGCGCCTGTGCGGACAGGTTGATGGTGTAAACCGCATTGGATGGCTGGCGTGCGTGCGCCTTGAGCAACTTGAACAATTGTTGTATCACCCAGCGATCGATCATCAGCATCTGGTCATGCCGTTCGGCGGCGGGAAGAAACGCGCCTGGCATGATCAATTGGCCGTGTTCATCCTTCAGGCGCAACAGGATCTCGCCATGTTCCTCCAAGCCATTTTTGCCGGAAATCGACCGGATCGGTTGAAAATACAAGTATAGCCGCTGATCGGCGATGGCTTGTTGAATACGCGGCAGCCATTGTGTTTCACCCGGTTTTTGCTGCTTATCAGCCGCTTGATACACATGAACCCGGTTCCGTCCCTGATCTTTCGCCTCATAACAAGCGCTATCGGCTGCATTGAGTGCATGGGTAAGCCCTTCATTCGCGTGGGTGATGGGGAAAAATCCAATGCTGACGCCAATCGTGAAAGTTTTGTTCTGATAGTGATAGCGAAAGTTCTGCACCAGTTCGCGCAGCGTATGCGCAACTTGTAACGCTTCATTTTGCGGGCAATGTTCCAGAATAATGCCGAATTCGTCGCCGCCGAGACGGGCCAGCGTATCCCGTGTGCGCAGCTTGGATTGGAACAAAACTGTCACCTGGCGCAACAATTCATCTCCGGCGCTATGTCCGCAAGAATCATTGATAATTTTAAATTGATCCAGGTCGAGATACAGCAGCGCATGCGTGTCATTTTTTCGCGTCGATGCCAGAATCTTGCTGAGGCGGGCTTCAAATTCCTTGCGATTCAACAGACCGGTCAGCGAATCGTGCGTTGCCTGGTAAGCGAGTTTTTGCGTGATCTTGCGTTGCTCTGTGACATCCCGGAAGGTTAAGACGGTTCCAATTACATGCTCTTGCTCGTTTTGAATCGGTGCGACGGAATAATCGATAATCCATTCTTGCTTGTTTTTACGAATCAGCAGGCATTCGCGATGGCCTTTGATATTTCCGGATTTTTTTGAGTGGCCGTCGAGCGGGTTTTTAACAGGCTTCCGGGTAGCTGTATCCAGAATGTTAAAAACTTGTTGCAGCGGTGCACCATTTGCTTCCTGGTTGTGCCAGCCGGTGAATATTTCCGCGACCGGGTTCAGATAGGTTATTTTTCCGCTGGAATCCGTGGTGATCACCGCGTCCCCGATACTGGCTAGAGTCACTTGAAAAAGTTCTTTTTCCTGATACAGGACGTCATTGGCTAAGGCGAGTGCTTCAGTGCGTTCCATTACCCGTTGTTCCAATTGCTCTTTAACGGTTTGTAATGCTTTCTGTGAACGGTCCTTTTCTGCGATTTGGGTTTGTAATACACGATTGATCGCATTCTGGTGATTCTTGGCTTGGATCAGGCGCTTTAACAGGTCGAAATTTTCGAAGCGGAATTTAAGTGAATCCGAGACGGTATGGTGTAGCCGATGCGAAATACTTCCCATCGCGAAAACGAAAAGCAGATAGGTAAGCGCAAGGATCAGATGAATGTCACTTTCATGCGTAACGACCTGATAGGTAAAGGGTAAGACAACGGGTATTGAAAAGGCTGGAAAAGCCCACTTGTACGACGACAATGTGGCCATTGCACCCGCAACCATGCCGCCGAGCAGGTAAGCAAGAAATAACTGGTGCATTGCGCTGCCGCTCACAAAAAGTATGCTTCCCGCGATGCCCCAGAGCACTCCCGATAATAATGTGCCGATTAAAAACCGGCGACCCCATACGGGAGATTCTGTAATGGCCGGATTTTTGCGGAAATAAGATTTAATCAGCAGAAATCGGGCGAAAGTAAGCAGATAGATGGCCGCCAGCCAGCCCACCAGCCAGACTTTTGCAACGAGATTCCAGAAAACAAAAGTAAGCGCTGCGGCAATGATCAGTGAAACAATAAGTGCTTTAGGGGCTTGCTGGTAAAGCAGTTTTATCTGTTCAGCAAGCAGTTCGGCAGCGTGATCGGATTGCTGAAACCGGGAATCCATTGTGTTCTGATTGAATTTCGATTCCATGTAATCATTTTTCATCGCGGACAAATTGCGTAAATTGTACGCTCCTTGCCAGAGAATTTTTCAATCAACGGGAGATTGTTTATCCAGCATAAAGAAGCATATAATTCATTTTCAATGAGTTGGAGCGTGAAAGCGGGGGTGTAATTTGCTCCAGTAACAATGCTGTGCTTGAGCCAAGGCTGGAAAATATTCATTTCTTGGGTGTCAGATAATTCTTATTGACAATCAGCGAATTATACTTAAAATTTTTTGTAAGTAAAGCAAGCTGTCGCTTGTGCTGACTGAGATAAACAGTGAGCGCAATTGATTAATAAAATTACGGGAGTGAATCTATTAATACGCAACGTATAGCAGCGTGTTTTTTTCTTCGAGGTTTTATTTATTACATCGGTTTCTTCCTGTTTACTGCTTCAATGCCGGTTTTGGGCGCTGGGATTGCTGTGATGGAACAAAGTGTAAAGGAATTGGGACAGGCCTTTTCCGGGGCACCAACCAATGTTGACGACGGCAGTATGGTATTTTTTAATCCGGGCGCCATGAGTCAGGTGCGCGGCAAGCTGGTTTCGGTGGCAGGGTATGTCATTGCACCTTCCGCAACTTTCCAAAATAGCGCGTCACATATGAGTCCGGCGCTGGGTGGTGCACCGTTAAAAGGCGGCAATGGCGGGGATTCAGGCAATTTAGTTTTTATTCCCAATGTGTATTATGTTCAGGAACTGACAAAACGAGTGGCTTTTGGTTTTGGGTTTAATACGCCATTTGGCACGAGCAATAGCTACCATTCAGATTGGAAAGGGCGCTATCAAGCCATCGATTCGGAAATTTTTACCTTCAACTTTAATCCATCGTTATCTTTCAAGGTAACCGAGAAATTTTCGGTTGGTGCTGGTTTCAATGTGCAATACTTGCAATCCAGACTGACCAATGCCGTTGATTTTGGAGTAGCTTGCCTGCAGGCGCTACATAATTTACCGGGTTGTGCGAGTCAAGGACTCTTGCCGCAAACCGCAGACGGACATGCTTCACTCAAGGGTGACAGCGTAGGATTTGGCTATAATTTCGGCGCCTTCTATGCGTTGAATCAAGATACTCGATTCGGTGTCAGTTATCGCTCAAGAATTGCGCACGATGTGCATGGGAATGCGAATTTATCTGTGCCGAGTAATGCTATGTTATTGACGGGAAGAGGGAGTATCGACAACAATGCGTTTACCTCAATAACATTACCTGACAATGTTTTGTTTGGTTTTTCGCATCGCTTTAGCCCCCGCTGGGCTATTTCCGCAGATGCTTTATGGACACACTGGAGTCTTGTCAAAGAACTCAGAACAAATTTTTCATCGGCACAGCCCGATGTGCAAAACCTGAAATGGGACGACACATGGCGCTATGCTTTTGGTGTCAATTATTTTTCCGACACCAATAAGTGGATATTCCGCACTGGATTTGCCTACGACCAAACGCCTGTTCCAGATGCGCAGCACCGATCAGCGCGTATTCCTGATAGCAGCCGTTACTGGTTAACGGCTGGTTTGACTTACGCATTGTTAAAAAATGTGAACATCCACGCTGCTTACGCACACTTGTTTATGAACGATGCCTCGATTAATAACAGAGGCTCAACCGCTAGCTATCTCGTTGGGCAATATTCCGAGCAAATCAATATCGGCGGTTTGCAACTGGATTGGCGTTTCTGATCTGACAGATGCACGGTGTGCCGCTGCTTAATGTGCTGAAAATTAGGCTGTTTTGAAGTATCTTATAGTGTCAGTTGATATTGGTGTTAAAGGCACAACTTATTACCCATAAATGTATTCATATAAAGAAAGGCAAATCAATGGATAAAAAAACACATATTAACTTCTGGTTTGTCATCGTAGCGTTATTGAGCTTGCTGCTTATACAGAATCTGTATTCGCAATACACGCAAGTAGAACCCATTCCCTATAGCCGCTTTCAGCATTTTCTGGAGGAAGGGCGGGTGGCCGAGATTGCGATTACTGAACATCAGATCTTTGGCACGCTGAAGGAAAAACATGCGGATGGTTTTAAGGATTTTGTCACCACACGAGTGGAGCCTGAACTGGCTGGGATATTGGATAAACACAATGTGGTTTATACCGGTGTTGTGCAGAGTACCTGGTTACGCGATGTGCTTTCCTGGATTGTGCCGACAGCGATTTTCATTGGTATCTGGCTGTTTGTCATTCGCCGTATGGGCAGTAGTATGGGTAGCGGATTGATGTCGATTGGTAAAAGCCATGCAAAAGTGTTTGTGGAGAAGGAAACCAAGGTGACCTTTGATGATGTGGCGGGCGTGGATGAAGCCAAAGAAGAATTGGTGGAAATAATCAATTTCCTGAAAAATCCGGCAGATTATGGCCGTTTGGGCGGGCGCGCGCCTAAAGGTATTTTGCTGGTAGGCCCGCCGGGTACCGGAAAAACGTTATTGGCGCGCGCTGTGGCAGGCGAAGCGGGTGTGCCGTTTTTCTCTATTTCCGGTTCGGAATTTGTTGAAATGTTTGTCGGTGTGGGTGCAGCCAGGGTGCGTGATCTGTTCGAGCAGGCGCGTCAAATGGCGCCGGCGATTATTTTTATTGATGAACTGGATGCGTTAGGCCGCGCACGCGGCGCTTATGGATTGGGCGGTGGGCATGATGAGAAAGAACAAACGTTGAACCAATTGCTGGCAGAATTGGATGGTTTTGATTCCAGCAGCGGTATTGTGCTGCTGGCGGCAACCAACAGGCCGGAAATTCTTGATCCGGCATTGCTGCGTGCCGGCCGGTTTGACCGTCAAGTGCTGGTGGATCGCCCCGATAAGATAGGTCGAGAGCAAATTCTGACCGTGCATGCGAAAAAAGTGAAGCTGGATATGGATGTCAAAATTGAACAGATTGCCGCATTAACGCCGGGTTTTACCGGCGCAGATTTGGCGAATCTCATCAATGAAGCCACTTTGCTTGCCACACGGCGTGCTGCCGCGTCGGTGACGATGGATGATTTCAATAACGCCATCGAGCGTATCGTGGCCGGTCTGGAGAAACGTAACCGGCTGTTGAATCCTGAAGAACGGCGCGTGGTTGCATTTCATGAACTGGGGCATACGATGGTTGCACTGGCGTTGCCCGGAACCGATGAAATTCACAAGGTATCCATCATCCCACGCGGTGTCGGTGCATTGGGTTACACCATACAACGCCCTACCGAAGATCGATTTTTGATGACGCGCGTGGAATTGCTCAATAAAATGGCGGTATTGCTGGGCGGACGAGCGGCGGAACAAGTGGTGTTTCATGAGGTTTCTACCGGCGCGGCGGATGATCTGGTACGTGCTACGGATATTGCTCGCGCTATGGTTCTGCGTTACGGCATGAGCGACGCATTGGGTAATGTGGCTTATGAGCGGGAGCAATCCGTATTCCTGCAACCCAATATACCGATGCCGCAGAATCGCAATTACAGCGAAGAAACTGCCAATAAGATCGATATTGCAGTACGCGTGCTGGTTGATCAGGCTTTGGAACGTGCAATCAATATACTTCAGGTCAATCGCGCTCTGCTTGATCAGACTGCTGAAGAGTTAATAAAAACGGAAACGCTCAACCAGCCGGAAATAATCAAGCTAAAGCAGGCGATTATTGCGCAACAACCAAAGGCGCAGTGATGATAACGATACTAAAAAGACTAAATGACACAATGCGGCGGTGGTCGTTTATTGGATTCTGTTTTCTATTGCATCTAACATCATTCCGGCGACATTAAATCCTGTTTGTTTTGTTATTTCTTGCATGCCTGTCGGGCTGGTGACGTTAATTTCCGTTAGATAATCGCCAATGACATCCAGACCTACCAGCATTAAACCGTGTTTGACTAATTCAGGTCCGAGGAATTCTGCTATTTCCTTGTCGCGCGCTGATAATGGTTGTATTTTTCCTGTTCCGCCAGCGGCCAGATTGCCACGTGTTTCACCGGGTTTCGGAATGCGCGCCAGCGCATAGGGCACAGCTTTTCCCGCAATGAGGAGTATACGTTTGTCTCCCTGAGCAATTTCAGGAATATAACGTTGCGCCATGATTGTTCGTGTTCCATAGTGGGTCAGTGTTTCGAGAATAACATTGATATTGTGGTCTGCACTGTGCACACGAAATACACTGGCACCGCCCATGCCATCGAGTGGCTTTAAAATAATGTCTTGATGGCTACCGAGAAATTCTCTGATTAAATGAGGCTGGCTGGTTACCAGGGTAGGTGCGATAAATTGTGGAAATCTGGTAATCGCCAGCTTTTCATTGTGATCACGAATACCGCGGGGACTGTTGATTACCAATGCACCTTGAGTTTCAGCCAATTCCAGTAGATACGTGCTGTAAACATATTCCAGATCAAACGGCGGATCCTTGCGCATTACTATGGCATCAAATTCATAGAGCGGCGTTGCGGAAAGGTCACTGGTTTTAAACCAATGCTTATCCTGAAGATCATTCGTTAAGGTCAGTACGCGGGAGAAGCCTGTAACAATATTCTGGTTCAGTGCAATATCATGCTGATAAAGCACATGAATCTGATGGTTTCTGCTAACCGCTTCACAGATCATTGCGAAACTTGAATCTTTGCTGGTTTTGATGGAATCCAACTGATCAATTACAAAGGCGAGTTTCATTTTGATTTTAAGCAGGAAGCGCCGCGGTCATCTCAGGATGCTCTTGTTCTAATTCTAATGCGGCGGCCAGCAAGGCCAGGCGCGCCACAACGTCGTATGCATAGAAACGATTTGGAATGGAATTGGGCTGCGTTGCACTTTTAGGAACTAGGCAAGTGGTTTCAAATGCCAAAGGAACAAAATACATGCCGGGTGCATTCAGGTTTTCATCGACACCGCGTCCGGTATGTACCCGGTAAAATCCGCCGACGACATAGCGATCGATCATGTAAATGACGGGTTCCGCAACCGCCTGGTTAATATTTTCAAATGTATAAACACCTTCCTGAACCAAGACATTTGAGACTTGTAAGCCTTCTTTAACCACAGCCATCTTGTTGCGCTGTTTGCGATTCAGCTTATAGATGTCTGATCCGTCTTTAACCGTCATAATCCCCATACCATAAGTACCCGAGTCGGCTTTGACGATGACGAAGGGATCTTCCTTGACATCATATTGTTGATATTTTCGCTTGATGATCGATAAGATTCGATCGACGGCACTCGCTACGCAATCCTCTCCTTGTTTTTCACGAAAGTTAATTTCACCGCACGATGTAAAACGGGGATTGATCAACCAAGGGTCGATCCCGATCAAATCAGCAAATTCTTGCGCGACTCGATCATAGGCGGCGAAGTGATTGGATTTTCGTCGTGTTGCCCAGCCTGCGTGTAAAGGTGGAATAACAATTTGATTCAGATTTTTGAGAATCTCCGGAACACCCGTTGACAGGTCGTTGTTAAGAAGCACAGCGCAAGGTTCAAAGTTGCTGACGCCTAGTTGATTGTTTTTGCGTATGATGGGTTCAAGGGTTATGGTTTGTCCGTCTGGAAGGTCAATTTGGGTGGCGGCCGTAACTTCAGGTAATAAAGTGCCTATACGCACATTTAATCCGGCATGCTGCATAATACCTTGCAAGGTTGCGATATTTTGCAAGTAAAAAGTGTTGCGCGTGTGATTTTCTGGTATCAAAAGTATGCTATGTGCATCCGGGCATATCTTTTCGATGGCACTCATCATCGCTTGTACACAGAGCGGAATGAATTCCGGGTTAAGGTTATTAAAACCACCCGGAAACAAATTCGTATCAACCGGCGCCAATTTAAAACCGCTGTTGCGTAAGTCGACCGAACAATAAAAAGGTACCTTATGCTCACGCCATTTGTTTCTTAACCAATGTTCAATGGTTGGCATAGCACTAATAATACGATTCTCAAGATCAAGGATAGGGCCACGCAGGGCGGTAGAGAGATGTGGTATTGGCATTTCTGTATGAAGTATTAATCCAGAGCCATTATAGCATTATGTGTTGAGTAGATTGTGGCGGGCCCGTTCCTGAAGTATCTTACGGTTTTCTATATTCAAAATAGGCTATACACGATTTATGCTTAACCCTCTGCAGCCCGTACTCATCTTGTTAGCCATCGCAGTTTTGGCCGTGGTTGTTTTTCGTATGCTGCGTTTGCCGCCCATGTTGGGTTATTTGCTGGCGGGTGTCATTATTGGACCGCATGCTTTGGGTTGGATCCCTGAAACCGATGAAACCCGTCATTTGGCAGAATTCGGAGTGGTATTTCTGATGTTCAGCATCGGTCTGGAATTCAGCCTGCCAAAATTGTTGACCATGAAACGCATTGTTTTTGGATTTGGTACAGCGCAGGTCATAGTCAGCATTGTTTTGGTGATGGCGATCGTATGGATGCTTGGATTGGATTGGCGTATCGGGCTTGTATTAGGAGGTGCTTTAGCAATGTCCTCTACCGCCATTGTGATCAAAATGCTGGCAGAGCGGGCAGAGCTTAATTCTATACATGGCAGGCAGGTGATCGGCATATTACTTTTTCAGGATCTGGCAGTTATCCCCTTGCTGATAATTATTCCTGCCTTGGCAACTGAGGTCGATAGCGATACAAATGATTTTAGTTTGATGCTCGCTATAGCCATATTGAAGATAATCACTGTGCTGACATTCATCTTGTTTCTGGGGCATAAGCTAATGCGCCCATGGTTCCATTTAGTTGCTCGTCAGAAATCCTCGGAACTGTTTGTTCTCAATGTACTATTGATTACATTGGGGCTTGCATGGTTAACCGAATTGGCAGGACTTTCATTGGCTTTAGGGGCATTTCTTGCGGGCATGCTCATTTCTGAAACGGAGTATCGTTATCAGGTTGAAGACGATATTAAGCCTTTCCGGGATATTCTGTTGGGTTTGTTTTTTATTACTATCGGTATGCTATTAGATATGCAAGTAGTGATAGAAAATTTCCTTTGGGTGTTTGTGATTCTGACGGCGCTCATTTTATTGAAAACGGTTGTGATTGCCGGATTGTCACGCTGGTTTGGCACAGATTCCAGTGTAGCAGTAAGAACAGGGATGAATTTGGCGCAGGCAGGGGAGTTTGGATTTGTTTTGCTTGCACAAGCAGGCGCAATGGGATTGATCGAAAGTTCAGTGCTTCAACCCGTTCTTGCGGCAATGGTTTTATCCATGTTTATCGCGCCTTTCATGATTGAATATAGCGAGCCGGTGATTCAGCGTTTTTACGGTTCAGAGTGGATGTATCAAGCAATGCAGATAACCTCCATTGCAGTACAGACTATGGTAGCACAAAACCATGTCATTATATGCGGTTACGGACGAAGCGGTCAGAGTATGTCGCGTATTTTAGAGCAGGAATCTATACCATTTATTGCTTTGGATCTTGATCCGCAACGCATACATGAAGCGGCCAGCGCAGGAGAATCGGTTGTTTATGGCGATGCAGCGCGGCGCGAAGTATTAATTGCCGCTGGTCTTATGCGTGCAAAAGTTTTGGTTATTAGCTATGCCGATACTGTTTCCGCTTTAAAAATTTTAAGACATGTTCAGGAATTACGGCCAGAATTGTCTGTGGTTGTCCGGACACGTGATGATTCAGATATTGATTTGCTGAAAGAAGCTGGAGCAACAGAAGTGGTTGCAGAGATTATGGAAGGAAGCTTAATGCTGGCATCTCATGCAATGATGTTTGTTGACATATCAACAGGCCGTATTTTGCGGCGCATACGAGAAATTCGTGAGCAGCGATATAGCCTATTGCGCGGTTTCTATTATGGCGTAACTGATGAGGGGGAAGATGGTAATGAAAATATACTTCCGCGTTTACTGACGATTACCATTATCCCGGGTGCAGCTGCTATCAATAGGACTTTGGGAGATATTGATCTGGCAAGCTTGGCTGTTGAAGTGACAGCAGTAAGGCGGCGTAATATTCGTGGACTATTGCCTACCGGGGAAACGCGCTTGGAGATAGGTGATGTTGTAGTGCTGAGAGGCACCCAAGCAAATTTAGCCGCCGCTGAAATTAAATTGATGCAAGGTTAAATGTACATGCATAATTATCTATCAATTTAAAGTATAAATCCCTATTTTTATTGTGACTAATTCTAAAAAGATTTCAGTAATTTACTGCATGAAAAATGGACAGCGTAGCGTAGAAAGTGTATAGTCCCGGTTCCGCCCTTTGCTCTTTAGAAAAAGGGCAGGTGTTGATGTAGTCTTAATGGTTACACAGCAAATTAGAAAGGCGCATAAAAAAGAAGCGCAAAATTCATCTTTTATGGAGGGAGATATGATTAAAGCTGTTCAGGCAGTAGTAGGGTTAGGATTGCTTTGTTTGGCTGCTACACAAGTAGCAGTAGCACAAGACATTTCTAAATTACCGCGTGTAAAACAAGAATTGGTGGCTCCGCCAAATGTACCTGTACACGAACAGGTTAGCAAAGGGCCTAAGATTGTTGAAGTACGCATGGAAACTCAAGAAAAATTGGTAGAAGTTGCCCCTGGTGCAAAAGTATGGGGTCTAACTTTCAATGGTAGTATTCCTGGTCCGCTTATCGTAGTGAATGAAGGCGACTATGTTGAATTGACATTAGTTAACCCAAAAACCAGCACGTTAGCACATAACGTGGATTTCCACGCATCAACGGGTGCATTGGGTGGCGCTGGTTTAACCTTAGTACAACCTGGTGAAGAAGTCGTATTGCGCTGGAAAGCAATTAAACCAGGCGTATTCGTTTATCATTGCGCACCAGGTGGAACAATGATTCCTTTCCACGTCATTTCTGGTATGAGTGGCGCAGTTATGGTATTGCCAAAAGGTGGCTTGAAAGACGCAAAGGGCAAACCATACACCTATGACCGTGCATATTACATCGGCGAACAAGATTTCTATCTGCCAAAAGATGACAAAGGCAATTTCAAAACCTACGGTTCACCAGCTGAAGGCATGGCCGATATGCTGAAAGTGGCAACAGGGCTCATTCCAACACACGTAGTATTCAATGGCGCTGTTGGCGCGCTGACAGGTGATAACGCATTAAAAGCCAAAGTAGGCGAGAAGGTGTTGTTTATTCACTCACAAGCTAACCGTCCATCCTATCCGCACTTGATCGGTGGTCATGGTGATCTGTACTGGGTAGGTGGTTCATTCAGCGACATTCCTCTGACCAGCCAAGAAACTTGGTTTGTTCCAGCCGGTTCAGCAGTTGCTGCAGCGTATGAATTTAAACAGCCAGGACTCTATGTATACCTCAGTCATAACCTGATTGAAGCTGTATTGTTGGGTGCTGCTGCGCATATGAATGTTGAAGGAAAATGGGACGATGATCTCATGACCCAAGTTAAAGCACCAAAGAGCTTTGATGCAAAAGCTGCAATGGATCACTAAGATTTGATTTAGTGCAACGTTGAAGTAGTAATAAAAAAGCCTCAACCCATCGGTTGAGGCTTTTTTATTTATGCAATATAAATACGCACTTAATATTCTCTATTCATTGTTGATCAGCACAATTCTATGTCAATTAAATCACATATTCGCACTATTCCGCATTATCCACATGATGGGATCATGTTTCGTGACATTACGACTCTACTGAAAGATCCTGTTGGGCTGCGTACAACCATTCAGGAAATTTCAAACCGATACAATAATGCGGAGATTGACAAAGTCGTAGGGATTGAGTCGCGTGGCTTTATTATTGGTGCGCCTGTGGCGTATCAGTTACATAAGGGTTTTGTGCCTATCCGTAAGCAGAATAAACTACCGGCAGAGACAATAGGGAGAGATTATCAACTGGAATACGGTAGCGATCGTATTGAAATTCATGTCGATGCTATTCAGCCCGGAGAACGGATACTCCTCATTGATGATCTGGTTGCAACGGGTGGGACTGCCGAAGCTGCTGTGGGCCTGATACAGGACATGGGCGGGGTGGTCGTGGAATGCTGCTTTGTGATTGATTTGCCGGATGTGGGCGGCCGGCTTCGTTTGGAAAGTTTAGGATGTAAAGTATTCACGTTATGTGAGTTTGAAGGCGGCTAGTGTTACGGAGAAACTATTTCATCTGGTTTTTTAAATCAATCATCGCGAAGGGTTAACAGTATTTTTTCGTGGATGCCACCAAACCCGCCATTGCTCATGACTAAAATATGATCACCAGGCTTCGTGATTGCAGAAATATTTTGTACGAGTTGATTCAAATCATCATAACAATGCGCTTTTTCTCCTAATGGATCCATAGCAGCTTTGGCCCATTGCGAATCACGGGTAAAGCAATAAACTTGATCAGCTTCCAGTAAGCTATCTGCAAGGCTATCTTTCCATATACCCATTTTCATCGTATTTGAACGCGGCTCCAATATTGCAAAAATTCTCTGCTTGCCGGCATGTGTGCGTAAGCCATTTAATGTTGTTTGGATAGCGGTAGGGTGGTGTGCAAAATCATCATAAACAGTAATGCCGTTGACGGTGCCGCGCTTCTCCATGCGGCGTTTAACATTCTTAAACTGCGTTAATGCCGCAATTCCCGTCTTGATGGGGATTCCGGCATGCCGGGCGGCAATCAGGGCAGCTAATGCATTCATGCGATTATGTTCACCTAACAAATCCCAGTGCAGGCGGCCTTGGTAGGTTTCATCAAGAAAGATATCAGTATCATCGTTTGTCTGTGATTTTGAATGCCAGCCGGTTTCTGTGCCAAATGTTTCAATGGGTGTCCAGCAACCCTGCTTCAGGACACTTTTTAAATTTACATCATTTCCGTTTGCAACAATTAAACCGTTATTAGGAATAATTCGAACAAAATGATGGAATTGACGTTCAATAGCTACAAGATCCGGGAATATGTCAGCATGATCAAATTCAAGGTTATTTAAAATTGCAGTTCTGGGGTGGTAGTGAACAAATTTAGAACGTTTATCGAAGAAAGCTGTGTCGTATTCATCCGCTTCGATGACAAAGAAAGGTGAGATATCGGCAGGTTCCGGACTGGAGTCCTGAACAGGGAATGGAATATTGCCAATTCTTGCTGATATGCCAAAATTCTCAGGAATTCCGCCGATTAAGAATCCAGGGCTTAATCCAGCATAATCTAGTATCCAAGCTAACATAGAGCTGGTTGTTGTTTTGCCGTGCGTGCCAGCAACGGCAAGTACCCAGCGATTTCTCAGAATATTTTCTGATAACCATTGCGGACCCGAAATATAAGGCAGATTCCGGTTGAGTATCTCTTCCATCAAGGGATTGCCACGGGTAATAACATTACCAATTACGTATATATCGGGTTGAAGCTGGATTTGTTCGGGTGAATAACCTGCAATTAATTCGATGCCTTGAGACTCGAGCTGTGTACTCATCGGTGGATAAACATCTTGATCGCAGCCCGTCACCTTATGTCCGGATTCACGTGCAATGGCCGCTATTCCACCCATAAATGTGCCACAAATTCCTAATATATGGATATGCATATTCAGTTTAAAAATTCTTGATTATATTTCACAGATACAACTACTATAACTAGTTGTCTTCTAGGATTATAGTCTATTGAATAAGACAATATCGATGGTTGTTGTTTGTGACTATAGCGGGCTGATTAAGAAATTGTTTGGGTGTTTGTGTTAAACCTCTGTATATCCGATTAGTTGATTTTTAGTGAAAAGTACTCAATTGATTGATTTAAATTATCGGGGCCGATTTGCGCCGTCACCAACCGGGCCTCTGCATTTTGGCTCATTGGTTGCGGCTGTAGGCAGCTATCTTGATGCGAAATATCATCACGGTAAATGGCTGGTTAGAATTGAGGATGTTGATTCGCAACGCGAAGTACCGGGTGCGGCGAGCGGGATATTATATCAGCTTGAAAGGCTAGGTATGGAGTGGGATGAAGAAGTTATCTACCAAAGCCAGCGTTCCGGAGCCTATCTCGAAGCCTTGAATATTTTGAATAAACAAGGTTTGATTTATCCCTGTACTTGCTCAAGAAAAGAAATTGCGGATTCCAGCATTATAGGTCTGAATGGGCGTGTTTATCCTGGGACTTGCCTTAAGAATCCAGCTTCTATAAAGAATGTTCATGCACTTCGCATTCAAACAAATAATGATCCAATTCAGTTCGAGGATATTTTAAATGGCACATATTCACAGAGGCTCAAGAGTGATGTGGGAGACTTTGTCTTGCGCAGAGCCGATGGAATTTATGCTTATCAATTAGCCGTAGTGGTAGATGATGCGGCACAAAATATAACACATGTTGTGCGTGGTGCAGATCTTTTGGATTCAACGCCACGACAAATATTCTTACAGCAATTATTGGGCTATCCAATACCGCAATATTTGCATTTGCCAGTGGTAACAAATGCAAGAGGTGAGAAGCTCAGTAAGCAAACAAACGCAGCTTCGATCACTATATCGAATGCATTACCGCAATTGGTCGATGCAGTACATTTCTTAGGCCAACAGCCACCCCCGGAAATTCTAGAAGGAAACATCTCTTCTTTCTGGCAATGGGCCCAACAAAACTGGTCCGTGGATCTGATTGCTCATTAATTGAGCCATCGATAATGCTGAATCCTATTAAAATAGGACGCTAAGCTTAATATTTGTGCTAGTCTGTAGCACTTAATGAATCATATTGATTCAAGTGGGGTTTGTGCAATTGTGCATAATAATCAGCCTGTGTGATTGATGATCTATTAAGAAGAATTTATTGTTTTTCAAGCATATCGGGTGAGGAGTTACTGTGGCTTTTTTGCCGTTTAATATTCTGAAACAGAAAAGATTGAAAGTGGTAATTGTAGGTGGAGGGTATGCCGGGATTGCTGCGTTAACAAATCTTTTGCAATTCGCTCCTGATACTGATATCACGCTCATTGATCCCAAATCACAACATTTAAAAATTACTCATCTGCATGAGACATTCCGGTATCCCTTAACAGATTTGCTGATTCCATTTGCCGAGCTAGAAGATCGTTACGGTTGCCGGCACATTTTAGCGACGGTAAATTTTGATCAGGATATGCTACAAGAATGCCAGGAAAAAAAACGACTGATTCTCAATGGAGAAGTATTAAATTTTGACTATTTGATAATTGCCTCGGGTTGTGAAAGTAAGACGATTGATCCTTTAAGAAAAGATAATATTCTGAGTTTGCAAGATTTCACTGCTGCAAATGGATCGGATTTATTAACAAAATTACTGGATCAAAACGATTCGTCCGAAAAATCTATTTCTGTAGTAGGCGGAGGAGCGACTGGCATACAGTTCTTGTTTGAAATAAAGCAATTTCTTAATCGCACCAAAAACAAAGCTAAATTACGCCTGATCCATTCGAATGCACATGTTCTGGAGCAATTTCCTGATGGGTTTAGTTCTTATGCGGAATCTCGCATGCGTGATATGGGTATTGATTTTTACCCAAACACTTATTACTTTGAACAGCAAGATGGTCAAATTTTACTGAAAGAAAAACAAACAGAGATATCGTTTGAGTTAGCTTCTAGCCTGTCCATTCTGTTTTTAGGTAAGAAACAACAAAATATTTTTACCGCAAATGCCTTCGGGCAGGTTATAGTTAATCGGGAGCCATTACAAAATATTTTTGTGGCTGGTGACTGTTCTTATTATCAATCATTAGGTTCGAATACATTAACAGCACAATCAGCTGTCCGGAAAGGGAAGTTAGTAGCACGCAATATATTGCGGAATTCTGGTTTTCCCGGATTGCTTGAACCTTATCTTCATCATGAATTAGGCTATGTAGTGAGTCTTGGGCCTTCAGATGCGGTAGGATGGTTGGTTTCGGAAGGGAATCTGATTACAGGAATTCCAGCTTTGACAATTAAAGAATTGGTTGAAGCGCAATATGACTTATTATTAGCAGGAATAGATACTTACTTGGTTTAGCAAATACTACGCAGGAGGAGGCACAATAATGCTTGGTTTGTTCAAAGATACCCCTGTAATTGGCAAGGCCAATACAATAATCCAAATTCCCAGTGATAAGCTTTTCAATTTTATTGGAAATGATCTGCTTATTAACTATCCCAGATGGTCACCGGAAGTGAAGGAATTGGAAAAAATCACCGATGGTCCTATAAGATTGGGAACAGTATGCCGCCAAGTGCGCATTGATCAGGGCAATCGCTCCGAGTCGACATTCAAAGTCAAAGTTTTTGATGCTGGAGCACGCATTTGTTTTGAAGGAGTTTCTAATCCGTATCGTTGTGACTATGTAATTGAGCCAATCAACGCATCGGATAGCCGGATAACGTTTATCTTTGAGTTGCTCAGTCTTGATTTACATGTAAGGCCATTTGAGAAGCTGGTGCGTATTGCTGTTCAAGATGGAACCGACAGGACTGTAAAAAACATTAAAAAATTAATTGAATCAGAACAGGCTGGTTCTAAGTAATCAGCCATAGTATATATTTGTATTTATTTAGCCTGCAGTTGATTAACCTGGAGAGAAAATCATGGATTTTATTGTTGAGAAAGACCCTGGATTAATTCCACAAGTGTTGTCCAAGATTCTTGATTCGTGCGTGAATGGAGTATCACTAGCTGATCCTGATCAGGAGGATATGCCATTGGTTTATGTTAACAAAGCTTTTGAGACAATAACTGGTTATACGTTAGCGGAAGTGGTAGGTAAGAATTGCCGTTTTTTACAGGGAAAGGAACACGATCAAGCAGAAGTTGATAAATTACGGGAAGCCATAAAGAATAAGAAACCCGTTGAGGTAACGCTACATAATTATCGTAAAAATGGTGAGTTATTCTATAACCATTTGGTAATGTCACCGCTTTTTGATTCCCACGGAAATTTACTCTATTTTCTGGGTGTCCAATTAGATGTTACCCCACAAATTCGGGCAGAAGAGGAAATTAAAGCATTGAAAGAACAGCTTGCAATGCTTAAAAAATGAGCTTTTTATTCCGATACCAGCAAAAATCAGATGTGGGAATGGCGGAGGCGGTGTCCGCCTAATGGTTGTCCGATATCATCCAAGTTTATCCGTAAAGTAACATATAAGACAAAATGTTACATAATATAATTGTCCAAAGTTGTTCTATGCAATCCAACTAAATCCTGTTATAGTTTGATAGTCAATTTGATAGTCAATAGATAACATGGCACGCCAACAACAAAGACTTTCTGCACTGCAGATTACCAAGCTTACTAAGCCGGGATTATATGGCGATGGTGGAGGTTTAACTCTCCAGATCACAACCACTGGCGCAAAGTCTTGGCTTTTTCGTTATATGGTGAACGGTAGGTCTTTCGGGATGGGATTGGGGCCGACGCATACCGTGAGTTTGGCTGAGGCTCGTCAGAAGGCAATGGATGCACGGAAACTGCTTATCGATGGTATCAATCCTTTAACAGCCAAAAAGCAGAAACAGATAGCAGCAGCACTGGCCAGCGCCAAGATGATGACATTCGACCAGTGCGCCGAGGCATATATCCTAGCGCATAAAGCAGGCTGGAAAAATGCCAAGCATATCGATCAATGGACAAATACACTAAAAACTTACGCTAGCCCGGTGTTCGGGCATTTACCCGTGGCCGAGATTGACACCGGCCTGGTCGTGAAATGTCTTTCACCTATATGGGAGAATAAGACCGAAACCGCTAGTCGCCTACGAGGTCGTATCGAGTCAGTCCTAGGGTGGGCTACCACCAGCGGTTATCGTACTGGCGAAAACCCTGCTCGATGGAAAGATCATCTAGCAAACCTACTGGCAACTATCAGCAAATCCAGTAGGACAACACACCATCCATCGTTACCGTGGCAGCACGTAGGTGCATTTATGTCTGCATTGAGGGTGCGGGAAGGTATATCCGCTCGAGCGGTAGAGTTCACAATCCTGACCGCGTGCCGGTCGGGTGAGGTGCGCGGCGCTCGATGGACTGAGTTCGATACGATCAGCAAGGTTTGGACGATACCTGCGGAGCGTATGAAGGCTAAACGTGAACATCAGATTCCATTGAGTGATGCGGCGCTGGCCCTGCTGGATTCTATATCGAAGGATAGAGATATTGTGTTTGCGGGAACACAGGGTCAACCATTGTCCGATATGTCATTGACGGCCGTGATCCGGCGCATGAATGGCGATGACAAGCTAGTCTGGGTCGATGCCAGTGGTGCTAGTGTAACAGTGCATGGTTTTCGTAGTACTTTCCGTATGTGGGCGGCAGAGACTACAAATTACCCGCGCGAGGTTGCTGAGCACGCACTAGCGCATCAGTTGCCGGATGCTGTCGAGCGTGCCTACCAGCGAGGTACGCAGTTCGCCAAACGCACTGCATTGATGGCTGAGTGGGCCGCATATTGTTCTGCAGTTAAGACGGATGCTGTGGTCAGATCTATTCGTGGGACTGCGTAACATGCTTGAATTCATCTACGCTGATTCGTAATCAGTAGGTCCGCAGTTCGATTCTGCGCAACAGCACCAAATAATCAATAGTTTATATTTATTTATTATATTTATATGAATTGATGTAGACACTATGTAGACAGCAGGCGGAATATAATTAGCAGAAAAATAATTTATGTTGAGAAACTAACAGCTAAGTTGGTCAAATCAGTAGTCAGTAAATCGGGGATTCTAATCCTCTCTACAAACCATAAAATTAGTAACTTGTCATGACATTTAAATAGATTTAGGCCTACACTATTTTTTGACAACAGATATGCGAATGGTAAGCATAAAAAGGCATATATAAATACATTTATATATGATTGACATAATGAATTATTGTAGGTACATTGCATCTTATGTTTATTATTAATGTTCGTTCTTCTTAGTGTGTTATTTTATTACTTAAAGAAGAACCAATAGAATCCGTTACTCATATTAAATATGTCAACATATATGATATTAATGGTGATAAAAACATGCATCCCATAATTTGGTGATAAAAATTCTAAGTATTATTGGAAATGTGAGCGAAGTGAATTTTTTCATTTAATCATTTGAAAAATATCTGATTATGACTAGTAGGAATGGAGTACTACTAAAGAATTATTTTTTTATATTTGATATAATTTATTCTTTAAAAAGAGTAAAGAATTTTTATCATAATCAACGCTTACCTTGTACTCATACGTCTAAATTTACAACTCAGATGTTATGGATTTTTAGTCTTTCATTAACCATATCAAAAAAAAATACCCTGATAAAATCAGATTTGAGTTTCACAGGTTTTACTTGATTACATGTTATTAGGCATGGAGTTATTTAGTAAAAATTTTTCGAAATTTAAATCTTAATTAAAATATGATTACATTTATTAATATTGCTTTTGGCATCGTTCTACTACTTCTTTTAAGTTTTATCAGTAGTCTCATATCAATCTGGCTTAAACGTAGCTCTAATCAGATTATGGCTGATGGGGAAATACCGGATACTGCGGAAGGAGGATTCCTTGTGATGCGCGGACTTGCAAAGTATCAGAATGGCAAAACGAAAGGACAAAAGCGTCCTGCTGGATTCCCTCTGTAAAAGGTAGCAGGTTTCACTTATCTTCTTTTCGTGCAGAGGAAGAATCATATAGCCGAAAATTAATGCTATGTCGCAATTAACTGTTGAATGAAATTTCACAAACCAGATAAGCGCATATCAATCGTAGGTTTGAACATTTATTATTTTTCAGAAGCAATACCATTCAGAATTATATAGTTAATAAATTTTCAACAGTAAATTGCGACATAGCCAAAATTAACATCTATTGCGTATACTTGTAAGCTAATTATTTGGTATATCTTTCTTCTTTGCCTAGTAAAAAAGTACCTAAATAGAAGTAGTAAACAATTCTAGTTATTGCGACTATTTGAGAGAATTAAAAGCTTAATGGAATTTCAGCTGGATGTCAGATAATAATGATTGTGATACAGGATCTTCAACGCAGTGTCTGTTAGAAAATTATAGTTACATTGGCTGGATACCTAATACTGCTGGGCATGTTTATTTCCGTAATGCAAAAGTTAGAAGAAATGATATAGATGCTTATAACATATGCCCCTCTTCTTTAAAAATCAATCCCTCTAAATATCCTTTCATTGCAGCTAAATGGAATGAATTGCACAAAGTATCCTCAACTGGAGAAGTGGAGGATTGTAATAATCCAAAACTCGTAAGATTTATTTTAGTCACATCACTTCGTGACTTAAATGATCAACCCCCGCAGCCAGAAATAATCAGACATACCCGATTTGTCGTGAGAGCTATATCATTTGACAAAGGCTTCCTGATCGGAGATCTATGGATGATTTGGGATAGGGATATGAATCCTTTAGAATCGGAGTTTGAAAGAAGGATGGTAACAAGTTTTAGTAACTTTAGTAATTTGGCTAATGAATTTAGAAGAGAATTGGCTTATGAAGATAGTGATCTCTTAGAAAGAAGTGACGAAGACGAAAGTGAAGCCGATTTAAAGAAACGTTTATTATCTTTCTTGAAGGATTTAAATGAATTTAACCATAATATACTTGATCAAATAGATGCTCTAAGCCTAGTAGGCCCATGTAGATATATGATTACAAAAATTAATTTTAATATAACAAATTTAGGCTTTTGTTATTTAGAAAAAATTAATGGAAAAAACAATGATCAGGGGAGCAAGAGTGAAATACAGAATGCATACTTTTATTTGAAAGATCTCCTGCACACGCATTCTCATCATGAAGGTGATTTGGATAGCTTTTGTCTTCCTCATGCGATACAAAAAAATAAAAAAGGCGATAGATGTATTGAACTTGCTAGAGTAATGCTTAATGATATTAAGTCTAATTTAGTTGGAATTAAGAAGTATCGATATGGAATACCTTCATTTACTCGTAACGCAATCGGTTGCGCATCTTATGGTAAAACATTAATTCATCAATTTAGAGATGATAAAATTTTAAATGTAAAAAATCTAGAACATAATGCCTTTATAGAAAGCCAACCAACATATATAGATAATCTAGTAAAATCAATTGAAACTAAGCAGCAAGAAGTGTCAGCAGCAGGTAAAGGAGTCATCCTACAGTATACTAAAGAAATTTTTGCCTTTTTTATACTATCTGCTGGCCCATTATTGTTATTTTGGGTAAACATGCGGAAAAAAAATGAACAGAGCGATTCGCCTGCTGATTTCATTTCTATACTAATAGCTTACCTAAGCGAATTTCTAAATATCTCTCCTATAGCAAGTTTGGCTGTATTATATTTATTAGCTTTACTGCTCTCAGTACTGATAGGTTTTGAGTACATGTATCGAAAGAATGTGAGAAAGACTGGTTACTTATGGAACAACTATATTCTTAAAAAGCTCTGTGTAGATGTCTTGCAACCTAAAATGATAACTCCAGCAGCAGTGACACTTAATGGAGATAATTTTTTTATAAATAATTTAATAAAATTAACTAATTACAAAACCAAATTAAAATGTGCAATTGGCTGCTGGTGGTTAAGAAACGGAGTATATGAACATTTCAAATATTGGGACCGAGAAAGAAGAATAAGACGTACTCTTACATATAGGCTAACCAGATTTATTGTAAATATCTTACAGATAATAGTCATATCCTTAATTATTCTAACCTGTCTTTATATATTTTCTGAGATAGTTAGTGTTGGAAATTTAGAACAAAAGTATTTTTACGAGCATTGTCCTAAAATTTTTTGCGAGCTGATTAATTACTTAGAAACATACTCTAGCGAACTTATCAATAAGTTAAGTAGTACTTGGAATGAATCCATTTAGCATTAACAAGACAAATCGACGGACGTACAGTTATTAACAGAACTCCAAGGCGGCTGCGCCGCAAATGCGTCCTCGCGGTCGCTGCCGCTCCCACTCGGGCGCTTTGCGCTTCGCCGTTCAGTCTGTTCTGTGTTAATTGCACATCGTTCAATACGCCATTGATGTAAGCGAGTGGGTAATTGAATGGAATCTGTTTGAACGCCACAGATTTTTTGTCCTATCGGATCACCATACTTTCCCAGCTCTTTAGATTCTACTTTCATTAGCTTGATGGGATTGTCTTTTCGTTTGGAAGTCACGCCGCCCATCAATTGAATGAATTGCCACCATTTGCCTTGATCGGCTGCTTGCTGGGCTTGTTGTAGAATGCCTTCAGGTGCATTACTGATTCTGCGCAATTCACGCCAAACGCTGACTGGAGCGCCACCGATTTGCTGAAACTGTCTTATACCCCAGGTTGATGCCCAGGCTTCTACTCGTTCAGCCGCTTCCTGTATCGGATTGCCGTCAATGTCATGTTCAAGGCCGTAACCATCGATATTCTTGGAGATGTATTTGGCTATGTAGCCAACCGCAGAACCTTTGCTTTTATCAATGGCAATAGCTGTAAAGCGATGTTTTAGTGCACCGGATTCATCGCCATCGGTTTCCAGTGCGTAATGTTGCATGATTGCACGTACTCTCTCACAGTGTTCAGGCATCATGAATAACAACAGGTGCCAATGTGGCGTGCCGTCATGTTGCGGTTCAGCTATGCGGAAACCATACACATCCAGTTGATCGCGGTTGAGTTTTGCGCGGATTCTTGCCCAAATCGTATTCAAATATTTTTGCGCTTGTTGGGGTGTGGTTCCGTCATATTTTGGATTTTGTATGCAACTGCCCGATAAACGTGCGTGCATCCGTGATGGACAGGTGATGGTATAGAATTCACCAGCATGTGCCAGTTCGTTGGCAATGAATTCAAAGCCGAAGATACGCACCATCAATTCACTGCGGCGTACTCGTGGATTGGCCAAGCTATGCTCTGCTAATTCGCTGAGCGTAAAGCCTTCATCCAGTTCGTTAATGGCCAGCAATCCTTCAAGGATGCGTTGGTTACGTTTTTTCTGTTCTCTACGCCGTTGCAGGGTTTCATCACTGACGTACTTGCCTTTACGTTGATGCACGAAACCGGATCGAATCGCTCCCTGTTCCAGATTCCTGGCATGAGTTTTACGTAGTCTGCGCAGCCACCAGTTTTCATCGGTCAGGCGGGTATAAATGCCCTTCTCTGTGATACTTGGGTTATCTAAAGAGGGTAGATTGACATCATATTTTTGCGCATAGTGCAGCAAACTGGCTATTTTATCGGTTCGATTGAGCAGGAAATTACTAAAACCCTTGATTTCCGTCACGATACGCTTAGATAGCGTTTTCAGGTCATCATCAGTGGCGTTGAGCGGAATGCTGTGCTTGTTGGGCTTTCCATAGGTTTTAAGCAAACCTTGATTGGCATTGCGTCTGCCTTCAAAGATGTAAGTCTCTTTGTACTCATAGGCGGCGTTTTCAGCAAAGCGTTCGGGAAGTCTCTGGAATATGGGCGCACGCCATCGCTTGTCGCTGCTATCTGGTTCATCCAGTAAACTTAAAATACTTTCGGCAATCTGTTCGCCGGGAGTGATCAGTTCTTGGCTACCTCGTACTGACGTATGCATGACATACCTCAGTACTGACTGGTGGATTGACACAGACACGATTCAATATAAGCGAGCAGATCGCTATGGCGATAGCGAACTGCTCGAGCGCCTATTTTGACGAAAGGCACCCGCGCACCTGCCCAGCGGTCTCGTTCCAGAAAGGCGATGCTTACGCCTAAGATTTGTGCCGCTTGTTTAGTAGTGAGTAATGGGTTTTGCATGATTAACTCCGTGAGTTGATGAATACGGAATCAATACTGCTGCAACTTGCAGAGAAATAAAAAAGGGTCAGTTGACTGAGGGGTATTTATTGTCACCGACTAAGAAGCATAAAGTTTTATAGATCCTTTTCTGGAGCCAGTTTTGGCAGTTCTCAGTTTAAATTAATCAAATGAAAACTGAACAGCTATTTTTTGGACGGAGGGATCATTTCAAATTTAATTACGTATTGGGGTTTTGGTGGTCGCCCTGGTTTCCGACAGTCTTTTTGTGGATCAAGCTCGGCAATCCAGTCAGTAATAGTACTTATGTCATATTGAGCGCCATTGCCAATTCGCTGCAGTATTTTAGATCGAGCAATATGATTAGCGTGGATAGTAGGATCAAGTTCCCATAATGTGCTGGCTATCGCTCGGCAGCGAGTCTTGTCTTCTATTTCATTTGCCGGTCGGTAGTTTTTGGCTTCCTTAGTAACTATTTGTCCATCAGGTAGATATTTTGGCATCCAACAAGATGGTGGATCGTAATGAGACCTGATGCACAATTCAATTACTTCTTCACGTTTGACATACAGCGAATCCAGATAGGCTTTATTAATGGCATCTTTTAATAAGCAGTTCAGGGTTTTTAGATAATGAGGTGTATCTACTATCAGAGAGATGACAGAATCATCAATAAAAATTGATCGCTTGCGTGTTCGTGCAGAAATCTTTTTGTTACGTATGGCAAGCACTAGACGAATAATGTTTTCTCTAAGCTTGGGTGAAATCGCGTTGGTATCGGTTTTGTCTGGATCGGCATCAGCCCAATTATGAGCTAATTGCCAGACTGTTTGATAATCTGGATTATCATCAAGAAACATAGCAGGTTATTTGCGGTGATAATTGAATACATTAAATTGACGGCTAATGGCTTGCCGCTCTTTAGAACGTTTTTTATTGTTATGCATTTGCCGCTCTTGACAGACTGCCACCACACAAAGTGCGATTCGGTAAGAAGAATCGAGATTTCGTATCTAGTTCTGTATATGAAATTTAATAATGTGAATTTTATGCAAACAAATCGTGAATTTTTTGTGAAGTGCGCTATCTTAGATAAAGCAAGGCCATATGCAAGATAGCTTCAATAAACTTCCAACCAGGAGATTCACATGAAAACAAGTCAAAATACTATTTACACAGCCGTAAAAATTACTTTCGTTTTATTTGGCATTGTGCCTTTGATTGGGCTTATGATGTTTGGTGATTTACCTTCGTTTACAGTAATGGAAACTGAAGTAAATTGGATAGAAGCTGATATCGTTTTAGGAATTCTATTTTTTATAAGCTACCTTGTATTTGCCAGCATATCTACTAAAGCACGCGTTTCGAAGCAAAAAATTTATGCCTAAATTTGCTTGGGTTCAAAGGAAGCCCATTGTCGTTATACATTGGGCTTTTTCTATTCAGAATTCTGTTAGTCAATAGCAGCGCGTAGCTTCTCAAGTAGTTTGTTTTTGGTGCACCATGCATTCGATTCGTCTAATGCAGCGTTACTTCTCCACAACACTTTTTGTATTTTTTCCCGGAGCCGCAAGGACAAGGGGCATTTCGTCCTGTTTTTGCCTGTTCGCGGCGCAGTGTGCCTGTTTGTCTTGCTAATTGTGACGCCATTTTTCGCTGAGGCTCAAAATAACGATAAATGTGCATCACACCAGCAGATAGGTTTATCAATAACTTTTCACGCAATTCTTCACTAACTGGTTCTTTGTATGGCCGCATGCTTGGATCAGGATCATGTTCGTAAAAAAGCGCAAAAATGGCTACCAATGCACCGCCTTCTTCTTCGTTATCCATCAAATCCAACCAATCAGCGCGATGAAATTCTGTGCCGCGCATGAATCCTTTCGCCCAATCATTACCGGAAAAAGACTCACCCGATTCATCACTGAAAATGATAGGCAAAAAAACTTTCTCATTTTTTAATCTGTGCAGAACATCATTCCAATGACGCAATAATAGTTTCACAAATATTTCGGCTTGCTGATCATTTTCAAAGGCTTCATCATCAGGCATTTCTCCGTCACCCCAGATTTCCGGGAAATAGGTACTTGGCGGCATTATTTCTGGGGAACAGTGCAAAGCTGTAAAGAAACCATCCAACATCTCCAGATTCATTGCCAGTTCATGCTTAAAGCGATCCAAGAATAAACTAAGCTGATCATAGTCAGCTTCAGACATTGTATCTGGGTGGTTTTTTTTCACGCTAGTCTTCCTCACGAATAGCAATACGTACCCGCTCAAGCATTTTGTTGGTCAGGTGAGAACGGCGTTCGAGCTGGCTAACATAGGCTTGACTGACACCAAGCCGCTGTGCAAGCTGTTCTTGGGTAATACCTGCTTTGATGCGTGCCAAGGCCACAGGATTATCGACATAATCTTCAAGAATAAACGGCTCATAAGCTTGCTCAGCACTTTGGCTTGTCTCACAAGCAGCCAATTCTTTTTCGATTTGATCTTTCAGGGCACGATAAATCGCCACAGGTAACAAGACATATTCATCTTTTCCATGAATGGATTTTATTTTTTGTAATGTCATTTGTAAGCATCTCCACGCGGTTTGATTTTTTCAACAGCAATAATCTTAACGACATCATGCCGTTCAAAAATAATACGCCAGTTACCAACTCTTAATCGAAAGTACGGTTCACCTTCCAGTTTCTTGATGTCCAACGAACTGTCATCAGGGTTACGACCAAGTTGTTCCAGTTTCTCGGCAATCCTGAATCGCTCTGATTTGGGCAAACCTTGTAGTTTTTTCTTGGCTTGAGACCGTATCAATAAGCTGTATGGTTCGCGCATATTATAAGTTATAAAATATTATATTCAAGGGTTCTGATGAACAGGAAATTTCAGTACTTTCTTTTCTTCATTGATTTCAAAGTGTCGTAATAATTGCGCTGATATTTCTTCCATCGGTTTTCTCAAGCGTTCCACATCGCTGACAATATATCCAGCCGTCACATCATTGGTCATTTTATGGTTCACCAGTCGTTTGAGTGCATAAGCGGATATATCGATACTCTCGGCCACCGTGATAAAAGTCCGGCGCAGATCATGAAGCGTGAACGATACACCGGATAATTCGGTGACTTTCTGCACCTGCCGACGGGGTTCAATTAGATATCCTGCTTTACCATCCCCAGCAAAAACATATTCCGAATCTGTTGCGGCCTTTCTGCTTCTCAACAGATCGGAAATAAAATCAGTTAACGGTAGTGTCAACGGTTCTCGATTCTTGGTATCAGTCAATGTGAAAGACCGATCATTCAAATCAATGTCTGACCATTTCAGGGTTGCCGCTTCCTGACGTCGTAATCCAGTGAACAGCAGAAATAAAAGATAATCAGCCACTAAGGCAGATTGCTTAGAAAGCTGGTCTTGCTTTAGAGATAGAATGGCTTGATACCAAGGCGCAAGCTGGTGAGGTTTGATAACCGTTTGACGACGATCTACCCGATACCACGCGCGGGTTTGGGTGAGGCGCATCACGGGATTTTCTCGTAAGATTGCATGGCCGCTGTCATCTTCATATTGCGCGATGGCGAAATTGAATAAAGCACGTAAGAAACGCATGGATAGATTGGCATAGGCTTCGCCACGTTCAGCACCGGTCTTACTATGGCGTTTGGCGATCATGTCTTTACCAATTTCCAGCATTGCTTTGTTTTGCCAATCAGCAAACACAACTTGCATTACACGCTGATAATCATAAAGAGTTCGGGGTTTAAGATTCTTTCTGACCTTGATGAAATCCTCAAAGGCTTCTTGTAGTGTCGTGCCTTTCAGAGCTTCTTGTTTTTTCTCAGCAGGTGGGTTACGCCCTACAGCAATATGCCCCAGCAATTTATGCGCTTCTTTTCTGGCTTGCTCGACTGTTAACTCTGGATAACGGCCAAGGGTTAATCGTTTAACTTTGCCATCAATCCTCTTTTCGAGGATAAATGATTTTGCGCCGGTTGAAGTGACACGGACGGCGAAGCCTTTTAGTTCTGAATCACGCACAAAGGCCTGACCAGCTTCTGGTGTAGACAATCTGTCTACATAAGACTTAGTGATTTTGTGCGGAAGCGCTTGGATTGTAATAGCAGCCATCATTTTAATTTCTTTTCATGTAGACGCCATGTAGACACTATGTAGACAGTAGGCGTAAAACTATGGGTAGGAGTTTAAAACAACATACTAGATAAAAGCAATACAAAACAATGAGATTAAATATTATTCAACGATATTAAAACAATGTAAAACAGTACATTTTAGAATTCGTAATCAGTAGGTCCGCAGTTCGATTCTGCGCAACAGAACCAATATAATCAAATTGTTATGCTTATGTATCTGGAGTTTTCTACCATATTTAACCGCATTTATTCAATATAGCCCCAGTTATAGTCCCAGTAAGAAGTTTGGTTGGGATTGGATGCCTTCAGAAGCTTCATTTCCAAACAGCAAATAAATTCAAAATAGCCATTGAAATTTACTCCTTTCAATTCCAATTGTTTATTAAGGATAAATGGAGGATGCAACAATGTGTAACTTCCAAAGTTTGGAGATTAATAAATGCAGAAAAACACGGATTCAAATCCATCAAAACCATAAGTTATAAATTTTATATTATGCTTTTAGTTCAGCGCAGTTGCAATTATAGTCTGGCGTAATGCCGAACTTCCAGAACGCACTTTAGTCGGCTCGCCTTGATTGATTTCAGAGAGCGTCTTGGAGCAGATGGAAACAGTTGCGCGTAACGCGGCGAGATATAAAGGCTAGACCAGCGCTCTGCTAATCCTTACTTCACTAACTCCATCAATTTCCCGTAACTGTCAACGACATCGTATTTCACTTGGTCAGAAGTGATTTTGGTGAAAAACTTCCGAGCGCATTAAGGAATATTGGACTGCTTTCTCGGTAGAATATCACCGTTTTCACCTAGGAATTAGCTTGGAAGAAGCCATAGAAAAGGTTGCAGAAGAAAAAGGTTAACTGAATCTTTAGTACGAAAAAGGTGGAAGAAAAAACATAAAGACACAAGTAAGACTTTGGAAATGATGAGCAGCATTTCGAAGCGACCCAGAAAGCAAGTTACATCAAAACCGCGACGAAAAAAATAATCATAAAAAAGCCCGCAAAAGGCTGTTTTGCGTACCGTGACTTCACATTATCCATAATTTTAAGATGCTGTCTGTTCCAATCCAATAAAGGACGGCATCAAATGAAACAACTACCAGAATCAGGCTTTCTTCACCTACCCCAAATCATCGGCAATCGTAAAGCTGAACCGCCGATTCTTCCATTTATCGCTGTTTGCAAATCGACCTGGTGGGCTGGCATAAGTCTGGCCGTTATCCTGAACAAGTAAAGCTCGGTTCACGTATAACGGTTTGGCGCATGGAGGATATTCGCGCTCTGATTGAAAAAATTTAAGGGGGACATATTCATGATAACTATTCCATTGACAGTTTTTCTAATCGAGCCTTTGAATGGCGGTAAAGGCGGTAACAGGCCATTGAAAAACCCACCGAGTCGGATAAAATTTCATGTCCCCTTCACCTCATAAATTATGCGCGGAATTGAACACTCGCAACAACAGCTTTTTAGCTATGTCAATCGTTAGGGGGGAAATACTGCGCAAACCCAGTAAATTTTTCGTTATCTATTTCTGAAAGTAGACCATCTCGGGTACGAAGGGCATGTGCAATCAATACATTATTGACGATCACTTCGGATAAGAGACATCCTCCGGATGCCTCCGTAGTAATGATCTTAATTTCAGCTGGTGAGGCCTCAACCCAACCCGATGCTAGTCCTAACATTAAACCTGTTGCCATAAAGAGGAATTGCAAGCGAAGTTGCGAACATATATTTAGTGATCGCTGTATATTGCATAGTTTCATTAAATTATGAATGGCTCCAATGTATTGATTTAAATTCATTTTCCATTTTTGCTTTACAGCCCATAATTGCAGCAAGCTTCACACCCGTCATTGAGAGCACACCTCAAACGCCACATTGACTAGTATTGGCTTTTACTAACTTTTAATCAGCAATCAAAATAAACTATAATTTACTGTAGCTCTACAAATCAACGATATCCACTATAACCGAAGCCGGTTTGTGAAAACGTTTTGTACTGGGTGAATCGTAACCGATCATCAAGCGTTTCTTATCAAACAAAGTAATCGCTTCAGCATGATCAGCGCCTTCCTCAACCTGCTTCCAGGTTGAGCCTAGGGATTGTTGCACAAGCGCATTTCCTGAACGCCAGATGAACTTCTCTTCATCATCACTCATTTTCCCAAATGTCTTGATCGCTGCTTTCCAGCGAAAAATTAATGGGGGTGAGTCAAGACCTGTAGTTGGGCCGGCAAGAATTAAAAGATCATCACCATCCCAGCACAAATCACGAATCCCATGCCCAGCCAGATCCAAAAAATGGCGACGATATTTAAGCCCAGTGGGGCCAATTTTTGTCAGTTGCAACTGATCGGCTTTCGTATTAGGTGAATCAATCCGCTCCGGCGCTAATTCAAGAACAGTTGCGATTCCTCGTAGCACTGGTCCGCGCATTCCTACAAGCACTCTTCCATTAGGTGCACATGCTAAGCCCTCAATATCAATGCCATTGTCCTTGCCAGGAATTCCACCATTTTTGTCGCAAAAACGAGTGAATAGCGTGTCGTGTCTAATCTCATCCAGCAGTTCGCTTGTGGTTGCATCACATCTAAGCTGAGCTGCACGTGTGTTGTTATCGTCCGCACTCGGAGAAAATCGGAACTGATTGTTTTTGTTTTTATGCAAGAACAAGCAACCTAGAAAAAATCGATTTGCCTCTGGTTTCACTTTACCAAGTAGTTCCAAATTTTTCTTTGTATCAAACATTGCATTCGCTTTACCGCGTTTCAGACTATGCGATCCAACCATCCATAAGAGCTGATTCGTATAGTCAAAATCCATCCCTTCAAGATCAACTTCCACTAGCTGTTTCGTCAGTTCTTTTTGTGGCGAGATTGGCAAATCAAACCAATCACTCAAATTGATCAATTCTTTGAGCTTAAAGCAAGTGCCATCATCAAATTCTTTAAGTCTGGCTAGATCGCCCCCTTCGTCGCCTGCTGCGAAAATAGAATCCTCTAAACGTACAAACGCAGACAGAGATTTCGATATTCCTTTCCCTTCTTTCTCAAATTCAAGCTTGATTTTTTTCATTAATTCACTCCAAAAAGAATTTACTTAACGAACAAGGCAGCCTTCGCAGCTATAATCAAATCTGGTAAATAGAGAATCAAGCGGCATTCTGTTTCTGGTCCCATGTATGTTTAATATCGTTAACGAATTTAACTGCGCTGAAAATGTCTGCTAACAAGTTATACCCTCTTAACCGGAACCAATTTTTCTGTTAAGGAATCTCTGATTAAGTTGATTACATTCATGGTTCGACAAGCTTACCACGAACGTAATCAATATATTACCGTTCATCCTGAGCCTGTCGAAGGACTTAATCAGAGCTTTCTCAAGTTTTCATTAATTTAAAAGGCTATGTAACAGTTAACTGTTAAATTTTCCAATTCACTGATGACAAATGATTTTTTGATAACAAAAAAACATATAATCAATTGATTAAAAAATAAATCGTGTTATTTTGCAAGTCATTTTCAATAACCAACTGTAACATAGTAATTTAAAAGTGAGTTTCCCCCAAAAAAATAGTCTTCCAAGGGTAACGTTCAATTAACGTTACATTTGTGAGGAAGACGATGAAAAAGATACCGAAGCAGGAATACACGACCGAGCTCAAGGAACAAGCGGTCAAGCAAGTGAAGATGGTGAAGTCGATTGGTTTGGTGACGAAGGAATTGGGACTGGTAGAAAACAAACACTGCGCAACTGGGTAAAGTTGGCGGAGGCAGGCAAACTTAACGGTACGGGTACCAAGGTTGTCACATCGGAACAAATGGATCTATCCCGGTTACGTGCTGAGAACGTAAGGCTGAAACGGGAGTGTGAGATCCTAAAAAAAGCAACGGCGTACTTCGCGAGAGATGTTGTGTGAAGTACGCCTGGATTGATAAGCAACGGGAGTTTTCTCTCGCCGAGATGTGTACGATATTAGATGTCAGCGTGAGCGGATACCGGTCGTGGAAGCGTGGTGGCAAACCGGATCGCAAACGCATCACCGACGTTCAAATGCTGACGCTGATCCAATCTATTCATGCCGAACTCAAGGGGATCTACGGTAGTCCGAGAATGGTCAGAGAATTGCGTGACCGTGGGTTTCCAGCTTCCAAGAAGCGGGTTGAACGTCTAATGCGAGAGAACGGCATTCGTGCAAGGCACAAGCGGCGCTACAAGATAACGACGGACTCCAGGCACAATCTGCCGATTGCACCGAATCTGCTGGATCGGAATTTCAACCCAGTCGCGCCTAATCAGGTCTGGACGTTCGACTTCACTTACCTATGGACAGATGAGGGCTGGCTATATCTGGCTATCGTGCTTGATCTGTTTAACCGTGAGGTGGTTGGCTGGTCGCTGAAACCGCGCATGACTGCAGACATCGTTACAGATGCAACGATGGCATGGTTTCGCAAGAAACCTGCAGCAGGATTGATGCACCACTCAGATCGGGGTAGCCAATATGCCAGCAAAGAATTTCAGAGAAGGCTCAAGAAATACGGCATGATCTGCTCAATGAGCCGTAAAGGTAATTGTTGGGATAATGCCCCAACCGAAAGTTGGTTCAATAGCTTCAAGAACGAGCGAGTACATGGACTGCGTTATGAAACACGCGCAGAGATGGCTGCCATGAGCTTCGAGTACATCGAGGTACTTTACAACCGGAAACGGCAGCACTCAACGTTAGGCTATAAATCGCCAATGAGGTTTCTAAATGACTGGCTAATCCTCAACAGAAGAAAAAGCTGATAGCATAAAACTGTTCACCCATTGGAAGACGAAAAACAGAGGGAACCTCATTTTTTAGTCCTATTAGTTGATGATGGAAAGGAGCATGAATGTACTTTAATAGTAATTACGTATCTGTTTGTTTGCGTACATACGGTACTTATATATCTGAGCATAATTAAATCTCCTTCACTATAAGATAGAGTTTAATTATGACAAACCAAACCGTTGGAAATAAAAATCAGACTACTCGAACAGATGTGATTAATCTTTTAAAGGAAGACCATAAAAAGGTTAAATCTCTTTTTGCAGAATATGAAGAACTTCAGGGGAAAAAAGTCAGCAATGATAAAAAAGCAAAAATTGTACAACAGATATGTACAGAACTAACTCTCCATGCATTGGCAGAAGAAGCAATAGTTTATCCTGCAGCAAGAGAAGCTATAGAAGATGAAGATCTAATGGACGAGGCAGATGTCGAACATGCTGGCGCAAAAAAATTGATAGCTGAATTACAAGCTATGAATCCAGAGGAAAGCCATTATGACGCAAAAGTTACTGTATTAAAGGAATATATTGAGCATCATGTTAAAGAAGAAGAAAAAGAGATGTTTCCCCAATTAAAAGATTCTGACGTAGATCTAGATCAATTAGGGCAAGAAGTAATAAATTTCAAAGAAGATCAGAAAGATTCTGAATTAAAAAAATCTCCCCCTAAAACAAATACCATCTCTCCTAAGAAGTCGGAAACTATTCATAGAAAAAATTCTTAACAAAATAACCCGCTTCGGTGGGTTTTTTATTTTTTCATAATGTTTGTACCCGTACCGATGAATTTAATTATTCAGAGGAATATATATTCTTTTATATTAGGAGTTTTATCCTAATCTCCTCGGTTGGAATTTATGATGAAAATGGCTTTAATCTAGCACTATCAATGGTTCTCGGCCATAAATGTTAACTGCTCCTCAGTTACAGCAAACAAGCTGAGAGCAAGGCGTGACCACACTTTCAGCATTTTTTTTAATTCACTAAAATCTCACCTGATCGGTGATGCCATGTATCTTTCAAAGAACCTTAATCAGTACTATTCTGGTCTCTTGAATTGTGCTGAAACGGGAGCTTTTCCGGCTTTATGGATATTGAACGTTACGATTGCTGCTGAAATGAAAACCACTTATGGCTTGAGTCTATTTAACGAATTGCGGCCTGAAAGAAGGAACGGCATTCTCTCTAAATATTTCCCACTGTGCGTTTCCGTACTGACCGATATTGTTCCAGCGAATATTCTAAAAAAGTGATGACAAATATTATTCGCTGTTCTGATCATCATCAAAATTAAACTATAGGGGGAATCATGAACAATGATCAACTAAAAGGTCTCCTGGAAGAGGTGATAGGTAGATTTAAAGAAGTTGCTGGCAAGATAGTCAATGACAAGAAAATGGAACTAGAAGGAAATCTTCAAAAGAATGCTGGTAAGGCTCAGGCAAAGTGGGGGTATGTCAAAGAAATTATAAAAAAAGACAGTAGAACGAAAATCACTAATGGATTTATCGTTAAACCAATGGAATATAGTTCTGCACACCGCATACCCAAATACTTACAATCATATTTTTACCGGAGCTTAAAATGAGCATGAACAATATTACTTTATTAGCAAGTTTTTTTATAATGGCAATTATTTCTTTTAGTGCAGTTGCGGAAGACACTGCTTTAGATCAAGCAATTCAACACGCTCAAGCAGCGGCTACTTCGTCTGAAAGTAAAGCGGTAGTTCAGCATGCTACTGAAGCCATAATGCAAGCGACAGCTGCTATCAAAATGAAGCCAATAGCTGGTAGATATGACAAAAACGAGGACAATCATATTAGTGAAGGCCTTAAGTGTTTGGATGACGCAGTTAAAGAAGGGAATGCTGGCCATACAGATGCAGCTAAAAAAGCGGCTTCAGACGCTGTTAATCATTTTAAGCAAGCAACAAATATAAAATAATCTGACTCAAATCTCTTAAGAAACTGTGGAAGAAATTATTATCCGAGAGTGTCTTAGATTTTGTGTAAACGGTGATTAATAAAGTTGGGGCATTCTTTCGTTAAATTGAATAGTGAGGTTTCTCTGTTTTTTTGTGTTCCAACAGAGGCAAACAATTTTATGCTAACAGCTTATCTTTCTGTTAAGTGATTAGCCAGCCATTTAAAAACGCATTGATTTATAGCTTCACGTTGAGTGCTACCGTTTTCGCCTATAGAGTACAGTACTTCGATGTAGGCGAAGTGACCTTGCTCCTGAAGTCCGTATATTAACAATCTATTCAATATATAAATATATGGTTGTAAGGATAATAAGATTCTTCTGTCAACTCTCAAACTTAATAATCAAAAAAACATTTACTTTTTCTGAAGCATATATTTATTTCTGAGAAGAAAAAAAGTTTTGTTGATCCGCTTACTTAAGTAACCAAAAACATGGAGTAAATTAATTGCAAATCAAATATAAGGGTTTCAGTATTATTACAGGGGCAGAATGTGATGCTACCTCGGATGTTTGGAATGGGCGCTTTAGGATTCTGGATGATAAAGACATTGTTGTCTATGAAAGTTTTACTCAACCTTATTCAAATCAAGCAGAAGCCTCCAATACTGCGAAGAAATCTGCTTATGAATGGATTGATGGACAAAAGTTATGACTGATATTTTGAAATCTGCATTTAGCTTTCAAAAGATTTTCATAACTATAATGTGTTAAACCCCTACGTATGCAGATGTAATCTTAAACCCACATTGTATTAAGAATCCGTAGCCTTCTATGATTTATACCGTTCTACATAAATAATGAAAATCTTTAAATGGATTGGAATTGCCATTATAATTTCGATACTTTTGTTTATTCTGTTGTTTTCCCTGAAGAATTGGAATTGGGTGCGCGATCTAGCTGCGCATCAAATCAGTGAGCTCACACATCGCACTCTTACTATTGATGGAGATTTAACTATCAATTGGTCTTTAGTGCCAAATATAAGGTTTGAACAGGTAAAGTTTGAGAATGCGACTTGGGGTAAACATCCATATATGTTTGAAATTGCGGCCTTAGATATAAGTGTCGACTTGAAAGAAATTCTTAAAGGTCGTTTCATAATCCCACAAATTATACTCACTAAACCGAATATTATTTTAGAAAGATCCACCGAAGGTAAAGGCAACTGGGAATTCCAGGCTAAAGAAAGCGCTAAAGATAAAGATTTTCCATTCATTGAACGTTTGCGGATTGTAGATGGAACCCTAACTTATGAAGATTTAACTTCACATACACACTTCAATGCTTTTTTTGCTACCAAAATAAAAGAGAAGGATGGGGACGAAGCTACTGTATTACAAGCTGAAGGCAAGCTAAGAGGGCGTCCTTTAACCATAAACTTAAATGCCGGACCATTAGTGGGGCTTCGAGAAGCAAAACAGCCTTATCCAATGGTTTTTGAATTACATGCTGGAAAAACTTCGGTTAAAGTTAAAGGTACCTTAACCCAGCCTCTTCAACTCAAAGGTATAGATTTACAATTTGATATTAAAGGACCTAATCCAGAACAATTATCGCATATCCTTAGAGCGCCGATGCCTAATTTACCTCCTTACCAATTAAAAGGTAATTTATCGCATCATGAGGATATATGGCAGATTCAAAGCTTACATGGGCATGTGGGAGATAGTGATCTCGCAGGAAATATTACTGTAAAGATTGTTGCTGGACAACCACACATAACGGCGGATTTAAATTCAAAAAAAATTGATTTAGATGATTTGGGACCACTATTAGGTCTAGCCCCTGATACGGGTCCTGGTGAAACCGCTTCCTTAGCACAGCGCACAGAAGCAGAAAAACAAACGGCGAGTCCATTGGTATTTCCGCATGAGCCCATCGATTTTAAAAAGTTACAGGATATTAATGTAAATGTTTTATTAAGCAGCAAACATGTTAAATCAAAACTGCCTGTAGATGACCTTAAGTTGCATATAATTATTAAGGAAGGCCATTTAGTTCTTGCACCTCTTGATTTTGGTGTTGCCTCAGGAAATATCCGATCCCGACTGGAATTTGATACAAAAAGTCAACCAGTAAAAAGCAAGATTGAGATCGAAATACATCATGTGAAATTGGGTGAAATTCTACGGCCTTTTAAAATTGCTGATAAAAGTTCTGGATTGATCGGCGGCCAAGGAATATTCTGGTTCAAGGGAAATTCAGTCGCAGAAATGCTAACCTCTGTAGATGGCGGGTTGTTAATGTTAATGACAGGGGGCCGATTAGATGGTTTATTGGTTGAACTAGCAGGTCTTGATATAGGCGAAGCTATAGTTGCGCTATTTGATAAGGATGATAATACGGAAATCAATTGTGCTTTTGTGGATCTTCCAACCAGTGGAGGCATCATTAATATGAAAACCTTTGTGGTAGATACGGAAGATACTGTTTTTTTAGGTAGCGGATCAATTGACTTCAATACAGAGCAACTGGATCTGGTTATTGATCCAAAGCCTAAAGACTTGAGTTTGTTTTCGGCTCGTGCACCTCTTCATGTAAAAGGGAGTTTCAAAGACCCCACTTTTACTCCTGAGGCTTCCGCTATTTTTCGGGGAGCTGTTTCACTAGCTTTGCTACCTTCGGCGCCAATTGTAAGCTTATACTCACTACTTCAGAAAGATAAGAAAGATAAAGGAAATCATAAAAAAGACAACATCCTTTGTGGTGGCCTTGTTGACGCTATCAATGAAGCTCGCAAGTAAATTATCAAATTTTTATAATTTTAGAAATGAATAAATTAAAAAAAGAAAAAAATTACGTCTGGCTTATGTTATTTCTTTTCCACTCAGTTCTAACTGGTTGTGCTGGACTAGCTAGTACGAAAGTTGTCGAAGAAGTTCCGCAAGAAGATATAGTTTTAGCCAGTAGTGTCCGGAGATTCGAGAATTGTCGCATGATAACTCGTTGAACGACCATTACTAAATGACATATTTTTCTGTAATCGATTTCAACTTGCGCCAAACTTCTGACTTTTGTCAGGAGATTGCATATGCACGCAGGGAAATTGGTGTTTGCCCAATTAATGGAGCACCTGCCTTTGCGCACGTTTCATCAGTGCGTAGCCAGATATTCAGGTCGATATCCAACACTCAAGTTCTCGCATCTCGACCAGTTTCTGTGCATGGCTTTCGCACAACTGACTTACCGCGAGAGTCTGCGCGACATCGAAACCTGTCTGCGCGCCCACCAAGCCAAGCTCTACCATTTGGGCATACGAGGCAACATCGCCAAGAGTACGTTGGCTGATGCCAACGAGCAGCGCGACTGCCGCATCTATATGGATTTCGCGATGAGCCTGATCCAGACAGCCAGAAAGCTTTACGCCAGCGACAGCTTTGCTGTCGAGCTGGAACAAACGGTCTACGCACTCGATACCACGACCATTGACTTGTGCTTGAGCGTCTTTCCGTGGGCACGCTTCCGCTCCACCAAGGCTACCGTTAAGATGCATACGCTGCTTGACCTGCGCGGCAATATTCCAACCTTCATTCATATCAGCGATGGCAAGATGCACGAGGTCAATGTGTTCGACATCCTGACACCCGAAGCTGGCAGCTTTTACATCATGGATCGGGGCTTCACCGATTTTTCTCGCTGGTACACCATGCACCAAGCACAAGCATTTTTTGTAACACGCGCTAAATCCAATCTGCTTTTTCGCCGCGTCTACTCTCGCTCCGTGGACAAATCCACCGGACTGCGCTGTGACCAAACCATTGCCCTAAGGGCTCCCAAGGCTAGCAAGGATTATCCTCAGCACCTGCGGCGTATCAAGTTCTACGATGCAGAACACGACAAGCATCTGGTATTTCTAGCCAACAACTTCGACTTACCTGCGCTGACCATCGCTCAGCTTTATCGTTGTCGCTGGCAGGTCGAACTATTCTTCAAGTGGATCAAGCAACATCTTCGTATCAAGCGTTTCTACGGAACTACTGAGAACGCAGTCAAAACGCAGATATGGATTGCCATATCGGTTTATGTCTTGGTTGCCATCGTGAAAAAGCGGCTCAATACCGAAGCTTCGCTTTACACAATTCTACAGATTTTAAGCCTGACTCTTTTCGAGAAAACACCTATCGATCAATTGGTTAAAAATACCGAGGTGCAAATAACCATGTCGAAAAATAATAACCAACTGAATCTATTCAATTAAATCTCCGGACACTTCTGAGTTTTAGCTATGAAAATTAAAGCCAAATTAATAGAAACAAAAGAATTGAATGCTGCAGCTATCAATGTTGAAGCTTCAAATGGATTAGTAAAATTAAGTGGATTTGTGGAAACGGTTTCTCAGCGAAAATTAGCACATTCAATTACGCAACAAATACCTCAAGTCAAACAAGTCGATAATCAAATTAATGTCAAATAAAATACTCTCTATCTTCGATATGCGATAAAAACAGGAAGTTTCTCCATATCTCTCCATATCTCCCCGTGACTCTTTGGCGAAATACGTCGCACACTTTTTTATAAAGTCACGCTCCATCTTCACTTCTGCTAATTCGCGTTTAACTCTGGATAGCTCTAACTCAAGTTCAGTCAACTGTTTCTAATGCTTGCCTACTGCAGCGATCTCATCTCGTTTGTCAGCATAAACCCGGTTCTTAAGTGTCCCCATGGGTAACGACAGTCGTGTTGCTGCTTCAACCAGAGTCAATCCACTTTCTTTGAAAAACTTAACTGCGAAATTCCTGACTTGTGTGCGGGGTAATTCCATCTTCTTCCTCCATTTCAAGTCTTCATTTTATGAAACTTCGGACTCCATGAAAATCAACATACCTCATCCCATTTGATGCAGTGAAATTGGCTGCAGAAGACATACGCAACCTTCTCAAGAAAATCGGACTTATCTCATTTCCACGGCTCTCAGGCGGTAAAGGCGTTAACGTTGTTGTCCCAATTAACCCGGATCATGATTGGGACGACATTAATGAATTTGCTCGTGGATTTCTCAGAGAATATGGCCGCGGCAAGTGCCGGCCGCATATGTCGCAAGTATGAGCAAGAAGAAACGCACAGGGAAAATCTTCTAAGACTTCTTTCGTTACGACCACGCGAAACAATCCCAATGGATAACTCTGGCACCCGACATGGCTATCCAGGCATTACTTGCTGAGCGTGATGGTGAACAAAGGGTCTATGTGGTTACTGAAGAAACGCCATCGGAATACCATTGGATTCATGATCGCTGGCCAAAATTGCGTAGATTGTCAGAGCCAGAGCCAGAACCAGAACCAGAACCAGAACCAGAACCAGAACCAGAACCTTTATCCAACACCCTGATATCGATTATTTCAGCATATTTGACATCGCTATAGCCGGTGTGTTTGAATGCTGATACATATATCAAACATGGAGCCATTCGAGAAATGTCAAATCGTGGCGGGAAAAGAGAAAATGCAGGCAGGCCAACTGGTCAGGATAAATATGGTGAGCCGACAACCACAATGCGTATACCCGAGAGTCAGGGAGCTACCATCAAAAACTTTTTGGATGCCTACCAGCATAAAAGAACAAGCTCAAATAATGAGGCAACCAACGTGGATGAGTTTTTTATTCCCGCCATTAGCGATCAACCAACCTTGTTACCGCTTTTTTCCACCAAAGTGGCTGCAGGTTTTCCCAGTCCGGCGGATGATCATGTCGAGAAACGCTTGGATATCAGTGAATTTCTAATTGATCATGCCGCATCGACGTTCTTTGTTACGATTAAAGGGGATTCGATGATTGATGTAGGTTTACTGCCAGACGATAAAGTGGTGGTAGATAGATCCAAGACAGCAGGGATCGGTGACATTGTGCTGGCAGTGGTGGACCGTGGATTCACCATTAAAATCCTTGATTATGGGGCGAACAAAATGCCCAGGCTGATGCCAGCCAATTCATCAGGTGCTTACAAACCCATTTACATTCGCCCAGATACGCAGTTTGAGATTTTTGGTGTCGTGATAGGATCGTTTCGCCGGTTCAAATGAGTACGTTGTTGCCGGTTTATGTATTGCTGGATCTGGAAACAACAGGCGCTACCCCAACCCAGGATCGTATTACTGAGATAGGCTTAATCCGGTATGAAAACGGTATTGAAGTCGGTCGTTGGAATACGCTTATCAATCCGGAAGTCAGTATCTCACCATTCATTCAGCGATTGACCGGTATAACCCAGAGCATGGTAAAAAATGCGCCGACTTTCTTTGAAGTCCGCAACACGCTGCTAGATTGGGTCGATGATGCTGTTTTGTGTGCCCACAATGTGCGTTTTGATTATGGTTTTCTCAAAAATGAGTTCAAGCGCATTGGCATTACCTTTCAGAAAAAACTCCTGTGCACGGTTAAACTTTCAAGAAAGCTATATCCGCAACATAAAGGACATGGCTTAGATGCCATCATTGAACGATTCAAACTGGTTTGTGAAAACCGCCATCGTGCCATGGGTGATACGGAAATGATGGCGGCGTTCATTGCTGCGGCCTTCAATGAATTAGGTGAACATGCTGTTCAGGAAGTTGCTCTGGCATTACTGAAACAGCAAGCCATTCCGGCTAATCTCGATCAACTTGAAATCAATGCCATACCGGACACCTTTGGTGTTTATTTATTCTATGGTGAAAGTGCACTGCTGTATGTCGGTAAAAGTGTTACTTTGAGAACTCGTGTGCTCAGTCACTTTCAGGGTGATCATAGCTCAGCCAAGGAAATGCGCATCGCCCAAGAAATCAAGAGGATCGAATACCGGGTCACCAGCGGAGAACTGGGAGCACTGTTACTAGAATCGCACTTGATTAAAGAATATCAGCCTATCCACAACCGGCAGCTCAGACGTGAGAGACAATTATGCGCATGGCAGGTTTCGGATGACCCCGCAGCCCGGCCCTTGGTTACCCTGATTTATGAAAGTGATATTGACTGGACTACCTTGGATAATGTGTTTGGCACTTTCAAAACCAAACGGCAGGCACTGGAGATTCTAAATAAGCTGGCCGATGAGCATGGGTTATGTGATAAGGCATTAGGACTGGAAAAAGGCTCTGGCGTGTGTTTTTCTCATCAATTAAAACATTGTAAAGGCTTATGTGCGGACAAAGAATCTGCGGAATCACATCGCCTACGCCTTTTGACAGCCTTAAGTGGTTACAAGCTTTTAGCGTGGCCGTTTGATGGTCGCATCGGGATTCGAGAGCATAATCCGGATAATGACATGACAGAAATGCATGTCTTTGATCAATGGTGTCATCTTGGAACAGTGAGAGATCATCAGGAGTTTGATGAAATAGCGACTCATCCCCATTTTGATCGTGATACTTACCGCTATCTGCTGAAATTCCTGAACAGAAAGAACGTTGAAATCATCGCACTGCATGGATAAGCATAACCGCTCCATCGCGTTAATAGACGTGAATAACTTTTATGTCAGTTGCGAGCGGGTATTCAATCCCAAACTGGAAGACAAACCGGTTGTAGTGCTATCCAACAATGACGGTTGCGCGGTGGCCAGAAGCAACGAAGTCAAAGCGCTGGGGGTAAAAATGGGGCAGCCATGGTTTCAGCTGAAAGATCTGGCCAAAAAACACGGAATCATTGTCTACTCATCGAACTATACTTTGTATGCCGACATGAGCAATCGCGTCATGAGCATACTTGCAGTGTTTAGCCCAAACCAGGAAATTTATTCCATTGATGAATGCTTTCTTGATCTGACTGGATTCAAAAGACATAACCTGATTTGCTATGGCCAACATATTCGCCAGCGAGTAAAGCAATGGACGGGCTTGCCGGTTTGTGTCGGAATTGGATCAACCAAGACGCTGGCCAAACTTGCCAATCATATTGCCAAGAAAAATCCGGAATTCAATGGTGTGTGCGATTTGAATGCCATGTCACTCGGGCAACAAGATGAATGGTTCAGCAAAATAGAAGTAGGGGAGATCTGGGGTATCGGCAGACGGCTTGCACCTAAACTTCAAGAAATAGGGATAAAAACCGTGCTGGATCTCAAAACAGCGTCGCCATCGCAATTGCGTACCCGCTTTTCGGTCGTGATGGAGAAAACCATTCGTGAGATCAATGGTACTGCCTGTATCGAACTGGAAGAAATCAATCCACCGAAAAAACAGATCGTCAGTTCCCGCTCCTTCGGCATTCCGGTATCCGATTTGGCCAGTCTGGAAGAATCGGTTTCTCTCTACATTAGCCGTGCAGCAGAAAAACTGCGAAGGCAACAATCCTATGCCGGATCAGTGCATGTGAGTATTCGCACCAGCCCATTCAAAGAAAAACAACCGTATTATGCCAACAGCATGACGATTGCGTTGCCGAGACAAACAGATGACACGAGATTACTAGCCAAAGTTGCACTATGGGGATTGCGCAAAATTTATCGCCGTGGTTATCGGTATCAGAAAGCGGGTGTAATGTTGTCTGAACTGGTGCCAAGGCAATACCGGCAGCTGGATCTCTTTGGTTCGGTATCAGTAGCAGATAATCAATCCAGCAAGTTGATGAGTGTCATGGATCAAATCAATGCTCGTATGGGGCGGGGTACTTTAAAACTGGCATCTGAAGGTTTTAAGCAACCCTGGAAGATGAAACAGGGAAATAAAAGTCCCAATTACACTACAAGCTGGGAGGAGTTGATTTGTGTTATGAAATGAAGGGGCACTAAACAGTTAATAGGCTGGTTATCGCTTTGACTGAAGTGTTTTTAAAACAAAGTATCAATCGACAGTTAAATTTACGTGCGTGCGATTCAGGAAAAACGATTTTTTGGAAAACATGATGAAGGGTATCGATCGAAATCTCTGTGGCCTGATGGGAAAGAGCCGCAGCATTTAGGTTAGTTCATAAACATAATCAAAAAATATCGGATAAACATTTGAAGGAAAAAATTTTCTTAGCTCTGCTTATTTCATTTTTGGCAACGCTTTCAGGTTGCGCAATAGAAAAGAGAGAGATACCACTACAGCGGGAATCCACTAGCTATTCTGATCATGCTGTTCCCGCCACTCCCTACAGTAAAAAAGATTGGCCACACTGGATAGATGCTGATGGCGATTGCCAGAACACCCGGCAAGAATTATTAATAGCTACCAGCCAAAAAACCTGTTCAATTTAAAGATTCAAGACATTGTACGGTTATCTATGGTGAATGGTATGGGGTTTATACAGGCAAGACATTCACCAAAGCTTCAGACGTGGATATCGATCACATAGTGCCGCTGGCACATGCTTATAGACATGGTGCGGACAAATGGACAAAGGAACAACGCAGAGCATTTGCAAATGACATTGAAAATCTTTTGGTAGTGAATGATTCAATCAATAGATCCAAATTTGACAAGGCCCCGCATGAATGGTTACCGCCATTAAGGAAACTCTGATTAAGTCCCAAAAACTTGTAAAATACGCGGTAGATTGTAACCACTGCAAGGGAATGCATTGATGAAACAATTAGTATTGTCGATTCCATTATTTATCAAGAAACCAAAAGTAACTCGCCGGCAAAAGTTTCTCGAAGAAATGGAGCAAGTGGTTCCATGGGTAGACTGGACGAATCGGATCGCGCCGCACTATCCGGTAGCAGGTTTGGGACGCAAGCCATTTGCGTTGGAAGCGATGCTGCGGATTCATATGATGCAGCAATGGTTTGGTTATTCAGATCCGGCAATGGAAGAAGCGTTACATGATGTGCCGATGCTACGTGAATTTGCAGGACTAGATGCGGGAGAAGATGTTATGCCTGATGAGACGACGACCCTCAAGTTTCGCCACCTGCTGGAGAGGCATCACTTGGCACAAAGCCTGTTTGCTGAAACAACTGCGCGGTTAGCGCAACAGGGATTATTGCTGCGTCAGGGCACGATAGTTGACGCCACGCTGATAGCGGCTGCGCCATCGACCAAGAACCGGCAACGCAAACGTGATGGCGAGATGAGTTCGACTAAGAAAGGCAGCAACTATTACTTTGGATTAAAAGCACACATAGGCGTAGATGCCGATTCCGGCCTGGTGCATAGCCTGGAAATTACCACGGCCAAAGTGGCCGATGGCAACATGACTGATGCGCTGGTACATGGCGAAGAGGCAATTGTATTGGGTGATCGGGCTTATACTCGTAATGATCGCAATCTGGAAGCGCAACGACAGCCGGAAGAGCCGGTCTGGGGTATGCCATTCAAACGCAAGCGCGGTGAGGAATTGCCAGCAGAACATGTCGTGCTCAATCGTATGCTAGCTTCACTACGCGCAAAGGTTGAACATCCGTTTCGTATTGTCAAAAGACAATTTGGTTATACCAAAGTCCGTTACCGAGGATTGTTCAAGAATGCACAACAGCTTTATCTGTTGTTTGCCTTGGCTAATCTTTACCATGTCCGTAAGGTGTGGATGCCAACCACGGGATAATTCCGTCCAATACCCCTGAAAATCAGCCTCAGGGGACAGAATAGTATGCAATCTGCTAAGAATTACAGCTACAAATCGTACAATAATGCCTATATTAGCTACTTTGCCGATGGCTTTGTCGACGAAACTGGAATAAATAACTTAATCAGAGCTTCCTTAGGCTATAAATCGCCAATGAGGTTTCTAAATGACTGGCTAATCCTCAACAGAAGAAAAAGCTGATAGCATAAAACTGTTCGCCTGTTGGAAGACGAAAAACAGAGGGAACCTCACAGGGCAATCGGGCTTAAATTACTCCAATAATGCGGAGCAAATAATCATTATTCCAACCGGCCTTTAATCGTTTTATTTTTACACCGACTTTTGATATTTTTTCTTTATTTATCAGGTTTAAAGCAATATGTCTGATAGTGGCAAGATTGGCTGCACTATGGCCTTTGCGTGTCCGGTTGCTATCTTCATCAAAAGCAATATCAAGCACCCAATGTAAATTGTTCTCGATAGCCCAATGAGCGCGAACAGCATGTTCCAGTTTAGCCGGATTATTGGCGCTCAGACTACTGATGAAATAACGCGTTTCCCCGGTGATTCTATTTTCTGATTCTCTTGTTGCTGTAACCGCAATGATACTTTGTAGTCCTGCCCAAGCATGACGTTCTTTTAACCATGCGATCTCATCTGTCACACAGATAGTACGTGTTTCAATGCGTCCATGATCCCCATCAACAGTCACCATGGCGGCTTCAGGCGATAACTGCGAGGTAAAATACGTGGCAACATCTTCATGTAAGTTACCCTGGTTGCCCTTCAGGCTCAAGACATAATCGCCACCTTGTTGAATAATCTGCTGAGCAATTCTTTTCTGGCAACCCATGGCATCAACTGTAATCACACTTCCTGCAATATTCAGTCGCGATAACAGCTTGGGAATGGCCGTAATTTCATTGGATTTATTGTCCACTTTAACCTGACCCAAGACCAGGCTATTGTGCTGCGCCCATGCACTGACCATATGGATAGCTGCCTTTCTTGAAGCCTTATCAATGCTACGCCTTAAGCATTTACCATCAATTGCAATGACTTCTCCTTCAGTCAGACTGGCTAAGTCAGACACCCAGTTGGAAAAACACTCGCCAAACTGTTCATTGTCTATCGCTGCAAAAACATCTCCAAAGGTATCATGCGCGGGTATCCCATGCTGCAAACCAAGCAATTTAGTGAACCAGTCTATCTTGGCTTTGCCAAATTCTTCAATAGCCACCCAATTGTCCGCCCCACAGATAACTGAATCGCCCCGGGTTTTGAGGAGGCTCCAAATCTTGAGAGAATGGAGCGATGAACAAAACAAACAAATATTCCCCCGAAGTAAAAGAACGAGCAGTCCGCCTGGTGCAAGAGCATCGCAGTGAGTACCCTTCGCTGTGGGCGACGATAGAATCGATTGCGCCCAAGATCGGCTGCGCGCCGCCGACATTGCATGATTGGGTAAAGAAGCACGAGATCGACACAGGCCTACGAGATGGCATCACCAGTGAAGAGCGCGAACGCATCAAAGCACTGGAGCGTGAGGTCAAGGAATTACGTCGCGCCAATGAAATTCTGAAACTGGCCAGTGCTTTTTTCGCCCAGGCGGAGCTCGACCGCAAACTCAAATCCTGAGGTCGTTCATCGACCGGTATCGTGACACCCACGGGGTCGAGCCGATCTGCAAGGTATTGCAGGTCGCCCCGTCAGGGTATCGGCGTCACGCGGCCGAGCGGCGCAATCCGGCATTGCGTTGCACTCGTGCCCAACGCGATGAGGTTTTGATGCCAGAAATTCAGCGTGTGTGGCAGGCTAACCTGCAGGTGTATGGTGCCGACAAGGTATGGCGGCAACTTAAGCGCGAAGGAATGCAGGTAGCTCGCTGCACTGTTGAACGGCTCATGAAACGGTTGGGGCTGGAAGGTGTGCGGCGCGGCAAGGTTGTGCGAACCACGGTTCCGGACAAGGCGCTGCCGTGCCCGCTGGATCGCGTAAACCGGCAATTCAAGGCGGATCGCCCAAACCAGTTATGGGTGTCGGATTTCACCTATGTTTCCACCTGGCAGGGCTGGCTATATGTCGCGTTCGTCATCGACGTGTTTGCCCGGTGCATCGTGGGTTGGCGGGTCAGTTCCAGCATGCACACGGACTTCGTACTGGATGCGCTGGAGCAGGCTTTATACGCCCGGCAACCGGAGCTGGGTGCCTTGATTCACCACAGCGACCGGGGTTCCCAGTATGTCTCTATCCGTTATACGGAGCGGCTTGCCGAGGCTGGAATAGAACCGTCGGTTGGCAGTAAAGGAGATAGCTACGATAACGCACTAGCCGAAACGATCAACGGGCTTTACAAAGCTGAATTGATTCACAAGCAGGGGCCATGGAAAAACAGGGAATCCGTTGAATTGGCGACGTTGAACTGGGTGTTCTGGTTCAATCACCAGCGTTTGCTTGGACCCATCGGCTATATACCGCCGGCGGAAGCTGAGGCACAATACTACCGGCAGTTAGCCAACTTGGATTCTGCCAAAGTTACTTAAACCAAACAGCCTCCAGAGAACCCGGGGTGATTCAAACAGCGCATAAGGCGATAAAAAATATATCCTGTAACTGGTGTTTCTTTTGCCTGTCTACTCTCGGGTCTTCAATGCTTGAAAAGTGATGGATAATTGACGCTATCGGTTTCTCTATCATTTGAAATCAAAATGATAAAGCTAATACCTCATCTTGTTTCTGTTTTCAAGCCTCTTTTAGCCCGATTGCCCTGGGGAACCTCATTAGAAAAATTGACAATCATTCAGCTAAAGAGTAGACAGAAATTAACGAGTTTTTTCGTTACGGTCTTTTCGGTCACATTCAGAAAATGTAAGTGGATCGACGGATTTTAATCAGTACATATTTGGCTCCAGCCAAAGGAGGTCTTATGAAAACGCAATTTTTGATTACGGCAATACTGGTTACATTTTTGATAGCATCCGGTCAAGTGAATGCCAGTGAGGAAGTGGGCAAACACCAAGTACCCAAAACAGTACTCGAAGCTTTTGATAAGGCTTATCCAAATGCCAAAGAGGTTGAGTTCGAGAAGGAAATGATCGAAGGCAAAGCAGTTTATGAAGTGGAATATAAGGAAAACGGCAAAGAGTACGAAATTCTGTATGACTCCGATGGAGCGATTCTGCAGAAAGAAGAAACTATTAATGTCAAGTCACTACCCGAAGGGGTCGTCCAAGCCATTTTCCAGGCACACCCAAAAGCGACCATCGAAGAGGCAAAAAAGGTGATGAAGCATGATGGGACGGTTACTGGTTACGAGGTAGAAATCAAGACAGAAGGAAAGGAACTCGAACTTGAGTTGGATACCTACGGAAAAATCTTAAAAACCGAGCAAGAATAAATTTGCTCTGCGCGCCCTGCACCTATCCCCGAGGCAAGACCACGGGGAATCGCAAGTTCAATACTTGGACGAGGAGTTTATACTTTAAGAAATCGACAAAGCTTTATAAACCCCGGCAGCAGAAACACCAAAGATTATGTGAGCAACTACCGTGATCCAATCCCGCGTTTCAACAAACTATGGAAAAAGAATGACAAAACCATACATATTAATTGTAAATAACGCCAAGCCGTATAAACCACCCATAATGAGAGATGATTTTAATTTAAGACGATCAATCATCTGAGAAAGCATAATAACGTATACGATAGAAAGAATAAAATGGATTCCGGTCGCAATAAACATGACCTGCCAGTCAAAGGTCTCTGGCGGTGGTAAAGCTTCTTGACCCATTATGATCGCTGCCGTAAAGCGTGCATCGCGGTACAAAATTCCAGGTAACGCGTCCCAGAATGCCCACCAAAGCAGAAGCTGTACAATAGTCGAGACAATCCCTGCTACTATTGCTGCATAAAGCACTGCTACCCAGAACTTTAGTGATGGAGCTGGCATATAAATCATGGATGCTGAACACACGTTAGTAAGAAACTACTGAGATGACAGTTTATAAAAAGCAATTAATTTGAAGAACTTATTAAATTGCTAATCATTAAACTAGCAATTATCAAAAATCTGACAGTAAATAATTTAAAGATGCTTCGGGTAAATTAACATTTTCAAGGATTTGCATGATCTAAGAAAAGCATATTTAGTTCCACTCGATTTTACTTTAAACCTAATATTAACTTTTCCAATATTTAACTGTTCTCATCGATGAAATTAACATTCAATAATGCATGGCCTATATTTAAAGAAGTGATTTCTGAATTCGTCGAAGTCAATGTGCTTAAAATGAGCGCATCTCTTGCTTTTTATACCTTGTTTGCTCTGGCGCCTATGTTCATTATTATTATAACAATCATTCAATTTTTCTTTGGTGCAGAAGCTATAGAAGGAGAACTTTATCCTCAACTTGCAGAATTGATAGGTTCACAAGCAGCAACTCAAGTAGAACAAATGATTAAAAATGCCGCAATCTCTGAAAGAAGCACACTATCAACCATCGGCAGTGTAGTTATGCTTATGTTTTTAGCTACCGGAGTATTTGTTGAAATCCAGGAATCAATCAATCATATCTGGCGTTTAAAAGCCAAGCCTAAAACAGGTTTTATAAAACTCATTATTAACCGCTTTCTGAGCTTTTCAATGGTTATTTCACTAGGATTTATTCTATTAGTATCTCTGGTATTAAATGCTGTATTGGAAGTTTTAATGGAAAGCTTACAAAAAATGTTTCCGATTATTACTGTCTATCTCACTTATTCTCTTAATCTTATTCTGACTTTTATTGTCATTACTTTTATATTTTCTTGCATATTCAAAATCCTACCCGATGCAAAGATTAGTTGGAGAAATATCATCGTTGGTGCTATAACCACGGCTTTCCTTTATATGATAGGAAAATCTGCTATTACTTTCTACTTATCTAATATTGATATAAGTTCAACTTATGGGGCAGCAGGTTCCATCGTCATTATTATGCTCTGGGTTTATTATTCAGCAATAATTTTATATTTTAGCGCCATACTTACAAGAGTTTATGCTCAAATTTCTGGCTATGAAATATACCCCCGCGATTATGCAGTTTTTATTAAAGAAGTTGAAGTTGAAAATAAAGAGTCTCTACAAAGCCAATCAGATACCAAAGAGATAAAAGCCGAAATCCAGAAAGAAGCCGTTCAAAGCGAAAAGAAGGATAAGGCTTGATAAAAATAACGCTTTAACAATTATATTAGGTTAAGCACTTGTTAAATTTCAAGATCGAAACATGCTTGACCGCAACATTGTGACGATGCGCTATTTTATGTAACTCGTGCTGACACACAAACCCCAATCTATTCTGACTCAGCATACTCTATCGAATAATTCCAGACCAATCTATCCTCTTTCTTCTGGTCGGAGTATAGAGAAATATCCTTTCTAAAATCTCTGGCTTGTTTTGGTGGAATATAGACATAAATATATTCATTTTTTTCTGAAAAAATAATGCAATCAATATTATCGTTATTCGCACAATCTTTAATGGTGATTTTTAATTGCACACCTTTCAAAGTGAATTTTTCAGAGTTATTGATTATACGACCCGTCATTTCATAGCTACTGGGTGAGAGCTTAAATGAAACATTTTTTAAAATTAACTCTGAAGGTGAAATCCTGTTTCTGGATTTATTCTTTTCATATTCTTGATACTGCCAAAATAACAAGCCACCAACAGCACATACCAAAACAAAAATACCTGCAAATCTCCTAAATTTTTCTGATACTACTAGTAAAATCAATATAATAATTCCTGCCAACCATTTCATAATCTGTCCCTTATAATCTTGTCTAGAAGATAAACCTTTTTTGAAACATTCATCTGTATTTTTGACCACATAATGGGTTATCAAATACTTTTATTTTTGCTTAAAAATATATTTATGCTTACTGTATCTGTGCAGAAAGCAGGTCTGTTGAGAAACATTATGAAAAAACAACTGAGCTATAAACTGCTGATATCAGCCGTGCGCTCGATGAACAATTAACAGTGAATTCTGTCCACCATTTATGACCGTCAGAAAAAAGAAGGGAAAACCTTGATGTTTGAATGGCTGGCAAGTCCTGAAGCGTGGATAGCATTAGGCACATTAACTGCACTAGAAATTGTTCTCGGGATCGATAACATTATATTTATCTCCATACTTGTCGGACGCCTTCCAGAAAGTCAACGTGCGTTTGCCAGAAAAATGGGGCTTGGCCTTGCCATGATAACGCGCTTGGCTTTGCTATTTTCGATCTCTTGGGTAATGGGATTAACTGAACCGTGGGTAACATTGCTTTCATATAAGATTTCAGGACGCGATGTAATTCTGATTGGGGGCGGTCTGTTTCTGATGGCCAAAGCTACACATGAAATCCATAACAGCTTAGAAGGAATAGAAGAGCCTGGTCGTTTGATTGTGGTCACCAGCTTGGGAATGGTGCTGCTCCAAATTGCGTTGTTGGATATTGTATTCTCATTGGATTCAGTCATCACAGCGGTCGGACTGGTTGATCAGGTTTCTCTCATGGCGACTGCTATTATTCTTGCAGTAATCGTGATGCTGATGGCAGCAAAAACTATCGGGGACTTTGTGGATGAACATCCTACGATCAAAATTCTTGCTCTTTCGTTCCTTATTTTAGTGGGCGTCACGCTCATGGTGGAGGGGTTCGGTGTGCATGTGCCAAAGGGGTATATTTATTTTGCAATGGCTTTTTCCGTCACGGTAGAAATGCTCAATCTTCGTATGCGGAAAAAACGGATGGCTCCCGTCAAACTCTACAAGAAAATTTCTGAATAGCTGAGAGCGGTTATTTATAACAAGAAACATTTCCCGATAAACTAAGATTTGTGATCCTATTACATTATCCGTAAAAAATAGATTCGCGCTATGATTTATTTTTTTTTGAATCAAGGTGGTTTAAGTGAGAGTACTTTTGAATTTTACCGGTAATGATTTTTAAATGGTGTCAATGGCGGAGTAAAAAGGCACCAAATAGCAATGGTTTTTTAATCAACCGCTTATGAATGGATCTCTTGAGAATTCTTGAGCTACCTGTTCGCGACGATCGGAAAAAATTTATTTCTGAATATAGTTTGGAATAGTTAATTTGGAGGTGATGAATTTGAGTTGCTTCTCTGGATTATACTCACTGGGTGAGCACCATTCCATTTCTTTTCAGTAGTGTAATTTTCTCCCATTGTTTTCATAATTTAAAACAATTCAAGTCAGTGCGCGCATTTAAGAAAAATCCTTATTCATGTGCGTTACCGAACTGAGTGTATTCAGCCTAGCGTGCAACATACAAACGTTGGTCGACTTACCCTTCATTGTTTAGTCCCCCTACTTAGCCATTTCACCTTGCCAATTTTCACGCGACGCCAACATTTAATACAAAGTTCTGCATCAAAGCAGTTATTAAAACATTCAGGCTAGAAATATTTTGTTACAGGAGAAATTTATGAATAATCAATATCGATTAACAGTCATTCCAATCTTTGTTATCGGCTTATTTGCAATGGGAGGGTCCCATGCATATGCAACAGAGCTTGGCAAGGAAGTTTCTGTGCAAAACCATTTGCAGGACGGCGACGAATTCAACATGAAAGTGCGAAAGCTTATTGGTCACGGCAAGCTATTATTCGGTGCGAACTGGACCAATCAAGAAGGCGGCGGGCGACCATTAACCAAGGGAACCGGTTCACCGCTGACAGATTCATCCTCGCCATTAGTTTTTCCACGTAACTTTAATCGCATTTCAGCACCGGATACGAATTCCTGTTCAGGCTGCCATAACAAGCCCCGTATCGGTGGCGGGGGAGAAATTGTTACCAATGCATTTATTACCGGACAACGTTTTGATTTTGCAACCTTTGACCATAACGACACGACACCAACGCGTGGCGCATTAGATGAAGAAGGCAAATTTGTACAACAGCAAACTATTGCCAATTCCCGCAATACGCTGGGTTTGTTCGGTTCTGGTTATATAGAGATGTTGAGCCGTCAGATGACAACAGATTTGCAAAAAATCCGGGATTCCATTACCTCCGGCAGGAATGCGGAATTGATTAGCAAAGGGGTTTCATTCGGAACTTTAGCGAGGAATCAAGATGGCAGCTGGAATACCAGCGATGTTAACGGATTGCTTGCTTCAAGCCTGGTTAGTGATGGTGCCGATAATCCACCAAGCCTAATTATTAAGCCCTTCCATCAGGCTGGCGGCGTCGTATCGTTACGCCAATTCACTAACAATGCATTTAATCAACATCATGGAATTCAGTCGACCGAACGGTTCGGTACCAATGCCGATGCGGATGGAGATGAGTTCGTTAACGAAATAACTCGTGCGGACATCACTGCAGTAACTTTATTTCAAGCGCAACTTGCAGTGCCTGGCCGGGTGATTCCTAATAATCCTGAAATTGAGGCGGCTGTTCGTGCTGGTGAGCAGACTTTCCAAAATATTGGATGTTCCGGCTGCCATGTGCCTAAGCTACCCTTAGATAAAAAAGGATGGATCTTTAGTGAACCGAATCCTTTTAATCCCAAGGGTAACTTGCAAGCAGGCAATACACCGGAGTATAAACTTGATTTAACAGAAGCAAAGCTTGATCAACCAAGACTGAAAGTTGAAAAGGAAATAGTTTGGGTGCCCGCTTTTACCGACCTAAAATTACATGATATTACCAGCGGTCCGAGCGATCCCAATCGAGAACCCATTGACCAGAATGCGCCTGAAGGATCCGCTGAGTTTTTTGCAGGAAACTCTCGTTTTATGACGCGAAAACTCTGGGGCACGGCTAATGAGCCGCCATATTTTCATCATGGGCAATATACGACTATGCGTCAGGCTATCGAAGCACATCGTGGCGAAGCATATGGCACCTATGTCAAGTGGACAGCTCTCAGCGAAGCACATCAGAATTCAGTCATTGAGTTCCTGAAAACTTTGCAAATTTTGCCTGAAGGCACTACACATTTGGTGGTTGATGAGCGTGGCCATAAGAAAGATTGGCCTTAATAAGAAGTATTTAGTTTTATTATCCAGAAAAATTCCTATGTGACTTTTGGTTTCTTCTCATAAAAGTCCGTAGGAATTTTAGCCCAACCATCACTACCGATATTGAGTTCCTTTTAGTTTGTCGATGACAAAAATACATCACTTCATATATCCAGTGAATAGTCCGCGTGACGAAACGCATATTTACTTGACAACTGTGTTAAGAAATAACCGGATATGCAAAATTACGAGTTTCACTTTGATATCTATTCAATGGATCAAGAATATCAAATTTTTGACTCACTGTATTATTTTCATCTTCACTATTCTTTCTTCCAATGTTCTGAGTGCAGAAGATGTCATAGATCCTCAAAATAACCAGCAAGAGTTATCGAAAGATCCGGCCATAATTAAGTTAGACGACATTATTCAAAGCATAAATGCACGCAAAAAAGAAATAGGGGAAAAACTACAATCTTTAAAGAAAGCAAAAACCGATCAAGAGAAAGAAAAAATTCAATCGATTATAGGCACAATCCAGCAGGGCATTTCTGACCAAGAAACATCATTTGAAATGATTCTTACCGCTGGCATAGAGTTGGGTATAGATGAAACTGCTGCTAAAAAAGAATTTGATTGGCAACAGGATTTAATTGATATCTTGCAACCCTTTTTGAGAGAATTACACAAGATAACAGAAAACAAGCGAAAACTTGATACTCTGCATTATAAAATTGTTTTTCATCAATTACAAATTCAGAAAATTAATGAAGCACTTAAGCATATTTCAAAAATTAATAAGGAAAGCTTACAAAATGAAGTTTTAGTTGAATTTGAAAGAATTATTAAGAAATGGCAAGATCAACTCAAGGAAAGTACGCATCTATTTGAAGTAGCGCAATTACAGCGCGATGAAATGATACAGTTTCAGACAGACCAAGAGATCTCATTTGTTGAATATATTGAAGAAATCGCTGCGGGACGTGGAGCCACACTCTTATACGCAATAACAGCATTTATTGGGGTTTGTTCCATAATGCTTCTATTCCTAAGATTCATTATCTGGATTACTAATCGTGGAGAAGAGAAAATAAGAAGTTATTATCAGAGGGTTGCCACGCTCATATTTTATTTTCTTATGGTGGTGTTGGCAGTAATTGCATTCTTTTATGTTCTGGAAGTTCGTGATGACCCAGTGATGACTGGTATTACTATAGTACTTTTAATCAGCATCGTTTGGGTATTAAAAAACTCAATCCCAACTTACATTGATGAAATAAGGTTATTGCTCAATACAGGTTCGGCAAGAGAGGGAGAATGTATTGTATATAATGGCATCCCTATGCAAATTGAAAGTTTGCATTACTATACTAATCTTAAAAATCCATTATTACCTGATTTAACGTTGAGACTGACATTGTCAGAATTGACTAAATATGTTTCCCGTCCTGTTTTAAGTGACGAACCTTGGTTTCCTTGTAAAAGAGGGGATTATGTGATGGTTTATGGAGATATATTTGGGATGGTCAAGTATATTACCCTTGAAAATATCGTATTATCATTGCCCGATGGCACAATGCCGATAACATACACCATTGAGGATTTCTTGATTGCTAATCCCAGAAATTTTTCATCTGGGTTTATTGCAAAAACCAAGTTTGGTATTGATAATAAAAATCAACAAATAAGTACAGCAGAAATACCCAGAATTATGACTGAAGGAATTCAACGAGAATTATCAAAGGAAAATTACGGTAATTCATTAAAGAATTTGTCAGTTCACCTTGAAAAAGGCCGTTCATCTTTTTTGGAATATGAGGTTATCGCTGTCTTTGACGGTACGGCAGCCAGTGAATATTATTCCATATTGCGTGACTTACAAAGATATGCGGTTGAGATTTGTAATCAACGGAAATGGATGCTAACTGAATAATAAATGTGCCACAGAAGCGAAGCCACGCCGCCGGATTCCTGGGATAAACGCTGATGCAGTACCCTTTCAAGAGTAAGTAAATCCTCACCGACAATGGCATCGGGTTAACCTGCAATTTTTTGAGCTAAGACAGAAAAACTAAAAACAAGGTGCATCCGGTCGTCATAATCTGCCAAGAACACAACATTGAACACCGGACGACAGTGGTTAAGCATCCCTGGACTAACGGTCTGGTGGAAGCTATGAATAAAAAATTAAGACAAACACCGTTAAGCACTTCCATTATTGCAGTATCGAGGCGCTAAAAGCGCATTTGTACACCTAAGGAAGCTCTGATTAAGTTATTTATTCCAGTTTTGTCGACAAAGCTATCGGTAAAGTAGCTAATATAGGCATTATTGTGCGATTAATAACTGTAATTTTTAGCAGATTGCATACTATTCTGTCCCCTGATGCTGATTTTCAGGGATATTGGACGGAATTATCCCGTGGTTGGCATCCACACCTTACGGACATGGTAAAGATTAGCCAAGGCAAACAACAGATAAAGCTGTTGTGCATTCTTGAACAATCCTCGGTAACGGACTTTGGTATAACCAAATTGTCTTTTGACAATACGAAACGGATGTTCAACCTTTGCGCGTAGTGAAGCTAGCATACGATTGAGCACGGCATGTTCTGCTGGCAATTCCTCACCGCGCTTGCGTTTGAATGGCATACCCCAGACCGGCTCTTCCGGCTGTCGTTGCGCTTCCAGATTGCGATCATTACGAGTATAAGCCCGATCACCCAATACAATTGCCTCTTCGCCATGTACCAGCGCATCAATCATGTTGCCATCGGCCACTTTGGCCGTGGTAATTTCCAGGCTATGCACCAGGCCGGAATCGGCATCTACGCCTATGTGTGCTTTTAATCCAAAGTAATAGTTGTTGCCTTTCTTAGTCGAACTCATCTCGCCATCACGTTTGCGTTGCCGGTTCTTGGTCGATGGCGCAGCCGCTATCAGCGTGGCGTCAACTATCGTGCCCTGACGCAGCAATAATCCCTGTTGCGCTAACCGCCCAGTTGTTTCAGCAAACAGGCTTTGTGCCAAGTGATGCTTCTCCAGCAGGTGGCGAAACTTGAGGATCGTCGTCTCATCAGGCATAACATCTTCTCCCGCATCTAGTCCTGCAAATTCACGTAGCATCGGCACATCATGTAACGCTTCTTCCATTGCCGGATCTGAATAACCAAACCATTGCTGCATCATATGAATCCGCAGCATCGCTTCCAACGCAAATGGCTTGCGTCCCAAACCTGCTACCGGATAGTGCGGCGCGATCCGATTCGTCCAGTCTACCCATGGAACCACTTGCTCCATTTCTTCGAGAAACTTTTGCCGGCGAGTTACTTTTGGTTTCTTGATAAATAATGGAATCGACAATACTAATTGTTTCATCAATGCATTCCCTTGCAGTGGTTACAATCTACCGCGTATTTTACAAGTTTTTGGGACTTAATCAGAGTTTCCCTAAACAACAGCTAAAAATTTTGGACTCGAATTTAACCTGCTCTACTACAGCCCCTTTTATTATGGCTATGTCATCGTTAGTTAGTCAGCCCTGAAATATCCACAAGCACTTGATACTATGCTTGAATGATCTGATTCTTAATGCTCATAACGACCGGAAATGTTAAAATATCCAAGTGTTTTCTGGTCGAAATGGTGATTAAAAATGCTAAGACATAGCAGTACGATTCATCAACCGAATTTGTTTGGAACAGATTTGTTGATGCAACTTGATCCCAATGATTTGTTGCTGAAGCTTGCATCAGCGATACCCTGGCAAGAATTTGAGGAATCATTTTCCATCCATTACACGACGGCGGCAGGTGCGCCGAGTAAGCCGATCCGGCTGATGGTTGGGTTATTGATACTGAAGCAGTTAGAGAATCTGAGTGACGAATCGATAGTATTGCAGTGGAAGCGCAATCCTTATTACCAGGCCTTTTGCGGCATGAAAGAATTCTAGCAGAAGCTGCCTTGCCATAGCACGGAGCTAGTACATTTTCGCAAGCGCATAGGTGCGCAAGGGGTAGAGCGGATTTTCCAGATGAGCGTTGGTTTGCATGGGGAATCGGCGCTGGAAGATGTGGTTCATGTTGACACGACTGTGCATGAGAAGAACATCACGTACCCGACAGATAGCAAACTAGCGATCAAGATTATCAATCGCCTCAACAAGATTGGCCCCGCCCACGGCATTTCACAGCGGCGTACTTTCGTCAAAGAAGTGAAGTCACTGCGCCTGGATATTCGGTACTACCGGCACGTGAAGAAAAGAGCTAAGGCCAAACGCGCATTAAAGCGGCTCAGAACCATTGCAGGTGTATTGATACGGGAACTCAGGAGGGAATTACCGCAGCACTGTCTGTTTGAATGCTATCAACGGGACTTTCTATTGTATGAGCGCGTATTACGGCAACAGCAAAACGATAAGAACAAGATCTACTCATTGCACGAACCGCAAGTGTACTGTGTCGCCAAGGGGAAAGACCACAAACAATATGAGTACGGCAGCCAAGCATCGGTCGCCAGTACCGCAAAAGGTAATCTGATCGTCGGCGTAATCAGTCACGAACAGAATCTGCATGACAGCAATACGTTACCAGAGATCTTGCGTCATGTTGAGATTTCGCGCGGGAAAGCAGCCAAGCAAGCCGTATGCGATCGCGGCTACCGCGGCAAACGTGAAGTCAATGGAACCCAGATCATTTTTCCCGGAAAAGGACTCAAGAAAGATACCCGATACCAGAAAGACAAGAAGCGAAAACAGTGCAGGAGGCGTGCCGCGATTGAACCCATTATCGGCCACCTGAAATCGGATTATCGAATGGCGAGGAACTATCTGAAAGGCGCTATTGGCGATCGCATCAACCTGCTGATGGCTGCTGCCGCCTGGAATCTGAAACAATGGCTGCTGGCCATTTTTTGGCTCTTTTTCCCATGGCGGAAACTGCAAATTATCGGATTCCTTGATGGAAATTTAAATTACCAGGGCATGCATTTTAGTAGGCGCCAGTTTTCTCGGGTAGCTTTTCCAGAACAACTGTCGTTTGATACTTTTTCAGGGTCGACTAGTTAGTGGTGGTATGTAACCCAATGAATTTGAAGAAAATTATCAATTATTGGTTTTTTGGTTAGCGACTTGTTTATAAATGATAACTTGTGTTTATTTACAGTGACCAACAATTAACGATGACATAGCCTTTATTATTAATCAAAACCTATTAATTTATCTACTAAACAATTACTTAGATTCTTGTATCAAATTGCGCGATTTGCTAGAAAAAGGAAGGAGTGCCATATAAGACACTAGGTTCGGATCTCTCTTTACTTTCATGATTTTATCTTATAAAACTTTAGACTCCGCGAAAATCATTCATATCTCAATGTTTTTGTGGAGTTTTAGGGATTAAGGTTACTCTCCACTTTAAGATTGGAATTATCTAAATTAACTAACTTATCCAGGGTATTTAATTTATAAAATTCGGAAATTGAGTCAATTAAATTGTATGCAATTCTATTTGCACCTGCAGTTTGTATCCTATTCTGGTCTACTTCCAGTAACTCCCCTTCTTTATACCCATAACGACAAACCATAATAAACATTTGTGGAAAGCGGCCGCGTATCCGTTTGCACAGGTAAATCGTATGTGTCAAATTTCCTGGATGAATTGAGACGACAATTACCATACCTGGCTTGATTTGCTCTATCAAAGCAAGCGTGTCTGACACCATGACCGTTGATTGTGTTTCGTGCCAATCAAAATGTGTATCATCTTGTGCTAGCTTAGAAAGCATGGTCACAGCTAATTCGTCAGTTCTATCTCTAGCGGGGATCGCCAGAATGGTGAATTTAGATGAGGAAACGGTATTTTCCTCGATTGCTACTTTATCTTTGTTTGTCTCAGGAGTTTGATCGGCAATAATTACACGTAAATCATCTATTAATTCGCGTTGCTCATTCGAATCAATTTTATGGTTACGTAAATCCATCCGTGCTTGAACCAACGCTGAAACTGCAAGCTTATCTAGCGCAAAAGCTAAATTATCATTTGCTGTCTCAAGCTCCATTATTCTTGAAGCTTCATCACCATCACCTGCTAGAAGTCTTTGGTAAAAACGGTCTGTAGGGGATAATGGTGGTTGATCTCCTAACAACGTATCAATAAAATTAAGGTATGGAACATATCGACCCAGGACTACAATACATACGGTTAGCGGCGAGGCCAAGATAAGTCCAATAGGTCCCCATAACCAAGTCCAGAACGCAACAGAAATTAATAGCGCTGCTTGAGAAACACCGATACCTCGCCCATAAATCATTGGCTCAAGTACGATATTGGTGAGGAGTTCAAGCACACCAAACAATGTAGCTACCATAATGGCTATTGACCAATCAGGTGAAATCAAAAGACTTAGCATTATTGGAAGGGTAGCTGCAAGCCAGGGCCCGAGATAAGGAATATAACGCAATAACGCACCAAAAAACCCCCACAAGGGAGCATAGGGCACTCCAATGAACCATAGGCCAATTCCTATACCTAGCCCATAGCCAGAGTTAATAAGTAACTGCATGAGCAGATAGCGACTAACCCGCTCTCCGGCGTCTTCTAGTGCTCGAGTAGTGTTGGCTATCTGATCAACTCCTATCAACTTAATGACACGATCACGTAGATCCTCACGATTAATCAGCATAAAACAAACTAGCACGATCACAAAACCCGCATTGGCTATGGGTTCTAGCATCGGACCAATTATCGACCAGATTTGTGAGAAACCGAATGGCCCCTCTTCTACGATGCGCACGGGTTGAACGATCTCTTTCTCTCTAACCGTGATAGCTTTCTCCTCAACTTGCTTATCGCTTATTTGTTCAGTTATTCGTTCACTTGCTCCCTGCAATTTGTCCAGGAAACCGCCTTGGTCCCGTTCGTACAATTCATGAATCTTACTCAGAATATTTTCTTCATATTTTGGATAGGAATCTACTAAACTGGCTATCTGATTAGTGATACTCCATGCCGTAGCTATTACAATACTCAGAGCTAGAGAGGCCGCTAAGACTACCGCTAAAATCCGCGGCACACTATACCGTTGCAACCAAATGACAACTGGTGATAGCAGAAAAGTAAACAGAATCGCTAGCGCCAAAGGTGTAATAATTACTCGAGCCCACGATAGAAGTCCAATAGTTAGAGCCAATCCAATCAACAAGGAAACATTAGATAAATAATTATCTTTCTTCATTTCGTAAAATCACTCTGTCAGTACAAACATATGTAAAAATGATGGTATTGCTTTAAACAATTTAAGTTCTTGAGCTAAAATTCTGGTAAGTTTTACATGCCGATTGACAGGTAATGCAAAGACAGGCTGAGAAACAGTCATTGAGCTTGTTGGTGATGTATTCTATTAACAGCTAAATTGGCTGTTAATATTAATCCTTCACAGTTATTTTCCTGCCCCAGCGCCAGTTCCTGATGAGCTACTAGGATTAACACTTGATGGACTGCTTGAACTGGTTCCGGAAGGAGAAGTCGGATTAACTCCTGAGGTGCTGTTTGGTTGTGCAACAGGGTTATTTAAATTTGTGCCAGTCGGATCATTCGGATTAACTAAACCAGGATTTCTTGCAGTATCCGATTGCATCTTTTGTATTTCAGAGTTTATGGTCGCTCCAATTGGTGTACTTGTTGTGTCGGCGAATGCGATTGAGATATCAATTATAAAAGCTGCGCACATAATAATTGCTGTAGATAATTTTTTTCCCTGAATCATGATAATTTCCTATATCTCAAATAAAAATTAAAATTGTCCGAAATATTTTCAATTCAGTTCAGTTCGGAAATACACCCATCAAGAAGTTGTTAAAAAAATAACAACTTCCTATTACGCACCCGATAACTTAGCAAAATTTTCAAACCTTATGAGCCACAAACCGTCTCCTGATTAAGGTGACCATAAGTTTGAATCGTTTTGAACAACATACCCCTTCACGATCAGCCTCTTAAGAGAATCCAACCATATCCGCAGATAAATCACCTGAATGAAGCCCAATCAGAGTGATAGACGCGACATCATCAACAAAATGTACAATAACACCCTCACTTGTATCTTCGAAGCTACTAATAACTGACGATAATTCATCAAGGTTATTGAGACCGGTAGATTCTGAATCAAACATCAATAAATCAGCTGAAGTATCGAAATCTTGCACAGTGAAATGACCAGGAGCATAAAAACTGAACTGATCCTTATCTGCACCACCAGTTAAGTCATCGTTACCCTCTCCCGCATAGAGAATGTCATCACCTAAACCACCTATCAAAACATCATCTCCTACGCCCCCGTCGAGTTGATCATCCCCATCATCGCCCTCTAGATTATCATTGCCATCTCCACCAATGAGAACGTCATCACCTAGACCACCTATTAAAACATCATTACCAGCACCGCCATCCAATCCGTCATTTCCGCCACCGCCATTGATATTATTATTGACATCGCCTGCGTGAAAGTGATCATTATTATCGTTTCCGAGGAAGTCATCTTGACCTACTGATCCATCATCTATACTTATACTCATATCAATTTCTCCTAATGTTTGATTTGTAAACCCAATTCTGCTGTTGCAGAAAGAGATCGGTCTTTTTTACTCTTGGTTGCATACTTACTTTCGTCAAATTTACCTTGCCTCAGATTAAATATTGCACTTGCAGTAATAGACTAACGCATTCTTTTAGATAGATATGTACGATTTCGCACATAGAAAATAAAAAATTGATCTACAAAAATAATGATGATCTGGGATAAAACAAGCTTAATGGGAAGTATTAAAAAATCTCAGAATTTAATGAATCTCGTCAAGGATGATTGGTAGGCGATGCCGGGAATTCAGCCATAAAATTGGCTTTTACTCGAAAAACCTATTACTTTTCACCTATGCCTGATACACAGCGCCGTGGAGCAATGAATAGCTAGACCACCAGTCTTTAGTTTTTCTAGTGAACGTAAATTAAAAAAGTAAACGAGGAAACAAATTCAGAATAAAAACAAAGAGCTTAAGAATTAAATCATTTGCTTCGGTGTTTCGAAGTAATTTTGCGCATTCCATTGAGATTCTCCTTGGCGACTTACTTTAAGAAGGTGAATCACCCCGGGTTCTCTGGAGGCTGTTTGGTTTAAGTAACTTTGGCAGAATCCAAGTTGGCTAACTGCCGGTAGTATTGTGCCTCAGCTTCCGCCGGCGGTATATAGCCGATGGGTCCAAGCAAACGCTGGTGATTGAACCAGAACACCCAGTTCAACGTCGCCAATTCAACGGATTCCCTGTTTTTCCATGGCCCCTGCTTGTGAATCAATTCAGCTTTGTAAAGCCCGTTGATCGTTTCGGCTAGTGCGTTATCGTAGCTATCTCCTTTACTGCCAACCGACGGTTCTATTCCAGCCTCGGCAAGCCGCTCCGTATAACGGATAGAGACATACTGGGAACCCCGGTCGCTGTGGTGAATCAAGGCACCCAGCTCCGGTTGCCGGGCGTATAAAGCCTGCTCCAGCGCATCCAGTACGAAGTCCGTGTGCATGCTGGAACTGACCCGCCAACCCACGATGCACCGGGCAAACACGTCGATGACGAACGCGACATATAGCCAGCCCTGCCAGGTGGAAACATAGGTGAAATCCGACACCCATAACTGGTTTGGGCGATCCGCCTTGAATTGCCGGTTTACGCGATCCAGCGGGCACGGCAGCGCCTTGTCCGGAACCGTGGTTCGCACAACCTTGCCGCGCCGCACACCTTCCAGCCCCAACCGTTTCATGAGCCGTTCAACAGTGCAGCGAGCTACCTGCATTCCTTCGCGCTTAAGTTGCCGCCATACCTTGTCGGCACCATACACCTGCAGGTTAGCCTGCCACACACGCTGAATTTCTGGCATCAAAACCTCATCGCGTTGGGCACGAGTGCAACGCAATGCCGGATTGCGCCGCTCGGCCGCGTGACGCCGATACCCTGACGGGGCGACCTGCAATACCTTGCAGATCGGCTCGACCCCGTGGGTGTCACGATACCGGTCGATGAACGACCTCAGGATTTGAGTTTGCGGTCGAGCTCCGCCTGGGCGAAAAAAGCACTGGCCAGTTTCAGAATTTCATTGGCGCGACGTAATTCCTTGACCTCACGCTCCAGTGCTTTGATGCGTTCGCGCTCTTCACTGGTGATGCCATCTCGTAGGCCTGTGTCGATCTCGTGCTTCTTTACCCAATCATGCAATGTCGGCGGCGCGCAGCCGATCTTGGGCGCAATCGATTCTATCGTCGCCCACAGCGAAGGGTACTCACTGCGATGCTCTTGCACCAGGCGGACTGCTCGTTCTTTTACTTCGGGGGAATATTTGTTTGTTTTGTTCATCGCTCCATTCTCTCAAGATTTGGAGCCTCCTCAAAACCCGGGGCGATTCAAGGTTCTGATTAAGTCCTTCGACAGGCTCAGGACGAACGATAATATATTGATTACGTTCGTGGTGAGCTTATCGAACCATGAATGTAATCAACTTAATCAGAGATTCCTTAAGTCAATGCTAGTTCATCAAACATGATACGTGTAGACTTATACCTCTTCTAAAAGATAGAGAATCAGTCGTGCTCATTAACTGTGTTGCTTACGAAAATGGTGTGCGCTTGGCCGATCTTACGGTAGAGGAAATCAGCGACTATCTGGAACGGTCAGGGTGTTTTGTTTGGGTTGCTCTACGGGATGCAACGCCCGAAGAACTTGATAAGATGAAAGAAGAATTCAACCTCCATGAATTAGCAGTTGAGGATGCGCGCCACGGCCACCAGCGTCCCAAACTTGAAGAATACGGTGAATCAGTCTTTGTTGTAATGCATTTGCTTGACCCTAGCAAGGAGGAAACCTACCTGGGCGAGTTGAATGTTTTTGTCGGACCTAACTACATACTGTCAGTCAGAAACCGAAGCCAGCAAGATTTTCATGAGGTACGCGAGCGCTGTGAGCGGGAGCAGCATCTCCTTAAAGAAGGATCCGGTTTTGTTCTCTATGCCTTAATGGACGCAGTGGTGGATCGTTATTTTCCAATAATCGACCGTTTGGAGTCCGAATTGGAAGCGATCGAAGATAAAATTTTCACCAAAGGAGCTGCCCGCTCAAATATTGAGCAGCTCTACAGCCTTAAACGGAAGATCATGGTTTTGAAACATGCCGTAGCTCCGCTCATGGAAGTTTCCGGCAAGCTTTCTGGCAGCCGCGCACCTCCCGTATGTTTCAATATCCGGGACTACTTCCGGGATGTTTATGATCACTTGTTTCGGATTGACGCGTCTATCGATACCATCCGGGACACTATAAGCACTGCCATCCAGGTCAATCTCTCGATGGGTGCTATTGAGAACAATGAGGTAAGTAAGCGCCTAGCTGCGTGGGCAGGAATTTTCGCGGTCGCTACAGCCTTAGCGGGAATATGGGGAATGAACTTCGAACACATGCCAGAACTGAAGTGGGAATACGGCTACCCATTGGCGCTACTGACTATTTGCTCAGCCTGTCTTTTTTTGTATATTCGTCTCAAGCGGATTGGTTGGTTATAAATGGCTGCATTGAATAATTGATTTTATCCTACATTCACTTCGTCAAATCGGATAGCTGCTAGTTTATGTCACGATTACTATAGCTAAGGAAGCTCTGAACAAGTGTCATTTCGAGCCAGAGCGAGAAAACTATTACATTGATTATTAAAGATTCCTCGCTGCGTTCGGAATAACAAATGCAAGTTATTCAGAGTTTCCCTAACACATTATCTGGAAAACACTGGATCGGTACACTTTTATTCCGCCATTCCCGCGAAATTTAGTGCGCCTAAGTTTTATATTTTACTCCGCTATTTACACCTAGAACTTGCTGTTAGTTAAAAAGTAGCATATTTGTAAGCGGGCGGTTATTAGGGATTGCCCCTTTTCAACATGTTATTTTTCACAACCAATTACTAAGACACTACCGAAAATCTGGAGGGTGTAAGAAATTTTGTGTAAGTGGTCATTTTGCAGGAAACTGCTACTTTCAGAAATGGATAAGAAATGACGACAACAAGAACTTTACCCAACGATTTAATTGACCAACTGTTATCAGGCTATAAAAAGCCAGAAGACCTAATTGGAGAGAATGGCTTACTTAAGCAACTCACCAAGGCGCTGATTGAACGTGCGTTACAAGCGGAAATGACTGAGCACTTGGGTCATGACAAACATGCTACTGTCAGCAACCTCACTGGCAATGCCCGCAACGGCAAAAGCAGCAAGACCCTTAAGGGTGAATTTGGTGAGTTGCCGATTGAAATCCCTCGTGATCGCGAGGGCGGCTTTGAACCACAACTGATCTCTAAGCACCAAACACGCTGGACTGGCTTTGATGGCAAGATCATATCACTGTACTCGCGTGGTATGACGGTACGCGAAATCCAGAGTCACCTGATCGAGATGTATGGTGCGGAGGTTTCGCCTACACTGATCTCATCCGTTACCGATGCAGTGATGGAAGATGTGAAGCAATGGCAGTCCCGCCCGCTGGATGCAGTCTATCCCGTCATTTATCTGGATTGCATCCACGTCAAAGTCCGTGATGCCGGTGCGGTGCGTACCAAAGCCGTATACCTTGCCATTGGCATAAACATGCAAGGCGAAAAAGAAGTGCTGGGTTTATGGGTCTCACAGACTGAAGGTGCTAAATTCTGGCTGGGCGTTGTCACTGAACTTAAGAACCGTGGCATACAAGACATCTTCATCGCCTGTGTGGATGGCTTAAAAGGCTTTCCTGAAGCCATTGAGGCGGTCTAACCGCAAGCCACGGTACAGCTTTGCATTGTGCATATGGTGCGTAATAGTTTAAATTACGTGGGCTGGAATAAACGCGGTCTGGTTGCAACTGATTTGAAGCGCGTTTACAGCGCATCAACAGCAGACGAGGCAGAGCAATATCTCACTGAATTTGAAGTGAAATGGGATGATGCTTATCCGCCAATTGCTAAATCCTGGCGTAACAATTGGATGCGTATTATTCCGTTCTTCGATTACCCCCCTGAAATACGCAAAATCATTTACACCACCAATGCCATTGAGTCGGTGAACATGAGTTTACGTAAAGTTAGTAAAAATAGGAGCTCATTTCCAAATGATGAAGCTGTTACTAAATTGTTCTATTTGGCACTGATCAATATCAGCAAGAAATGGACGATGCCACTGCGCGATTGGAAACCTGCGTTAAACAGGTTTACTATTCAGTTTGAGGAAAGGATGCCTCAGCAGTAATTACCGCCACTTACACAAAATTTAGGATACCCTCACTTTATCCATGCTGCCAAGGGATTCATTAGAATCCATGTAGTTATTCCAAACAAGTCTCAGCCAGTTGATTCAATACAATACGCTCTTGCTTGCTATACCACAGTCTATATTTTTCTTTGATACGCTCCCATCGCTTCCCATATTCACACCAGTAAGATTTTAAGGAAGCTCTGATTAAGTTATTTATTCCAGTTTTGTCGACAAAGCTATCGGTAAAGTAGCTAATATAGGCATTATTGTGCGATTAATAACTGTAATTTTTAGCAGATTGCATACTATTCTGTCCCCTGATGCTGATTTTCAGGGATATTGGACGGAATTATCCCGTGGTTGGCATCCACACCTTACGGACATGGTAAAGATTAGCCAAGGCAAACAACAGATAAAGCTGTTGTGCATTCTTGAACAATCCTCGGTAACGGACTTTGGTATAACCAAATTGTCTTTTGACAATACGAAACGGATGTTCAACCTTTGCGCGTAGTGAAGCTAGCATACGATTGAGCACGGCATGTTCTGCTGGCAATTCCTCACCGCGCTTGCGTTTGAATGGCATACCCCAGACCGGCTCTTCCGGCTGTCGTTGCGCTTCCAGATTGCGATCATTACGAGTATAAGCCCGATCACCCAATACAATTGCCTCTTCGCCATGTACCAGCGCATCAATCATGTTGCCATCGGCCACTTTGGCCGTGGTAATTTCCAGGCTATGCACCAGGCCGGAATCGGCATCTACGCCTATGTGTGCTTTTAATCCAAAGTAATAGTTGCTGCCTTTCTTAGTCGAACTCATCTCGCCATCACGTTTGCGTTGCCGGTTCTTGGTCGATGGCGCAGCCGCTATCAGCGTGGCGTCAACTATCGTGCCCTGACGCAGCAATAATCCCTGTTGCGCTAACCGCCCAGTTGTTTCAGCAAACAGGCTTTGTGCCAAGTGATGCTTCTCCAGCAGGTGGCGAAACTTGAGGATCGTCGTCTCATCAGGCATAACATCTTCTCCCGCATCTAGTCCTGCAAATTCACGTAGCATCGGCACATCATGTAACGCTTCTTCCATTGCCGGATCTGAATAACCAAACCATTGCTGCATCATATGAATCCGCAGCATCGCTTCCAACGCAAATGGCTTGCGTCCCAAACCTGCTACCGGATAGTGCGGCGCGATCCGATTCGTCCAGTCTACCCATGGAACCACTTGCTCCATTTCTTCGAGAAACTTTTGCCGGCGAGTTACTTTTGGTTTCTTGATAAATAATGGAATCGACAATACTAATTGTTTCATCAATGCATTCCCTTGCAGTGGTTACAATCTACCGCGTATTTTACAAGTTTTTGGGACTTAATCAGAGTTTCCTTAAAACATCGTACTGAAGTGGAGCATAAATTAGCCTAAGACTGGGTATGTCAGCAGCCGTGTTAATACAATGAGTACTAACTCTCTACACAACTTGTTAAACTTCATTTATGGCGACAAATTCCCATAAGAAACTGGAAGAGGGTGGTAGTGGAAAAAAATGACACTTAAAATTGGACGCAATGATCCCTGTCCATGTGGCAGTGGCAAGAAATACAAGCAATGTTGTGCAGATACCAGTGCAGCCATAGTAGAAGAAAAGAAGGGACATGACGGCGCTGTAGAGCGTGCATTAAGCTGGTTAATGGATAAGCATCGGAAAGCAGTCCATATTGCCATTGAAGAAATGATTTTTGATGGATTGAGTGACGAAGAACGAGAGATCCTGGAAGCTCAAGACAAACAGACTTGGCAAGGCATTCAACTCAATGCAACGGAATGGTTGTTAGCTGAAGGTCATATTCTGGTCAAAGGTGAGCACAGGCGAGTATCGGAATATTTGCTCGGTCAAGGCGGGCCATTATTTACGGTAGATCAGCGCCGCTGGATCGCACAATTGGCCGATCGCCCTTTACGCTTGTATGAAGTAACTGACGTTATTCCGGGGAAACAAATGACATTGTGCGATGCGCTAAATACGGAAGCATTGCCGATCACCGTATACGAGAAATCCGGCAGTCAAGCATCACAAATAGGAATGCTGATTGGTTTGCGGATTATGGAAGTCGATGGTCATTTTGAGCTATCTGGTGCAGGGTATCCGTTTTCTCATCTCAAGGCCCAAGATTTAATAGCACAGATCCACGAAGCTATGGATCAGTTCAACAAGCGACAGAAAGATTTCCCAGATTTCTTAAGTTTCATGATTCGGCGCAAATGGCTTGAACAATTTTATGCACCGATGCCGATGCCAACCATGATGGATGCCTATTCGGGTGAACCAATGCTACTGATCACGGATCACTACCGGGTTAAGGATTGGGAAGCGCTAACACAATCATTATCCAGTCAAAGTGATGTACAAGGGGATCGCAAGTCAGGCTGGGATCGCCTGGTCGACTGCGAAGATGGTGCGACACGCGCAACGGTCACCATCAACATTGAAAAGACTGCAAACAAGATAACCTTGTTTTATAAAACGCAAAGCTATGCAGACAAAGGCCGCCCCTGGTTCGAAGCGATTGCGGGCGATGCGGTTCAATTCATTTCCCGTGAATTATCTGATCCAAAAGGAATGATGGCAAATATGCCAGTCAATCAGAAAGCAAAACCCAGAGCCGCTGAACCAGATATACCACCCGAGGTATATGCCGATATCATCGAAAAAACAATCTATCGCGTGTACGCCAATTGGGCTGATGAATCGATTCAGGCCCTGGGTGGCAAGACGCCTCGACAGGCTATCAAAACGCCAGCTGGGTTGGAGCGGGTAAAAGGTTTGTTACGAAGCTATGAAGCGAGTGAAAAGCAGCAAGCGGCAGAACAAGGCAGGCGCGAAATTTCATATGAGTTTCTTTGGCGTGAACTTGGAATCTCTTGATAGTACTGAGAGTATTCAGGGTGGCAGGGATCTCTGTATTTAGTGCCAGCTTTGGTCTGAGATATGTATGGATTGTTGAAGAAAGACGTGATGATTTATATGCTATTCAGACACCGCTTGAAAGGCGGCCTGCACGGCACGAACCATGGATGGATGCAATGTGCCAAGTTTTGGAATCTGCCCATGTGGTGCTGCGGGTGGCACTGAGAACCAGTCTGTTGAAAATGGCAACTCAAGGACTTGCCTTAAATTGAACTTGGTATCAAAACTTAGATTGGCTTCTTCATAGGCCGCCGGGTTCTTGTCATGAAGAATCGCAAACTCGCCTCGGTAGAGCTTGGTTGTGCGCTGACTGGTACCATAAGCAACCCGAACTGTGAATTCTGGTGCATCGTCATCAAAGACGACAAGAATTAAAGCGGGTCTGGGTTTTAGGCGCGGGTTGATGTTGTCTGGGAAATGACACCATACGATATCTCCAGCCGTTGGTTCTGGCCACCAACGAGCCATCAGGTAGTCTCGGGCTCAAACAAACTGGAACGTACAGACTTCTTTTTTAAAGTTGGCGCCAATTTCTTGATTTGACGCACTTGTGCAGCAGTAAGCGGGCCGTCGTCTTGTTCGTACTGTGGGAGGATTTTTATGGCAAGTTGGTGCAGTGCTAGGTGAATCACTTGTGTTTCATCGACACCCAAGCGTTCAGCGAGTCGTTTGGCTGTTTCGCGAGTAACGCCAGTTGGACTATCAAAGTTGCGATATCGGAATGGAATTTGTGTTGAAAGGGTTTTCTCTGGCATCATAAACTCCCGCTTGAAAGATATCTATAAGATATCTAATTCTCTGGAAAAAGTCAACGATTCGTGACAGCTTGAATGTGTCTAATCTTGCTGTGGATACTTCTTCATTCTTCTTAATACTGAGTGATTTTATTCCTTTGTTAGATACAAATTAATGCCAATTTACAGTATGTTATTTAAAGTGCGACTGTTTTTGTCAAGGTTCTATGTTTATCCAGGTGCTGCGAAAGCTCTTGTCCTGGGTCTTAGCCAAATCTTTGCATTTCTGACCATTTATTGATTCTGATCCGTGATCACTAAGGATCTGAATTTTTGTCTTTTTCTGAGGATAAATAACCAATGCCTCTGGATGTAACCCGCGGAAATCAATTTTATTGATTAGTATAGGTGCTTCGGAAATCTTGCCTGACCATTGATAGAACTGGAAACTACCCTTGTCATCATAAGGTCCTGCAACAATGAAGTACACTCCTTTGGCATCAGAATATTCGATGCTGCGTATGCCTAGCCCATTCAATGCCAGAAGAATTGGCGCTCCCAACTTTGGTTCTTCCTCTCCTAAAACAACCTCTTGTGGATTGTTTAGCGGAATCAGTAGAGCTCTTCCTTCAGGAATAGGGTTGCGGAAACCGATCAACAAGTTGCCTTGTGGGGTTTTAGTTAACCCTTCTATGTTGAGCCCATTCTCAGATTCCGGAGCATTTTTAGCTGCATTCCCAAGATTGTAGCCCTTTAGTTCCGCGGAAACTTCGAGGGCCTTGACGAAGCCAAAGAAAGGTTTGCCCATAGGTTTCAAATTAAACTTACCGCCAATATTTTCGATTTCTGTTGCAAAAAAGCGGTGACGGTTGGGGCGTTCCTTGCCATCTTTGTTTGCACCGTGCGAGGTGATCCAGTAGATGCGATTTTTAATGAGAGTAGCTCCCTCAATATCGGCTTCTGGATGCTTTGAGTCAATTTGCAGAAACGCAGAAAGATCTTGTGAGTATATTGGTCCACCAGATTTATTTCTTTCATAGATCCTCAGTGTATTGTCTTCGTCGTTGGCGACGACAAAAAGATTAGATTCCACAGGGACTGCGGCAGATGCATCACACATTCCATAATGTCTGGTGATAGGCGGATGACTGTCTGCGGTAACTGGTAGTGATGGAAGCATAAGCGTCGTAACAGCGATAGTGACAACTACAATGGAAATTTTTAGCTTCATATTTATATGAAATTTGGTTGATGTTGGAAGGTAATTAACAAGACCGGAATAGCCTCACGTAGCACGAGCCCGAAGCGGGAGCTCAAGCAAGCTTATGTAGTGCTGTGCCAGCGCTACGGTATAAGGCTCCGGATATGTAAATATCCGGGTGCTTACCATGAAAACGACGTCATAGAAAATGCCCACGGTTCGCTCAAACACAGGATCAAGGATCAAGCAAACCATCAAGGTGCAGGGTCTGCAGATTTTCCAAACTTGGAAGCCTATCGCCGCTTCCTGGATCAGACTGTTGATAAACTGGACAAGCGATGTAAAGGCAGGTTGACAAAATAATCTAAAGTACATCGCTTAATTTTTACATTCCTAGTTTCTTCAAGGCTATTCGGATCGCTTGCTCCAAAATATGAACGTTAGAGTTGTAGGCATAAGAAAGCATCACATATGCGCTTCTGTCATCTTTCAAGCCGATACAAAAAGATCCATTTTCTGACCGGATTCTTACGTGTAAAGGCAAGCACTCCAATTGCACACTTAGCTCATCGCTGAGCTGGCCAGTGCGGCTGTGGTGCGCGATCGAGAAACTGCAGCACAAATTTTTCACTCTCTGCGATTGTCTGACTCGGGATGGTCGGATCCACATCAAGGTAATCCCCATGGTCGACATCCCGTTTGCGATTCGCCTTAGGCACCGGTTCGATCCGGGTAACGATACGTGATTCACTTTCGATTGGGCCAGTACGACCTAGTGCCCTTCCCCAACGCTCGCCGTAGAGGACGGTCTGTGCAAGATCCCCAAGCGGATAAGCGAAATGCAGGACAAGATCTTCTTCAGATGCGAGCACTGCGAGCCGGTCGGTCACGAGAGTTGCATCCTGGTAGCAAGTGATACCTTGGCGCCCGAGAGAATCGTTGTCAATTGCCGGCGCCATTAGACAGATGCGGTCGAGTACTGGATTGCCGCGTCGCGCAAGCTGCTGAGCTGTATTCATGACGACTCGACATCCGAGGCTGTGTCCGACGAATGCTACACGCGCTATGGATGCGGCGTTAGTTGAGAGCCACCGAAAAAGAGCATCGGCCGTGTCGTCTGCGTCGCGGCCCTCGAATGGGTAAGTAAGCGCCTTCGCCCAGCCATCGCCGGGCCAAAGCACAGATAGCATGACATCGCTGTTACCCCCAGCTGCCAGCATGCCGCAGAAACGCACGAGGCGTGTGCGACCAAAGCTGCGTGAATTATTGTAGCCGTGTACAAGGACGAGTAGCCGCTTTCCGTAAGTTGCTGCGGTAAATTCAGGCAAGCGCGAATCCCAGTCGACATCTAAGTCATTTTCTATCCGGTAGAGATGACCAGATGTAACAGCACCGCCAATCTCTTGATTTCGGAGATCCAGGATATATGCGTTCATCGTGTTTTAAGCGCGCGAACCGCTTCCTGCAGTGCTGTCGCCATATCTTTAGCTACAGGCGCGAGCGGCACTGCAGCGATACCAACCATAAATGAAACTAGGGGGTTTGCTTCGAGAGAGTGGCCAACACCAAAAGCGATCGTAAGCGCGACAATCGTTGCGATAACTTTGGTCTGCGTCACGTACTGTGCTTCGGCAAGCACTAGCGCCGCGTCAATGCGTGCATCGATAGCGGTTTCCAAACGCGCGAGAGCCGAGCGTTGCTCAGCACTTACAGGTTCAGCTGCGTTCACCTGTGTTTCCCCCGCCGCAGGCGGGCGCTGGTTTCGGGCTGCAATTAACGCTGCTGTAGCTTGCTCTGCAGCTTGCTCGTCAATACCAATCTCATAAGCAGCGTGAAAGATCTCACTCTGTGACATCACTCCGAAACCTATACGCACACCTTGGCGTAAGGTTCGCTGCAAGTCACCTTTCGATCGGCCACTACGATATTGTGCCTTCATAAGTTCAAGTGCATCTTTCCCGTAAGCTGCTTGCAGCGCAGGGAGTAGAGGGTCGAGCCCAGCACGTTGCAACATTGGCCAACTTCTACCACCTTTTGTGCGACGGCTGCTGAATAGGCGCTCGAATCCAGCAAGATCGATCCATGGAAAAAGCTTCAGACCGTCTACCACTCCGTAAGACGCAATGCCAAGACCACCTACTGCAAGCGCGACGGTGCCTAAAGACTCGGAAAGCTGCATGGGATCAATGGACATTGCAATCCTCTTTATCTTCAAATAATGTAGTATTTGTTAATCTCAATCTCGCCCCAAATTATATTATTGAGATCAATGCCGACAATATATAACAAAACCTTATAATTTGAAATTGAGTGTCCGGTAAATTTAGTTAAATTATCCTAAGTTATTGTTATTTAATCAACTTAAGAGTATAAAAACTTCGGATATAAAGATAATCATGCCAAAAACTGCGCTCCAAAATCTACAAAATAACCTGCTTTTATCAACTCAGCGCGTATTAGTTGAGCAGCCTTTTGTGTGAATAGCGAAAAAGCTCTAGAATCTATGCTTTCTGTTGCCGGTCGGGCACAAATTTCGTGAATTTCTGATCGTTGGCAGCTATTCCCGCTCATACACAGACACAAGGAAAATAAAGCGATTCAGCGGTCTTTAAAAATAAGTTTTCGTGAACTTTTAACTAAATTACAATATTATGGGAGCATAAATTAAAGTGATAGGTGAGTATTATGCCGAAATATGCCTTTCGCCGGTATTTAAGCGCGCCCGGTTTAATCAAGGAAGTTCGCGCCTGTTTTGAAAGGATAGAAGACAATGGAAACGGCAAAGTATTCCCATTGAGCGATTGTTTGATGTCGGGATTTGCGGTTTTTAGCTTAAAGTATCCTTCATTATTGCAATTTGACCAAGGCAGGGAAGATGATTTGGTTCGGGCTAATTTGAAATCCTTGTATGGCATTGACCGCGCGCCATCGGATACTTATTTACGGGAACGACTGGATAATGTCTCCCCTGAGCTTTTGCGCCGGTCATTTAGGCGCATACTGCACGTGCTTCAGCGTGGCAAAGGGTTGGAGGGATTTGAATACCTGGATGGTTATTATCTTTTATCCATTGATGGAACGGGCTATTTTTCTTCTTCACCAGTGCATTGTGAACAATGCTGCCAGAAACATCACGGTGACGGTCGTGTGACATACTATCACCAGATGCTCAGTGCCGTGCTGGTTCACCCGGATCAAGCCGAGGTATTCCCGTTGGCGCCGGAGCCGATCATGCAACAAGACGGGTATAGCAAAAACGACTGTGAACGCACTGCAGCAGTGCGATTGTTAAACGCACTCAGGCGTGAACATCCGCATATGAAACTCATTGTGATCGAAGATGGTCTGGCTTCCAATGCGCCGCATATTCGTCTGCTTCAAAAACTGAACCTGCACTTTATCCTCGGCGCCAAACAAACCGACCATCAATTTCTGTTTGACTGGGTGAATACCGTCCAGGGAGTAAAAACTGATGAATTTATCGACGGCAATGGTATCAGACACAGTTTCCGTTACCTCAATGGCGCTCCTTTAAACGACGCCAACTTTGAACTTGAGGTCAACTTTCTGGAATACCGGGAATATCACCCTTCAGGCGAAACCCAACATTTTTCCTGGGTAACAGACATTACGATCACGCCTGAGAGTCTGATGCAACTCATGCGCGCCGGGCGCGCACGCTGGAAAATCGAGAATGAAACTTTTAATACCCTGAAAACACAAGGCTACCACTTCGAACATAACTTCGGCCACGGTTACCGGTATTTATCCACTGTCTTTGCCTGTTTGATGATGCTGGCGTTTTTGGTCGATCAGGTACAGCAGCATTGTTGTCTCTTGCTTCAACGGGCAAAACAAAATGCAAAGCGTAATAAATACTTCTGGGAGAAAGTACGTGGATTATTCCTCCATTACTTCCTTCCGGACTGGGAGACTTTGTATAAATCCATTGCCTTTGGAATAAAATCAACCGTACCAGTCTTTAATGATTCGTCTTAATACGCCAACCGGGGTAAAGTATGTTCGAGGGGTGTTTTCCAGGGAAAAGTAGCCAATTTTAAAAACTGACTTGAGTCAGATGGTTTCGCTTTGCCTCAAAACATAGATTTCGCAAAAAATTCATAAATTTTATTTTGCAGCAAATGTTGTTTGAATTAGCGGGAGGTGCTGGATCGTTGGTCATGTGCTTGACATTTCATCTGATTTTCAGTACGTTCATTTCTTATGGAAGGAGTGCGTTTATTTTTCCTATATGTCATTTCTGGATGCGGCGATATTCTAATATATTGAGTTTAGTACTTCGTCATCCTTACACACTCAGCATCAGAGCTAGTTATTTTATAGATAGGTTTTTGGCAAGACAATTAAGGCTCGCGTTAGACCGTAGGCAAGTGAGAGTTAAGATATTTATAAATATCTGTTTTGTTTGTTTTGTTTGTTTCATAAAAATGAGGAGAGTAAGCCATGTCAACGACACCAAGATGTCCTTTCGAGCACATACAGAATCCCGATTTGGAAGCTGAACAGATTGCTGAAACCGCTAAAATCACTGTCAAATTACTGGACAAGCGTTATCCTTCGCCACAACAAAAACTCAGAGGTGTGCACCCGAAATCACATGGTTGTGTTAAAGCCACCTTCACTATAAATCCCGATATTAAACCTGAACTCCAAGTAGGTTTATTTGCCGAGCCAGGTAAGCAATTCGATGCGATTATTCGTTTTTCCAATGCTGCCGCAGTTGTGGGGCCTGATACGACCGAAACAAAAATTAATCCTATAACAAGAAAAATAGAAGATGTAACGGAACATGGCAGCCGGGGCATGGCAATCAAAGTGTTAGATGTAGGCGGCGAGGTGTTGATCGACGATAACGGCGCGCATAATCAGGACTTTCTGATGATCAACCAGAAGGTATTCGCCTTTGCCAACACGGAAGATTATTTGCGCCTGGACAGGATTCTTGATACGGAAGGTGATGATAAAGCAGCATTATTTTTTGTTCCGGATCCTTCTCTTTCTGATGAACAAAAACTACGTACACAGAAAAGCTTAACTATTCTTGGCCGCATTCAGAGCACCGACGTCGGAAACCCTTTGGGGATTCAATATTTCAGCGCCGCGCCTTTTCTGTTTGGTCCGGACCGGGTGATGAAGTTTTCGGCACAGCCCTGCGCCCAAGTCCCTCCTGAAGAGTCTCCGACAAGACCCCGGCCAAAAGACTATTTGCGTAAAGCACTGACTGAAACTATGAGCGAAAATGAGGATCTTCATTTTGATTTTAGGATACAGGTACGGGGTAAGGATGCTGATTTTGGCAAAGATAATAAGCTTATTGAGGATGCCTCTTCGGAATGGGGTGATGACTTTGCCAGCTTTGTCAGCGTTGCCAAAATTACTATTCCCAGACCGCAATCGGAAGTTGATTCCGAGGATAATAAAGCCCATTGCGAGAAACTAGCCTTTACTCCCTGGCATTCACTGGTTGAGCATCAGCCAATAGGTAGTATCAACCGGTTGCGTAAAGATGTTTATGCGGCATCGGCAAAACATCGCGGAGCAAGCATGCCAGAACCGGACCAGTCACAAGAGGGGGAGCGGTCATGAAAATAAATTTTAATAAAAGAAGGTTTGTATTTCCTGCGATGTTAATGCTGCTGTTGACTGGTTGCGACAGTAACGCAAACAACAAGGCGGATATAAAGAAAAGTGCCAGTAATATTGTGGCTCTAGAGCAGGGTTGGACCAAGGATGAGGAACTGGACTTTTATAACACTTCTCAGGGATCACAATTGATGCCTTATTCTTGGTTTTTAGCGTTGGAACAGGCCGGTAACAGTGATTTGTTCCGAGACAATAAAAATATCAAATATTTGGGATATATCCCTCAAGCTTCGACACCGGGCCGCAACCCTGATGGATTACCTATTGGCTTCGTCAAAGAAATCATTAATGAAGATTTTCTGGCTTCAGCTTTAACTGCCACGCGTTTGTCATCCAACACGCAAGACAATCAGATGGAGTGGCTTGGATTGACTTGTGCAGCTTGCCATACGGCTGAAATCAACTACGGCGATAAAACCTTGCGAATTAATGGCGGCCCTGCACAGTCAGATTTCCAAACGTTTATAGTTAACCTTTCCAAAGCATTGACAGCGACAACCAATGAGGATGCCAAGTTAACCCGATTCGCTAAAAAAATAATTCCTGAAGGCGGCTACAATGAGACTGAAAAGCAGGCACTAAAAACACGGTTAGTGGCTTATACCGCTTGGCTCAATGATTATATTGACATCAATTATGGTGGTTTGACAACGCCGTACGGTTATGGTCGACTGGATGCGTTTGGCGCCATTTTAAACCGAGTGACCTCCAGTTTCTTAGATATGCCCAGCAATGGTACGCCGGCCAATGCACCGGTCAGCTATCCGTTCTTATGGAATACCTCTCAACTCGCTTGGGTGCAATGGAACGGCTCTGCTAGTAATCATATTGGTCGAAATGTCGGCGAAGTCTCTGGCGTCTTTGCTCATACGATACTGAAAACCGATAATGAGAACGACCGTTTTTATTCTTCTGCCAAGATTGTTAATCTGGATCAGCTAGAGCAATATATGGCAAAACTGGACTCGCCTAAATGGGATTCACCACTGCCGGCAATTGATCAAGCCAAAGCAGAAAAAGGCAAAGTGTTATATGCCAGCAACTGTGTTAGCTGTCATGGTATTCGAGATGACAAAGGTCAGTTCCCAATGACCGAACCGAACGCTGTGGGCAAACAATTCATTCAGATACACATGACAGGATTGGCCGCAATTGGTACAGACGCCCTGATGGCTATGAGTTTTGTTAATCCGGCTTTTAACGTTGACCCTGGTCAAATGCGTCCCTATATAGATGAGAAATACCGTAATGATCCTAAAGTGCCCAGAAGCGCAGTATTGACTGCAGCAGCCCAAAAGATCATCGGCAAACAATTAGCGGCCTTTAAGCCGCCGTTGGACCAGCAGCAGAAGTTTGAATTGACGGGTTATCATCTTCCTGACGAAACCCCTCCCAATCTGACCGCTTACAAAGCAAGGCCTTTAAACGGTATCTGGGCGACAGCCCCGTATATGCATAATGGCTCAATGGCCAATTTATATCAGACATTACTACCTGATGCCGAGCGCGAAACATCTTTTTATGTCGGCAGCAAAAAATTCGATCCTAAAAAAGTCGGCTTTGAGTCCAATCAAGAAGGCAATCACTTCTTGTTTAAAACGGTTGACGAAAAGGGCATGCCAATCCTTGGTAACAGTAATAAAGGGCACTCCGGGAATGCTTTTACCAAAACCCGTGGCGAAGATGGCCAATGGCGAGATTTTACTGATGATGAACGCTATCAGTTGATTGAGTATATGAAAACCCTGTAAGAACAGGCAACGAAAGTAAATGGTGGTCGCTAGTGTAGTGTCTTTCTGTCCCTTTAGTGAAATAGTATCGGCGAGTTACCTTGAAACTAATCACATGTAAGGTGCTGACAATAGCATGAATGTGAGCTGCTGATGTACAATGATGAAATTGATGAACAGGCCGTTGAAAAACTAACTGTTGCCACTACGGCGTTAAAAACAAGCTGAGAATGCTCATTTATTAAGCATAAACTTTCACTTTTCGCCTGTTTTTGCCTTGCATAAATTGCCTCGCTGATATGTTTTTTAACGGGCCTATTAAAGGGATTGTACTTCACGAAGAGTTGTATGTGGAAAATTCTATAATATGGCTACAATTGCGTTATATCTTGCAAGATGAGCCGCAGGTGAGGAGATTAGATAGAATGAGTTTTTATCCCACCCTATTTCCCCAGCATGATCGACCGGCCAATCCAGCAAATGTTCATGACCTTCACGTAGGGCAGATTTTCTTGTTACGACCCCATCATTTATCTGACCATCTAATTCACCTATAGCTTTTGTTAACTCAAAGAGCAGCAATCCATTCTCGTCCATAGAAGCATTACCGGCTACGTCGATATAACGTACTCCATTTACATCTGGAGTTTTTTTATCAAATTCCGTGCAAACCTCAGTTGAGGTTCCCTCTGCTTTAAATCCGTTAATACTTCCTCCCAACTCGCAGCCGATTCACGGTAGCCGTCAGACAATGCCAGCAATTCTTTGCGCCTCGTTTCATCGGAACCGATAATCACCAACAAACATAACCGGTCATCCATTCGGACATTACTGTAGACGCCATCAGCCCAAACATAAACGTAACGTTTCTTACTTAAATCACGTCGGCTCCATTCCTGGTAATCCTGCTCCCAGTCCTGCTTTAATCGGCTAATCGTGGCCGCCGACAGTCCCGTCGCATTCGCCCCCAAAAGATGCTTCAGCGTCTCTGAAAAATCTCCCGTTGAAATGCCCATCAGGTAAAGCCAGGGTAAAAACTCCTCAATATTCTTGGCACGCTTCAAGTAAGGCGGTACCAGGCTACTGTTAAACTTAATACCAGGATTAGAACGATCTCGAATCTGCGGAACTTTAACTTCAATGTCTCCGAGTCCTGTTTGAATCGATCGCTTAGGCAGATAACCATTTCTAACCACTGTCGATTTACCTTCAGCGGTTTCTAAAAGTCCATGCCGCTCAATAAAGATCGATACTTCCGCTTCAATAGCTGCAGCCAACATTTTACGTGCACCTTCCCGGAGCACCTCTTGCAACGGATCATCCTGCTCTGGTCTATTCAGTTTAAAAACATTATTATCTGTCATTGCGGTGTTCTCCTTATTTTGATAGTTGATCTGGGCAGATCTTTATCAACAGATTACACCGCTCTCTTCTCCTGTCATACACCAGAAATGATCATAGCTCGGAATCATTGCCTACTCATCCAACTATACTTTGTATGCCGACATGAGCAATCGAGTGATGAGCATACTTGCAATGTTTAGTCCAAACCTGGAAATTTATTCCATTGATGAATGTTTTCTTGATCTGACTGGATTCAAAAGACATAACCTGATTTGCTATGGCCAACATATTCGCCAGCGAGTGAAGCAGTGGACGGGATTGCCGGTTTGTGTCGGAATAGGATCAACTAAGACGCTCGCCAAGCTTGCTAACCATATCGCCAAAAAGAACCCTGAGTTCAATGGTGTGTGCGATTTGAATGCCATGCCACTCCGGCAACAAGATGGATGGTTCAGCAAAATAGAAGTAGGGGAGATCTGGGGTATCGGCAGACGGCTTGCACCCAAACTCCATGAAATCGGCATCAATAGGGTGCTGGATCTCAAAACAGCGTTGCCATCACAACTGCGCGCCCGTTTCTCGGTCGTGATGGAGAAAACTATTCGTGAGATCAATGGCACTACCTGTATCGAACTGGAAGAAATCAATCCACCGAAAAAACAGATCGTCAGCTCTCGCTCCTTTGGAATTCCTGTATCCGATCTGGCTAGTCTGGAAGAATCGGTATCCCTCTACATCAGCCGTGCAGCAGAGAAGCTGAGAAGACAACAATCGTATGCCGGATCGGTGCGCGTCAATATTCGCACTATCCCATTCAATGAGAAAGGGTTATATTATGCCAATGGCATGACGATCGCACTGCCAAGACAAACGGATGATACGAGAGTACTAACCAAAGTTGTGCTTTGGGGATTACGCAAGATTTATCGCAGTGGTTATCGGTATCAGAAAGCGGGTGTAATGTTGTCTGAACTGGTGCCCAGGCAATACCGGCAACTGGATCTCTTTGGTTCGGTATCCGCAGTAGATAATCAGTCCAGCAAGTTGATGAGTGTCATGGATCAAATCAATGCTCGTATGGGGCGAGGTACTTTAAAGCTGGCATCCGAAGGCTTTAAACAGCCCTGGAAGATGAAGCAGGGTAACAAGAGTCCTAATTACACCACGAACTGGGAAGAGTTGATCTGTGTGTTATGAAATAATTAAGCTATTAGGGAATTGAAGGGTTTTGAGATCAAAACTAAATGATCAAATTTTGTCGATTGAATCGAAATTTATTTGATGGGATAATTGATGGTGATTTAACTGCCATATGATTATAAACCGCATGAATACTAGATCCTTGGCGGAGGCGGTGAGATTCGAACTCACGGTAGAGTCACCCCTACGGCAGTTTTCAAGACTGCTGCCTTAAACCGCTCGGCCACACCTCCATTCCTTAAACGTACAGCAGGGCGAATCATACCTTTTAGAGTTCTTTTTGGCTAGCGACTGTGTACTTTATTTATTAGCGGAGTAAAGTACGGCTATAGATAATTCAATTTATTTTTTATGATTGCGAGATCAGATGTTCCTGACTTCAAGTATGTAATATCATGAATTTGTATTAAATTCCCTTAATCTTTAATAATATTAACTAATGAATTTTATTGATTCAATTTTTTCAATTAAGGGAAAGCGTATTTTAGAAGGATAGTAAATGTATGTGGTCGGATCCGGAGGTGGCAAATCTTGAGAAGGTACGCATCAGCACCAATCAAGATATGGCACGGCGAATGCATTTGGGTGGCCTGTTTTATGTTCTGTGTTGCAGTGCTATCGTATTGATGTCGCCTGTGCTGTACGCACAGCCTTATATTGCTATCTTTGTTGGTCTGTTTGTTATTCTGGCGGCATTGCGCTTATTTATATATAAGCGAGCCCTTAATTTATACGGCAGAAATGAAAAACAGATTGAGTACGCGATCTCAGCGATCTATATCACAACGGCGTTGACTTGGGCTATTTTCCTGAAGTGGGTTCTTCTATCGAATAGTATGCTCGATAGTAGTACGACTTTAGCAGTTATTTCCACGGTAGGTTTTGTAGCAGGTGGTATAGCGGCCACTTCACCGCGCATTCGGCTGATGCTCGCTTTTGCACACTTGATCTACTTGCCAAGCCTTTTTAGCCTTGTTCTATTCATTCCAGGTGATAGCAGCTGGATGCTGATGATCATCGGGCTTGCTTATTTTGTTTTTTCTGTACACAACGGCAAGCTGCAGCATGAGAATTATTGGGTTGCACGACAACAAGCTGTTCTGCTGGAAAAACAAGCAGCCGATTTAGAACATGCCCGGTTACAAGCGGAGAATGCTAACAAAGCCAAGTCGGCATTCTTGGCAGCTATGAGTCATGAGATCCGGACGCCAATGAATGGGGTGCTCGGGATGACCGAGATTCTAGCAACAACTGCTCTTAACCCGGAACAGACAAATTATCTGAAGGTAATTCGTAATTCTGGACATACGTTATTAAGAATCATCGATGATATTCTTGATTTCGCTAAAATAGAAGCGCATAAACTCAAAGTAGCCAATCGTTCATTTGATCTTCGTGCATTGATCAATGAAGTGGATTCATTATTTCGCACGAAAGCCAAAGAAACATCTTTAAATTTTATTGTACGTTTCGAATGCAATCTTTCCCATAACCTTATTGGTGATCCTGATCGAATCAAACAGATTTTATTTAATCTGCTCGGAAATGCTTTTAAGTTTACCCAAGAAGGGGAAGTCAAATTATTGATAAGCTGTACTCCAATTCCAGATCAGAGCGGGGTTGAGTTAAAACTGGTAGTCGCGGATACTGGGATCGGTATCGCAGCTGAGAATCAAGTGCGATTGTTTCAAGAATTTTCACAAGTGGGTGAATCTACCCAACATATTCGAGGGACTGGGTTAGGACTCGTAATTACCCGCAACTTGTTATTCCTGATGGGTGGCTCAATTGCCGTATCCAGCGAAATTGATAAAGGATCCGAGTTCTGTGCGCGCATACCATTGAACTATGAAATGATTGATGCAGAAACATCAAAACAAAGTGAAGAGTCCACAATGAAAGCAAAAACTATAACTGAATATCGCACACATATATTGGTTGTCGAAGATAATGAAGTGAACCAGCTAGTCAGTAAGGCGATGCTGGAGCGATTAAATTGTGAGGTTACTATGGTAAATAATGGCCTAGAAGCAATTAACGCATACACATCCCAGCATTTTGATTTGATACTAATGGACTGCAACATGCCAGTGATGGACGGATTTGAAGCCACTCGGCGAATACGTGACCTTGAACGGCAGGAAAATGCAGTGCCAACGCCAATTATAGCATTGACCGCGCATGCCTTTGATCATGTTAGGCAGGAATGCTTTGATGCCGGTATGGATGAGCATCTCAGCAAGCCCTTTGATGTTGCGCAGCTTGATAAGTTATTGCAGAAATTTTCATCTGGTCATCCGTCTTAGTGTTTGGGTTTTTGGGAAGCCTTGATTAATTCCAGCAGATTCCAAAGCACCAATGCGATAATTAGCAGGGTTGGATTTGGCATTGGATAAAGAGATATCTTGCTGGTTGGTGTTTTAATTTTTTCACGTTAGAGATTATGATTTGGAAACCCAATGTAACAGTTGCGGCTGTAATTGAACAGAATGGCAAATATTTGCTGGTGGAGGAAGAGCCTGAAGCTGGTTCCGGTTTGTTATTAAATCAACCGGCGGGGCATCTGGATCCAGGAGAAACCATCATTCAAGGTGCTATACGGGAAACGCTGGAAGAAACCGCGTATACCTTCGTGCCTGAATATGTACTGGGTATTTATCAATGGCATTCTCACCATACGGATACTACGTATCTTCGTTTTGCTTTTGGCGGCCACGTCACGCATCATGACCCGGTACGTAGGCTGGATACCGGTATCTTACAAGCAACTTGGTTCAGTGTGGATGAAATTAATCAAATGTGCCACCGCCATCGCAGTCCACTGGTGATGCAATGTATTCAGGATCATCTCGCCGACAAGCGGTATCCGCTGGAATTACTGACACACTATGAGTCATGACAGGATGAAAAAACAACGTGTGGTTGTCGGTATGTCGGGCGGTGTTGATTCATCCGTGGCAGCCTATTTGCTAAAACAACAGGGCTATGATGTCGTCGGTCTGTTTATGAAAAACTGGGAAGATGATGATACCGATGAGTATTGTTCTTCTCGCCAAGATTTTCTGGATGCGGTATCCGTTGCGGATGTGATTGATATTCCGATTGAGGTGGTGAATTTCTCGGTCGAATACAAGGACCGGGTTTTTTCGCATTTTCTGTCTGAATATCAAGCTGGACGGACACCGAATCCTGATGTGCTGTGCAATGCCGAAATTAAATTTAAGGCTTTCCTGGATCATGCACATAAATTGGATGCGGATTGTATTGCCACAGGCCATTATGCTCAAGTGCGCAAAGTCGGCGGTGTGTTTCAATTATTAAAAGGTGAAGACGGCACTAAAGATCAGAGCTATTTCTTATACCGTTTGAATCAAACACAACTTGCCAGCACATTGTTTCCTATTGGACATCTTTATAAGCGCGAAGTACGTAAGATAGCCAAACAACTAAAACTACCTAATTTCTCCAAAAAAGACAGCACAGGTATCTGTTTTATCGGGGAACGCCCATTCCGGGAATTTCTCAATCGCTATCTTCCGCATGAGTCAGGCGAAATCCAAACTCCCGAAGGAAAGGTGATTGGTCAGCATATCGGACTGATGTACTACACCATCGGACAGCGGCAAGGATTGGGGATCGGCGGGACACGTGATGGCAGTGATGAGCCGTGGTTTGTGTCAGCCAAAGATATGTCTAGAAATATATTAGTTGTGGTACAAGGCCATAATCACCCTGATCTGCTTCGGCCATCACTAAAAGCTGCCGATTTGACATGGATAAGCGGGAAACAGCCGCATTGCAACTGGGTTTATGCCGCCAAAACCCGTTATCGTCAGGTTGATGCTCCTTGCACGATTACAAATTTAACCCAGGATCATTGCCAAGTAGATTTTGCACAGGATCAATGGGCTATTACGCCTGGTCAATCTGTCGTCATTTATGAAAGCAAAGTGTGTTTGGGTGGTGGGATTATTATCGAGTAACGGAATTCGAATTTTTTCGCTAATCAACGGAATAGCAATCGCATCTCCGCCGAGTGAACAAGTTCAATTAGAAATGTTAGCCGAATCAAGTCCGCAGACTGATCAGTTGCATCGCTTAGCAGCGACGATCAATAACTTACCTTGCATATTTATTCAGTGCAAATTCAGAGAACATATCGACAGCAATTCATACCTATTGGCATGACGAAAATTTCTGTTGCCGTCGGTAATGATCCTGATTCACGCTCCCTTCTCTGAATAAGGCGGACAATTCCATTGTATTCAAGCATTCGGATTTTGTAAGTTTATCGATAATCATTAACAGCAATAGATTCAAACAATAAGTAAGTTCAATCAGCTTTTGATTTGAGGAATATGTTAATGGTTTATAGTGCTGAATCCCGAGATGGAAATACGCTCAAGAACGCTATCGTTTTTTTTTCTTTATTGATGTTTGGTCTTAACGCACTAACTCTGCAAGAGGCTACTGCTAAAGATGAAGAAACTTATGGGGCTTCAGAAATTCAAGTGACGGCTGATGAAATCATTGATGCGGAGTATGACCAAGAAAATGCACGTTTTACTTTTACCGATAGAAATAGAAACCTATGGATCGGGAATATAGATCCGCTGACTGGAGATTTTCTGCCTCCCAATGGCCGTGCAATTCTTGTCGATACCAATGCGGCATTTGTCACGGATTTTGGAAATGGCCCTGAATGGTTATTTAGCAATCAAGGTGCAGAAATTGTTTACTCTAAATATTTACCTGACCAACCGCTTCTTTCCAAGAATGCCAATATCGCAAAAGCTGCGCTGTCGGGTGGAAATTGGGTTGGGGATTTTCTAAGCACAAGTGGCGGGCGAAGTTCTCCCATTGGGAGTCTTGATAAATATGATACAAATCCCCGAATTCATTATCAAGGAGTCATAGGTAGCACATTCTATTGGTCGGGAAGCGATGACTTGACATTGGAAGAGAAAGTTCCAGATTCATCAAAGATGGTGGGGGGTAATCGACGTTGGGTGCCAGAAATGAGTGCTATAATTTTTACTGCAGAAGTAGAAGATACGAATGGAAATGCTACTCCGCAAGTATTTTTATATCATACAGACACAAAAATTCTTGAACAATTGACAAATGATGACGGCGGTAAGGAAGAAGCATACATGTGGAAGGCGCCTGAACATAATAATGAATATGTCTTCTTTGTGATGATCGATCGAACTAAGCTACGCGTGTATCGAAAGATCGATACAAATGGTGAGGGGCTTTATAAGTGGACCGCCATTAATACCATTGATGCCCCCAAAGCTATGCCCTACATCTGGTCTCCGGAACCATTTACGCACAATGGGAAATCCTACATTTTCTTGGTTTTAAGTGCAAGCGAGTCGCCTTACTCCATGTTGGCGCCTTCTCAGATCGGATTGACGAGTATTGACTCTAAGCTTGCGGATATTAGATTTCTTACCAGCAACTCAGAAATCAAGCGAGTGCGTATGGATCCTGAGGTCTTTATTACTAGTGAATCACCTTATATTTACTATAATCGCTATTTTCCTGCGACAGCGAAAAGTGCATCAGTGCAAGATGGCGTATGGCGAGTTGACACGGGACTTGGTCCTGTTTTGGTTCCATAATGTAGGATTCAGATAATGAATTGCCTAATAATATTTATTAGGCACGCTGGAATTTTTTCAACTACCAGATCACGAGTTTGACATATTACAAGTTGTTAACAGATAAGATTAGCCTAAGATCGGTGTGCAGGAACACGGTCAACGGATGCAGAGATTTTGCTGAGAGGGACTATTCATGTCTCAACTGCTTAAAAAGATATACACTGTCCGCCCCAAAGATTTACAAAGAAATAAACGAATGTATGATGAATATTATTACAACATACAAGATTATAGTGGTTTGTAACGGGAGTTCAAATGAGCTGCATTAAAACAATAATGCTTTGTTGTCGTAATGTTTTACAGAGTCATGACTACTGCACGAAAACCTTTTAGTGTAGCAATTGCATCCGGACAGCATCGTTGTTCAATACAGCATGGTAAAGCGTAAAACTATAATTTGGGATTATCTATAAGATTCTGACATGAAAGTATATTTTCGCTATATAACAGTATTTCTGATGTTTGGTTTCTTAACTGGTTGTATGGTTGGTCCAGACTATAAGCGCCCAGAGGTGGATTTGCCATTGAAATGGCGTGTAGACACGAATAATGATGTTGAAACTGTCAATACGACGTGGTGGGAGCAGTTTAATGATGCAACACTGAATGAATTAATCCAGATTGCATTGCGGGAAAATAAAGAATTACGGATAGCAGCGCTTCGAGTAGAAGAATTTAATGCGAGATTACAAATCGTTGAGTCAGCGCTATTTCCACAATTGGGAATTGGAAGTTCATTAACAGGGAATAAGTTAAGTGAGAATCGTCAGTTCGCACCGCCCCACGACCGTGCTAGCTTGAGAGAGACTTATGAATTTGGCGCGGTTGTTAATTGGGAGCTGGATTTATGGGGACGTATACGTCGCTCTAGGGAAGCTGCAACGGCTGAAGTTTTATCGGATAAGGAGAATTACCAAGCGGTTATGCTGAAGCTTGTTGCAGATGTGGCTTCAGCATATATGCAGCTCTTAAGTCTCGACAGAGATCTTGAGATTACGAAGGAGTTATTAAAGAACCGGGAAAAAATAGTCCAATTAAATGAGCTTAAATTTTCTAATGGAGCAATTTCAAAATATGAGCTAGATCAAATATATTTGATTTATGAAAAAGCTAAATCAAATATTCCAATTAAAGAAAGACAAATAGCACATTTGGAAAATGCCTTGTCGGTGTTACTGGGGCAGAATCCTGGTCCAATAAGCCGAAGAAATACATTAGAAACGTTAACTATACCTGCTGTGCCGCAAGGTATTCCATCCGAAATTCTAGCGCGCCGCCCTGATGTTCGCCAGGCCGAGCAAGACCTGATTGCTGCCAATGCGCGCATCGGTGTTGCAAAAGCCCAGTATTTCCCAACTATTTCTTTAACGAATTTGTTTGGCTATGCCAGCACGGAGCTCAGTACGTTATTGCTGCACAAATCTAATTATTATACTTTCGGGGCTACCACTTTATTTCCAATATTTACAGCTGGCCGGATTGCTGGTCAAGTACGTCAGAATGAAGCTGTGCAGCAGCAAACATTAAGTAAATACTTACGCACAATACAAACTGTATTTCAGGAAGTTGAAGATGCGTTGATTTCCAATCAGAAACTCAAAGAGCAATTTGATATTCAAGCGCGCCAGTTAGAAATTCTTCAGGGGATTCACCACCTCGAGTTGCGTCGATTTGATGGCGGTTATTCAAGCTATATCGACGTTCTCAATACTGAACAGAATTTATACAATGCGGAGATAACGCAAGTTCAGAATCGGCGGGACATATGCGTTGCTTTGATACAAGTTTATAAAACAATGGGTGGAGGATGGTTAATTAGTGAAGATGAAAAAGTTAACACAGATATTAGCTTAAGAGAAAAACTATAATGAATGATCAAATCCAGAACGTTGCACTGCCTGCTTATTTGTTAAAAAGATTACAAGCATACAGGATAGGAAAAGGTATCAAACAAAGCTATTTGATCCGCGATAAGCTTCTAGGGAAAACATATGATTTCGAGCCATGGCAGTTTTTTGTCCTAGAAATACTACCTGGTTGTGAGAGTTTTGAGAAACTTGCGTCAATTTTTAAAGACCGTTTCGGCTATCCCATTGCACAGGAGCAAGTACAGACATTGTTTGCTTCCGTAATGGAAGACAATCTACTCGATACCGAAGATAAGGAAGCCTCAACACACCCGATATTGGCTTCCTTTTTTCAAACAGGAAAAATAGTAGATCTGCCTAGCGCAGCGCCCAAGGCAGAACAAACTAGCAGCAACAGTCAATCCGAAAAAATTAATCAGGAGTCGGAAGATCTTCCGGCTGGAATACAAGATTCCATAGATTTGGATTCGCGGGTAGTAAAAAGAATGTGGAAGCTCTTTGATCCACGGCCTGTATTGAAACTCATTACACCAGTTCTTGTGCCAGTTAAATATTGCGCTTACCTGCTTCCGATCCTGGTTCTGGCAGCTATCATGTTGATTATTAAGTATCAATATATAATCAATCAAGATATGAATCGATTGCTGGCAGATACTACTTTCTTTCACTATATCGTGTTTAGCATGTTTTCGGTCAACTTGATTGTGGTGATAACTAAAGCAGTAGTTGCCCATAATTTTCGAGTAACGGTAAGTGCCTTTGGTATTGGCATATTCTTAGGATTCTTGCCGCGTTTTACATTACAAAGTAGTCATTTACATCAGCTTTCCCGGCGCGAGCGAATTTTGCTTCATGCTGCACCATTGATGGTACGTCTTAGCTTATTTAGCTTAGGGGTTTTGATTTGGTACTATTCCAGAAGCTCAGATAGCCATTTGCCGCAGATGGGTTTGATGCTTACTGTAATCTGTACGTTCAGTTTTTTGTTTTCTGCAAATCCACTGTTAAAAAGTGATGGTTATCATTTGTTGTCAGCTTTCATGAACGAACCGTTTTTGCGAGGAAAATCCTATCAAACTTTGCTGAATAAGCTATACGGAACTTCATATAAAGAATCAGATAATAATTTACTGATAACTTACGCTTTGGCTATATGTTTATTCATATTTTTATTAATTATCGGCGTTGTTGTATTTGTAGGAGCTTATCTACAGCAGATTCAACTCGGTGGTTCAAGTATTATTCTTGTAACATTGCTTGGTCTATATCTTTTCCGGCTAGTATTTAGTCAATTCGGAAAAATTAATGAAGCATATGAGCGATCTGTTCAATATAGCCGCTGGCGAAACCGTGTATTACCTGAAGAGAATCCCGAGAAAGAGCTTGAAAAAAAGGAAAGTGCTGGTTTTTCTTTATATGTAAAACGTGCTTTATTTCTATCGCTTTTGGCATCGCTGTTTTTACCATATCCCTATGAACCAAGTGGAAAATTTATTATTTTTCCCAGCCAGAAACAAATGATTGCTACTGATATCCCTGGGATAATAGAACAGGTTTATTTTGATGGCGGGGAGACGGTTGAAAAAGGGACTGTACTCGCGCGGCTTGCCAATAAAGATCTTCAGTCGCAAGTGAAAATTTATGCTGCAAAGATTAATGAGCAACAGGCAGTAATTGAGGAATTGAAGTCCCGGCCTAAACGTGAAGAAGTAAAGCTGGCACAAAATTTACTGAACATAGAGATAACACGGGCAAAGTTCAGTGGCACCAAGTTGCAACGAATCAAAAATCTTTATAAGCAATCAGCGGTATCATTTGAGGAACTTGATTCCGTTGAGCGTGAGCATCAAGTAAATCTCAACCAGGTAGATGAAAAACGTGCTGCGCTCGAGCTGCTTAAGAGCGGCGCAACCAAAAATCAAATTGATGCTGCGCAAGCAAAATTAGCGAGTCTAGTAGAAGAAAGAGATGCTTACATTGATAGGGTAAGCCGATCAGAACTCAGCATGCCATTTGACGGCAATATTCTGACACTGCACCTTAAACAGAAAATTAATAGTTTCTTAGAAAAGGGAGAGCTATTTGCTGAAGTCGAGAATGTAACTCAAGTGACTGCTGAGATTGAAATTCCAGAGTCTGACATTGCACATATTACTAATACTGCGCGAGTGAGAGTAAAACCTATTTCTTATCACAGTGCTTCTTTTTACGGTACAGTCACTACGATTGATCGAGGTATAACTACCCAGCCATATGGTAATGTTGTTAAAGTTATTGCAGTGATAGAAAACGAAAATGGGGAGCTAAGGACAGGAATGACCGGTTTTGCAAAAATTGAAGGTGAAACAATACCGGTTTGGAAAGCTTTCTCGCTATCTATTCTCCGCTTTATCAACGTAGAAGCTTGGTCATGGCTTCCTTAAGAAATTTTTGCAGATTACTTTGGCAGCCGAGCTCAGGTTGGCGGCAATGAATTGGGTATTCCAATTGCAACGCATTGATTATTCGTGCACGGTCAATAAGTTTATTGAAGCAAAGACTAATGTATTTTAAGGAAGCTCTGATGGAGTCTTTATCTCGATTCTAACGACAAAGCTATCGGCAAAATAGATAATATTGGCATTATTTTGCAATTAATAGCTGTTATTTTTAGCAGATCCCAAACTATCTGTCCCCTGATGCAGCCTGACTCAAATTGAATAGTTCTCCGGAACAATCGGGCCGATGCATTGGCTACGCGTAGAATTTGCCGGACTTGCTTTCAGGGGAAATTTCAATCGGAAGTTCTCGATATTTACCTTCCCAAAACAATCTGAGGATCCAAGGTTGTGGGTGTGGCAGCGCCGTCAGCAGCAAGCAATATTAGCCCCATCCGTCCTTGTTCGTTTGTTTCACTGTCTGGGTGACGCAAGGTTGGGGCTGGATGTCTAAAGCTGAGTGAGAATTAATCAAAACTTATACCCTCTGTGCAGCGCAACAATTCCCACTGTCAAATTAAAATATTCCACTCGTTCAAAGCCAACTTGTTCCATTAGCTCCTTTAATTCTTCTTGGGAAAGATGCATGCGGATAGATTCTGCCAGATACCGATAGCTTTCCGCATCGTCTGCAATCACTTTTCCCATGGTGGGTAATAATTTGAATGAATAAGCGTCATAGGCAGGCTGCAGTGGTTTCCAGATTTTGGAAAATTCCAGTACGATGACAGTTCCGCCCGGTTTGATGACGCGCAGCATCTCTTTGAGTGCCATATCTTTATGAGTCATATTCCTAAGGCCGAATGCGACGCTGACACAATTAAAATAATTGTCTGGAAAGGGTAATTTTTCAGCATCGCACTGCGCAACCGGAGTCGGTGTGCCTTCATCAATCAGGCGGTCGCGGCCGATTGAGAGCATGGAGTTATTGATGTCCGTCAGCCAGACTTCGCCAGATTTGCCTACTTTTTGTAAAAAAAGTGCGCTTAAATCTCCAGTGCCGCCTGCAATATCTAATACCTTGTCGCCATTTTTAACGCCGCTGGTTTCAATGGCAAAGCGTTTCCATAGACGATGCAAACCTACGGACATCAAATCGTTCATCAGATTGTAGCGTTCTGCTACTGAATGAAAGACTTCTGCAACTTTCCCGGCTTTTTCATCTTCAGCAACAGTATTAAAGCCAAAATGCGTAGTTTTAGTCATGATAGTGATTGAGTTTATGTTTGAATTGGCTTTTAAAGAGTCGTCGATAGGCTTATTTCGATTGAAAATTAATCAATCCAATATGCCACAATCTATTTGCACGAGTGATTCGTTGTCTTGGCTCTGAAGTCGGGCTCCCGACTGGCGCCGGCTTCCTCCATGCGCTGCAAATACCGTTGCCATATTTTATCCTGATTGAGGCCATAGTTATAGAGCAAATCCCATGAATACAGTCCGGTGTTATGGCCATCGGTAAAATTGAGTTGTATGGCATAATTACCAACAGGTTCAATTTTCTGGATGTTGACCATTTTCTTGCCGGTTTGCAGCACTTCCTGCCCCGGACCATGGCCGCTCACTTCGGCGGAAGGTGAATGGACCCGCAAAAATTCACATGAAAATTGGAATGTTTTTCCATCAGAGAAAGTAATATCCAAAATTCTGGACTTTTGATGTAACTTGATTTCTGTGGGATGAGGTGTTTCTTTGGTTAAACCGGCCATGTTATGTTATTCAGTGCAAATTGTTTAAAAGTAATAGTTAAGTCCATTGTAGCAAAACTGTACAGAAAAATTTGATTGATACAGGAATTCACTCATGACTGCAAAAATACTGATCGTGGAAGATGAAACTGCTATACAGGAATTGATTATTTATAATTTACAGCAAGCCGGTTATGAAACTGTCAGTGCAGAGAATGCAGAGAAGGCGATGGCAATTATCAATAACGCATTGCCGGATCTTATATTGCTGGACTGGATGTTACCTGGAATGAGTGGTATTGAATTTGCGCGAATACTGCGGCGCGGTGAACGTACCCGGTTAATCCCCATAATTATGCTGACCGCGCGTACTCAGGAAACGGATAAGGTTGCAGGGCTGGAAATTGGCGCGGATGATTATATTACTAAGCCTTTCTCGCCCCGAGAGCTGGTCGCTCGTATCAATGCAGTGCTACGCAGACTGATTCCGGAAGCTTCTGATGAAGTGGTTGAGATTGATGGGTTACGGCTGGATCCGGTCAATCATCGGGTGACTGCCGAGAATAAAGAAATTGAGCTAGGGCCAACTGAATATCGATTGTTGCATTTTATGATGACGCATACCGAACGGGTTTATTCGCGCAGTCAATTACTGGATCGGGTATGGGGTGACCATGTGTTTGTTGAGGAACGTACCGTCGATGTGCATATTCGCCGGTTGCGTAAAGCATTACAATTGGCAGGCAAAGATGAATGGATACAAACTGTCAGAGGCGCAGGTTACCGGTTCTCGGTAATTGCGGCACTACAAGCTAAAGATTTAAACACACAAATCTGATAAAACAAAGTGCAATATTTCGCATACCGGCATTGTTTATGAAGTTGATTGGCGCCACCTGTGTTTTTAATTGTTTTCACTGCCTGCGTATCGAATCAGAAATTTTCAATACTATTCCAACGTTACTACTTTTTTTCAGGATTTTCTAAGTGTCTGATATTTGGCAGCGCTCTTTTAATATTATTTTTATCATTTTTATCACCGCAGTACTGTGGATGATTTTTGGTGCTGTTAAAGCATTACTGTTTTTCGGTGTAGTAATGTTATGGATAGCGTTTCACCATATCCGCTATCTGGCTGCATTAGAACGCTGGCTGCGGCTTTCCGATCATTCGCCTGCAAGCATTCCGGCTGGTTCCGGAGCATGGGATGATGTATTTGCACATTTGGCGCGCTATGTGCGCCAACACAGTCAAAGCCAGGAATTATTGAGCCTTGCATTGGAGCGAATGCGCAGCGTTACTTCTGCTATGCCCGATGGAATTGTAATTCTCGATGAAACTGACCGGATTGAATGGTGCAACCCTGTCGCCGAGCAACATTTAGGCATTAACCTGTCATTGGATACGGGCCAGCAAATTACGTATCTGGTCAGACAAATACCTTTTGTTGAATATCTGGCAGCACGTAAATACAGTAATCCGTTGATTCTCAATCAAACGCGTCAACAAGGAATCATTGTTTCGTTGCAGTTAGTGCCTTATGGCTATAACCAGAAGCTTCTAATTAGTCGTGACATTACACGATTTGAAAAAATTGAAACCATGCGGCGCGACTTCATTGCCAATGTTTCTCATGAATTGCGTACACCGCTTACGGTCATTAGCGGTTTTCTTGAAACCTTATCGGCAGATGAAAATGTTAATAGCGGTTTTAATAAGCGTGCATTGGTATTAATGTCAGAACAAACCACACGCATGCAGCGATTGATTGAAGATTTGCTGATTTTGTCGCGCTTGGAGAATGAACAAAGTATTGTGAATGAGAAAGCTGTGGAGGTGACCAGTTTGTTGCGAGGGATTCTGCAGGATGCAGAGTCCCTCAGCGCAGGGCGCCATCAAATCAAATTGAATATCGCGTCGCAAGATCAATTACTTGGGAGTGAAGAAGAGTTACGTAGCGCTTTCGGGAATTTAATCAGCAATGCGATTCGTTACACCCCCGATAGCGGAGAAATCAATATTAACTGGGAGAAGCGGGACGGGCAGGGATTATTTTTTGTACAGGACAGTGGAATCGGTATTGAGCCGGAGCATATCCCACGTTTGACGGAACGTTTTTATCGCGTGGATAGCAGCCGCTCGCGAGAAACGGGTGGAACAGGGCTTGGGCTTGCCATTGTCAAACATGTCCTAAGCCGGCATCAGGCGCGCATGGAGATTACCAGTCAAGTAGGCAAGGGCAGCCGTTTTACTATATGGTTTCCTGCTAAACGGTTGATCCCAGAAAATAAATGATGACTTAAAACATAATTTCAGGATCAGTAGTCACCCATCAAATACATCAAGAAATAGAGTGATTAAGCTTCATCATAATGCTGGGTGATGGAGCAAAAAAGTTAGTTGTTAGGTTGGTTATTGGATTCGCTGTTTAACCAATATTACTGGTTTGAGAAAATTCAGCAATCGATTGCACAATTCTTTACTTTTTTGCTGAGATATATTCAATTGTAATGTGAAAAAAATAACCACCGGCAAGCCGGTGGTTATTTTCTCTCTATTTAGAGCTTACTCAAAAAGTATAACTAACTGATTAAGTTTAACAATATTGTGTTTTTTGGTAAAATAGTGCACGCAAATATGTGAATTAACACCAAAAACCGTGCACTATGATTCGTTATATAAGCCAAAAGCAACTGCCCCTCGAAGGATTTGATACACCGCCAGGCATGATTCTTGATCCCAATAATCGCTGGGTAAAACTGAGGGATTGCCTACCGTGGGATGAGTTGTCCGAGAGTTATTATAAGACGTTATGTTCAAGACTGGGCCGCCCAGCCAAAGATGCCAGAATTGTGATTGGAGTGGTGATAATTAAACATAAATTATCGATTTCGGATGAAGAGACTGTTGAACAGATTCGAGAAAATCCGTATCTGCAATATTTTATTGGCCTGAAAGGTTTTCAAGCGAAGGCGCCGTTTGCGTCATCATTACTGGTTGAGATACGCAAGCGCATGGGTCAGACGGTATTCGATGAATTTTATGAGGCGATCATCGAAACGGTTGAACCTAGGCGGACAAAGAAGTCAGTCAAAGCAATTGATGATGACAACGACGGCAATGGTGTATCAAATAGCGGTGAGGTAGGCAGCAGCGACACGGGCACTGCAATGGAAGCAGAGCAATCTTTGGCCGATGAGCAGCCGCGCAATCACGGCAAATTAATACTGGATGCCACCGTTGCAGAACAGGCCATACGCTATCCGACAGATCTTGGACTGCTGAACGAAGCGCGTGAATTGAGTGAGCGTATCATTGATGAACTGCATGCCAAAAGTAATCGTCCACAGAAAAAGAAGCCGCGCACTTATCGCGAGATTGCCAGAAAAGCCTACCTCAGCCTGGTCAAGTTAAGACGGCCATCCAGCAGAAAACGCCGTGCCGGTATCAGGCAGCAATTGCAGTTCCTGCAGCGGAATTTAAATCATATTGAACATATGTTAACGGAATATCCGCTTGGCACGCCCATACCATTACCCAATTGGTTGTTGCGCCGCTACTGGGTATTGCCCCATCTGTACCGGCAACAATATGCAATGTACAAAACCAACACCAGACGTTGTGATGATCGCATTGTCAGTATCAGTCAGCCGCATCTTCGGCCCATTATCAGGGGAAAGCAAGGCAAGGCAGTGGAATTTGGCGCCAAAATAAGCGTGAGCTTGACAGGTAAAGGATTGGCGCATGTCGATAAGCTGCACTGGGAGGCGCAACATGAAGGCCATGATCTTCAAGCGCAAGTTGAAGCCTACAAAAAGCGTTACGGCTATTATCCTGAAGCCGTCATTGCCGACACGCTATATGGTTCACGTGATAATCGCAGCTATCTGGAACGCAAGCACATCCGCTTCTCAGGCAAACCACTGGGACGTCCACCAAAGAGTACACCTGAAAACAAAGATGAGATCAAACACCTGAAAGCACAACGCCGACAGGAATATCGCGAACGCATTCCGATTGAAGGAAAGTTTGGCCAAGGAAAATATGGTTATCGGCTCAACAATATTCGAGACAAGCGCGCTGATACGTCTGCCGCATGGATTAATAGTATCTTCCTGGTTATGAACCTACTCATCTTGGTGCGGGTTTTTATTTGCCTGAGGAATCTTGCTGCCAAAATAGCATTTTGGGTGACAAAAGAGTGCATGCCCAGAGAAATTCCGTTTGCGCGTGCCTGCCAATTCATCTCAAACCAGAATTCTTACTTGGCAACGCATATCTGATCGCTAAATTTCTGAGTAAGCTCTATTTAGGATCCTTTGCAGGATCCTATTGCCGTACTGCTTGCTGTTGTTACTACTATCTTACCGCCGAAGAATCGCCATCTAGATTAACCTTCGCTTTATTAATGACCGGATTGCCTTGTTCCATGACCACTTTTCTATGAAGATCAGCGTTATTCAAACTTTCTGCCAAAATTTCTTCATATTCGTGAATATTAGCGGAAGTATGCGATTGGAAATCTTGGCCTTGTCTGCCATAGTAATAAGGGTGAGCCTCATACTCATCAAGTGCCGCTTTATTTTCTTGTAATTTCGCTTTTGCATCCTTAGCCAGGTTTTCATAATACTTTGTCAAAGCAGCATGGTTGCTATCATCAATACCATCGACTGCGAATGCCGATGAGGCGAATAGGCTAAGCACCAGTAAAGCTGGCAATGTTGAAAGTTTTAGTGTTTTCATGATAAATACCCTCAGAAGATGAACGAACGATGCCATCTTAACTTGGTCAATGCGATGAGTATATTGGGGAAACCTTGGTTTTTAACTAAGGGAAACCATTAGGCGATGTTAATTTATATAAGGAATTAGAATTCAGTTGTCGTCATTGGATAATTGATAGGTAAAATGAAAACTCTATCTGCTACTGCTTCGATCAAGTTCAAATTCCTCGAGAAGGTAATGGAAAGTTCACACACGGCAGAGCGCTTGTTTTGGATTCATACCTTGGCAGAGCTTCATAACGTTGATGAGGATTACACATTGTGCAGCGAGGAAGATAGAAAGCTCCAGAGTGCGCAGCCGCAATATTTAATCTTTATGCAGCTGTAACAAGTACTGAGCAAATCACAAGAATAAATACTGCAAGAAATGGCTGCGATAAATTACTTCAAATAAAATTTCATCACGGTTAACGTTTTTTACGTTTACGTGGATTATTTTGTGTACTAACTGTTTGACGTCTTGACCAAATTAACGCAGTTATTCCAGCCAAAATCATTGGAATGGACAACCATTGTCCCATTGTGATTCCCAATGTGAGCACCCCCATAAAACCATCTTCCGGCTCACGATAGAATTCTGCAAACGAACGTAAAACGCCGTAGCCGATCATGAACATGCCGGTGACAGCACCAGTTGCGCGCGGTTTTGACGAATAAATCCAGATGAAGATGAACAGCACCACACCTTCGAGGGCAAATTGATAAAGCTGCGAAGGATGACGGGGGAGTTCGTCGACATACGGGAACACCATTCCCCATGGAACATCGGTGGGGCGTCCCCATAATTCGGCGTTGATAAAATTGCCGATACGGCCCGCTCCCAATCCCGGAGGAATCAATGGGACGACAAAGTCGGTTACTGCTAGCCACGGCAGATTGTGTTTGCGAGCCAGCAGGATCATAGCGACGAATACGCCGAGAAACCCGCCATGGAAAGACATCCCGCCTTCCCAGATGGCAAAGATTTGCAACGGGTGCTCCAGGTAATAGCCGAATTGATAGAACAGCACATGTCCCAGGCGTCCGCCTAGGATCACGCCCAACATGCCGTAAAACAACGCATCATCGAGCATTTCATAGGTAAAGACGGAATGCGGATTGTGTTTAATGCGATAACGGCCTAGCAGGATGAATAGCACAAAGCCGATTAAATACATCAATCCATACCAATGAACGGAAAGTGGCCCCAGAGAAATGGCGACGGGATCAATTTGAGGATGAACGAGCATAGTTTCGGCCTTATTTACGGTAAAATACGAACCATTATACCAAGTGCGTTTGTGATAATCGTACGCCTTGTCATAAATTGTATTTTTATCTCATTCAGGAGCAAGCATGCCAGACAATAAACGTAGCCAGGCCATAACCCAAGGCGCGCAACACGCGCCCAGCCGCGCCATGTTGCGCGCCGTTGGTTTTAACGATGGGGATTTCGATAAGCCAATCGTGGGAGTTGCCAATGGTTATTCCACTATCACGCCGTGTAACAAAGGTTTGAATGAGCTGTCGTTAAAAGCGGAAGCGGCATTGAGGCAGGCGGGTGCCATGCCGCAGATGTTCGGCACTATCACGGTGTCGGATGGGATCTCGATGGGTACGGAAGGCATGAAATATTCTCTGGTTTCACGCGAAGTGATTGCTGACTCGATTGAGACCTGTGTACAGGCGGAAAGTATGGATGGTGTGATTGCCATTGGCGGTTGTGACAAGAATATGCCGGGCGCGATGATTGCCATTGCACGTATGAACGTGCCGGCAATTTTTGTCTATGGCGGCACGATTAAACCGGGGCATTATAAAGGCCAAGATTTAACCATTGTCAGCGCGTTTGAGGCAGTAGGCCAGCACAGTGCGCATAAAATCGATGACGCGGAATTGTTGCAGATAGAGCGGCATGCCTGTCCTGGCGCCGGTTCTTGTGGCGGCATGTTCACTGCTAATACCATGTCATCCGCTTTTGAAGCGATGGGCATGAGTTTGCCGTACTCTTCCACGATGTCGGCGGAAGACGAAGAGAAACTGATCAGTGCCGGGCAATCTGCCGAGGTGTTGGTCAATGCCATCAAAAAACAAATTTTACCGCGCGACATCATTACCCGTCAGTCAGTAGAAAACGCCATTGCCGTGATCATGGCGGTGGGAGGGTCTACCAACGCGATATTGCATTTTCTAGCGATTACGCATGCTGCTGAAGTCGAGTGGAACATTGATGACTTTGAACGGATGCGTGGCAAAGTGCCGGTGTTGTGTGATTTAAAACCTTCCGGACGCTATGTTACGGCCGATTTGCACCGCGCGGGCGGTATTCCTCAGGTCATGAAAATGCTGCTGGTGCATGGTCTGTTACATGGAGATTGTATAACCATCAGCGGACAAACCATTGCAGAAATATTGAAAGATATTCCCGATGCGCCGCGTGCCGACCAGAATGTGATTCGCCAATGGAACAATCCAATGTATGCCCAAGGGCATCTGGCGATTCTGAAAGGCAATTTGTCCACGGAGGGTTGTGTCGCAAAAATTTCCGGAATTAAAAATCCTAAAATCACTGGACCCGCACGCGTGTTTGAATCGGAAGAAACCTGCATGGCAGCGATTCTTGCCCGCAAAATACAGCCCGGAGATGTCGTGGTAATTCGGTATGAAGGCCCTAAAGGCGGGCCCGGTATGCGGGAAATGTTGTCACCGACTTCGGCCTTGATCGGTGAGGGACTGGGAGACTCCGTCGGATTGATTACCGATGGACGCTTCTCGGGAGGTACCTATGGCATGGTGGTCGGGCATGTGGCGCCGGAAGCTTTTGTCGGAGGCGCTATCGCATTGGTACAGGAAGGCGACTCGATTACTATTGACGCCGAACAGCGGTTATTACAATTGAATGTTCCGGATACGATTTTGGCGCAACGGCGTGCCGATTGGCAACCGCCACAGCCGCGTTATTCGCGCGGGGTATTGGCAAAATACGCGAAGCAGGTATCGAGTGCCAGTGCCGGAGCCATAACGGATTAGCTATGCATTGCAACACTGATTTCCATGGATGATGGCTTTAGTGTTTCTGCTGGAACTAATTATTCCACCATCAAGTCTTACTGGAGCAGTATCATAAGAGGTTGCGGCGGCTGCAGTTGGTGAATGAGTACGTATGGCAACAGGTTGTGCGCCAGAAATAACAAACTGACAGGATTTGCTGCAAGTCTGTGAAGTTCAGGGTAGAATAAAAACCCTTTTATAATTTAAATAAGGAAAAAAATATGAAAAAAGTGTTAATAGGAGCAGTTGCTGCATCAGCTTTATTGTTAGCCGGTGTTGCACAAGCCAATGCAGATCTGGCAAAAAGCAGTGGTTGTTTGAATTGCCATAACGTTGATACCAAGCTGGTTGGCCCGAGTCTGAAGGATATTGCTGGAAAATACGCAGGCCAAGCTGATGCTTCTGCATATTTGACAGATAAAATATTAAAGGGAAGTAATGGTGTTTGGGGCCCGATTCCAATGCCTCCAAACGCTACTGTTAAACCAGAAGATGCTAAAACGTTAGCTGATTTTATTTTGACCCTGAAATAAGTCATTCCGGTTACAGAAAAGCCGACGCGTAATAACGTCGGCTTTTTATTTTCAGCATCAAAAAATATTTACAGAAATATCCGTTCTAACAACCGGAGGAGCAATGAAAACGCGTATCAAATGGCAAGGGAATGTTAGTTTTCTGGCTGAATCAGGCAGCGGACATTCGGTATTGATGGATGGTGCACCGGATGCTGGCGGTCAAAATCTTGGGCCGCGTCCGATGGAAATGCTGTTAATGGGATTAGGAGGATGCACCACTTTTGACGTAGTGCTGATTCTAAAGAAAAGCCGTCAGGATATTACCGATTGTGTAGTGGAAATTGAAGCCGAACGTGCCGCTGTTGATCCTAAAGTATTTACCCATATCCATTTGCATTTCATTATCACAGGAAATAACTTGAATCCGCAACAGGTCGAGCGCGCGATTAATCTGTCTTCAGAGAAGTATTGCTCGGCTTCGATCATGCTCAAAAACACCGTGAAAATAACGCATGATTTTGAGATTAATAACGCATGAGAACGAAATAAACTCTATGAGTAATGCGTTCTGTTTTTTTGTTCCTTATATCCGTCCGCATACTGATGAACAGTATGCACTGATCCGCTAACAGCGAACGAATCAGTGCAAAATAATAGAGGTTTGCACGGAAGCTGTGCCGGAATTGCTCAAGAAATGAACATTCTTATAAAAACAGATCCGGGAAACTTATTCAGTTGATGAAAATAATATTTCTTCTATTTTGCTATTAAAGGATGTTCGTCTTTCTTTTCTGCTTTTTCTTCTACTTTTTTCTCAGCTTCTCCATCATCGGCCAATTTGCTGCCAACATAGCTTCCAACTGCACCACCAACCAACGCTGGCATAACTGATTGAAGGAGTGATGGATTCTGAGCTGGTGCATTAGCAGCTGGCGCTGCTGCCGCGTTAGAGGTAGTGGCCGGTGCTTGCGCGGCGGGCGCCTGACTCGGTGCATCAGTTTTCTTTTGTTGTGTGACTGCAGATTTGGAGCTGGTTGTGCTTTTCGATGTACTGCTCTTAGCTTTTTTTGCATAGAGATTATTAGAAAACATCATAGAAACCAGAACAATAAAAAGTAATTTTTTCATATATATATATAAAACCAATCCAATATAAAAGTTATAGAACCATTGTTAATAAATTAAATTTCTAAATCTTGTTACAAACTTCATCTTTTCAATCGAAAAGATCATCGCTATAGTTTTTCCATCTGACCCCGGCTCAATAACCGCAATTAACACTATGCGAGGAAATTTCTAATACACTACTGCATCAGAAGGTAAGACACAGAACGCGCCGCAATTTTAAAATATTTTCAGGTTGTGTCAATCAGTGAGTGGATCCAACTTCGTTGGATCTTGTGTGCCTTACGACTGCTTGTCCTTATAACAAACCGGATTCGTGTGCTTGCTGGTCGGCATGGTAGCTGGAACGCACCATCGGTCCGCAGGCCGCATGGCTAAAACCCATTGCAAACGCCGCCTCCTCGAATACTTTGAAGGCTTCAGGGGTGACATAGCGCATTACCGGAAGATGACCGATACTGGGCTGTAAATATTGGCCAATGGTCAGCATTTCCACATTGTGTTCACGCAAATCGCGCAATACACCCATAATTTCTTCATCTGTTTCACCCAAACCCAGCATTAACCCTGATTTAGTGGGAATGTGAGGAAAGTCCGCTTTAAAGTCTTTCAGCAGTTTCAATGAATTCGCATAATCAGCGCCTGGCCGGCATTGCTTGTACAATCTGGGTACCGTTTCGAGATTATGGTTTAATACATCCGGCGGACAAGCCGCAAGTTTTTCCAGGGCAATCTCGAGCCGCCCGCGGAAGTCTGGTACCAGCGTTTCTATTTTTGTGTTTGGTGAATGGGTGCGTATTTCACGGATGCAATCGGCAAAATGTTGCGCGCCGCCATCACGTAAATCATCGCGATCCACGCTGGTAATCACGACATATTTTAACTTCATGGCGGCAATGGATTGCGCCAAATGAAGCGGTTCGTCGGCATCCGGTGGTTTGGGTCTGCCGTGTGCAACATCGCAGAAAGGGCAGCGGCGTGTGCATAAGTCGCCCAGAATCATAAAAGTGGCTGTGCCTTTACCAAAGCATTCGCCGATGTTCGGACAAGAAGCTTCTTCACAGACCGTGTGCAATTTGTGTTCGCGTAACAGTCGTTTGACTTCGTAGAAGTTTTCACTGTTGGACGAGCGGACACGAATCCAGGAGGGTTTGCGCAGTAGATCACTGCGAGTTTGCGGGGTAATTTTAATCGGATTGCGTGCCGTTTTGTCAGCACCCTTTTGGCGGGTATCAGTGGTCATGGTGGTAAATACTTATTCCTTTAAGAAGTTTTTCTTGTAATCGGTTTGCCAGTTTATTGCTTAGAATCTCCAATCCATCGGTTATGCCCAAATCTCTGGTTTGCGTTACTTGTAGTCCTTGATAACCGCATGGATTAATGTACGAGAAAGGCGTTAAGTCCATATCCACATTGAATGCGATACCGTGGTAGCAAAAATTTTTCTTTATTTTCAAACCCAGCGCAGCGATTTTTGCATTATCGACATAGACACCTGGCGCATCAACCCGTGCAACTGCCTTGATCCGATAGTCTTTCAGCACATCTATCACGGCGCTTTCCATGCATCTGACCAATTCGCGCACGCCGAGTTTTAACCGGCGTATGTCCAATAGTAAATAAGCGACGATTTGCCCTGGCCCATGATAAGTAATTTGTCCGCCCCGGTCCGTTTTGATTAAATCAATTCCGGCGTTATACAGCAGATGCTCAGGTTTTCCCGCAATGCCTTGCGTAAAAACAGGAGGGTGTTGTAATAACCAGATTTCATCGCAAGTTTCTTCAGTCCGGGCAATGGTGAAATCTTTCATCGCTTGCCAGGTAGCCTGGTAATCGGATAGGCCTATTTTCTTGACGATAAAATGTTGCCGCTCAAGAACCGGTGAAAATGCTGTCGTGGCAGGATCAATCACAGTACCACGGCTACCATGGGGTGATCCGATAATGCCTGATACAGCGCATCCAGTTGCGACCGGGAAGTGGCGCGAATGGTGCATGTAATACTCAAATAAGTACCGTTTTTGCTGGCTTTGGCTGTCATGGTTGTGGTATCGAAATCAGGCGCATGATATTTGACAATCGCTAGTGCTATTTGCGTAAAATCCTGCTGTGCTTTACCCATTATTTTGATGGGAAAGTCACAGGGGTATTCGATTAAAGAAGGCTGTTCTGTCATGTACGCAGCGGCATACTGCTTGAATATTTCAGAAGTGTTTTTTACAAATCTTCTGTATCGCCAGAAGCATTGCCACGCATGTGCGTCGCTTTATACTGCTGATAGAGTGCATGTAATTGGGTAAACATCGCTCCGGGTTTTCCATTTCCCACGGAATTGTTGTCCAGTAATGTGATCGGCATAATTTCTTTCGTGGATGATGTGAGTAAGATCTCATCAGCCTTACGTATTTCTGTTTCTGAAATTTCGCGGATTTCATGTGCGATTTTATTCGCTGCTGCTAACTCAAGAATCACGTCATAAGTGATTCCGGGTAACATCAAATGGCTCTTTGGCGGCGCTAGCAACACTTTGTCTTTAACAACGAAAATATTACTGGCGGCCCCTTCGGTCAGGAATCCGTCTCTGATCAGGATCGTTTCAATCGCATGCACATCCACAGCCAACTGACGCAGCAATACATTGGGCAGCAATGAAATCGCTTTGACATCGCAGCGTATCCAGCGATTATCAATGGCGGTAATAGCAGATGCGCCACTGACCAGCAGTTCTGCGGGCGGAGGCAGCAGCGGGTTGCTCATGATAAAAATGGTAGGTGGAACGTTAACAGGAAAAGCGTGATCCCGTTTGGCTACACCCCGTGTGATGTGCAGATAGAGGTATTGATCTTCGCCATCATTTTTTGCGATGACTTGTTCCAGCAGATTTTTCCACTCCGCATTGCTGAATGGATTTTGTAAACGAATGCCATCCAGGCTATGTTGTAAGCGGTCGAGATGCTTGGCGAGGCGGAATGGTTTGCGGGAATAAGCGGGGATTACTTCATAGATACCATCACCAAATATAAAACCGCGATCCAAAACAGGAATACAAGCTTCCTCAATGGGCATAAACTTACCGTTCAGATATATCATGCGAACCTTTTGCGATGTGTTGAGGCAGGATTAGTTAAACAGCAATTTTACACTATCCCACGCACGACCGAAGATATTGGTTGTTTCAACTTTTTCCAAGGCAACTAATGGATAAATTTCGACAGTTTTGTCATCCAGCGTGAATTTTACCGTGCCGACTTCCTGACCCAGATGAACCGGAGCTATCAGGGGTTGTTTATATTCCATGGTGGCTTTCAGTTTGTCAGCCTGACCCTTAGGCAACGTAAAATAAACATCCCGGTCAAACCCGGCTTTTAGTTCATTTTGAGTACCTTTCCATAAATGGATCGTGGTGAGCGAGTCATTTTTTTTGTATAAATGCAGGGTATCGTAGAATTGGAAACCATAATTGAGTAACCGCTGGCTCTCCATGCTGCGTGCATTGGCTGATTGGGCGCCGATTACCACCGATATGAGCCGCCGTTTATCCCGTATCGCCGATGTAATCAGACAATAACCTGCAGTTTTGGTCCATCCGGTTTTCATGCCGTCCACATGCGGATCAAGCCATAGAAGCCGGTTTCTATTTGGTTGAGTAATATTGTTATACGTGTATTCTTTTTGTGAGTAAAGCGGATAAAACTCGGGAAAATCACGGATGATAGCGGCTGCCAATAAAGTCAAATCGTGTGCTGTTGTATAGAGATTGGGATCAGGCAACCCGGTTGAGTTTGTAAAATGCGTATTTTTCATTCCCAAACGTTCCGCTTCTTTATTCATCAAGTTCGAGAAGTTGGCTTCCGAGCCTGCCACCGCTTCTGCCAGAGCGATACAGGCATCATTTCCTGATTGAACAATCATTCCCCGGAGTAGTTCATCGACCGTGACTTGTTTGGTGGGCTCAATAAACATGCGCGAACCAATCATTTTCCAGGCGCTTTCAGATACGGGAATGTTTTGATTCAACGAAATTTGATTCTGCTTTAAAGCGGAAAATACCACGTAAGCAGTCATCAGTTTTGTCAGAGATGCAGGTTCTATGCGCTCATGTGCATTTTTACCGGCCAATACTTGCCCAGTTTGAAAATCTGAGAGCATGTAAGATTTAGCTGCTATGGAGATGTCTTGTTGTTGGGCGGATACTGACGAGACAGCGAGGCACATTAGTAATAATACGAATAAATGCTTCATAGGAGTCTGCAAAAATTGAACATTATATCCTGCCATTAGAGAATCTAAAACCATCGATTTTTAGTATAAAGAACAATAACATTCCTCAGGAATTGCCATGAGGCCGGTCAATGACACCGCGATGAATCCCCAATTTTCCCAGTTTACGTTCCTTAAAGTATTGCTTTAAGGGGTCATGGATAACACGAAAAGCCATTTCTTCCCAAGGAATTTCATTTTCGGTTAACAGCTTGACTTCCAGACTTTCAATACCGGGTTTGAAATCAAGATCCAGCAGGCGTGCGCGAAATAACACATAAACCTGGCTGATGTGAGGGAGGCTGTAAACCGCGTACAGATCGCCGATTTCTACTCGGGCATTGGCTTCTTCCAAAGTTTCACGCGCGGCCGCTTGTTCCAATGTTTCGTTATTTTCCATGAAGCCAGCCGGTAAAGTCCACCAGCCCCGGCGCGGTTCGATGGCACGGCGGCACAGTAAAATTTTATCTTCCCATTCCGGGATGCACCCGACAACCATCTTGGGATTCTGATAATGAATGATGTTACAGGTGGTACAGACATAACGCGGCAAAGAATCGCCTTCGGGGATCAACAATTCCACGGTGGCGCTACAATTACTGCAATATTTCATAGTAAATCCTCAAATTCAGTATCGCTAGTGTGAACCGATTTCAGTGTTGCGTGACGGTGAAATTCCTCATCGCCAGAAGATTCCCGGATTCATCGATCAATTCAACGCGCCATGGACCCAGTCGCCGATGATCCAGTTGTTTGCTGGCATGCGTGCGCCAATTGTTATTATGCACTTGTAAAGCCAATTGTGAATCCAGTTTATCGTCGTGATACCAATTGATGCGGATATTTTTTCCCTGTAGATTCTTTAAATGCAGATAGAAATGAATGGGTCGGGATTCGCCGGGACGTAATTGTATCGCATCAATGGAATCGACCGGTTCCCGTTCTTCTATGGCATGGCTTAATTGTGCTCTGACAACCTCCGGGTGATCCGATGTTTTATGGGGTTTCGGCTGCCGTGCAGTTTTAGGTATTTTTATTCCGGTAATTGCCGGTTGATTAATAACTGCTGCTGATTCCGGTTTTTTGGCGGGGGTGGCAATCGCCTTGTTTGCAGCCACGGTTTTTTTAGAGTCAATTGGATCAACTTGCAAATGTTGTTTAGTTAGCAATTCATCGGATTGAGTTTCTGATGCCTTATCGACTGTGCCGGTTAGCGATTCGGGTTTTTCCGGTGCTGAAACGACTGAATCGATCGAAGACGACTCATTCAGTGATTTCTCATTGTTTTTAGTAGCGAATAAGAGATAGCCGATTAAAACAAGAATGGATAGCAATAACAGTGCAGCGATTATAATTCTTTTCCAATCTAATGATTCCTCATAAATGATCTCGGGTTCGGGCAGGTCAGGATATATTTCGTCAATGGCTTGCTGCGGTTGTTGCTGGATTTGAATGCGGATTTTTAATTTATTATTGTTCATATCGCGTTTCTCAAGACATCAGGATGTCAAAAGTTTAGTTTTCTGATTGAATGCGCAGTATAAAGGATTTTTCAGAAATAACTGAAACCGCGTCTTACCGGTATTCGCTATACTTGTTAGCTATGAATGACAATATTGAGAAAATAAAACAGCATGTGCAGGATTTACGTGCTGAAATCGAATTACATAACTACCGGTATTATGTGCTGGATAATCCGAGTATTCCCGATGCGGAATACGATAAGTTATTACGCGAATTACAGCAAGTCGAACAAGATTATCCGCAACTGATCACCGCCGATTCCCCAACGCAACGCGTCGGTGCCGCGCCGCTCAAGGCCTTTTCGCAGATCACGCATCGTATCCCGATGCTGTCATTGAATAATGCGTTTGACGATACCGAAGTCGAAGTATTTAACCGGCGTGTCTGCGAAGGATTATCGGTTGAGCATGTGGAATATACGGTAGAGCCAAAATTTGACGGATTGGCAGTCAGCTTATGCTATGAAAACGGCATTCTTAAAACCGGTGCGACGCGTGGTGATGGCAATACCGGTGAAGACATTACATTGAACTTAAAGACGATCAAATCGATTCCATTGTCACTGCCGGTCAAGAATCCGCCGCCGCTGCTGGAAGTACGGGGGGAAGTGCTGATGCTGAAAGCGGATTTTTTGGCACTGAATCAACGGCAGTTGGCCAAAGGTGAAAAGGAATTCGCCAATCCGCGTAATGCCGCAGCAGGATCGTTGCGTCAACTCGATCCCGCTATCACCGCGACCCGGCGCCTTACATTTTTTTCCTATGGGGTTGGGCAATATGAAGATGCGCACATGCCGCACGATACGCACAGCAACATACTGAGCTATCTCTTCGATTTGCATTTTCCGGTGGCCAAAGAATGCCAGGTGGTCACGGGGTTGCGGGGATTGCTGGATTATTATCAAGCAATCGGTGCGCAGCGCGAGAATCTGCCGTATGCGATCGACGGTGTGGTGTATAAGATCAACTCTCTATCGCAGCAGGAGAAATTGGGTTTTGTATCGCGCGCGCCCCGGTTTGCGATAGCGCACAAGTTTCCAGCACAGGAAGCGGTTACAGAATTGCTGGCTATCGACGTGCAGGTCGGCAGAACCGGTGCGTTGACGCCGGTTGCGCGCTTAAAACCGGTGTTTGTCGGCGGCGTGACGGTGACTAACGCGACCTTGCATAATGCGGATGAAATTGAACGCAAGGATGTGCGCATTGGCGATACCGTGATTGTGCGCCGCGCCGGTGACGTCATTCCGGAAATCGTTTCGGTGATACCGGAAAAACGCCCGAATGATTCGCAATTATTTACCATGCCTTCGCACTGCCCGGTGTGCGGTGCCAAAGCCGTGCGGCTCCCGGACGAGGCCGCATCGCGCTGTACCGGCGGCTTGTTTTGCCCGGCGCAGCGGAAACAGGCAATTTTGCATTTTGCTTCGCGCCGCGCGTTGGATATTGAAGGACTGGGAGATAAACTGGTCGATCAAATGGTGGACAATGCCATCGTGCGCACACCGGCGGATCTGTACAAGCTGGGAATAACTGCGCTGGCGAATCTGGAGCGCATGGCGGATAAGTCGGCGAACAACATTTTACAGGCGATTGAAAAAAGCAAACACACGACGTTGGCGAGATTTATTTATGCGCTGGGTATTCGCAATGTCGGGGAAGCGACAGCGAAAGACTTGGCTGCACATCTGGGCAGTCTGAACCGGTTGATAGAAGCGGATACTGAGCGCTTACAGCAAATTCCGGATATTGGTCCGGTGGTGGCGCAAAGTATCGTGGATTTCTTTGCTGAAGCGCATAACTGTGAAGTGATTGAACAGCTTCGTGCCAGCGGCGTGCACTGGGACGAGCACGAAGGAAAATCATCATTGTCGGCTGCGGCAGCGCCATTACAAGGAAAAACCTTTGTATTGACAGGAACGCTGCCGGCAATGAGCCGCGAAGCAGCTAAAGAAAGAATTGAAGCGCTGGGCGGTAAAGTCAGCGGCAGTGTTTCCAAAAAAACGGACTATGTCGTCGTGGGAGCCGATCCCGGTAGTAAACATGATAAGGCGCTGAGTCTCGGCATTCCGGTGCTCGACGAAGCAGGGCTGCTGGAATTACTTCAATAACATCTGGAATTTTTATGCTGACCTACCAACAAACGCAACAGATTCTGGATACCGCAGAATTAATTTATTCCGAACAAGTGGTAACGCAAACGGTGCACCGTCTGGCCGAAGCGATCACACAGACTTTATCGCAGCAGCAGCCTTTGGTCTTATGCGTGATGGGCGGGGCGGTGGTATTCACCGGGCAATTACTGCCGCAACTTCGGTTTCCGCTGGATTTTGATTATTTACACCTGACACGCTATGACAAAAAAATGACAGGCGGGGAAATTCACTGGCTGGCAGAACCTACGGAGACGATGAAAAATCGCGTGGTTTTGGTGCTGGATGACATTCTGGACGAAGGGATTACACTGGCTGCAATCCGTGACAAAGTGTTGGAAAATGGCGCTAAAGCATTTTATAGTGCGGTGCTGACAGAGAAAGAAACGGGCAAGCCCAAACCTTTTAAAGCCGATTTTGTCGGATTGACGGTGCCGGATCGTTATGTGTTCGGTTTTGGCATGGATATTCACGGCGTTTGGCGGAATTTGCCGGCGATTTATGCAGTAAAAGTTTGAAACGGGAGAATCATGTTTGCAATTATTGGCGGCAGCGGAATGACGCAATTATCCTGCCTTGAAATATCACGCCGACAAATCATACGCACACCGTATGGCGAACCTTCCGGGCCATTGACGTTTGGTAAGATGAAAAATGAGGACATCGTTTTTCTGGCGCGGCACGGGCATGGCCACACGATACCGCCGCATGCAGTCAATTACCGCGCGAATTTGTGGGCGTTGCACGCATTGAAACCGTCGCACGTCATCTCCGTGGCCTCGGTGGGCGGCATCCGCGCCGATTTGACGCCGGGCCAGCTGGTGGTTCCAGATCAGATAATTGATTATACCCATGGGCGTAAATTTACTTATTTTGACAAAACGGATCAACGCGTGACACATATTGACTTTACCCTGCCGTATTGCCAGAAAACCCGGGCATTACTGCTACAAGCGGCGAGTAATGCCAATGAAACAATTTTTGATGGAGGAGTTTATGCAGCGACAGAGGGACCCAGACTTGAAACTGCGGCTGAAATCAACCGGCTGGAACGCGATGGAGCGGATATGGTCGGTATGACCGGCATGCCGGAAGCTGCACTGGCAAGGGAATTGGGATTAAATTACGCCACCATAGCCGTAGTCGCCAATTACGCCGCCGGACGCGGTACTAACGTCAATGCAATCCCGCTTACGGAGATCTATGCCGTGTTGGAACAAGCGATGGTGGGTGTCAGAAACATATTGGAGCATGTGGTGAGTTGTCATGGCGATTAAACCGGTACTTAAAATGGGCGAGCCCGTATTGCTCGAAGTGGCTAAACCCGTCGATCAATTCGACACCCCCGAGTTGCATGCACTGATTCAGGATATGCAAGATACGATGGCATCGTTAAATGGCGCAGGCTTGGCCGCGCCGCAGATCGGCGTGAGCTTGCAAGTGGTGATCTTTGGGTTTGAAAAGAACCAACGCTATCCCGATGCCGACGAAGTTCCTTTTACGGTTCTGCTTAACCCGCAATTGACACCATTATCCGATGAGCAAGAAGACGGCTGGGAAGGTTGCCTGAGCGTACCCGGCATGCGCGGCATGGTGCCGCGCTATGCGAACTTGCGTTACCAGGGTGTGGATCAATACGGCGCAGCAATTGATCGCACCGTCAGCGGCTTTCATGCGCGCGTGGTGCAACACGAATGCGATCATTTGCAGGGGATTTTGTATCCGATGCGGATTAGGAATTTTCGTTTGTTTGGGTTTACGGATGTGCTGTTTCCGGGGCAAGTGGTTGTGGATGATTAAACTCACCTGCAGTTTGTTTAATTCTAGTTAAAGATCATCTTGGGGAGCGCCATGGATCAAATTATTGCAGCTCTTGTTGGGGGCTTCCTTGCAGCAGGAACCGCTTGGTTCCTGCAAAATAGACTCGAAGCGACGCGGCTGCAGCGACTCAAGCAGCTTCTTATCATTGGTATTTCAGATGATCTGAAATCGTCAATCGAGCTCTATAGCCGCGTAATCGACGAATGGGAGAAGGGCCAGATTGTGTGGTTTACAACTCTGAACGAATTGAGAGAGTCGCGGCAAACGTATCTCAAGAATCGTGATTGGATGGTTCTAGTCAACGATGAAGAGCTTAGACAAAAGCTTTTTAAGTACTACCATCGCAGTGCTGATCACATCAATCTGCTCGAAAATCAGCAACGCCGTAAGTACGAAATTCAAGCCAAGCTAAATGATGTAGTTCGTGACCTTCAATTACGTAATAATGTGTTAGTGCGCGAACATGCATTGGAACAAGCTGTGGGTTTGATGCATGCTGAAAACCAGGAACTGGTGAGCCTAAATAGTATAACCCCACAAGGAATTCAACGGATGCGCGACTTTAAGGGGGAAGCAAAGGAACTTCTTGATGCATTTAGTAAAGGGAATGATGTCTAATCTTTCTGTCAGCTCGGATACAGAACTGTGACGCTTCGCGGCGCCTCTGAGTTCATACGATTTAAATTGCTGTTGGTTAACCTGCATGCTAACATTCGGCAATGAAAGTGATTTATTTTTATCGATTGGAAGCGGGTGTTTGTCCAGTAGAAGATTTTCTGAATTCCTTGACCGGGGAGCAAGCGCAGAAAGTGACCTGGGTCTTGCAACTGATTGAGGATTTGGAAAAAGTTCCTGCTCAGTATTTTAAGAAATTGATAAATACCGATGATTTATGGGAAGTTCGTGTTCAGATTGGGAATAATGCATTTCGGTTATTGGGTTTCTTGGAAAGCGATCGGGTTGTGATTCTTAATCATGCTTTTCAAAAGAAGACACAAAAAACACCTAAAAAAGAAATTCAGATTGCAGAGACGAGAAAGAAGGATTATCTCAGAAGGAGAGCAGGGTTATGAGTGATTTAAAAAAATATGTCAGCAAGCGAAAAGCTGTTGATGCTGCATTTAATGAGAATTATGAAGAGGGGTATCATGCCTTTAAAATTGGCGTGCTACTTCGGCAAGCCCGAGAAGCTTCCGGGCTGACACAGGAACAGATTGCGGAGAAACTTAATACCAAGAAATCAGCGATATCGAGAATCGAAAATCATGCCGAAGATATCAAACTATCGACTTTAGAGAGATTTGCTTCGGTGCTTGGTTGCAAGATTGAGGTTTCTATTACGCAAGACAGTTAACAATCAGTAGTAGATTTCTCCCACCGGTTGAAATGACAAAGCTGTCATTCCGAGCGCATGTGAGGAATCTTAAAGCTCAGAAATCAGCGCAACCAAATCCGGTTTAACTACCACCAATATCACAACCGCAAACAAAACCAACACCGGGAATTCATTAAACCACCGATAAAACCCATGACCATGCTGATTGGCATCGTTTTTGAATGCTTTAACAAATTTTCCGCAGTAATAATGGTAGTAAATCAGTATCAAAACCAATGCCAGTTTGGCATGTAGCCAGCTTCCAGAAAAACCGTAACCCAGCCACAGCCACACGCCAAACACTACGGTCAGCGCGGCGCCGGGGGTCATGATGCCGTAATAGAGTTTGCGTTCCATGATTTTGAAGCGTTCTTTTCCGGGTTGATCCTCGCATTGAGCATGATAGACAAACAGACGCGGCAGGTAGAATAGCCCCGCGAACCAGGTGACCATGAAAATGATGTGTAGTGATTTTATCCAGAGCATGGCAGTGTGAATGGTTGGTGTTAAAGTTGGTATGATACTGGGCTTGTGATTTTAGCGCTATCCCCTGGAATCAGGTGGATCGTGAGCAGGGTTTTGTTTCGATTAAATAACGGGATAATTATGAATCAGCATTATCAAAATTTAGTCCAGAAATTGGAAGAAATCACGCATTTAAGTGGCGTGATGAGTACGTTGGGATGGGATCAGGAAGTGATGATGCCGCCGGGTGCCGGTGAGGCGCGTGCCAAGCAGATTGCGGCGCTGGCTGGCGTTATTCATGAACGCATGACCGATCCCGTGCTGGGAGAGTGCCTGAACGAGCTCAAGGAAAAGGATTTTGATGCTTTAAGTGAGCTGGAACGTTGCAATATCCGTGAAGCGCTGCATAGTTATGAACTCGAGACCAAAGTATCGAAGCAACTGGTGCAGGAGCTGGCAGAGTTAAGTTCGCGCGGGCAGGGCATTTGGGTGATGGCGCGCCAGGAGAATAAATTTTCTGATTTTGCGCCGGTGTTGAAACGTTTTCTGGAACTTAAGCAAGAATGGGCGCAGTGTGTGTCGCCGGAATTGAAGCCCTACGATGCAAACATTGATCTGTTTGAGCGCGGCACGACAATGGACATGATCACGCCGGTATTCGAGCGCCTGAAGCAGGAATTGATCCCGCTGGTTCATGCCATTCAGGAACATTCTTATCAACCGGATACAGCTTTTCTGCAGGGCAGGTTTGCGCTGGATAAGCAGGAAGCTTTGGCGCGCAAAATCAGCCAGGATATTGGTTTTAATTTTGAGCAGGGTCGTATGGATGTGTCGGTGCACCCTTTTTGCGGTGGCAGTCATCCGACCGATGTGCGCATTACGACGCGCTACAAAGACAGTAATTTTGTCGAATCGCTGTATGCGGTAATCCATGAAACCGGTCATGCGCTCTACGAGCAAGGCCGACCGCATGAGTTGGGCGATTTGCCGGCCGCGGAATCACTGACGATGGGAATTCACGAATCCCAGTCGTTATTCTGGGAACGCATGGTCGCGCAGAGTAAGCCGTTTTGCCAGCATTATTTCGAGACGATCCGCGCGGCATTCCCGGATAACCTGAAATCTGCTACCGTCGATTCTTTTTATCGCGCGATTAATACGTGCAAGCCGGATTTTATCCGGGTAGAGGCGGATGAGGTAACCTATCCGTTGCATATTATTTTGCGCTATGAAATCGAGAAAGGGCTGTTTGATGGTTCGATGCAGGTCGATGATTTGCCGCATATCTGGAATGGGTTGATGCAGAAGTATCTGGGAATTCAGCCGCCTACCGATGCGCTCGGCGTATTGCAGGATTCGCATTGGAGCGGCGGGGCGTTTGGGTATTTTCCTTCGTATACACTGGGTGCAATGTATGCGTGTCAGTTCTACCAAACGCTACTGAGCGAACAACCCGATACTGAGCGAAATATTGCTAAAGGTAATTTTGCGCCAATTAAGAACTGGCTCAATGAGAAGATCCATCGTCAAGGAAAGCTTTATTCGCCACAGGAACTTGTTCAGCGCGTTACCGGGGAAGCTTTGAATCCGGATTATTTCGTTGATTATCTGAAGCGCAAGTACAGTGAAGTTTATAACCTGACGTAGAATCTGGCATTCTTATACTTGCCTGCGGCCCTGATTACTCTCTATCCATTTTTTTACGCGGTTGGCATCGCCAATCCGGGTATTTTTGCCCCAGGAGTTCAGCAGAACAATCACAACGGGTTGGCCAGAAATTTTGGCCTGCATTACCAAACAGCGTCCTGCTTCACTGAGATAACCGGTTTTGGAAACACCGATATCCCATCCTTGATTGCGGACCAAGCTATTGGAATTGACATACTGTAAATGACCGCGCTTATTTCCTGGTGATACGGAATGCTGTGATGTCGTTGAAAATTCGCGGATAGCGGAATAGCTATTTGAGCTTGAGACTAATTTCGCCAAGTCGCGTGCTGTCGCTACATTGTTGCTATTCAAGCCAGTAGAGTCGACAAAACGACTGTTGGCCATTCCAATTTTCTTTGCCTTTTGATTCATGGCATCGACGAATGCTTTGGTGCCGCCGGGATAGGTGCGAGCCAGTGCTGCTGCGGCGCGATTCTCGGATGACATCAGTGCTAAGCGTAATAATTCATGGCGGGGATAACTACTGCCTACGGGCAATCGCGAAGATGAGTGCTTCAGCTTGTCGACATCAGCATTCGTGATCGTGATTTTTTCATTCGGGGACAAGCGTGCATCAAGTGTGACCATGGCGGTCATTAATTTAGTGATAGAAGCAATAGGCATTACCTTATCTGCATTCTTATCATAGATGACATGCGCATTTTGAGCATTAAAAACCAGCGCAGCTTGCGACTTAATATCTAGGTTGTTTTTCTGGGCTAAGGTGCTGGTGGTATAAAAAAATATGACGCAAAATAAAAAAAATACCTGTTTCATTCTTTCTTCTCTCCAATTGACCGAAATTGCAAATCATTTTTAATCTACTTAAATATTTTCGTTATGAGCGAGGAAAGTATCAGTTAAGAGAATTTAATCTATGAATGATTATTTTTAGTATTACGAATAAATAATCTTAACTTGCCGGTATTTAATTGTTTAAATTAAAAATAATTCAAAAGGAATAGATCGTATACCTGAATATTATTTGCTGTGCATTTTACTACATCTTCATGAGTATTTTTAATTAAATTTAGAATTAATTCTTTATTTGTAAAAAGTTAAAGGATATTTCTAAGATATAAAATCAAGAAACTATGGGTATGCTACTGATATTGCAATGAATTTATAGATTATTATTGTCTGAGGCGGAATTCCATAAAGCATAACTGTGGAATTCAAGAAAATGGATTTCTGAAGTTGATGTGTTGAGGATATGAGATATTTTCAATAGACTGGGAGAGTAGCTAATCAGTGATCCTGATATTCAAATTAACCGGAATTGATATTCGGTATTTCTGGCTACAGAAAGCACTCCGGACGTATTTCTGTTTTATTCTCTGTGTTCATAAATTAAAGTAATAGGCCAAGCAGATAGTTTCGAAATATTTAACTTCTACGACTCAACTTATTGAATCCAACTTTGAGTGGAAGAAGAAAATACCTTGGTCTATCTCACTTGACCTATCTACCGATTCGCTTGTAATTACTTTTATTTGCCAAAATTAGGTTGTTTAATCTTAGCTGGGCAAGTAACCATCTCACCGTCAACACGATCTTTGATTTTATCGCCGGCTTTTTTACCTTCACATGCCATTTGATTCAAAATGTCCTGAGCGGCCATTGGAGGCAGTGCAGATTCTTTGTTTCCGCTGGCCATAGTAGCAGAAGAACCCAATAAAAAGACTAAACCCATTGCAGCGATAAGAAATTTGTTCATTTTTAACTCCTATATTAATATTATGAAGGAAGCCAATTTTACTATACCTGACTTTCCAGCCATGAATTTATCACAATCATAATTGTCATGGCCATTTCTTTTTTTAATTTTGTGAATTTATGAAGCGAATTATTGCATTGTTTGTGATTGATCCGGCTAGTTCAGACAATGCAATGGGATAAATCCCGGGCTTTTTTTTGTTGTGAGAAATTAGATCAACAGCGCTGCTGCAACACGCCGTCCTTCTTCAACCAGAATATTATAGGTACGGCAGCAGGCCCTTGTATCCATCACTTCAATTCCAATCCCCATTTTGGTTAACTGGCTTAATAAAGATTGATCTGGAAATTTATGTGCAATGCCTGTTCCAAGGATGATGATTTCTGGCTTATCGGATAGCAACATTTCAAAATGCTGAGCTTCCAGTTGCGAAACTGAAATTACCGGCCAGTCTTCAATCAAACGGTCAGGCATAACGATCAAGCTTTTTTCGTAACGGGTCTGATTAATCAATATGTATCCATCCCCATACCCGGTGAAAATGTATTGATGCCCAAAATTTGCAGGATGTAATTTCAATGCTTATTCCATTGTATTCTGAATTAGATGCAGCAATTATGCATTATTCAAATCAAAATACAATCTGCATCTTTCAAATATTGATTGATCAAAGTTTTTGAACTTACTTATGTTGGGTAATCTTTTTCGGCTAGTTTATTTTTATCGGCTAATTTTTTTTCTACAAAATTGACCAAAGCACCGAGCGTTTCAAATGTTTTCGCACTTATCTCGTCATCTTTAATCGAGATAGAAAAATTCTTTTCTAAAGCCAGGATAATTGTAACGACTGCCACGGAATCAAGCTCGGGAATATTTCCGAGTAATAGGGTATCCGATCTCATCGCATTGAGTCGTTCCCCCAATCCTAGTACATCAGCCAAAATTTTTTTTATTTCAATGGTAGGGTCTATTTTAGTCACAGTAAAAAGCTACTTGTTTTTTTATGAGTATTGAAACGATTCTTAATTATAAGTCTGATTGAGGGTTAAGATCACTTGTTTTGGCAAGTGAGGAATAAATAGCACTCAGCCAATGTCATTGGAAGTGTTTCGGGTTAATACTTTATGGCTGTATTTCAACGATTGAATTGAGGCGCGCGAGTCCGCTCATGATTCGTCCTGATTTATTGCGCACTTGAACAACTTGTCCTTCGGTCGCGTCTGCTAATGCCTGGCCTTCTGACCGGATGCTAAATCCGCGTCCTTGAACAACCAGATTCACTGTTTGACCTCGTAAGACTACGTAGGGTGCACGCAGCATTTGCGGACGTAATGGTTGCCCGGCAGAAAGGTTGGTGGTGGCCACTTTGCCGATTACTTTTGCTACATCAGTGAATATGCCTTCCGGCATTTGTGCCAAATTAACATTCTGTAGAGCTATATCCTCATAGGCGAGTGTCTGACCAGCAGCAATGGGGCGTGCGACATGTAACACATCGGTCATTACAATTATTTCAGTCTGCACGTAGATGGTCCATGTTGCGTCCTGGCTATCACAGCGAACCCCGATAGAAGTTTTTCCCCATAAACGCCCGCCAGTTGGAACAAAAGGTTCTAGATGCGGACACTGAGGCAAAGCGAGATGCCTGTCGATCTGGCCTACATTCACGATAACTTGTCCGGATAGCGAAGCTGTATTGTTATATAAGAAATCCTCAATTGCTCTTTTAATTAAAGCAATTTCTTGGTATTGCGCGATAGTTTTGTGCTGTGATGCAAATGCCGGAATCGAAGAAGCAAGCATTGGCAGACAGAGAATTAACATTAAGCAACGTATCATAGATTTATTTAACCATTCATTTTTGCCGTTTTCGGCAATTATTGCCGCTCTCGCAGATATCTTAATCAACTGTCATAAAAGTCACGTTTGAAGATAGCGTCTATTTCATGCCTTTTTTGCGGGTTAGTCTGGCAGCATGAACATTTATTATAGTTGGCATGCTAAGTGCTAATAAGTGAATACAAAGCTATTTAAATTTGGGTGTATAGAAAATGATTAACAAACTTGATAAAGAATTAAACTTTCATCATCAGGCCTTAAGCCTACGGGCTGCCAGACAAGAGCTGCTTTCCGGCAATGTGGCTAATGCAGATACACCTAATTTTAAAGCGAAAGATATTGATTTCGCCAGTGTACTACATGAAAAGCTTTCATTGACTACAAACCTGAATAAAGTAAGTTTAAATACGACATCCCCGGCACATATTAATTCCGCTGCGCAAGGGGTTTTCGGGGACAACATATTATATCGTGTTCCTTTACAACCCAGTGCCGATGGAAACACAGTGGATATGGATATGGAACGTACCCGGTTTGCCGATAACGCCATTAAGTACGATGCCAGTATCACATTTCTAAATACTGAATTTAGAAACATATCATTAGCGATGCAGGAGAGATAATTATGTCATTATTCAATGTATTCGATATTTCAAGCTCGGCCATGTCCGCACAATCTCAGCGTTTGAATGTGGTTGCCAGTAATCTCTCAAATGCCGATAGTGTGACCAGTTCAACTGGCGAGCCCTACCGGGGTCGTCAAGTGATTTTCAGTACATTACAAGCGGCTGCTAATGGTGCTAGCGGTGTTAAAGTTGCTGGTGTCATTCACGATCAATCTCCGATGAAACAGTTATTCCAGCCTAAACATCCGTTAGCGGATAAAAACGGTTATGTGACGATGCCTAATGTCAATGTTGTCGATGAAATGGTCAATATGATGTCGGCATCACGTTCGTATCAGAACAGTGTCGATATGATGAACACTACCAAATCACTGTTACAAAAGACTCTCACCATTGGTCAATAAAGGAGTGCAACATGAGTTCAGTTCAGCCAGCCAATTCTCAACCAGTTTCATCGTTAACAACGACAGGAGTTACCGCTAAAAAGGAAACTGAGGATGCACAGGATCGCTTTTTAAAACTTCTGGTTACCCAGATGAAAAATCAAGATCCGCTTAAACCACTTGATAATGCGGAAGTTACCAGTCAATTAGCGCAAATTAGTACGGTAACCGGCATAGATAAACTGAATACAACACTGCAACTTTTGTCTTCCGATTATGAAGATAGCCAATCGATTGAGGCAACGGGAATGATAGGGCATGATGCTTTTGTTCCTGGAAAATCTATACAACTCGATAAAGATGCAGCCATTGCCGGTATTGAATTGGCTCAGCCGGTTGATCAACTCAAAGTAACGATATTGGATAGCTCCGGGATTGCCATTCGTAATATAGATCTCGGTGCGAAACCGACAGGTATTAGCACGATCGGGTGGGATGGCATGACAGACAGTGGCGCCAAAGCTGCTATCGGAGACTATACCTTTGAAGTGAGTGCAAAACAGGGTGGAAATGATATTAAAGTCAATACGCTTTCACTTGGTTCGGTAAGTAGTGTTTCCCACGGAGAGCAGGGCACGTTGCTTGATATGGGCAAATTGGGTTTGGTCAGTTTGTCTGACGTTAAACAGGTATTTTGATAAGGAGATCAGTATGAGTTTTCAACAAGGTTTAAGTGGTCTAAGTGCCGCATCGACAAATCTGGATGTTATTGGGAACAATATTTCCAATGCAAATACCCCTGGATATAAACAATCCCAAGCACAATTTACCGATATATTTGCAAGTTCATTGGATGGCGCAGGGTCTTCTAGAACGCAAGTAGGCATTGGTTCAAGAGTAGCTACTGTTGCGCAATTATTTAATCAAGGAAATATTTCACCGACCAATAATCCATTGGATATCGCGATAAATGGGCAAGGTTTTTTTCGTATGAGTGACGGGGGGGTGGTGAGTTATAGCCGGAATGGGCAATTCCGTCTTGATGGCAACGGGTATCTTACCGATGCCAATGGAGCGAATCTAACCGGCTATACGGCAGATACAAATGGAAACATAGTCGCCAGTCAACCAGCCAATGTGAAATTAAACACCGCTGATATTCCTCCTCAAGTTACATCAACTTACAGCATGGGTTTCAATCTGGATTCGGGTGCGACTGTACCTGCAGTGGCTACTTTCGATGCGAATAATCCCAAAAGCTATACAAGCACGACATCTGGAAACATTGTCGACAGCTTGGGTAATTCACATATATTTTCTATTTTTTTTCAGAAAACAGCTACAGCGGGTACATGGAATGCTTATGCGACTGTCGATGGCGCGACCAGTGCAGCGGGTGTACCTACTGGAGTTACTCTGGGTGGTGCAGCTTCAGAAGCGTTAACCTTTAATGATAATGGCGTATTAACTTCGCCTACTGCACCTTTTAATGTGTCGGTCGATTTGGCAACCATTGATCCGACCCTGAGTGCAGCTTCACCCTTAGTTTTCTCTTTGGATTTGACTACGGCCACACAATTTGGATCTAAGTTTGGCGTGAATTCAATGTCCCAAGATGGATTCACCTCTGGCCGGCTAGCTGGTTTTACAACATCCGCCGATGGTGTGATTCAAGGCAGTTATAGTAATGGGCAAACGAGATCACTGGGGCAAATTGTTTTGGCTAATTTTGTCAATCCGCAAGGTTTAAATCCTATTGGTGATGGGCGTTGGATAGAAACACCCAACTCAGGTCAACCTTTGGTGGGTCCGCCAAAAACGGGAACACTGGGTGCACTGCAAGCCTCAGCAGTCGAAGATGCCAATGTGGATTTAACGAGTGAATTGGTGAAAATGATTACTGCACAACGTATGTATCAAGCGAATGCCAAATCGATCGAAACTCAAGATGCTGTTATGCAAACATTGGTTAATCTTTAATTTCCTCACAATAACTGAGTAAAAGCTGATGGATAGACTGATCTACACATCTATGACCGGAGCAAACCATACGCTGAATCAACAAGCTACGGTTGCGCAGAATCTCGCTAATGCTGCAACAACAGGCTATCGGGCTGAGAACAATGCATTCCGCGCTGTTCCGATATTCGGTGACGGATTGCCGACGCGTGCATTTGTTGTCGATTCAACAATTCATGCGGATTTTACACCCGGTGCGTTGCAAACAACCGGCCGCGATCTGGATGTTGCAATCAAGGGCTCTGGATGGATTGCAGTGCAGTTGGATAACGGTGAAGAAGCCTATACACGCAATGGCAACTTGCAAGTCAGTCCTAATGGACTTCTGCTGACGCATAACGGGCTTAAAGTCAAAGGCGACAGAGGCACTATCACGGTCCCGCCGGAAACTCGAATCACAATCGGTGGTGATGGAACAGTATCGTCTGTGCCGATTAATCCACAGCCCAATACAGTCGCTTTAGTGGGTCGAATTAAGCTGGTAAATCCGGCGGAAGAGAACCTTGTCAAGGGGGTTGATGGTTTATTTCGCCTTAAAGACGGCGGTGTTGCGCAAGCCGATGCTAAGGTCAAGCTTGTTGATGGTACATTGGAAGGCAGTAATGTGAACGTTGTACATGAAATGGTCAGCATGATAGCGCTTGCCCGTCAATTTGATATGCAAATGAAAATGCTTGAGAACGCGCAAAGAAACGCACAACAGGCCGGTGAAATAATGGTTGTAAGAGTTTAAACAAAAAATAAATTTAAGAGGTTAATGATTATGGTTCGTTCCTTGTGGATTGCTAAAACGGGTCTTGATGCGCAACAAACCAAAATGGATGTCGTCGCAAATAATTTGGCGAATGTGAGTACGAATGGATTTAAACGTGCTCGTGCAGTTTTTGAGGATTTGCTGTATCAAACAGTGCGCCAGCCCGGGGCGCAGTCTTCCCAGCAAACTCAATTGCCTTCAGGTTTACAGTTAGGTACGGGCGTCAAACCGGTCGCGACAGAAAGCATATTTACGCAAGGGGGGTTACAACAGACGGATAATCAACGAGACGTTGCGATACGAGGCATAGGTTTCTTTCAGGTTTTATTACCTGATGGCACCACTGCCTATACGCGTGATGGGGCATTTCAATCCGATATCAATGGTCAGCTTGTTACTTCAAGCGGATATGCAGTTCAGCCAGCAATTACCGTGCCACCGAATGCGCTCGGTATCACCATAGCACGAGACGGTACGGTATCCGCGACAGTACCGGGTTCTGTCGCGCCGATTCAAGTTGGTAATATTCAGTTAGCCGGCTTTATTAATCCGGCAGGGTTGCAGAAGATGGGGGAGAACCTGTACATGGAATCCGCATCCAGTGGAACGCCCAATCAAAATGCGCCTGGGACCAATGGATTAGGACTATTGGAACAGAGTTTTGTTGAAACTTCGAATGTGAATGTCGTGGAAGAATTGGTCAGCATGATTCAAACCCAGCGTGCGTATGAGATGAATTCCAAGTCAATCGAGACTTCAGATCAAATGTTGCAGAAATTGGCGCAATTATAATTGAATGGGTTATCCGGAGTAATGGGATGGTTGCTAACAATTTGACATTAAAAAAACAATTCTTGTGTCTGTATACACTGATTTTTGTTTTGCTGGTATCGGGTTGTGCGATGACACCACCAACAGTCACCCATCAGCCTAATACCTTTCGTTCTCCGAAGCATGCGGCAGTCGCGACCCACCCGAATGGCGCTATTTTTCAGACTATTCATAGCACAACGGGCGGTGTTCGTTACACCCCCTTATTTGAAGATCGAAGAGCGCGTAGTGTTGGCGACACCTTGATCGTTAACTTGAATGAAACAACAAATGCCAGCAAGAGTTCTGGGAGTAATGTCGATCGTTCGGGAAGTATCGATTTTTCGGTACCAAGCCTATTAGGGATTCCTTTGAGCCTTTTAAAGAAACACGCCACAGTGGAAGCCAAATCTAACAACAAGTTTGATGGCAGTGGCGAGAGCTCAAGTAAAAATAATTTTAAAGGCACGATAACGGTAACTGTTATAGAAGCATTGCCGAATGGAAATCTTGTTGTCAGTGGCGAAAAACAAATCGGTATTAATCAGGGACAAGAGTTTATCAGGCTCTCCGGTGTTGTGAATCCAGTACATATCATGGCGAACACCATCTCTTCAACACAAGTTGCCGATGCGCGCGTGGAGTATCGAGCCAATGGTTATTTGGATGAGGCACAAACAATGGGTTGGTTATCACGATTCTTTTTGTCCGTCACACCTTTCTAAAATGTTCGATGCTTGAAACATGTTTATCTTTGAAATTAATATATAAGATTATGAAAATAAAAAACATAATTATTCATTCTTTTCTGGCGATAGGCCTATTAGTGCCGGGTATTAGTGCGGCGGATCGCATCAAGGATCTGGCATCGATTCAAGGGGTACGTAATAATCAATTGATAGGGTATGGATTAGTTGTGGGTTTGGATGGCAGCGGTGATATGACAACCCAAACGCCATTTACCGTACAAAGTATCATCAATATGCTCGGTCAATTGGGTGTTAACTTACCGCCTGGTACCAATTTGCAATTACGGAATGTTGCTGCTGTGATGGTAACAGCTACGTTACCTGCGTTTGCGAAACCTGGTCAGCAAATTGATATCACAGTGTCTTCCATGGGTAATGCGAAAAGTCTGCGTGGAGGAACACTTTTGATGACGCCTCTCAAAGGTGCGGACAATCAGGTTTATGCAATGGCGCAAGGAAGTATTCTGGTTGGCGGTATAGGTGCCGGAAATGCGGGTAGCAGTGTGCAAATTAATCATCTTAGTGCCGGGCGCATTGCAGGCGGCGCTATCGTAGAGCGCGAGATAGCAACAACAGTCGGGCAAGGTGATTTTATTAACCTGGAATTGAATTCAACGGATTTTACGACGGTTAATCGTATTGTTGAAGCCATTAATGGATTGCATCCTTCAACTGCAGCTGCTATCGATGGCCGAGTCGTGCAGGTAAGAGCGCCTGCTGATAATAGTCAGCGCATTATGTTTATTTCTCAGATTGAAAGTCTGGATATAACGCCTGCAAGAGCGCCGGCAAAAGTTATTGTTAATTCACGGACCGGCTCGGTAGTGATGAATCAAGCAGTAACACTTGAAACGAGTGCAATTGCGCATGGTAATTTATCTATCATTATCAATACTGAACCTGTAATCAGTCAACCCGGTCCATTTGCGCAGCGCGGTGAAACAGTGGTGGCACAACGATCCCAAGTTGAAATACGTACTGATGAAGGGAATTTGATGCTATTGCCGAATGGCGCGGATCTTGGTGAAGTTGTCAAGGCTTTGACGGCGATTGGTGCGACAACACAGGATTTGTTGTCCATTTTGCAGGCGTTAAAAGCGGCAGGCTCGCTACGTGCAGAGTTGGAAATTATTTAATTAGTTAATTATAAAATTATGGTTATCTCACCGGATATTTCAAGTAAGCTCGCTGTTGATGCCAAGAGCATTGATGATCTGCATTTAATGGCCAAGCAGAATCCAGATGAAGCTTTACAAAAAGCGGCGCAGCAGTTTGAAGCATTGTTCATGAACATGTTGCTAAAAAGTATGCGTGAGGCAACGCCCAAAGACGGATTGTTCGATAGTCAGCAAACTCAATTCTTTACACAAATGTATGATCAGCAATTAGCACAGCACATTTCGACTAAAGGAATTGGTATTGCCGACATGATGGTACAGCAATTGGCGCGCGCTAATAAAGCGATTGAGCCACAAACCACAATAAACCATACCGATGCCATTTTATCGGCGATCAATTCTAGCAATCAGCCGGCTTTGATTAAAGATGGGCACCCCAATGATAAATCTGAACAGTTATGGCCGGGTGCGCTGAATTCATCTAATGAAGCGATGCCAGTAGGAAAAATGAATCCATCTGTTGATGCATTTTTCGCACCAATCCCGCTGGAGTCACAACTAAAAAAATCATCTAATCATTCAGCGGATTTTATCGATAAAGTATTGCCGCATGCAAAGATTGCTTCGCAATCAACCGGTATTCCTCCGCATTTCATGTTAGCGCAAGCTGCTCTGGAAAGCGGGTGGGGTAAACATGAGATTCGCCATGCGGATAATAGTCCAAGCTACAACCTGTTTGGAATCAAAGCTGGTGCAAGCTGGAAAGGGGATGTTGTGGAAACGGTAACCACTGAGTACATTAACGGCGCACCCCAAAAAGTGATTGAAAAATTCCGTGCTTATAGTTCTTATGCAGAAGGATTCAGTGACTATGCCAATTTGCTATTAGATAACCCGCGCTATGCAAAAGTATTGAAGTCCACTGATGCCGCGACATTTGCTAACGGCCTGCAACGTGCGGGATATGCCACTGATCCAATGTATGCAGAGAAGTTGATTCGAATACTTAATAGTGAAACATTACAGAATCGTGAGTTTATTTGATGAAAAAGTTTTTTAATTCTTTTTTCATTTTACCGATACAACTATCTAATGTTTATTAGAGATTAAGAAGCGGAAATAAATTATGGGAAATGGCATTCTTGACATTGGTATTACCGGTCTATTAACTGCGCAAAACCAGTTGTTAACGACCAGCCATAATATCAGCAACGCTGATACGCCTGGTTATAAGCGCCAACAGGTTGTGCTGAGTACCAATATACCGCAATCCTCTGGGGCGGGATTTGTTGGGCGTGGTGTTCATTCAACGACAGTGCAGCGCATATACAATCAATTTGTCGTGAGTCAGTCATTACAGATTCAGACCCAAAGCCAAGCGCTGGACAGTTATTTTGGACAAATAAAACAGTTAGATAATATGCTAGGAGATTCAACTTCCGGGCTTTCTCCCGCACTCCAGAATTTTTTTAGTGCGATACAAGATGTGGCAACAAATCCATCTGTAATTCCATCACGCCAAGCTATGATAAGTAATGGCGAAGCGCTTGTGGCACGTTTCCAAAGTATGGATCAGCGTATGTCACAAATCAGAGAAGACATCAATACTCAGATAACCAGCACTGTAGATGATGTAAATTCTTTAGCGAAGCAAATAGCCGATATCAATCATCAGATCTTATTGGCGGAAGGCGCTGCCGGCGGACAGCCTGCCAATGATATGCAAGATCAACGTGATGAATTGATTAGTCAATTAAATAAAATAGTGAATGCCGATACAGTGCGGCAAAGTGATGGTAGTGTCAATGTGTATGTGGGTAACGGGCAGGCACTGGTAGTTGGCGCCCAAACACTCTCATTTAAAGCGATCGTATCACCGGATAATCCAGATAATTTAACAATCGCTTTAATTACAGGAAATAATACTGTTCAGCTTCCCGAGGATCAGATTACAGGAGGCACCTTAAACGGTATTTTGTCATTTCGCAGTGTCACATTGGATAGTGCACAAAATGCATTAGGAAGAATTGCTATTACGTTAGCTCAGACCTTCAATGCGCAACATCAGTTAGGTATGGATCTTAATGGCGATATGGGAGGTGATTTCTTTAATCTGCCTCCGCCCAAAGTAATTTCAGCACTAAACAATAATCCGGCATCTAATATTACTGCAGGCATAAGCGATTACAGTGTATTAACAACAAGTGATTATCAGTTTTCTTACGATGGAACAAATTATACGCTAACAAGATCATCTGATAATACCTCGGTGAGTACCACTGTTGCTCCATCAGGTGCCTTGCCATTAACGCTTGACGGTGTATCTGTGACAGCAGCAACTATTCTGGCCAATGAAAGATTCCGGATTCAGCCAACCATCAATGGTGCAAAGGATATTGCAGTAAATATTTCCGACACAACCAAAATTGCTGCAGCTGGACCTAATCGTACCAATGCAGCAATAACGAATACCGGTACAGGAAAAATCAGTGCGGGAACTGTCAATCCATTGCCGCTAGATTCCAATCTTCAGCAACCGTTAACGATAACTTTTCATACACCGTACGATGGCCAGTATGATGTGGTTGGAATTGGTACCGGTTTGCCGGCCGCTAACCAAGCCTATATCGCAGGGACTGATATTAGTTTTAATGGCTATACCTTTCAAATTAGTGGTAGCCCAGCTGCAGGTGATATCTTTACAATTGCACCCAACCTTAATGGTTCCGCTGATAATCGGAATGCATTGCTGCTGGGTGTTCTGCAGACCAAAAATACCATAGAAAATGGCACAGCGTCCTATCAGTCTGCCTACGGGCAGCTTGTTAGCCAGATTGGTAATAAAACACGGGAGCTGGAAGTAACCAGTAAAGCACAAGCTACTTTACTGAAACAAACTGAAAATACCATGCAGTCGGTATCGGGTGTTAATCTGGATGAAGAAGCCGCTAATTTAATGCGCTTCCAGCAAGCGTATCAGGCTTCAAGTAAGGTCATTGAAATCAGCAATACGCTGTTTGATTCAATTCTTCGTATTGGTTAAATATCTAAGCTAGAGGCAATATTATGCGCGTCAGCACAAATACAATTTATGAAACCGGAACTAATTTGATGCTTCAACAGCAGGATGCATTAGTTAAAACGCAACAGCAGCTTTCTACCGGTAGACGCATCCTAGCACCTTCGGATGATCCAATTGCCGCAGCGCAAGCATTGAATGTTACACAATCAGAATCGCTGAATAAGCAGTACTCAGTGAATCGCGCCAGCGCAAGTTCATCATTGGGGTTGGAGGAGAATGTATTAAAGCAAGTCACGTCGCTGCTTCAAGATGTGCATGGTTCAGCAGTCTATGCTGGAAATTCGACGCTTACGGATGCGGATAGAAAGATTCTTGCGACGGAATTGCGCAGTAAATTGGATTCATTAGTTGGTTTAGCCAACACTACCGATGAAAATGGGCAATTTTTATTTTCAGGGTATCAAGCAAGTACAAAACCTTTTGTGCAGACTGGGTTAAATGTGCAATATTCGGGAGACCAAGGTCAAAGATTGAATCAAGTAGGACCTGCACGTCAGCTTGCTATCAATGATTCAGGAACAGATATTTTCGAACGGATAAAGAGTGGTAACAGTGTTTTCACCACAGCAGCCAACTCCCTAAACCTAGGTACTGGCGTTATTGATGGTGGATCAGTAATTACTCCGGCGAGCCTAACCGGGGCTAATTATGATATAAATTTCACAGTTGCTGCCGGAGTGACAACCTATGATATTGTCAATACAACGACAGGATTACCCGTTTCATCAGCCAACCCTTATGTCGGTAATAGCACAATCAGTTTTGATGGAATACAACTAAGTATTAAAGGTAATCCGGCGAATGGAGATAAATTTACAGTTTCTCCAAGTAGTAATCAGAGTATTTTTAAAACCGTGGGCGATCTGATTACAGCACTGGAAACACCATCCAGTGGTCAGCCTGGGGGCACTCGACTTGCGAATAGTTTAAGTACAGCACTACAAAACATTAACAATAGTTTGGAGCATGTACTTACAAAACAATCATCTATTGGAGCCCGGATGAATGAAATCGATACTTTGGAAAGTGTTGGCGGTGATCAAAGCATTCAATTTGAGCAATTACTCTCACAATTACAAGATGTTGATTTTGCGAAAGCAACATCAGATTTTCAAAGGCAACAACTGTATCTTCAAGCCGCACAGCAGTCCTATATTAAAATTTCTGGGTTATCCTTGTTTAATTATATCTAGAAATATTCGGTTACTTTTTTATGCTATTTTTTGCGCTGATAGTTTATGCCTTGATATCCAATATCGTGACGGACTTGATAGTCATCAAAGTGAATTTTTTCAATGAGTTTATAGGCATTCTGCTGAGCAATTTTAATGTTCTCACCTAATGCTGTTACGCATAAAACACGCCCGCCAGCCGTAATAATTTCCTTTTCATCTTTTCCTCCTAGATATGTTCCGGCATGAAAAATATGAAAATTATCGGTGTTTTCCTGATCGATGATTAGATTCTGTAAGCCTTGGATCACGTCATTCTTTCTCGGATTCTCCGGATAACCATGCGCTGCCATTACAACACCCAGTGCGGCACGGCGATCCCATTCGGTATCAACTTTATCCAGTGTTCCATTGACAGCATGTTCTATTAACGTCAGCAGGTCACTCTTTAGGCGCAGCATGATGGGTTGAGTTTCTGGATCTCCCAGCCGGCAATTAAATTCCAATACCTTTGCTTGATCTTCCGCAGTGATCATTAATCCGGCATACAGAAAACCGCTATAGTGGATGCCTTCTTCTTTTAGTCCATTGATTACCGGATAGATAATATTGCGCATGATTTGCGCATGAAGGCTGGGTGATATAAAAGGTGTTGGCGAATACGCGCCCATTCCACCGGTATTGGGACCCAAATCTCCATCATATAGGCGTTTATGATCCTGACTAGTAGCCAAAGGCAGAATATGGCGACCATCGGTCATGACAATAAAACTGACCTCTGTGCCGTGCAGGAATTCCTCAATAATAATTTCATAGCCCGCGCTGCCAAAATTCTTTTCTACTAGTATGTCGTTGACGGCAGAATGCGCTTGTTCATTGGTTTGAGCAACTACAACACCTTTTCCCGCTGCAAGCCCATCGGCTTTAATTACCAGAGGGGCAGATTTTTGGTTGATATACTCATGTGCCAGGACGGGATCTTGAAATCTTGCATAAGCGGCTGTCGGGATATGGTGCCGTTGCATGAATTCCTTGGCGAAGATCTTTGAAGTCTCGAGTTGAGCTGCTTGCTGGAGTGGACCGAATATTTTCAAACCAGCAGCCTGGAATGCATCTACGATACCTGCGGCCAGTGAGGTTTCTGGGCCTACTACAGTTATTGCAATTTGTTCGTGCTTTGCAAATTCGATTAATTCAGGAATAGATGAGATTGCGATATTCTCAAGTCCACATTCTAATGCAGTGCCCGCATTACCTGGTGCCACGAATACTTTATGTACCCGAGGTGATAGACTCAGTTTCCATGCCAATGCATGCTCTCTGCCACCACCCCCAATAACCAGTAACTTCATGATATTGTGTGATTCTCTAATGTCTAAAATGACGAATTCCGGTGAACACCATTGAAACACCCTGTTCATCAGCAGCAGCAATAACTTCGTTGTCACGGATACTGCCGCCGGGCTGAATTATTGCTGTTGCACCAGCTTGCACCACGACATCTAAACCATCCCGGAAGGGGAAAAATGCATCCGATGCAACCACAGATCCAGCAAGTGTGAGGCCTGCTTGCTGCGCTTTTATAGAAGCGATGCGTGCACTATCAACACGGCTCATTTGACCAGCGCCGATACCGGCGGTTTGACCATTGCTGCAAAATACGATGGCGTTGGATTTAACAAATTTTGCAACGCGCCATGCAAAAAGTAAGTCTTCTAATTGTTGCGGCGTGGGTATTATTTTGGTGACTATTTTAAGATCTGCAACTGTAATATTCAGCGTGTCAGGTGTTTGTACAAGAATGCCACCGCCGATTCTTTTTAAATCATAGCGATGATGCCCAATTTGTAATGGCAGAATCAATACACGGATGTTATTTTTTTGCAATAAAAGCTGTTGGGCTTCCTGCGTAATTTCCGGCGCAATAATGACTTCAACGAATTGTTTTAAAACAGCCTCAACAGTTTCTGTGCCTATGGTTCGGTTAAATGCAATGATACCGCCAAAAGCAGAAGTTGGATCGGTTGCGAATGCAAGTTGGTAGGCATGCAGGGTTGTTTCCGCAATGGCTATGCCGCAAGGATTAGCATGTTTAACAATCACACAGGCCGGGCTGTCAAAAGTTTTGACACATTCCCAGGCTGCATCGGTATCAGCGATGTTGTTGTAGGATAATTCTTTTCCTTGCAACTGCTGATAATTTGCTAAACTGCCTGGGGTTATGGTTTCATCGCGATAGAAAGCAGCTTTCTGATGCGGATTTTCTCCATAACGTAAGTGCTGTGCAATATTGAAATTCAGATTGAGGGAATCTGGAAAATCTTTTTGATGATAGTCGGTATCTAATGCAGTTAAATAGTTACTGATGGCGCTGTCATAAGAAGCTGTATGCGTAAAAGCTTTTTTTGCCCACATAAAACGGGTAGACGAACTAATAGATCCACGATTCGCTGCCAGTTCTTCACAAAGCAATGAATAATCTTGAGGATCTGTGACAACAGTTACTTTCTGGTAATTCTTGGCGGCTGCACGTACCATGGTTGGGCCACCAATATCAATATTTTCAATAGCGTCGTCCAGACTACAATTTTGTTTTGCGATCGTTTGTCTGAATGGATACAAATTGACGATGACTAGTTCTATATTTGGAATTGATGCTTTATCAAGCGCTTCCTGGTGATCTAATAAATCATCACGTGCGAGTATACCGGCATGAATTTTGGAGTGCAGTGTTTTGACCCGGCCATCGAGCATTTCCGGGAAGCCTGTGTAGTCACTGACTTCAATAACGCTTATTCCAGCTTCAAACAATAATTTAGCAGTACCGCCTGTTGACAGGATAGTGATATCGTACTGAGTCAGTTTTTTTGCTAAATCGATAATTCCGGTTTTGTCTGAGACACTGATGAGTGCATGTTTAATGGTCATTTAATTTGGAACTGTTTCATTTTTTGACGTAGCGTATTTCGATTTATTCCAAGTAACTCCGCTGCTTGGGTTTGATTGCCTTTGGTATGTTGTATGGCAATTTCAATGAGAGGTTTTTCAACACTCTGAATTACCATACTATACAGATGCCCTGGTTTCTCCCCGTCCAGGTCATTGAGATATCCCCCTATGGCCTTGCGTATACAAGATGCAATTTCATTTTCCTTGATTGCATTCATAAACTAACTGCTCCCCTCTTTGATGTAGCTCAATCTTTGACCTTCTTCAGCTAATTTTGAGAAAAATTTATTGGTCTCTACAATTTGCTGCTCAGTGGTTTGTAATTGATTCATTGACTGACGAAAGCTAGCAGAGCCAACGAGTCCTTTGGTGTACCAGGATATGTGTTTACGTGCAATGCGAACACCCGAGTATTCCCCATAGAAATCATATAAATCATGCAGATGATCAATGAGAACTCGATGTATTTCAGCTACTTCGGGTGGTTGCAAGTGTTGGTCAGTTGCAAGATAATGATTTATCTCACGAAAGATCCATGGCCTGCCTTGTGCTGCGCGACCTATCATAACTGCATCTGCTTTTGTGTAGGCAAGAATATATTTTGCTTTTTCGGGAGTGGTAATGTCACCGTTTGCAATAATGGGAATTTTTGTGGCGGCTTTAACAGCTGCGATCGTGTCATATTCGGCTGTGCCAGTATATGCGCAAGCTCTTGTACGACCATGAATGGCGAGCGCTTGAATGCCCGAGTTTTCAGCAATATGTGCTATGGCTAATGCATTCTTATGTTGTTTGTCCCAGCCGGTGCGAATCTTTAGTGTGACAGGTATATCAACAGCCTTTACGACAGCGTCAATAATTCTTTCCACTAATTTTTCATCTTGTAATAATGCAGATCCGGCCATCACATTGCATATTTTTTTTGCCGGGCAACCCATGTTAATATCAATAATTTGGGCGCCATTATCAACATTGTAACGTGCTGCAGCAGCAAGCATTTTGGGATCAGCGCCGGCAATCTGAACTGAGATGGGAGAAACTTCGCCTTCATGATCTGCTCGCCGCTGCGTTTTCTTGGAGCCCCATAGTAACGAATTACTCGATACCATTTCAGAGACCGCCATACCGGCACCCATAATTTTGCATAACTGTCTGAATGGACGATCGGTAACACCCGCCATCGGAGCGACAATCAGTTTATTTTTTAAAATGTGTGTGCCAATCTGCATGTAAGCGGTGTCTATGGGCTGGTGGTTATTGATAATTTAAGTTTGTTGCTGCGTAGTGATTTATCTAAACACTCAGAAGCGCCCCTGGGAACCGGAGCGAGTGATCACACGATTTTCACATTCTGTTCTGCTAATTATAGCTTTTGTCAGACAGATAGTGGAGCATGATTTGAAATTATCCTCTGGCTCCAAATATCATACGGCGGGCAACAAATCTTTTGAGTGGCGGGATACAGTTCAAGGTACTTAACCCGGCTCCGCAAGCGTGTTTTAGTATTTTATTCTCATTAGAGAAAAGCTTGATCAATGAATCTGTAAATATCCTGCCGGCATTACTATCAATGTCTCTACTTTGGCGGTACCTGGATAACATTGCAGGGGTACCAATTTCCAGTACCGCGCTTTGTGTGTCGATAAGCTCGCAGGCTAATTCATAGGCGTCTCTTAATCCCAGATTAAATCCTTGTCCTGCGACGGGATGTAATGTTTGCGCCGCATTACCGATTAATGCAACTCTTTGAGATGTTGCCGGTGTTGCGTATTTAAGTGCCAATGGAAATGCCGATCTTTTTCCCGCATTGATGAATTTTCCGAGCCTATCACCAAAATGCTGATGTAATCGAATCAGAAAATCCGCATCATTCAGCGCGGTAATTTCTTTCATTGCTTCAGGGCTTACAGTCCACACTAAAGCGAAATCATCACCGTTTGGAAGCAATGCAACCGGTCCATCAATTGTAAAGCGTTCATAAGCTATACCTGTTTGCTTTTTTTCAGCTTGAACATTTGCAACAATGGCCCATTGCTGATAATCATAAGTTTGATAGGTGATATCAGGTATTTGCTTGGCCAACTGGCCACCATCGGCGAGAACAAGTAGTTTAGCTGAAACCTTTTTTTTCTGACCCTGGTAATCAAAATCGACACAGCCCGAGTTTGCATCGGTATCGAGTCGAGTGACTATAGCACCAGCAATATAATCGGATTTTATTCCGGTTAATTTCTTATGCATGGAGCAAAAAAGATCATGATAATTTACTACAAATCCTAATGCAGGAACGCCAGCATCATCCGGTGTTAAAACAGTTTGACCAAAACTGCCGCGATTGGAAATATGAATAGCAGTAATTGGCGTATTTTGTGTCAGTTCGCTCCATACCCCTAAGCGGTGTAATATCAGGTGACTTCCATGTGATAATGCCAACGGGCGGGGATCCTCGTCTTTTTCGGGTAATCCACGAGCTTCGAGTAACAAACTTGAGACGCCGGTATCGAGTAGCGCAAGTGCCAGAGCCATGCCTACCGGCCCACCGCCAATGATAACGATGTCATAATGATCAGTGGTCATATTAATAATGCTTTGAATTTTCTCAGGATATAAACTTTAATCTATAGACCGGCATAAGATGCCAGATCTAATAATTTCGATTGAAATAAATTACATTCAGTAGTTTGAATAAAATTTAATGAATGTATTGATAGTACAAGAATAGCACACTGCTCATAGTCATGGAATGCGGAAGTCAGGGGCGGCTGGAATGATGCGCAGGTTAAAAGAATGGCGTCATTGTATAATCCTGTTTCTAATCGATGAGACTATTAATGCAGTAAGATTGATTTAAAATATGGTAAAAATGATGATTTTAGAATCTCCGGTGCGGATATGTTGATGGGAAGGAATTTTGTATGACAAGATTATTAATAATTAAATTGCCAGGATGGATCGCAGGTTTACTGATCTTTATTTCTACCAATGTCTGGTCTGTGAATCTTGATACTGAGCTGATTAGTGCTGCAGGAAAAGGTAACTTTTCATTGGTAAAAAAGATACTGGATGCTCAGCAGATCGGACAAGAGGAATTGAATGCTGCTTTTCTGGTTGCAGTTAAAAAGGGAAATCCTGCGATTATTGAACGTTTTTTACAAGCAGGAGTAGATCAAAATTTAAGAGCAGACAATAATTATACGCCACTGATGCAGACTGCCCGCGATGGTCGAGAACAAGCTGTCGAAGTTCTGCTCGCAGCTGGCGCTGATGTGAATGCCGTTTCGGAAGAAAATGATACAGCTTTGATTTTGGCCGCTGAAAAAGACAGAAGAAAAGTCATTGCCTTATTGTTGGCGGCTAAAGCCGATGTCAATGCAAAAAGAAATGATGGTATGACAGCACTTTTACTGGCAGCGCAAGAAGGGCATCCGCAGACTATTCAAACCTTGGTCAAAGCAAATGCCGAAGTCAATTATCAATTGGAGAATGGCGCGACAGCATTAATGCTGGCCGTTCAACACGGTCATCTGGGAGCGGTTCATTCGCTGATCGCCGCAAATGCCAATCTCAATCTTAAAGCAAGCAATGGCGTAACTCCGCTGATGCTGGCTGAGCGTTATCGCTATCGGGAAATTATTGAATTGTTGAAGAAATCCGGTGCCAAATAGGAACTTTAATACACAACTTCTAATCGAGTTGTTATAGTGTACCGGTCTGTTATTGTTAAACTAAAGGAATAAAGGAAATTACAAATGAAAGTTTTAGCTGTTTTATTACTGGCTGCAACAGCTTTATTACTTATTGGTTGCGGTGAAGAATCAAAAAGTGATAAATCAGAAATTAGCTCATTACCAAAACCTACGAACGAAGTAACCAAGCTGGGTGAAATTCCATCGTTCATAGGTGAAGGGTTGACCAATGAAGAAAAGGCAGAGTTAAAAGAACAAATTCTGCCTGCAGGGGTAGGGGATGTTAAAACGGCCGAAGAAAAATTTAAAGCTTTAATGGAAGATGCTAAAGCGGGAAACCCTGCTGCTCAGAATGGTTTGGGGGTTATGTATTATACCGGTGAAGCGGTTTCAAAGAGTCCGTCTGGCCAATTGTTGGACAATGACCCTGAAGTGGCAGCCGGGTGGTTTTTTCGTGCTGCAGAGCAAGGTTATGCGGATGCGCAATTTAATCTGGGACTCATGTATGCAAATGGCGAAGGCATTCCACAGGATATGGCCCAGGCTGCCGAGTTATTTAAGAAAGCTGCAGAACAAGGTCATGTGGATGCGCAGAATAATTTAGGTGCCATGTACTTCACTGGAGATGGGGTGGCAAGAGACGAGAAGAAAGCGATCGAGTGGTTTGAAAAAGCCGCGGCTCAAGGCAATGAAGATGCGCGTGCAAACCTGGATGCTATAAAAGCATCAGGTAAATAATCCGGCGCTTTATACCTGATGCTGTAATTAAAGGCATGGTTCCGTCATGCCTTCTCCATTCCATTAGGCATTTATAATTGATAGCTTAGGCAATGGTTACTTCTTTAGATAAGTACACATCCTGAATTGCGTGGAGTAATTTGACACCTTCATCGAAAGGTTTCTGGAATGCCTTTCGGCCGGAGATTAAACCCATACCGCCTGCACGCTTGTTGATAACTGCAGTTCGAATTGCCTGGTGCAGATCATCGCTACCAGATTCGCCGCCCGAATTAATCATGCCAATCCTTCCCATGTAACAATTCGCGACCTGATAACGTACGAGATCAATCGGATGCTCTGTTGTCAGTTCGCTATATACTTTGGGGTGAGTCTTGCCAAATTTAATTGCGTTATAACCGCCATTATTGATCGCCATTTTTTGTTTGACGATATCAGCGCCGATAGTTACTGCCAGATGATTGGCTTGACCGGTCAGATCGGCGCTAACATGATAATCCTTGTCAGCAGTTTTAAAAGCAGTGTTACGTGTATAAGCCCATAATATGGTTACCATACCCAGATTATGCGCATGTTCAAAAGCTGCAGAAACTTCCTGGATCTGGCGGCGTGATTCATCCGAGCCGAAGAAAACCGTTGCGCCAACCGCGCAAGCACCCATATTGAAGGCCTGATTGACACTGGCAAAAAGAGTTTGGTCGAACTTGTTCGGATAAGTCAGCAATTCATTGTGATTAATTTTAAGAATCATCGGGATCTTGTGCGCATACTGCCGTGACACGATGCCCAGCACACCCAATGTGGAAGCGACTCCATTGCAGCCGCCTTCAATGGCAAGTTCAACAATGTGCTTGGGATCAAAGAACATCGGGTTGGGTGCAAATGAAGCCCCCGCTGAATGCTCTACGCCTTGATCGACGGGTAAAAGTGACAAATAGCCCGTGCCTGCTAAACGCCCGTGGTTATAGAGTGCCTGAAGATTGCGCAGCACACTCGGTTTTCGATTGCTCAGAGCCATTACACGATCGATAAAATCAGTGCCGGGTAGCTGTAGGCTATGCTTGGGTATGGTAGTGCAGACATGCTTGAGAAGAAAGTCACTTTCATTGTTCAGAATACTAATAATATCCGTCATTTTTTCTCCTGTTTGGGGGTGCTTGCAGCATCATTTCTGCGAGATTGAGAATGCGCTATCTTAATTGAAGCGTGATACCGTTTAAATAGGCATTTTCCTTATTTCTTAAAGTATGATCGAGCGGATCAAGTCATTTTGCTTAGCAGGCCATCGAAAAACTATCTGCGTTGCCGCCGCGGTGTTAAAAACAGACTCAAAATGCTCATTTATTAAGCATAAACTGCGCTTTTTCGCCTATTATTGCCTTGCGTCGCCTGCTTCGAAAACGTTTTTCAACGGCCTGTTAGATAACATTTTGATCGATTGCTATTCGAATGAGTTGCGTTGTGTTCTCTAGTTGCAATTTCCGCATCAGATTAGCATGATGAACACTAACAGTTTTAGGGCTGATGGTCAGTTTCTCCGCAATTTGTACACAGGAATTTCCTTCCGCAAGCAGTTTGAATATTTGAAATTCTCGTTTAGTGAGCATCTCTAATGGGTTCTCACACGTATTTTCATGCGTAGCATTCACTGCCAGTATTGCGGCCAACTCTGATTCAATATATATTTTTCCTGAGTTTACCTGCCGGACTGCTTGAACCATTTCTCCTATCCCGCTTTGTTTGCTGATAAATCCAAGGGCTCCCGCTTTTAATGAGCGCTGGGCCATGGTTACATTATTTAGCATGCTAAAGACCAGAATACTTGCATCAGGGTTATAGGCTTTGATACGGCGGATTGTTTCAAGCCCGCCAATACCTGGCATGTTCAAATCAAGAATTGTGACATCTGGTCGATGTTCTACATAAAGTTGAGAGCCCTTTTCGCCATTTTCCGCTTCTGCTACCACATGCATATTGGGTGTATTTTCAAGCAAACGACGATATCCGGTACGCACGACAGGATGATCATCAATCAACAGAATGGAGATTTGTTTTGTCATCGTTTGAGTTTTCGATTGGTAATCGAATGTTAATTTCTGTGCCTTCGTTACATGCGCTTCGCACCGACAGCGTGCCGTTCATGGCGATTACTCGTTCACGCATACCCAACAAGCCTAAACCTGTATATTGTTGATTGACATCGTAGCCTTTGCCGTTATCTTCTATATTCAGATACAGATAGTCAACTGGAGAGTTTTCAATGGCTTCACGGACTAAGCTGATCTGAGCCCAGTTGGCTTCAGAATGATTGCAAATATTATTAAGACTTTCCTGAACGAGGCGAAATACAGCGATATTCAATTGTTCATCAAACATTGTAAGCTCGCCCTGCAGTTGTAATTCAAGGACGATATGTTGATGGTGCGAGCACCATTGTTTTCTTAATTCTAAGAGTGCGTTGGGTAAGCCCAGTGCATCCATTAGTGCCGGACGCAGTTGATGCAGCATGTTGTGTATCACTTCATGCATTCTCTGAGTACAATCTTTAATCGCTTGAGCGCTGGCGGCAATGTTTGCGTTTTTCTCTGCGTGACTGAGAATTACTTCATTTTCTGCGCGAATGGCCGTAATCCATTGGCCTAACTCATCATGCAACTCATAAGCCAATGTGCGCCGCTCCTTTTCCTGGATACGAAATAGCTCTTTCATAAGCCGTCTGTTCTCATTCAATAATTCACGATTGCCGTCAATTGCTTCTCTGAGTTGACTGATGTCGGATAGGATCATACGACACAGGTTGTTATCATAGTCCGCTATACTTTCTAGATGAATAAAGCGGAATTGATTTTGTGTATTGCCGATTTTTAGGTCCAGCGTGACTTTATTGGGGTTATTGAAAATATCGTGTAGATAATGGAAAAATGCCTGATGGTCGATATAGGAGAAGCACGCTATAAATTGCCTGCCGATAAGAAGTGCACGTTCTTTTCCCAATAAACTGGCTCCGGTCAAATTAATAGATCGGATATCACCAGTTTGATCTACGGTAAGATACCCTACGGGAGCGTAGTCATAGAGATCTGCATAATGGTTGCGCGATTCTTCCAATTGTTGCTGCGCTTCCTTGAGTTCCAGGTTTTGCATTTCCAATTCTGTCTGATGAATCTGCAGTTCAACGAGCAGTTCCAGCTTGCTATGACTGATATCATCATCTTTTCTTCTATGTTCATTATCCAATTTTTATAGGATCTCCCGTTCGGTGATTGCAATGGCCGCTGGATTACCCGCGCCGTTATTCAGGATTGATGTCGTCATCCACACCTTGAGTAAATGGCCTTCTTTAGTGCAACGTATGGTTTCGCAAGGGGGTGTTTTCTGGCCGTGTTGAAGTTGCTCCAACAAAGTACGCATTTCTTCTCGGGCTATGTCTGGGATCAATTGATTGGCATTAAGCTGTAGTGCTTCGTCTTCGGTATATCCAAACATTTCTGTTGCACGCTGGTTCCATGCCAGGATATGGCCGTTAAAATCCTGGACTGTTACTGCATCGTTAGAATCGCGGACTACCGCCGCCAAACGGCGTTCATATTGAAGTGCATTACGTAACTGTTCGATATCTTTAATTGCATCAATATCAATAAATACCATTACGACACCGTCGATGTTTTTATCCTGTTTCTCGAAAGGGTGTAGTCGCAATAAGTACCAATGCCCATTATCATCCTGTACCTCAATGGATTTCGTGACAGCCGATTCTATCACTTGTTTGAGTTCGCTTTCCAAATCCGGGATAGCGATATTAGGCCGAATATTACTGATCGGCCGATTGGTGTCGGTATCGATAAGATTCAGCAGTACTTTTGCAGCAGGAGTAAATCGCCGGATAGATAAGTTTTTGTGCAGAATGACAATGGGCGTATCAATGCTAGCCAGTAGATTGATTAGGTCGTTGTTAACTTGATTTAATTCTTGATTCCGATTTTCATGCTCTTCGATGATGGTGGTCAGTTCTTCATTGGTGGACTGTAATTCTTCTTTAGTAGTTTCTAATTCTTCGTTAATACTTTGCAATTCTTCGTTGGCGGATTGGATTTCTTCATTAGCAGACTGCAATTCTTCATTGGTTCCTTCCTGTTCTTCAATAATCGATTGCATATACTCCCGTTCGGTAAGTAATTCATTTTCCAAAGTACTAATGCGAAGATCTCTAGCATCTCTACACGAGTCTTCTGGCTGTAATGGGTTCTGCCTAGCGGGGATTTCAGCGCCAGGTTCAAATACGACCAAATAACTTGGCATCATAGTTTTTGGACTGACGAGGGGTATTATTTGCAAATTTATATTTTTATAGCTTCCATTATGATGCATGCGCAAGCCTTCCTTGCGAACAATGTTGTTTTCCTTGATGGCTTGATGGACAAGTGCTCGTAGTTCTATTATCAGTTCCGGATGCACCATTTTCAACAAGTTGAGACTTGCGCTCCCAGTAGTTGGCTCAATGTAGGGGCCGGTTTGGCCACGGAAATAGAGTATATGCATATTCTGGTCGATTACTACCGCCGGTGGCCCATATTTTGTCAGAATTATATTTTCAGCTGCTTGTTGCACTTGCATTGCCGGTGGTGCGTCCTTTGAGTGAAAATGAAATGTCGAAACTGATGGAGATGTAGAGAGTATTTTGGCTAAATCAGTATTAGGTGGATTTGCCTGAGATTTACGCAAATAAATCTTATTCTTCCTGTCAATTAAAGAGTAAAGATCGGCTTCGCTACCAATCGTTTCAGAAGTGCCTAACATCAGGAAACCATTCGGACGTAGCGCATAGAAAAAAGTGTTTAATACTCTTTTCTGTATTGGTGTATTGAGATAAATCAACAGATTGCGGCAGCAAATCAGATTTATCCGGGAGAAAGGGGGGTCTTGGATAACATTCTGTATCGCAAATACGCAGACATCCCGGATACTTTTGCAGATCTGGTAACCGTTTGTTGTTTTGATAAAAAACCGCGCAAGCCGCTCAATTCCAACAGTCTCATCGATGTGATGTGAATAGATCCCTTGGCGTGCTTTGTCGATCGCTTGCTTATCGATATCTGAAGCAAAGATCTGAATATGCATGGCATTAACTTGATTACCGAGAAATTCAAATAGCGCAATGGCTATTGAATAAACCTCTTCACCCGTTGAACAAGCGGGTATCCAAATACGAAGTGCTCTTTCATTTGCCAGTTGTTCAATGAGACGAGGAAATATTTCTTTCTTGAGAACCTCAAAAGCTTCTGGATCGCGAAAGAAGCTCGTGACATTGATCAGCATGTCCTGAAACAATATGTCCAGTTCCTTTGGGTGCTGCCGCAGAAACTTGACATAATCTTTCATTTCATCCAGTTGGTGTAGCATCATGCGCCGTTTAATACGACGCAGAATGGTCGTGTGCTTGTAGTAAGTAAAGTCGATACCGGTGCGCGCGCGCAGCAGAACGAAAATTTTACCGAGGTTCGTTTCTTTGGCTGGCACATCTTCTGCAAGCTTAACTAACTGTTGTTTTAAATAGGGATGATGCGCTATTTGCGCCAATTTACGGGCAATTTCCTTAGGTGGCAGGATAAAATCCACATGCCCGCTAGCGATTGCACTGTGCGGCATTCCATCATATTCCGCCGAATCTTCAGATTGTGCAAAGGTAATACCGCCCACTGTCTTGATGGCTTGTATACCCAAAGTGCCATCGGATGCTGTGCCTGAAAGAATAATTCCAATGGCATGATTTTGCCGGTCTTGTGCAAGACTGGTTAGAAAATCATCAATGGGCAGGAATTTACCCCATACATCCGGACGTGGGAGCAATTGCAATACACCGTGCAGCAGTGCCAAGCTATGTGTCGGTGGCATCACATAAATATGATTGGGCTCAACACGCAGATTATCGCTTATTTCGATCACGGGCATTGCCGTGGTACGTTTTATCAGATCAGGTAATAGGCTGATATGTTTAGGGTCAAGATGCTGGATCAGAACAAAGGCCATGCCAGTGTCGATAGGAAGTGCTTTGAGCAGTTGGGTAAATGCATTTAATCCTCCCGCAGAGGCGCCGATACCCACTATTGGGAATGTGTCTGTTTCTGTATTTGGATTGATATCCACTTTATCCTGATGCGTCATCGAATGAGAGAGCTTAAATTTATCCTTATTTCATGAACCCAAAAAGCTATTTTTCCATAAAAATTATGCACTACGAATATTAAACTATTTGGTTGAGGAGTTTGGCGAATTTGCTAATCCGATTAAATATTCTTGCTTTTGTTTTGGGTACTGGCTTGTTGCAACAACAAGCTGAATTACCCGAATTAATTTGGGCCTGCAGTTTATTGTGGGTAACAATTGCAATCGGCTTAATACAGCATTATCAATTGGCCTTACTGGGAACAGTAAATAGAGTCTTGTTATGGGGGATTTTCCTGGGGATTGGATTTTTCTGGGCAGCTGCTTTTGCACATTGGCGCTTGTCTGATTCATTACCCCAAGCATGGGAACAAAAGGATATTCAGGTGATTGGCGTAGTGGCCAGTGTGCCGCAAAGCGATGATCGTAGTGTGCGTTTCCGCTTCGATATCGAGCGAGTGGTTACTGAAGGTGCGATTGTGCCCAAAAAGATTGCGTTATCCTGGTATCAAGAGCAACAGGCGGATTCAGATCAGAAGAGGTTGCCGGTTATCAAAGCGGGGGAGCGCTGGCAAGTAACGGTGCGTCTGAAACAGCCGCACGGCACAATGAATCCGCATGGCTTCGATTATGAAGCATGGGCGTTGGAGCGTAATGTTCGAGCATCCGGATATGTGCGTTCCTCGGCCGATAATCGGCGTTTGCATCCCATGGTTCCACATCCAATCTATTGGATTGAGCATGTTCGCGAGGAAATCCAGCAACGCTTTGCTGCAAGTCTAGGCGATAAAGCTTATGCCGGCATATTAAAAACGCTGGCCACGGGTGATCAGCACGCCATTCCCCGCGATCAGTGGCAAATATTTACGCGTACGGGGACCAATCATCTGATGGCAATTTCCGGCCTGCATATCACCATGATCTCCAGTATGGTGTTTGCAGCGGTGTTCTGGTTATGGCGTTGGAATAATTACTTAACGTTACGTTTGCCAGCACGCCGCGCGGCTGTCATGGCCGGATTGATAGTGGCTTTCAGTTATGCTGTGCTGTCCGGCTTCGCCATTCCGGCGCAGCGGGCATTCTGCATGTTGGCTGTGGTGGCAGTCGCGTTATGGAGAGGGCACCAAACTTCTGCAACAAGGGTGCTGGCATGGGCGTTATTTTGGGTGGTGTTGCTCGATCCTTGGGCAAGCATTGCGCCTGGTTTCTGGCTATCATTTGGTGCCATTGCCATTATTATGCTGGTGACGGTAGGGCGGATCGGCAAAATTCACTGGTTGAATGATTGGTTACGGATTCAATGGGCCATTACATTGGGACTCATCCCGCTATTACTGGCTTTGTTTCAGCAGGTGTCATTGGTATCCCCCATTGCAAATGCCATTGCCATTCCGTTGGTGAGCCTGGTAGTGGTGCCGCTAACCTTATTGGCAACGATACCATTGTTTGATTTTATGTTACCGATTGCCCATGAGGCGTTAAGTATTGTCATGCTGTTACTGCGCTCGCTCAGCGATATGTCAAACGTAGTATGGCAGCAGCATGCGCCGCCGATGTGGGCAATAGCGGTGGCAATCGTTGGGATCTTATGGTTGTTGCTGCCTGGAAGTTTGGGGCTGGGATTTTTTGCCGGTTTCCCGGCACGCTGGCTGGGGGTCATTGCACTGTTGCCGATGTTTTTGGTACAGCCTGCCCAACCCAAGTCCGGTGAATTATGGTTAACGGTGCTGGATGTTGGTCAAGGATTGGCTGTAGTGGCGCGCACCGAGCATCATACTTTGTTATTTGATACCGGGCCTGGCCTTGGTGAAACAGATAGCGGCGGCCGCATTATCGTGCCTTTTTTACGCGGAGAAGGTATTCGACAGCTGGATGCCCTAATCGTATCACATGCTGATTCGGATCATAGCGGCGGCGCTGTGTCGGTATTGGAGGCGATACCTGCTCAAATGCTACTATCGTCTCTGCGCAGCCATCACCCAGTACAACAAGTTGCGCTCCATAAAGAACAGTGCCGGGCTGGTCAATTCTGGCAATGGGATGGCGTACATTTTGAATTGCTGCATCCATTGGAACAAGATTACGGAAATCCACAACGTAAAATCAATGCCAATAGTTGTGTGTTAAAAATTACATCAGCGCATGGCAGCGTATTGCTGCCGGCCGATATTGAAGGAAAGGATGAGCAGGCATTGCTCGCTCGCGCCAGTGATAAACTTCCCGCAACAGTATTGATTGCGCCGCATCATGGCAGTAATACTTCATCGACCGCCGCTTTTGTTCAAAAAGTAAATCCATCGCTGACGATATTCACAATGGGTTATCAAAATCGCTACGGTCATCCGCGAGAAAACGTGGTGGCGCGCTATCACAATTCGGGAAGTCAATTGCTGCGCAGTGATAGGGATGGTGCTATTTTAATTCGTTTTGCAAATAATGGATGGTTTGCCGATAGCTGGAGAAAATTACATCGCCGCTATTGGCACCACAGCACAATTGAATAAATTGATACTGTGATTAAAGTGCGCATCTATGATTTTAGTGAAAGCTGAGGTTTCTATTATTCGTCAGGAAATTCGATATTGTTAAACATCACAGTGAAAGAAGTTCCGGCTCCGGGCTCGCTGGCAACTTTGATTTTTAGTTTGTTATTTTCTGCTGCGATTCTTACTATAGACAAGCCGATACCGCTGGTTGCCTTGTTATGGAGAGCTGCTCTGGGTGAATAAAAATACTCATTAAATATATTCGGCAAATCTTTGCTATCAATACCGATCCCATGATCGGTTATGGTAATTTCGGCAGTATGATTAAGCCGGTTGACAGTCGATGTAATTTCAACGGATCCATTATCATGAGAGTAAGTGATTGCATTGGTAATAATATTTTCCAGAAGTATCCCCAATTGATCAGGAATTACCTTACAGATAAAGTTCTCAATAGATAAATTGAGTACAACATTTTTGGAGTTAGCAACGGGAGTTATTTTTTCAAGACACTTTTGCAGAGCGGTTTGAATATTAACGGACTCGAAAACCGCAGTGTCAAGACAGGTATCTTTCAATCGTTCTAACCGGAGTAAATCAAGTATTAAACCAGACATATTTTTTGCCCGGACATCCATCTGAACAAGGGCCGTACTGACTTCAGGTGTTGTTTCTCCCAGATAACCTTCGTTAATTAAATTTATTTTGCTACGAATAGCATCGAGAGGGGATTTCAATTGGTGTGTGATTAGCAATGCATATTGGTCTTTTTCTACTTGTGCTTGATTGATTTGTTTATAGGCATCCAATAGATGGCGTTCATGAGCACGAACGATCAAGGAAAGCCTCGAGACAACATACCAGACGATAAGAAATAAGGCATCTAAAAAGAACATCCATACTATTGCACCATCTCTGCGTGAACTTTCAGAAAGAAGATGATTGTTTATCAACGTTGAGAGCGGCGTTTGAGTGATTAGGAAGTTATCAACAACGATGACGATCGTATCCATTAAACAGACTAATATGGTTACATACAGGCTTTCACGGGTAGAAAAAAAGATACAGGCTAGTGCGATATGCAGCACGTAGAAGAAGGAGATTGGTGTAGTAGTGCTGCCAATATAATGTACGACAACGGATAAACAGACCAGATCAACGATGATTTGCACCCACAAATTAATAGAGGGCGAGTTATATTTACTGGGTTTGCCATGATTTAATGCGAAGATGTATGCAATATTAGCAACAACCAGCACAATAATGACAGCAATCGGCCATTTTTGCTGCTCACTGATACCCAATTGCGCCAGCGCATCTGACGCTGATAGCATCAGGATCTCGAAAAAAACCAGTGTGGCGATCAATACCCAGCGAAAGGTAATAAACCAACGGATATTGCTAATTAAAACATCATCACTGAGTTTTAGTTTTTCTCCTATTAATTCAAGCGATATATTGGGGATATTCGATTTATTCCAGGAAAACTCAGTAGTTGCCATGCTTGTTTAATCCAGATCCAATTAGGCTGCTGCTCCAGTATGTTTCAAGCGCTCGTTAATTGTTGCCAATAAGCTCACCGGTTCAACGGGTTTCTCCATAATACAAACCCATTCATGCGACCCATCTTCAAAATAGGGTCTGATCATATCACCGAGAGATGTCAGGAAAATGGCTTGTATTTGCGGAAAACGCTTGTGGATTTGTGCATAGGTAGTCAATCCGGAATCCATTGATTCAACCATTACATCAAGGATAGCCAAATCAGGCCGTTTGGTCTCATCTTCCAATGAGTCGATAAATTCCTGCATAGTCAGGTAACTATCAACCTCATACCCGTTTTTACACAGTATGCGCTCAACTGCTTCCCGTATGTCCGAGTCATCATCGACGTGTGCGATTCGTGGTGCCATAGTAATTCTCCTTACTTCATAATGTGGGCCCGGAAAAGCTTTTTACAAGAAACCGCTTGCTTACCGGGGATATTCTTGATTCGATCATATCTTAACAAATGTGAAAAATATGTGAAGTGCGATTAGTATCATCTGACCGGGAAATCTTAGTTCTCAGGTAGAGGAATTTAACAACTGGAGCCATTTTTTCATATTTCACTCTCCTTAGGGAAGATTGAAGATTAAGTTTAGTTTGAATACTTAATAATCAAGACACAGAAAACGAAAAATACTCCAGTAAGTAAAGTCCCCCAACGCTACTAAATGGCATTAATAACGACAATACCACCGGATGTTGTGATAGCGGTAAGAAAGGTCCTTCCTTGAGATTTTTTATTTCTGCAATCAGTAGCTTTATCATATAAAGATGCTTTTCTATTAATAATTTTATCTTATCAGAACGCTCATCTAGCTTATGCCAAGCTGCATTCCTGGATAATTGCAACAAATAATCCGCCTCTAATTCCTTAAGAACACTTTTTCTAGTTTCTTCCGCTGCTCTTTTAAGTCTGTATGCGCTGGCGGAAGCAATTAATGCGGTAAAGCTGAAAATCATAATAAGTTCTTTTGTAACTTGCCAGTTATCGAAATAATGATTGCGAGACAAAATTAACAAGAACAGAATGATGAAAGGATAGTATACAAAGCTATTAATTGTTTTAGTATTTGTGAGAATGATATCGATAAGAATTTTTTTCTTAACTATTTGCTCTGGCAAAGCGTATTTCTTGGAGTAGCGGCGAAGTAAAAATTTTGGCCAAACGACATTATGGCTTTTAAGTAGTGTTACGAAATGACTACTTGAATGCGAAATATCTACGATAACAAAAATTAAAGCTAAATAAATACCAACTGTTAGATAAAGAATTTTAGGAGTAAAATATTGATTCCATTCACCGCGCGTTGGAAAAGTTAGAAGATTTAGTTTAAATGAGTCATTAATAAAATATAGAAGAAGAAAGATACATGCTAGATATACTAGAAGTGAGATTAACACCCGATAAATATGTAATAGGTAAGAATGCTTACGATATTTAGAAAGATAATTAGTGAAATAAATTGACCAAATCGAACTAAATTCTATTGGTTCATTTTTCATAAAGTCTTTTCCCCACTGATCAATGTATAGAAAAGACGTTGATGGTGTATCTTGTTTCTCTTTTAATGTTTTTACCGATATCGGTTTATAGCGCTTAATGATTTCACGATTATTTTCTTTAATTTGATCATATATATGTTTTAGAAAACAGCAAGCAAAAACGAAGGCTAAAATTCTTATCCCACTAGCGTGCCAGGAGCTAGCGCCACTGGTAAATGATAATGGCTCAGATCCCAAGTCGCCTTCTAGTAAGATTGCTATTGCCATGTAAAAACTAACTACAGAGAGAGTGCCAAGCGCAATTATATTAATGTATTTGTGAGAAATGCGTGGGGTTAGGAGATAAGATAAAATTATTAAAGAAGCTATACCACCAAAGATATTAATATAAGAAATGGAATGTGTTATTTTAGAATTTCCAGCATATTTTAGTTCAGGGTGTATTCCTTTCCCGGGTGTATGACTCAGATCGATTGCCTCATTATTGCCAATCTCAAACAATCTAGGCTTAATTTGTAGTTTTTTAATTGCTTCATTCAAATTGTCTCCTGAGCAGTGTTTTTCCGTATGAGGACAATACAAAGCTAACAGGGTGGTTAAATATAAAGCAGTTTGATAGCTATCACGGAAAGGCGGAGTATTTCGTTGTAACTCATCATGTAACCGTAAACCAAATGGTGAAGCAACGATCAGATTTCGCGCCCATTTTATCTCAGTTTGTTGTGTGAGCAGTGCATCGAGATCTGTTGTGAAGAACAAGCGATCAGGGAATTTATTGCGTAGTGCCTGCAATATGGATAACTTGTCATATACATCGCTGCCTGTAATACCGATTGCTTTAATGCCTCCTTCGCCGGCATGTTGCTTATCCAGTCGTTTTATTTCCTCAGCAAGTCTGAGTAAATAATCGAGTTGGCTTGGGCCAACGGGGCGTTCGCGTTGTTCTATTGTTTCTTTGCTAACTTGCTTATTGACTGAAGATCCTTGATCCTTAATCTTGGAAGCTTGATTGTTGAAGGCGCCTGCAGTTGTGATGCCGTCAAGTCCACGAAGATAACTGAAAGTATGCACCCGGCTGGACTTTTCTTTATGAGATTGACCGCTATCTGGGTTAATTTCTTTCAATAAGGTAGTGAGTAGCGATTGCGAATCAAAAGTATCCAGTTCATTAATCAATACAATATGATGCGTTGTTTGAGCAGGTTTCTCAAGTACAAATTCTGGTTTTACACCACACTTTTCTTTTTCATACAGTGTTACTCCTCGTAATGCTAACTCGCAGAGCAGGATATCAACTAGCTGATCATTGGTGTTAATTGTTCTAATTATGTTACTTTGCAGCCATTGCGACAAGTTTGCAGGGGGCTCATCTATCCAATTTGCGTTTACTATTTTTGTTTTAGAAGGGATTAGTTGATTATCTTCCGCAGTTACAAAAGGTGAAAATATATTACTTCTTGCGAAGCGATAGTATTCTTGCTTGTGAATTAAGGGTAAGTTTTTCCAAATTTTATTCAAATCATGTGCTTCAGTATACATCCCCTTTAGAGTATCAGAATCGTGTGGACCGATAACATTGAAGTTTATCGATGCAGTGCTTTTGCTATTAGATTTTATGCCGGTTTTTAGCTGACTTAAGATTTTTATGCTATTAGTGTTATGCGCCAATATATCATTGTTCAACCAAAGTACGAGGACTAATTCTTTTTTATCTGAGGACTTAAGTTCGAGCTTTTGCATGATTGCTGAATCATCGGCGATATCATTAGTTGATTTGGATTTATCCAATTCAAACCATTCATAGGGAGTGTAATCCGGGAAGTCGCAATAATCTTTATTTTTTCTACATGCTTTTTCAAAATCGATAAATCCGATATGCTCGGAATCTATCGGGTTATAGCCAGCAGCACTGAGCCCTGATATCAGTGCATAACGGTTGCGCAACCGCCACTCTTGATTCTCTGCATAAGGTCTGTTGGATACCATGACGGCCAAAATATGAAGCGATTTTCCTTCATCAGTTTTATGATAAATTTGACAGCCTAATTCTTCTATCGAGTGAAGAGTTGTTTTATTGTGCAAGTGGGATCTGCAAATTTCTTGTATAGAGCCAGCTTCATCCTGGTAAGTACGACCAGATTGATCGGTGAATATTATTTCTGTCTTTTCGTTATTATTTTGTTTGCGATGCTGCTCTACAGCTTGAAAAGGATCTTCCCATAATCGTGCACGGACATCTTCTGTGACTGCTCTTTCTGTATTGTTCATGGCAGGCCGTGTTGGATTGAAGATCGTACCTTGAGTCGCAAAGAATCCTAACAGAAGTGCAATGACTGCAATTGTAGGCGTTGTGTGAGAGGATTTATCCTCGGATTTATTTTGCTCGCTCATGATATAACCTCCTAATAATTATCATGCATTGCATCACCTATCTGCATTATGACAAATGGATGACTTATTGTCTGTGGTTATTATCACAAGCTTGAATTGTGCGGGGTATATACTGGTTGGGGGTGTTGGTGGAGTGTTTGGAGTTTGGTTTATGAAGCGATTATTTTTATCGCCCGCAAACAATTTAATGCACTGTCGGCCCGGCTTCCCGGAATACCGCGTCAACCGCCAATGCATCCAAGCGATATTCGCGGTTACAAATATCATCACTGACAACGACTTCGCCAAATTCTTGCAGGATTGAATCTACTTCCTCGCGCCCTAATGCGCGCAGCATGGCATAAATTCTTGCCGGGTTTTCTTGGCAGCCATAGTGGACGGTTTGTGCGTCAAAGATACGTATGGTTTCTTCGTAAAACAGGCGAGTCAGTATTTCTTCAGCGGTCAGATCAAATAGCGTCTGATCGTAGACTGTTGCTGCCAGCGCTTCGGCACGCGTCCAGCCATCGGGATCTTGTTGATCGGCGGCGGGCAGTTTTTGTAACAGTAAACCGAAAATGGCAGTGTTTGTAGTGATCAAAAAAAGGCGCGAAGGCAGTTGTTCGGATTGTTTGAAATAATGTTCGAACAGTTCAGCGATGTTGTCGCCGTCGAGCGGTACGATACTTTGGTAGGATTCCCGCATGGAGGGCATATCCAGGGTCAGCAGCAGTTGTCCGTGACCGAGCAAATCGGACAGAGGTTGCGCTTCGATAGCTTGCGCGCATTTGGCCATGCCGCGTATGTGCAAGCTGTCATTACAGTCGATGACCAGCATTGAAACCGGGCCGCTACCGTTCATTTGGATGGTCAGGCGTCCGGCTTGCTTGAGGTTTTCGCCCAGGAGCAATGTGACTGCGCTCATTTCTCCCAGTAATTGAGTTACGGGCTGCGGGTAATTGCGGCCGGATAGCATTTGTTGCCAGACCGAATCAAGATGCACCACTGCGCCCCGAATATCCAGGTTTTCCAGAAGGAAGCGCTGTACGTAGTTACTCATTTATAAACCTTGGATGAATTGATCAATCAAAAATACAGTCACAATTATACCGCAGAGCTACCCATGCCTGACCTAACGCAATGGCGCTGTCATCCGGTTGTATTTGTTGCGCGCTGAATAGGTGGAAAGATGGTGTGGCTAAGCGGTTTTTTAATCCATGTCGCAACACAGCATTATGAAAGCACCCGCCGCCCAATGCCAGTTGTGAAATATTATGCTGGCAAGCAGCTTTTTCCACCCATGCCGCTAATCCTGCGATTAAAGTGGCGTGGAATAGGGCGGCTGCGTAGGAAGTATCATGCTTTGCATCATGACAATCGATCATCGCCGATAGCAATGGTGAGAAATCCAAATGATTATTTTCAGTGATTTGAAAGCCATCAGCCAACGCGGCAACTTCTCCATGTTGTTCGGCCAATTGTTGTAATTGTATGGCTGCTTGCGCTTCGTGGGACTGAATCGAATTGACTTCCAACAAACCGGCCGCTGCATCGAATAATCGACCCATGCTGGAAGTCTGCGGGCTATGGAGATTCTTTGCCAGCATGGTGGTAACGGTTCCGGCTGCCGGTTGATCTGAGAAACGTTGCATAATTTCATCACTACGATTTAATCGCGCCAATGCCGCTGCCGCCATGCGCCAAGGCTCCAGCGCAGCACGATCACCACCCGGTAGAGCCAGGTTGGTCAGATGGCCGAGCCGGTGAAATCGGGCGCCATCCACCAATAGTAATTCGCCGCCCCAGGGTGTGTTGTCCGTTCCCAATCCGACGCCATCCAGCGCCAAACCCAACACAGGTTGAATCAGTTTGTGCTCGGCGCAGACCGCAGCAATGTGTGCATGATGATGCTGCACGGCAAGGGTTGGAATATGCTGCTGTTCAGCATAGGCTTGGGCAAATTGTGTGCTGTAAAAATCCGGGTGCAGGTCATGTGTAACGATTCCGGGCGATACCGAATAATCCTGACACATGCGTTGTACGGTTTTGTCCAACTGGTGGCGGGCCTCTACAGTGGCTAAATCACCAATAAGCGGTGAAATATACGCATTATTTCCCTGTGTCACACAGATGGTGTTTTTTAACCAGGCACCACAAGCCAGAACGGCGGGTCCGTTGATAGCCAACGGAATCAGTGTATCGTTCGAATTAGTCAAACGTGGAATCGAATTGTTTCAGACCTTGCTTTGCATTTGCAGCACTGCGGCAACCAGTCATAATCCAGTCTATCCATTCCGGCATACCGTTGTCTTGCGTGGCTGAAATCTGAATCACCGGCAATTCGGGGTGAATGCGGTGCGCATATTCAATCGCCTGGTCAACATCAAAATTCAGGTGTGGCAGCAGGTCGCATTTGTTCAGCAGCATCAGATTGGCGGCATGGAACATATCGGGATACTTGAGCGGCTTATCTTCCCCTTCGGTGACGGACAGGATAACTACTTTATGCGCTTCACCCAGATCGAAACCAGATGGACAAACCAGATTGCCGACATTTTCAATGAATAGCAAGCTGTTATCTTGCAAGGGGAGCTGTTGTATGGCTTGATTTATCATGTGCGCATCCAGATGGCAGCCTTTGCCGGTGTTGATTTGTATCGCCGGTACGCCAGTTGCACGGATACGCGCCGCATCGTGATCGGTTTGCTGGTCGCCTTCAATCACGGCGATGGGCAGCTTGCCGCGTAGCATCTCAATGGTTTTGACCAGCAGGGTGGTTTTCCCGGAGCCCGGACTGGAAACCAAATTGAGTGCGAAAATGCCCTGTTCTGATAAGAGCCGCCGATTTTCATCGGCATAAAGGTTGTTTTTTGCCAGAATATCGCGCTCAATTTTAATCATTCGCGCCTGACTCATTCCTGGAGCATGTGTGCCTGCAATGCCTGTTCCGAAATGGATGGTATTCGATGAATGACTCGTGCCGGCAGGCATCGGATTGTGTTCGTGTACATGAGAATGCTTATGCGGGCGATAATTTAGCGGTTTATCAGAGTGCTGATGCGGTTGCATCGATTTGCCATTAATGCGCGTCTGGCCAATACCACATCCACAAGTTGTACACATACGATTTCCTCTATTTCACTTCAATCTCTTTAATCCGCATTTCGTTACCTTGGGTGACATGCAATGCGTAGCTGCCACAGTGCGGACAGGCTGCATGGTAAGCAGTGATCAAAATATCCTGATTGCATTGATTGCACAAGGCTTGCCCTGGAATTTCTATAATTTCCAGTTTAGCTTGCTGGGCAACGCTGTCTTGTGTCACCACATCAAAATAGAAATGCAATGATTCCTTTTCTACACAAGCCAATTGTCCAATTTCCAGCCATACCGTGATGACCTGCGTGAACTGTTGCTCAAGTGCCGCATCTTCAATGAGTTGCATAATATTCTCGGCGAGTGACATTTCATGCATACCTCACCTCATTGTTTATTAGATCATTAAAAATCCGCCGTAAAATGCAATTATGATACCGCTAAAGCGTATCCAGTTGGCATTGGCGAAAATTCTAAACAGCAGTGCCAGACCAATGCCGCATAAATGCAGCAACAGGGTAGCCAGCATGAACCCTGCTGCATAGGAAATCATCGAGATGCTTTGCGGCATTTCGTTGCCATGCGCATAGCCATGACTGAGTGCAAACAATCCGACCAGAATAATACTGGCACTGAGCGGCAAATGTTTCCGGCAGGCAAGCAATGCACCCAGAACTAATAGTGATAGTGTGATGCCAAATTCCGCAAAAGCTATCGGCAAGGTGATCATTCCCAATAAACCGCCTAATCCCATAACCATTACAAAAACCAGCGGGATTAACCAGATAATACGACCATGAGCTTGTGCCGCCCATAAGCCCACTGCGATCATTGCTAGCCCATGATCCAATCCGTTCAAAGGATGAAAAAACCCGTGTAGCAAGCCATTATGCGGACCAGCATCGGAATGGGCAAAAGCCATTGCAGGAATAATCCAAAAAGGAATAATCCAAAAAGGAATGATCAGAACCGAAAGTCGGAAGAATTTGAATTGTGGAATCGGGTTCTTCATACGTGCTGTAAATGCCATTGTTGTATTTGCTTGATTGCTGCTTCCAGATTTACACCTGCCCGAGCGCTAAGTGTATCACCCAGCTCAAAATGATAACCGCGGATACGCAGTAGAAAAGCAGGTGGTGCTGCATGTTGATAGATTTGCAGATAAACAAACAACAGTGCAGCCGGCGTTAATGTGTGGCTGGTATAACTGCTGTCTTTTTCGGCATGCACAGCTGAGAATTCAAAGGGTTCCCCGCACGATATATCCGCGTCAACAAATATGATCTGGTCAAATCCTGTCAAGTCGCTAGCATGCTCGATCAGTAATTGCATGTCAACGAGACAGGTAACACCCGCCAATTCCAATTGAGCCAAACGTTCAATCAATAAGGGGCCTAATGCATCATCTCCACGTCCTGGATTTCCATATCCGAATATCAGTAATTTGAGCATGGATTGAGGGCTATTGAATTATTTTCTAAAACAAGCGTTCAGCCAATACCCGATCATTCCAATACCACCGGTTTATTAGCAAGCTCATTTTTTTTGTGATTGGAGTCAGATGGAAAATATTTCCGTAAATGACTGCCAACCGCGTTGATTCCTTCGATTACACCGCCCTCAAATTGTTGTTGCCGGAATGAGGATTCCATTGAGCGGCAAATAGTTTCCCATTCATCACTGGAGACTTTAGCATGGATACCGCGATCCGCAATGATTTCTACGTCACGATCGGCAAGCAGCAAATAAATTAATACGCCATTATTGTGTTCGGTATCCCAAATACGCAATTGTGAAAATACTTCTACCGCACGTTCGCGGGCGGTCTGGTTTTTGAAAAGTGGAATTGTGTTGAGTGTGGTTTCTACGGCAAAACAAATTTGACCCCCGTGTTTCATTTCCGACTGTTGAATGGCTTGTTCGATAGCACCCAGCGAAGCAGCGGGGAATATGCGGCGCAATGCGAGTTTCCCGGTTAAAAGATGGCGGAGGATACGGGCAAAATTCATTTACCATCTCCCCGATGCGCCGCCGCCACCAAAGCCACCCCCGCCTCCGCTAAAACCGCCCCCAGAGCCGCCGCTTCCAAAACCTCCATTCCTGAAACCATCATCTGGCCAATTGCGTCCGCTTCTATAGATTCCACTGCCTGTGCTCTGAAAAAGGCTTATAAAGAATACAACAACGGCGATGAATATGGCGGCAACGATCGAAGAAAAAAATAACCAGCCAATGAATCCCACACCGATACTGGTTATAGCAGCTCCAACAAGACGTCCTAGTAGTGTTTGCAGTATTCTTCCGAGCACAATAAGTCCGATTAAAATGGGAATAAAATTGTCAAGAAGGAAATGCATGCCGGAAGAGTTGCCAGGGCCGTTTCTGGTTGATGGTAGTGGAAGTGATTCTCCTTTAAGCGAACTTAGAATCGCGTCAATGCCCGCATCAATACCGGCTGCAAAGTTTCCTGCTTTAAATTGCGGCACGATAATTTCAGCGATAATCCGTTTTGCCATCGCATCAGGCAATGCACCTTCAACACCATAACCCACTTCGATGCGTAGTGTTCTGTCATTTTTAGCAATGAGCAGCAGTACGCCATCATCGATGCCTTTACGACCTAATTTCCAAGTTTCAGCAACCCGCAGTGCATATTGTTCAATGGTTTCTGGATGTGTGGCGGGTACAATCAACACCGCGACCTGACTGCCTTTTGCTTTCTCGAATGCCGCTAATTTTTGTTCCAATTGTGTAACTTCACTGGCGGAAAGTATTGCAGTCAGATCGGTTACATGTGACTTGAGCAATGGTATTGCTACCTCTGCTCTGGAGAGTGTGGCGGCAAGAAGTAAAACTGCAAGCGCCAGGATTTTTACCCAAATGTGGATCATTTTGACAGATATCATCTTGCTCTCTGGTTAGCTTTTAAAGGAAACATTTAAACTGGGTATTCCTGCATGAGGTGCCTTTATTTTGCCGCCGGATTGGGAGCATTAAAATCAACTTTGGGTGCACTGGAAATCTCTTGCTCATTTTCTACCGTGAAACTGGGTTTTATTTGAAAGCCAAATAGCATCGCCGTGAGATTGCTGGGAAAAGAACGTACCACGATATTATATTCTTGCACTGCTTTAATATAGCGGTTGCGGGCCACAGTAATGCGGTTCTCAGTGCCTTCCAGTTGTGCCTGCAAGTCCCGAAAATTGGCATCCGATTTTAACTCCGGATAATTCTCTACTACTACTAACAGCCTTGAAAGGGCACTAGACAATTCTCCCTGAGCACTCTGGAATTTGGAGAATGCTTGCGCATCATTAATCAATTCGGGTGTTGCTTGAATACCGCCAACCCTGGAACGAGCGTTGGTTACACCCAGCAATACATCCTTTTCCTGGGAAGCAAATCCCTTTACCGTATTAACCAGATTGGGAACTAAGTCCGCTCGCCGCTTGTATTGATTCAATACTTCCGCCCAGCTGGCCGTAATCTGTTCATCCGTTGACTGAAGTGTATTGTAGCCACATCCACTCAAAGAAAAAGTACAGAGAATCGCTACGATTAATAGCAAATTGCGCATAAACTTCTCCTGATAAGAATCATAATTATTTATTAAATAACGATGTAAAGGGTATTTTCAAGAACATCAGATTATTGTTTTGTAAAAAAAAGCTTTTTTCATCATTACATATTTTTTCGGTACTTTGTGGGTTATGAAGAATATGTTTGTTTAATTCATTTATTTTTATATAAGTTATGTAAAATAAATAGGCTGCATGCAATGAAAGCAATCAACACTGATTGGATTTTAGTTATCAGGCTTTGGGTAGTCTGGCTATAAATTTATCAATAACTTGAGTACGCATACGCTTATTTTGAAAGCTTAAGCATATAGATTAAACAAGTTTTTTATGATGTTCTGCATATAGCGATTTATTACTTATACAGTTTTAATTTAAAAGGGAGAGATTTATGAGTATGGAAAGTGAGATGAGAATGAGATTTGGAGGCTTTTGGAACTCCCTCATTTTGCTCTTTGTAATTATTGTTTGTCTTCGCTTCTCAAGCCTTGAGCTTGCAGATGCGGATTTAACCAAAAGAGTTCTTTGTGCATTACATCTATTTTTTGGGTGTGTGGCTACAGGCGTATTGCTTGGTATATTGAGAATATTTTTGGCATTCTCCAATCAAACCTACACGCGCGCGCCAGCATCGGCCAATTTTGTGCTGGGTCTTAAATATGGAATTGTTGCTGGTGGTTTATTGATTCTTATTGTGGGTGTTCTGCAGTTAAATAATTTCTTGGGTGTATTCCAACCCATGGTTAATGGCTTGTTAGCAAAACTAACCGCTATTTTTGTGTAAACTCAAAGTGGGGCTAGTTAGCGGCGCTACTTGATAACTGGCCCCAAACAGTTAGAACAAATAATGGATTGGCTCTTTAGAAGCACACTTTTTCAGTTAGAACATTACTGAGTAGAAAATTTTTTGGTTTTCTCTTTCCTTATCATGTTACTTCCTATTCACCTGCCTGTCACTGAGTGCTATCCAAGATAGGCATTAGTTAGTACGCATTATCTTTACGCAGTACGATCCAGACGGTTTTGAGGATGATCCAGAGGTCGAGCCAGATAGACCAATGTTTAAGATAATACAAATCGTGTTCGATGCGTGCTTTCATTTTTTCCAACACTTCAGTTTCACCGCGCCAGCCGTTGACTTGAGCCCATCCGGTAATGCCTGGTTTGGCCTTGTGGCGTAGCATATAGCCTTTAATCAGCTTGCGATACAGCTCATTATGGGCCACCGCATGCGGGCGCGGGCCGACAATACTCATGCGTCCCTGCAACACATTAAAGAACTGCGGCAACTCATCCAATGATGTGCGGCGCAAGAAGCCGCCGATTTTCGTAAGCCGTTGATCGTTTTGTTTCGCCTGTTGAATGCTTGCACCATCTTCCGTGACGGTCATCGAGCGAAACTTATAGACGATAATCTCCTCGCCGTTGAGACCATAACGGCGCTGTTTAAAGATAACCGGACCCGGCGAAGTAAACTTTACCGCCAATGCAATGCACGCCATCACTGGAGAGAGCAAAATAATAATCACCAAAGCCAGCACAAAGTCGCTAGCAGCCTTGACCACGCCATCGACACCGACAAAAGGTGACTCACTCATTGCAACTACTGGCACATCACCAATGTATTCGAAACGGGTTTGCATCAAATCAAAGATATAAATATCCGGCAGGAAATAGATAGAAACCGTAGTGTCGGGTAACTCATCCATAAGCTTCTGAATACGCGGCTGAGACGACATCGGCAAGCTAATAAAAACCATCTCGATATTATGCTTTTGAATGTAAGGCACGACATCAGCCAGTCCACCCAAACGGGATCCGAAGTTATCCGGCCTGGTAACCGTTGCGGCTACGGGAGGATGGGTCAGTTCTCCCAAATGGGATCCAAAATCGCCGGCGATTCGGGAACTGTTGCGTTCATCGAAGAAACCCTGATATTTAATCAACAGAAAGGGGAGCTCTGCGATATGCTGGATGAACGCAAAACTGGTTTCGTTCGCTCCGATCACAATTGCTAAACGCAATTTACCTTTGTTGTACAGGTTGGTGACGATACTGCGTACGGTGATATGACTGGCAATCAGCATCAATGGTGTGACAATAAACCAGGTCAGAAGCACTTTTCCGGAAAACTGATTGTGAAATTTGGTGGCATAACCTAGAAATATCAGGATAGTGATAATCACCAGCCAGCCCATTACCGTATCCCGCATATAGGCAAGCAATCTGCCTTTGCGCCAATTGCGGTAAATGAGAATACGCTCGTAAATGTAGGTGGAAATGAAAAAGGTAATAATGACTAATACTAGATAGTAACTGGTAAAATCTTCGTCATACATCCAGGTTGTCAGTATCAGCATGCTCCATATGATGAAAGGGTCGAGCAGGTGCTTGAAGAAGGCCACTATGGGTAAATCGTTGGCTGTCATCGTCTTCCGTAAGTATACTGTAAATTGATATTTGCACCATTTGCGTCAAACCCGCCTCGAGAGGAATCTGATTTTAAGTGATTATTGTAGATCGAGGCACTGAGCTGCAAACCAAGATAAGGGGTGTATATGAGTTTTATCGCTGCATTGCGAAGCGTGTTGTTTATACCCAATGGTAATGCTCCGTCGGTGAGAATCGAAAAGCGGTCAAACTTCATATGCTGATAGAAAAAATCTCCCTCCAATCTTATTTTCTGTGTAATGTCCCAGGATGGAGCAACACGTACCCCAGTATTAAGACTAAAACTTGCAGTAAGCTGTTGCATTGCTGCGGTCTCGCGCCATCCGGAAATCGATAATCCGATCTTGTCGGTAGGTTGCCAGTGATAGGTCATGCGGGCATTAAATCCGCTAAAATTACGCGCTGTAAAGCTGGCATTATTGCGTTCTACCCACCCGCCCGTCCCGCTAAGGCTGGATTTTGCAGATACTGCCCAGTTGATTTTGGCCAATGCTTCTTTCTGATCATAGCTGTTGTCTGTGAATGAGCCATCCGGTGCTCGGACAAGAATCGGAAAATCACCGATTATATTGCGAAAGAGCACACCCACAGTATTTCTACCGGATGTCAGGTAGTCTACTCCGCCTTCAAACCGGTCTTCAGTCCGGTTTAGAAATCTAAAGATGTTGCTCGGACTATCGTTACTGAGATCATAGCGCGTATAGTCGCCATGTAAATTCCAGCTTGGGTGAAAGCGCCAGACGGCATTAATAAATTCTCTCTGCTCGGTACGTATATTTCTAACACCCGGCTGAAACAGGAACGGTGACAGGGATTGCACGTAGCTTGCTCCCATATTACCTTCCAACCGGTTGCCTAAAAACCAGTTCCAGTTACCGGTCAAACTCTTCAGATCGTTATCCATCTGATTGAATTTATCGAAACTGGTGTGGGTCCAGTTCAAATTGGCGGTCAATCGTTGCCGGCTGATTTCTTTCTCGAACATGAGACCGCCGGTAAAACGATGGGACATATCGAAAAGATTACGCGTGCCGAGCAGCGGCAGGGGATCCACTTTATCCCGTATACGCAATAGGTTGTCATCAGCAGTATAGGTATAACTCCCAAAGGGCTGCACTACTTTGCCTATTACGGCAGCAGATGCAGGCTGGTGGAGAAAGAACAACAGCAAAACCCCTGGAAGGAAGGACTGCAACCGGCTGGGTCGTGTAAAGCAGGGCGCTATGCGCGGAAAATACTGATTGATGTTCGTAAGTGTAACTTCCATGAACTGATGTATCATTAATGTGAGATTCTCAGAATTTCCAATGGCCAAGTATCAATGGCATTTGACAGAATTTACCTTTTCTTTAACATGTTCTCATAAAACTATTTTGAACAACACCTTTTACAGGAGAAAAAACGCTTTTTTGCCCAAAGGGTAATATTACTGTCGCTATTTTTGGCAAATCATTTTGGGAACCTCTGAAGTTTTAGAATGTTGGGTATTGCACCTTCTTTAGAATGAAGCTGGATGTCTTCACTTTCATTTTTTTACACCCATTTCCAAAATCTGCAAGAAATCTACCGGTTATGAATTTGATGGAACAAATCTCATTTGTCTTTCGGGCTTACCGGGAAGAAATGGTGCGGGTTTTCCGCTCACCCAATTCGCATGTCCGCTGCCATAATAGGGAGAGAGCGGATGCCCGCTTTGCCCGCCCGGCATATCTAAATAGCCTCGCTCTTCTTTGCCTGGAGTGACTGCAGAACGTTGGGAGGCACCAAAATCAGGGGTTTGAACACGCGGCATATTGTGATCACCGGGTAGCGGATCTGCTGGCATATCAAGCCATCGTGCAATCCATGCGGGAAGCTTGTGACTGAGTGGGTGCCGGATACGTGCTGCGTTGACTTCACCCCAGTTCCGTTCAGTAATGCCGCCATCTTTTTGCATTTGCTCTGCGATTCTCTGAGCAGAAAGGAACAATAGATCTTCCCAGTTTTTATAGGTTGCTGGAAGCAGATGCTGTGGTTGTTGTTCGATTAATTGCCATACTATCACTTCAGCCTGACTTAGCCGAGGCAGCTTAAATGAGGTATCGTATTGCCTGATCTGAGCAGCAAATCCGTTTAGGACAGTCTGCATAACTTCATAGCGATAAGTACGTACAGCCCGGTAAGCGATAGAATTCGAGGAAGCATGTCCGTCCCAATCGTTTAATGCCGCTTTCATAACGGAAACCCATGGCAGAGTGTTGTCAGCTGAATCCAGCGTTGTTGTCAGCAATTGATACCATTTCGATAATAATAGCGCGCGATGATCCAATTGGATTGCTTGCATGTCTTCAACGGTAAATTGCTCGCGCGCAAATAAACTGTTGCGAATTTGCGTTGCCCTTGCTCCCAGGTCGTAACCACCGTTGCCTAGAAGTTCTAGTTTATTGCCGGAAACGGTGCGCGAATTGGCCGACCATAGCCGATGCGAAGCGGGATTAGTAATCAGCGGGTATTGCTCCGGATTTAGCCAGCCGTTCCAGCCGGTATTAGGGGAAGTCCAGTCGGCAGGTAGCTGCGGATCAAAGTTGCCGGATCGTGCAGGAATCCGTCCTGCAAGCGTCCAGCTGATGTTGCCGCTACGATCGCCGACAATAAAGTTCTGTACCGGGATGCCGGCTAGTTGAGCAATCTTTGCGGCTTCTTCGGCTGTTTTTACTTGTTCCAGTTCAATTAGCTTAAGATTAATTGCTTCGGGCCGCAGTGCCGTCCATGCGAGCGCTAATGGAGTTTTATCATGGTCTTCCGCCATAATAGGTCCCCACTCGGTCTCGGAAATAGTGAGTATTTCATCTGGGGCATTGCGAATACGAATGGTCTCCTGAATGATATGGATGGGTTGCCAGCCGGTTGAATTGAGATAGCGTGTTTTGTCGTTCCCATCGAAATTTATCCGCACCCAATCAGCAAAATCACCATGGCTGTTGGTGAAACTCCACGCAATATAACGGTTTGAACCGATAATAATGGATGGCACACCTGGCAGGCTGATGCCTGTAATGTCATGAAGTTGTCCTGCAGATGCTGCGGACGGATAAATAAGACGTGACCGGAACCATAAATTAGGTACGCGTAATGTCAAATGCATATCGTTGGCTACTACGGCAGAGCCGTTGGCTAACGCACCGGAAACCGCAAAACTGTTACTCCCCGGTGTCTGCTCGGTGATGAATCGCTCATCTTTAAATAAATGTTCATCCAAGCTTTGCAGGTTAATGTCCGTGGCTGAGGGGAGTTCCGGTAACTCAAAGGATTCATCGAGGAGTGGTGCATCCCAGATCCCCGCATGCATTGTCAGAAATTGATAAACGGAATCTGGGAGTGTTGCGCGCATGCTGGATAATTTTAGTTCACGATAAATATTCGTTTCATTTAAGGTAAAAAACATGGCGAATATCACCAGGATGCTGTCTTCATTCTGCCATACAGCGGGCTGGGTTTGCGTCAGTAAGTAAGGAAACGGGTGTATGGTTAGTGCAGAAATACCTCTGTTAACACCAATCCGGTAAACTTCGAGTAATTGCCGTTGTTCTGCAGGAAGTTGATTCAATACTGCTGACGCACGTGCGCGCATGCGAAAGTGACGTGCCTTGAGATCATGCGTGATTGCAGCGGCACCAAATAATTCAGACAGTTCACCCGCAGCCTGCCTGCGCATTAAATCCATCTCAAAGAACCGTTCCTGAGCATGAATGTAACCCATAGCCATGGCCAGATCTAATCGATTTTCACCCGTTAAGGTGACGCTGCCTAGCCCATCTCTGTCAGCAAATACAGGGGCGGATAATTGCGGCAAAACTGTTTCCCCGTCATATTGCGGCAAACTGCCTCGCAGTAGTAAAACTGTCATAAGAATTAATAAACAAGCGATTAACAGGCTTATTATCAAGAAGTAACGAGTAAAACGTAAAGTAATATGCATAGCCGCAAGAAAATAATCGAGAAATCGTTAAAGCGCAATCATGGGCGCGTTCTGAACTAAAAGCCTCAATCTGGGTAGTTATCTCATAACCATTTGATAGCACGTATGAAATAAAACAGCTGCTGGCGCTTCAGTAATAAAGGGGATGATTCCTTCTTTATTCCTTATATTGAATTCGAGCATTTGCAATGATAATTCATTTGTAGAATTTTGGAGTTGATCATGGCTGAAGACAGTGATTTAGAACGTACCGAAGAGGCCACGCCGAAGCGCTTGGAAAAAGCGCGAGAGGAAGGCCAAGTTGCGCGTTCTCAGGAACTTACCACATTTACCTTATTGATGGCTGCTGCTGCCGGAATAATGTTTATGGGTGCTGGCCTGATGGATAAACTCTTGAGAATCATGAAAGCAGGCATGCAAATGGAACGTGATCTGGCGTTTCAAACAGATCTCATGCTTAATCGTTTGTATGAACTTGCTTTTGAAGGTTTGCTATCGATGGCGCCTTTATTATTTTTGCTGCTGGTTATTGCATTTTTCGCACCGATGCTATTGAGTGGCTGGATGTTTAGCGCCAAAGCGCTTATACCTAAATTTGATCGTATTAATCCCATTAAAGGGCTTGGCCGGATTTTTTCCGTGCACAGCTTGGTCGAGCTGGTGAAAGCTATCCTTAAGACCGTTGTGATTGGCGGTGTCGCAGCATTGGTCATTTGGCACAACAAAGAGGCTGTGATGGCACTGTTGACCGTGCCGGTCCATCTAGGCATCAGCCGCGCTGGTGATTTTCTGGCGATGAGTTTTTTATTGATCATTGGTGCCATATTACTGGTTGTTGTGATCGATGTGCCTTATAAAATCTGGGAGCATGCAAAACAGCTGCGGATGACTAAGGAAGAAATTCGCAAAGAACACAAAGACAGTGAAGGCGATCCGTTTATTAAAGCACGTATTCGCGGTTTACAACGCGAAGCTGCGCGTCGCCGCATGATGGCTGAAATACCGAAAGCCGATGTCATTGTCACTAATCCGACGCACTATGCGGTGGCGCTTCGCTATAAAAGTGAAACTATGCGCGCACCTACGGTAGTTGCAAAAGGGGTGCATTTACTGGCTGCCCGTATCCGTGAAGTAGCCGAAGAGCATCGTATACCTATTCTTGAAGCGCCACCACTTGCACGAGCTTTATATCATCACGCGGAACTGGAAAGTGAAATACCAGAAAAACTCTACACCGCGGTTGCTGAAGTATTGGCTTATGTCTTTCAGTTAAGGCGCTATAACGAATACGGAGGAGCAGCGCCAAAACCACCGGTTGATGTCCCCGTACCTGTTGAACTGGATCCGGCGCAGCAGGCAGTTTAATAGATTTCAACAGGGTTTTTATTTTAAGCAGATTTATTATAGGTATTTATTACACATGCTATGAATAACACGGCCGCATTGTCATCCTTAACGGATATCAATAATCTCAAGACTCTTGCCGGTCCGATATTGATTATTATGATTCTGGCTATGATGGTGTTGCCACTGCCGCCATTCATACTGGATTTTCTATTTACCTTCAATATTGCAATATCCATCATCGTGCTCATGGTGAGTCTTTACACCAAAAATCCGCTTGATTTTGCCGTTTTTCCTACAATACTACTGATTACAACCTTATTAAGGTTATCACTCAATATAGCTTCAACCCGGGTTGTATTACTGGAAGGGCATACCGGCCCAGATGCAGCTGGCAAGGTGATCGAAGCTTTCGGTCATTTTTTGGTCGGAGGAAATTATACCGTTGGATTGATTGTGTTTATTATTCTGGTCATCATCAATTTTGTGGTGATAACCAAGGGTGCCGGACGTATTGCTGAAGTCAGTGCGCGTTTTACACTGGATGCTATGCCGGGTAAGCAAATGGCCATTGATGCCGATTTGAATGCCGGATTGATTGGTGAAGATGAGGCTCGCAAGCGTCGATCTGATATTTCGCAAGAAGCTGATTTTTATGGATCGATGGATGGTGCCAGTAAGTTTGTGCGGGGTGATGCTATCGCGGGCATATTGATTATGCTCATTACCATTATCGGTGGATTGCTTGTCGGTGTACTGCAGCATGATTTGGAATTAGGTGCAGCAGCCAAGCAGTATACGATGTTGACTATTGGTGATGGTTTGGTTGGACAAATTCCTGCGCTGATTATTTCAACAGCAGCTGGTTTAGTCGTGAGTCGTGTGACCACCGATGAAGATCTGGGCGAGCAAGTCTTAAGTCAATTATTTAATCAACCGCAAGTATTAGTGATAACGGCTTGCATTATGGGCATCATGGGTTTGGTGCCTGGTATGCCGAATTTTGTATTCTTGTTTATTGCATCTATTTTAGGCTCTATAGCTTATTTAAAGATAAAAAATATTGCAGTTGCTCCAACCATTGAATCAATCGCCCCAGAAATACCTTCCATAGAAAAAGCAGATGCGAGCTGGGATGATGTGACACCCATTGATACGCTTGGGCTAGAAGTCGGTTATCGATTGATTCCTTTGGTAGACAAAGCGCAGCAAGGTGATTTGTTAAAAAGAATAAATGGCATACGTAGAAAATTTGCGCAAGAAATCGGCTTCTTGCCACCGGTGATTCACATCCGGGATAACCTGGAGCTGCGGCCAAACGCCTATCGCATTACACTCAAAGGCTCGGTAATCGGTCAAGGGGAGTCTTATTCCGGTATGTATTTGGCGATCAATCCGGGACGGGTCACTATGCAGTTACCTGGGACTGTGACCAGTGATCCGGCGTTTGGACTTCCTGCTGTATGGATAGAAGCTGCACTGCGTGAACAGGCGCAAATCAATGGTTACACCGTTGTCGATGCCAGCACTGTCGTAACCACGCATATCAACCATTTGATTCATTCACATGCTGCCGAATTATTGGGCAGACAGGAATTACAAAAGCTTCTTGATCATCTCAACGCGCAGTTTCCAAAACTTATCGAAGATCTGGTTCCGAAATTATTGCCGTTATCAACGGTGCAGAAAATCTTACACAATTTATTGGAAGAAAGTGTGCATATCCGGGATATGCGTACCATCATCGATGTACTGACCGAACACGCAACGCAAACCCAAGATGCGATTGAATTAACAGCGATTGTCAGGGCGGCTTTAGGTCGTGCAATCGTGGATCAGTTTTTCCCCGCAGGCGCGGAGGTCCAAGTCATGAGCCTACATCATGAATTGGAAAATATACTTATCCAGGTGATGCAGTCTGGTGGTATTCAAGGCACCGGGATTGAACCCGGGCTTGCCGACACGTTATTAAAAGAAGCCCGGAGTGCAGCGCTACAACAAGAAAAACTTGGATTGCCTATTGTATTACTGGTACCAGGTGCTATCCGTTTCTTACTGGCGAAATTCTTACGCCGTGCATTACCTCAATTAAGAGTGCTTTCTCATTCAGAAATTCCGGATTCACGAAAAATCAAAATCACTTCCCTTGTTGGAGGTAACAAATGAAAGTAAAACGCTATATCGCTTCCACATCACGAGAAGCATTACGTCAAGTTAAAGAAGAACTTGGTGTTGATGCCGTCATATTATCGAACAGAAAAACAAGGGACGGCGTTGAAATCATGGCGCTGGCGGATTCTGAGATGTCAGATCTGGTGCATACCCAAGGGCCGTCTGCTATGTCATCAAATGATATTACTCACCACAGACAAAACAAAGAGTCGAGTGTGGTTGACTCCTATTCAACGCTACTTTCTTTAGCGAGTGAGCCAGCAGAAACGGTGAAAGCATCGAATGATGTGATGTCCGCGTCATTGGCCCGCGACATTATTGCAGAGATACAGTTGATGAAAAATACACTGGAAGATCAGTTGGCTACTGTTGCATGGGGAAACTTTACGCAGCGCAGGCCAGAAAAAGTAAAACTGTTACGTACTTTGTTGGATACGGGTTTTAGTCCGATGTTATCACGCCGGCTTGTCGACAGACTACCCGTCGATCTGGATTATGAACAAAGTCTGAAACAGGCAATGTCCGCATTGGCTTTTAATCTGCGTACAGTTGCCAATGATGACATGATTGAAAAGGGTGGTGTTTATGCACTGATCGGTCCTACTGGTGTCGGCAAGACCACGACTACGGCGAAACTGGCGGCGCGTTGTGTAATCCGGCACGGTGCAGACAAAGTCGCGTTGCTGACTACTGATAGTTACCGTATTGGTGGCCATGAGCAACTAAGAATCTATGGGCAATTATTGGGTATTCCTGTGCGCAACATCAAAGATACCGATGATTTGCAGTTAACGCTGTCGGAGCTTAAAAACAAGCATATGGTGTTGATTGATACGGTGGGTATGAGTCAACGTGATCAAATGGTTGCTGAGCAGATTACGATGTTGAGCAACTGTGGCACCGATGTAAAACGTATGCTTATTTTGAGTGCTGCATCGAATGGAAAAACTCTGGATGAGGTGATTTCTGCCCACCAGAAGAGCGGTATTTACGGTTGCATCATTACAAAAGTCGATGAGGCTGCCAGTTTAGGCGTAGTTTTGGATGTAGTCATACGCAGAAAATTACCACTGCATTATGTCGCAAACGGACAAAAGGTCCCGGAAGATATTCATGCCGCTAATCCACGCTATTTGTTGCATCGAATTTTTAAATCGACCCCGGGTGAGTCCGCTTTTACTTTGCGGGATGCGGAGTTTGCTTTAATTATGGCAACTAAGAATGGTGGAACGCCGTCACAATCAGAGGAAAAAGCATTGGCAGGATTTACCTATGACTAGATTGATTTTACACGATCAGGCGGCAGGGCTACGTAATCTGACATTATTTCAGGCACCTGATTCAGCGCGTGTTTTCACAATCGCAGGTGGAACAGCACGGGTCGGAAAAACGAGCATTGTGGTGAATCTTGCTACGGCATTAGCGCAGAATGGCCAACGTGTGTTATTGATTGACGAGAATCCCTGCCATAACAGCATTTGTACGAGTTTAGGCCTACAGGCACGCTTTGATTTGCTACACGTGATCCACAAAGATAAAAGACTGGATCAAGTGCTTTTACAAGGCCCGGAAAATATCATCATATTATCTGCCATGCGCGGCATTCATGCATTAAACAAGCTGAATCCGCTTGAACAAGATTGGCTTATTAAAAGTTTTGCGGAGCTTACCGGTTCTGTTGATATTGTGTTAATTGATACTGCAATGTCCGGTACAACCCATGTCCTGCCTTTAAGTTTAGCTTCAGAACAAGTCATGATCGTGATTTCTGGTTCAGCCGCATCCCTTACGGGAGCGTATGCGCTGATTAAAATCATGAGCCAGGAATATACCAAACAGAATTTCCTTGTTCTGGTGAATAAAGTTGACTCGGAAACAGAATCACTGTCCATCTATCAGAATTTATACAAAGTGGCTCGTCAATATCTGTCTGTAACACTGGAATATATTGGCTATATCCCAAGTGATGAAAAATTACGTAATTCAACGCAATTATGTAGACCGGTGCTTGAAACATTCCCGGCTTCGCAAGCAGCACTTAGTTTTAAACATCTGGCTCAGAATGTTTTGCGCTCTTCATGCCCGGATAAATATACCGGGGGAATCGATAATTTCATGCAACGATTGATTCGGACAAGCCATCTTAGTATGGCAAATTTTATGGTGTGATTGGATATGTATACTGCGACCGGAACTAAAGCTATTGATAAAGAACAGTTTATAACGGAATTTACGCCATTGGTAAAACGCATCGCCTATCACATGATGACTCGATTGCCAGCAAGTGTGCAGGTTGATGATCTTATTCAAGCGGGGATGATTGGTTTGCTTGACGCAATCAATCGCTATGAAGGTTCGTATGGCCGGCAATTTGAGAGTTACGCAGCGCAGCGCATACGCGGTTCTATCTTGGACGAATTGCGGGAGGCAGATTGGCTGCCGCGCAGTATACGAAAAAAAATGCGACGTATAGAAGCTGCGGTGAATTTGTTAGAGCAACGCAAAGGCTGTGCACCCAGTGAACAGGATCTGGCTCAGGAATTGGATATGTCGCTTGATGAATACCATGAGACTTTGCAAAGTGCACGGGGCGCTCAATTAATTTATTACGAAGATTTTCAGCAGGATGATGAAGAACCATTTTTGGATCGTTTATTCATCGACTCTGAAGGTGATCCATTAAATGTGCTTCTGGATGAGAATTTTAGGAATCTGCTGATTACAGCTATTGATAATCTTCCCCCTCGGGAAAAACAGGTAATGGGGATGCATTACGAACAAGAAATGAATTTAAGAGAAATTGGTGAAGTGCTTGGCGTTAGTGAATCCAGGGTTTGTCAGCTACACACGCAGGCAGTTGCGCGTTTGCGCAGCCGTTTAAGAAATCTTTGAGATGTCATGCGAATTATCCAGTGTCATTAAATGGATTCTGCGATGAATAAAAAATCAAAGATGGATTTAAATAGTGTTATCGGTATTTTGTTGGCTTTTATTGCAATAATTGGCGGGCAGATTCTCGAAGGCGGTCATGTTGGTTCCTTGCTGCAAGTTGCTGCTTTTTTGATTGTTATGGGTGGTACAGTTGGAGCAGTTTTGCTACAAAGCCCAGTGAAAATTTTCCTCAATGGAGTCAAAATGAGTGCGTGGGTATTTTTTCCGCCAATCAATTCTCCGCAAACATTAATAAAACAAATTATCAATTGGGCTCATATATCACGCAAAGAAGGATTGCTAGCGCTTGAAACGCATGTGCCGGTTGTAAAGGATCCTTTGACAAGGAAAGGATTGCAGCTACTGGCCGATGGGAGTACTCCGGAAAAATTACGTGAGGTTCTGGAAATTGATATATTGGCTTTAGAGGCGCACCAACGCCAATCTGCCCGGATTTGGGAAGCGGCTGGCGGTTATGCCCCGACGATCGGCATATTAGGGGCTGTGCTGGGTTTGATTCATGTTATGGAGAACTTGTCGGATCCTGAACTTTTAGGGAATGGTATTGCAGTCGCCTTTGTTGCAACCATATACGGTGTTGGATTAGCCAATCTGATTTTTTTGCCGATAGCAAATAAGTTAAAAAGTATTATTAATGAACATGTGGTCATGCAAGAAATACTGGTTGATGGGTTTGTTGCTATCGCCAGTGGCGAGAATCCCCGGTTAATTGAAAACCGCTTGAAGGGTTATTTCATTTAAATTGAACGTGCAATATCTGATTGTCCAATGAATTTTTGAATAGTCCATGTTAAAGAAAAGAAAGCGAAAAGAAGATGAACATGCGGATAATCATGAACGTTGGCTAGTTTCATATGCTGATTTCATTACGCTGTTATTTGCTTTTTTTATTGTAATGTATGCAGTTTCATCGGTTAATGAGGGTAAGTATCGCGTCTTGAGCTCTTCGCTGGTTAGCGCATTTAAAAACGATAATCCATCCAATTTTCCACCTCCTCAATCAACAGAGTTTTCACCTATCAATACCCAACAATCCAGTCAGGCTGACTCAATCAAGCTGATTGATAATCTAAGTTTTCAGAAAACAAAGAAGCAAGAAAAAATGAAAAGCATGGCGAAAAATATTCTCCATGCGTTGGAGCCCTTAGTAAAGGATGGTCAAGTGCGAGTTACACAGAGTGCTTTAGGAATTACTGTTGAAATCAATGCCAGTGTTCTTTTTTCACCGGGACAGGCTAAACTAGCAGACAGTTCAAGTTTGACATTGCAAGCAGTTGCTCACGTTATCAAGGGACATGAGCATGAGATTCATGTCGAAGGGCATACGGATAATTTACCCATCCACACCGAGAATTTTCCCTCAAATTGGGAACTATCTTCAGCACGTGCAAGTAGTGTGATTAGGTTATTCATAGAAAATGGTGTTGAGGCACATCGTCTTACTGCACTTGGCTATGGTGAGAATAGACCCATAGAAACTAATGAAACACTTGAAGGTAGAAAAAGAAATCGCCGGGTAACGGTTATGATTTTATCAACGAATCCGGATAAAGTAACTGAAATCCCGATTGTTGAGTATTAGAATGAAATTCAAATATAAGTTTGACCTTTCGGGCCATATAAAGAAACATTCCCTGCTGCACAGTGTAGTGCAGTGAAAGCACGTTGATTATGTTGCAGCTGAGTTGAAATAATCAAACCATTTGAATGATTAAGTTGTTGCGCTGTTTTTGCCAGATCTAATAATTCATTCCATAAAATTTTTATTTCAGACTGACCAGTATGTTGTTCGCTCAGCCAAGCATTGATGCTGTTCTTTTCCAAAGAAAGACCTTGCTTCCGTAAGAATTCGTTTCGATGATCATCAAACTGTATCAATTCTTCAATTAAACGTGATTTATCGGAGGCAAGGTAATCTATTTTTTCTATTTTTCCTTCAACGAGCGCATTTTCTTCTTTTTTAAGAATTTCAATAAATGCACGTAAAGTGTTTCTTTCAGTTTCTAGTTCTTTCATAAAATATAAGAAAGGCTGAGAAGAAGTCATTAAATAGCACCTTTCTTAGACTGTATCAGTTCTTTAACTGTTTCAAGCAATCTATCGGCAACGACCTCCGGATTTATTTGAAAATTTCCTTCACTGATTGCTTGCTTGATTTCCTGAACACGTGCCGTGTTAATAATCGAGCCGCTAGCGGAGCTGCTGTCGACATTTTGCAGTTTCGCAACATTCGGACTTAAATGCACATTATTTTCTTGGCCTGCACTTGGATTAGGCGTGATATCAATGCGCCTTTTTCCATCACTGACAGAAACCGTCGACACTGGCTGTAAAGATTTATCTATTTTCATTTTTATACCTCATAACAAATTTCATTGGCTGCTTAACGGCACCTTTATTAAGAACTTTAGTATCCAAGTCTATATTGTTGGGATTCTGGAAAGTTAAAGCAAACACTTTAAGTATTACATAATTAAGACTATTACGGCGATAGTCAAAAAGAAATTCAGTATTTTTCTCAACTAAAGAACAATAGTAGGCGTTGCCTTACCTTACCGTTTCACCATATTGTAAAGGATTAGGCGCCTAGTAAATCAAGTTGAGATCGTAGATAATTACCATTTTAAGCCTATGTATCATTTTTTGGTGACAATCTAAATGTCTTTTATTTTTAAAGCGACTGCAAGTGCATTTCGCGATCTGATACGGTTTAAGATCGCATGGATTATTATTTGGCCAATTTTGGTTTCAACACTGCTCTGGCTCATTATCGGTTTTGTTTTTCAAGATAGCTCTTCTGGACTGATACTCCTGGTGCTTAATGAAATTGGTATTGGCGAATGGTTGCAAAATATGGAATCCGGGTGGATAACTTCTGTTATTCAAAGCTTAATCCATATAATTGTGTTCATTCCACTCGTGATGATAACCACTTTATTGATTACAACTATTTTTGTTATGCCTGCACTGATCAAGCTGGTTGCTAATCGTTATTACCCTGAGCTTAAGTGTGAGTATGGCGGCACCGTGAGCGGCAGTATCATTAATGCGATACTTGCCAGCGGTATTTTTATACTGATCTGGGTCATTACAGTGCCGCTATGGGCAATTGGGGCTGGAATTATTATTCCTTTTGTGGCAGCAGCATTTATGAACCAGCAGTTGTTTCGATATGATGCATTATCTGAACATGCCAGCAAACAAGAAATGAAGATTATTTGTGCATCAAATAGATACTCACTATGGGGATTAGGTTTGTTAACCGGTTTATTTCAGTTTGTACCTATACTTAATCTACTGGCTCCGATTTTTACAGCGCTTGCATTTATTCATTTTGGATTGGAGCATTTAAGGCTTTTGCGTGCAGAAAATGTGAAAAAAGATTTGTCTGTGATTGATCATTAATTTTTTATCAACATATCCTTTAGTTAGGATCCAAACCAAGCATGAACATACGTGATTGGAATCCAAATTTTGTGGATATTTCGCCCATGTTCGAATCGTTTCTGCATTTGAGACAGTATCTTGCAAATTGTCCATTATGGCCTGAGCATACTGACTTAAATAAGCTGGTGCTGCTGAGAGACCAACAAGTTCTTACTCAATCTGAGAAACAAATTTGTTTTGTACCTCAGGGCATTGGGAAACAATGTTTTGAGCAAGACTACGAATCGAGAATTTATCTAACCGGTCAAGTGCAAACAAGAGCTAAGAACTGGCATGATTTTTTTAACGCCTTAGTATGGAATACATTTCCACGTACAAAATCAGCACTTAATCAATTGCATTATCAAGCTCAATTATTGGAATCAGTAAACAAAATTAAACATCGTAGTACGTTAAGAGATGCTGCGACGCTGTTTGACGAATCAGGTGTTATCGTTGTTAGTAGCGAGAAAACACTCATTCAATTATTAAACGACTTTGAATGGAAAGAATTATTTTGGCAGCAACGTAAAGCAGTGTTGTCATCAATGCGATTCTTTGTTTTTGGTCATGGGTTGTATGAGAAAGCATTAAACCCTTATATTGGTATGACAGGTAAAGGAATAATTTTTAATGTCAAAGCAGCATTCTTCGCGCAGTCCTTATTAAACCAATTACAGTCAATCGACTCTATTTTAGAGTCCTTTCTATTGCAAAATTTAACATCAAACTCTGATTTGACGCCTGTTCCACTCTTGGGCTACCCAGGTTGGATTGAAGACAATAATAAAGAAATATACTATGAAAATAAGAAATATTTTCGAGAGCGACATAAATCTGATCCAGTATCTTGAGAACTATAGTTTGATTTCAACTAATTTTTAATCATGATTTAATAATGAAATTAAGTGATACGATAAGGGTAAATACAATGAAAAAAATCTTATTTTCGCTTCTGATTTTGTTATTCTGCTTTGTGAATACATCAAAAGCGGAGAGTTTGGCGCCAGAAAACATTGAAGGTGCGCGCACCATAAGTACTGCAACAGCGAAATTATTATTTGATAAAGGTTACCGCTTCATCGATGTCAGGGGACTAGATGATTTTAAAATTGGACACATTCCGGGCGCTTATCATCTTCCTATCAAAAGCGGTTTCGATGAGCAAAATTTAAGTACCGTTGTAAAAAAGAACCAGCCTGTTGTTATTTATTGTAACGGCATTTTATGTATGGGCAGTTCAATTGCCACCCGGAAAGCCATTGATTGGGGTTGGTCAAATATTTTCTATTATCGTGAAGGCATTAGAGATTGGAAACAGCAAGGCTATTCAACTCACGCGATCAATCCATAATCGTGCGCGATCTGCAAAATATTGCATTGATTTATTATTCTTAATTTGCAGAATAATTTGCCTTTAACACAATACAATTTGTATTTGCGAATTGTTGATGTGTTTTTTTGTTAAAATATAATGTTTAATTTATTAATTTATTGGAGTATTTAATGGCAATTGAAAGAACGCTATCCATTATTAAACCGGATGCTGTTGCAAAAAATGTAATCGGACAGATTTATTCACGTTTTGAATCAAATGGTTTGAAGATTATCGCGGCGCGTATGATGCATTTGTCACAGTCGGAAGCGGAACAATTTTACGCAGTGCATCGTGAACGTCCTTTTTTTAGGGATCTGGTTACATTCATGACATCCGGTCCTGTCATGGTGCAAGTATTAGAAGGAGATGAGGCTATTAAAAAGAATCGCGATTTAATGGGTGCAACAGATCCCAAAAAAGCGGAAAAAGGGACTATTCGTGCCGACTTTGCTGACAGTATTGATGCCAATGCAGTGCATGGTTCAGATGCGCGCGAAACTGCCGCGGTCGAAATCGCTTGTTTCTTTCCGACATTAAGTATTTATTCCCGTTAAAGCTCACCAGTCTCTGAATAGTGACAATCAATCTGTTAAATTATGATAGCAAAGGCCTAGTGGATTTTTGCACTGGAATTGGTGAAAAACCTTTTCGCGCAAGGCAACTGCTGCGCTGGATTCACCAAAATAGTACTGCCGATTTCAATGCTATGAGTGATCTGGCTAAAAGCTTGCGTGAGAAACTTGCAGATCAAGCGGTTATTGAATTACCACAGATTATCTCTGACTATGTGGCGACAGATGGAACGCGTAAATGGTTATTAGCGGTTGGCGCGGGTAATGGTATAGAAACAGTTTATATACCGGAAGCGAATCGTGGCACATTATGTGTTTCAAGCCAGGTTGGGTGCGCTTTAGCTTGCACTTTCTGTTCTACGGGCAAACAAGGTTTTAATCGTAATTTAACAGTTGCCGAGATTGTCGGGCAGTTATGGATTGCAAATAAGACACTGCGATCGGATGTGAGCGATACCTCAATCCAAGCAAACAGAGCTGTTACTAATGTGGTAATGATGGGTATGGGTGAGCCGTTGGCCAATTTTGAGAATGTTGTTACAGCGCTGGATTTGATGCTCGATGATCATGCTTATGGTCTTTCACGGCGGCGTGTTACGGTGAGCACTTCGGGGTTGGTGCCCGCGATTGATCGGTTACGTGAACGTTGCCCGGTTGCCCTGGCCATATCTTTACATGCACCGAATGATGCTTTGCGCGATCAATTGGTGCCGATTAATAAAAAATACCCGATTAAGGAGCTATTAGCTGCTTGCCAGAGATATCTGCTGGCAGCCCCTCGTGATTTTATAACTTTTGAATATGTAATGTTAGCGGGTGTTAATGACAGTATCGCACATGCACGTGAACTGATCGCATTGGTGCAAGATACACCCTGTAAATTTAATTTAATTCCGTTCAATTCATTTCCAGGATCTGGTTTTAAGCGTTCGACAGCAGAAACTGTACGTGTTTTTCGTGATGTGTTAATGCAAGCAGGGCTTGTAACCACGGTTAGAAAAACCCGCGGTGATGATATTGCTGCCGCTTGCGGTCAGCTCGCTGGTCAGGTAAAGGATAAAACGCGCCGTACAGCTGGTGTGAGCGTAGAGGCGGTTCAGTGAAAAAAAATCTGTCAATTTTTTTCATATTGATGCATTTTGTATGGCTAGGTGGTTGCGTGCAACAACCCATAGATGATGGGATGTCGGCTCAAGCCAATTCAGAAAGGGTTTTTCAGAGTGCAAAAATCCACACAGAATTGGCTGCGGAATATTTTCATCGAGGACAATTGGATGTTGCGCTAGAAGAAGTTAGTGAAGCTTTAAAGGCTCAATCGAATTATGCGCTTGCATATAATGTACTGGGGCTGATTAATATGACCTTAAATGAAAACAGCAAAGCGTTGGATAATTTTGAACGCGCGATCCGGATGGCACCTAAGAACCCTGAGATTCACAATAATTATGGATGGTTTTTATGTCAGCGTTTTTCTCAACGCATGGATCAAGCTATTGATCATTTCATGACGGCTGTCAGAGATCCGCTTTATTCGACGCCGGAAATGTCCTATACCAATGCGGGAATCTGTGAAATTAAGCGTCAGAAATACAACGAAGGACAAGTTTTTTTTCAAAAGGCGTTATCCATCCAGCCCAATTATTCACCTGCACTGATTGGATTGATTGATGCGGATTTTCAACGTGGTAATCTAATCGATGCACAATCTAAACTTGTTCTATTTCTGCAAAATAATGCGCCAACGCCTGAAGGTCTGATGCTGGCGATAAAGATCGAGCAAGCAATGGGTAATCAACTGGCTGTTGATAGTTATATTTTTCAATTGCAGAAGCATTTCCCTGAATCCAAAGAAGCAGCAGCGATTCGAGAAGGAAAGATCAGATAATGAATACAATAAACGAAAAGAACGGCAATAAGGATCAATCTCCTGAAGATATTACTGCCATCAGTATTGATCTAAATGTAGCGCCTGGAAATCATACTCTCCAAAATGACACTGAAAAGATTTGGCAAGATCGGGCAACGAGTGAAAATATTCTAAAGACAGAAAAAAGCGAGATCGAATCATTATCTGGCATGCAGATTATTGATTCAGATGCAGTTTCTTCCGGTTCTGATAATCATCAGAACGCGCTAATCAAGGACAATAGCAATCAGAATAATATGTATACCCACAATGATCATAATAAACCGGCAGGAAATGAATTAAATGACATTGATTCCGCGAGTGTTGTCCAAAGCGTCGGGCATTTGTTGCGCAAGGCCAGAGTAATGAAAGGTATGAGCATCGAAGATGTATCTCGACAATTACGTCTCTCGGTGCAGCAGATCGAAGCAATTGAGAAAGAAAATTATGAGAAGTTACCGGGACGCACTTTTTTAAGAGGTTTTATTCGTAATTATGCCAATCTGGTACAGTTAGACCCAATTCCTTTGCTGCAATTGCTTCCTGAGTCTACTCCTGTTATATCAACTTATGAACGTACACCGTTTAAGAATAGACAAATATCGTTTACTTCAAACCGGGAAAACGCAGGCAGCAATAAAATAATAGTTGTTATTGCTTCACTTATTCTCATTGCGGGTGCTTATTTTAGTTTTGTGAAAGATATGTGGATTAAAACGCCTGAGACCAGTTCTGTAAGTACTGTAGCAAAAGTTGAATCTGGAACAGCTTCGGTACAAATTCAGTTGCCATTGTCGGAAACCGTGAAAACTGCAGCCAGTTCTCAAACCAATCAACAATCTCAAACCAGTGATCGAGTTAATGGCGAGAAAAATTCTGAAGCGGAGCTGGATAAAAAAACCGAAGCAATTCCAGCAAAAAACAAGCCCGTTATTCCAGGTGCTGAGAAACCAATTGCGGCGCCAAGTAACTCAGGTAATTTATATTTTAAATTGACCGGGGATTCATGGATTAAAGTAGTCGATGGCACAGGCGCTTCTTTGTTCGAGCAGCTCAAGAAGAACGGCAGTGAACAAATTATCACGGGTAAAAGACCATTATCGATTGTTATAGGCAATGCATCGGCAGTTAATCTCACCTATAATGACAAAGTAATTGATATCGCTTCTTATAAGCGGCAAGACGGAACTGCACGTTTTACACTTGAGTAAAAGCGTTTGTAATAATTTTTTGATCTTAATACAGTTAAATTATGCCTGAAAATAGTACTTCTACAAATCGCCGGTCTAGCGTGGGTGTCCGGGTTGGTACAGTAATGCTGGGTGGCGGTGCGCCAGTCGTAGTGCAATCAATGACCAATACGGATACGGTTGACAAAACTGCTACTGTCGAACAGGTCGCACAGTTGGCGCGTGCTGGCTCTGAACTGGTTCGTATTACGGTCAATTCAATGGAAGCTGCAAGTGCGGTGGCGGAAATTCGTGCACGCCTGGATGATATGGGATGCCATGTGCCTCTGGTAGGCGATTTCCATTTCAATGGTCATAAACTACTGACCAGTTATCCTGAGTGTGCGAAGGCTTTGGCAAAATTTCGCATCAATCCTGGAAATGTCGGTCAGGGTAAGAAACGCGATGAGCAATTTGCCACTTTGATTGAAACAGCTTGTAAGTATGACAAGCCGGTGCGAATTGGGGTCAATTGGGGAAGTCTGGATCCGGAAATGCTGGCGCGTATCATGGATGAAAATGCGGCTTCCAGTAATCCACAAGACGCCAAATATGTTATGCGGGAAGCATTAATCACTTCAGCACTGGAAAGCGCTGCCAGGGCCGAGGAAATTGGCCTTAACCGCAATAAAATTGTTTTATCTTGTAAAGTAAGCGGTGTCCAAGATTTGATCATGGTTTACCGCGATTTGGCTGCACGTTGCGACTATGCGCTGCATCTGGGATTGACAGAAGCAGGTATGGGATCCAAGGGTATTGTGGCATCTACAGCGGCATTGGCAATACTTCTGCAAGAGGGCATTGGAGACACAATCCGCATTTCATTAACACCCGAGCCGGGTGGAACCCGTTCTCGCGAGGTTATTGTCGCGCAAGAAATTCTGCAAACCATGGGATTACGTGCATTCGTACCGCTGGTGGCCGCTTGCCCTGGATGCGGCCGTACCACCAGCACGTATTTTCAGGAACTGGCAGAAAGTATTCAAGCCTATGTACGTGACGAAATGGTCGTTTGGCGTGAGCAATATGATGGGGTTGAAAACATGTCTCTGGCGGTCATGGGCTGTGTCGTAAATGGCCCCGGTGAAAGCAAGCATGCCAATATCGGAATCAGTTTGCCGGGTTCCGGAGAGAATCCGGTAGCGCCGGTGTTTGTCGATGGGCAAAAAACCGTAACGTTAAAAGGCGATAATATTGCCAACGAATTTCGCCAGATTGTCGATAAATATGTTAGCGAAAAGTATCCGAGAAAAGCTGTCTGATGACTATTGGTGTTAAAGCAATTCGCGGGATGAATGATATTCTCCCGGACGAATCCTATCTTTGGGCCTATTTTGAACAGACGGTGCAACAATGGCTCGCTGCCTATGGCTACCGGAATATCCGGACACCTATTGTAGAACAGACCGATTTATTCATCCGCTCCATTGGTGAAGTGACTGACATCGTTGAAAAAGAGATGTATACCTTCATTGACCATCTCAACAATGATAGTCTGACCTTGCGGCCTGAAGGCACGGCATCGTGTGTACGTGCTGTCATCGAACATAACCTATTGTATGCTGGTCCACAAAGGCTCTATTATGCCGGTCCGATGTTCCGGCATGAACGTCCGCAAAAAGGGCGTTACCGGCAATTTCATCAAGTGGGTGTCGAAGCGTTGGGTTATGCCGGACCGGATATTGATGCGGAATTGATTGTCATGTGCTCACGCTTGTGGGATTTATTGGGAATCTCGGGCTTGCGTCTTGAAATCAGCACATTGGGTAATGCTGAATCACGTGCATTGCACCGCGCCCGGCTGATCAAATACTTTGAGCGATATCGTGATAGCTTGGATGAAGATTCATTAAGACGTCTGCATACTAATCCACTGCGCATACTTGACAGCAAAAATCCCGGAATGCAGGAAATCATTGAGAATTCGCCAAAATTGATTGATGATCTGGACGTTGAATCATGCATCCATTTCGAGGCAATGCAGCATATACTGCGTGAGCAAGGTATTAATTTTGAGATTAATTTACGCTTGGTAAGAGGGCTAGACTACTACAACCGCACGGTATTTGAATGGGTAACCGATAAGCTAGGCGCGCAAGGGACCGTTTGTGCAGGCGGAAGATACGATGGTTTACTGGAACAAGTCGGAGGAAAACCCGCTCCAGCTTGTGGTTTTGCAATGGGTATAGAACGATTATTAGCGTTGATGCAAGAGTGCGGAAAAAAGATCACGCAACCTGTACCCGATATTTATATCGTTCATCAAGGTGAGCAAGTGATGGATTATGCTTGGAAATGCGCTGAATCTCTTCGCGATGAAGGATTCAATGTCGTATTACATTGCGGGGGTGGCAGCTTTAAATCGCAGATGAAGAAAGCTGATGCCACTGGTGCCAATTATGCAATGATTATTGGTGATGATGAAGTGAATGCACAGGAAGTAACTATTAAACCGCTACGAGAGCCCATCGAGCAAGCCAGTGTTAAGTTAAACATGGTCACCGATTTAATCAGAAAACAACCTTCGTAGCATTACTATTTCGCTACTTAACACAGTAAATTGCAATCTTTAGTAAATTTAGTGTTCATATCATTTAGTATTTATTCAGGAAGATATAATGGCAACTTATAGTTTTGAAGAACGGGAAAAAATTGATGGATTCAAGGCCTGGTGGGACAGGTATGGCACGGCGATCACTGTTTTCCTAACAGTCCTGCTGGTAACGATTGGCGGCATGCAAGCCTGGAAGTATTATCAACAACAACAGGCACAACAGGCAGCCGATTTATACAACCTGGTACAGCAAGTTCAATCGTCAAATGATCCAGCAAAAATTAATGACGCGGCTCAGCTGCTCACAGAAGGATTCCCATCCAGCGGCTATGCGTCTCGCGCCGCCTTGATTGCTGCACAAGCCGATGTGCAGGCAAACAACAATAAACGTGCTATACAAAACCTTCAATGGATCATTGATTATGCGAAAGAAGCAGAACTGCACGATTTGGCGCGTTTGAGGATGTCCGGTATTTTGCTCGATGAAGGAAAATACGACGAAGCATTACGGCTTTTGAGTGCCGGGCACGGTGAGTCCTTTGCAGGATTATATTGGGATCGTAAAGGTGACATTCAGGTGGCGGCAAAGAAAATTTCAGAAGCACGGCTAAGTTATCAAACTGCTATCGATAAGTTAAGTAAAAATAACAATTATTACAATATTGTTCAAATGAAACTGGATGGACTAGGCGATTCCGATTAATTATCAAGAAGTGACTTGTCTGTTGAATTCTGCCAGATCCTGGCAGATATTACTCTATTGGATGATATTCACCTTGTTGCTATCAGGTTGTGGCAGCACGATGAATCCCTTTGATATGCGTATCATTGAATCGATGAGTACGCAGCTATCCGATATATTAGTCAAGGAAGAAGTCATCGTTTATGAAAAAGAAGAGCTCGATGCTTTAAAGGCAGCTGATCCAATTCCTTTAAAATGGAAAAATAAAGTCAGTGAGAATCATATCGCTTCCTTTTATACCGTTTATGAAAATGACGCAGTATACACAGCTGATGAAGAAGGAAAGCTGACGAAGTATGATGCGGCTAGCGGAAAAGAGCTATGGCAGATTAAAACCAAAAATAAGTTTTCAGCAGGCGTTGGTATTGGTGAAGGACTGATTCTGGTTGGAACATTTAAAGGCGAGCTACTTGCATACAATGAATCCGGACATATGTTATGGCAAGCAACGGTCACTAGTGAAATTCTCAGTCCACCGCAAGTACAAAATAATATCGTAGTTGTGCGTACTGTCGATGGCCGGATATTTGGTCTCGATGCCATTGATGGAAAGCGCAAATGGGTTTATCAGGGCGCTACACCTCCATTGACTGTCCGAAGCACTGCTGGAATAACGATTGCACATGGCGCTGTGTTTGCTGGTTTTCCGGGTGGAAAAATGGTGGCTATGAGCCTGTTTAATGGCAATATTGGCTGGGAGGTCGCCGTTTCGCAACCGCGTGGTGTCACTGAACTGGAACGCATGACGGATATTACCAGTGCCCCGGTGGTTAATAATCGATTTGTCTGCGCAGCAGCATATCAGGGACGTGTCGCCTGCTTTGCGATTAATGATGGCGCGCAAATCTGGGCGCGTGAATCATCCAGCAGCGCCGGTTTGACTATGGACAATGACTATGTGTATGTAACCGAAGAGAAAGGTGTCGTTGCTGCCTATGAATTGCTCAGCGGTGCCAGCATGTGGAAACAGAGCCGGTTAGGTAGTAAGAAGCTGACGAGACCTATCATCAAAGGCCAATACATTGTGGTAGGGGATGATCAAGGGTATGTCAATTTACTACGGAATTATGATGGCGCCTTGATAGCGCGTTCGGCCACCGATGGCAGTATTATTCCGAACTCGGCGAGTTTATTGCCTGACGGGTTTGTAGTGCAAACAGCAAAAGGCGGTGTCTACGCCTTTAGTACGACACAATTCTAGCAGGTTGTTGAAAAACGTATTCGAGGCAGCCGATACAAAACAAAAACAGACGAAAAAGCGCAGCTTATGCTTAATAAATGAGTATCTTGAGTCTGTTTTTAACACCGCAGCGGCAACGCAGATAGTTTTTCAACGGCCTGCTAGTAGACCTTGTAAGTCTCTCTGAATCTTAACGATTCATCTGGATTCTGGTAACACAAATATGAATTCTTTCCATTTAATGACACCTAGCGTGTACGGCACTGGTAGCAAAAAATCATGAAACCTACACTTGTTTTAGTTGGCCGGCCGAATGTCGGCAAATCAACCTTGTTTAACCGCCTCACCCGCACCCGCGATGCCATCGTTGCTGATATCCCCGGTTTGACACGGGATCGTCATTACGGTCAAGGCAGAATAGGGGAGAAACCCTATCTGGTGATGGATACCGGGGGTTTCGAGCCGGTTGTTAAAGAAGGAATCTTGCATGCTATGGCCAAGCAAACATTGCAAGCGATTGATGAGGCGGACAAAGTACTGTTTATCGTGGATGGCCGCCAAGGTGTGACGGCCCATGACAAAATTATTGCCGAACAATTGCGCAAATCCGGGCAAAAAATTCTGCTGGTCGTGAATAAAACGGAAGGTATGGCGACAGCCGTCGTCACCGCTGAGTTCTATGAGTTAGGTCTGGGTGATCCTTGCGCGGTGTCAGCGATCCATGGCGACAATATCAAGGAATTGGCCGATTATGCGTTAGCGGATTTTCCTGATGTCGAAGAAGAACCGCTCGAGAGCAAGTATCCAAAAATTGCGATCGTCGGTCGTCCCAACGTCGGGAAATCGACGCTCATCAACACCTTACTAGGCGAAGAACGAGTGATCGCATTTGATCAACCGGGAACGACACGCGACAGTATTTACATCGATTTTGCGCATAAGGACAAACACTATACATTGATCGACACGGCGGGTTTGCGGCGCCGTGGCCATGTGTTCGAAACCATCGAGAAATTCTCCGTCATCAAAACGTTGCAAGCTATCGAAGATGCCAATGTTGCGGTACTGATATTGGATGCAAAAAATGAGATTTCCGATCAGGACGCGCATATTGCCGGATTTATACTGGAAACAGGGCGCGCGCTGGTCATCGCAGTTAACAAGTGGGATGGCTTGGATGAATACCAGCGCGATACGATTAAACGTGAACTGACGCGTAAACTGGCTTTTCTGAGCTTTGCACAATTGCACTATATTTCTGCATTGCACGGCAGCGGTATGAAAAATCTGTTGCCTTCGATTGATCAAGCCTATGCGGCTGCCATGGCTGATTTATCAACGCCTAAATTGACACGTGCATTGATTGCGGCGATCGAGAAACACCCGCCGCCGCGCGGTGGCATGTCGCGCCCCAAAATGCGCTATGCGCATCAGGGCGGTTCCAACCCGCCGCTCATCATCGTGCATGGCACCATGCTCAACCATGTGCCGGAAACCTACCGGCGCTATCTGGAAAATACTTTCCGTGAGGTTTTTAAACTGAAGGGCACGCCGTTGCGCGTTGATTTTAAAGTCGGACACAATCCCTATGCCGACAAAAAACCTGCACCGCTTACCGAAGCTGAAGCCCGGCGCGCGCATGGCAAGCGTCGGCGCAACCGGAAGAGATATGGATAAATTGGCAATCTGGGAAATGAGATTAGCCTGAAATCAGTTCCCAGGAATGGCAGACTAATAGCCGAACAACATCAGATATTCAGCCGCAAAAAGGCCGAGTGAACCCAATAACAATAATGCGGAGCGAACGACGGGCTGTTCTGACATGGGTTGAAAAGCCCCATAATTCACTTCTTGTATTTTCCTGATCATTTCTTTTTTATCTTTTATATCAATCGAAGTTATTTGATTTTCAATAGTGTCAATAACATTCAATTTTAATCTGTTTGCTTCAGATCTGAGTTTCAGTCCTGCATATAGAAGCAAAGAAATACAGATGGTAAAGGTGATTCCGCTACTGATCGGAAATTCCAGAAAATCAAAATATACTATTCTGGCAAAAAACATCAGCATCAAAGCGATAATCGGAAAATAAATAAGCTGATCGACAGCACGCGTTCTTTTTGCGACCAACGTGATGATTTCTTCTAGGGATTGCGATGGATCATTTATTGCTTTTTTACTATCTATTAAACCTAGCATATCGCAGTAGGGTGCTTTATTAAGTTTTGTCTCGTCAACTAGTAATGGATGCTGGGTACGCAATTTTTCTATCCAATGAATGCAAAGCCTTTGAGCATCTAGTACAAGTAATATTAGAAAAATGACGAAAGAGCTGCTAAAGACTAATGTCAGATCATCCATCACATCGCAGGAAAAAAAACCGCGGCAGAACGATGAATGCTCAGTAAACATATGTGTCAGAAAAATATCAATATTCATAAATATCAACCACATGATGGTGGTTCGCAATAGGCGTTGTTCAAGCATGCCGTGTTCCCGATATTCTTTCCAAAGAAAGGTCTCTTTCTTAAAAGGCCCCGAATCATTTTGTACCCATTCCTGAATGGATTTCATTTTTTCATTTTCATCTTTTTCTGAATAAATCAGGAGGGAAAAAATCAATAAAGTTGCGATAAGAGGGGTCAATTCTGGATGTGTTAGGATATTCAGAAATACAAATAAGGTCGGTATAAAAATCAATATAGTAAGTATTTTATTAGATACTATCTTTTTTAATAATAGAGAAAGTTTTGCAAAACACGATTTGAGTTCTTCAATGTCTTCTAGCTTTTTTTCAGGGTATAGAAGAATTAAGGCGAAAATGATTTCCAAAAGTATGAAAACGTAATATATGAACTGATAGTTTCTTGGATCAAAATCGAATAACGTAGAAAGGACATAAGAAGCTATGCCAAATAGCATAAAAAATATAGATACCTTGATCCATTTTTTCTTACAACAAGTATCCATTATTGAGGTACGAATCTCTTCCCAGTGATCCAGAATCTCTTCTTCTGATCTTCTTCTATCAGTATCACGGAATATTGCTCTGAGACTGGATCCTTCTTCTAAATTTAAAGCTTCTTTTCCCCTTCTCCTGTTCATGCGATAAAAATTAGTTTCAAGCGCCCAAATCAGTTTGATAATGAATGCGAGTACCAGCAATATTGTAAATGTACGTATCAGAATAGTCGGCCAGGTGCTGATGCCATCAGTGAAGCTGAATGGCTCGTTGTCGGTAGGAAGAAAAAAAACCTGCAGGGCAATAATAAGAAATAAGAAAATTGCCGTCCCAGAAAGCCAGAAAGTTTGTGCTCCCGAATTGGGGCGCATCTGATATTCCGTAAGTATTAGTGCGATAGTAATAAGGAAAACAAATGACAGAGAATAAATCAGTTGTTTTTGTTGATCATAATTTGGATGTATGGAATCAGTACCTAAATTTGTTATCGATAGAGGTAAATAAACTGGGCCGTTTCTTCCAATTTCAAAAATTAGCGGTGATAGTTGTGCATTTTGAAGATCCTTCTTGTTATCGCTAAATATCATACGCGTCTGATAAAAAATCCCGGTTTGTCGGCTGTCACGGAAAGGCGGAATTTGCTTCTGCAAATCGTCGCGAAGACGCAAATCAAAATGCGTTGCTACGACGAGGTTGCGTACCCAATCCCAATATTCCGGTTGCAGCATCTGCGCATCCAGATCCGTAGTGAAATAAACAATATTCGGATTTTCCCGCCACAATGCTTCTAGAATGATGAGCTTGTCATAAAAATCGCTGCCGAAAATGCCGACGGCTTTGATGCGATCTTTAGTCGGAGCTGTATGTGCTGTTTTGTTATGATCTTTAATTTGCTGTGCTAGCCGGTGCAAGTAGTCAAATTGCGCATGACCGATAGACGGGTTTTCATGAGCATGAAGTGAAAAATAGTCGCTCCAGTTTTTTACACTGGTTTGATTATCAGGTTCATCCCGTTTCTTGATAGCCTGCTGGTTGGCATCCAATCCTTTGAAGTAGGAGAATTGCATTTCACCTTTATTATCCGGATCAAAAAGATTCTTTAGGCTCTCAGCTAATTTGTTGGCAGTATCTGAGCCTTGTTCTGCAATGATGGCGACCTCAGATAATTTCTCGATTCTGCGTAAATTGAGTTCTTTTTTAAGTCTTTCTGTGAGTTTTTCACTCTGATCGTGGTGATGAAATTTGACTAATTGAGGATATATGCCATATTTATTTTCTTTTATTCCTGAATTTAATAAGTTATCTAAAGCATAGATATAAATTCCATGATTTAATCCTGAATAATTTTCAGGATCGAGTAGATTCAAATTTAAATCGAACAAACGTTTGCCAAAATTATCTATAAAACTATTAATCTCAGTATCATGAGTAATCCAGGCAACAATAACGTCTGGTTTACTTGTATGCCTGAAATGTTCCCAGCGTACGTTATATTTTTTGATATGCTTACTGATAGATTCATTAGCTGATTCATTTAAACTGGTACAAAAATTCAAACGATTAGATTCTAAGATGGAATAACCGGAGGCTGTCAACCCTGCATTCACAGCATAGCGCTGCCGGGTACGATTCTCTTTATTTTCAACAGTTTTTGGGTTAATCTTGACGACTGAAATCAGTATTTTGACGGGTCTCGTGATGTCCGCAAGTTTTTTTCAAGTTCTTTGCTACATAAACCATTTCCTTCTCCTGAAAAATCATGACCATCCAGGCTTTTATGCAATCTGATTTGTAACTCTTGCTTTTTATCTTTGTTTAAGCCGATAAGTCGACCTAAATCTTCTCCGATATCAATCTGATACAAATCTCTTTCCTTGAGGTCGCCTGGTTTGAAGTCGAAAGGATCTTCCCACAGCCAGCTTTCGTAAGAATAATCAGCCAATTGACGATCCAACGGTTGCGGATAAGGCGTATCGTAAGGGCGGGGACTTTGAACTGGCTGGTCATTGAATATCATGATACCGAATACAATCAGCAACAGTACGCCGACAAACGCCATGCCGGGTTCATTTTTCTGCGATAATGCCATCAGCTTCTCCCTGCTTAAGACAAGCACTATTCAACGAATAGGGGAAAACAGCAAATGATTGGCGAGGTTATTTCAGCAGTCGCTGGAACAGGTTATACGATGTTACTTGCACGCATACTTATCATTTGTGTATGAGGCTATCCCCATTAGAGTCTGGTTTAATAATATAGCCATTTGAAGTTGCTGATGCAATCATTACTGAAAATCAGATCTAATCAATTGAAATGTATAAAACAGATCAATCGCACTGTCTTCGCCTGCTTGCGTGACAACGGGTCCGTAGGATGTGCTGAGCAAAGTGAAGCGCATCATTCTCGACAAATGCGCTTCCTTACGTCCATCCTACATACTTTCTTGTTATTGCTCTGGAAAGAGCAGGGTGCGCAGTATCATTGATTAAACCCGTGCCAACAAATGTACCTCGTTCAGCAGCTCGCCAAGGCTAGCCTCGGCAATTTTTAAATCATAAGCGGTTTGCAGATTGAGCCAATATTGCGGCGATTGATCCAAAGCGCGTCCGATCAGTAGAGCCAGTTCTGCTGTGACCGGACGTGTGCCTTTGATGATATGCGTGATGCGCATCGAGGAAACGCCGATAGCGCGGGCGAAATCGGCCTGTGAAATATTCAATTCTGTTAGGGTTTCGCTCAGATATTCGCCTGGATGAATTGCGGACAATCCTTGTTTGATCATAATAGCGTTCCTTAATGATAGTCTACGATTTCGACGTCAAATGCATCGCCATTCTCAAAGCGAAAACATACGCGCCACTGGTCGTTGATACGAATACTCCATTGCCCGGTGCGATCCTGTGTTAATGTTTCCAGCTTATTTGACGGCGGCAAACGTAAGTCTTCGATTCGTGTGGCTGCGTTTAGTTGTATCAAACGCATTGCTGCGCGCTTCAAAATATCCGGCGGAAGCCGGCGCGATTTGCCAATGGAATAAAATTGCTCTGTTTCTGAGGTGGCAAAACTTCGAATCATTCACAGACTATAAACAAATAGTTTACGACCGTCAAGAACATCAAGGCCTATCATAAAGTATCCCTTTAGCGAAGAATAACTCCAATCGTCGTTTTCTAGTCTTTTTCTGCTTTGGTATATTTCAGTCGTCATTTTTCTTTGATAGTGATCTGATCCGTTCAGTACAGAAAATTAGTTCTAATCAAACTGAAATGTATAAAACAAATCAATCGCGCTATCCTCGCCTGCTTGTGTCACAACAGTAATTTTTGGAGTCAAATTGTAAGTCAGTTTCGTGATTCCCATGGTGGTTGTCGCCAGACTGCGCTCATAGCTCAAATAAACACGCGATGAAATACGCTTTCCGACCACACCGATCTGTCCGCTTAGTGAACTGCCGAGTCCTGCTTGCTTGAATGAAATTTCATCGACACCCAGTGCCTTAGTAATCTGTTCCGTAATTCCGCCGCCGGATTGTCCGCCCAGTATAGAACCCGCGGCTGCCAGTAATACCGAAGTGTCTAATCCGCCGGGGTCGGGTTTTCTTCCTAAAACAATCCAGGAAAGCTTTTCGGTATCGGGAACATTCGGAGTCGATACCAATGTCACCCTCGGGTGACGCACCGAACCCATGATTTCAACGCCGGCTTCTACTGCTAAGCCTTCCCGCACGGCCAGAATATTTAACCCGGGATCATCCAGGGGGCCTTGAAAGCTGACAATGCCGCGTTGAACCGTAAGGTTCTGGCCATACGCTTTAAAAGTGGTATCTTTTGCTGCAATGGCGCCATGCACCTTAAGCGTATTATTTTTATCATTCTGAACCTGTAATTGGCCCGCTAAGCGGCCTTCCAACCCGGCTGCGCGGAGATAGAATTTTTCTCCTAAATTGAGGGCTATATCCAACAGCAGCGACAAATTTTGCGGGGCAGTATGGGGGCTGTTCACAAACACAATGTCGTCCGATAATTCCGGGCGATCTTGCGGCGGTTGCAACAATAAGCCGGCATCTGCCGCTAGGCTGCCTGTCACGCTCAAACTATTTTTGTGATACCTGGCCTGACCGGAACCGGATGCGATGATCCAATAATCTGTTTTGTGTGTGAAAGGGAGTTGATTCATTTCAAACTCTAACCGGCTTTCATTGCCAACAAGCCCAATGTTTCCGGTGATTGCTAAAGAGCCCGATGCGCTATCCAGCTTGACATCTTTTAGCAACCGCTCATCCGGTGGCGCTTCGTGCAGTGTAATAAAGTGCAGCCGATCAATCTTTAAGTTCGATTGACGGAAATTGGCAACCAAGCTGCCTTGCTGCAAATTTATGCCATGCTCCAGCAGCACCACACTCAATTGCGTGCCGGAAACGCGGCCATTAAAATCCGGCTGCTTGAGCGTTCCTTGTATAGTTGCCTGAACTTGAAGTTGCCCATTGGTACTTACACTGTTGCCTAAAAGGGAATCAATCCATTTCAGGTCCTTAATGTTGGCAATGACTTCCCCGTTCAGCGGTGTTTCATCGGGAATAGTCCAGCTATTGTTCGATTGTTTTACCGGTACGGACAAATGCGCTTTGGCAGTGCCGATAGATTGGCTAGCTAATTCAAACTTGCCGGTTATTTTGCCATTTTGTGCGACGATTTTGAGCCGGGCCACCTCCAAGCCCAAAGGCTGTGATATTTCGTTGGGTAAATACCAATCCCCTTTTTCACGTTGTATTTGCAAATTGCCGGTTAACTGCGAATTGGAAACAAAATCCCAATGACCGCCTAAATGTAACGACGATTGATTTGAGTCCTGGTGTTCGCCCGGCAGTAAAGCGATGCCTGAAAAATGACCTTGGGTTTTCCATTCCCGGGGTGTCCAGTGCAATTGATCGATGCTTAAGAACCCATCGGAAACAGACAATTTTGTATGGCCGAGCGACACCAATTCCGAATTTATTGCCAAAGTTGTTGGCGCTGTTAAGCGAACGGGTATTTTTCCAGTGGAGGTGAGTTCGGCTAATTGCCCGTTCCAGCGCAGGGATTGAGCGGGTGATTTTTTGTCTAGGCCGCCTACGGCTTTTAATTGGATTTTGGAAATATCATTTATCTGTGCTTTAGCCAGTAGCGTATGGTCAGAAATTTTTCCGCCGACGTTTATTTCCACGTGCTGCAGGGTTGCTTTATCGCTGGCAGCATAGTTTCCAATAGTTGCTTTGAGTGAAATAGTTCCATTGTTTAAACTTCCATCGGCAACTAGCCCTGAGAGGTGTTGATTTCCCGGTAAGTGGAGATGCCGGCTTTTTATCTTGAGATCAAGATCGGGTGACTGAAAGTTTCCGTTCCACTGAATGTGTGTCTGTAAATCGCCCGCCAAACCAAAGCCGAGGTGTTCTAAAGCGGGCGCATTCACAGCGAGTTGATAGGTTTCGTCGGATTCACCGGTGCCGCCTTGTGCCAGAAAATGATTGGATCCGATATTTAGTTCTGCCTTACCCTTAATCTGGTCCAATCCATTGAATGCAATCCGACCGGCTCCTGTTACCGGGAATTTCTCTAAGCGGCTTTTTTGAATCGTGTATTTCAATATTCCAGAGATTCTTGGAGACAATTGACCAGATAGCTGGATCGCTGCATTCAGATTAGAATCCGGTGCCTGGATAAAATCAGCAATATTAAAATTTTCTAGATTCCCTGACAGTTCAAATGATTGTTCATTGCCGAGATTGAATTTCCCTTGCCCGGCTAATTGTGATTTGCTGCGCTGAAGATTAAATTGCTCGAGCGTAACATGCTCGCCATCCCGCTTTATTGCCGCATTGAAACTGATTGAATTATCCTTGAGCTGGATACGGACAGACTGTGTTTGCGCATTGCCTTCCAATTTAATTTCACCCGAAACTTGGGCTGCGCGGACGCGGCTATCGATATGCTGCGGATTTACTTTGCTGACAAGCAGATTGGCTGCCCCGGAAGCTTCTTCTAAATGCCAGATAAGATCCCCGCTTACAATTTCGCCGGGCTTAATTTGCGCATGGAAATCCTGCAACTGCAGGATTTCTGCAGTGATGCGCGCCTGCGCGCTGATTGCGGAAAAGGGTAGGCTGCCGTCATTCAATGTGGCCGCAGCATGATTCTCAATTAGAATCTTGCCTTCAAGTTGTCCGGATTCATTCTGGATCAAATTTGTGATGACGGAAAGGCTGGCATGGGGTGCGTCCGAAACAAAACTAGCCGGATTAAGCCTTTCTAAAACTGCATGAAACTGTGTCACTGGATTGGTTGCAAATGGCTGCAGTTGTAGAGTCAAATCTTTTTTTGTGTGCGACTGCTTGGCATGAATCTGAATATTCATCTGCTCCAGATTCCCGGCGATGACAGCTTGCGCATCGCCCCATTGATGGGCATCAGACAGATCGATTTGCGCAGACAGATCAAAAGGAGAATTTCCGTTGAGTTCTGCCAGAGCACTGAAAACCCCCCAAGGTGTACGAAAATCCAGATTGTTAAGTCGGTGGTAATGCCCATTGCTATCAACCGATAGCATAAGGTCAGAAATAATCAAAGTAGAACTTTCATGGGTCGCTGAGATTAAATGCACAGAATCTACTTTAATCGCATGAATTGACAGAGCAAATGGCAGAGATAAGTTTTCGGGTAAAGTGCGCTGTGGCGCTGCAGTGGGTGAAGGGAGTATGCGGATATCTATCGTTTCAACAGATAACCGATCGATTTTTATCTGCTTCTGAAGCAAATCATTGGGATTCCAGGTTACGTGGGTGTTGTGCAGTGTTAACTGAAATTCCTCATTGGCAAAATGAATGCTATTAATTTGAATGTTTCGCAGTGTTCCCTGAATTCCTTCAAATTGAATCGCCCCGGAACTCAATCGATTGATTGTCGAGAGCGTTCCTTGTAACCCTGTTTGGCTGTTCAATACCCAATACCCGGCTATCGACACGGACACCAGCAAGACTAAGAGCACACCGATCAGCCGTTTGAATTTCTGACTGATCCGCTTGGGATTCTGATTGCTATGCGGTTGATTGGTCATGGTCAAAGTTTAGAATGCAACCGCCATAGAGAAATGGAAACGTAACGTGCCGGTTTCATGCGCCCGGGCCAGATCAAGCGCGATAGGTCCTGCAGGACTGCGCCAGCGAACGCCGCCGCCATAGCCTATAAACGGATGCATTTTCTGCCAGCTGTCCGCAGCGCTACCGATATCCGCAAAAGCAGCGGCACCCCATTGCTGCGTTATCCAGCGCGTGTATTCAATGGTGCCCGTTGCCATGGTACGGCCGCCGACAATTGCATTGCCTTCCTGCACCCCAATGCTTTTAAAGTCATAGCCGCGAATCGATTGAATACCACCCGCACGAAATAGATATTCCTGAGGAATTCCGAAGCGTGACGAAGCAAGCGTGTAACCAATTTCCGCGCGCAGAAAAATGACATCCTGAGAGCCAACCGGCCACCAGCTTTGATGTCGCGCATAGGTGCGTACAAAATCCTGGGTTGATAGGAGTTGCTGACTGCCTCCTCCGATACGAATCTCGGTCACATCACCACGCCGGATATTAAGCGGATCATCGACAATCTGGCGCCGCCAGCGCCAGTCCAGCGTTAAAGCTTCATTAATCTGGTTGATTGCACCCGCAGGCTGTTTATTTTCTCGTTGCCAATTCATTCCAAACTGCATTTGAATTTCTGGCGTTTGATAATTGCGCGTCATACCAATTTTTTGTTCATTCGTCTTCAAATTCTGAATGTCAGTCATTTGCAGGCTGGTGATTAATGAATAATTGATATTATTCTGATCGGGAAGTGTATCAATGCCAGCAAAAAAGGTTTGGCGTTTTTGCTCTAGACGCAGCATGCTCGTCAAATTCCAGGCGCGATCCAGGAAATTATGATTACGATAATTGATCTCACCGCGTGCCCCGTTGTTCGAGCTGTAACCGCCGCCAAATGCGAAACGTTGCGATTGCGCTTCAGTCAAAACGACTTGAACAGGAATGGACTTGTGTTGGGATGTGTCGGGAGAAATGTTGACGGAGACCGTGTTAAATTGCGGCGCTTTTTGAAGTGCAATTTGAAACAGATGCAGTAGTTCGCGTCGATACGCATCGCCGGTTTTAAATGGCGCGAGATTAGTGATCAATGCCTGGTTATATCGTTCTAATCCGGTTATTTGTATCGCACCCAAATAAAAAATGGGCCCGGAATCAATGATTATGGAGAGATCCGCACGTGCATGATCGGGATCAATCGTTGCCTGGCTGGTAACAATATTTGCTGCCGCAAAATCTTCTTGTGTGATGTCAGATAATAAAGTCGCTTTTGCTTGTTCCCACTCGGAAGAACGGAAGGGTGAGCCCGCTTGTAAAGACCATGCGGCACGAAGTTGTTCAATGCGTTTCCGGTATTTGGCGTCTTCTTGTATGATTTCACCGCGAAACACGATGGAAACCTCGCCAATGCGCGTTACTACGCCGGGATCGACTCGGATTTCGGGTTTTGTAACTTCCCCTTGAGTCTGGTGCGACAATGTAATTACGGGCGAGAAATAACCTTCTGTTGCCAGTAAGCTGCGAATTTCTTTTTGCGCGCGATACAGAAAAGTTTTCTCGGCAGTACTGTCAGCAAAGGGTTCTGCTGGGAGTTTAAAGTACTTTGCAAGAAATTCTTTAATAGTGTCCGGTGCCGACAATATCACGGTTGTTGAATTTTTTGTGATATCGAATGATTCTTGCGCCACAGCTATACCAGGTATGATTGCGATGAGCAGCAGGATTGTTGACCAGAACCGAATATAATAATAATCAATTTTTGAGGGGGTGCTTGACATAGTGACTCGATCTAAAACCGGCTACGGCCTCAGTCTAAATAGCATCCTTTTGTATTTTTATGGTTAATACAGTGTACCTTTATCAAAAGAAGTTTAACAAAAACTCCATGTTGAACGGATTGAACCTTGCGCTATCACCAATTACTTTGATTCCCATTCATGACGAATAATTCTTTAACGCAGCACTGCAATACTTTGGATTCTTTTGATTGTACGCAATGCACACGTTTATCCAATTTCTTGCAATCCGTAAAAACCAAGCACCCGGATTATTATGCACGGCCCGTCAGCGCTTTTGGGGATATTCATCCGAAACTATTGATTATTGGTCTGGCACCCGGCATGCACGGCGCCAACCGGACAGGACGGCCATTTACCGGTGATTTTGCGGGAATTCTACTGTACCAGACATTGCATAAATTTGGTTTTGCCACTCAGCCAGAATCCGTTTCTGCGGATGACGGGCTGCAACTGCTTGGATGCCGCATCACCAATGCGGTCAAGTGCCTGCCGCCAGAAAATAAGCCCGTTCCTCAGGAAATTAAGCAATGTAACCAATATCTGGCAACAGAAATCAACGAATTTGTTCAAAAAGACGGCACAGCATTACTTGCGCTCGGGACAGTCGCGCATCAAGCGGCATTAATGAGCGCGCGGCTTAAACTAAAGGATTATCCTTTCGGTCATGGCGCCGTCCATCATTTGCCGCTTGAGAATGGCGTGAAACTCTATGACAGTTATCATTGCAGCCGCTACAATACACAAACCAAACGTCTCACAGCGGAAATGTTTGAACAAGTATTTGAAAAAATTGTTACTGACATGAATCGATAAGAATATCACTAAAAAACAAAGGAGAAATTTTATATGCCGTATGTCAATATCCGCGTTGCCGGAACACTAACACGTGAACAGAAAAAGCAAATCGCTGCAGAGTTGACCGATACCCTGGAACGCATCGCCAAGAAGCCGAAATCCTATACGTATATCAGTTTTGATGAGATTCCTGATGAAAATTGGGCGATTGCAGGAAAATTACTTGGTAGTCAGGATTAAGCAGTTTGTCGAACACCGATTTTGATGCAAAGGATTTTTGTGTAAATTTACCGCATCAGCCGGGTGTTTATCGCATGATAAATGCCAAAGGCGAAGTGATCTATGTCGGAAAGGCGATTAGTCTTAAGAAACGCGTCTCTTCCTATTTTCAGAAGACTAATCTGGGGCCCAGAACCCAGTTAATGGTTTCGCAAGTGACCGGTATTGAAACAACGGTCACTCGCTCCGAAGCCGAAGCGCTGTTACTTGAAAACAATTTAATCAAGAGCCTGAAGCCGCGCTATAACATCATATTCCGGGATGATAAATCCTATCCCTATGTGATTCTGAGCGGTCACAATTTTCCCCGGCTGGGGTTTTACCGCGGCGCGCTGGATAAAACGCATCAGTATTTTGGACCGTATCCGAATGCCGGTATAGTCCGGGAAAGCATACAGCTATTACAAAAAATATTCCGCTTACGTACCTGCGAGGACAGTGTTTTCAGCAACCGGACAAGACCTTGCTTACTGTTTCAGATCAAGCGATGCAGCGGGCCGTGTATCGGCCAGATTTCTCAGCAGGCGTATCAAAATGACGTAAAAAACGCCGAGTTGTTTTTACAAGGCAAACAAACTGAAGTGATGGAAGTTATCTCAGCCAAGATGCAGCAGGCTGCAGACCGCATGGAGTATGAGCAGGCAGCTGCACTGCGGGATCAGATTCAAGCTTTACGCAGAATCCGGGAAAAGCAGTTTGTCGACAGCGGGAAAGCACTGGATGCCGATGTCGTTGCTTGTGTACTGCTGAACGATGGCTCAGGAAAAGTATGCGTCAACTTAGCGATGATCAGGGGAGGGCGGCATCTGGGAGACAAGAGCTTTTTCCCGCAAAACGCGGATGATTGTACCGCGGTAGCTGTTGTTGAAGCATTTCTGGCACAGCATTATTTGAATAGAAGCGTACCACCGCTGATTATTCTGAGCGAAAAAATTGAGCGCGAAGCAATACAGGATCTATTAACTGAGCAATGCGGGCATAAAATTACGATTAACTTAAATCCGATCGGGGAAAAGCGCGTATGGCTCGATATGGCGACCGAGAATGCGCATTTGGCACTGAAACAAATGATGAGCCGGCACGCTAGCCAGGAAAAACGTTTATTGGCATTGCAGCAGGAATTGCAGATGCCCGGCTTGAACCGGATTGAATGTTTCGATATCAGTCATACCCTCGGTGAGGCTACCGTTGCATCCTGTGTTGTGTATGATAATTTTTCTATGCGCAATAATGAATATCGCCGTTATAACATCGATGGGATTACTCCCGGTGATGATTATGCCGCCATGCGCGAGGCGCTTTCCCGGCGCTATCAGAAGGTTGTTAGCGGAGAAGGGCAGTTGCCTGATTTGATTCTGATTGATGGTGGAAAAGGGCAAGTCACAGCAGCGCAGGAAGCCTTGCAGGAGCTGGGTATTTCTGATGCCAATTTATTGGGTGTGGCCAAGGGCGAAGAACGTAAACCCGGTTTAGAGCAATTGATTTCTCCCGCACTGGAAAAGCCGTTACAATTACCCAGTGAGCATGCGGCGTTACATCTGATTCAGCAGATTCGTGATGAAGCGCATCGGTTTGCGATCCAGGGCCATCGTGGCAGACGCGGAAAAGCCAGAACTAGCTCCAGCCTGGAGAATATCAGCGGTGTTGGCGCTAAACGCCGGCAACGCTTGTTAGGCCGGTTTGGCGGGTTGAAAGGGGTTTTAACCGCGAGTATTGAAGAATTACAACAAACAGAGGGAATTAGCCGGAAGCTGGCAGAAAAAATATATAAAGAAATACATTAATAATTACTTTCTGTTACCAGTCCAGATCGCTACCCATTTAATCAATCAGTATCAGCTTACGATCATGCCTTACAATCTACCTAATCTGCTCACATGGCTACGGATACTCGCTATCCCGTTATTTGTCGGTATTTTTTATTTGCCGCATTCCTGGTTATCGCCAGACAATCAGAATCTGGTAGCTACGCTGATTTTTGCCGGTGCAGCCATCACAGACTGGCTTGACGGTTATCTGGCGCGTGTTTTGAATCAAGCCTCCGCGTTTGGCGCTTTTCTTGATCCGGTTGCTGATAAATTGATGGTGTCAGCTGCGTTGATTGTATTGGTTTATCTTGGGCGGCTGGATGCGCCGATTGCCTTAATCATCATCGGGCGTGAGATTACTGTTTCAGCGTTACGCGAGTGGATGGCACAAATCGGTCAGTCAAGAAGTGTTGCGGTATCTTTCCTAGGTAAAATCAAGACAACTTCACAAATGGTCGCCATCCCTTTGTTACTTTATCATGAGTGCATCGGTGAGAACTTTAATTCGCAAGAAATAGGTACATGGCTTATTTATATTGCCGCAGTTTTAACCCTATGGTCTATGTTTTATTACTTAAAGGCTGCTATGCCACAGGTGCTTAAGGATGAAAATAAGATTCTTTAATTACTTTCCATCTGCCCCAAGTGATAAACGATGAAAATTTTGATTGATGCGGATGCGTGTCCCGGCGTAATCAAAGAAATTCTGTTTAGAGCTGCTGAGAGAACCAAACGGCATTTGGTATTGATCGCAAATCGTCCAGTATATATACCGCCATCACAATTTATTCGAATGCATCAGGTGGAATCCGGATTTGATGAAGCGGATAACGAAATTGTAAAAAGGCTGGTAAAAGGCGATCTGGTGATTACCAGTGACATTCCGCTGGCAGCCGAAGTCATCAAAAAAGAAGGTTTTGTGCTGAGTCCTCGTGGTGAACTATACACCCAGGAAAATATAGGGGCACGATTAAGCATGCGGGATTTTATGGAAGCTTTACGTTCCAGCGGTATTGATACCGGCGGTTTGTCTACTTTGAATCAAAATGATCGCAAATCATTTGCGAATCAATTGGATAAATTATTAACACAATAGCCGCGAAGATTATTTGCGCGCAACAACCATCCATTCGCTCTGCCACCCCTCTATTTTGATAGCAGGATGGCGAATATCGGAATGATTACTATGTATTGGTGATTATTCCATAAAGCTTATCTTTTAATAACAAGCGTTTCTTTTTCAGTTCCTCCAGGTATTCATCCGTTGTATTTTCGACGCCTTCCTCAATTCTGAGAATTTCTCGATTGACGGAATGATATTCCTCAAACAGGTGCGCGAAATGACTGTTGCTGATCTTTAATTCATGGATGCGATCATAGTGTTCGGGGAATTCATGGTGTAAATCATGTTTTTCTATCATTGGCTAGTTCCTTATTCTAGTTATCGTTCAAATTAATATGCTGAGCTGATTACAAAGAGCAAATACTGATCTAAATCAAAACTCAAGCGGATCTATGTCCAGCACCCAACGCACTTTATGTGCGGGCAATTTATTAATTTGTGCATACCATTCGGTCATAAACGCTTGTAATTGCCGGCGTGAGGACGATTGTATCAGTAAGTGCGCGCGCTCCAAACCCTTTAAACGCAGCATTTGCGCGGGTACCGGATCAAATAGTTCAACGGAGCGGGGCGGTTTGGCAAGATTGGCAGCTTGCGTAAGAAAATCCAGCACGATTGCAATGTTGTGGGCTTCTGCACGCAATAAGGCTTGATAGACATAAGGCGGGAATCCGGCTATTTTTCTTTCCGCCAGCAGGGTTTGTGCCAGTGCATCATAATCGTGTTTCTGTAAGGCATGATATAGGGGATGATCAGGAAACTCGGTTTGAATAAGCACGTGACCGGCGACATTGGCGCGTCCTGCACGGCCGGCGACTTGCATCAATTGCGCAAATAAACGCTCACTGGCACGAAAATCGGTACTGTATAGCGAAGTATCGGCGTTCAGAATACCTACCAATGACAGATTCGGGAAATCATGTCCTTTGGCAAGCAGTTGTGTGCCGATCAGAATATCGACTTCTTGCGCATGAATCGCTTGCAGGATGTTTTGCCAAGCATTTTTACGGCGTATGCTGTCCCGGTCGATGCGCAGTATCCGTGCGGCTGGAAAATGCGCTGTCAAAGTTTCTTCCACGCGTTGTGTGCCTTGGCCGAAAGGCGCGATATCCTGATTGCCGCAGTGCGGGCATGCGCGGGGAAAGTTTTCCCGGTGGCCGCAATGGTGGCAGCATAGTTTTTTATCGCGTAAATGAACGACCAGACGGCTGGAGCAGCGCTGGCAGAGGGCTGTCCAGGCGCAGGCTTTGCACAGGAGCACCGGTGCATAGCCGCGCCGGTTGATGAAAACGAGACTCTGGTGTTTTTCTGCCAGACACTTGTCCAATGCTTTGATGAGCGGTTCGGATAAACCTTCCTGAGTTTTGTTGGTGCGCGTGTCTATACACTGAATCAGCGGTAATGCGGCATTCTTGATAGCACGGGATTGCAGACGCACACTGCGGTAGCGTCCATTGAGCGCATTGTAATAACTTTCCAATGAAGGGGTGGCAGATCCCAGCACCACTGGAATATCATTTTCTCTGGCACGAAAAATCGCCAGATCACGCGCGGAATAGCGTAATCCATCCTGTTGTTTGAAAGAGCTGTCTTGTTCTTCATCGACGATGACCAATCCCAGATCGGGCAATGGGGTAAAAACAGCAAGGCGTGTGCCCAATATGACTTTAGCTTCACCGCGTTGCGCCTGTAACCAACCGGTTAGCCGTTCCGTATCATTGAGTCCGCTATGCAAACTGACCAAATGGGTAGCGGGGAAACGTGCGCGAAAGACGGCCTCCAGTTGTGGCGTTAAGCTGATTTCGGGAATGAGTATCAGTACTTGCTTACCGTGAGCAAGTATGTGTTCAATGATTCTGAGATAAACCTCAGTTTTGCCGCTGCCGGTAACACCGTGCAGCAGCCAGGTATTGAATTGCTGGATGTCGGTTGTAATGGTATTAACAGCAATTTCCTGCTCGGCGGTCAACGTTGGGATTGCTGCAGCCTTTTTCACCGCAGATGGAGGAAAGGGTATTGCCGACACCCATTTCTGTTGTACCCATTCTTGTAACAACTTGACGGCGCGTGGCGAGATTTGTTTTGCTTGGTGACTGGTTAGCGTTGTCGCGTGATGGAATTCGGTAAGTAAGCGCCGGGCTATGCGCTGACGTGCTGGAATACTGGATAAATCAATTTGTTTGCCTGCTTTGGTAAGGCTGTATTGAAGATCATTCGAAGATTCTTTCAATTTGACCGGTTTGTTGCCGCGCAGCTTGACGGGCAAGCCGTTCATGACAACCATGCCAAGCGGGTGATGATAATACTGGCTGCAAAAATGAAATAAGTCTAGCGATGCAGCCGGCAGCGGTTCTATTTCCCTGAAAATACAATGTGCTGATTTAAGTTTCTCAGCTGGGACTTGTGTCTCGGAATTGACCGCGATGATGACACCGGTTACCTGTTTCTTTCCGAAGGGTACGCAGGCGCGTAAGCCGATATCGTGCTGGGTTGCTTCATCCGATTGATAATCAAACAATGTGTCGACTGGAACGTTAAGTGCGACACGAATGATAGGCATAGGCGATGTTAAGGCAGGTTAGTCCGGAGTGATTAAAGCATTTGCTACCTTAAGGAAACTCTGAATAACTGCCATTTCGAGCGTAGCGAGAAATCTATGGTATTGATTGCCAAAGATTCCTCACTTTGTTCGGAATGACATATGACAGTTATTCAGAGTTTCCTTAAAGACAAAGCACTCACCGGCAATTCGTGCAATTCCGGTGAGTGTTTTTAATTTATTATTAGTAACCGTGTTATCTGGAAACCCGATAGACCGTCACCGATTCATCACCTGGTTTTTCGAGTTTGGCGGTATTTCCATCAGAACTGATCGAGAAGCCGATTGCCGTATTGTTGTCCAGATCAGAGAAGCCAGCGCATCCATTGGTGTTGTACGTAAAACTGGATAAGTTTAGCTTGTTGGCACCTTTGTTATACGCGTAGGAAGCAAATTCGATACCGGGTTTCCCGCATTTTGCTTGATCTGCCCGCTGGGTAGCGCCGGTCGGGTCAATCATCAGAAATTTGCCGTTTGGAAAGAAAACCAAGGTTTGTGTTTGGATGGCATGCTCGTCATAGGCCCATGCGCCGGTGATACCAGACGGATCGTTATCAATTTTTGCGTAGCGTGTTTCTTTGACTTCCTTTTCTACCACTTCATTTTCATCGCTCAGCTGAATCGGTTTGGCGATATGGAACAGTTCGCCAAATACACTGCTTTCTGCGCGCGCTCTTTGCACAATGACGATGTCGGAGTTGATCAACTCAAGACCATCGGTGCGAACCCGGCGGGTTGGACCAGGATTGGAGAATCCAGCCTTCAGGTTGGTGTCAACGGAGGGTTTTCCAGTCAGTTTGAATCCACGGGTATCAAATTCTTCTGCAATAGCAACACCGTATTCGACACCGGATTGAAAAATGGTACGGCCGCCACAAACACGGTTTTCATCGCAGGAATCATCCGGTCTGGCATCGCCCTGCAAATATTCTCCGCTGCTGTCGGCAGCGATCCGCAGGACGCTGGCTGTTGTATTGTCATAGCTCACCCAGATTTGAGCGCTGAGAAGAGCGGTGCCTTGTGAGAGGAAGTGCGTGCGGGCTTCTTCGGGTGTTCTGATATTGCCTTCGATGCCACTGGTTTCCATGATGTTTTTTAAATTGGCCGAACTGGCAAATGTTTCCGGATCGCTTTCCAGATTAATCGATGACTTGACAGCAGCGGCTGCTTCGCTCGAAATGGCGATGCCGTTTGAAAGATCGCTATCGGAATCCAGAGATTGCAACAGAATTAGCAGATTCTGTAATTTATTGTCATTGCCGTTGGCCAATTCGATCGGTGTCACTATTTGTGAACCTGGGATATTGCCCAGTGTCAAACCACCCAGTTTAAATTCGATTTTGTCACCGTGATTAAAATTAAAGCTGCCTTTATCATTGGTTAAGCCCGATTTGCCGGAAGATGCGGCATAGGATATACCGGAAACAGGGGAGTCAACCAAAATACCAGTCGCTGGACCTGTAGGCATGGTCCTATTAGACGCCGTCGTTGATGATGAAGTTGAGGATGACGACGCGGCTGATTTTTCATCGCCGCTGCCACAGGCTGTTAGACCAACAATAAATAGAGTGGATAATATGGGTATCCAGGAATTCTTTCTTAACGGGTGTGTAAATTTCATTCAAGAGGCTCTCTTTTTGATTAATTAAATAATTCAATATTGTACAATTCGCAATTTTGTACGCATAACGTGCAAATGGATACTAATATTTTACTACCAAAAGATTGCTATTATAGCGAAGCATTCAATTTTTCTTTCCTCACTTGCTTAAATTGGTTTTAAATTTTTGTCTTTTCGTGTATTTTCGCCGCTAATTTTTTATTCGGGAGATATAAGGTATTTATATGTCTAACATGGCTGAGATCTCACAACTGACAGAGATGTCAGTGCAGCTCCCCATCGATTGGTACTTGGATCCTAAAATCCTTGAGATTGAGAAACGTATTCTGTTTGATCAAGGTCCTGGCTACGTGGGGCATGAAGTGATGGTACCCAATGTTGGGGATTATTATGTGCCGGAGTGGATGAACAATGCCAAGGTACTGGTGCGCAATGGGCAAGGTATTGAGTTACTTTCTAATGTTTGCCGTCACCGGCAAGCGCTTTTGTTGAAAGGTAGAAGCAGTACTAAGAGTATTGTGTGCCCTATTCATCGCTGGACTTATGCACTGGACGGCAAATTGCTGGGCGCGCCGCATTTCAAGCAGAATCCTTGTCTTAATCTAGATAAGACGCCACTGCAAAGTTGGAATGGTTTGTTATTTAACGGCAAGCGCAAGGTTTCGCAAGATATGGCTAATCTGAGTGTGCTTAAGGATTTTGACTTTTCCGGTTATCTGCTGGACCGTATTCAAATTGATGAGTATCCATGTAACTGGAAAACATTTATTGAAGTGTATCTGGAAGATTACCATGTTGACCCATTTCATCCGGGTTTAAGTCATTTTGTGAATACCGAGCAACTCGATTGGGAGTTTGGCGACTGGTATAGTGTGCAAACGATAGCAATCGATAATGCACGCTTTCAGCGGCCAGGCAGCCCGGTTTATGCCAAATGGCACGAGCAGGTGCTGCAACAGACGGAAGGAAAAACACCGCCGCATGGTGCGATATGGCTGCTTTATTATCCCAATATCATGCTCGAATGGTATCCCCATACCTTGGTAATCAGCACAATACTGCCTACCGGGGTTGAGAGTTGCACGAACGTGGTGGAATTTTACTATCCGGAAGAAATTGCACTGTTTGAACGTGATTTTGTTGAAGCGGAACAGGCTGCCTATAAAGAAACTGCACTTGAAGATGATGAGATCTGTAAATTGATGACCGCCGGACGGCGTGCGTTATACGAACAGAACCGCAATGAAACGGGACCGTACCAAATCCCTATGGAAGCGGGGATGGAGCATTTTCATCAATTCTTGCAAAGAGAAATCGGGCCGCATGTTTGATCATCGCTTAACCGCAATTTCTGTATTCTAGGAAGGGCCAACGAGTGCGCTCGCTGTGGATGCTGGTGGCTGCATTTATGTTTGCTTGCATGGGTGTGCTGGTCAAACTGGGTGCCGCTTATTTTTCCAGTACCGAGCTGGTATTTTACCGCTCGTTATTTGGTGTCTGGATGACTTATTTGATCCTCCGTTACTATCGCCTCCCGGTGCGCACCCCGCATTGGCGGATTCACTGCTGGCGGGGGATCTCCGGTCTGGTCAGTTTGTTGATGTTCTTTTATTGCCTGACGCAATTGCCATTAGCAACGGCCATTTCGTTGAATTACACCTGGCCGCTTTTTGTGGCGCTATTTTCCACGCTGATTCTCAAAGAACATATCCATTGGCCGTTAATCTGCACAATTTTGCTTGGCTTTGCTGGTGTTATTCTGCTGATGCGGCCTACTTTACCTGAAGATCACTGGGTTGCCAGTCTGATGGGTATGGCTTCTGGTTTTTTTGCGGCGATTGCATATGTCAATGTCAAGCAACTGGGCAATCTGGGCGAAACGGAATGGCTCGTGGTGTTTTATTTTACATTGATCAGTACGCTGATTACCGGGGTATGGCTGCTGTTTACCGCGTTCAATCCGATTACCTGGCACGGATTGTTGCTGCTGTTGGGCACCGGCTTGACAGCGACTCTGGCACAACTTGCCATGACGCGTGCTTATCACAAAGGTGTAACGCTAGTCGTTACTTCGCTGGGTTATAGTACGGTATTGTTTGCCAGCCTTTGGGGCATCCTGCTATGGAACGAGCTATTGCCGCCCATTGCTTGGCTGGGTATGGGATTGATTATTCTCGGCGGATCGCTCAGCGGGTTTTTGAGTGTTAAGCTGACTCCTGCTGTTGCACAAAAGTGACTTCGCAACCGATTTCCCGGTAGCAAAATTTGCACCATCCCGTTTAATTGCCTATGATGGGCTTGTTATCATTTGAGGTGGGGTCATGATTACTATTCAAAAGAAAGGCAATCTCGTTATTGTTGCAATTATTGGAGAGTTTACGTTAGCGGACTATAACGAATTTGAACAGCAGGTGCTTTACCAGTCGCACTTTGAAGGCAAAGCAAACCTTTTATTTGATTGGCGCGACATGCTGGATTACACCGTCGATGTGGCCTGGGAAGAAATCAAATTCATGCGTGATCACGGCAGTGAGTTTAATAAGGTGGCCATTGTCACTGATGACGAATGGCAAGCGTGGGGCGCCTGGGTTTCTAATCTATTTACCAATGCGAACGTAGTGGTGTTCCATAACTATGAAGAAGCCGAGGAATGGGCATCTGACAGCACAGATAGTTGATGTGCTGAGCATAATCGCCAGATGCGCTGTATCAAAGTATTACACCTTAGCTACAGCACATTCGGGTTCGATAATTCGGTCATTTTCAAAAATGTTAACCGGTAAGAAGAAATCGCATGGATGAGTTTGTTTTTGCCAGAGTATTGCATGTTCTGGGCGTGGTGCTTTGGATCAGCGGTGTCGCTATGGTGACTACCGTACTGTTGCCGACTCTGGCGCGCATGCAATCACCTGCGGAAGCGGTGGAATTTTTTGTTCGATTCAGACAACGATTTGCCGCACAAGCCCGTGTTTCCACATTAATCGTTGGTCTGAGCGGTTTTTACATGGTGTATGTACTGGATGCCTGGCAGCGTTTCACGCAATGGCAATATTGGTGGATGCACACGATGGTTTTGATCTGGTTGTTGTTTAGCGTGATGTTGTTTGTCATGGAACCGCGTGGTCGGCGTCAGCAAGCTACTGCGCCGGTGCAAACAAATGTTTCGGCAGAAACATTTGTTAAAATTCAGCGTAAGCATCTGTTTTTATTAATTCTGAGCTTGATCACCATTGCCGGTGCCGTGGCAGGCAGTCATGGCTGGTTGATTGCCGGGAGCTGAGCATGAGTTACGCAGTACTAAAACTGATTCATGTGGGTAGCGTTATCGTGAGTTATGCGTTGTTCTTCTTGCGCGGCGTCTGGTTGATGCAAGATTCGGAGAAATTACGCCAACGGTGGATAAGAATCTTGCCACATATCGTGGATACCATTCTACTGACCAGTGCCATTGTATTGGCAATGACCATTCAGCAAAATCCGCTCGATAATTCCTGGTTAACTGCCAAAGTAACCGGTTTGTTGCTCTATATCGGTCTTGGCATGATAGCAATCCGCTTCGGTAAAACCCGGAGAACAAAAATCACCGCTTGGATTGCGGCGCAGTGTGTGTTTATTTATATCGTACTGGTTGCTCTGACCAAAAGCCCGGTGTTAGGCCTCTGATCCTAAAACCGGCAAGACTGTTTTATCCTGCAAAACACCCTAAAAACCGATGGATTTCTCGCATTTTTGTCTTGAAAAAGCCAGTCGGGATCAAGCGCAGGCGATAGCTGATCTGGTTAATCTGACCTATCGCGGTGAAACCGGCTGGACCCGGGAAACGCATATTATCCAGGGTGATAGAACCAACCAGCAGGAAGTGGAAACGGCCATGTCCAATCCCGGCGCACGGTTCTTTGTCATCAATCAACCGGAAAACCTGGCTTCCTGTATCTATGTCGCTAAAGAACACGATTCTGCGTATATCGGTTTTTTCTCAGTTCACCCCAATCTGCAAGGAAAAGGGCTCGGCAAGTATATGCTCGAACAGGCGGAAACCTTTGCGCTGCGCACTCTGGGTGTGCACAAGCTTGTCATGTTCGTGGTATCGCAACGCCCGGAATTAATCGCATTTTATCAACGCAGAGGCTACTCGCGCACCGGCAAGATTGAAACTTATCCATTGCATCTGGGTATCGGTGTGCCCAAGGTTCCCGGGTTAACGATTGAATATCTAGAGAAGATCATTTAATTCAAGGCTGTTGAATCAATGTAATTATTGCAGTACTGTCCAGTTTTTCCTTTATACTTTTCCGTAATTATTTTTCCATTGGTGGATGAGGCTTTGTTCATCCATCCAACTCCGCCGCTTGTGCAAGGAATAACAGGATGACTGAGCAAGACATATCGAAGAAAGCGATGGCAAATGAACAACTTTCTCTGCCTCCGCTGGTTGCGGCATTACGTCAACGCGCGAAGCGGTTGAAGTATATTTCGACGCTATATTTGGTTTTAATTCTGGTAGCGTTGGGTGGCGGTGGTTTTTTATTTTATTGGTTGCCTCAGATTCTGGCAGGGCAGGAACAAATGCTCGGTCAAGTGCAACAACTTTCGGTTGAAAAGGGCACATTGGAAGCTTCCAGAGAATTTGCATTCTCTCGATGGAAGAATCAATACGATGATGCACGGGCTGCCGTTTTAAGGAACGGATTTGTCATCACTAAATCTGGTTTTAACAATCTCTCTTCGGTGAGTTTTATCACTGCGCAAACGGGCTGGGCTGTGGGTGAAATGGGCAGTATTTATAAATTGATCATTCTTGATGATGCATTGTTAATGAATGCAAAAACATTGGATGAATTTGGCCAGGCATTGGACACGCTTTCAAATGAAAATAAAATTGACTTAAAAGTATTTCAAGGCTATGTAGTAATTAACTGTTGAAATTGTCTTGTTTTCCCAAGTGACATTAGGAAACAAAGGGTTGGTGTAACGTTCTGACCGAGACGGTCAATCATTCTATGCCACCCCAGATAACTTGCAAGATAGCGTGTTGCCACACCATGGAACTTCGCCATCCATTGTCTGAGTCGGCTGCCATAAGCATTAACATTCTGAATGTGGTAAACATCGTTGATAACTCGTTGACCTGCAGCAATGTTGACTGGACGATGAACAATTCTTGCATTCCTGGTGATCTGTCTGTAGGCGGGCATTCCATCTGTGCAGAGAATGACATCTTTGCTTAACAAAGGGATAAGCACTGTTCCGATTTGCTCTGCGCTTGTGTCATGCAGTATACGGTCATCAGTTTCACCATAACGATCGCGCACCACTAGCACAGGTATCTGTTCTTTTGATGTGCCGCGCTTGGCAGCTTTGCCGCCTCGTTTGCGTGCGGCTCTCGGTAAATGATGTTGTCCCTTAAAAGATTCCAGAAAATACATTTCGTCAGCTTCAACAATGCCAATCATTTTGGGAGATTGATGGAGTGCAGGCGTTCGCAAAAAACGGTGACGCCATTTAAAGCTCGTGTTCGTGGTTACTCCGCAGCTGACCGCTGCTTTACGTACACTTACCCCTTGAACCATCGCTTGCTCATAATCAAACCATTTGTCTTTGTGGCGTAATCGGGCCAATGCCGTGCCTGTCAGGGCATTAAATGTGTGATTGCAGTGGCGGCATCGGTAGCGTTGTAACTCACTGGCTTTACCCCACCGATACAGCTTTGTTCCCTGACAATAGGGAACAAATTCGTTCTTCATTCTGCCCTTGCTCAATCAATTCTATGATCGTATCAGCACCGGCTTTTCTTTCTAATCTTTCTCGAAGCTTGTCTCGCTGACCGCGGCTCATCCTCTCAATCGATTTTATCCAATCTTTGAATTCAGCTGCTTTCATGATGCATAACCCCTCTTTTACATTCCGATGCATATTTGACTAGCAATTCAACAATTAATTGCTACAGAGCCTATTTCAAACCATTGTAAAAACAGATCAACAGGAAATAAGCAGACTGACAGAGAAATTGAAGGGCATCGATGACAAAATTGCACGTTTAAAAAAACCAGCTAACCGAACAGAGACAGATAAGAAAGAACCGGAGCAAACCATTAATGAATTTTTTGATCCGCTCAATCAGCTTTCGACCAATGCGACCATGACGTTGAATTTTACCCGCGTGGGTGTGATTGGTTTTGTCATCTATTTCATCAGTATCCTGTCCAATCTTTACCGCTATAGCATGCGTCTTGCCGCATTTTATGACAGCCGTGCCGATGTGTTGGAATTGAAACAACCCGGCGAGACCGAATTCACCACCTTGATTGATAATTTCTCTCCCGATCACCTGAATTTTGGCAGGCAAGTGCAAAATCCGGCCAGTCAAGCGATTGATTTGGCCAAGGAGCTGTTGAAGGTCAATAAATAGGGGCAATACTATATTTTTTAAGGAGACTCTGGATAACCGTCATTTCGAGCAGAGCGAGAAATCTATGCAATTGATTCTCAAAGATTCCTCACTACGTTTGGAATGACAAATATCGGTTATTCAGGGAAGCACGGGGTCAGATACGCGAATCGAGAATATATCCGACGGATTAAGTCTGATTTCTGTTTTGTGACTTGGTGGTGTGTGCGTTGCCAGTATTGGATTCGAGATTCGGTGCTTGGTAGGCATATTGTAAAAAATCACTCAATGTACTTGATAATCATTGATGTACTTGAGTCCGATGCCTTCAGTAATGCCGAGTAATGCGCATCGATGGCAATCAATTGCCCATGGCCGAAAATAATATTTGCCGGTGTCTGTGGCATGCAGGCTCTTTCCGTTTGTAGTGCTTGCGGAACGACACAAACGAAATCATAAAGTTGTTGCGCTGTGGTTATTTCGGCTGCAGGAATAGCCGCATCGCGTGCCGCAGGACTTTTATTTCGTCCGCCGGTTAAACTTCTGAAATAACTCAACTGGCGGGATGTTGCCGTATCCTCGATTTCTACGCGGTAGACGGTGCTGCGCCCGTTTTGTGCCGGTTCCTGCTTGGTATAGAGGGTTTCATTGACTGGGATGTAATCTTGCGCTTGCAGAATTTTCGTTATCGTTTCCGGCGGTGTATTTAACGAAATACCTGCGATCTCAATTGTTTCCAATGGGTGTTTCTCCGTGCCGGTAGTCTGACTGGCCGAAATTGAGAAACTGATTGTCGTCGCTACCCCTAACAACAAAAATCGGAGTACTAAAGAACTTTTATGCCAATTCGACGAAGAAATAAAGCGCATCATAAACCTCTCGTAGAAACATTAATGGGCATGCTCACCAGGCGGCATTATCTCACCATCCTGGTTGAGGAGTCTCTGAATAAACCACCTTGTCATTCCGAATGAAGTGAGGAATCTTTGGGGAACAATAGCATAGATTTCTCGCTATGCTCGAAAAGACAGTTATTGAAGCATGGAGCCAGGTCCAGAACTGAGAATATAGCCGATGAATTAAGTTTGATTTTTGATTTGTGATCTTGTTGGGTGCGTTGCCGGTATTGGATTCTTGATTCTGTACCTGATCCCAAAGATTTGGATTTGTGTGACCCCAAAGACTTGCGATAATGGATTCTCTCGATGTCGAATTTATCGCGAATGCATTTAAACTTGGTACAGATTAATACAAACAATAACATTTTAATGTCAATCGCACAGTACAACCCTGAAATATGCTTCGATTTCTGAAGTCTCTTTCTTTCGTAGAGCATAGGCCTTGAATAAGGAAGAAGAGCCTTTCCATGTGCAGCGTACCTGCACGCGCAGATCGGATAAAGTGCAAGAGCGAAGAAGTTTTTCTTTGGAATCCTTTCGTGATCAAGCTGCATACGTGTTACTGGGCGATCCGGGATTGGGTAAAACTACATCCTTTAAGCAAGAAGCGGAAGAATCCGGCGACAAGTATATTAGCGCGCGAGACTTTGCCACTTTCGAACCTGGAGTGGAGTACCAAGGCAAAACCCTGTTCATTGACGGATTGGACGAGATGCGTGTCGGTGGTGGTGATAGCAGAATACTACTTGATGACATTCGTAAACATCTGGCAAGACTCGGCCGTCCACGATTCCGTCTGTCATGCCGCGAAGCGGATTGGCTGGGCGCGAGTGACAGCGAAGCCTTGAAGTGGGTATCGCCGGATAGCGAAATCATCGCGTTGCATCTTGATCCCTTGAATGATAATGACATCGCCGAAATTCTCCGGCATAAACCCGCCGTTTCCGATCCGGCTAAATTCATGCGCCAGGCGCGGATCCATCGGGTGGATGAACTACTTCGCAATCCGCAAACATTGAATTTGCTGGTCAATGCAGTAGGCGGAAACGAATGGCCGCAAAGCCGTATGCAGGTTTATGAAATGGCTTGCAAAAAGCTCATAAAAGAAGAAAATCGCGAGCACCGTCAAGCAAAACGGGAACAGCCATTTTCCGAAGATATACTGCTGGATGCTGTAGGATATTTGTGTGCCATTCAGTTGTTATCGGGTGTGGCTGGTTTTTCGCTCGATGAAGAATGGGTAGATGATCAGCATCCTTCCTGGAAGGAATTGATAGAGTCTAATCTTCCACTGTTTGCTGCACTGAAAACCAATTTGTTTCAGGGTGATGGTGAAGAATTGCGCGTCCCGGTGCATCGCAGCATTGCTGAATTTCTCGGGGCGCGCCATCTTGCTTTACGTATCAAGGATGATGGTTTGCCGTTTGCCCGCGTGCTTGCATTGATGACAGGTGCGGATGGCGGCGTAGTCACCGATCTGCGCGGATTTGCCGCATGGCTTTCGGTTCATTGTCTTAATGAGTCGCGCCGCCTCTTAATCGAACGCGACCCATTGGGTGTGGTGCTATATGGCGATGTGCGGCATTTCCCATTGGCGGATAAAAAATTTGTTTTTGCCGCTTTAAAAAATGAAGCGCAACGCAATCCGTGGTTTCGTTCGGAAGATTTTTCTTCCTCACCTTTTGGCGCATTGGGCACGAAGGATATTGAGCCGCTATTGCGTGAAATATTGATTTCGCCTTCTCGCGAGCAAACGGATCAGGAGATATTAAATTGCGCGCTGGAAGCGATCCGTTATGGCGAACCACTATCAAATCTTAATGATTTACTCGAAGTTATTGCGCGCGATAGCAGCTACCACCGATTCGTTAGAACAAGTGCGATAAAAACGTGGGTTCGTAATGCTCTGGATGATTGTGTAACGTTGCTGAAATTCGCGGTGGATATTCGCGCTGGTATTGTCGAAGACTGTGATGATGAAATACTCGGTATTATTCTAAAAGAGCTTTATCCGCAGCTTATTCCGCCTGACAGAATATTTGATTACTTGCATGTTCCAAGAATTGAAAGTTTGATTGGCAGTTATCGTGTTTTTTGGATTCACTATCTTCCGGAAAAATCTTCCAAAGAAAGCTTGTTGGCTGTGCTTGATAGATTCATACAAGTAAAACCGGATATCGATCATATTCTGAAAGAGCATCATCAAAACCGTATGGCGGGAAATCTGCTGGTGCGCGGATTAAAGGAGTTCGGCGATACAATTGCCAATGAACAGCTCTATGACTGGTTAGGCATTGGTCTTAACGAGCATGGCGGCCCTAGGCTTGATCGAGAAAGCGCTGAATTTATTGCAGCATGGTTTGCTGATCGGCCTGAACGTTATAAAGCCATGATTGAACTGGGTGCTGCACGATGCGCCAATCATGAGAATACTCGGGCTTGCATGTATCGCTGTGAAAATCACCTGTACCGGTCACGGCCTCCAAACGGAATTGAAATGTGGTATCTGGAGAAAGCGGCAACGGAACAATATCGCGAATTAGCGGAATTTTATTTTGATCAAGCTATTCGGCAGCTAAAGCAGCGAGGAGAACAGCAGGAATTGACTCTCTCGATGTTGGAGTTTCTTGAAATATGGATTGCGGCACATCCCAATTTTCAAGTCCAGTTTGAACAAGTTATATCTTGTCCCATCGGAGATTGGCAACATAAATTCGCCCTCGAAGATCGGCAACGCAGAATCGGGCAGGAAGAGCAGAAAAAAGGCTGGATTAAATCTTTTCGTCAACATATTGCAGTTATTCGGGATGGCAGTGCGCATCCAAAGATATTGGATGAACTTGCTTTGGCATATGAGGGATTAAGTGACGAGACCTGGGGGGAAACATCTCGCGAACGTCTTGTGAATTTTCTGAATGACGATGAGGAACTGATCGAAGCGGCTTATTCAGGTTTTCGCCAAGCGCTTAATCGTAACGATTTGCCGAGTGTGAGTGAAATTGTTGATTTGGAAATTAGGTCAGAATGGGATCATATTCGTTTGGTTTGCTTGGTTGGTATGGATGAATTATTTCAGAATGATCCAATCAATGCGTTACGGCTTGAAGATGCTGTGTTGTCACGCTTAATAGCGTTCCAGCTTACTTATGGCAATTACAATGATTCGGAATGGTTTAAGGCACTTGTACGGCAACGTCCTGCGTTGGTGGCGGAAGTACTGCTAGTTTACCTCCTGGCCATGTTGCGTGCGGGGAAAGAGCATGTTTCCGGGCTGAGTTCCTTGGTGTGTGACGATGCGTATAGTGAGGTTGCACGCGCGGTGCTACCGAAACTTCTGGAAGAATTTTCGTTACGCGCCCGAAGAATTCAGTTACCGAACACACTTGTTCTGCTGCTAAAAGGTGCATTGCGTTACCTTGACCGGGAAGTATTTACAACATTGGTCGCTCGAAAACTTGAACTAAAAAGTATGAATGCTACGCAGCGAGTGTACTGGTTAAGTTGTGGTTTGCTGATTGCCCCGGATATTTATGAAACCCGATTGTTTCAGCATATTGGAGCGAACGCTGTGCGGAAGGGATGCTTGGTAAATTTTTTCTATCACGACCACGTCGAACGCCATTTGCCCGATTGGGTGTTAATTTCCGAAACTGCGCTTGGCCGTCTGATCGAATTGCTGGCACCGGATTGTTCTCCCGAACGTGTAATTGGGGCTTATACGGTTAGCTTATCCATGAACGCAGCCGACTTGGTACGCTCCTTTATCAATAAACTAAGTAATTACCCTACGGAAGGAGCTGCCTGTGAACTTGAACGTTTACAGAATCTACCTGAGCTTAAGTCTTGGCAGAGTCATTTGCGCAACGCTTTGCATTCTCAGCGTATTATTCGACGCAAGGTGTCGTTCAAACGCTTAAGCATCACGGAAATTGGTCGCACGCTGGCTAACCTTCAACCAGCTAGTGCTGCCGATCTGGCTGCTTTGACTTTTGATCATTTGCGCGGTATCGCGCGGAAAATTCGTGATGGCAGTACCAACGATTACCGGCAATATTGGAGCTACGACGCAAATAATAAAAAACTGGAAAAACCCAAACCTGAGAACGATTGCCGCGATGCTTTGCTGTCCGATCTGCGGGAGCGGCTTGGGAAGCTCAGTATTAATGCCGAAAGGGAGGGCAGTTACGCGGACGACAAGCGTGCTGACATCAGGGTTTCATTTGACGGCGCCAATGGATTCAACATTCCCATCGAAATCAAGAAAGACAGTCATGCTGATCTTTGGCGTGCGATTCGTGAGCAATTGATTGCCAAATATGTTCGCGATCCGGGTACGGATGGGTATGGAATTTATTTGGTGTTTTGGTTTGATGGGGAAGGGATGCCCTCTCCTGTCGATGGCGGTAAGAAACCCACTACTGCTCCTGAATTGGAGAATCGTTTGAAACAGACACTGACATCAGAAGAAATGCATCGTATTCGGATTTGTGTAATTGATTGCGCGCTTCCACGGAAATAAACTCAAAGCTACGGCAATACTGGGGGGAAGGTACTTTGTCGCGGATCCAATGCAAGTCAATAGACATCCCACAAGGTCACGAAATAAAAATTATCGTTATGCCATCGGCTATATTCTTAGTTTGAGACTTCATTACTTAAAATGGTCGAATCTATAATATGGGATCCAGTCTGTGTTCTGACCTCAATTTGCAAAGAAAAAGGCTCGGCAAGTATGTGCTTGAGCAGACAGAAAGTATTGCATTCAGCACTCTGCGCGTGCACAAGTTTGTCATGTTTGTGATATCACAGCGCCCGGAATTAATCGCATTTTATCAACGCAGAGGGTACTCGCGCACCGGCAGGATTGAAACTTATCCATTGCATCTGGGTATCGGTGTGCCCAAAGTTCCCGGGTTAACGATCGAATATCTTGAAAAAATTATTTAGCTAAACAAGTTTGCGCGCTAATTGCTATAGGTGTTCACACGTATTTCATCTTAATTATTTTTCGCTACAATTTCTACTGAACAGGTTGGACGCTGTTTGAATGATAAGAGCTCGACTAATCCTTTTTTAATAATGAGGAATTTATGCTTATAAAAATATTTCTGGTTGCTGCATTGACTTTTAGTACTTCATGTTTTGCTGAATCAGCGGGAGATAAATCCAAATTATCCTCTGACTCGGATCAACAAAAGCAGACGTCACCATCAGATTCGTCAACCACCAAAGAAAATTCTCAATCCCCTCAGGATTCGAAGCAGACCAAGAAACCAGCCATGGTTGAATTTTGCAAAAAGAGTACCTGCTAATCCAATGACTATCTGAAATCGGAGTTAACCAATGAGTACAAAAATATTGAGAAACCTGGCTTCTACAATTTTTATAGGCTACGCAACCGTTGCGATTTCCAGTCCGCACTGGGGTTATGATGAACAATCGCAATGGGGTGCGATTAAAGATGATACCCAGTCAGAAGTGCCGTTGATGTATCCATATGCCACTTGTGGCATTGGTAAACATCAATCCCCCATAGATTTGACAGCATTAAGCCACGAAGAACGGCTGGATAGATTAAAGTTTAGATATCCTACCGATAAACCGGTTTTTTATAATACCGGCCATGCGGCGCAGGTCAATACATCGGATGATTACCAAGGTCACGCGGTTATTGGTGAAGAATCTTATCCATTAATACAATTTCATTTCCATGAACCCAGTGAACATGTCATTGGAGAAAAAAAGTTTCCTGCGGAATTGCATTATGTACATATTAAAGACGATGGAAAAATTGCTGTTGTCAGCGTCTTGATAGAAGAAGGCGAGAGCAATCCGGTATTCCAGACTATTTTGGACAATGTGCCGGCTACCAGTGGCGAACAAAACGATCAATCCGGTATCCGGCTGAATCCGGGATCATTATTGCCTAAAAATCAAATGGATCATTATTCTCTGGCAGGCTCTCTCACAACGCCACCGTGTAGTGAAGGCGTTAACTGGCTGGTTTTGTCAGAACCGATCACCATTTCGCAAGAGCAGCTTGCACAATTGAAAAGCATTTATTCCGATAATGCCAGGAATAAGCAAGAACTGAACGGCCGCTCTGTTTCACAAAGGATAAATCACTAAGCTTCTTCTCTCGCTGTAATCAGTAGTTCCGGAGGGATTCAAAGTTTGATTTGAATCCCTTTTTATTCCAGTAAACTGCTCAGTGTTTCTATGGCGCGGTTGTGTGCCGATTGCCACAGCATTCTCTGGGTTTTTCTTTATACTCTTCCGTTATTTTTTTCCATTGGTGGATAAGGCTTTGTTCATCTATCTCTCCATGCTGCTTGTATAAGGATATTAGCAACTGCAGGTGTACGCTGGTTAAGAAAGGCGGCAAGTCAGTTTTTGGCTATAAGCAGTACACCTTAATCAATAACAACGATTTGTTGATAGCCGTTGAAACCGCTGCTGCCAATCAGCTGCCAGAATACCTTCTTTCAAGAGCTCTGTACGATTAGATATTCTTGATTCTGGACACCTATTTGTTTTGTCTGCCAGTGTTTCGGCAACGCGGATTTTAATTTCTTCGCGCGTTTTGCCCGACATTTTCAGCGAGGATCCGATATTGTCGGTTACTGTCATATGCGGAAATGGCGCATAGCTCTGGAAAACGGTATGAAAGGGACGTTTCTCCGGAGGAAAGCCGACAATATCTTCACCATCGAGCAAAATTTGCCCGCCGTCGGGCGCATCAAAACCGGCGATCATGCGTAATAACGTCGTCTTGCCACAACCGGATGGACCCAGCAGCGTGAAGAATTCACCGGCTTTGATCTCGATACTAAAATTATCTACGGCGGTGAACTTTCCTAATCGCTTGGTTACATTGCGTATTTCAAGTAGTGTCATCACTTTTCTCGAAGTGAAAACGTACACTTTATCAAAGTTTACTAACGTACTGAATGTATAAATTCAATGCGAACAAAAGTAGGCAATCTATTTTCTGCTAACAGGCCCCAGATCATTAAAAATAACAGGATTAGGCTATGAATACCGGCAGCCGATAATTGGCCGGCGGTTGGTTTATGTTGCTTATCGCACAGACAACTCGCGTACGGAAGGTTAAATATATAATTATTTACGGTATATTTAAGAAGTAAAAGGTTGAAATCTTAAGTTGCCGTTGTGTTAGCACAGGATATTGCCGATCGTTTAACACTCTTCATTAAATAAGCTATGCGCAATCCAAAAAATACCTTGCGAACTTCTCCTTCGGTGCCAGCGCAGACACCTACCTCCAAATCGATGAGCGATCTTGCTCTGAAAGCGTTACTGGTATCGGAAAGCCGCTACCGTCGGCTGTTTGAATCCGCTCGCGATGGGATTCTGCTTCTCAATGCCGATACTGGGCAGATTGAAGATGTTAACCCTTATTTGATCGAGATGTTGGGTTATACGCATGCGGAGTTTCTAGGAAAAAAGTTGTGGGAAGTTGGTACGTTTACCGACATTGCTGAAAGCCAGAAAATGTTTTCTAAGATACAAGCAGAAGGCTATGTACGTTACGGAGATCTTCCGCTCAGGACAAAAGCAGGTGCATTAATAGCGGTTGAGTTTGTCAGTAATAGTTACGACTGTGAAGGGACGAACGTAATTCAGTGCAACATCCGCAACATCACTGAGAGAAAGAAGACGGACGAAAGGATCAAAGAACTGGCATTCTTTGATCAACTTACCGGTTTGCCCAACCGGTTACTCTTGCAGGATCGGCTGAAGCAGGCTATGTTCGCCAGCTCACGCAGCGGTATATTTTGTGCGCTGTTGTTCATGGATATGGATAATTTCAAGAATCTTAACGACACCCTGGGTCATGACAAGGGCGATGCGCTGCTCAAACAAATCGGGCAGCGTCTGACTTTGTGTGTGCGTGAAGGCGACACCGTTGCCCGATTGGGCGGTGATGAATTCGTAGTCGTGCTTGCCGGATTGAATGCAGATAAAGCGGAGGCGGCCAAGGGCGTCAAAACCGTTGTCAGAAAGATGAACGTCGCGCTTAACCAGCCATACCAAATTGGCGGTGCGTTGCATAATAGCACGGCAAGCATGGGTGTAACGCTTTTTAAGGACGATCTGATTAACAGTGATGATCTGATGAAGCAGGCTGATCTTGCCATGTACAAATCCAAGGAAGCCGGGCGCAATACACTACGTTTTTTTGATCCGAACATGGAGTTGGCCGTAATGAAGCGCGCTGGGATGGAAAACGATTTGCGGCGCGCTATCGAGGAGAAGCAGTTCGTACTTCACTATCAGGCTCAGATAACAGGTGAGAACCGCATCACGGGTGCCGAAGTCCTGTTGCGCTGGCAGCATCCCCAGCGTGGCATGGTACCTCCCGCCGAATTCATTTCATTGGCCGAAGAAACCGGGCTGATCCAGCTTCTGGGAAAATGGGTTCTGGAAACTGCTTGTGCTCGTTTGGTTGTCTGGGCCGACCAGCTTGAGATGGCGGATCTCACGATTGCGGTGAATGTCAGTGCGAACCAATTTCGCCAACCTGACTTCGTCGATCAAATATTAAAAATACTGAAGAACACGGGCGCCAATCCCAGTCGACTGAAGCTTGAGCTGACAGAGAGCCTGCTGATACATGACGTCGAGGATACAGTCGAAAAAATGTTCGCATTGAAGGCAAAGGGGATATGTTTTTCACTGGATGATTTCGGGACAGGATACTCATCCTTGTCGTACTTGAAACGTTTGCCGCTGGATCAGTTGAAGATTGATCGGTCGTTTGTACGCGACATACTCACCGATCCCAACGACGCCGCGATTGCCAGGACTATCGTGGCTCTGGGTCAGAGCCTTGGATTGGGAGTAATCGCAGAAGGTGTCGAAACAGAAGCGCAACGGAATTTTTTGGCCGTCTCGGGTTGTCATGCTTATCAGGGTTATTTTTTCAGCCAACCTTTACCTGTTGAGGGTTTCGAAAAAATTGCGCAAGGCGTCTGAACATCGGCCTGGAAATTTCCGGTAATTGCTCTGTATGAATGTGACCTGTTGCTCGATATTTATAAAATTTAATTTCTTAGAGAACTGCAGCTGACAAATGATCATGTATGCGGATACGAATTGCCCGATGGCTAGCTGAAAATTCCTGATCAGATCTTAATAGGCTATGTGCGGTAACAGACAGACATAATTCCGGCAATAAATTATGCTGCTCTTAGAATATAAATCTGTAATGAAAAGGAGAATCGAATGAAAATCTTAAAATTGTTTACAGTGGTAGCGATGATTGTCGCGGGAACAAGCGGTTGCTTGTCGTTTGGTTCTGGAACGCCTGGTCCACAAGGGCCGCAGGGTAACCAAGGGCCATCCGGAACCAATGAAAAGATTATCGTGGTTCCAGAGAGAACTGACGAAAAGGTTATCGTGGTACCAGCGAAATCATACTAAGCAAGGGATTTTCTGGCGGTTAGCCGATGCGAAAAGCCAGTGCGAAAAGCCAGTGCGTGGTTTTGAACATGTGTCGCATAAGGCGAGATTACTCAATCTGGCCGAAACGCTGCAGAATGTCGCAAAAGCCTACAAGATAATGGGTATGTCCAGAGATACTTTTTATCGTTATCAGGAACTGTAGAGACAAACGGTTGGAAGCATTAAACTTGATCCAGATCTACAGGTCGTTGAAAAACGTTTGCGAGGCAGCCGATGCAAGGCAAAAACAGGCGAAGAAGCGCAGTTTATGCTTAATAAATGAGCATCTTGAGTCTGTTTTTAACACCGCAGATAGTTTCTCAACTGCCTGTTAGGGGAATTGAGCTCATTCTGCAGTGGGGTGATAATGCTGCGCGAGCAATCATACTGCCCGAGTAATTCACGGTAAACACTAGGTTTGTTGAGATCCCCATGCTACTAACTTTTTCAACAACTGTACTCAGGGTTAATCTTTTTTGGCGGCTGGCCAGGTTAATGTAATTATTTTCCCATGCTTTTCTTGAATATTTAGATCGCGATGGAGGGTAGTTAACTCGTAGGTGGCATTAAGGGAATAGTTTCCTGGGGCAAGGTTTACCAACAGGTAGGGGCCTTCAGTGGTGGTATCAAGAACAGTATTGCCTGCCTTGTCTTTAATTAATACGTGGACATCACTGATGTATTGGGCTTTGGAGCCGGTTTCTTGTGATAATTCAAGCATCAATGCCCATGCTTTTCCTGCCTGCAATATTGCTTCCGATTCATCTTTGCCTATGCCTCCAGAAATAAATTGCGTTTGCCCTTGCAATTTAACGAGTGGAAGTGATGACGTTACTTCAGCAAAACTTGCAATTGAAAAAATCCCGGTTAGCGCTATAATTATTTGACTGATTTTAATTTTCATATTGGCTTCGAATCTTGATAAGTGTTCATTTAAAAAGAATTTCATCGCGCTTTATATCGCTATGCAACAGATCCATCTGGATTCACCTGCCGACAGTTTTATAGTCATAACGAAATTGTTGCGACCAAAGCACGACTTGCTTATTCCACAAAATAAAAGAAACACATTACAATTATCTTTGAACCAGTTCTGTGCAGTAACGCACATAGACGCATTGTGATGTATGTGCTGTCAAATATAGAAAATATCGTGTTAAACCGCAACTAGATTTGCATCACATTGCCCAAGTATATTCATTTGGCAATCAATAGCCTTCATCTTCTCGCTTTCACTGTCAGTTTATTGCTTTATCCTTGTTCTCTACTTTCATTTCTTCATTGTATGAAACTATCAATTCCATGAAAATCAGCATAGCTCAGATAAGGAATAATGTGATGATAATCGCATTTAAGTTCGCTGCTGCAGCGACCTACTGCTTATTCATCGCGACCGGTTGCGCGACGCTGCCGGATACGCAGTTCCTGTCAGAGCGTTACATTGCACAAGCAGCGCATTTCAAAGACGCATGGGGTTCGATTTCGGCAAAAAGAAGTGCTGCCATCGTGGAGAAACTCAAGCAAAAGTCCGGCGACATCGATATCTTGGATAAACAGATTGCGCTCGAACAGGAAATCGTCGGCAGTCCACTCGTGGTAGGCAATAAGGTCATATTGCTGCAGGACGGCCCAGCAACGTACCAGGCTATGTTCGCCGCTATCCGTAAAGCCCAAGATCATATCAATTTGGAATCCTTCACCATCGAAGATAATGACGTCGGTCAACAGTTCGCGGATCTCTTGATCGAGCGGCAAGCACAAGGCGTCCAAGTCAACCTGATTTATGACAGCTACGGCACAATAGGCACAGCAAGAACGTTCTTCGATCGTCTCGCACAAGCCGGCATTCAGGTACTTGAATTCAATCCGATTAATCCATTATTAATAAAGAAGTCATGGACACCCAATAATCGTGATCACCGCAAGCTGCTCGTAGTGGATGGACATACGGCATTTCTTGGCGGCATCAATATCAGCAACGCTTATTCGACCGGATCCTCCATCAGGAGGAAAGAAGAACCGGTCGACCAAACACGCGGATGGCGCGATACTGACATTCAAATCGAGGGGCCGGTAGTTGCCGAATTTCAAAAATTGTTCCTGCAGACCTGGAACAAGCAGCATGGCAAGACGCTGGCACAAAGAAACTACTTTCCGCTTATCGCACCACAAGGTAAGGAAATAATTCGTGCGATTGGCAGTACGCCGGATGATCCTTACAGCCTGATCTATCTGACGCTCATAGCCGCGATCACCAACGCGGAAAAACAGGTATATATCACAAATGCCTATTTTGTGCCTGATCCGCAGCTTCTCAATGCCCTGCTTGATGCTGCTGGTCGTGGCGTAGATGTCAGGCTGATCCTACCGAGTTATTCCGATTCGGTAGTGGCATTTCATGCGGGACGTTCACACTATTCTGAATTGCTGAAGGGAGGCGTTAAAATTTACGAACGGCAAGGTGCACTACTGCATGTAAAAACCGCGATTGTAGACAGTGTCTGGTCCTGCGTTGGATCCAGCAATCTGGATTGGCGCAGCGCGCTGGACAATGATGAAATCAATGCGGTCATTCTGGGGCGTGACTTTGCGCAGCAAATGCAGGCAGCCTACTTTAGGGATATTGCGAATTCGAATGCGATCGAACTCGAAGAATGGGAGCGTAGGCCGCTACTGCTCAGGCTGAAAGAATGGACGGCTCGATTGTGGGGGCGCATGTTCTAGAAAAATGCTGAATAAATGGACCAAATGTATTTTTCACCACAGCAAATCATATCCCTTCCCTGGTAAGTTATACATCTAGAAGATCCTAGGTAGAATTCCCTGACTCAAAAACCACGTGGCGTAGTTGCGTGAACCCTATTATGGTGTTTTTTGGTTTTGCTCGTCCATCTTTCGTTCCGTTGCGCTTAATGATCGAGCTTTCTGACTAAAAATTCGCGTTTAATCGTCAGTTGTCCTATGACACGGTGGAAATCGTCCGTGGTGAGCTGTCGTTTTCAGTTATTGATCTGTGTGGGATGAATCCCATAACGAGCTGCCAGTTGGGGAACCCGGTATTGCGGCCAGCTTCACCTTTGCCTTGAATTCACTGGAATTCTTACAGAAAAACCTGAGCAGCTGGATCGTTTATTACAATAATGAAAGTTTGTGTTTATTACTGATTTGCGTGATATGTTAGGCTTTGTGCTGCTTGTGCCGGAGTCAAAGTGCAAATTTCAACTTTGACCCCGGTACATTAATCACCTCTGCACCGCTTCTGCGTCACTCTAGCCAATAACCTATAAGGCTGAGATGCATCTAAATGCCTATGAGAGATTGAGTGTTCCCCGGCAAATTTACCAGAAGGCTTAAAACAAGCGATAAAACGCCATTACAAGGACGGAATTAACCTACGAGCCGCTCCAGCAGGGATATTTGAATTCTTTGGCGAAGGATCGCTTGGATTTACTCCAGATGGAAGCTGCATTTCTTCTTCTGAAGTTTTTACTTTTGCTGCTTTCTCTTTGTCGATTACAAAACCGGTTTTAAAATTTGGACCAATACTTTCTCTATCGACAAATTGATGGTTTGGATGAAAAGCTTTATCGAAAGCAGATGCACTGCCTGCAAAAAAAACTGTACAAATAATAATCGCTATCGTTAAGATTTTGCTAAGAATCATCATTATTCTCCTTAAATGCGTTTAATGTAGATTTTTATAATCCCAAAATTTACATACTTGATCGGTGCGTTACCGCACATTTAATTAATATATCTAGCCAACAAAAACTTGCATGAAGCTAGTGTGGGTGGCTGATGCATCAGATATTAAGGAATCTTTGGCAATCAACAGTATAGATTTCTCGCTCTGCTCGAAATGACGGTTATTCAGAGGTTCCTTAATTAATCGACTGTTTCTGGAGGATTATCTGGCCTCACTCTGCCAATAGTTAAAATAAGTAAGAAATTGATTCATATTTACTTATTATATTTCCGGTGTTCTGAACGCGCTTAAGTCGCGCAACCGGCTACCGCAAGGGGCGGCATACTACCCAGTACCCAGTTATTTTCAGTGTTCGTTACCGAACAGACTGGCCGTGCTTACGCATATATATCTATAAATGGCGATTGGAGACATTATTCGCTGTTCTGACCATCGTTTAAATTAAACATCACTGGAGTAATAAATGAACAAGAAAACTATTATCATCTATGCAAGCATTCTCATCATGGCCCTTTTCTCATTTGGCGCAGTTGCGGGGCAAAGTCATTTAGATGAAGCAATTCAGCACGCTGAGGCTGCGGTCACATCAGCCGATGGAAAAGCTTTGGCCAAACATGCACAAGAGGCTAAAACCCACGCGAAAGCCGCCAAAAACGATAAAACCGATGCCAAGCACGTGGATGAAGGGATTAAATGTTTAGATGCTGCGATTAAAGAAGGTAATGAGGGAAATTTAGATGCAGCTAAGAAAGAGGCGACGGATGCTGTGAATCATTTTAAACAAGCTGTAAAATAATCCAATAAGCTCCGAAATATAAAAAACAGTGGCTAACAATCCACTGTTTTTTATATTCTTCTACCGATAGTCCTTAAAATTACCAGAATTTCCAATTGCAATAACAGCCAGATACCCTGTAAGATCATCCGCGCTGTACCCCATGACGCGCGCCCGAACACCCTACTTGGAGAACCCATCAGCCAATGTCCGACACAGCGGTTACAGTTTACGATTATTTCGATGAGACCACCTGGGGACGGATTAAAGCCTTCTCCGACACGCACGAAACACCGTTCCTAGTTGTCGATCTCGCAACGATCGATCGCCAATATGATGAGATGTTGCGGCATTTTCCGTACGCGCGCACTTACTACGCGGTCAAAGCCAATCCGGCATCGGAAGTCCTGACACTGCTCAGAGACAAAGGCGCGTGCTTCGACATCGCGTCGACGTACGAACTTGACAAGGTGCTTGCGCTCGGCGTGACGCCCGATCGCATCAGCTTTGGCAATACGATCAAGAAAGCCAAGGACATCCGCACCTTCTACCAGAAGGGTGTGCGCATGTTCGCGACCGATTCCGAGGCGGATCTGCGCAACATTGCAAAGGCTGCACCCGGCGCGCGTATCTACGCCCGCATCTTAACAGAAGGCACATTGACCGCCGACTGGCCGCTGTCGCGCAAGTTCGGCTGCGAAAGTGACATGGCTATGGATCTATTGATCCTCGCGCGCGATCTCGGTCTCGAGCCATACGGCGTATCGTTCCACGTCGGCTCGCAACAGCGTGAAATCGGTGCTTGGGATGCGGCACTCGGCAAGGTGAAAGTGATCTTCAATCGCTTGTGGGAAGAAGATCGCATCAAACTGAAGATGATCAACATGGGCGGCGGATTTCCCGCCAACTATTTGCAACGTACGAACGAACTCGCGATTTACGCCGAGGAGATTACGCGATTCCTGCACGAAGATTTCCTGGATGAAATGCCGGAGATCATCATCGAACCGGGCCGATCAATGGTATCGAATGCCGGAGTACTTGTGAGCGAAGTCGTGCTGATCTCGCGAAAATCTCGTACGGCGTTGCATCGCTGGGTGTACACCGATGTCGGAAAGTTCACCGGATTGATTGAGACGCTTGACGAATCGATCAAGTATCCGATCTACACCGAGAAGAATGGCGAGCTCGAAAATGCGATCATCGCCGGACCGACGTGCGACAGCGCAGATATCATGTATGAGAACTATAAGTACGGATTGCCGTTGAATCTCGCAACCGGCGATCGGCTGTATTGGCTATCGACCGGCGCCTACACGACAACATACAGCTCAGTGGAGTTCAACGGCTTCCCGCCGTTGAAAGATTACTACATCTAATAGCTTCCGGCTTTGCCGGAGGTAATTTAACTGATATACGTGCTTGCTCGTATATCATCTTTATTATTTTTCGCTAAAATTCGTGCCGAACAGGCTAGACGCTGTTTAAATCATAAGGGCTCGACTAATCCTTCTTTATTAGTGAGGAAATCATGCTTATAAAAATATTTTTGGCTGCCGCATTGAGTTTAAGCGTTTCATGTTTTGCTGAACCAGGAGGAGATAAATCCAAATCATCCTCTGATTCAAATCAGCAAACCCAATCATCGCAATCTGGTTCATCGACATCTGATCCTTCAACTACAAAAGAAAGTTCTCAACCCACTCAAGATTCTAAGACGGATAAGAAACCACCAATGGTTGATTATTGCCAAAAGAATACTTGCTAAGCTTGGTATTAAGACTTAATAACATAGAGAGGTATATCAATGAAGATAATTAAATTTGCTTTAGTAAGTGTGGTGTCTATTCTTATGCCTAATATCGTTATTGCTAGTCCGGAATGGACTCATGCCGAGCAATCAACGTGGGGTGCGATTCAAGATACATCTCAAACAGTAGTGCCTCTAAATTACCCTTATGCGGAATGCAGTATAGGCAAGCACCAATCTCCGATTGATTTTGCTGCAGCGCCAGTAAATAATGCAAAAGCGCTCAATAAATTAGAAATATGGTATGACATCGATAAGCCAACATTTTTCAATAGCGGTCACGCGGTACAGGTAAATACTTCGTCTGGTTATGCGGGTGAGTTTAAAATCGGAGAAGAATCTTATCCATTAATTCAGTTTCATTTTCATGAACCAAGTGAGCATGTAATCGGCGATAAAAAATTCCCAGCTGAATTACATTTTGTTCATATTGGAGAAGATGGAAAAATTGTAGTTTTGGCTGTTGCTGTTAATGTGGGGGAAGCCAATGCAACATTCCAAACTATCTTGGATAATACTCCTCACTCCGCAGGAGCGCAAAATTCAACTTCAGGTATCCAAGTCGATCCTTTATCCATACTTCCTCCTATTAATCATCAAGATTTGAATTTTTATTCATTAGCGGGTTCGTTGACTACGCCACCTTGTAGCGAAGGGGTGCAGTGGTATCTTTTGTCAGAAGTTGTCACGATATCATCAGCGCAACTTGATCAACTTAAGGGGTTCTACTCTAATAATGCGAGAACACCCCAAGCTCTAAATGGACGAGTTATATCGTCAAAAAATTAATCTTTTTAAGCTTGTCACCATTGCGATATGAGGGAATATCGCAGATTTCTTGACGAGTTAATGTTATTGTTCTGCTAATAATGTAAGTGATCCTTCCCCGGTTGAAGTCTCGGAATCGGGGAAGGATAAAAAATACAAACTCTCTTGTTTATATAATTTTCACTACCCTATCCTTTTTGAAAAATAAATAAGAAATTTGATTTTGGTCAGAGCAATATTGATATCTCTGACCATCTTTCAGCAGATGCGGCCTTGAATTGAATACTATTTGCGTGGATTCGATCAATATACTGCCAATGTCCCCCTCTGCAACATACACTTCGTTATCTTTATGATAGCCGCACTGATGATGCCGGAATTGAAGCGCGCCTGAGATAACAAATGCACTACGAATTCCAAAAATCCTGTGCATAGCCAGCGCCCATATCCCAACCGCCTGATACCAATCGGTTATCCAAATACTGTTGTAAAAATTATTACACACGCGGAAAAATTTGCAAAAATTTGCAGCTTTGTCATAATTTGTGGTGTACTATTTGTGCCGTAGTTATTTGTGTTAGACACTATATATAGTGGTATTGAGAGAAAAATGATAGTTCATTGAATCAATGGAAATTTATTTTTTCTCACGTGAATAATCAGTCAGGAGGGATCATCGATGCAGCTTACGACAGAACATACCAACCTCAAACCTGTTTCCGGAAGTCAAAGTTTTGCCGATTCCAGTAACCAAAATTCCCGTTTTTCCCAATATCGAGTCATCCGCCGTAATGGCGCGGTGGTGGCATTTGAGCCGGGTAAAATTACAGTTGCGATGACCAAGGCGTTCATCGCGGTCGATGGCGGTCAGGGTGCGGCGTCGGTCAGGGTGCGCGAGGTGGTCGCGGGGTTGACCAATGATGTCGTGGGCGCATTACTGCGCCGCCAGCCGGATAGCGGTACTTTTCATATCGAGGATATTCAGGATCAGGTTGAGCTGGCTTTGATGCGCTCGGGCGAACACGATGTGGCGCGTGCTTATGTGCTGTATCGTGAAGACCGTGCGCGTGAAAGAGCCAAGCTCAAACAGAAATCCGCCGCCGAAGTGGCAGCAGAAACACTGTATGTTGTGGATAACGGGCAGAGGGTGCCATTGGATATGGCCCGATTATCTGCATTGATCGAATCTTCCTGCAGCGGGTTGGGAAATACCGTCGATGCTTCGCTGATTCTGAAAGCCACAATCAAAGATTTGTATGACGGCGTGCCGCTTGATGAAGTCAGAAAATCCGTGATTCTGTCCGCGCGCGTTTTGATCGAAAAAGACCCCGCATATAGTTATGTCACTGCACGTTTATTGTTGAATAACATGCGCTATGAAGTGCTGGGCGAAGAAGTTTCCCAGCAAATGATGCAAGCGCAATACAAGGATTACTTTCCGGCTTTCATCAAACGCGGCATTGAGGCCGATCTTCTGGATGAGCGACTGGCGCAGTTTGATTTGACGCGTCTGGCCGAAGTACTCGATGCGGCGCGTGATTTGCAATTTGATTATTTGGGATTGCAAACCCTGTATGACCGGTATTTCCTGCACATCAAAGAAAACCGTATTGAATTGCCGCAAGCATTTTTTATGCGCGTGGCGATGGGGCTGGCACTGAATGAAATCGACCGCGAAGCGCGCGCGATTGAGTTTTATCACGTGCTATCCAGTTTTGATTTCATGAGCTCGACGCCGACTTTGTTCAATTCCGGCACTTGCCGTTCGCAATTGTCATCGTGCTATCTGACCACAGTGCCGGACGATCTGGACGGCATTTACGAAGCCATCAAGGAAAACGCCTTACTGGCCAAGTATGCGGGTGGATTGGGCAATGACTGGACCGCGGTGCGCGCCATGGGTGCACGCATTAAAGGCACTAATGGCAAATCGCAGGGTGTTGTGCCTTTCCTTAAAGTGGTATCGGATACGGCGGTTGCGGTGAATCAAGGCGGCAAACGCAAAGGTGCGGTATGCGCGTACCTGGAATGCTGGCATCTGGATATCGAGGAATTTCTCGAATTGCGTAAAAATACCGGCGACGACCGCCGTCGCACGCATGACATGAATACCGCCACCTGGATTCCCGATTTGTTCATGAAACGGGTGATGGACGGTAGCGACTGGACCTTGTTCTCGCCTTCCGATGTGCCGGATTTACACGAAAAATTCGGCCAGCAGTTTGAACAAGCGTATTTAGCGTACGAAGCCAAAATCGAGCGCGGCGAGCTGGAGCTGTACAAAAAAATCCCGGCGGTGCAATTGTGGCGCAAGATGTTGAGCATGCTGTTTGAAACAGGGCACCCCTGGATTACTTTTAAAGATCCGTGCAATATCCGCTCGCCGCAGAATCATATCGGGGTGGTGCACAGCTCGAATTTATGCACGGAAATCACCTTGAATACCAATGACAAGGAAATTGCCGTGTGCAATCTCGGTTCGGTGAATCTGGTGGCGCATTTGAAAGACGGCGCGCTGGATCTGGACAAACTGAAACGCACTGTGAGTATTGCCATGCGTATGCTCGACAATGTCATCGATATCAATTTCTACGCAGTCGCCAAAGCCAGGAATGCCAACCTCAAGCACCGGCCGGTCGGATTAGGCATTATGGGATTTCAGGATTGCCTGCATCAACTAGGTATTCCGTATAGTTCCGATGCCGCAGTGGAATTTGCCGATCGTTCGATGGAAGCGGTGGCGTATCAGGCTTATTGGGCTTCCACCGAACTGGCGGAAGAACGCGGTTGCTATAGTTCGTACAAAGGCAGCTTGTGGGATCGCGGCATTCTTCCGCATGACACGCTCGAAATACTGCGAAAAGAGCGTGGCGGTTTTGTCGAAGCGGATTTGTCCACAACGCTGGATTGGGATGCGCTACGTCAACGCATCAAAAATCATGGCATGCGTAATTCCAATTGCCTGGCGATTGCGCCTACCGCAACCATATCCAATATTATTGGCGTTTCAGCCAGCATTGAGCCGACTTATCAGAATTTGTATGTCAAATCCAATCTGTCCGGTGAATTCACGATCACCAATCGATCCTTGGTTGATGATTTGAAGAAACTCAATCTGTGGGATGAGGTCATGATTGCGGATCTGAAATATTTTGACGGTGCCATCAGCAAAATAGACCGTATTCCGGAGAGTATCCGCACGCTATATGCCACCGCATTCGAAATGGAACCGTGTTGGCTGATCGAAGCCGGTGCGCGGCGGCAAAAATGGATTGATCAATCGCAATCGCTGAATATTTATATGGCGGGCGTCTCTGGTAAAAAACTGGATGACACTTATAAATTGGCTTGGCTTCGTGGTCTAAAGACCACTTATTATTTGCGTTCGATGGGAGCGACAGCCGCTGAGAAATCGACTGTGCGTGCGGGTTCGCTCAATGCAGTGCCTGCCGATGGCGGTATGGCGAAAGTGGCGATGGAAGTATCGGCTGTCGAAATCAAATACTGCGCGATCGATGATGAAAGTTGCGAATCGTGCCAATAACCTATTGAATAGATAAGAATAAAAGGAGTAAAACATGCTGACATTTGAAGATGAACCCGTTAAAGCGCAAGCACCATTACCCATTGATCCATTGTTTCAAACAGGCAAACAGGATTTTGATTTACGGCCGCAAACGCCGTTGCAGGGACAGGGCAATGCTTCTGTAGGCGCCAACGCAGCAACTGCGGATGAAGCCGTAGCAGGGAGCGCCAACCGGCGCGTCTCGGTTGAGGACAAGCAGATCATCAATTGCAATGCCGACGTCAATCAACTCGTGCCGTTTAAATATAAATGGGCGTGGGATAAATATCTGGGCGCGTGCGCCAATCATTGGATGCCGCAGGAAATCAGCATGAGCCGGGATATTTCATTGTGGAAAGATCCCAATGGCCTGACCGAGGATGAGCGCCGCCTGATCAAACGCAACCTGGGCTTCTTTGTGACGGCGGATTCATTGGCAGCGAATAATATCGTGCTGGGCACTTACCGGCATATTACCAATCCGGAGTGTCGCCAATATTTGTTGCGCCAGGCATTTGAGGAAGCCATTCATACGCATGCATATCAGTATATTGTCGAATCGCTGGGCCTGGATGAAGGTGAAATCTTCAATGCCTATCATGAAGTGGCTTCTATCCGCGATAAGGACGAATTCCTGATTCCATTTATTGATACGCTGACAGATCCGCATTTCAAGACCGGGACGCAAGAAACCGATCAGCAATTACTCAAGAGCCTGATTGTTTTCGCCTGCATTATGGAAGGATTATTCTTCTATGTCGGTTTCACGCAGATACTCGCGCTCGGCCGGCAAAATAAGATGACCGGCGCCGCTGAGCAATATCAGTATATTTTGCGGGATGAATCGATGCATTGTAACTTCGGTATTGATGTGATCAACCAGATTAAAATGGAAAATCCGCACCTATGGACCAAAGCATTCCGCGATGAAATCAATGAATTGATGCATAAAGCCGTTGCGCTGGAGTATCGTTATGCCGAAGACACCATGCCCCGCGGCGTGCTCGGCATGAACGCGCCGATGTTCAAGGAATATTTACGCTATATCGCGAATCGCCGTTGCCAGCAAATTGGTTTGGATATCCTTTATCCGAATGCCAATAATCCATTCCCCTGGATGTCGGAAATGATTGACCTGAAGAAAGAAAAGAATTTCTTCGAAACGCGGGTGACCGAGTATCAAACGGGGGGTGCGCTGAGTTGGGATTGATGGTTGTTGAATAGTCGCAATCGATACCGATTTGGTATATGCAACATTTTTTGTCGTTAGCCTTCAAAGAGACGAAATAATAAATGCAGACAACTAATTATTTCCCACCGGTACTCGGTAATGGCGAGTACAACTGCCCTCACTGCAATGTATATGCAAAGCAATTTTACGGACACATACATTCTTTAGCCAATTTCGGTTGGACGAGCATTGTTGATAAGCAATCAAAATTTGAGGAGTCCCTGCCTGAGGTCTGGGTCGTGACAAAATGCCAACACTGCCAGGGTGTTGCCCTTTGGCACGGCATGAACATGATCTATCCGAAGAAGCTCATTGCACCTCCCCCAAACCCAGATCTGGATGAAGAAATAAAAAACGATTATCTGGAAGCAGCCAACATTCTCGCTGAGTCTCCACGGGCTGCAGCAGCGCTACTCAGGTTGGCCTTGCAAAAACTGTGTATTCAACTGAATGAAAAAGGCGAAAACATCAACGAAGACATCAAGAGTCTCGTAGCAAAAGGATTAAATCCTTTAGTTCAGAAGTCCCTTGATGCTCTTAGGATCACAGGAAACAATGCGGTTCACCCAGGTGAAATTAATCTTTCTGAAGAGCCAGAACGTGTGACGAAACTCTTTGAATTGATCAACTTCATTGCAAGTAAGATGATTACCGAACCAAGAGAAATTGAAGGATTCTATTCAAATCTCCCGGCTGGTGCACTTGAGGCAGTTGAGAGGCGAGACAGAAAGGCTAGCTAGTTGTTCAGCCAGATGCCTTCTGGTGCCGGTTAAGATGGAGGTTTATTGTTGCAACTGTTGGAAGCTAAATTTTTCACTACAATTCCTACTTACTACGGGAGCTAATGATGGCAAAAAATACAGGTAATGAATTTCGCAAAGGTTCGGTAACGGATAGAACCCAGACTCACAATCCAAAAACAGATTCCTGGGTGAAGCGTGATACCAACACAGGAAAGTTTATGGATCAGAAATCCGATGGAACTCCGTTCAAAGGTGTTGCAAAAGAAAAAGATGATCGTCGTAAGTAATAAAAAACCGAGCTCGTAGGTTGGGGTGAGGCACGAACCCCAACATCAACAAGGTCGCCAATCGTTGGGCTTCATTTCATTCAACCCAACCTACGGGTTGTTGCCATTGAAGATGATGCGGTGCTCGGCGGCAGTATGGGGGTTTTATATTCCGCTCATAATGTTGGTTGCAATCGCGAGGAGCCTTGTAATCGGATAAAACGTTTAGCAGTCGTGTCAACTCGGACAGAAAACGTCATATATGCAATGAATGAAACGCTAAACCGGAATTTTATGAGAACACTAAATTATTCGTCACACCGGCGAAAGCCGGTGTCCAGTTCGTTGGTTTTTCTGGATTCCGGCCTTCGCCGGAATGACAAGTTTAGAATAATTCAGCGACTTTTTAGTAAACCAGTACCCCAATTTATCCACATAGTGAGGTAACTACCCATGCAAACCCGTGAAGAACGCGACACTATGGGCGTGGTCGAGGTGCCCACCGAAGCATTATGGGGCGCGCAAACGTAGCGCTCGTTACGGAATTTCAAGAAATAAAGCTTCACAGAGACCTGAATTCTTATAATTTTTGTTAAAACACTTATTTTAGGCTTATAATAATAAGTGTGAATGATATTGACTGGAAACCCAAAGCGCTTAAGCAGGTTGAGAAAATCAAGGCTGCTGCCGTGCGCAAAAGAATTTTTACAGAAGTTCAGTCGTTGGCTGATTTTCCTGATTGCCAAGGTGTCAAGAAACTCGCCAATCATACGTATAGCTACCGGCTGCGGGTTGGTGACTATCGGGTATTTTTCGAGTTTGACGGTAGCGTGCATGTTATTGATATTGAAGAGGTGAAAAAACGCGATGAGCGCACTTATTAATTACCAAACCATCCTGGATAGCAACGGAAAACCGGCTTTTGTCGTCGTGCCTTATGCTGAGTTTGTCAAACTTCCCGGCGTAGTACGCCCGGGCATGATTCCCAACGAGGTTGTCGGTAAGCGCATCATGAATGAAGTCAGTATGCTCGCCGCCTGGCGCGAATACCTGATGCTGACGCAAGAGGAAATGGCTAAACGCATGGGGATTACGCAAGCCGGTTACGCACAGATAGAAGCTGCCAAACGCCCGCGCAAGGCAACACTTGAGAAAGCCGCAGCGGCTATGGGTATTACCTTGGATCAGCTCGCGTATTGAAGGGCGTGTTTGGTGCTAAACAAAATCTCAATCCCGGTCAACTAATTCCTCCAATTCATTCCATTTAGTGAGGTAGCTACCCATGCAAACCCGTGAAGAACGCGACACTATGGGCGTGGTTGAAGTGCCCGCCGAAGCATTGTGGGGCGCGCAAACGCAGCGCTCGTTGCAGAATTTCAAGATTTCAAGCGAGCGTATGCCGGTTGCGTTGATTCATGCGCTGGCCAAGGTCAAACGCGCAGCCGCCAAGGTCAATCACGATTTGGGGTTGCTCAATGCGGCCAGCACTGCGGCGATCATTGAAGCCGCCGATGAGGTGATCGCCGGTCATTTCGACGATCAATTCCCGTTGGTGGTATGGCAAACCGGTTCCGGTACGCAAACCAACATGAACGTGAACGAGGTGCTGGCGAACCGGGCGTCAGAAATTCTCGGCGGCGGGCGCGGCGCCAGCCGGATCGTGCATCCCAACGACGAGGTCAACAAGGGTCAATCATCGAATGATGTGTTTCCCACTGCGATGCATGTTGCTGCGGTGCAGGAATTGCAGCAACGGCTGATTCCGGCGATTCAGCAATTGCGTGACACGTTGGCGGGTAAATCGCAGGCGTTCGACAGCATTGTCAAAATCGGCCGTACGCATTTACAGGATGCCACGCCGTTGACGCTGGGACAGGAATTTTCCGGCTACGTGGCGCAACTGGATCATGGCCTGCGCCATGTTGAAGCCGCGATGGCGCATGTGTGCGAACTGGCGCTGGGTGGCACGGCGGTCGGCACCGGGCTGAACGCACACCCGGAATTCGCCGTGCGCGTCGCCGCCGAATTATCGCGTTTGACCAGTTTGCCGTTTGTCACCGCGCCAAATAAATTCGAGGCGCTGGCGAGTAACGATGCTCTGGTGCATGCGCACGGCGCGTTGAAAACTCTGGCGGCGTCACTGATGAAAATTGCTAACGATATTCGCTGGTTGGCATCGGGGCCACGTTGCGGCATCGGTGAATTACGCATCCCCGAAAACGAACCGGGTAGTTCGATCATGCCGGGCAAAGTCAATCCGACGCAATCGGAAGCCATGACGATGGTGTGCTGTCAGGTCATGGGCAATGATGTCGCCATCAATATGGGCGGGGCGCTGGGGAATTTCGAATTGAATGTGATGAAGCCGCTGATTATTCATAATTTCCTGCAAAGCGTGCGGCTGCTCGCCGATGCCATGGTCAGTTTCAACGAGCACTGCGCCGCCGGCATCGAGGCCAATATTGAGCGTATCGATAGGCTGATGCATCACTCACTCATGCTGGTAACCGCGCTCAATCCGCATATCGGTTACGACAAAGCCGCCGAGATTGCAAAAAAGGCGCATCGCGAAGGCATCACGCTCAAAGCGGCTGCGATTGCAACCGGGTATGTCACTTCAGAGCAATTTGAATCCTGGGTTATTCCAGAGAAAATGGTAGGAAAGTAGGGCGGTTTAATTGCCCTGCTTTACGGTACACACCATGTCATCAACCAGCAAAAAGCCCGATCCAGCTACCCGGCGTGAACGTTTTGCGTGGTGTATGTACGATTTTGCCAATTCGGGTTACACCACCGTCATACTGACCGCCATCTTCAATGCCTATTTTGTCGGCGTGGTAGCCGCTGAGAGCGGGAATGGCCATGCCACATTACTATGGACATTGACCATGGCTTGCGCCAATGCGCTGGTTTTGCTCAGTGCGCCGGTGGTAGGGGCTATCGCCGATTATTCCGGTGCAAAAAAACGTTTTCTGGTTGTTACGACAGTGGGCTGCGTGCTGTTTACCGCATTATTGAGCTTGGTCGGTCCCGGCGATATTACCTTAGCGATCATTTTAGTCATCCTTGCAACTTTTATGTTTGCCAGCGGTGAGAATCTGATCGCGGCATTTTTACCTGAAATCAGCACGCCTGAGACGATGGGGCGGCTTTCCGGGTATGGTTGGGCGCTGGGTTATTTGGGTGGCTTGCTTGCTTTGGTGTTATGTCTGGCTTATGTGACGTATGCCGAAAATCAAGGATTGGATGCTACACATTACGTGCCGGTTTCCACGCTAATTGTCGCTGCCTTATTTGGTATCGCCGCGTTACCGACGTTGCTGTGGTTGCGTGAACGCAGTGGTATCTCAAATTCAATCCAAGCTACACATGTGATACGCAAGGGGTTTGAACGGCTAAAAGTTACGCTGCGCGACGCCAGCCGGCACACTGATTTGTTCCGTTTTTTAATCGCATTGACTACCTATTATTCTGGTATCCATATCGTTATTGTGCTGGCGGCAGTGTATGCGCAAGAAGTGATGGGATTTAAAACCCAGGATACGATTATCCTGATTATGGTAGTGAATGTAACGGCGGCTATCGGCGCCTTTCTGTTTGGTCATCTACAGGACCGGATCGGCTCCAGTCGATGTATTGCCATTACTTTGTTGATCTGGATTGCGGCGATTATTTGCGCTTATTTTGCCACGGATGAGAGTTTGTTCTGGATTGCGGCTAATTTAATTGGCACTGCACTCGGTGGCGCACAATCAGCGGGTAGGGCATTGGTAGGGCAGTTTACGCCGCCAGGGCGTCAAGGGGAATTCTTCGGTTTGTGGGGATTGGCTACAAAATTGTCGGCGATCATCGGCCCGCTTACTTATGGCGGAATGATTGTTATTTTTGAAGGGGATCACCGGATAGCGATACTCAGCACACTGGTGTTTTTTATCTTCGGTCTTGTGTTTCTTGCGACTGTGAATGAGAAGAGAGGGCGGGAAATGGCTAAAATCGAATATTAAGTGGCTTTCTCTCAATTAAAAACAAGATCAAATTTGTTATTGCGATTTGCTTATTGTTTAAAGCGCCTGTAGGAAAAATACAGATCCTACAGGGTATCATCTAGGTCAATTACACGACATTGAACGATAAATTGTATCTATTGCTTTAAACTACTATTACTTAGCTGGTGGAAGTTCATTGCGGCCTTCCGCTGGTTTACCTTCATGCGTTGTTCCGTAACCTTCAGAATTTGCGCCTTCCGGTGCTGTTGGTTTGCCACAAGCTACTAATGTTAATGCAAAAAATGTTGCAACTAAAAATGCTGAAATTTTCATTTATGGGGACATCCTTAAAATTTATAAAAAGTATCACTAGTTTTTCTTTGTCACAATGAAACTATAGCATGTTACGTGCCGTAACCTTGCATTAAATTAATTTTGTATAAATTATTTAGATAAAAAAATAAGCTTGATCAATTGAGGAGGGTATCGCAATTTAACTTATCAAAGCTGTCAGCTGGCGTCGTTTTTACCTATTATTTAACCATCAGATTTTTCTTGACCAATTAAGTCAAGCGCATAATCTTCGATTTCTTTTATCTTAATAAGTCTATTGCGAAGTTCGGTAGTTATCGCTTCAAACCACCTGATTTGATTTTCTATTTGTCTGCGTTCTTCAACGACATCTTCTATGGGCATATTGGCTGAAGGCTGCCCATGTTCATCAAAAAGAAATTTAATTTCTTCAGCGATTTTGCGTTTCGTATTGAGTTGAGTTACCTGCTTTTTTACATACTTTTTTATTTTCTTTGCTTGAAATTCCCGGAGTGTCGCAAGGCGGAGCGATTGCTGGAAAGGGGTTAATTTGCTCAGATCGGCAATCCGTTCATCGCTACCGGAAATGCCTATTTTTTTCCGTGTAGTTTTAATTTCATTGATTAAATCACTCATAATGTAATTCTCTGTCCAGATTCGTTTCGTTTATTTATAGCCAAATTCCTGTGCCATTGCAACCACTTCCGGGCGCAATCCTTTTTTATCCTTTCTCCAAGGAACTGGCATATCTAACGATGGTATTTTAACCTTGTGCGGGCGGAAGGTAGGGCCCTTCAGGAAAGCAGGATCGTTACCAAAAAGCGCGTTAAACGGGCCAAAACATGCAAATGGAGATCGCTCGGTATGTATCATTTCTTCAATCGCCTCATCGTCATCGCGAATTCCAAGCCAACGGCAAATTATTGGCAAGTAATGTCTGGGATTCTCAATAATATCTTCGCCTCGCATACGCAGCTGTTGTTCTTTCGGTACAGTATCAAGAAAATTGAGTATATTGATATTAAGGTCATGCCAGGCTATTTGCGGTTCTATGATAGCCCGGTTATCTGTAAATTCAATAGAATTTACATACTTTGCAAATGTTCCTTCATTAAGGCTCATTACCGATTTGCATTGTGAAATGGGATGCCGGACTAAGTGAAGAAAACGCGCATCTGGAAAAGCTTCCCGTATTGAGAGCATGCATTTCAACGATGTTGTATAAATAGGACTCTTTTCTACCGAGATCAAGGGATCAATCTTCGCTACTAACTCTTGGTATACGGACGCAATAGATCTTTCCTCGCGCGCGATAGCCCAGTGATGAGCCATAGTGATAGCCGCAGCACTTTGTTCTCCCGCATAAATCTCAGCCACTGCTCTAAGAAAACCATGGATAGCCCAAGTGGGTTGTGATTCGATTCTGGGATCGGTAGGGGGCATCCACATTTCTTTCAATTTATCAACGACAAACATGCACAATTCGGGCAAACCAAACGCCTGTGGATGTTGGCCAATCATAGCGTTGACTAGCGAGGTATAGGATCTGGGGGGAGCTAAAAGAAATAGTGGAGCGGCCATAACGCAATAACCTACTTAGCAAATCCTTCAACAAACGGAATTTCAAAGCATTTCTCGTGCATTATCGGCCCATGCCCAAAATATCCGTCTTCACCGAAAAGCTCGCCATGGTCTGCTGTGACAATGAAATAAGTATTTGATGGCGCTTTCTCCATCAGTTTGCCAATATATCCATCAACATACTCTACACAAGTTATTTGTTGTTTATGCAGCATTTTCATTTGTTCCATGCTGAAAGACTGATCTTGTTCCGGTTTATTATCAACCGCATCTTTACCGATATCTTTTAATACGCCATGAACCCCGGAAACATGCGGTAAATTATCACCGGATAGCATATACGGATAATGCGTTTCGCCAAGATTCAGAAAATAATAACAGGGTGTATCGTCTGGGAATTCGATCTCAGAAACCATGCCGGAAAAATCATTGTGGTGACTCATAAGCTTATATTCATCAAAGTGTTGACTAATTAGCGTATGCTTGTTAAGTACCGGCATCGATACTTTGGCGACTGTGTGATAGCCAAAATTTTTCAACACTTTCGGTAACGATATCTCCGGTATAAAATCCTTAAAAGAGACATCTTCAGAACCAATTCTAGTTTTCCATTGCAGGAATTCTTCTTTGTATACTTCGGAAGCAAAAACATTGGTCGGACTAGAGTGCGGCATCATCCCCATGGTAAATGCATAGTGCGATGGGGCAGTCCATGAAGCATACGAGTATCGTTTTTCAGCTTCACCAATACGATCGATATTCGGTGTTTTAGCAGCTAAAAACGAGTCATACCGGCAACTATCCATTACAATAAAAACGATATGATTCTTATGCATATAATCTCCAAATTTCAAATGATGGGGGTAAAAAATTAAGGCTTGCAATAATACGTCATCTTATTAAGATAATCAGCAAGAATGATGACACTATTATTTCATATTAAATCAAAGAATACGGCAACCAATACGATACATTTAATCAATAACGTTTGACTGTGTTGCTTTAATTTTCGCGTCTGCACAGAACTCGTGGCAGACGGCGATATATGCGCAGAGAAAGTGCGGGAATCTATCATCTATCCGTCTTCTGGCATTACTGACCGCGCAAGATGAGTTTGTCTGCATGGAAAGCGCGCTCATCCTCAAATATATAAGATGAGCGAGTATATTGAATCAGATCTTATTTCTCCTGATCTACGCCAATACGGAGCGCTATAGGATCAACTGCCTGCAGCTTGTAATGTATTATTTGTATTCAGACAGGATGGAATCAATACACGGATTGGTCTCGGGCTGATGCTAAAATCGACCGTGCTTTCTGCTTCAATATCACGATTGCGGAAATAATCACCATCGACTTGAAGTGGATAAGCCCGGTCATGTAATGTACATGCAATGTTTTTGCCGGAAAAATACTGCATGGGCAGGTTAGCTGGTTTGCGTTGCAGAATTCTCATGGCTTTGACCAACTCGTGCTGATGCCGGGCTCCTGGTAAGAAACCAACAACAAGTTCGTTTTTGGATGGATTAGCCGCAGGAACAAGCTGCAGATTTCTTGCATACGCCGAATTGTTGGCTACGATGATATAGCCGGATCCATGATCAATGACTTGTTCGCCATCCACACTGACGGAAACAGTAGGGTGATGTAACGAGCATAAAGCTTTTAATCCGTGCCAAATATAGATCGAGTCATTGAGCGGGCCTTTTCTTTTGCCAATATTTTTGACGGTGAGCGAATCCAAACCCATCGACGCCATATGGAAGAAAGGTTTCTCCCCTTTAATGCCTTTACCGCTGATCAGGCCATAAAATTGCTGCAGGCATGTTCCCGAGGCTATAGCGCGGAGTAAATCGTCGGCATGGATACTCATTTCATAGGAACGTGCAAACAGCGATTCATTTCCGCCCGGGATAGCATAAATCGGTGTGTCTGTTTTGTTGATGGCATCTAACAATTTTCTTATCGTTCCATCTCCGCCGACTACGACAACGAGGTCACTTGCGGCGATGTTATCTGAAAGGCGTGTATACCCTTTCATCTTTTTCTCAGATGCACATACTTCAACATTTTTCCCATGGAGAGTCAGTTCCATTTCCAGCTGACAGGCGAGTGTTTCCGTGTTTCCTGCGCTGGATATCGGGTTAAAAATAATTAATATTTTTTCCGGCGAGGGTATTTTAATAACCAATTGATTGGTTTGAAATAAGAGATCGTCTTTCATGGAGAGTGTTGAGTGCCTTTAGAATCATAGATTAAACCGGCAATTTTTAGTAAGCGCATGATTGTTAGGATTAAGACCACTCGACCGGTATTACTTTGACATCCGCCCAGATCTGATTACACCAAGACTGATCAATCGGCGGCATGCCTTCCTTTATCCATTGCACCAGATATTTGGCGGTGTTGGGATAGGTAACACGGATGGCTTTGGTTTCATACAGCCATTGCTCAATAACTCTTGCATCGATTTTGTGCATCATTTTTCCATAGCCTAACGTTTGCAAAGCTGCTGCATTTGAAATTTGTTCCATCTGCGCATGTAGCGGTTTCACCAGGATTTTCTTACCTAATTGTAAGGATTCACTGGCCAGTTCAAAGCCGGCATTGCAAATAATACCGGCGCAATCCGATAGGTCTTTCTGGAAACCTTGCAGGGATAACGGTTTGCAATGCACGTGCGCATAAGATGAGGATATAACCTCTGGAGAATACATAAAAAATTCAAATTCTTTAAATGGCGCTAGCAGTGCTGCCATACGAAGTTGATCCTCGAATGGCAGATAGACAATAATTTTATTTTTTTGTATTTGCTGGGAAATGATGGGGGTTTCAATAACCGGCGGCAATATGGGCTGATCGAAATGATGCCAGTGCAGACCAATACCGATATCGACCGGAGCAAAATTTCTCATAACTGCTTCAGAAAGCGGATCATTGCCTGCGCGCGGTATGTTATGGTGGAATGCATACTGATGATTGATGCCGATGGTTTTCTTATTTTGTCGGCGTGCTGCCCATGCGGTTACGGGCTCGTAATCGCAAATGACCAGATCGTAACTACTCAGATCCAGTTGCTTGATGTCTCTAAGAAAATTTAATGGTTTGGATTGCAGTACTGTTTTGACAGGACTGAGTTTGCCGTTCTTTGTACTGAAAGTCAGACCATCGCGCCATTGATAGCCATTAAAGACTTCCATATCAAAAAATTTATCTTGCGGCCTGCCGGTAAACTGGTAGGTAACCTCAAGATTTGCAGCCTTAAATTCCTTGGCCATAATCCGGCCGCGCGTGATATGACCATTGCCCGTTCCTTGGATACCATAAAATATTTTCATTTCATTACGGCTCCTAAACGGATTAGTACGACACTGATGTCAGAATCAAAAGATTGGATTACGTTATGGAAGCTTTGTGGGATTAATTGCGGCCGTGTATCAATTGATCCTTGAAATAGCGTTAAATTATTTTGATGAGCGTTTTTCTGTGGCTTCATAATCTCAACTTTATTGATTGAAACCAGAGCAGTTTAGTGATTTGATATGACAAGAAAATGACCGATATTTTGCTTTTATGTGACAGTTTTATTAATGCGCATGCAGCTAAACGGGAGAAAAAACGCCAACGTCAGTTTTGTATCCAGTGCTGGATTTGTTCGCGTTGATTGGCATACCATAGCTTGCCGATATCCAATGCTTTTTGTTGGAGTGCCGGATTATTGGCGGAATCCATGTTGCCGGGCATATCGTAGTTTTTCAGATAATGATTGATATACAGAACACGATTGCCCAAAACTTCTTCGGTCATTCTGACATTCGCCATCATTTTCTCTCTGAGAATGATCGAAGCGATACCTTTCGCCGACCATTGCACACCGCCATATCCGCAGGCTTTGGCACCGCTTACTGCAAAGCTGCGCCAGCCCGATCCGATGGAGAGCATTTTTATTTCATAATCTTTCCAGTATTGCTTGGCATGAAGATAAGCGCTTAAGCCGGGATTATTCATGCCAACACCGCCATCGATTCGCCAGTCGCCATCTTGCATTTGCACGGGCGGGTAGAACGATGGTGCAGCGGTGCAGGCATCGGCTATCTCGCTTAACAAAAAATCCGTTTGACTGTCATTGGTGAAAACTTCCAGTTGATCCTGATCCAGATTGAAACAAGGAATAAATATCCGTTTGTTGAGTGAAGAAAGCCTGAGATTCTCTAATTCTGTTTGTAAGGCTAGGTTTTTCGAGTCACCTTTGAATTTGGGATGAATTTGCAGCTTACTGAATAACCGGCGCAACCAGTGCTCCGCCATCATTTTTTCCAGCAATCTCTCTTGTAAAACCTTTTGAATGATTTCTTTTGCGCTCAAACGCCGTCCCAAGATCAAGCAGGTGATTAATCCGCCCGATGAAGAACCGGCGATCAGGTCAAATAAATCATAAGTTGAAGCGCCAGTATCCTCTTCCAGACAGGCCAACACGCTCAATTGAATCAACAGATGGCTGCCGCCGCCGTCCAGGCTTAAAACCGTTTTGGGTAACAGTGAATGTTTCAAATTGTTTTAAGCTGCCCTTTTACTGGCCAATAATTCTTCTTGCAAAAGGTTTTTATATTGCTCAAACCGCTCAGACCAGAAAACCAATTCCAACGATCCATCGTTATGTTCCAGCAAAGTAGAACAGCTTTCTACCCAATCGCCGTCATTGCAGTAAAGGATCGAATTGATTTCTCTTAATTCAGCATGGTGAATGTGGCCACAGACGACACCATCGACACCGCGATCTTTTGCCAGATGTGCCAATGCATCCTCAAAACTGCTGATGTAGCTGACCGCATTTTTAACGCGCAATTTTAAGTAGGCCGCAAGTGACCAATAAGAAAACCCGAAGAACTTGCGCATGCCATTGATATAATGATTTAGATCCAGCAGCGTGTCATAAGCAACATTTCCCAGTTTTGCTAGCCAACGGCTGTTCTTGACGATGACATCAAACTCATCGCCATGCATTATCAACAGCTTTTTACCTTCGGTAGTGGTGTGCACATAATCTTGATGAATCTCAACATTACCGAATACATGGCCGATGCAATCCCGCATCCCTTCATCATGATTCCCCGGTATGTAAATCACTTTAGTGCCATGCTTGGCTTTGCCTAAAATAGACCGGACCACGTTGGTATGCTCTTGCGGCCAGTAAGGACTCTTTTTGATACTCCAGAAATCGACAATATCGCCAACCAGGAAAAGATAATCGGTTTCAATCGAATGCAGGAAATGCAACAGTGCATCTGCCTGACAACCGCGAAATCCGAGGTGAACATCTGAAATCCAAACGCTTCTTACTTTGATAGGGGCTTTATTTGTCACCATACATGCCTTTTAATTGGATTAGTGATGGCATGACAGCATAAAGCGCATTTGTTAAGCTTCTTTGAAGTATTTGTTAAATATTCATGAAGTATTTATTAAAAAAGAGAGTAGGGGGAGTTTTGCAATGATTCTTTGATGCGTATGAGCATATTCCAGTAAGATCCATTTTTTACAGTAATTACTTTTACGGTAGCAGTACTTTAATACACAATGCACGCCACACCCACCCTGAAGCGATCATTACCTGAATTGCAACAAGTTGAAGCGATTATTCAGGAGGATAATAATGTACATCTGCACAGTAAGGTGCTTTGTCATGCGCCTTGCGATGATGATCTACTGCCAATTTACGCGCTGACGCTCGGGAATACCGCGCAAGATATTCCGTGTGTGACCTATGTTGCCGGTATCCATGGCCTGGAACGCATTGGTACACAAGTAGTCATTGCTTTTCTGGAAGGTTTGCTCGAACGCCTTAAATGGGACCGGGTCCTGGCTGATATCTTGCAACGGGTGCGGATCAATATTTTACCCATCATCAATCCGGTTGGCATGCTGAACGCTACGCGCTCAAATGGGCAGGGGATCGATCTCATGCGCAATGCGCCGGTGGATAGCCACGAAAAAACCATTTGGCTGGCTGGAGGGCACCGGATTTCATCGGTGTTGCCGTGGTATCGGGGAAAGTCCGGTGACGTCATGCAACCGGAAGCCCAAGCACTGTGTGACTTTATTAAGAAGGAAGTCTTGCCTGCGCCGTTTAGCTTGGTCCTGGATTGTCATTCAGGTTTTGGTTTTCGTAACCAAATCTGGTTTCCTTATGCCAAAAGTCGGCTTGAGCCGATTAAACATCTCAAAGAAGTTTACTACTTGCGCCAACTCTTTATGCAGACATATCCGCATCAGGATTATTTGTTTGAGCCGCAATCACAGCATTATCTGACCCATGGTGATCTTTGGGATTTTCTTTATCAGCAATCGTTGGCGAGCAACAATGTTTTCTTGCCATTAACGCTTGAAATGGGCTCGTGGCGGTGGATTCGCAAAAATCCGCTGCAGTTGCGCCGATTGCAGGGCCTGTATCACCCGGTCAAACCACACCGGCTGAATCGCGTGCTGAGAAGCCATTTAATCCTGATGGAGTTTTTGTTGCACGCGACCTTATCGTATCAAAACTGGCTTAATCTAAGTGAGATGCCGGGATTGGAACAACAAGCACGGGCACTGTGGTATTCATGAGGGATAACGAGCATTTCGTGCTGATTCGGGGATTATTGCGTGAGGCACGACATTGGGGAGAGTTTACCGGAAGTCTGCAACAGCAATTCCCCCACGCCACGATCAGTACACCGGATATTCCGGGAAATGGCCAATTGCATCAGGCCACCAGTCCCCAAACCATTGCGGAAATGACCGAAGCATTACGCGAGCAAATCAATACAACCCAGCCACTCCGATTGATCGCACTTTCCATGGGCGGGATGATCGCGATGGATTGGATGACGCGGTATCCGGATGAAATAGAAGCGGCAATTCTCATCAACACCAGCGCAAGACCGATATCGCCGTTTTACCATCGCTTACGCTGGACGGTTTATCTCCAAGTTCTCAAGATGATTTCCGATTCGGCTGCACAAAAGGAAGCGGATATCCTGAGTTTGACTTCAAATCGTCACCCGCATGACAACAAGCTACTGGAGTCCTGGCAGCAGTGGCAACAACAAAATCCGGTATCAAAGGCCAGCGCCAGAAACCAATTTCTGGCCGCCGCAAAATTTTCCGTTACAGCCAAACCGCAGCAACCCATACTCGTTGTAACCAGTCGGGCTGATCGTTTGGTGGATTATCGTTGTAGTCTGAAATTGGCGGAAACTTGGCAAACCAGCTATATGCAACATGAGACGGCCGGTCATGATTTGCCGCTGGATGAGCCGGAGTGGTTGGTGCATGTCATGAAGCAGTGGTTTGATCTGCAGACTGGTGTTTAAGTTGCAGCCGAAGAGCCAACCATATTCCGGCTGAGTGTAATGTGATTTTATTATGCTCTGCACTATTGAGCAATAATTCAGGCAGCAACTTCAATATACTGAACGATACTTGTAGGTTGTGGTACAGGCAAACCATCTTCGATCATTCCTTCGATATGCAGTCCAATTGCTTCACGAATTTCCCGCTCTGTTTCTTCAATCGTAGAGCCGGTCGCGATGCAACCAGGCAAATCGGGCACATAGGCTGAGTAGTTATTTTCTGTTTTTTCGACAACGATTGCATAACGCATGAATTACTCCTTTAGTTTTGCTTGCTTGAGTATGCTATTCAAAGTGCCCGGTGCTAAATCATCGCCAGGTTTCCCAGATACAGTTACGCGGCCGCTTTTGATTGGATGCTTGAATTGTCGATGGCTTCCTCGCATTGTGACAAGATACCAGCCATCTTGTTTCAGCATTCTCAATATTTCATTAACTTTCATGTAAGTAGGATGGTGGATTACAATAATTTTTCCATAATTCCTAATGTGATCGTAAGTACACAGTTGACCAATCCAGGGTCAACGACAGAACGGTACAACTGTTACCAGATGATACGTGTCTTTGATTACCATCTGCTGGTTATTATGTTTGATTGCAAGATTCGATCCTTGCTCCTGCTCAGTGATATCGAGAAGGATTAGATTGAGTGTTACGTCAGATCTATCCACGTTTCCAGTTAGTAAGAGAAATTTTGGGTTTTTTCTGAATTTCTTCGATTTGTTTTTTGTACGTATAAACTACAAAGAAAAGAACAATAATTGCACCAATTAATAGGACTACTACTGGCAGCAGCAATATTGATAATTTCTGCGCCAATTCTAGCGGCAAGAGCTTATCAATTTGCAACCACTCAAGGAGAGCATAAAGCGATCCTGAGAGGAATAAAAATAGCCACGCTGCCCATTTAGCCGAAGTACTCGGCAGGAAGTCGATTACTTTGAATGGAGGTTCCATGATTTGCTGCCTTAACAAAAATTAAACTTCAGAAATAATTAAAAATTATCTCGTCAGAAATGAGTTCCAATACAGTAAGCCTTATGATGTTTCCTTGTGTTTTATGGCGGTTAGTTGAGTTAACTTTGATCATACCAAACTTTGCAAGCCCCACAGAGATAAGACCAATAAATCAGTAAAAAAATTGAACGTCATTCCTTTGTCACATTGATCTTCTATCTTATCCAACATCAATTTCTGACATGGAGTCTGTTTTATGCTTGATGTGGATATCTTACTGAAAGATTATTTTCAGAATACGGATGAGGGCCATGACAAGCCGCTGATGAAGGCTGCTTCTTCGGTCTTAAAGAAGCTTTTTCATCAGAAAGAAATCAACGCATTCATTGAAACTCACCGGCATTTGGAAGGGTTGGAGTTCAACGATGCGGTGCTGGAACATTTTAATTTTACCTTTCAGGTTTCTAGCAAAGACCGCGCGCGTATCCCTGATCAGCGCCGGGTGCTGATTGTCGCGAATCATCCGCTCGGTTCTCTAGACGGGCTGGCGCTACTTAAGATGGTATCGGAGATCAGAGCCGACGTGAAAATTGTCGCAACGACCTTGTTGAACTGTATTGATCCGCTGCAAAGCTTGTTTCTCTCGGTGGATAATTTAGCGGAATCCGCGAATCATCGTGACAATTTGAACCAGATTGTTGAAGCATTGGAAGCGGAGCAGGCTGTTATTCTATTTCCGACCGGAGAAGTGTCGCGTATTTGCCCGTTGGGTGTTCGTGACGGCAAGTGGAAAACCGGTTTTATATCGCTGGCCAAGAAAACCAAAGCACCGATTGTTCCGGTTTATATTGGCGGCAAAAATTCAACACTTTTCTACGGACTTTCGAGCCTCTACAAACCGCTGGGCACGATGATGCTGGTGAATGAGATGTTCAACCAGAAGGGCAGTGAAATTTCATTCCGGATTGGTAAACCGATCCCATGGGAATCCATCGCGGCTATGGATTTATCCAAAAAAGCCGTGGCAAAATTGATGCGCAAGCAGGTCTATTTATTAGGCAAAAAGAAGAAAAAAGAACTGTTTAAGCCGATTGAAAATATTATCCACCCCGTCCGCACCAAATTAATCCGCAAGGAGCTGAAAGCGTCGCAACTGATCGGCAAAACCCAGGACGGCAAGCATATTTATCTGTTTGACTATATGCCGAACTCCAGTGTAATGCGTGAGATTGGCCGGTTGCGCGAATTATCTTTCCGGCAGGTGCAGGAAGGCACCGGCAACGCGTTGGATATCGACAGTTATGATCGCTATTACCGGCACTTGATTCTGTGGGACGAAGACGAACTGGAAATTATCGGCTCCTATCGCATCGGAGAAGCTGAAAAAATTCTTAAGGAACACGGGGAAGCGGGGCTGTACACCCATAGCTTATTCGAGTTTGATTCAGCGTTTAAGCCTTATCTTGAACATGCGATTGAATTGGGACGCAGCTTCATTCAACCGCGATACCAGGGGAAACGCAGTCTGGATTATCTCTGGTACGGGATTGGCGCGTATCTGTATCAACACCCGGAGATACGCTATATGGTTGGACCGGTGTCGCTGAGTACTTCCTTACCTGAATCTGCGCAAAAAGTGATTGCAGGTTTTTATACAGAACTTTTCGGTAAAGACGAGCTACTTGCTAAACCCAGATTGCCGTTTGAATTTGAGCAAGTAGAGGATTTCGCGCCATTCAAGAAGGTTGCGGATGAGGTTGAATACAAACAAGCCTATACGATTCTGAAAGAAAAAATGGATGAATTTGGCGTGAAGGTTCCGATACTCTATAAGCAATATGTGGAACTATGCCAGCCGGGAGGTTGCGAATTTCTGGGGTTTAATATCGATCCAACCTTTTCTAACTGTGTCGATGCGTTGATTCTGGTGCATATCGATACCATTAAAGAAAAGAAAAAACAACGCTATATTGAGAGCCATGCAATGGTCATGCAGAATCTGAACTCCGCATAGTGAAGCTTTGAACATCCGGGAATTTTTATAGGTGGCGTGTGATGACTTGATTACCGCCATTTGATTTTGCTTGATTAATAGCATCGTGGGTGGCTTTAAATAATTCAGGGAAACTTTCGGTCGAATCCGGTTGCATCTCTGCGACGCCAAGGCTTGCGGTTACATTCAGGTCTGATGGATGCAAATTTTCAATAGCTTGCCGTATTTTTTCTGCAATGATCGTCGCATTAGAGATATTGCAGTGGGACAGTAACAAAACAAACTCTTCTCCATCATAACGCGCGACAATATCTTCTTTGCGAGTAGGTTTGACTAATTCGGAAGCTATTTCTTTCAATACCAAATCACCCGTTAAGTGACCGTAATTCTCATTGATTAGATTGAATTTATCGATATTCACTATAATCAGGCTATAGGGAATACTATGACGGGTTGCTTCGCGCAATCTTGAGGAAACAGCTTCCATCATAAAGTAGCGATTATACAAACCGGTCAATGGGTCCTTTACCGCCAATTCTTGCATGACATTCTGCTGTGTGACTGTCTTATCCAGTAACTTCTTATTGGTAATAAGATTGCTGACTCTTGCAAGCAATTCTTCTTGGATTAGGGGTTTTGTAACGTAATCATTGGCTCCCAAGCGCAACAATTCTACTTTGTGTGCGGTATCATCAAGCACCGAGAATACCAGTAAGGGCACATATTTTTTATTATCCTCAGCAAGGTGCCGTAGTGCTTTAACAGTTCCCTGGCCGTTTAATTTGCCTTTGAGCAATATATCGGTAAGCACTAAATCGTAGGCATTCTTCTGGAATGCTTGTAACCCCTCTTCACCCGTGGCGAAATGATCGACGGTATAGCCTTTGTCTCTTAACACCGCCGATGTTAAGCTGACAACTGATGGACTGTCTTCAATATATAAGATGTGCCCCGACATGGTTTTGCTGCCGTTTTTTCTAGAAAACTGAGCAGCATAACTGGTGATTTTGTCCAGTTCATGTTTAGCAAATATTTCTGTTACGCCTGCTGAAAATGCCTCGTCTAATAATTCTTTATCTTCATTCGAAGTAACCATAACCAGCGGTATTTGCCGGGTGCGGGAATCGGCACGCAGATGCGACGAAAACTTTGGACCATCCATATCCTGCAAATGCATTGCAATAAATACCAGATCAAAAGGCTGTTTTTTAAGCAATGTCAGGGCTTCGTTGCCGGTTGAAACCTGCTTTGTTTCAAGTCCGCCAGATTCAATTGCAGACGATAGAAGTTTTTGATACGTTCTGGATGGTTCAACGATAAGTCCTTCCATATTTTAATACCCCCTCAATGACATAAATCTGATTGGTTGTGGCCAACAAAACCGGCCTGTTACGATATGAGAAAGGATATCGACATCTATATTGATTTCTTTGAGAAGGTTTGGTAAATAGATTGTAAAAAATGACTTTTATTTCGATCTGTTTGAGTTCAAGATCGTAAAAATTTTACACAGAAGTTAATTGCGCTATGTAATCCTGTGTAATCATGAATTGTTTGTTTAGATATGAAGAGGTAAACTTCTGATAAATTTCTGCTCATTTCTTAACTGAGAACAGAGATCTTATTTTAAAATCGAATAAAGGAGTTTTTTGATGAGAAGAATTGCTAAATTATCTTTACTGCTTTCTATATTTTTTCTTTTCTCGTCTCAAGCTGTTGCGTCTGACAGTTATTTTGGTAACTCAAGCGAGAAATTTGTAAGTGGTATTGCTAATGCGGTTACTGGGTGGGTGGAGTTACCTAAGAACGTTATTTTAACCAGCCAGAAAGAGGGGCCAATTTATGGTGCCACAATTGGCGTGGCAATGGGTATCATGCATACAGTCGGTCGTAGTTTGGTGGGTGTGCTTGATGCAGCTACTTTCTTTATTCCAACCAAACCATCGGTTAATCCCCCTTTTATCTGGCAAGATTTCTCCAGGGAAACTTCCTATTGATCGGTTTGTTATCGTTTTTTATCTGATCCCATAAAATAAGAACGCCGTACCCGTGCGATGGTACGGCGTTTTCACAGAGCGTAGTGCAGTGATACTAGCGTTGCATCTCAAGTGCTGCAATTCTTTCTTCCAGCGGCGGATGTGACATGAATAAACGCATGAGTCCGCTACTACCCCCGGAAATACCAAAAGCAGCAAGCTGATCCGGTAAATGTGCCTGTTCGTGAGTTAATTGTAAGCGCCGCAATGCAGCGATCATTTTATTTCTGCCCGCCAGGCTGGCACCACCGGCATCGGCACGGAATTCACGCTGACGGCTAAACCACATAACGATAATACTCGCCAAGACACCCAGCACGATTTCGGCAATGATAGTAGTAACCCAGAAAGCAGGGCCGTGACCTTCTTCTGTTTTGAAAACAACACGATCGATCGTATGGCCGATGACACGCGACAAAAAGATCACAAATGTGTTGACGACACCCTGAATCAGCGCCAATGTCACCATATCTCCATTCGCGATATGACTGACTTCATGCGCCAAAACGGCTTCAGCTTCATCCTGGCTCATGGTATTTAAAAGCCCGGTACTGACAGCGACGAGCGCGTCATTTTTTGACATACCCGTGGCAAAAGCATTGACATCCGGTGCATTATAAATGGCTACTTCCGGCATACCAATACCGGCTATTTTTGCTTGACGTTGTACAGTGGTGACTAGCCAGTGCTCCTGCGCGTTACGCGGCATCTCAATGACTTGTGCGCCGGTAAATCGTTTCGCAGTCCATTTTGACAAGGCAAGCGACATAAACGAGCCGCCAAATCCAAATACCGACGCGAACAGTAACAGGGAATTGATATCCAATCCTGTCCCTTGCGCATCTAAAATTTTTTCAAACCCAAACAGCCGTAGTGTGATGCTTAGAACGACGATGATGGCTAGGTTGGTTGCTAAAAAAAGAATAATTCTTTTCATTTCTTTACTCCATAGTGTCAATAAAATCCAAAACAAAGCTGGTGTGGATATGTGATCAAATCGTCACTTTTCAAGCGGATTATATTTAAATTTGCCTGATTAGACTGCTAAGAATTTAGGTGCCGGAATTCTTGAAGCGTTCAAATGAACTCGGAATTTTCTGGGAGCAAGTGCGGAAATAATACCGAGTGAGTTCACCGGAGAGCGTTTTTGATCGCTACTGGGCGGTTTGAGTAGTACGAGATTACTGGGAAGGTTGGGATGGTGTATTTCTGACAATCTGAAAAAGTATTTCGCCTTCCTTGATCATGCCCAGGTCGCTACGGGCACGTTCTTCAATGGCTTCAAAGCCTTGCTTCAGATCATTCACTTCGGCTTCAAGCTTGTTGTTGCGATTCTGCAGTATTAAATTGTTTCCACGCGCCGCAACAACATCTTGATCAACCTGCCAGACTTTAAGCCAGCTTGCTTTGCCGTACCATAAGGGATACTGCATCGCAGCAATCAGTAGCAACAGTATAAAACTCAAAAGCTTCATTATTTGAGCTGATAGAATGCTCTCCGGCCAGCATAGCTTGCTGAATCCCCCAGGTCTTCTTCAATCCGCAATAACTGATTGTATTTGGCGAGACGGTCAGAACGGGATAGTGAGCCGGTTTTTATTTGTAATGCATTGGTTGCCACCGCAATATCAGCGATGGTGGTATCCTCGGTTTCTCCGGAACGATGTGAAATGACCGCGGTGTAGCCGGCGCATTTTGCCATTTCAATGGCTGAGAGTGTTTCAGTCAGTGTGCCAATTTGATTAACCTTGATCAAGATCGAATTGGCAATGCCCCGTTTGATGCCTTCTTGCAGAATCTTTGCATTGGTAACAAAGATATCATCGCCGACTAATTGAACCGATTTACCCAGTTGGTTAGTCAGTATTTCCCAGCCATCCCAATCATGCTCACTCATGCCATCTTCGATACTGATAATCGGGTACTTATCTACCCATGATGCGAGGTAATCAGCAAATTGCGCGGAAGTCAGATGCAGGCCTTCCGACGCCAGATGGTATTTGCCGTCCTGAAAGAATTCCGAGCTGGCACAGTCGAGACCAATAGCAACTTCTTGTCCTGCTTGATACCCTGCCAGATCAATAGCTTGTACGATTAATTGCAGGGCTGCTTCATTATTTTCCAGATTGGGAGCAAATCCGCCTTCGTCACCAACTGTTGTAGGCATGCCTTTATCGTTGATGAGCTTTTTCAGTGCGCTAAAAACTTCTGCTCCGCAACGAATGGCGTCATGAAAGTTTGAAATTCCCAGCGGAACAATCATAAATTCCTGCATGTTGATATTGTTGTTGGCATGTGCGCCGCCGTTAATCAGGTTCATTAGAGGAACAGGCATAGACATCAAACCGGCGCCGCCCAGATAACGATACAGGGGTAAACCGGATTCTTCGGCAGCGGCTTTGGCAACGGCGAGAGATACCGCCAGAATGGCATTGGCGCCAAGCCTGGATTTGTTTTCAGTGCCGTCCAAGTTGATCAGCGCTTGATCGATGAAGCTTTGGTCGACAGCATCCAGCCCCATCAATGTTTCAGAAATCTCAGTGTTAACGTTTTCGACCGCAGTGAGCACGCCTTTGCCTGAGTAGCGCTGCGCATCCCCATCTCTCAACTCAACGGCTTCCCTGGTTCCAACAGACGCTCCGGAAGGAACAGAAGCGCGGCCTAACACGCCCGATTCCAGCAGTACATCTGCTTCAATGGTTGGATTGCCACGAGAATCAAGAATCTCGCGGGCGATGACATCTACTATTGCGCTCATGCTACATTTTCCCTGTTATTGAATTGGTATTATTTCTGATATTTTTTGTTGCTATATTATTATTGTTACTTATTCAGAACTGCATGTATTTTTTCATCCCCTGTATGCTGGCGGCTGTCATGAAAGCAGATGGCTGCCTGAATATAGGATTTAAATAGCGGATGACCTTGTCGTGGTGTGGAAGTAAATTCCGGATGAAATTGACAACCAAGAAACCATGGATGTTCTGTTTCCGGAAGTTCTATCATTTCACACAGACTTTCTTCTTTGGATAAGCCGCCGATGCAAAGCCCTGCTTTTTCTAATTTGGGGATATAAAGGTTATTGACTTCATAGCGATGGCGGTGACGTTCAGTAATTTTATCCGCGCCATAAGTTTTCCAGGCTAATGAGTTCTTTTTTAAAATGCATTCCTGTCCGCCTAGACGCATACTGCCGCCGATGTCAGAATTTTCATCGCGTATTTCAATTTGTCCATCCCGGGTACGCCATTCCGTAATCAATCCGATGACCGGGTACGGGGTGTCCGGATTGAATTCAGTACTGTGTGCGCCTTTCATCCCGGTCATGTTACGCGCATATTCAACGACAGCCAGTTGCATCCCCAGACAAATACCCAGATACGGAATACGGTTGGTACGGGCAAAGTGGATGGCCATGATCTTGCCTTCCACGCCGCGTTTGCCAAAACCGCCGGGAACCAGAATCGCATCCATATTAATGAGACTGTCTGTGCCTTCTTTCTCGATAGTCTCTGAATCTATGTAGTTGATATTAATCCGGCTGTTAGTATGAATGCCGGCATGAATTAAGGCTTCAGATAGCGATTTATAGGATTCGGTTAAATCAACGTACTTGCCGACCAGTGCAATGGTAACGGTACATTTCGGATGTTCCAGTGCAAAAACTAACTTCTTCCAGATACTTAAGTCGGCTGGTTTGGCCAGGATATTCAATTTATGGCAGATGATTTCATCGAGCATTTGTTCGTGCAGCAAGCCTGGTATTTTATAAATGCTGTCAACATCGATGGCGGATATTACCGCTTCTTCCTGGACATTGGTGAATAGTGCTATTTTGCGGCGCTCTTCCTTGGGTACTTCGCGATCTGAACGGCATAACAATACATCCGGTTGGATTCCAATTTCCCGCAATTCTTTGACAGAATGTTGCGTGGGTTTGGTTTTTAGCTCACCGGCTGAACCGATATAAGGCAATAAAGTAAGATGGATAAAACAAGTATCAGTGCGTGGATTTTGCACGGCCATTTGCCGGATCGCTTCCAGAAAAGGGAGCGATTCGATATCGCCGACCGTGCCGCCGATCTCGATAATTGCGACTTGTGCATCACCAACACCAGCTTGAATATAGCGCTTTATTTCATCCGTGATATGGGGAATAACTTGTACCGTGCCACCGAGATAATCGCCACGCCGCTCTTTGCGGATAACACTTTCGTAGATTTGACCGGTGGTGAAGTTGTTATGCCGGGTCATACGGGTGCTGATAAAACGTTCATAATGACCCAAGTCAAGATCCGTTTCGGCGCCGTCTTCCGTGACAAACACTTCGCCATGCTGAAAAGGACTCATCGTGCCGGGATCTACATTGATATACGGATCCAGTTTGAGCATAGTGACTTTAATCCCGCGCGTCTCAAGAAGTGCGGCCAGGGATGCAGCGGCAATACCTTTACCCAAAGAAGAAACAACGCCGCCGGTCACGAAGACATACTTGGTCATGGATGGTTATAGTAACTAGAATAATCGAGGGGAATTGTGAGAGTGTTTTTGCATGGTTTTTGAGCAGACAAAACTTTATCCAGTATTTATTAGCGAATTTCAGCAAGTAATCTATCCATCATTTGTTCAGCTTGGTGGCAGTAACTGCCGCCAAAAAGATTCAAATGATTGAGAATATGATAGAGGTTATACACAACTTTACGAACATTATACCCGGAATCCAACGGATAATCATATCGGTAAGCAGAATAAAAATCGGCTGGAAAGCCGCCAAAAAGCTCAGTCATGGCAATATCCGCTTCACGATCACCGTAATACACGGCAGGGTCAAACAGTACCGGATTTCCTATTTCATCATAGGCATAATTGCCACTCCAGAGATCGCCATGTAAAAGCGAAGGGGATGGTGTTACACCCGAAAAGAACTCATCCAGATCAATCAATAAGTGCTCCCCCAATTTTTGCAGTTTTCCGTTAAATCCATTGGTTTTGGCGAGATCTAATTGATAGCCCAAGCGATGCATTTTCCAGAAGTCTATCCAATCGGAAGAAGCGGTATTTATTTGCGGGCTTTGTCCGATGGTATTATCCCGGATCCAGCCAAATTGTTTGGCAGCAGTGCGGTGCATAGCGGCGAGTTGTATGCCTAGATCGGATGCTTTGCCACGGGCGCCAGTATTAATTTCAAGATATTCCAGAACCAGCCAGGCAGCGTGATCAGCATGTCCATAACAGACCGGTAGCGGAACACGCACGGTGTGCGATTGATGGATTTCCACTAAGCCGGCTGCTTCCGCTTCAAACATAGCAAGACGGCCGGGAGAATTTAATTTAACAAAATAGCGTTGTGCGCCATTAGTAATACAATAGGTTTGATTAATACAACCCCCGCTAATTGTACGGGTGTCTTTTATTTTGAAGTAACTACCAATGGTTGTGGAAATTTGTTCGCCGATTTGATCCCAGGCATGCATGTTGTGTGTTCCGTCAAAAGCAGCCTGAGCGCATAATCAGGATAACCACTGTCTGGCCTGGTTAATTGCTCTCTGTACTTGCTCGGGCGCTGTTCCGCCAGAGTGTTTGCGGCTTTGCATAGAACCTTCCAGCGTCAAAACAGCAAAAATATCGGACTCGATTTGCTGCGAGAATTTCTGTAACGCATTCAGATCAAGATCGCTGAGATCGCAACCTTTTTGTTCTGCGAATTGTACCGCTTTTGCCACAATCTCGTGTGCATCGCGGAAAGGAATGCCTTTTTTAGTTAAATAATCGGCTAGGTCAGTGGCCGTAGCGTAGCCACGCAGAGCCGAACGGCGCATGGCATCTTGATTAACGCGGACACCGGTGAGCATATCGGCATAGATCCGTAGAGTATCGGTCAATGTATCGACGGTATCAAAAAGCGGTTCTTTGTCTTCCTGATTGTCCTTATTATAGGCGAGCGGCTGGGCTTTCATCAATGTCAGCAGGGCAACCAGATGGCCATTGATACGGCCGGTTTTGCCACGTACCAGTTCAGGCACATCCGGATTCTTTTTTTGCGGCATGATCGAAGAACCGGTGCAAAACCGGTCGGCCAATTGGATAAAACCGAATGACGGATTCATCCATAGAATAAACTCTTCCGACATGCGGGATAAATGGGTCATGATCAGGGCTGCACAGCCAGTAAATTCGATGGCGAAATCCCGGTCTGAAACAGCATCCAATGAGTTTTCGCAAATCCCATCAAAACCCAGTATTTCTGCAACTCGTTCCCGATTGATCGGATAACTGGTGCCAGCCAGAGCTGCTGCTCCCAGCGGTAATTGATTCACGCGTTTTCTGCAGTCGGTTAATCGTCCGATGTCGCGTTTCAACATTTCGAAATAAGCCATCAGATGATGACCGAAGGAAACAGGCTGAGCAACTTGGAGATGTGTAAAACCTGGCATAACGGTATGGATATGCTGCTCCGCCAGATTTAACAAAGCGTGCTGCATGGCTTGGATCAGCTCAATAATTTCATCGATCGCGGTGCGCAAAAATAATCGAATATCGGTAGCGACTTGGTCGTTACGCGACCGGCCGGTATGTAATCGTTTGCCTGCATCTCCGACAAGAGCTGTCAAACGTTTCTCAATATTTAAATGCACATCCTCCAGTTCCAGCAACCAGGTAAATTGCTGATTACGGATTTCATCACGAATTTGATTTAAACCTTGTTGGATATCTCCCAAATCTTCTTTGCTGATAATTCCTTGCTCTGCAAGCATCTGTGCATGAGCCAGCGATCCCTGAATGTCATATTCAGCAAGCCGCTGATCAAATCCAACAGAAGCGGTATAGCGCGCCACAAGCGCTGAGACCGGTTCATTGAACCGTCCAGACCAGGTTTTTTTATTATTTTCTTGTTCTAATGCTGAGTTATTATCCATTGTGTTGCTATAATCCCTTATTTCCTGCCGTGAGAAGCATCGATTATAAAACATAAATGCACACAGCCGTTCATTTTGCGGTACTGCAATATTTTTGCATTGCGACTGTTATCTGCCAAGTTTGTAATTATTAAATCATAAGAACAATGATCAACAATCATGATAGCAGCGGCCGCCAGTAAATTTAAGGAACCTCTGAATAACTGTCATTTCGAGCATAGCGAGAAACCTATACTGTTGATTGCCAAAGATTCCTCACTACGTTCGGAATGACAAAGGTGAGTTATTCAGAGATTCCTTAATTGATGTACGCCACTTTTCCTTCCTCAAGGATTAGTGGATAATTTGAACTTTCCCCTACTATCCATAAATACACAAGGAGTTATCCATGACGGATCGAAACAACCAAAACCAGAATGAACAATCCGCAGTTAATACTTTTTTTTCAATGTTAAGCGCCAAATTCGAGATCTTGGCTAAAATTCCTACCATGCAGTTTCCGGCTAAGTATGCTGTGATGCTCGTTGGCGTCATAGTGGTAATTTTTGTTTGGAAAACCATTGCTGTGAGTAAAGTGGAATCTGATATGGCCAAGAAACTTGAGGGCGAACGCGTATTGATTACACAGCAAGCCCGCGAATACGCTGATCAGCAATATACTAAGGAAGAAGAGCGCTTTGGCCAGGTTCTGTCCTGGGCGGTGCGTGGCGAGTTGATTCGTCACAATATTGATCAAATTGATCAATATTTGAGTGAAATCGTCAAAATGAAAGATACCGAAAGAGTTGTGTTGATTGGTGAAGATGGCCAGTTGCTGGTTTCAACAGATAAAAGACTGGAAGAAACAAAAGGCGTGGAATTATTTCCGAAGGAAATTCTCAATCTCCAGAAGGTAACTGTTAAATCCGATGTCGACGGCAAAAAAATTCTGGTTGTTCCGGTAATGGGATTAAATAAGAAAATTGCTACCGTTGTTGTCAGCTACAAGCAACCGAAATTTTAATGGAATTTGATCAATCGGCGCGATTGATGATTTAACGCTGTCAACGCATTAAAAGGTCTTTGTTAGCTACAAAGGCCTTTTTGATTTTCTAGCTTGCGCGGCAGATTTGCGCACCCAGCGCAGATAACTTCCCTTCAATATTTTCATAACCGCGATCCAGGTGGTAGATACGATCAATCACGGTTTCACCTTGAGCGATCAATCCTGCAATCACCAGACTGGCCGACGCCCGTAAATCGGTGGCCATAACATGTGCGCCATCCAGCTGGGAAATACCGTAGACAATGGCAGCATTGCCTTCCACTTCGATATTGGCATTCATGCGTTTTAATTCCTGCACATGCATCAACCGGTTCTCAAAAATAGTTTCAGTGATGATGGCAGTTCCGCTGGCAATACAATTCAAGGACATGAATTGCGCCTGCATGTCGGTTGGAAAGGCCGGGTAGGGGGCCGTGCGTAAATTAACCGATTTGGGTTTTGCGGACATTTTCAGGTGAATCCAATTTTCACCGGAATCAATCTGGGCGCCAGCTTCGGTCAGTTTGTCCAGAACAGCATCAAGTAAGTGAGAATGGGTGTACTTTAAATGAATTTCGCCCCCGGTAGCTGTGGCCGCAACTAAAAAAGTTCCCGTTTCGATTCGATCTGGCATTACAGTGTGTTCTGCACCATGGAGCGAAGACACACCTTCAATCGTTATGATGTCACTGCCAGCGCCATGAATTTTTGCGCCCATTGCCGTCAAGCAATTGGCAAGATCAACGATTTCCGGTTCGCGTGCGGCATTCTCCAGAATGGTTGTGCCATCCGCTAATGTGGCCGCCATCATTAAATTTTCTGTTCCAGTGACGGTGACAATATCAAATACAATGCGTGCACCATGCAGTTTCTTTGCCACGGCATGGATGTATCCATGTTTGATGCTGATTTCCGCGCCCATAGTTTGCAGCCCTTTGATATGCTGATCAACCGGACGTAGCCCGATGGCACAACCGCCTGGTAATGAAATATTAGCTTCTCCGGCGCGGGCAAGGAGTGGACCAAGCACCAGAATTGCTGCGCGCATGGTTTTAACCATCTCATACGGAGCGATCAGATTGGTCAGTTTATCTGCTGACAGCACGACTTCCGATGAATCGTGCGCTGTGATGCTTGTTCCCATTTGTTCGAGCAATGACAACATGGTGGTAATGTCTTGCAGAGCCGGGACATTACTTACTTTTAAAGATTCTCGGGTTAGAAGTGCAGCACATAAAACAGGAAGCGCAGCATTTTTCGCGCCCGAGATGGTAATTTCACCCTGTAATGGTTTGCCACCCTGGATAATCAGTTTTTGCATTGCATCAAAGATTCAATTAAAAGTTTTATTAAAATGCTTGTCCGAGTGGATGCAAAGCAGACAAACAGGAATTAACCGGTTGAAATGCGCTCAAGTTCACTGCATCATAGCGTAATAAAGCGTTGAAGGTTTTGTTCAGAAGCACCTACTATAACAAAAAAAGTATTCAATAAATTCATCAGGAGAAAAAATGAGTAAGCAAATCATCCAAACCGCAGATGCTCCGCAGGCAATCGGTACCTATTCACAGGCAGTTCGGGTCAGTGGCGGCGATACGGTTTATTTATCCGGTCAGATTGGGTTGGATGCGGTAAGCATGCAAATGGTCAATGGGATTGATGCACAAATTCAGCAGGTATTTTTAAACCTGAAAGCTGTGGCAACGGCCAGTGGCGGTAGCTTGAATGACATTGTAAAATTAAATATATACCTGACGGACCTGGATAATTTTGCACTGGTGAATGAAATTATGGCTGGTTATTTTACTCAGCCTTATCCCGCACGCGCCGCGGTCGGTGTTAAAGCGCTGCCACGCGGTGCTTTGGTGGAAATGGATGCGGTGATGGTTTTGCAGGGTTAGATCTTGAACCAATCTGCGGATACCGCATGACCCGATATCGTAATGATTGTTAGTGCCAATGTGCAGGAAAAATTATCCCGTCTAGGTATTCGCAAAGAACTGGACTTGATTCTGCACCTGCCGATTCGTTATGAAGATGAGACGCATCTGTTTCCAATCAGTGACGCGCTGCCAGGGCAAGTGGTTCAGGTCGAGGGTGTGATTATTCATAACGAAGTGGTAATGCGCCCCAGACGGCAATTGGTTTGCCAGATTGAAGACAGCAGCGGCATCTTGGTCATGCGTTTTCTGAATTTCTATGGCAGTCAGATAAAAACCTACGCAGTGGGAAAGCGTGTGCGATTATTGGGCGAGATTCGCAGCGGTTTTTTCGGTGCGGAAATGGTTCATCCCAAATGCCGCATTATTCGTAAGAGTGAGTCTTTGGCCGAGTCGATGACACCCATTTATCCCACCACTGCGGGTCTGACACAGAGTATTTTAGGTAAGCTGATCGGGCAAGTTTTGCAGGATGCACAAAAGACGCAGGCTTTGACTGAGACTCTGCCTGAGAAAATCATCCAAAAATACCGGCTGGCAGGTCTCAAGGAGAGTGTGATGTGCTTGCATAATCCGCCTCCCGATGTATCGATAGAAGCCTTGCAAGCACGCACGCATCCAGCATGGCGGCGTATTAAGTTTGATGAGTTACTGGCGCAGCAATTATCCATGCGCTTACACTACCGGCAGCGGCGCAGCCATTCCGCTCCGGTGCTGGTGCAAAAAAATAAGCTGGCAAAGTTGCTTCTCAAACAGCTTGCTTTCGAACTGACGGCTGCACAAATCAAAGTATCCGCTGAAATTAGCCGGGATCTGGCCGCCGCCCACCCCATGCAGCGCTTATTACAAGGCGATGTCGGCAGCGGCAAAACAATCGTGGCTGCATTGGCTGCCTTACAGGCCATTGAGAATGGCTTTCAGGCGGCACTGATGGCGCCGACCGAAATCCTTGCCGAGCAGCATTTCCAAAAATTATCAGCCTGGTTCGATCCATTAGGAATACAAGTTGTCTGGTTATCCGGAAGCCAGAAGAAGAAACAAAAGCAGGCGGCGTTGGATGATATCGCGCTGGGGACTGCGCAGCTTGCGGTGGGTACGCATGCCTTGTTCCAGGATCAAGTGGTATTTCATCAACTGGGATTGGCGATCATTGATGAGCAGCACCGGTTTGGTGTGCACCAACGCCTGGCGCTACGTATGAAGGGCTCGCTATCCAATACGGTGCCGCACCAATTAATGATGAGCGCCACGCCGATTCCACGTACGCTGTCGATGAGTTATTTTGCCGATCTGGATGTGTCGATCATTGATGAGCTGCCCCCGGGCAGGGCGCCGATCGTGACCAAATTAATCGCAGACAACCGCCGCGACGAAATCATCGCACGCATCCAACAGGCCTGTCAGCAGGGCAAACAAGTGTATTGGGTGTGTCCGCTGATCGAAGAATCGGAAACCTTACAACTGCAAACGGCGATGGAGACCTATGAAAGCTTGAGCCAAATATTTCCGGATTTAAGCGTCGGTTTGGTGCATGGGCGTTTAGCCACTCAGGAAAAAACCGCAGTGATGGCATCGTTTAAGCAAGGAGAAATTCAATTATTAGTCGCCACGACAGTAATCGAAGTGGGCGTGGATGTGCCGAATGCGTCGCTGATGGTGATTGAGAATGCCGAACGCATGGGGTTGTCGCAATTACATCAATTGCGCGGCCGTGTCGGGCGCGGATCGGAGGCCAGCATTTGTATTCTGTTATTTCAGCAGCCTTTATCGGAAATTGCTCGTAAACGACTCAAAATCATTTTTGAACATACCGATGGTTTTGAGATCGCCCGTCAAGATTTGCAATTGCGCGGCCCCGGTGAATTTCTGGGGGCGCGTCAGAGTGGCGTGCCTATGTTGCGATTTGCCGATCTGGAACAAGATGGCGAATTGCTCGCAACGGCACAGGCCACGGCGAATGAAATGCTCAATGACTATCCGGGCCTGGCACAACGGCATATCGAACGCTGGCTGGGGGATAAAACTGAGTATTTGCGGGTATAGATCGTCAGATAATCAAGGGCTGATGATCTGGGCACGAATACGATGAATCAACAATAAGGAATTGTTTCTGACGTGATTGTTAAAGATAAAGTTTCATGGGTACGGCTGCTGTTTCATTTCAGAGGCAGTAGTTTTATGGAAACGTGGCCACGGATTCTCACGGTGACGGTTGTCGCGGTTGTGGTTACTTACGTCGAACTGTATTACCACATCCAAGAATATACCCTCACAACCACGCCGTTTACTTTAGTTGGCGTTGCATTAGGTATTTTCCTCGGTTTTCGCAACAACGCCTCTTACGATAAATTCTGGGAAGGGCGTAAACTCTGGGGGGCATTGGTCAATACGTCACGGAGCCTGACACGTCAGGCTTGTTTTGTGATTGATTCTTCCCATGATGCCGAGGAAGTGCAGCATTTCCGGGAAGTTTTTGTCAAACGCTTGATTGCGTATGCGCATGCATTGCGCTGTCACTTGCGTAATGAAGATCCCGCAGAAGAAATTAAAAAATTTCTATCCCTGGAAGATAGGGCCAGCGTTGTTGAATCCAAACACCGGCCGCTTGCGATTCTGCAGCTATTGGGACGTGATTTGGCCGTCGCACGGGATCGGCGCTGGCTGAGTGAACATAGTTTTCCGTTTATGGATGCTCAGCTGAATGAACTGACCAATATCCTCGGTGCTTGTGAACGGATTAAAAATACCCCGATACCGTTCAGTTATTCCGTATTGATCCACCGCATCGTGGCTTCCTACTGCCTGTCTCTGCCATTTGGGTTGGTTGAAACAACCGGCGTGCTGACACCGATTGTTGTACTGCTGATTTCCTATGCGTTTTTTGAGCTGGATGCCATCGGCGATGAAATCGAAGACCCCTTTGGTTTACAACCCAATGACCTGCCGCTGAATGCAATTTCGAGAAATATCGAAATTAACTTACTGGAATTGATCGACGACCCCGATCGGCCAAAGCCTCTCAGGCCTGTGGATGATATTTTGATGTGATTGCAAATGACAGGATCAACGAGTAACTGAGCGAACACTATAGAGTCGGCAATCAAACAGTTCGATTTTTCATAGCAAAGAAGGCCGGAATATGGAGATTCTAATAAATCTTTTTAATGGCCGGATCAATAATAAGATATTGTGATTATTTCTGTAATGGTGTTAACTTCGACGCAAATATTACATTATTTCGCGGACTTAATTATTAGATAGGGATTCAATAGTGAACAAGCCGGTATTTATAAAACTATTAGAGTTTGGTGAGCAAGTTGGTTTAGTAGGAACAGATTTTGATGCAGTTACGGAATGGGCCGTAAGCTCAGGTGTGCTACCTCCTGTGTTCGATCAAGCTCACGTAAAACAGAAGTATCTACTTAGAGATTTATTTTTTGAATCGTTTGTTTTGAATTCAGGCACTACAGAATCTGTTTGGGTGCTAAAGGCAGAATATTATTTCAGATTGCTAGAGTTTCGTGAGCTTCAAGAGAGTAGAGCATCTTCTCACAAAGCCAATATAAGCTCTCGTATCGCAATGATAATTTCAGTAGTCGCAATTATTTGTTCTTCTTATACCGCAATTTTACAGATTAGTACTCCTGTTGGGATTCAGGGTGCAGTTACTATAAATGAATCTCAGATTAAGGCAATTATAGATTCAAATAAATATAACATTAACAATAAGTTAAGCCATAGCACAGACGAATGCACTGTATCTCAGAACTGATCATGGTCGCCTTCTGCGATAAGATGTATTTACTGACTCAAAAAATGAGTACTACGATTTGAAGCAAAAGGCTTCTGCTTCAACAAATAGCAATTGGAGTGTATAAGCAAAGTTTATTTATCTTATTTGTATTAATTCATATTGTTTGGGTTTTGCAATCCCTGCTTTGAGACTGCTGTATAATTCCATTCCAACAATTCTCAGTATGACTTTGCCGGATCTCAGTATAAGAATTCCAAGCATGCAACAATCCCATTTTTTAGCTTTTCCGCGATGAACGAGGCGCATCCGCTGGCCTGGTATTCTGCGCTAACATCTGTTTCGTATCGCCAACGTAACTGGTTACAGGATCGCGGGTCTTTGACGCGCCGCATCCAAGATCGCTGTGATCAATTTTGCGTAAAACGCGTATTTCAGTCGCTGAGTAGGGTTTACGGGGATGAATTGGATGTGATGGGACTGCGGGCTAATGAATTAGCCATGGTGCGGGAAGTGTATCTGTATTGCGGTGATACGCCGGTGGTGTTCGCGCATTCGGTGGTGGCACACAAGAATTTACGCGGTGCCTGGCGGGGTTTGAGCGGGCTGGGGAATAAATCGCTGGGGACGGTTTTGTTTACCAATCCCAGAATTAAACGTACGCCGCTGGAATTTAAAAAGGTCAGTCGCGGTCATTTCCTCTATGATCGTGCTTGCGCTCGCTTGCCTGAGAAACCGGCGAGTCTGTGGGCGCGGCGCTCATTGTTTACGTTGCACGGACAATCGATTTTAGTGACCGAAGTATTTTTGCCGGCGATTCTGGATTTACCCTTATGAACATGGCAGACCGAATTAAAACTTACGCGCAATTGATGCGGCTGGATAAACCGATTGGCATTTTGCTGCTGTTGTGGCCGATGCTGTGGGGCTTGTGGTTTGCCGCGCAGGGATTGCCCGATTGGCAAATTTTAATCATTTTTGTTCTGGGCACGGTACTGATGCGCTCGGCGGGTTGTGTCATCAATGATTATGCCGACCGTAAAATCGATCCGCATGTCGAACGCACCAAGAATCGCCCGATGGCGGCAGGCCGAGTCAGTTCCAAAGAAGCTTTATTACTGGCTGCCGGATTAAGTATCTGTGCATTTCTGCTGATTCTGCCTTTGAATCAATTGACCATCCTGCTCTCGGTACCGGCATTATTCCTGGCCGGAACGTATCCATTCACCAAGCGATTTTTCGCGATGCCGCAGGCCTATCTGGGGATTGCATTCAGTTTTGGCATCCCGATGGCTTTCGCGGCGCAAACTGATAATTTGCCGCCGATCATCTGGATTTTGATGCTGGCCAATCTGTTCTGGGTAATTGCGTATGATACGGCGTATGCTATTGTCGATAAGCCAGACGATTTGAAAATCGGTATCCAAACTTCCGCGATTACTTTTGGGCGTTTTGATGTGTTGGGCGTGATGGTGTGTCATGCCTGTTTTATCGCGATCATGCTAATTATCGGGCAGTTGCAGCAGATGAATCTGGCTTATTACGCCGGATTGATGGGGGCAACGGGACTTATCATCTATCAATATACGCTGATCCGTAACCGCGACCGGGCGCTGTGTTTTAAGGCATTCCTGCATAATAATTGGGTGGGGGTGGTGGTGTTTGCCGGGATTGCGCTCGATTTCTTCATTTTTCCGCATTAAGGATTCAATCAATGCAATATAAAGACCTGCGGGATTTCATCGCGCAACTGGAAGCTATGGGTGAACTCAAGCGCATTCAAACGGAAATTGATCCCGCATTGGAAATGACGGAAATCTGTGACCGTGTCCTGAAAGCGCAAGGCCCGGCGCTACTCTTTGAACATCCCAAAAGACATTCCATGCCGGTACTGGGTAATTTGTTCGGGACACCAAAACGGGTGGCATTGGGCATGGGGCAGGAATCGGTCGAGGCGTTGCGTGAAGTCGGTAAATTACTGGCTTATCTGAAAGAACCCGATCCGCCGAAAGGGCTGAAAGACGCCTGGGATAAACTGCCGGTATTAAAAAAAGTATTGAATATGGCACCTAAGGAATTGAGCAGCGCGCCGTGCCAGGAGATTGTTTGGGAGGGCAATGACGTCGATCTGAGCCGGATTCCGATTCAAACCTGCTGGCCCGGTGATGTTGCACCGCTGATCACTTGGGGGTTGACGGTAACCCGGGGTCCAAACAAAACCCGGCAGAATTTAGGCATTTACCGCCAGCAAGTCATCGGTCCTAATAAAGTCATCATGCGTTGGCTGGCGCACCGCGGCGGGGCATTGGATTTTCGTGAGTTTAGTTTGGCTAATCCGGGCAAACCGTATCCGCTGGCGGTTGCTTTAGGCGCTGATCCGGCGACCATTTTGGGTGCTGTGACGCCGGTGCCGGATACGTTGAGCGAATATCAATTTGCCGGTTTGTTGCGCGGCGCCAAAACCGAAGTGATCAAATGTATCGGCAATGACTTGCAAGTTCCTGCCAGTGCAGAGATCGTGCTGGAAGGCGCGATTCATCCCAATGAGACCGCGCTGGAAGGCCCGTATGGCGACCATACCGGTTACTATAATGAGCAGGAAACTTTCCCGGTATTCACCATCGACCGCATCACCATGCGGCGCAACCCGATTTATCATTCCACTTACACCGGTAAACCACCGGATGAACCGGCGATTCTCGGTGTGGCGTTGAATGAAGTATTCGTGCCGCTGCTGCAAAAGCAATTTCCGGAGATCACCGATTTTTATCTGCCGCCGGAAGGCTGTTCATACCGCATGGCGGTGGTCAGCATGAAAAAACAATACGCCGGGCATAGCAAACGCGTGATGTTCGGTATCTGGAGCTTTCTGCGTCAGTTCATGTACACCAAATTCATTATCGTCACCGACGACGATATCAACGTACGCGACTGGAAAGAAGTGATTTGGGCGATTACCACCCGGGTTGATCCGGTACGGGATACGTTGCTTGTTGAGAACACGCCGATCGATTACCTGGATTTTGCCAGTCCGATTTCAGGATTGGGTGGCAAGATGGGGCTGGATGCAACCAATAAATTTCCGGGCGAGACGAACCGGGAGTGGGGGACGCCGATTGTGATGGATGATGAGATTAAGAAACGAGTGGATACGATTTGGGGGGGATTGGGAATCTAAGATGCTTTGTAACATTGAAAACCGATTCAGTTTAGTAGCTTTGGCACTGGTAGCTGAACTTAGTGTTTTCTAAGAAAACTTTAATTTCAAGGATTAAATAATGGATATCTTCTGGTGCATCAATCAAACGGGGATAATTCTAGAAATCATTGGTGCATTGCTCATTGTATTATCTGCATTTAAAACTAGAAATAAAATTAAAGATATTCCAGATTCTTGGGAAGCTGATCTCGCAGAAAGATTGAGAGATGTAATTTCTAATCAGGCATTTACTGAGTTGAAAGGTTTTGGTTTGTTAGCAATTGGTTTAGTAATGCAATTTATTGGTGGGTTTGGTTAGTACTATGCGCGAGATTTGGCAAACCGTCCTCCTGTTAACTATGAGTAACGTGTTCATGACCTTTGCCTGGTATGCGCATTTAAAAGAATTAAACCACAAGCCATGGATAATTGCTGCGCTGATCAGTTGGGGCATTGCGTTTTTCGAGTACCTGTTGCAGGTTCCCGCTAACCGGATTGGTTTTACCGTGTTGTCTGTCGCGCAGCTCAAAATATTGCAGGAAGTCATTACGCTGACTGTTTTTGTACCCTTTGCGCTGTTTTATTTAAAAGAACCGTTAAAACTGGATTATCTGTGGGCTGCACTGTGCATGGTGGGCGCGATATATTTTATGTTTCGCACAAGATAACGGTGCGCAATTTCCATGTATTTGAAATTGAAATGAAGGAACACGAGGGAAGTAGGGTGAGTGTGTTATTTTATAAAAGAGCTCATCACACAACTGCTTTAAGCAACTGAGAACTTGCCAACATGCGTTTAGCGGCTATTTTTTGCTCACTGATAATTTCACCGAGCCCTAAGAATTGTTGCTGATGATCATATAAGCGCACGGTATTGCCTTCCGGTAACTTGCTGATATCGGATGGATTGGCGACGATTTTCCCCTGCACGATATGCAGTGCTGCCTGTTCATCCAGAACGACAGCCGGGAATTTTTGTAATAAGCAATCGATGGGCAGCAAACACGCATCTTGCTCATCGGCATTCATCGCTTCCAATGCTGACAAAGTTTGTGTTTGAGATAAATCAAAACGATCGATCGCCGTGCGTCGTAATTGCGTCAGATAAGCGCCGCCACATCCAAGTGCGCTGCCAATATCTTCCGCCAAAGTTCGAATATAGGTGCCGGTGCCGCACTGAATACTTAACTGCAGCGTATTGTCTATTAATGATTTGATTTGTATGGCATGGATGGCGATCTCACGCGCTGGACGTTCAATGTTTTTGCCATTTCTGGCGTAAACATATAATGGTTTTCCTTGATGCTTGAGCGCGCTGTACATGGGGGGGACTTGCATGATTTTACCGATGAAGCGCTGAAGTACTTGCTCACACTGTGACAAGGTTGGATTTCCTGCATTGGCCGTGAGCTGGGTGATTTCGCCTTCCGCATCGCCAGTTGTGCTCAGAAAACCAAGCCGCAAAGTAGCTTCATAGGCTTTATTGGCACCTAATAATACTGAAGAAAATTTGGTCGCTTCTCCCAAGCAAAGGGGCAGTAATCCGGTTGCCATGGGATCCAGTGTGCCGGTATGGCCGCATTTGGCAGCGGAGAATATTCTTTTTACAATCTGCACTGCTTTATTGGATGAGATGCCATACGGCTTATCCAATAGTAGAACGCCGTTAATAGTGCGCCTAACAGGTTTAATCGGGCTGCGCGGGGGAATTTCAGCGTGCAACATGCAGGCTTTATTTTATGATTTTTCGGAGTCTGAATCCGCTTGATGCGATGTTTGTTCTTGGGCTATCGCTTCGTCGATCAGTTTTGACAGCCGAACGCCGCGTTCGACGGATTCATCATAAATAAAATGCAGTTGCGGGACAATTCTTAATTTCATCCGGTGCGATAAGTTTGAACGCAAGAAACCCTTCGCGTGCTCCAAACCTTTTTCCACTAAGAAGTTTTCTTCTTTGCTGCCCAATGTCGTGTAAAAAACTTTGGCATGACTATAATCACGGGTTACTTCTACGCCGGTGAGTGTAATTTGCCCGACACGAGGATCTTTGATTTCGTGTTGTAACAGATCGGCTAATTCTCGTTGTATCTGGTCCGCAATACGTAATGTGCGGGAATAGTCTTTGGGCATCGGAAGTTAGATTGATTTAAGCTTTGGCTACAGGAACCGCGCTGTTTCAACAATTTCATAAGCTTCCAATTGGTCTCCCACCTGAATATCATTATAATTTTTTAGAGACAATCCACACTCAAACCCTTCTCGAACTTCCTTGACATCGTCCTTAAAGCGCTTCAGTGAATCCAATTCACAACTGTGTATTACCAGGCCGTCTCGTAACACTCTGATTAATGAATTTCTTTTAATGATGCCTTCTGACACATAGCAACCTGCTACGATGCCAACTTTAGGAATGCGATAAATCTCACGAATTTCAACCAAACCTTGTATGCTTTCCTTACGATCCGGAGACATCATTCCAGAAAGCGCCGCTTTAATTTCATCCACCGCTTCATAAATGATGTTGTAGTAACGCACATCAACGCCGCTCGATGCGATTAACTTACGTGCACTGGCATCTGCGCGGACGTTAAAACCAATGATAACGGCCTTTGATGCCAGGGATAAGTTAACATCAGATTCAATAATAGCGCCAACACCGCTGTGAATGATATTTACTTTCACTTCATCCGTTGAAAGTTTGTGCAATGCATACGCCAATGCTTCACAGGAGCCTTGAACATCGGCTTTGATAATCAAAGCAAGAACCTTGACATCGGCTTGTTGATCAAAAACATTTTCAAGTTTCGCTGCTTGTTGTTTGGCAAATTTTACATCACGATATTTTCCTTGGCGGAATAGGGCGATTTCTCTGGCTTTGCGTTCATCATCCAGTACAAATACAAATTCACCTGCCTCAGGCACTTCGGATAATCCTTGAATCTCAACTGGTATAGATGTTCCTGCCTGTTTGATTGACTTACCAGTTTCATCATTCATGGCTCGTACCTTGCCAAATACTGCGCCAGCCAACAAAACATCTCCACGCTTTAGAGTTCCGGACTGCACCAGAATGGTTGCAACCGGACCACGACCTTTATCCAAACGGGATTCAATCACAACACCCTTGGCAGGTGTGTTGATTGGTGCTTTTAGTTCTAACACTTCAGCTTGCAGCAATATGCTTTCCAGTAAGGAATCAACACCTTGACCGGTCTTGGCTGAAACTTCCACGAACATCGTATCTCCGCCCCAATCTTCCGGAACTACAGCGTTGGCAACCAGTTCATGCCGGATTCGTTCAGCGTTCGCCTCTGGTTTATCTATTTTGTTCATTGCCACGATAATAGGAATTTTTGCTGCTTTTGCGTGATGAATTGCTTCAACCGTTTGAGGCATAACGCCATCGTCGGCAGCCACTACGAGAATGACGATATCGGTAATTTTAGTTCCGCGTGCGCGCATTGCGGTAAACGCTTCGTGCCCCGGGGTATCCAAAAAGGTAATCATGCCATGATCTGTTTCCACATGATACGCACCGATATGTTGGGTTATGCCGCCTGCTTCTCCGCCGGCGACACGGGTGCGGCGGATGTAATCCAGCAAAGACGTCTTGCCATGATCGACATGGCCCATGACAGTTACCACAGGGGCCCGTGGAACCAATTCTAATTCTACGTCGGATGTTTCACGATCTACAAGGAAATTTTCTGGATTATCCAACTCAGCATATTTTGCAATATGCCCCATCTCTTCAACAACAATCATGGCAGTATCTTGATCCAGCATTTGATTGATTGTCACCATACTGCCCATTTTCATCAGTACTTTAATGACATCAGCCGCTTTAACCGACATTTTTTGTGCAAGCGCACTCACAGAAATTGTTTCTGGCACCATGATTTCACGTACGATTGGTTCTGTCGGCGCAGAAAAGCCATGGATATTCTGATCATCTGCATGTGTTGGCTTGCTATGCTTGTCTCTACGTGTACGCCAGCCTTGGCCGGCGGAAAGATCGCCACGGGTTTTAACACCGCGTTTTTTGGTATTTTCATCTTTCCAAACAACTTGCTGCTTGGCTTGTTTCTTTTTCTTATCGGCTTTCTCTTCGGGTTTTACAACAGGCTTATGCAATGTTCCGTCAGTAGCGCCAGGTGGTAATTGCACTTCAGTTTGCTGATCAGGCTCAAGTTTCTTAGCAGCTTCCGATTGCGTGACATCCTTGGTTTCTGCAGATATTAGTGGTAGCGGTTTAGCCGGTACTGATGTTTCACCAGTAACTTCTTTGGATTCTTCCTCTTTTTTGTTTATATCATCAGTGACTTCGGTTTTTTTGCGCGCTTTCTTCTGTTTAATTTCCTCAACTTGGCGTGCAATTAGCTCTGCTTGTTTTCTTGCTTCTTCACTACGCAGTGCTAGTTGTTCTGCATCAATTACGGCTTCTCTAACGGGCGGACTGATGACATCAGGTGACTTAATTGCAACCTGAGCAGATTCTATGTTCTCAGTAGTTGGTTGTGTCAGGACACGTCTTTTTCTAACTTCCACCTGGATGGTTCGTGCTCGCCCCGTACTGTCTGATTTTCGGATTTCCGAAGTTTGACGGCGGGTTAAAGTAACTTTACTTTTAATCTCAGCGGCTCCATGAGTTTTCCTTAGATAATCAAGCAACTGAGATTTATCTTGCTCTGTTAAACTGTCTTCTGCCAACGCTTTTTTCACGCCAGCAGCTTTAAGCTGCTCCAACAAGACAGCTGGTAGCAAGCCCAGTTCATTAGCAAATTGTTCTACACTCATTTGAGCCATTTATAACCCTTCAGCATTCAAAACTACAAGCAGATTCTCATCAAAATAAATAATTACTCTATTATCATCCGATGACTTAAATCAAGTAAACCATGGTTCACGTGCTTTCATAATCAGCTGATTTGCACGTTCAATATCGATACCTGTCATTTCGACCAAGTCATCAGTAGCCAAATCAGCCAAATCAGCTTGCGTATTTATACCTTTTGATGCCAGTTCTCGAACGATATTTATATCCATTCCTTCTAATGCAAGCAAATCTTCAGCAATGTGCTCCACTTTTTCTTCTTTGGCTATGGCATCTGTTAGCAGTACGTTACGGGCTCGATTACGTATTTCATTGACAGTTTCTTCATCTAATGACTCGATCTCCAGCATCTCATTGAGAGGAACATAAGCCACTTCTTCCAAAGTAACGAAGCCTTCCTGCACAAGTATCTCAGCAATTTCTTCATCAACATCCAGTTTTTCCATGAAAAGCTGACAAATCAACGATGATTCTTGCTCATGTTTGACTTTAGATTCCTCGACCGTCATGATGTTCAGCTCCCAGCCAGTTAATTCGGAAGCTAACCGTACATTTTGTCCGCCCCGGCCAATTGCTTGCGCCAGATTGTCATTATCCACCACGATATCCATGCTGTGCTTTTCTTCATCAACCATAATGCTGCTGATTTCAGCAGGTGCCAATGCATTGATAATAAAAGTCGCAGGATCATCCGACCACAATACAATATCAACACGTTCGCCAGCCAGTTCACTAATAACCGCTTGTACTCTGGATCCACGCATGCCGACGCAGGTGCCAATAGGGTCAACGCGTTGATCATTTGATTTGACAGCAATTTTAGCACGTGATCCGGGATCTCGCGTTGCCGCTTTGATTTCCAGCAAACCTTCCTCAATCTCAGGCACTTCCAGTTCAAACAATTTCATCAGAAATTCTGGAGAAATTCGTGAAAGCTTTAACTGTGGTCCTCTGGCAGCGCGATCTACTTTATATAGATAAGCACGAACCCGATCACCTACGCGCAAGTTTTCTTTCGGTATCATCTGGTCACGTGGCAATTCGGCTTCAATTTTACCGGATTCAATAATGGCATTGCCACGTTCCATCCTTTTAATCGTGCCGTTAATTAAATAGTCCTCTCTCTCGAGAAAATCATTTAATGTTTGTTCACGTTCCGCATCCCGTATTTTCTGGAATATTACCTGCTTTGCCGCTTGGGCTCCGATACGTCCGAATTCGATAGGCTCGAGTAATTTTTCAAGATAATCGCCAACCTTAATATCTGCATCAGTTGTTAAAGCATCACTTAACGAAATTTGGCGCGCAGGATCTTCCACAGCACCATCTTCAACAACCAGCCAGCGGCGGAAAGATTGGTGATTCCCTGTTAATCGGTCAATCGAAACACGTGTTTCAATATCCTCCTGAAACCGTCTTTTTGTGGCGGATGCTAATGCAAGCTCCAGTGCTGTGAAAACAACTTCCTTTTCAACAGCTTTTTCACGTGCCAATGCATCGACCAACAGTAAAATTTCGCGGCTCATAGTCCTCCAGCCAAATCTTTATATACCTACAATTTTGGAACCAAACGGGCTTTTCCAAGGTTACTCAATTCAAGGTCTAACAATTTTCCTTCGACTTCAATTTTGATTATGCCATTATTCGTTTCCCGTAAGACTCCCACAAAATTCCTTTGTCCCTCAATAGGAACACGCAGCTTCAATTTAACCGTTTCTCCGTTATAGCGGAGAAAATCGGCTTCTTTCCGTAAAGGCCTGTTCAATCCAGGTGATGACACTTCCATGCGGCCATAATCAATGTTTTCAACTGCAAACAATCGACTCAGATGATTACTGATGGCCACACAATCATCAATATTGATACCACCTTCTTTATCTACAAATATTCTTAATAATTTGTTGTGTGCTAACCGCTCCACTTCAATCAACTCATAACCCATTCCTTGCAGAGTTGATTCTAATAATTCTTCCAGTGCCATAGCTCCGCCACAAATAAAAAATGGGCTGAAAAAGCCCATCGAATCTATCGTTGTCATTTTAACAAAAATTTATAAAATAGGAAACATAAACTTCGTTAAATGTAATACCTTAGCGATTTTATAAACTTTCTGACTGTACTCGCTCCAGGTTGTTTGCAGATTTTCCGGGCGCAAATTCTCTTTCTAAATTAAGAAGTGTAAATGACGCCTGAAGCCAATGATACAATCTTTCTCTAGTGTACTGAACAAACGAAATACCGGAGAATTTCATGTCAACCATTGAATCAATTTTAAATGAAACTCGCATTTTCCCGCCTTCTGATGAATTCGCCAGAAAAGCAAATATTCCTAGCCTCCAAGCATATCAGGCTTTGTGCGCAGAAGCGGAACTGGATTATCAAAGTTTCTGGGCAAAACAAGCTAATGAGCAGATTCTCTGGCATAAACCTTTTACGCAAATACTGGACGATAAGACTCCGCCATTCTATCGTTGGTTCAACGATGGTGAATTAAATGTTTCGTATAATTGCCTGGATCGGCATCTGGCAACACAAGCGGATAAGGTTGCTATTATCTTTGAATCCGATGACGGTGAGGTTATTCAGTCGACTTATCGTGATCTCCATCAGCGTGTTTGCCAGCTTGCCAATGCGCTGAAATCGCGCAATATTCAAAAAGGCGATCGTGTCATTATTTATATGCCGATGCGTATTGAAGCTGTTGTTGCCATGCAAGCCTGTGCGCGCATTGGTGCAATTCATTCGGTGGTATTTGGCGGTTTTTCAGCTAAAAGTTTGCATGAGCGTATCGTAGATGCGGGTGCTGTAGCAATCATTACGGCAGATGAGCAAGTGCGCGGCGGTAAACACAATCCGCTCAAGATGACTGTTGATGAAGCTTTGAATATGGGTGACACAATATCGGTAAAACTGGTTGTGGTTTATCAGCATACTGGTACCAAAATTCCCTTTAATCCAGCACGTGATGTCTGGTGGCACGAAATCACGCAAGGTGTTAGTGTCCTTTGCGAACCGGAATGGGTCAATGCAGAACATCCGCTCTTTACATTGTATACCTCGGGATCAACGGGTAAACCCAAGGGAGTTCAGCATTCCAGCGCAGGTTATTTACTCGGAGCCAAACTGAGTATGCAATGGATTTTTGATTACAAGCCATCCGATATATTCTGGTGTACTGCGGATGTTGGTTGGATTACCGGCCATAGCTACGTCACCTACGGGCCTCTGGCCATGGGTGCTACGCAGGTGATTTTTGAAGGAGTTCCTACTTATCCGCACGCCGGTCGTTTCTGGGAGATCATCCAGAAACATCGCGTCACCACGTTTTATACCGCACCGACTGCAATTCGTTCGTTGATCAAACTGGGAGCGGATTTGCCCGCGCAATTTGACTTATCCTCATTACGGCTATTAGGTTCGGTAGGCGAACCCATAAATCCTGAAGCTTGGATGTGGTTCTATGAAAAAATAGGCCAGTCACGCTGCCCCATAGTGGATACCTGGTGGCAGACAGAAACCGGTTGCCATATGATCGCACCCACGCCGGGGGCGATTGCGCTGAAGCCCGGTTCCTGTACTTTCCCATTGCCGGGAATTTTTGCAGCTATCGTCGATGAAGCAGGTCATGATGTAGAAAATGGCAAGGGCGGTTTCTTGGTGATTAAAAAACCTTTCCCTTCACAAATCCGTACACTCTGGGGTGACCCAGAGCGCTTCAAGAAAACTTATTTCCCGGAAGATCTAGGTCATGGAAAATTTTATCTGGCCGGAGACTCGGCATATCGTGACATGGATGGTTATTTCTGGATTATGGGTCGTATTGATGATGTTTTGAATGTTTCCGGTCACCGTCTAGGAACAATGGAAATTGAATCTGCTTTGGTTGCCAATCCTCTGGTTGCAGAAGCTGCTGTTGTTGGCAAACCGCATGAAATAAAGGGCGAATCCGTGATCGCATTTGTTGTGCTAAAGGGGAAATACCCGCATGGCGAAGAAATTGCTCAAATCACTAATACTTTGCGTGACTGGGTGGCGCAGGAGATTGGCCCGATTGCCAAACCGGATGAAATCCGCTTTGGAGAAAATCTGCCCAAGACGCGATCCGGTAAAATTATGCGCCGATTATTACGTGCACTCGCCAAAGGTGAGGAAATAACCCAGGATATTTCTACTCTGGAAAATCCAGCCATCCTTGAACAATTAAAACAACCCTCCAAATAACTGAATAGCAACTCTCGTGTTGGAAGCTTGCGTACAAACCCGGAATAATATGTCATTACCACTTGTAATAGATTATGAACACGGCATCAGTTCCATCGATGCACAATTTCACCGTCCCCGGCGGGCAGCTATTCATCTCATCGTTGAAAAAGGTGCAGCCGCACTGGTTGATACCGGCACGTCCTTTTCCATTCCTGGTGTCATCGAATCACTTAAGCAAAAGAATATTGCCATTGAAGACGTTGCTTATATCATATTGACGCATATTCATCTTGATCATGCCGGCGGCGCCAGTGAATGTATGCGTTTCTTCCCTAATGCCAAATTGGTTGTTCATCCGCGTGGTGCAAGTCATATGGCTAATCCCGCGCGGCTGGTCGCTGGTGCAATGGGCGTCTATGGGGAAACGGAATTTAGGCGCGTGTATGGTGAGATTTGTCCGATTGATGCGAACCGGATTATTGAAGCGCCCGATGAAAGCCGAATCGATCTCAATGGCCGCTCATTGCTCTTTCTCGACACGCCTGGCCATGCACGCCATCATAATTGTATTTATGATGAACGCAGCCAGTCTTTTTTTACGGGTGATACGTTCGGTGTTTCGTACCGGGAATTCGATGTCAATGGATTGGAATTCGTATTTCCGACCACCTCACCGGTGCAATTTGATCCGGTAGCAGCGCATGCTTCAATCGATCGCGTCATGGGCTATCAACCGCGCTATGCTTATTTGACACACTATAGTCAGATAGCTAACTTAGCACACCATGCAGAATCGATGCATTACTTGATTGACGCGCATGTGGAAATCGCTCAGGCTGCAAAACATGATGAAACGAATCGACAAGCGGTTATTTCAAATGCTTTGAGTAAGTTATTGTTACAAAGATTATCAGAACATGGCTGTCGATTACCGCGAGCAGAAATTGATGAGCTCCTGAGCTCGGATATCCGGCTGAATACACAAGGATTGATTCATTGGCTAGATCATCCGGCAGAGCGATTCAAACGTCTATAGCGCTTAAGCGTGTTACCACTTTTGTAAAAAATAGCTTTCTGCAATTCTTAAATAATAAACGGGGTTAATGCGATTGAAATATTCGCATTAACCCCGTTCAGACTAGAAATTTTATACAGTAACTTTGTTTGCCGGATAATGTTTTCTGGTTTTTGATGAACTGTATATCATAGCAAATACCAAATAACCTACATACAGTATCGATCCAAGAATAATATCTAAAGTAACCTGTTCGATTACAGTTTCTGGCGATTCAAACAAAGATAAAACGCCAAAGAATGTGCCGCTAATAGCTAAAACTGACAGAATGAAAATATAACTTTTTTTCATGAGAATCTCCTTCACTCATATGAGATAAAATCACTATTGGGTTAGTGTGATTGAAGTATTCGCATTAACCCAGTTCAGGCTAGAAAATTTTATACAGTAACTTTTTTTACCGAGTAGTGTTTTCTGGTTTTTGCTCCGCCATGTGCCATGGCAATCACCAAGTAGTTCACATAAAGTATCGTTCCGAGAATAATATCTGAAATTACCCATTCCATTGTGGTTTCAGGCAATTCATACAAGGATAGAACGCCGAAAAAAGTAGCGCTAATGATTAATACTGACAGAACAAAAATATTACTTGTTTTCATGAGAATCTCCTTGATTAAAATTTATAAAAGCTATTTAAAATAACTTTGTGATCTTATGATACGTTACTTCACAAAAAGTTCACACATATTTCACATTTAATTCACATTATTGTTGTTGAAAAGATAAAGTATTTCTTTCTTATTGAAAAATAAAGGAATTATTTATCTGAGAAATAAGTAAAAATCGAGGAAAAAAATTCAATTCATTTATTTGCGCTAAAATAAATAGTACTTACACTTTGGAGATTTAGCCGGATGAATACGTTGTTTACACCGTTAAAACTGGGTGCATTGCATGTGCCAAATCGTATTTTTATGGCACCATTGACGCGCTGCCGGGCAGGGGATGAGCATATTCCGAATGCTTTGATGGCGGAATATTACGCGCAGCGAGCCAGTGCCGGTTTGATCATTGCCGAAGCAACGATGGCAATCGAGGGCAATTCGGCTTTCTGGAAGGAGCCGGGCATTTACTCGGCGGAGCAGATTAGCGGCTGGCAGTTAGTCACTAAGGCAGTACATGCCGCCGGTGGCAGAACTTCTTACAAATTTGGCATGGCGGCAGAGCTTGTCATCCGTTGCTTAATCGCGGCGCGCAGCCGGTCGCGCCCAGTGCCATTGCGATTGCCGATGAAGTGCGCACGCCGGAAGGAAAGAAACCTTACGTCGTGCCGCGTGAGCTGCGGGACGATGAGTTATCCGGCGTTGTGGGCGGATTTAAAAGAGCCGCGCAAAACGCCAAAAGTGCAGGCTTTGATGGTATTGAGATCCACGGCGCGAACGGTTATCTGTTGGATGAGTTTCTGCGCGATGGCGCGAACAAACGCACCGGTCCTTACGGCGGCTCGCTCGAGAATCGTGCGCGCTTGACACTGCAAGTACTCGAAGCGGTCAGCTCCGTATTGGGCAGCGACCGCGTTGGCTTACGCATTTCACCGCTGAGCAGTTACAACAGTATGATCGATAGCGATCCGGCCGGATTGTCCGCTTGGCTTGCCACCCGGCTCAACGATTATGATCTTGCTTATCTGCACGTGATACGTGGCGATATTTACCAGCAACAAAGCGGCGATGTGATGACGCCGATTCGCCAGCATTATAAAGGTGTGCTGATCGGCAATATGGGTTACACCGGCGAGGAAGCAGGCAAGGATGTCGCCGCAGGAAAAATTGATGCGGTGGCTTTTGGTACCAGCTTTTTGGCAAACCCCGATTTGCCGGTGCGGATCAAAATGGGCGTAGCGCTCAATCAACCCAATCCGGCTACGTTTTATACCTGGGGCGCAGAAGGATATACTGACTACCCGGCATTAACAACTTTATGAGTACATAGAAATGCGTTTGCTATCCATTATCTCTTTCAGCATTCTGCTCAGCGGGTGCTTATCGATTCCGCAGAATGTCAAACCGGTTGATGGGTTTGAGCTCAACAAGTATCTGGGAAAATGGTATGAAATCGCCCGGCTCGATCATTCGTTTGAACGCGGGCTCGACAACGTGACGGCGGAATACTTTCTACGCGACGATGGCGGTGTCAAAGTCATCAACAAAGGCTTCTCGGCGACGGAAAACAAGTGGAAAGAAGCCGAAGGCAAAGCTTATTTTGTCAGAAACCCGCAGCAAGGCTATCTGAAAGTTTCTTTCTTCGGCCCGTTTTATGGCGCGTATGTTGTGTTCGAATTGGACAAGGAAGCCTACCAATACACCTTCGTGACCAGCTACGACAAATCGTACTTGTGGCTGCTGGCAAGAACCCCAACGGTCAGCGATGCATTGCTTGACCAGTTTGTGCAGAGAGCCGCAGAGCTGGGTTTTGAAACAGACAAACTGATATTTCCAAAACAGAATTAGATCCGATTATGTAATTATTATGTTGACCGGATAAAACGCGATGCAACAGTTACTGATTACACTAGGAATTTTACTGCTCGTGCTGGGCCTGCTGTGGCCCTGGTTGTCGCAATTGCCCCTAGGCCGCTTGCCCGGTGATATCCATATCGAACGCGAAAATTTCAGCTTTCATTTTCCACTGATGACCGGTTTGCTGATCTCTGTCGTGCTGTCGCTGATATTGTGGTGGATGCGTAAATGAGCATTACTCAATGCGATTGGCAGTTTTCTTTAAAACCTCGATTATTTGCGGCAGCATGTCAACTTGCGTGACCCAAGAAATACTTAATTAACACTGTTGCTGCTATCAGTATGTTCTATCATTTTTCAAAAAATTACTCCCGAATAATAAACTGAAATCCAATGCACGATTTAATTGGCATGGGAATCGAGAGGGGGCATATATAGCGCAAATGCTGGCGTTCGTGCGTAGCGACCAATTAGAGAACCCTAATATTTTTTTGGCTGACATAAGAATTTGCTCCTAATTTCGTAACTTTCTGGATTTCTTTGAGCAGTGTAGGAAAATGTTCAAGAGAGCAAATAATTGTTTGCGAAAAAAATTCAAACAACTTCCTCCCGGGTGGATCAGATAATGCAGCACAACGCTTTGAAGGGAGGAGGAATTCATATTCGCCTTTGGCTGCGCGCTCTGCATCGAGTACTTTAACCCACTCATCATGAACAAGCATCGAGAGCGATTTGCACTCCATCTGTCTATGGCGCTCGAAGTCAGGAGTTAAGTCGGAGTGCACTACAACCCATGGCTTAGGCTTTGAGAAATCATCTAGGGAGTCGGCTTTTTCGACCATTCTGATAGATGTTCCGGGGTTGGCGACCAATATTCTGGAGGTTGTTAGAAGAATCGGGCAGAAGAAAAATGGGTTGTTTTCATTTTCTGGGTGTTTAATTTCAAAGCCTACACGATCCGTTATTAAGCGAGGCAAACCATACTGCAATTGCATCAAGCCATGTTTGATTTCTGAATCATAAACATTTCCATTTGATGTATCGATCTCTACCCCTTTCATACAGAACGTAGCGGCTTCATCGAATGATGTTGTGCAATTTGCTGGAAAGAACTTCCATGAAAAGTCATCTATTGCCCGAATAGTGTGCCCGAGGGTGAACGGTGACATCTCCCCTTCGTTTGTATCCTCGAAGAATAACCATATGTTGTTGTAATGCCTGTATTTGCACTCAACAAGCAACTCAGTTACGGCCAAAATGTTATCAATATCGCTTGTGATGTATTGGGTGGCAAGGAGATCAATTGAAAAATCCTTGAGAACTCCGGCATCATTTCTCGAGTATGAAAACTCGGAATCAACGGAAAATCCATTCGAAACCAGCAGCTGAGCCACTTCGTATTCCATAGGGACACTTGACGAAAGAAGCTTTGATTTCCATTTATTGGATTCTGTCATTTGATTTGAGTGGTTGAAAGCATTACAACTAAGAATATCTGATTAGAATTAGAGATCCGAAATGACACAATTGAATCCGCGACATTAAAAACAAAATACCGCATGTTGTTTCCATCTATTGTATGAAAAATTGTCAATTTAGCTTTTAATATAGCAAGCTTTTTAAATCCGTGCCTCTTTCATTCATTATCGAATCGCACCATCCACTCCCTTCGTCAATTGATGGATTACTTTTCCATCGCTGCCCTGTAACATCACCTGCAACGGCATTTTACCCAGTGCATGCGTCGCGCACGACAGGCAAGGGTCGTATGCGCGCACGGCGACTTCAAGGTGGTTTAGTAGCGCTTCGGTGATTTCCTGTCCGTCGAGGTATTGATTCGCGACGGCGCGCACCGATTCGTTCATGGCCTGGTTGTTGCTGGTGGTCGATACGATCAGGTTGGCTTTGGTAACCAGTCCTTCTTCATTGACCTGATAATGATGAAACAGCGTGCCGCGCGGGGCTTCGATGACGCCGAAGCCTTCTAGCTGGCGTTCGCCTTTTTCGGTCATTAATTCGGTGCCGGTGATGTCTGCATCATCCAACAATGCGTGAATCGATTCGGCACAGTGCAAGGCCTCGATCATGCGCGTCCAGTGATACGCGAGCGTGTCGTGCACCAATCCGCCTTGACCGAATGCCTTAAAGCGCTGACGCGCCGCTTCGGCGAGCGGTGTTGAGATGCGGTCGCAGTTGTTGATGCGCGCGAGCGGGCCGACGCGGTACCAGCCTTGCTCGATTCCCAACGCGGATAAATACGGAAACTTCATGTAACTCCACGGACGCACTTCTTCCTGCAGAATCTGCCGGTAATCGCAGTAATCGAACTGATCGAAAATTGGATTGCCGCCGGCATAACGCGCGCGCAATCCGCCGTGGTAGAACTCCAGTTCGCCGTTGCTTCCGGTCATGCTGAGGTAATGGCTGTGCAGCGTGCCGAAATCGCGGTGCTCCGGGTGTGCGGTGTGGATTTGCTCATTCAGTGCCAGTGCTTCCTGGCTCCATTGCAAGATATTATCGATGTCGGCGAGCAGCGCGTCGCGCTCAGAAATTGTTAGCGCTTTGTTCATGCCGCCGGGCACGGTGCCGGTGCCGTGAATGCGTTTGCCGGTGATTGCTTCGATGATTTGCTGGCCGTATTTGCGCAACTTGACGCCTTTCAGCGCGATTTCCGGATATTGTTCCAGCACCCCGGCGATGTTGCGTTGCCGCGGATCGCTGCCGAAGCCGAACAGGAAGTCCGGGGAAGAAAGATGGAAAAAATGCAACGCGTGCGATTGCAGGATCTGGCCGAAATGCAGCAAGCGGCGCAATTTGGTTGCCGTTGGCGTGAGTTGCCGCACGCCGACGATTTGATCGACTGCTTTCGCTGCCGCCAATTGATGACTGACCGGGCAAATGCCGCACAGGCGTTGCACGAAGAACGGTACTTCCCAATACGGGCGGCCCTGGATAAATTTCTCAAAGCCGCGAAATTCGACGATATGCAACCGCGCTTCGGCGATGTGATTGTTGTCGTCCAGCAGCAGTGTGATTTTGCCGTGTCCTTCGACACGCGTGACCGGGTCGATGGCGATGCGCCGGGTGGCGGGTGATGAGGCGGGTTTATCCGGTTCCATAGCGCTTAATCGTAATGCAACTGGGATTTTGCAATAACCGGTTTTTGTCCGGTCAATAACGGTTGCAGCAATTGCAGAAAAGCATCGGCGGATGGCGGGCAGCCGGGCAGAAAATAATCGATGTGCACGACTTCGCTGACCGGATATACCTTGTCCAGCAGCAGCGGTAATTCAATATCATCGGGAATTTGCGGGTTGGTGATGCCGCTACCTGTGAGATACACTTCCTGCAAGCACTCCTGCAAATCAAAATAATTGCGCATTGCAGGCACGCCGCCATTGATCGCGCAAGCGCCGACGGCTACCAGCGTTTTGCAATTGGCACGAAATTCGCGCAGCACATGCACGTTCTCCGCGTTGCACACACCACCCTCGATCAAACCAATGTCGCACGGGCCGCAGTGCTTGATGTCGGTGAACGGCGAGCGGTCAAATTCCACGCGTTCGAGCAAACCGGCCAAGCGCTCATCCATATCCAAAAAAGACATGTGGCAGCCGAAGCAGCCGGCGAGCGACGTAGTGGCGATTTTGATTTTGCGCTTTATCATCATTCTTCTTCGCGACAGATAGTGTTCATCCAGCATGCCCAAATAATAGCACGGCATCAATCAGTTCAGTCTTGTACATGGGGGGCGCCGCTCTTGGTGGTTTAACCTAAATTCCTCAGTTGAAGTCACTTAAATCGGAGCTATAGTCAAATCTGGTGTATAGAGAATCAAGCGGCATTCTGTTTTTGATCCTCTGCTTGTTTAATACCGTTAACAAATTTAACGCCATTGATTACATCTGCTAACAGATTATACCCTCTTAAGCGGAACCATTTTTTCTGTGCGGTTTCCATGAGTTTGAATGCCATCGTCAGTGTTGTTATACGGCTTCCACAATTTTTCGTTTTGGCAGTTCTTAGTCTGACAGTAGCAAATACAGACTCAATTGGGTTGGTGGTTCTGATGTGCTGCCAGTTCTCGGCAGGATAATCATAGAAAGCCAACATGGAATCTTTGTCCTTGGCCAAGCAATCCATCGCGCCTGGATATTTTGGGCTGAATCGTTCAATACAATCATCAAATGCTTTGTAAGCCTCTTCCCGAGTTTCCGCTTGCCAAATATCATGCAAGGCTTCTTTGACTTTGGGTTGCATGGCTTTGGGTAGTTTCTCCAATACATTGGCGGTCTTATGCACCCAGCAGCGCTGCTGATCGGTTTCTGGCCAGAGCTTGGTGACAGCTTTCCAGAATCCCAGAGCGCCATCACCGACAGCCAATTTAGGTGCGTTCTTGAGTTCTCGCTGCTTTAAATCCGTTAATACTTCCTCCCAACTCGCGGCCGATTCACGGTAGCCGTCAGACAATGCCAGCAATTCTTTGCGCTCCGTTTCATCGGAACCGATAATAGGGACTGAAGTAAAAATCATGTGAAGGGATTGTAATTGGCTTCTGAGCAATCCAAAATTGAAATTCGTCAATGAATCAAAATAAATACTGGAGATGAAATTATGAATAATGATCACGAAACAAAAGAATGGCCTGAAAAATTAATTCTCTCTTCAAGAGATAGATATACCAAGAAACATGGCGGTGTAATATGGAAAATATCGACAGTTGATTTTATTGAAGATCGCATATGCCTAGTATCACTTAATAATGAGGAGCATAAACAAACCGAAATTTGGACTGGAACTGGTCATGAGTTTTTAGAAAAGTTTACCAAGATCGAATGGCATGAATAAAAATAATCAACGGGTCCCTCTACAGGCATGCGCGGCCAGGGTAATTAACACCTCGTGAATTTTTTAGCTATTGATTTTTTAAACTTGGTTCCTGGTTTCAAGTTTCTAAACAACTACTAATAAGAGGCAATATTTTATGAAAACAATTGATTTAGCAGCAGGTTTAGGTATATCGACACAAATGACTAACAGACTGATTAAACAAGGAATGCCTAGAGACTTGGACAAAGCTATTGCATGGCGTAAAAGTCATTTACAACCGTTTCGCACGAAATCCACAAGGATCGGCGGCAATAGCGGGAAACCATATCAATCAGCGCAGATTAACAAAAGTGCAATTGCATCAGATGAAGTTTACTGCGCCGAAGAAATCTCTGGCGTTACAAAGGCTTTAAGGAAAATTGTCCCTAACTTGTGGTTTTCTCAGATTGGCTGGTTAGCTACAGCGCTAAGAGAGCAAGGCGTCAAAGTTACCCCAGAGCAATTGATTGGAGCTCAAAGCATACTGTTTTTGATTTACATGGAAACGGCTGATGATCTTCTTAAATCGGAGAACCCGTACACAGTTCCAGCAAGCTTAATGGCGAAACCGGGTGACGAAATTTACCCTTCATTGATTGCATCGCTGAATCAATTATTAAGCGAGGATAACGCAGCAGAATGACGTCTGGTCAATTAATCTTTCTTAGGAAACTACCTTCAGACCAACTTAAAACACTACAAATTGATGTAAACAATTATTGATTTTTTATATCATTTTATTTTGAATAAGCTCAAGACTAATCCTGTGGCGCATTTACGCTACTTGAATTTAGCACGCAACACAGACCGCACAATTACCGCTAGATAACCCCTAGCAGAACACAAACCAGACTCATCTTAATGACGGGTCTGTTTTGCCTATTAAATGTTGGATACCGCACAGAACTTATCCTTAAGTAGAAATAAAATGCAATTTCACACTCATAACGAAACTGTGAATACCGCATGGCGAAGTGCATTTCCAGTGCATAGTCGGATTCCCTAAATAAAGTAGATCTTCCACCCAGTGCGTTTTCCCCTCACTTCTCTCACGAACGCATTGGGTTTTTCTCTGTAAGTTATTACATCGCTTTAATCGTGCATTCTCTCTCTTATATTGAGGAACATAGAAATGTTCTGTACCGCACAGATAAGTTTGAGGAGAATGGATATTATTACATTGTTTTATAGATAATTGATTAAACGATTTTAAATTAAGGAGCACATTAAAAATGAAACCATCTAATTTATTAATGATACTGGCAATAGGTTTGTTTTTTTCAACTGCACATGCAGCCGAAACATTGCCCGAAAAGAGTGAAGCGGTTTCAAAAGATATAAAACGTGAAGCTAACAAAGCAGTTGACCGTATAGAGGAAGGAACATGTACGGACACTGATGTTGAATGCACGAAGAAAAAGCTTGAAAATAGAGGCAAAGAAGGAACAGATTTAATTAAAGACAAATCTTCAGAAATGAAAAACAAAATAGATTAATTCAAATTTTAATAACAAAAACCCGTCCATGAGGCGGGTTTTTTATTGTTTAATGTTGATTTATCGCGGTGACATAATGGTGACATTTTTCAGAAAATAAAAAAGCACATCAAGATTATTAGTCTTTAAGTGCTTGTTTTTATTGGTGGCCAAGGGCGGAATCGAACCACCGACACAAGGATTTTCAGTCCTCTGCTCTACCGACTGAGCTACTTGGCCATTTGAGATACGACTAGACAAAAAAACGGATAAGCTCGTTTATTGAATTGTAAAAATATTATTCGATGAATTGGCGCGCCCGGCAGGATTCGAACCCACGACCCCTTGGTTCGTAGCCAAGTACTCTATCCAACTGAGCTACGGGCGCTAAGTACAATCTAATTACTTCCAGCTATTTTATCAACCGGGAGATTATATCAGATTGAAGCAATTACGGGATTCGAACTTTTGCTTTTGTTACTGTATTCGATGCCTTCAAACTGTAATCGACTGAGCCGATTGTTTCTCTACAAATAATCACAATTTCTTTTTGCGGGGGCGATAATGGTGTATTTGGTGGATCTTGTCAAGATTTAACTGCATGAATGCCAGGGCAATCGGGCTTAAATTACTCCAATAATGCGGAGCAAATAATCATTATTCCAACCGGCCTTTAATCGTTTTATTTTTACACCGACTTTTGATATTTTTTCTTTATTTATCAGGTTTAAAGCAATATGTCTGATAGTGGCAAGATTGGCTGCACTATGGCCTTTGCGTGTCCGGTTGCTATCTTCATCAAAAGCAATATCAAGCACCCAATGTAAATTGTTCTCGATAGCCCAATGAGCGCGAACAGCATGTTCCAGTTTAGCCGGATTATTGGCGCTCAGACTACTGATGAAATAACGCGTTTCCCCGGTGATTCTATTTTCTGATTCTCTTGTTGCTGTAACCGCAATGATACTTTGTAGTCCTGCCCAAGCATGACGTTCTTTTAACCATGCGATCTCATCTGTCACACAGATAGTACGTGTTTCAATGCGTCCATGATCCCCATCAACAGTCACCATGGCGGCTTCAGGCGATAACTGCGAGGTAAAATACGTGGCAACATCTTCATGTAAGTTACCCTGGTTGCCCTTCAGGCTCAAGACATAATCGCCACCTTGTTGAATAATCTGCTGAGCAATTCTTTTCTGGCAACCCATGGCATCAACTGTAATCACACTTCCTGCAATATTCAGTCGCGATAACAGCTTGGGAATGGCCGTAATTTCATTGGATTTATTGTCCACTTTAACCTGACCCAAGACCAGGCTATTGTGCTGCGCCCATGCACTGACCATATGGATAGCTGCCTTTCTTGAAGCCTTATCAATGCTACGCCTTAAGCATTTACCATCAATTGCAATGACTTCTCCTTCAGTCAGACTGGCTAAGTCAGACACCCAGTTGGAAAAACACTCGCCAAACTGTTCATTGTCTATCGCTGCAAAAACATCTCCAAAGGTATCATGCGCGGGTATCCCATGCTGCAAACCAAGCAATTTAGTGAACCAGTCTATCTTGGCTTTGCCAAATTCTTCAATAGCCACCCAATTGTCCGCCCCACAGATAACAGCGCATAAGGCGATAAAAAATATATCCTGTAACTGGTGTTTCTTTTGCCTGTCTACTCTCGGGTCTTCAATGCTTGAAAAGTGATGGATAATTGACGCTATCGGTTTCTCTATCATTTGAAATCAAAATGATAAGGCTAATACCTCATCTTGTTTCTGTTTTCAAGCCTCTTTTAGCCCGATTGCCCTGGCATGAATGCTTGCTCTGATGCTTATACATCTTCTTCGGGTTCCGGATCTTCTCGCAATGGTGTTTTTGTTGTCGTCTGCGCAGTGATGCATGTTTCGGTATTTACACTGCCGGGTATCTTCGGTGTTTTGCAATCCACATCAGCGTTTTGTGCGCGATGCCGCAGAGCGTGATCAATCAATACCAATGCGAGCATGGATTCCACGATCGGTGTGGCGCGAATACCGACACAGGGATCATGCCTGCCATGCGTTTCAACAATTACCGGCATGCCAGTTTTATCAATCGAATGCCGTCCAAGACGTATACTGGATGTCGGTTTGATCGCGACATTGACGGTGATGTCCTGTCCGGTAGAAATGCCGCCTAATATGCCGCCAGCGTTATTACTTCGGAAACCATCCGGCGTCATTTCATCCGAATGTTCCGTGCCTTTTTGTGTAATGCTGGCAAATCCAGCACCGATTTCTACGCCTTTCACCGCATTGATATTCATCATCGCGTAAGCAATTTCTGCATCCAGCCGGTCATAGACCGGTTCGCCCCAGCCGACTGGCACACCTTGCGCCACTACGCTGATCTTGGCGCCTACTGAATCACCGGATTTGCGCAGTTTGTCCATAAATATTTCCAGTTGGTCGGCGTAGCTGTTATCTGCAACAAAAAAAGGATTGCGATGGACATCATTCCATTGTTTGAACGGAATTTCTATCGGCCCTAGCTGTGACATGTAACCGCGAATGACAATGCCAAATTTTTCATGCAGCCATTTCTTCGCAATGGTACCGGCTGCAACCCGGACTGCAGTCTCACGAGCCGACGCCCGGCCACCGCCACGATAATCGCGAATGCCGTATTTTTGCCAATACGTATAATCGGCGTGGCCAGGACGGAAAACATCCATGATTTTACTGTAATCCTTGCTGCGCTGATCTTCATTGCGAATTAACAATGCAATCGGTGTGCCGGTAGTTTTACCTTCAAACACACCCGATAGAATTTCCACCGTGTCAGATTCGCGCCGTTGTGTCACATGACGCGATGTTCCCGGCTTGCGCCGATCGAGTTCCAGCTGGATGTCTTCCACAGTTATTTCTAATCCGGGCGGGCAGCCGTCCACGACGCAACCAATCGCGGGGCCGTGAGATTCGCCAAAAGAGGTGACACTGAAAAGTTTTCCAAAGGTATTTCCGGACATTCTGTTTTTCTCTTAAAACTGATTATATGAGTCTATCATACGTATCTGTGGTTTTTTGAATTGGCATAAAGGAAATGGGTGATTTGCTTTCTGCAGAGCATAAAATTCACACTGTTCAATACGCAACTACCACGAATCAGATTGAGGAATATCAATAATGAAATGCTTTCATCATGCTATACCTGCGGTAAAATGCAATCCGTTGCCTAAAGACTATTATAAAAGCATATCGTTTTTTGGAATATACGAAGATAAAAATGATTATACGAATTTCTGAATATCCGAATACGCATACGCCCTGCATTGAATAATATTAAATTAAAACCGGGAGCTTGCATGAATACACCACGAGTTAAAGAATTTCTGCTAAACCTGCAAGACAGCATCGTTAAAGGGCTTGAACAGGTGGATGGTAATACATTCCGGCGTGATCAGTGGGATCGCCCGGAAGGTGGCGGTGGGATGAGTAGTGTCATCGAAGAAGGCAATGTTTTGGAACGCGGCGGTGTTAATTTTTCTCATGTGTATGGTGCCGGATTACCAGCATCAGCCACGGCTGCACGTCCTGAATTAGCCGGCCGTTCGTTTGAAGCGATGGGGGTGTCTCTGGTTTTGCATCCGCGCAACCCCTATGCGCCCACAGTACATATGAATGTGCGTTACTTCGAAGCGCGTAAGGAGGGTGCTGAGCCGGTCTGGTGGTTTGGCGGCGGTATGGATCTGACGCCTTATTATGGCTATGCTGAAGATGCGATTCATTTTCATCAAACCTGCAAGAATGCGTTACAACCGTTCGGCGATGATTGCTACCCGCGTCTGAAAAAATGGTGTGATGATTATTTTTATTTAAAGCATCGCAAGGAACCGCGAGGTATTGGCGGTGTTTTCTTTGATGATTTGAATCAACCTGACTTTGATACCTGCTTTAAACTTACCCAAAATGTAGGGGGATATTTTTTGACAGCTTACCGGCCCATTCTGGAGAGACGCAAAGATATACCGTATGGTGAGACTGAGCGCGATTTTCAAGCGTACCGTCGCGGGCGCTATGTGGAATTTAATCTGGTATGGGATCGGGGCACTTTGTTCGGGTTGCAAACGGGTGGACGAACGGAATCCATATTGATGTCTTTGCCACCAATTGTTAAATGGCGCTATGACTGGAAACCGGAAGCGGGCACTGCAGAAGATAAACTGTATACCGATTTTCTGATTGGCAAGGATTGGGTGTAATCAACTTGATACATTTGTTTGGAGTGCATAGCAGAATGGGCGTGAATCAGTGAACAGGGTATCGCTGAACACGCAGATTTTGCTCGGTACGCTATCGGGTGTTGCATTGGGTCTCTGGTTTGCCCAGTTAGGGCAAGCGTCAAGTATTACACAGAATGGGCTATATGCTGCAAAACTGGTGGGTACATTGTTCATTGATTTGTTGCGAATGGTGTTGATTCCGCTGGTTTTTACATCAATTGTGGTCGGTGTGGCCAATTTACGTTCACATCAGCAAATGAATCGTGTTTGGCAGGTGACACTGATTTTTTTTGTTTCGACGATGGCATTGGCCGTTGTGTTGGGATTAACGGCTGCTAACTTATTGCAACCCGGCGGTGGTTTACAGATAGCCATGTTTCAGGATGCAATGCAAGGTTTTCAGGCAACGCAGATGTCACTGCCTGATTTCTTTGCACATTTCTTGCACTCATTGTTTCAAAATCCAATTGCGGCGCTGGCGCAGAGCAATGTATTGGCTGTCGTGATATTTGCTTTATTGCTGGGCATTGCGTTGGTGGTGGGCGGTGAGCGTTATCGCAATATCCTGACACTAATGCAGGAATTTCTGGAATTGATATTGATGCTGGTTGGCTGGATCATGCGCCTGGCGCCATTTGGAATCATGGCGTTATTGTTGCAGCTGGTCGCTACACAAGACACTAGCCTGCTGACAACTTTGATCAAGTTTGTAGCTATTGTTATGGGTACCCTTTTGTTGCATGGGCTAGTGGTGCTGCCATTAATTCTTTATCTGATTACCGGCATGACACCGCTCAAATTCTGGTTGGGGGCACGTGAGGCATTAATTACCGCCTTTGCTACCAGTTCCAGTGCTGCGACGTTACCCATTACATTACGTTGCGCGGAACAGCATTTGCATGTCAAGCGCGATGTGGCAGGTTTTGTTATTCCACTTGGTGCGACGATGAATATGGATGGCACGGCATTGTATGAAGCGGTTGCGGCTTTGTTTATTGCTAATCTGGCCGGTGTTGAATTGAGCTTCTTGCAGCAGATGGTTGTATTTCTGACGGCCATGTTAGCCGCAATCGGTGCGCCGGGCATTCCCAGTGCCGGTATGGTAACGATGGTAATGGTGCTGCAATCGGTTGGATTGCCGGTTGAAGCGATCGCTATTTTGTTACCAGTCGATCGAATACTCGATACGTTTCGTACCATGGTAAATGTAGAAGGGGATTTGGTGGGAAGTCTGGTGGTACAGAAATGGATCAAACAAGATCAATCAAACGAATAAAGTATTTATCATTTCAATTTCTTAGATCAGATCGTTATCAATAAAACGTTGTTGAATCTCCCGCACCTTCTCAGCGTTGTTGATCAATGCTTCAACACAATCTCGATCTAATTTGGAATTAGACATTTTCCGCAACATGCTAAAAGCATCTTCATTACTCCACGGTGCTTTATAGGACCGCCGCGAAGTTAATGCATCAAATACATCCGCTACAGCGCTGATACGCGCTTCAATAGGAATTTCTTCACCTTTCAAACCTTGGGGATACCCGCTGCCATCAACCGCTTCATGGTGAAACTCAGCAATATTGCGCAAGATATTGGCGTGCCCAAAAGTACCCAGACTGAAGTCTTCAAGAACCGAATCAATAATTTCACGGCCTTTCGCCGGATGAGTTTTCATCACATCAAATTCTGCGGAATTTAATTTGCTCGGTTTACGAAGGATATTATCAGGAATCCCAATCTTGCCAACGTCGTGCATTGGTGAGAACAAGAAAATATGTTCGATTTGTTCATCGCTAATGTTATAGCTTGGAGAAAGCTCGCGTGCAATGAGCCGGGCGTAGTGCGCAGTCCGGTCAATATGTGAACCAGTTTCAAGATCGCGGTAATGTGTCATGTTACGTGCAGCGCGGACTGCAGCAAGCAAAGTGCGTATGGCGGTTAATTCATTGATCACCATCAGTGCGATTAGATGCCCGTAGATGTCAATCTGGCGCAGAGTTTTGGGAGCAAATGGGTGTTCTTGAAGTGAATTAAAAAACAAAAAGCCAATGAAAGTGCCGCTTTGATAGAGTGGCATGGTGTAACTGGATTTATAACCTTTGGCCGCGACGCGTTTGGTATGTTCATGGGTGCCTTGAGAAAAAATATTGAGATCCTGTACCAAGCGTGGACGGCGATGTTCGATAATGGCATAGAGTGATGGTGCGGAACTGAGCGGTGCTTCGTAGGTCGTCACCGGACTGTCATTACCTTCCGTGCTATGGGTATAGGTTTTGAGCATTTCTGTTTTTTCGTCAAACAGGGCAATGGCCAAACGATCAATAAACGGAAAATCTTGGCGAATGATTTGATGTAAGAAGCGCAGCTTTTCAGTCAGCGGTAAATTTTCATGCAAGTTAGCCAGCGTATCCTGGTGTGTAAAAAGATCTTCTTCTTGTTGCATACAATTCCTTCCAGCAAGTGATTGTGACGGTAACCCGCATGGTTGTTTTGCCAGCATTAACAGGCCTTTGAAAAACTATCTGCGTTGCCGCTGCGGTGTTAAAAACAAGCCCAAGATGCTCATTTATCACGCATAAACTGCGCTTTTCTCCTGTTTCTCCCTTGCATCGGCTGCCTCGAAAAAGTTTTTCACCGGCCTGTTAGCCGAAACGGTATTGCGGAAAAACAATCGTACAGTGGCTGTTACCTATTAATCCACTTAGTATTTTAAACGAATTATTTTGATCATGTCGTGTTGGTTTGAAGGTCTGATTTACAGAATCGCTACGGTAATTATTGTTGGCTTCGAGGATAGAATCATTGTGTGGCAAATAGCCGCGCGACAATTTGTCACATTCCAAAAACAAATCATTCTTTTTACAATTTGCCCAACGTGGTTGATTCAGGTTTGAAAGATATCGAATGCCACGACAAAGACAGAAATTATTTTCGTTACAATTAGGAGGATGACGAGCGTACAAGAAACTAGAGTGCGCTCACATAACACTTATGAGAATACCCAAACGACTTGAGCCATTGATTGAGGAAGGTTTAATTGATAGTGTGATATGCCAGCTGATGAGCGGCAAAGAAGCCATGATCTATATGGTGGGGTGTGGAGATGCTATCCGTTGCGCTAAAGTATATAAAGAAAGCAATAAACGCAATTTTCAGCATCGCGCTAATTATACAGAAGGGCGCAAGGATAAAAACAGCCGCCGTGCCCGGGCGATCGAAAAGGGGAGCCGCTATGGCCGCAACGCACGCGAGGAAGCTTGGCAAAGCACTGAGATTGACATGTTATGCCGCCTTGGAATGGCTGGCATACGTGTGCCGAAATTCTATAGTTTCTTCGCCGGAGTCCTGGTGATGGAGTTGATTACCGATTTAGAAGGAAACGTGGCGCCACGGCTGAGTGATCTGATACTCACCCCAAAACAGGCGCGTGTTTATCATAAGATTCTGATCGACCAGATTGTAAAAATGCTTTGTGCCGGAATTGTTCATGGTGATTTGTCGCAATACAACGTGCTGGTAGATAGTCAAGGTCCAGTCATTATTGATCTGCCTCAGGCGGTGAACGCGGCAGGCAATCACCAGGCCCGTTATATGATCAAGCGTGATATTGATAATGTAACAGCTTATTTCAGCCGGTTTGTTCCAGAATTGACGCAATTGGATTATGCGACGGAGATATGGTCCTTTTATCAGCGTGGTAAATTACCACAGGCACAATTGACCGGAAATGTAAAACAACAGGACAAGCCTGTTAATGTTAGCAATATTCTGCAGATTATTGACGCAGTGATTAAAAAAGAAGCCGCCTGGCAGCGGCATAAACAGACCAAATGGGGTAATCCCTTATCGCAATGCTAACGAAATTGTTAACTGCTAAAAATGCAGAAGATGTTATTTGACCTGCATACGCCAGCTTGTGTTATAATTCCGCCTCTGACGCGGGGTGGAGCAGTCTGGCAGCTCGTCGGGCTCATAACCCGAAGGTCGTAGGTTCAAATCCTGCCCCCGCAACCAATAAAATCAAGCACTTAGAGCTTAATGGCCTAAGTGCTTTTTTATTTTATTATTGGCATGTAAGGCCAGTGTAAGAAAATAGAATCAACATCAAACAATAAAAAACCCGCCGGAGCGGGTTGTTAAATGAAAATGGATGATATACGAATATCAATATCCAGCCCCTGCACCAGCTGGATTAATTGGATTATAGCCCCCTGGGTTGCGTGGAGTTTCTCCAAATCCCGGAGGTACTAAGCTTTTTGAAGAGTCGGGGGATTCTGTAATTTGGGAATCAGAATGAGTTTTTTGCGCCGAATCATTATTTTTTGATTTATTGAAGATGCTGCAGCCGGAAAGGATAAGTATTAAAAAAATAATTAATGATTTTGAAATATGATTAGGATTAAACATTCTAACTCCAGCTATTAAATTAAGCGCTTTGTCGTGGCCACTCTTGGCGGGCGGAAACTGCATGCATCATTTAGAAAGAACGTAGGCCAAGGTCTTCTGCGTTGCAGATCGACACCAATTCCAGCCATAAAGAAAAAATCCCAGTGCTTAAGGGAGAGTTTGAGCACTGGGAGGGCTTAGAGCTAGTTTGACGAATCCGGCTATGCATAGAATGCACTTCGTCTGCGGTCTTCACATCTGGTGTTTTCAGATGTGAGATAAGATTTTATTTATATTTTTGGTTCAGTTCTGTGCGGTTGCCAACATAAGAAACATGATAGACCCGCCAATAAAAGACGGGACTGTGAATGCGTTATGCTACGTTCGGGCCGTTAGTGTGCGATCGTTATATATGTCCAATATCTCAAACACCCTAAGGTCATAATTAAAGCTTTTGGCTTTAGCTTCAGCGTCAGCCTGTGTCTTATGTGTTGATATTACCTTCCGCTTAGCACCAAGTCCGCAAGACTGTCTGATTCGAAGGCAGTACCCATTTGGCATTCTGTTCATTTCTTTGCTCCGTTTTATGTATGATTAAATCAAATTTGTAGTTGTTTGCTGAGGTTTAAGTAGTTTTGAAGGTAGCCTCCTAAGAAATGATTCATAATCGCTTAATCGTCATTCTGATACGTTATCCTCGCTCAGTAATCTATCCAATGACGCAATCCGTAACTTTCTCTCATAACTTTCGATACGTGCTTCAAAAAGAGGCGGTAACTCGAAACTACCTTCAATCTCAAAGTATCCATAAATTATCTCTTCCATAAATACTGAAAACAGCGAGTCTTGAATTTCGATTACTTGCTTACCTGTAACAGCTACGCCAGCTTCTTTCAAAGCGATTGCCAGCCAATCAACCCTTTCAAAATACCGATCAGGAATAATTCTTGTTATGGTTCGTTCGTTAACAATGCGCTCAACCTCATGTGGTTGTAGTGCTTTTGTTGTCGCGTTAACCTGTGAACCCGGTTTACTTTTGCCCCCGCCGGTGTTGCCAGTTATTCGAAATTCCTTGGTCTGCGTTATGTCCAGATTCCTTGATCGCCATAGAAGGGCAGATTCAAGGTTATCCGTTGGACAGCCGCGTTTTATATGCCTGTGAAGTAGTTCTCGACTAATGCCGATTTGTTTTGCCAATTTGGTGACTTGCATGGTTGTTTCCTTTGGTTTGTTGTAAGTTTGTGAACTCATTTAGAAATTTTCTCCGCTAGGATTTTAATGGGCTCTTCATTACGCCCGCGCGCCAATTGCCCAGAAGTACCTTAGCTTTTGTCTCAATGCACACCTTCACTATTAAGTAATTCCAGCATCAGGAAGCCGTCATACTTATGCTTTGGTATTTGCAGCTCGAAAGAGTACAGACCCCTCAATGCGACTGTGACTATCACAAGCTGCGAATCAGATTCAGTGCAAGTCAAAAAAGCGCGTGGAATGTCTGGCCTGTCATGAAGCATTTTTAATACCCGCTCCCTTCTCTCTTCGCGCTGCAATTCCATAATGATTGCCGGTTTATGTTTTCTTAGCCTCTCTATAAGTTCATTGGTCACTTTTGCCGCTGGTGCTATATCAAGATATTCACCGTCAGCTTTCACAGTAAAGTTTTGCTGTCTCAGCTCTGCAATAATTTCTATAGCTCCCATGTTCTATATCCTCACGCATTTGTCAGTCAGGGGTGTTTTATCCGTAACAACGTCACAATCTAATGCTGGTGCGGGTTTCGGTGTTACCTTTTGATTTTGTGCGCCGTCACATTTTTCTCTATCCGTAACATTTGTGACTTTGTTACCTTTTGCGATTTCATCCGTAACACCATCAGTAACACGCAAATTGTTATTGGTATTAGCTCTCAGAGAAATGTTACTTTGTGACGGCAAAAAATGGGGGTGCTGTGAAAGGTATCGTTCGAATACATCTGTAAACTGGTCAAGCTCAAATCCTTTGGCGGTTTCATAGCCTAATCTGACCGTCTTTGAATAAATACTGTAATCTCTTAACTTACTTGCAAGCTGTCTTGGTGTAATCGGCTTTCCTCGGTTATATGTTGCCCAGGATTTCTCATCGTCAGAAACTAAGGTTTCAATCAGATCGGCTGTGCTTATCTTGCTGATATGCTTTGTTTCAAATGTTTCCTGAATATCTGCCAGCAATTCATTTGCTGTACTCTGATTGCTTTGCGAAGCTTTGAATATTTTTAATGCTGCTTTCGTCGATGTATCTGGCCAATGTCCACCAGCAACATAAGCAACTTGTAGTAATGGCTCTATGTTGTCTTGATCCCGGTCTCCAAGCTCATCAGGCAATATAGGGCGGTTCTGTCTAATTGCGTTTGAGTAGTCCTCCGCAAATCTTGCAAGCTGTGCTGTGAATCCCTCGAATAAAAGCGGTTCGGCATATCTCAATCGGTCGACTTTCTCATCCGGTCTTTTGCGTCTAAGCTCGAATATGATTGATCTACTAGTCACGGTTTCAGCAAGCTTGATTGCGTTAATACCGGCAATCGCTTTCATTCCCCATACTGAGAAGCGTTTGGGTTCAAAGTCATCCGTTGAAGTGTCGGCACGCCATACAAACGCACTATCTCGGGTATGACCAGCGTTAAACAATCCGCGTAATTCTCCATTGTCTTTGAGCACAGTTTCAATCTCATCAACAAACAAAGAGGGCCGGTACTTCTCAATCAGGCGAAACAAAACGCTAGGACTGATACCGCTTATTGATCCGGCCATTAAATAGTTTTAAGCGGCATATTTTACGTACGGATCTTGGAAGTAAGAAGCAACGCGCTCTGGATTATTCTGCAGCATCAACATATGATCATCGACAGCGGCATGTAATTTCTCCTTGGTCCGCACCGGAACTTTCGAACCGATAGCCTGTTTCAAATCTGAGTTTAATCTTTCTTCTGGATTTAATTCCGGACTGTAGCTGGGTAAATAAAAGCATTCGATCTTTTCCTTATTTTCTTCCAGCCAAGCCTTCACTGGTTTGCTGTGGTGCACTCTCAAATTATCCAGGATCAAGAACACTTTCTTCCCTGCATCCTTGATCAGTAGTTCGAGAAATTCAATGAGTCTATCTGAATTGAAATTTCCATCAATAATCTGCCAGCGTGCACAGCCTTTGTTGGTTACAGTGGCAATCATTGACAGCCGTTGCCGCGTGCCAGGAGCGTAGGTCACGGGTGTTTTTCCCTTGGGTGCAAAGCCACGTCCTCGCGCATCCGTATTGACTAATCCTGTCTCATCACCCCAGTGAATCTCTCCGCCTTCAGTTCGAGCGCGCTTGGCAATATCCGGATATTGCTCATTGAGCCATTGCTTTACCGCCTCCGGGCGTTGTTCATAAGCACGTCGGATCGGCTTCTGCGGGGTAAATCCCCAACGCTTGAGGTAGTGTCCCACCGTGCGTATCGGCATGGATATGCCACATTCCTGCTCAATTAACTGTCTTATCGCCCCACGATTCCACAACGCAAAATCCATCTTCAGTTGCTCAGGACGCTTATCACAAATAAGCCGTTGCAATCTCAACTCCTGCTCTTCGCTTAGGCTGCGTTTGTCACCCGTACGTCGGCCGCGTCTACCAGGCTTTAGTCCAGCTGCACCACCTTCTTCATAAAGTCGAATAATCTTCTTCACAGCCGTGTCGCTCAGCTCCGTAACCTGCGCTATTTGCCCAGGTTTCCCGCCTCGCTTGTGAAGACGAATCACTTGCCGGCGACGTTCATGCAGCGCTTCATCTCTTAAGGTTCTTGCATCTATTTTTTCCATCCTCCTACGACATGCAAAATCAACAAAAATCAAACTATTTATTGGCCGGATCTATAACTGAGTAGCACGCGGCGCAAGCTTGCTAAGTAAAGTCAGTAACTGTGTCTTACCGCATGCCCTTTCAGGAGCATTGATTAAAGCAATCGGTGCGGTTTGGATCTCATCAATAAACCAGCATGACGTTACCCAAAGCGCGGCAATATCAGCCTGATATTTATCCATAGCAATAAATCGTCTGATTGTTGCTGATATTTCATCCAGTAATAGCGCTGGGTTTATTTTCTCGGGCCATGGCTCAATATCTGGAAAAGGCGCATTATCATCTGTAGATTTTTTGCGTGCTCTCGCTACTTCCTTATCCAATGTCGATAGTCGACTAATGCCTAATTTTGCAGCTTCACTTTCTCGCGCTTTGTCATATTCGAGCGGGTGCATTGCTGCAAGCCTTGCTATCGTTTCTTGCTGGGTCTCAGCGGATTGCTCAGCATAGGCAGCTTGCTGTTCGGGTGTCGCTTCTATTGCTGCGTATGGGTCGATCATGCGGCCTCCATTACTGACTTAGAATAGATCATCTTGAAAGCGGGCTCACCTCGCTTGACTGCATCCATATTGAATGTCGATAATGATTCTGGCTGAATCGAATGGATTTCAGTGATTAAGCTTTCTAAAATATAGTTGTCATGGTCGTAATGCACGATTTGGGCATGTAATCCCGAAAGGTAATTAAACTGAAGGTTGGTTACTGGCTGTTCTTGAGTAATAATAATCCGTGGATATGCAGCCCCAAGTTTCCAATCAGTAGTCACAATAACTCGCATTGCTGCGATTAAACCCTGACGGCGAAGATCGTCAAGTTTCTTTCCGTAAGGCGGATATTTTCTGCTATGATTCATTTCAACAAACTCCTGTTTGTGTTTCATCTAATCTCATCCATTTCGCCATGGATGAGATTTTCTATTTGTTACTGATCAAGCTTATGTTTTTCTGCAAATTCAAGCGTTGCAGATCCAATCTCATCAAAGCTTGGCTGTGGAAATATCCGTTTAAGTACAAGTTCCCATTGGCCCGGATATTGAATACCTGATAAACATTCCGCTGCACGTATCGCTAATATTTGAGAGCGGATCTTCGAATTAAGCTCAGTCGATAATTCAGTTATCAATTTTTGCAAATGTGCCCGGCGCGCTATTTCATAATCTTGTTGGGCGACTGGATTTTTTGGTCAAGCACTTTAATCTCTTCGCTTGCAAGTGTCTGTAAACGCTCTGACGAAGCCAGTTTTTCGTTGGCTACTTTAAGTTTTTCTTCAATAGCTGCCACTGTTTCGGCTGTGCATTCGCCCCTAATTAAGAACGTTCTGCCGCGTCTCTTTCATGGGTCAGTGCGACAACATTGGATTGAGATGCTGCAACACCATCATTAATATTTTGAAGCGTATCTGACATTTTGGATTTGTCAGCGAGTTCATTCGCTATGGTTTTTTGTGCTGTTTGAAAGTCGTTCATTTTTATTCCTTAAATTAATTGGGTGTATTTGGGGATATGGTTATGCCGCATCGCCGCTAAGCAATGCTTTGATATCAGCAACTTTCCAGGCCAAACGGCCGTTGAGATGAATCGGACGTAACGGCCCATTCTGTAAGCAGCTCCATGCTCTCAAAGTCTGAGGACGGCGCGAAAGATAGTAGGCGGCTTCTTGAGTCGTTACTGCGGATCGTGTGACTAATTCGATTTGTGGGTATTGATGTGAAGCGAGTGCTTCGGGTAGAACAGGGGATTGATGTGTTGTTAATTTCATTTTGAACCATCCTTTGCCTTTCGGCGACATTTAGAATGATTCAATTGTGAACGAGCGTTAAACGCTTACAATAGCCCGTGAAAGTTTTGAGGGATACCGCGCCAATATTGGAGAAAAATGTGTTTTATAGAAAAACTCTCACCGGAAGTTTGAGAGTTTTAACCTAGACTTACGTTCGAAAATGCCTTTATTATCGTACTAGGATCATGAGGCAATTTTCCCCCGCGTTTTTTAATACCTGCTTTGGTCAGTAATTGACCAACTTTTTGAGCCAATACATCCCGCTTCTCAAGTAATTTCGGGTCACTTTCTACAAGCTGGCGTGCAAAATAACGTGCAGGTGTATACCAAGGTTGCGCTGGCTCCGGGTCATTGGAATCCCGCACTAACCATGGCTTTTTATCCCCGTCTTGTTGTATGTTTGCTGATTTTGTAACTTGCGGTTCTGATTCCAGTAAAAAAACAAATGGTTTAGCCTCTCGTTCTCCTAGGTGATTAAGATACTTCCTGAGTGATACAAGCATGTCATTTAATGCTTTTGGTCTTTCAGGGTGTGTTATCTTAAAACTTGCCAGCATCCCCAGACTAATTAACAGTTCAATTGCTGCGGTCTGTCTTGCGCTTACTGTCAGCAAGTGAGCTTGGGATTCATATAAAAGCCTTTCCCCTAGCGCCAGCGCCAGATATCCCCACTTTTCATCGTGAGAAGTATCTACTCCATTAATGATTAATGGATTTTTTCTTACAAAGTGTCCTTTAGGTACAAATTCTCTGAGGTCAAAAAGTACTTGCGCATTCAGTTCCTTCAGCATCCAAAAATCCATAACCGCCCCTTTTCAGCGCCTTTTGAAAGAAGCCACTGTCAGGCCAGAAAAGGTAAAACTGGCCTTTCCCTCCGTCGAGGTAGGCAGTGGCTAAAACGTTAATTTATGTTGGTTGCATATACCGCAACGCTGCGGCAAATACGCCTATAGGATCATCTGAACCTAAGGGGAAAATAGGTTTAAGTGAGTAAGGTAGACGGCCAATATTAGGGTTCTGCTCTGCTACACGTAATGCATTATCAACGCGCTCAATCTCGCCATAACTTTCAAGTCCGATTAATAGAGCATCAGCAATAACTTTCTTTTGCTTGGCACCAAGAAGCAAACCATTATTGATCTTTTTGTGCCTTATTCTTAAAGCCTCAGAAATAATCAATGCCGTTTTGTAGTTTAAAGCTTCGGTAAAAGCATGGCCTTTTTTGTCATTAACAGCCCATTTATAGCGGTCTGAATCTATGCAATACCAAACCCCAAATGGATCGCCATTGTCCGGGTATTGCTCTGCTAATTGCTTCGGTGTTACTTTCTCTTGTACTGTAGAATCTTCATTAGCCATGATGTGACACTCCTCTTTAGTGTTGCGTGGTGGTTAGGGGCTTCAGGTGCTTGATCACTTGATAGCCCCGCTTTTACCTGATTCCGTCAGGTGGCGGTTATTGCCCGTAAACTGGCTTTACCCGGTGTGAATTGAATCCCGGCTTCTTGCAAGATCCATGCTTCGTATTTCGTGTGCCATACAGCCAGTAATTCAAGCGGCCTATTGATATAGTGACGTTCAGCCGTTGCACTTGGTGCGTGTCCCATAATTTGAGCAACTATGCCTTTTGGCATTTCTACCCATTCGGCCAAACTGGCAAAAGTTCGGCGTAACCCATGCAAAGTTAATGGGGGCAATCCGGCAATAGATAGAGCTCGATTATGTGGAATACGCGGCTCTGCTATTCTGCCATTGGCGGCGGATATGCTACTAAAAACCCATTGATTGCGGCGGGGAAGGGCAGCTAGTAAGCTTGAAAAGTAAGGAGAGAGCGGGATTTTTCGACCTTCCTCACGAATCTTGTCTTTTATCCATAGATTGTTCCACCGGAAGTCTACATCTTCCCAGCGCAAGCCAGCCATTTCCTCGCGCCTACAGCCCAGTAATAGCAATCCTTGCAAGTAGGCAGAAATTACCTGATTCCCTAATGATTGGACGGCTGCAAACCATGCAGGCAGGTGTGCACGTTGCAATACGTCAAACTGCTTATTTTTCCGGCTCGGTATTTCATCGCGTAAATCTTTGCTTTCTACAGCTTGCAGATCGATAACCGCGTTATATTCCGAACGTGTCGCACCCCATCGCCAAAATGCACGGAACATTTCAAACCCTTGCCGGGCATTATTTGGGCGTGTTTGCGCTTCCTTTCTCTGCCATTCTTTCAGTACTACGGCGTTAATATCGATCATCAGCATCTGTAACAGTGGGTAAAGTACACCTTGTATTGTTAAACCATTGCCGCGTTTTTTGGGTTCTCCACCCACTTGCGATAGGTTTTTATGGTCTCTTAAATGGCGTTCTCCCCATCGTTTGCCGCGTTCTATATGGGTATGCTGCATCTTATCTTTCTGGTATGCAAGGTAGGCTTGCCATGCGTCACTCACCGTCATAGTTTCGCGTGTTTCCTGTGCTTTTTTTGCGGCGGTGGTGGCTTCATTCTTGGCGCGTTGCTCCGTAGCTTGTTGACGCGGATCAATGCCTTGATCTGTTATGACTTTAAGGCGCGTTGCCTCGTCTTGTGCATCGCTGATAGACCAGGCGCGCGAATCACCAATAGTTAAGCGGATAGTTTTGCCGTGTAGATCAGTTTGGAAAATGTAAGATTTCGCCCCGCTTGCCGTGACTCGCAAACCTAATCCGGGTGTTTTGCCATCCCAGAAAATGCTTTGCTTTGCGCCCGGCTTGCATTTGAAACCTGCAACCCTGCCAGTTGTAAAGTTTTCCCATTTCATAACTATTATTTCCGTGTAAGGCTGGTGTAAGGAAATAATAACAGAATAGCGGAATATTGATCAACACAAATAAATAGAGATATTTATTAACTGCATTATTCTAAATGGTTTTATTGTTTTTATATATTCTGATCAACACTAATAAATGCTATTATATTCGGGCTTACAACCCGAAGGTCGTAGGTTCAAATCCTGCCCCCGCAACCAATAAGATAAAGCGCTTATAGCTTAATTGCATAAGTGCTTTTTTATTTTACTGTGCCTGTGTAGGCGATATGTAGGAAAATCAATTCGACAACAATCAAAAAAACCAGCACCCAAAGAGTGCTGGCAAAGGAATATATTCAACCATCCGACTATACACTGATATTTTATGCACTGGTTGAAGCGGTTTTAGAATCAAAGAAAGGAGAGTTGATTCGTTAAATTGGAGTAATTTAGCTTTCATTAGTTCCCCTGGTAATTCTGCTATTGTTACCGCTGCACTTAAGATTAAGCTATAGAACAAGCAATAAGAACCCGCCGGAGCGGGTTTGTGTAATTGAAGACATTGTCTGCTAAATTTCATGAAGGGCAACAGTTTCATCTATCTCGGTTTCCGGAAGGTTGGTTTCATGTAAATAAGTAAACTCGATCGTATAGGTTTTATTGTATATATTGTACGCATTCATTAACACAATAACCGTTCCAACAATAATTCCTATTACTGCATATCTCATTATCATTATCATAAAGTTACCTCCATTCTTCACAATTGGAGTCTTTATAATCCAAAATTTGTATGCCAGTCTGTGAGTTTTCTCACATTTAATTGATATAGTTAGACAACAAAACTCTCTACATGAGCGGGTTAGTGATAATTCAGCTATACTGGCAGGACATATGTACTAGAAAAAAAGGAAGCATTTCCTATATACGCAATAATTTATTAAATATAACCTTACATATAAAATGGATTGAATTAACTTGATAAAATTTCGCAACTTTTTATCAAGGGTGTGTTTAAGAATAACTATTGGTTATTCTGAGATGTAAGTTAATAATGAGTGGCAATATAGTTTTTATAATTTGAGGAGTAATTATCATGACGAAGATTAAGAATTTTGTAGGTTTAGCTGCATGTGGGCTTATTTTTGGTGTAAGTCAAGTCAGTCAGGCAGCAGGTGTCGATTTCGAGGATCTGAGCATTCCATTGGGAACGCAAATATCCCCTAACCCTATTTCAGTTACGAGCGGAGGGTATCAGTTTAATTACGGACCTGATTCAATTTTGAATGGTTGGGATCATTTGCATGCTGGAAGCGAAGCTTTCTGGGCAAATAATGGGACGACGGTATTGACGCCGCATTATGATGTAATTTTTGCAAGAACTGATTCGAGTCTATTTTCTCTTGGATCAATGGATTTAGCTGGTTTTCCTGGAGGCGAAGGAACCATGCAAGTTATCGGTACATTTGCGGACTCCTCGACAATTTCTACAACTTTCACATTGGATGGTATAGTCGATGGCATTGGTGGAAGCGTTGATTTTGAGACATTTGCATTCGGTTGGAATAATCTCGCTTCAGTTAGAATCGTAAACACGGCAGGTTCAGTGGATGGACTTTTCAGTGTCGACAATATTACCCCTGTTCCAGAACCAGAAACCTATGCTATGTTATTAGCTGGTTTAGTCTTATTGGGTTTTATGGCACGCCGCAGGAAAGAAACTGCTGTTTAATTCAGACCTAGATTTAATCCAGATCGGGAGGTTGGGCTCCCGTTTCTGTTTTTTAGTATTGTTCTTTTTCTATTACTTTCTTGTGAATTGAACTGGATCGGTTTAGACGTTACGTAGTTTTATTGCTATTCAGTTTCTGCAGTTGTTCATTCAGGTTGTCAAGTTTTGTATTAAATGCATTCAAACGATCTTTCTCCTGCGCCACAACGTTTTCAGGAGCCCGTTCTACAAAGCTTGGGTTTGATAGTTTGGTTTGCGCTTTGGATATTTCTACTTCAATGCGTGTTATTTCTTTCGTCAAACGTTCGCGTTCAGCTTCGATATCTATTTCAACTTTTAGCATCAACTTGAAGTCTCTTACGATGGATACCGGCGCATCGGCATCGGGTAGTTCACCCTGGCAAATTTCTATGCCGGATAATTTAACCAGAGACAATAAGTACGGCGAGAAATCCGCCAATGTTTGCTGATTTCCGGCCGCAAGCAATGGTACTTTTACTGCTGGTGATAGGTTCATTTCACTGCGCAGAGTGCGGCAGGCATTTATCATCTCTTTTAGTAACAGGATATTTTCGGTGGCCTGCTGATTAATAGCCGCAAGATTCGCGGTTGGATAAGGTTGGCACATAATACTCGCTCCCGATTCTCCAGCCAATGGCGCAACTTTTTGCCACAGCTCCTCGGTGATAAATGGAATAACCGGATGAGCCAGCCGTAACATGGTTTCCAATACACGTACCAAGGTGCGGCGCGTTGCTCGCTGTACTGAGTCTTGATCACTATTTAACTGCACTTTGGCAAGTTCAACGTACCAATCGCAATATTCATCCCAAAGCAATTCGTAAATTTCGCGTGCGACCAAATCAAAACGGTAATTGCCAAATGCTTGTTCAATCGCCAGTTCTGCCTGCTGTAAACGGCTGATGATCCAATGATCCGCAGCGGAGTAAGTTAATAGTAACGCTTCATCCAATCCGGTATCTTTTCCTTCACAGTTCATCATGACATAGCGGGTTGCGTTCCAGAGCTTGTTACAGAAATTTCTGTACCCTTCGCAACGTTGCATATCAAATTTGATATCGCGGCCATGGGATGCCAGGCTCGCGAATGTAAAGCGCAAGGCGTCGGTACCGAAAGCTGGAATGCCTTCGGGAAAATGTTTGCGGGTATTTTTCTCAATGGATTCGGCTTGTTTCGGATTCATTAATCCTGTGGTGCGCTTTGCAATCAAGTCGGGCAGGGTAATGCCGTCAATCAAATCCAATGGATCCAGTACATTGCCTTTGGACTTACTCATTTTCTGACCCTCAGCATCACGAATCAAGCCAGTGATGTAAACCTCCTTGAATGGCACTTTACCGGTGAAATGCAGCGACATCATCACCATGCGCGCGACCCAAAAGAAAATGATGTCAAAGCCGGTGATGAGTACCGAAGTCGGCAGGAAGGTTTTTAGTTCCGGCGTTTCATCCGGCCAACCCAATGTGGAGAATGGCCAGAGCGCCGATGAGAACCAGGTATCCAGCACATCATCATCTTGTTTCAGATTATTTTTCCCGGAAAGCTTTTGCGCTTCTTCCAGATTATATGCAACCGTGATGTTGCCGTCCTCGTCATACCATGCGGGAATGCGGTGCCCCCACCACAATTGCCGGGAAATACACCAATCCTGAATATTTTCTAACCATTGGTTGTACACATGCGACCAGTTATCCGGCGTAAATTTAACATCGCCCTGTGCGACGGCTTCCAATCCACGTTTGGCCAAACTTTCCATCGCAACATACCATTGATCGGTCAGCATCGGTTCAATAATGGTATTGGTACGATCGCCACGCGGCGCCATGAGTTTGTGGGGTTTGGTTTCAACCAGGAAGCCTTGTTTTTCCAGATCAGCGATAATCATCTTTCTGACGTCAAAGCGGTCCAATCCTTGATATTCAGCGGGTGCCAAGTCATTGATTTTCCCATCCAAGGTGAAGATATTGACGGGAATCAAATGATGTCGTTGTCCCACTTGGTAATCATTAAAGTCGTGGGCCGGGGTGATTTTTACGCAACCGGTGCCAAATTCCAGGTCGACATAAGTATCCGCGATAATCGGAATGGTGCGCTCACAAAGCGGTAGCCGTACATGACGTCCGATCAAGTGTTGATAACGGAGATCCTCGGGGTGGACGGCAACGGCCACATCTCCTAGCATGGTTTCAGGGCGAGTGGTGGCTACAATTAAGGCCTCCGTTTCTTCGGTATGAATACCATCCGCCTGTTCCAGCGGATAACGAATATGCCACAAGGAACCGTTTTCTTCTGTTGATACCACTTCCAGATCTGAAACTGCCGTTTGCAATACCGGATCCCAGTTTACTAGACGCTTGCCGCGATAAATGAGTCCTTCGCGATAGAGGCGGACAAATACTTCAGTCACTGCACGCGATAAAGCGGCATCCATGGTGAAACGTTCGCGTGTCCAATCACAGGAAGTGCCCATGCGCCGCATTTGCCGGGTGATCGTAGAACCGGATTCTTCCTTCCATTTCCATACTCGTTCCAAAAAAGCTTCCCGTCCCAATTCGCGACGATCGAGTTTTTGCTGATCGAGTTGACGTTCAACCACAATTTGCGTGGCAATACCGGCATGATCTGTGCCGGGCTGCCATAGTGTGTTATCTCCTAACATACGGTGGTAGCGTGTTAACGCATCCATTAAGGTATGCTGGAACGCATGCCCCATATGCAAGGTACCGGTGACATTGGGGGGGGGCAACATAATGCAGTAGGCGGGTTGATCTGTTACAGCGGCTGGTTTGAAATAGCCAGCCGATTCCCAGGTGGAATACCAACGATCTTCAATGCGCTTCGGGTCAAAACTTTTTTCGAGTTCCATGGAATGTAAAGTTATATTGAATGGTACAAATAAGACCGCCATTATAGCGGATGGCATTTCGGTTCGTATGACAACAAACAATGCTGTATTTTTAATACGCCCGGAGAACTGTAAGCCGCATGAGATTGAAGGCGATGGAGTTGTGAAAGATACTGTTATTTAATTTGATCGGCCAAGCGAGCTTCCAGTGCATTCGCTAGCACTTTTCTATTCAAAACATCCATTTCGATATGCGCATCTTCCAGCGCGGCATCAAGAATTTGCCGGATAGGTGTCAAGCGTTTTGGTTGCGGTTGTATGACTGCAGGATGGAGAACTACAGCCTCAGTCAATACCGGTATTTTATCCGCCACGTTTGACCCGGTATTTTCAATTGGTACCCGTGGGACAGAAGTGAGGGTCGAGGTAGAGCTGGCGATTATTTTTCCTTGATTCTGGTATTTATTCAGCAAGCTACGAAACTTTGCCAGTATCTCAGAATCATCGGGATCACTGGAGGTTTTATCATCATTCATCGTGGAGTGACTCTATTTAATCAATCAAGGTTGAAATGCTGTATCTCATAGCCGCTATCTTTATAAAGACGGAAACGTTCGCGGGCTGCCAGTTTATCCTCATGAGAAATACCTGCTATCTCTATGATTCTTTTGAACTGATTGAATGAAGGCGGATGTTGCTGATGTAGATTAAGCAGCACGTCATACTGGCTATCCGGTGGTATCTGGTTACTCAAAATAACAGGTGTTACACTGACCAACTGAGGATCATCTTGAATAGCACAATGCGGGATAAAGCTAGTGGGGGAGAACGTCCAAAGTAAGTCATTGAATTTTGCAAGTACTGCCGCATCAGGGGTATAAACCATTACTTTCATATTTTGTTTGACAGCCTTGGAGCAAAGCCGGCAGGCTGTTTGTAGTTTATCGTTGGATCCCGAGTAGAAAAAAATTTGAGTCATTCAATAATCGTTGTGCTTAAAGCATCACTATCCATTCGTATAGCTGTTGCATCGTCATTGCTGATTAGTTTGGCACAAGTAGGTAATAATTATGTGTTATCCATCGCAGATTCAGGAATTAATCAGCAAGTTTGAACGTTTTGTTAACTGCTTGTCTTGGCTTGTGTAATTAAAAATTGCGTCAGTAGTGGTACAGGGCGGCCGGTTGAGCCTTTCTCTTTGCCGGATTTCCATGCCGTACCTGCGATATCCAAATGTGCCCAGCGGTATTTCTTGGTAAAACGGGACAAAAAACAAGCGGCTGTGATGGTTCCTGCAGCGCGTCCACCGATATTGGCTATATCCGCAAAATTGCTTTTCAATAAATCCTGATATTCGTCCCACAAAGGCAACTGCCAGGCGCGGTCAACGGCTTGTTCTCCGGCAGCCAGTAGTTCTTGCGCCAATTTATCATCATTGCTGATCAGCCCTGTTGTAAAATTCCCGAGTGCGATTACACAAGCACCAGTCAAAGTTGCGATATCAATCACTACTTTCGGGTTATAGCGTTCTGCGTAAGTTAAAGCGTCACACAAAATCAGGCGTCCTTCCGCATCGGTATTTAGAATCTCAATTGTTTGACCCGACATACTGGTTACCACATCGCCCGGCTTTGTTGCTTTGCCACTGGGCATATTTTCGGTGGCTGGAATAATTCCGACCACATTAATCGGTAGCTTCATTTCAACAATTGCAAGCAGAGTTCCCAAAACACTGCCAGCTCCGCTCATATCGAATTTCATCTCATCCATTTCGGCAGCAGGTTTGAGTGAAATACCGCCGGTATCAAAGGTAACACCTTTTCCTACCAGAACAATCGGGCTTTCTTTTTTGCCTGAACCCTGATACTCCAGCACAATTAATTTTGCCGGTTGTTCACTGCCCCGCGCTACAGCGAGAAGAGAGCCCATGCCCAGCTTCTCCATATCTTTTTCTTCAAGTATAGAGGCTTTGAGTTTGTGCGTTTTGGCAAGATCTTTAGCTTGTTTAGCCAGATACGTGGGTGTACAAATATTTGGCGCAAGGTTACCTAAGTCTTTTGCCAGATTCATGCCATGTGCCACTGCCAAGCTTTGTTGCACGGCTTCTTCGCAGACCGCCAGCTCAGTGCGGCTATCAATGCACATGACTAATTTGCGTAAACTATGCGGACTGTTTTCCGGTTTACTTTTAAGCTGATCAAACCGGTAATTGCTGCTGGCTGCGGCAATGATAATTTGTGAGACTTTCCATTGATTTGTCCGCTCCTTGATAGGGAAATCGGATAAAAACAGCGTTGCATCGGTAACGGCTGTTTTTTGCAAGGCACTCAAAGCAGTATTGACCGCGGATAGAAATGTTTTCTCCTTGAATTCCTGTTCCTTGCCTAATCCGATCAATAAAACCCTTTTAAATAGCGTATCTGGAACATTATGTAATAGCAGTGCGGTATTGGCTTTGCCATCCATATCACCCAGAACAAGTATGTTTTTAAGATATCCTTGGGTGACTTTATCCAGAATTTTGGCTGAATCAGTCAATTTTCTTGATTCAAAAATACCTACCACCACACAAGCTCCGCGTTGTTTCTCCGGGGTTCCTACTTTTATTCCAAAATCCACGTTAGACTCCTTTATCTATAATTTTCTTTCAAGCAATTTATTCTTGCCGTTTATTTCTTGGCTTTCTTATAGCCGCATTATTTCAAATATTCAAAACAATTTATGCTGAAGATTAATAGCATAACATCTGCTTAATTGAAAGAATGAATACTTGTTAGGGGTATAAGGTGTAAAGGAGAAAAATCTTACAAGTTATTGCAAATATGTCTTATGAAAATAGTTGTATATGTTATCTTTATATTATTCTAAAAATAGAATCATTCATTCTTTCAATAATATATAGATGTTATCTAATAATAAGGATAATAAGTGATTGATGATACATTGAAAAGACGGCTAAATTATTGCACAACGCTACCAAGCTTACCGGCGGTTGCTGTCAAAATAATCGAAATGGCTAATGATCCTGATGCCGATATCAGAACAGTTTGTGAATATATCTCTTTGGATCCAGTTCTCGCGGCAAAATTACTTCGAACAGCTAACACACCTTTATATAAATCGCGCCGGGTTGCAACAAATATCCGGCAAGCTGTTAGTATTCTTGGAACACATACCGTTCTTGTCATTGCATTATCCTTCACGTTAGCCAATTCACTCATGATGACATCGTTGTCAAATAGCAGCTCTGCTTTTGACAGTAATATTTTCTGGCGCCGGTCGATTACATCAGCGCTTGCCAGTCGTGCACTTGGGGAAAAGCTTGAGCTGAATTTCTTGGATGATTTGTTTCTGGCTGGGCTAGTGCAAGAAATCGGTATTCTTGCTTATTGGGTCATTATGCCTGAAGAATATGGCAAAATTTTTGCATCGACCCCTGATCATGATATTTTGCTTGAAATTGAACGTAAAACTTTTGGAGCTGGGCATGATGAATTGGGGTACGCACTGCTCAAAAAATGGCATATTCCGGATTATATCGCTTTATCCTGCATTAACAGTCACTCCCAACCGGAGCCCCAAAACTTAGGACCAACGCTTCAATCTTGTTTGGCTGTGTCGCGTTACTTAGCTGATTATTTTCTGTACCCGCACGAGGCTGAAAAAATGACCACTCTAAATAAAGCTACACAAGATTGGCTTGGATTGGATCCCTCTGCTCTTATTGATGTGATCAAAATTATGGAAGTTGGTTTGAGTGCTGTGGAGGAGCTTTTTGAAATGACGATTCACCATCCGTGCGAAGTAACTGGAATTCTGGCAGAAGCTAAAGAGTTACTGATGATACACGACCTGTCCAGAATGAAGGATTTGGAAGACAAATCGCAGCGTGACGGATTAACCGGTGCATACAATCGGACCTATTTCGATGAAACACTGCGGCGCGAATTCAACCTTGCCATGCAATACAATCTGCCGTTGACTATTGCTATTATTGATCTTGATCATTTTAAAAATGTGAATGATACCTACGGACATGTCGCAGGAGATTCGTTATTGGCTACTGTCGTAAAAACACTTTTCGATCAAATCCGTCAGGACGACACGCTGAGCCGTTATGGCGGCGAAGAATTTGCTTTGATTCTTCCGGGCACAACACTTACCGCCTCAAGAAATCTTATTTCCCGCTTAAAAGACTCCATTGCAGCAATTGCGTATAAATTCGATGGGGGTATTACAATCAAAATAACTGCTTCCATAGGTGTTGCTGCTTATTATGAAAATGCAACACATTTTCAGGAGCCGAGAGATCTCATTAAAGCCGCTGACTATGCGCTTTATGCTGCCAAACATGCCGGCCGGAATCAGATTATGGAATGGAGTGCCAGCTAAGTTTTTCATAGCCCGCTCGTTTTTGTACTAAAGAGAATTATAAACCACATGAATCTGATTATTCAGGGACTGGAAGTCAATAATAGTGACTTGCGGGCCTTAGCAAAATTATCCCAAGCAGATGGGATTGAACGGATTACCGGTCACGCTTTCCGGTTAATAAATGCCATTCATTCCAATGCTATCTCCGAATATTGCACACAAGCAGAATTAGATTTTGCTTTTGTAAACCTCGATCAGAAGCTTTCTGATTTTAAATTGATTGCAATGGATATGGATTCCACGCTATTGGCAATTGAATCTATAGATGAAATTGCTGATATGCAGGGTATAAAATCCCAGGTAGCAGAAATTACATTGCAAACCATGCGTGGCGAAATAAGTTTTGAAGAAAGCCTCACGCGCCGCACAGCTTTATTGCGAGGCTTGCATCATGATGCATTGCAAAAAGTCTATGACGAACGTGTAAAACTTAACCCCGGTGCTGAGAGAATGCTGCTACAAGCCAGGTTATCCGGGTTAAAAACGATGGTTATCTCTGGCGGTTTCACATTTTTTACCGATCGGATTAAAGCTAGGCTGGGATTTGATTTCGCGGCTGCCAATGTGCTGGAGATTGTGGATAATAGACTGACAGGCAAAGTGATTGGAAAAATTCTTGGCAGACAAGGAAAAGCGCAAGTATTAAAAAAGATTCGTGACGAACTGGGTATTAAGTGTGAGCAGATTATCGCTATTGGGGATGGTGCCAATGATCTGGACATGATGACAGAGGCCGGAGTCAGTATTGCGTACCACGCTAAACCCATCGTAAGGGACCATGCAACTTATTCAATCGACTACGTGGGGTTGGATGGTGTTATCAATTTATTCAAATAAATTAAATCAACTTGTCCGTCTTTGAACCGGATTTAATAATTCGGTTCATACATCAGCGTCTTAACACAGCCAGGCAGATCCTCAGGCAAGCTGGAATCCGTCAATCCTTCTTGAACTGCAACCCGGCAAACTGCAACAGCAATCGCATGGGAAACCTCACGTACCCGTGTCAATGCGGGATAAACCGCGCCAGTGCTGATCTCCTGTTGTGTAACGGTATTTGCCAACACCTCGGCAGCTGCTAGAAACATAGTTTGTGTGACAAGCCGGGCCGAACTTGCGTAAATTCCAAGACCTATGCCTGGAAAAATATAAGCGTTATTACCTTGAGCGGGCTTGAATAACTGATTGCCGTACCGCACGGCGTCAAAAGGGCTGCCGCTGGCAAAGATTACTCGCCCATCACTCCATTGATAAGCCTGTTCAGCAGTGCACTCAGTATGTGAAGTTGGATTTGATAAGGCGATAATGACCGGGTGTTCATTCACTGCAGCCATCTTACGCACAATGGCCTCAGTAAATGTTCCGGCAACACCGGTTGCACCGATCAGTACATCGGGCTTAATTTCACCGATAGCATCAACAAAACTGCAAGCGGGATGTTTCTGAGCAAATGGTTTTATGCGTGGTTTAATATTTTCGTTTGCTGCTGTCACCAATCCTTTTCTATCGATAAACCATAACCGTTTCTGTGCTTCCGGCTTGCTTATGCCAGCTGCACGGAATGCATCGACTATCAATTCCGCAGTGCCGCCTGCCGCAGAGCCAGTGCCCAGAAACATAATATTCAGATCGGCAAATTTCTTCCCGGTAATACGGCAAGAGGTATAAATACCTGCAAGTGTCACCGCAGCAGTACCTTGTATATCGTCATTAAAACAGCGAACCTGTCCACCATACTTGTCTAGAAATTCAAACGCATGCGGCGTGAGGAAATCCTCAAACTGTATCAATGCATTTGGGAAACGAGATTGCACAGCTTTGACAAATTCATCAACCAGTGTCCGATAGGCATCACCGCTAATTCTCGGATAGGGATAACCTAAATAAAGCGGGTCTTCACGTATTGCTATGTTATTTGTGCCAACATCCAGCATGATAGGCATGCATTGAGCCGGATGAATCCCAGCGCAGGCTACATAAAGAGCGACTTTGCCGATGGGTATTCCCATACCATTGGCGCCTAAATCTCCTAAACCCAGAATACGTTCTCCGTCTGTAACAACAATCACACGGATATCTTCTTCCGGCCAGTTTCTCAGAATTGTTGCAATCTCACCGCGATCTTCAGGTGTAATATAAAATCCTTGCGGTTTCCTGAATATATGCGCAAATTCCTTGCATGCTTCACCGACTGTTGGGGTATAAACCAAAGGCATTATTTCTTCAATATGATCAATCATCGTTCGATAAAAAAGCCGCTGATTGCGCTCTAGCAGAGCATTGAGAAAAATATATTTTTCAATCGCAGTGCTTTTGCAGCGCATGCTGCCCAAAACGCGATCTATTTGTTTATTGATGCTTGCAACATCATAGGGAAGTAATCCACGTAAACCATAGCGCTGGCGTTCCTCTCGAGTAAATGCAGTTGATTTTGTGAGTGCCGGATCAACCAGCAGTGCTTTTCCATATAATTCTTTCATGTTAATCGACGCCTCCAGAATAACTGATAATTCTTGCATTTACCGGTACTATGCAAAATTGCCCAATATAATTCTAAGTTGGACAATCCCGACAACCAAAGATAAACTTATTTGTCTCAATAGAAAACACTTTTAGTCGTATTTATACTACATAGGCTTTAGTTTTTTTATATATATTGAGTTGATTATTTAACTAGTAACGACTTTTCATCCAGAGGTAAGCTGAAAAAATTATGAGTCAATCACCATTTTCCATGCCCGATCCCAGTTTATATAGTGAAGAAGAAATAGCGCAACTGGTCCATACGTTTTATGCAAAAGCCAGAAAAGATCCTGCTCTGGGGCCTATTTTTGAAGCACATGTGATTGATTGGGACGCGCATTTTGTGCAAATGATCAATTTCTGGTCGGCCCAGTTACGTGGCACCAGCCGATTTCGCGGCGCGCCTATGCCTAAACATATCGCACTTCCTGAGCTTAGCGCAGAGTTATTTGAACGTTGGCTTCAACTTTTCCGACAAACAACCGAAGAACTGGGTAATCCAAGTTTGCAGCAACATGCCAATGCAATTGCCTCATTTATTGCAAGCAGGCTTTGGCAGGGGTATCAAATGAGTAATTACCCGGATAAAGAACCCATAACACTTCGTACCGTATAACTTTTAGAGTCCTTATCAAGATTATATTGAAAAGCATCAAAAGCAAAATTATCGTTTTTTCAATGCTAGCCACGCTGATTCCTTCACTGGGGCTGGGCATATTGTCGTTTCAGCAGAATGAGACGATGATCAGTGAGAATGTAACACGTGAGTTGCGTGCTTTGGCTAACTATGCCAGCCGGGAGTTGGATTTATGGATTAAAGAGCAAGTTCTTGTCGTTCGCGAACTTGCAACATCTAAGATTCTTATTGAAGGATTATCTTTAGGATCTCAACCGCAGAAGAATAAATTCATAAAACAGCAGAAAGCATTAGAGCTCTATCTGAAGTCTGTGCATAAGCGATTGGAAACAGTATTGGAATTAACGGTAATCGATGCAGAAGGTGAAATAATTGCTAGTAACGTGGATTCACCTTTTCCAGTGACGCTTACTCAACATTGGCCACAAGATGCGTCTATCCAAGGAGACGTTGTTGTGCCGCCACAATGGAATGCGAATTATGCAACGGCGATAATGAGCATTTCGGTGCCTGTGTTATCGGTGGATGATTTTATCTTGGGTGCACTGATCGTAACGTTTGATTTACGCAATATTCAGCCAAGTTTAAAAGATAAAATAAAATCACCGCCTGGTGATGTTCTTTTATTGGATAAAGACGGTTACGTCATGTTGGCCAGTGATGTTTCGATTGTTAATACTGATAACCCGGTATCGCTTGAGCCTGCAGTATTAAAACGATTGCAGGACAATCCGGGGGAATATGAAGTATTTCATGGGCCACGGCAAGAAAATGTAGTGGGTTTAGCTTATATGTCGGAGAAACCACCCATAACAGTAATCGCCAATAGAAGTCATAAATTGATCTATGCTGCTTGGGAACATCAGCGTGATTTGTACATCGGTTTGATTAGTATCATCATCTTTGTTGTCACTATAATCGCTTTCCGGATGAGCCATGCTATCGTGGTTCCTTTACAAAAATTAATTGATGCGACCGGGAGAATTGTTACGGGTGATTTAAGCGTTGAATTGACTAATACACGGCGAGACGAGCTTGGTCACTTGACGCGAATATTTAACCAGATGACTGATAAGTTACGTCTAAACCAAGCTGAAATAAATGCAGCCAGTGTTGCTATGCAGCAAAAAAATCAGCTGCTGGAAACATTGTCTGCAACTGACAGCCTGACAGGGCTATATAATCGCAGCAAGCTGAATTCGATTATCAGTGAGCAATTGGCTCGCTATGAACGGACAAGGCGCCCTTTCGCTGTACTCATGATAGATGTCGATTATTTCAAAACACTCAATGATAGCCTTGGACATGTTGTTGGTGATGAAGTAATAGCCGCGATAGCGAAAAATATTTCACAATGCATTCGCAACGTTGATTTTGCTGCGCGTTATGGTGGTGACGAGTTCCTGATCATTTTAACTGAGGCGAATGTTGATGAAGCGATGAAGACAGCGGAACGTATCAGGGCGCATGTGGCCGATGTATACTGCAATACATTAGATAAAATACTCCGGGTGACACTCAGTATCGGGGTGATTCAAAGTGAATCTCAGGATAAATCCGTAACTTCTCTGCTGTCCAGGGTTGATAGTGCCCTGTATGAAGCAAAACATGCTGGACGTGACCAAGTTTATTGTATACAACCACAGTCCAGCACCGCAATATAATTTCAGTTATGGATTGTGGTTCTTCTCTATTTCAAGTGTTGTGCTAAGAACCCAGCCTTGATTGCTTTCAGTCTGAACTCGAAGCCACGAGCCTTGACTCGCACTTGCTATCAATGTTGCATCTTTTTTCAGGGTAGCTAATATTGGCGCACGGGTATTGGGTTCTTTACGCAAATTGACATTTGCTTTTGTGCGTAATTTTATCGGTGTAAGAAACTCGAGAAGAGAATTATTTTCAGTGGATATTTTCTTAAGATTCGGATCAGTTATCAGACCAATCAAATGTTTGGCCTGTGCAACATGGTTCATGGCCTGAGCATATTGATCTTTTGCATAGAATACTGATGCAGTTTCTACTAAATGTTGTGCTTGGATCTGCAATATTTGATCCGCTGCAGAAATTTTAACTTGTTTCAAGTGGTCTAATGCCACTTCGATTTCTGCAATTGCAGAGGCTGTGCTTGGTTTTGTAGCTAACCTATGTAGTTTTACCTGCGCGCGAGTGGCTTCTTTATTGACTTCTCGTAGTACCTGCGCTTGGTTTTGTTGGCGAATTTTCTGACTTTTAATCAATTCATCTTTTTCAGCAATCAATTTCTCTAAGCGTGCGATCTCAATTTTTAAACCTTCGTCCTGCGATACTGCCACTGGTATTGGTTCAATAATTTGAATGGGAGCTTGTTCCTGCGAAGCACATCCTGCCAAATGCAGTGCAAGCAAGCTAAAACTCAGTTTATTCAATAACAAACCAGGAATTTTTAATGGATAAGATGACATAGCTTGCAACAAAAATTTTTTCATTGTGTATTTCTCTGACCTTGAACGATTCAGCATAGTTTTTATCCGGAAGTAATTCTCAGTATATTCGTATCTGTGCATAAAATGCGAATGTTAGGTAGGGCTGATTTTAATGAGAACATAAATGAAAAGAAATTATTGAGTCTTTTATAATTCGGTTAATTAAGCTGCATACTAAGGGGAATTGATAGGGACAAAGTTTATCCAAGAATCATGTGATTCTCCAGGCATTCAAGGGTCATGCAAATATTGAGAACTAATATCCATAGTAGATGATAAATCAATTTACCTTCATCAGAGTAATGATTTGCAGGAATCAGTGTAATTTCCGTACCATGCCTGACAGTGTAAGATGATGTCTTGTCAGTTTGAAGTCTGTTAAGAATCTTTTTTATTTAAACGAAGTTCTTGAACACATATTTTTTGTGAGGGTGTCATGTATCAGCGAATTTTAGTACCCATTGATGGCAGTGCAACTTCTGAGCGAGCATTGGATGAAGCCATTAAATTTGCGCAACAGCAAAATGCACAAGTGGAAGTGATACATGTATTAGAAGATATCTGGTATTTTGACAATGAGGATTATCTAAATTATGCGGAGCTAATCCAATCCATGAGAGGAATTGGAGAAAAAATACTGGCACAAGCGCAAAAGAAACTTAAACAGGCCGGAGTCGCAGCTGAAATAAAATTGCTTGAAACGCAGGGGGAACGTATTGCCAGCGTTATTGCTACGGAAGCTAAGAATAACCGGGTAGATTTGATCATTATCGGAACGCATGGCCGATCTGGTTTTAGCCGTATGCTAATGGGTAGTATTGCGGAAGGCGTGGTACGAACGGCGCATATTCCGATTCTTCTGATTCGTGGTGTTGATGTTTGATAACGCCTTGATGTACAAAGACCGTTATTACCTAACGGGATAAATGTATTCGCGATTAAATAGTTAATTCTTTTAATAATCAAATTCGAACATGGAAAATTATGAGGCGCTATTAGCGACCATTGCACTAATGATGGGTGCTTCCTGGGCAAGTGGCATCAATCTGTATGCGGTGTTGCTGGTACTAGGCTGGGGTGGCTCAACAGGTCATATCGATTTGCCTGCCGAATTATCGGTATTGGAAGATCCATTGGTGATTGCGGCAGCCGGTGTTATGTATTTCATAGAATTTTTTATGGATAAGATACCTGGTATGGATTCCGTGTGGGATTCCATTCAAACCTTTGTTCGTATTCCGGCTGGTGCCATGCTGGCAGCGGGTGCGGTTGGCGATGTGACGCCAGCGCTCGGGATTGCAGCAGGTATTCTGGGAGGTGGCGTGGCGGCAACGAGTCATGCAACCAAGACAGGTACTCGGCTATTGATTAATACATCCCCCGAGCCATTTACGAATTGGTCGGCCTCCATTGGGGGAGATCTGCTAGTGCTCTCGGGAATGTGGGCAGCATTAAAACATCCCGAGATCTTTCTCGTTTTATTTGTTATTTTCTTGGGTTTTTCGATTTGGTTTTTACCCAAATTATGGCGTCTAATTAAAATATTACTCTCGAAAATCGGAAAATTTCTCGGATTATCAAAAGCACAATCTTTTGTAACTGATGAGTCGGGTTTTCGTACACCCAAGGCAGAATCGCAGCAATATGATCAAATTACAGCACTAGCGCGCTTGGAACAATTAAGAGACAAAGGCATGCTTACGGAACAAGAATTTGAACAGCAGAAAAATAATATTCTTAAAGGGAACATTCAATAGGCTAATTTTGCCGTTATGTATGTCTTTCCAAAACACCGCAATTTCTAGCTTCTGGTTAAATATCTAATTGTTAAAGTCATCTCCTAAGACTACTATGCAACGCCAGTGGGATATTTTTTGTACGATTATCGATAACTTTGGTGACATCGGTGTGTGTTGGCGTCTGGCACGGCAATTAACACAGGATCATCATCAAGCAGTACGGCTTTGGGTTGATGACCTGACCAGCTTTTCGTGTATAGCACCGGATGTTAATCCGGAGATTCAACAACAAATAGTGCAGGGTGTTGAAATCTGTCATTGGCAATGTGTGTCGGCCAAAGTTGAACCGGCAGAAGTTGTGATCGAAGCGTTTGCTTGTGAATTGCCTGATGTTTATGTGACGGCATTGTTACAAAGAAAAAAACAACCGGTTTGGATTAATCTGGAATATCTCAGTGCTGAACCTTGGGTAACTCAATGTCATGGTTTGCCATCGCCACATCCACGACTTCCCTTAATCAAAACATTCTTTTTCCCTGGATTTGTGCAAGGTACTGGCGGGTTATTGCGAGAAAAGAATTTAATCGCGCAAAGAAGTGCTTTTAGCACAACAGCAGAGCGTGCATTTTTACAGCGTAAAGGTTTGTTAGCGCGAAAACCGGGTGAGATACGAATTTCACTGTTTTGTTATGAAACCGCGCCAGTTACTAAATTTATTCAAATATTGTCTGAATCTTCAAAGTCGGTTTTGTTAATTGTGCCAGAGGGGAGTGTGGCTGGAAGCATAGCAACTCTACTAAACAATCCATCATCTCAGACCGGGAAGTTGATTCAGCATGGGCAATTAACCGTCCAGATCATTCCATTTATGGAGCAAACTGATTATGACCGGTTACTTTGGAGTTGTGATTTTAATTTTGTGCGTGGTGAGGATTCCTTTGTACGCGCGCAATGGGCAGGTAGCCCATTTATCTGGAATATTTACCCTCAAGCAGAAGGTGCGCATTGGAAGAAGCTGGAGGCATTTCTTGATCTATATACCGAAAATATGCCGGATAAAGTGGCAGATGCAGTGCGTGAGTTATGGGCCTGCTGGAATGGCAAATGCGAAATAAATAGCGTTATTTGGTTGAACTTCTTTTTTTTTCGAGAATCTATCACGCAACATAATAAAAACTGGCTTAAACAATTATTGGGACAAGTTGATTTAGCATCCAGTCTGGTGCAGTTTGCTGAAAATCGGCTATAATTTATCGTTTATGAATTTGATGTTTACTGCTCTAAAGCAACATCAATCTTGCTTATAACTTAATTTTGGAATTGAAATATGAAAACGGCAATGGAACTACGCTCAGGTAATGTCGTGATGGTTGGTAATGATCCCATGGTAGTGCAGCGGGCAGAATTTACCAAGTCTGGCCGTAATGCATCTGTGGTTAAAATGAAACTAAAAAATTTGTTTTCCAGCACCACGATGGAGACCGTATACAAAGCAGATGAAAAATTCGATTTGGTTGTTCTTGATCGCAAAGAGTGCACCTACAGCTATTTTGCAGACCCGCTATACGTTTTTATGGATGCCGAGTATAACCAGGTTGAAGTGGAAGCTGACAACATGCCGGATGTTTTGAATTATCTGATCGATGGTATGGAAGATGTTTGTCAGGTAACTTTTTATGAAGATAAAGCCATATCCGTTGAATTACCTAACACGATTGTACGCGAAGTTGAATACACCGAACCGGCTGTGAGAGGGGATACAACAGGTAAAATCATGAAACCAGCACGTCTGGTAGGGACCGGATTTGAAATCCCGGTAGCCGCTTTTGTAGAAATTGGCGACAAAATTGAAATTGATCCGCATAACAATGAATTTAGAAAGCGGGTTTGATGCATGATCGAATTTAAAAAGGTGGCGTCAGCCACCTTTTTTTGATTATTAGCTAGCAATAACCTGTATATCCGGCTCAATGGTTTTTAGCATATTTTCAATCCCTTTCAGCGTGCCGGAGATAGAACTGGGGCAAGTGCCACAGGCGCCTTGGTAGTGGATACGCAAGACATTGCCTTCGAGTCCTAAGATATGCAAATCACCGCCATCGTGCTGCAGATATGGACGTACTTCCTCATCCAGTAAGACATTGATTTTTTCCAGACGCAACTGATCTTCTGGGCTTAAATCAGCAAGTACATTGCTGGCGGCGGCTACAGTTTCTGCAGATTGCGCCGACGCGGCGGGTGCTGCCCGGATGGGATCGGCGATTTCACGTGCCAAATCCTGCCAATTGGCTTCTCCATCTTGGGTGACCGTGATCCAATGATCGATATAAAAAACATTTGTAACATGATCAATATCGAATAATGCGGCAGCCAGGGGATCATCTTGAGCGGCTTCAGCGTTATCGTACGATCGTGCAATCCCCCAGGTCAGTGGTTCTTTGAGGATAAATTTCAAAGCATTTTTGTTAGGTGTTCCTTCGATATCAGCAATTTTTGGCATTTTAATTTTTATCAATACTGAGTATGCAATTATTATTCAGGAAAATTATTTGAGCATGTTGAGGATTGCGGCAGAGTCAAATTGAACCAACCTATATGCGATCTAACTTTGCGTGCTACTAAATCAAACTAGGATTTACTCGATACCGCGTGCGCTGAATCATGATTTGCTTCTGTTGATGTGCAGGCTATTGAATTCAGCGCGGCATGCAGGGTATGCCACGGTAGGATTGCACATTTAACGCGTGTTGGCAGATCACGTATGCCAGAAAAAACCGTCAGGCGTCCAAGGTGATGCGGGTGAGTAATATCCAATTTCCCAGTCGCTAATTCACGAAACTCATGAATGAGCGTTTCTGCATCTAAACGAGATTTTCCCTTAACCGCTGCTGTCATCATCGAGGCGGAAGCCTTGCAGATTGCACAGGACTCACCTTGGAAAGCAATGTCATTGATCTGATCATTCTCTAGTTGCACTGTAATATCCAAACGATCGCCACATAAGGGATTATGTCCCACTGCTTGGTGGTTGGCATGATCCAGTTTGCCATAATTACGTGGCTTTCTGTTATGGTCGAGTATGACTTCCTGATACAGTGAATTGGCGTGCATTATAAAAAAACCTTTTGGACATTCTTAATGCCAGCGACTAAGGCGTCAACTTCTGTTTTTTTATTGTAGAAGGCAAATGAAGCACGGGAAGTTGCTGGTACATTAAAACGTTGCATCACAGGCTGTGCACAGTGATGTCCTGTGCGAACGGCAATACCATCCTGATTGAGAATCGTGCCGATATCATGCGGATGAATACCGTCGATCGTAAATGAAATGACGGCTGTTTTTTCTGCCGCTGTGCCAATAATCTTAAGACCTGGAATATCGTTTAAACACTCGGTCGCGTAGTTAAGTAAGGATAATTCATACGCGGCGATACGTTCGATACCAATAGCCATTAAATAATCTATGGCAGCGCCAAAACCAATAGCGGCGGCAATAGGAGGCGTGCCTGCTTCAAATTTATGTGGGATGGTATTGTAGAGTGTTTCTTCAAAAGTAACGGAAGCAATCATATCGCCGCCGCCTTTAAAGGGTTGCATTGATTCCAGTAAAGCGGCTTTTCCATAGAGTATGCCTACACCGGTCGGACCGCAAAGTTTATGTGCAGAAAAGGCATAAAAATCGCAATCGAGAGCTTGAACGTCAATAACGATATGCGGTGCTGCTTGTGCGCCATCGATCAGAACGGGAACGCCGTGTTGATGCGCAAAATCAATCATTCGTTTGATGGGATTGATGGTGCCGAGTGCATTCGATACATGAATTAAACCAACAAACTTGGTGCGTTCATTAAACAGCTTTTCATATTCATCAACTTCCAGCTCACCTTTATCATTAACTGGAACGACACGAATTCTTGCGCCTTTCTCATTGGCGAGCATTTGCCAAGGTACGATATTGGAATGATGCTCCAGAGTGGTTAAAATGATTTCATCGCCGGTTTTGATGAACTTGCGCCCATAACCATGCATGACCAGATTGATGGAATCTGTCGTACCACTGGTAAAGATAACTTCTCTGTCTTCAAGTGCGTTGATGAATTGCTGCAGTTTGCAACGCGCGTTGTGATACTCCATAGTGGCAACTTCGGATAGATAGTGAACAGCGCGATTGATATTCGCATGTTGCGTAGTTTGATAGCGTATCAAGCGATCAATAACTTGCTGCGGCATTTGACTGGATGCTGCATTGTCGAGATAGACAAGCGGCTTGCCGTCTATTTTAAGTTTCAGAATCGGAAAATCTGTGCGAATCTTTTCCGCATCAAAATCGCCGGCGGAAATTTCAGGTTTCAGGGAGACTATGGCTGAGTTCATGATTAATTACTTTGAGTCTGATTAAGAACTGCCTGTTCCAATTGTTGCCTGAGCGAAGTGACAGGAATACGGCTGATGATTTCTGCACCAAATGCGTAGGTTAATAGATTGCGTGCAGCTTTCTCTGATAAGCCGCGGCTTTCCAGATAAAAAATCTCTTCTAGATCCAATTGTCCGACTGTCGCGCCGTGCGCGCATTTAACATCATCGGCAAAAATTTCCAGTTGCGGTTTGGTGTCAACTTGCGCCATCTTGCTGAGTAACAAGTTGCGACTGGATTGCGATGAGTTCGTCTGCTGCGCATGAGGGTGTACTATGATTTTTCCATTAAACACAGCGTGTGCGGCATCATCGACAATGCATTTATGATGCTGGCGACTGGTGCCGTTGGGTTTTACATGGTCAATGCAGGTGTGCGTATCTGCCAGTTGATGATCTGAAATTAAAGTCAATCCATCAACAACGCATTCCGCCGCTGCATCAGTTAACCGGACATTCAGGTTATAGCGGGAAATCTGCGATCCTAGGGAAATACTGGTTGACTGATAATTACTTGCATGGGCGAGAGACACTGCACAGTTTGCCAAATGAAAAGCCTGCGTGCTTTCACGCTGGATTCGAATATGTTTGGCCTGTGCATTGGCAGCCAAGCTGATTTCTGTGACGGAATTGGTAATATAAGTTGCTTGCTGAAGCGCTACATAATCCTCAATAAGTGTTACATTGCTACCTGCTTCACCAATCAATAAACAACGCGGATAACTTGTTACTTCATTTTGAGTTGCAATAAACAGCAAATGGATTGGTTCCGCAATGGCGATATTCTTTGGAACAATGATCAGCGCGCCATCGCGTAGGAAGGCTGTGTTGAGTGCTGCAAATAAGTTGTTGTCAAAATGAACGTAGTGTCCCAAATGAGATTCCAGAACCGATGCATGCGTTGCGACAAATGCTGGTAAGTTGCCAATTACAAGTGCCGCAGGGTCAACAGGGTCAATAATGGTCGATAAGTTTGGAGAATAATGACCATCTACAAACACCAAACGGTGTTTTGCTTCCTTCAAATAGAAGTGTTCGATGTCATGCGCAAGCAGATTGCATTCCGGTTGTGACGGTTGATAGGGTAGGTGGACTAAGGGTGATATATCCGTAAAGCGCCATTCTTCATCACGCCGGGTCGGCAATTTCTGTGTGCCGACACGATCAATTGCTTGGGTGCGTAATTGATTCAACCACGATAGCGATTCAGTTGATTTTATCGGCCAAGATTTAAGCAGACATTCAAGATAATCCGTGTTGGCTAGATCACTCATGCGATTACCCCGATAACTGATTTGTTTGCATTTACCCAATCGTAACCACGCGTCTCCAGCTCCAGTGCCAGTTCCTTCCCGCCCGTCATGACGATGCGGCCTGCCTGCATGATATGTACAAAATCAGGCACGATATAATCTAACAAACGTTGATAATGCGTGACCAGGATCGTTGCATTGTCTTTATTGGCAATTTGATTGACACCATTGGCCACTATTTTAAGTGCATCGATATCAAGGCCGGAATCCGTTTCGTCCAGAATGCTCAGCCTGGGTTCTAATAATGCCATTTGTAAAATTTCATTACGCTTTTTCTCACCACCTGAAAAACCTTCATTGACGCTACGATCCAGAAAATCAGGCTTCATTTCCAGTAATTTCATTTTTTCACGGACAAAGTCATCAAACTCAAGAGGGTCCAGCTCTTCTTTGCCACGCTTTGTTTGCACGGTATTGTAGGCGAGGCGAAGAAATTGCGTGTTAGCAACACCTGGAATTTCGATCGGATATTGGAAAGCTAGAAATAATCCGGCTCGAGCGCGCTCTTCGGGGGGCAATTCTAATAGGTTATTGCCTTCAAATTGAACTGATCCGCCTGTGATTTCATATGCTGAATGACCGGCTAACACTTTTGCAAAGGTACTTTTGCCTGACCCATTTAAACCCATGATGGCATGTATTTCCCCGCTTTTAACAGTAAGATCAATGCCTTTTAGAATCTCGGTGCCGCTAATACTGGCGCGTAATCCTTGAACAGAAAGAATGGTGCTGCTGCTTTTATCAATCATCCGATACTTCCCTCCAACTTGAAGCTCAGAAGTTTCGTGGCTTCAACGGCAAATTCCATTGGCAGTTGCTGAAACACATCCTTACAGAATCCGTTGATAATCATTGAAACTGCCTCTTCGGCATCAATGCCGCGTTGCGAGAAGTAAAAAAGCTGATCTTCGCCAATCTTGGAAGTTGAAGCTTCATGCTCAACTATTGCACTGCTGTTGTGTACTTGTATGTAGGGAAAAGTGTGTGCACCCGATTGATCACCAATCAGCATGGAATCGCATTGCGAATAGTTGCGTGCACCCTCTGCAGTTGGAGCGATGCGCACCAGACCGCGATAACTGCTATTTGAATGACCCGCCGAGATACCTTTGCTGACAATTGTGCTACGTGTATTTTTTCCGAGATGAATCATCTTGGTTCCGGTATCAGCTTGTTGATAATTGTTAGTAACTGCAACGGAATAAAATTCACCGACAGAGTTATCCCCGCGTAAAATACAAGATGGGTATTTCCAGGTAATTGCAGAGCCGGTTTCTACCTGTGTCCAGGAAATCCTTGAATTAACACCTTTTGCCAGGCCACGTTTGGTTACAAAATTGTATATCCCGCCCACACCATTTTCATCACCGGCATACCAGTTTTGAACCGTTGAGTATTTAATATCCGCATTATCTAATGCGATTAATTCAACAACTGCAGCATGCAATTGGTTTGTATCAAATCTGGGGGCAGTACACCCCTCAAGATAACAAACAGACGCGCCTTCTTCAGCAATGATCAAGGTTCGTTCAAATTGCCCGGAGCCTTCGGTGTTAATACGGAAATAGGTGGATAAATCCATTGGGCACTTAACGCCTTTCGGTATGAAACAGAAGGAACCATCGGTGAATACTGCAGAATTCAGGGCTGCAAAGTAGTTATCACCCACTGGAACAACAGATCCTAAATATTTTTGAATGAGCTCCGGGTGATTTTGTACTGCCTCCGAAATGGAGCAGAAAATGATGCCTATTTCAGCAAGCTTTTCTTTATAAGTAGTAGCTACTGAAACACTATCAAAAATAACGTCGACAGCTACACCCGCAAGTGCTGCGCGTTCGTGCATGGGTACACCAAGCTTTTCAAATGTGCGCAATAATTCAGGATCAACTTCATCCATGCTGGCGAGTTTTTGCTTTGGTTTGGGTGCTGAATAGTAGCTGATTGATTGAAAATCAATTTTTGGATAGTGAACATTCTGCCATTTAGGTTCAGTCATTGTTAGCCATTTCTGATAGGCTTTCAGGCGGAATGACAAAAGCCATTCGGGCTCATTCTTCTTAGTTGAAATTAATCGGATGATATCTTCATTCAGTCCTTTGGGTGCGGTGTCGGACTCAATTTCAGTAACGAAGCCATGTTTGTACGGTTGATTAACCAGACTTTGCAATACTGCGCTCATTTGGTTTGTTCCTTTATTTTAGTATCTTTAGTTTTGAACCAGATATCTTAATTTGCTTAACAGTCAGGTTACTTGTAAACAGAAATATATTTCAATTGGAAATATTATTGGTTAAATCTTAGCAGATTCTTTTACGCTAAAACTATCACCACAGCCGCATGTGTTATCAATATTTGGATTGATAAACTTGAAAGAACTATTGAGGCCATCTTGAGTAAAATCAATTCGAGATCCGTCTAGATAAGGTAAGCTACTTATATCGACGACTATTTTCGTTCTGTGGGATTCAAATAATTGATCGTCAGGCTTGATTTCATCAGCATAGTCAAATATGTATGAAAATCCTGAGCAACCTGATTTTTTAATCCCAACTCGTAATGCAAGACCTCTGCCTCTTTTTTCGAGTTGCTGTTGGATATGTTTTGCGGCTTTTTCAGTTAAGGTAATTGGCATAACATCCATTCAATGCAATATTCTCAATTTGATTAAAATTATCAGGGCTTTTTATATCGTGTGCTTTATATAATAATAAGGCATACTTTTTACATCCGCTGTCCAAATTATTTTGACACAAGCCTGATTAAATTGTTCAGTATAAAACTTGTAAAGTCATTAGGACGATACTCTTGAGAACTGAGGTTTTTTTACCAGCTGACACGCATTTTACGCAGCGTTTGTTTCGCGCATATCAAGAAGTGGAATGATAGCGTCATTTTGTTGATTTATTTGATTGTCAACAAGCTCCTTGAGTGTTACAGCGCCAAGGTACTCAAAAATAAGATCGTTTAATTTCGCCCATAAGTCGTGGGTCATACACTTTCCATCGTTGTGGCAATTTTCTTTGCCGCCACACTGTGTTGCATCAATAGGTTCGTCAACCGCAAGAATAATGTCCGCTACAGATACTTTATCTAAATCTTTTGCAAGACAATAGCCGCCTCCAGGTCCGCGCACACTATCAACGAGTTCAGATTGACGCAATTTTGCGAATAACTGTTCCAAATAAGACAGTGATATTTTTTGCCGTTGACTGATGTCTGCCAACGTCACGGGGTGGTTACTTTGTTGCAAAGCAAGATCTAATAATGCTGTTACCGCAAATCTGCCCTTCGTTGTTAGTCTCATGGTTGACTCCTTTTAAAAATCGGGTGGTTGATGATTGTTAAAAATAAGTTCTTGCATGAATAATACCCGATTGATTTGGTCAACTATACAATACCCGATTGATTTGGTCAACTATATATTGAAGTAATGTAGAGAGCAAAAAAACTGCTAGGATGTTAAGAAAGAACAGGTAATTTTTTATTTTCCCCATCTAAAATTCTGTTCTTCGATAGATAAGCTACTGGAAGAAATAGTACAATGACAGCTTTATTGATGTGAATAAATATATCCATTAATTATTGGTATGATTTTGAAGTAGACAGATAAGGAAAACGGGAGTGTGGATAATTGAACCAGCTAGTCAGTCATCATTTCATTGTGCGAATTTGCTTTGTTTTAAATTCGATTAGCTTTGTACGATGAAGCGAATTGATAGATTTAAAGTATTGAAAGCAGAGATTGGTTGTATCAGTTTGCTGTATCCCGGAAAAATAATTTCGTAATGAACATGTTTTTCTTTCGGAATATATTCGTTCTGGCTCTGTTGTTTATACAGCCGTTGACTTGCCTGGCGGATGAACTAGCTGTTAAACCTGTGAGCGAACAAAAGGCAATAATTAAACCACAGAAGAAGCCAGTACTGATCGAAGCAGACCGTATCACAGGCTATTATAAGCAGGAAATCGAAGCAACCGGGGACGCGGTATTGCATGATGGCGATAATGTACTTACCGCGGACCGCATGAAATACTATCAGCAGACTGAAGATACCGAAGTTGAAGGAAATGTGCGTCTGGAGAGACCTAAAGATACTTTGAAAGGGGAACATCTTCAACTTAATCTGAAAACTGAAGAAGGTTATCTAACAGAACCGCGTTATTCGATGAAAGAAGGAAAAGGCCGTGGCGCTGGTGACATTTTGTTATTTGAAGGTAAAGACAACTACCGGTTGAAGGAAACCAATTACACTACTTGTCCAGAGGGTGATAATGGTTGGCACATTCGTGCCAAAGAGCTGGAAATTGATAATAAGAAAGAAGTAGGCACCGCACGTCATGTCAGTGTTGTATTTAAAGATACGCCCATACTGTACTCCCCTTGGATAGATTTCTCCTATAGCGGCAAACGCAAATCAGGAATGCTGGCGCCTGTTGCGGGCTATAATGTAAGAACCGGGTTTGATATCGCGCTTCCGTTTTATTTAAACATTGCACCCAACATTGATGCCACCATAGCGCCACGCATTATGACTGAGCGCGGTTTCCTGTTGAGTAACGAAGTGCGGTATATCGGCAATAGGAACATGAATGGCCACCTGCAGTTCGACATTCTTCCGCATGATATCCATACCAACCAAACCCGCTGGGGTGTTTTATTCACACACACTCAAAATATTGGTAAAGGCTGGCAAGGATTTCTTAATTACAATCAAGTTTCGGACGATCGTTATTTTCGGGAGCTCACGCCCAATCTTGCCCAAACGAGCTTGACCAACTTGTCGCAACAAGGCGGAGTTTCTTATAACGGCAGATTGGGCTCAAACGGCGCAGTGAGTTTCACCGGATTTGCGCAACGTTTTCAAACAATCCAGGATCCATTTGCGCTGTTTGTATCTCCTTATGAACGTTTGCCGCATTTTTCCATGAATGCCATTAAACGCGATATAGGAAAAATGGATTTTGAACTCAATAGTAGCTGGACAAATTTTTATCATCCTACCCTCGTCGATGGAAAACGCTTTGTATTTTATCCTAGTGTTAGTGCCCCATTTCGCAATGAATATGGATACATTACGCCTAAAATCGGCTTGCATTATACGCAATATAATTTGGGCACACCGGTAGAAAATAAAGGGGAAAATATCGATCGCGCCATCCCAATTTTCAGCGTGGACAGCGGTATCGCATTTGACAGGCAGTTGCAACTGGGTGACAGGAAATTTGTCCAAACGTTAGAACCGCGTGTATTCTATACTTATGTGCCATACCGGAATCAAAATTATCTGCCAAATTTTGATTCGGCGGTTAATGACTTTAGTTTTGCGCAAATGCTCACTGAGAATCGCTTTAGCGGCAGTGATCGCATTAATGATGCCAATCGCGTTACAGTCGCATTGACATCGCGTTTTGTTGAACAGGAGACGGGAATTGAGCGTTTACGGCTTGCAGTAGGACAACAAGTCAATTTTACTGACCCCCGAGTTTTGCTTCTTCCTCCTCAAGTTACCAGCGGCAAATCTGATTTCATTGCAGCCATTTCAGGGCGTTTAACACCCCACGTTAGTACTGATTCCAATATACAAATGGATGAATCCAAATTGTGGATTGAAAAGGTACGTAGCGGTATCAGTTATCAACCGGAACCAGGTAAGGTGCTCAATTTTGGCTACCGGTTTACACGTAATGTTCTGGAACAAGTGGATACTTCATTTCAATGGCCGATTTCCGGAAATTGGCATGGCGTTGCCCGGGCAAATTATTCACTGAAAGATGACAAAATCCTAGCAGGATTGGCAGGTTTTGAGTACAACGCATGTTGTTGGGCTTTGCGGTTTGTCATACAACGGCTGACAACGGCGACACAAACTACAACCACCGCTGTTTTTGTGCAACTGGAATTGAAGGGGCTAATGGGAATTGGTAACAATCCATTGCAGGTGCTGCAACAAAGTATTCCAGGGTACACCAGCGTTCACTGATCATTGATTTGCTACACCAATCGTATTCACAAGTATCACACTCTATGCATAACAGAAACTATTCCTGCATCTTTCTACTGCTCATTGTATTCATATCTGCTCATGTTACCGCACAAGAATCGGAATTCGTCCCAGAAGCAAAGCCAATTGATCACATCGTGGCAGTTGTGAATGAAGATGTCATTACCCGGCAGGAACTTGATGAAGCCATCAAAATTGCTATTGGCCGATTGCAACTGCAAGGCGCTCAATTACCTAATCAACACACAATGGAGAATCAGGTACTGGAATCCTTAATAACCAAGCGTATTCAATTGCAGCACGCAAAGGAAGTGGGATTGTCCGTCGGTGAAAGTGAACTGGATGAAACCATACTGCGTATTGCTGAGGAAAATAAATTGACTCTGCCGGAATTTTATGTTGTGTTGGAAAAAGACGGGATCAGTTATAACAAGTTCCGCGATGAGATCCGCGAAGAAATGATCATGGCGCGAATGAAGGAACGGGAGATTAAAAATCAGGTGAATGTTACGGAAGGAGAAGTTGATAATTTTCTGCATACCCAGGAAACATCCGCCGAGGGCAATGATGAATATCGTCTTGCGCATATTCTGATATTGGTATCAGAAAATATGAATTCCGCCCAAATCCAGCAAAGAGCCGAACGCGCCGATATGGCGCTGAGAAAGCTGAAAGAAGGCGTGGAATTTGCGCAAGTGGTTGCTGAGTTTTCCGATGCTGCCGATGCTAAACAAGGCGGGATCATTGAATGGCGCCCGATCACCCAAATGGGCCCGGCATTTGCTGAATTATTGACACCGTTGCAACCGGGGGATGTGACACAAGTAGTCCAAAGCCCGAACGGTTTCCATATTTTCAAACTGCTCGGCAGACGTGTTCAGGAAGTGCCGACAGTGATCATCGATCAGACGCATGCGCGCCACGTACTGATTAAAATTAACGAATTGACTTCCGAGAATGATGCCAGACTAAAGATTATTCAGATTAAAGAGCGACTTGATAAGGGCGAAGATTTTGCAGAAGTAGCCAAACTTTATTCCGAGGATACCAGCGCGTCATCCGGCGGTGATCTTGGCTGGCTTTCACCGGGTGATACCGTGCCGGATTTCGAACGGGCAATGAACGCCCTGTTACCAGGCCAAGTCAGTGATCCGGTCAGATCGCAATTTGGCTGGCATTTGATCCAAGTAATGGAACGCCGCTCCCAAGATATCAGTCTTAACCGGCGCCGGCAGACAGCACGGCAAGCAATACGAAATCGCAAAGCAGACGTTGTAGTTCAGGAATGGCTACGGCAATTACGGGATCAAGCCTACGTGGAGTATCGTCTAGATAATGATCATTGAAAATGAACAATAAATTTATTCCTACATTAGCACTAACAGCTGGTGAGCCCGCAGGAATCGGTCCTGATTTATGTGTGCAAATTGCACAGCAGCCACTGTCATGTAATCTGGTAGTCATCGCAGATAGTGATTTGTTGCTGGCACGTGCGCAACAGCTCAAGCTTCCGCTGAAGCTGATTGATATCTCGGTAACTAACCCGAGTCCGCATAAAGCGGGTAGCTTGCATGTTCTGCATGTCCCCTTAGCGGAAACGGCCATGCCGGGAACACTGAATCCGGCGAATGCGCGTTATGTTCTATCCACGTTAGAGCGTGCTGTTGAAATCTGTAGATCCGGTGAATTTGACGGTATGGTCACAGCACCAGTACATAAGGGCGTGATTAATGATGCAGGCATACCTTTTACCGGGCATACAGAATATTTAGCAGAATTGATGCATTGCCCGGTTGTTATGATGTTGGTAGGTGGAAACATGCGCGTGACGCTGGCGACGACCCATTTACCGCTTAAGGATGTGGCTGCGGCGATCACACCCGGCAGAATCGAAAGCAAATTGCGTATAATTCAACGGGACTTGGTCACACGGTTTATGCTGGATAACCCGCGTATTGTTGTTGCGGGACTCAATCCGCATGCAGGTGAATCCGGTCATCTGGGGCGTGAAGAAATCGATGTCATCATTCCTGTGCTCAATAAGCTGCGCGCTGAGGGGATGCATCTGACCGGTCCTGTTCCGGCGGATACTTTGTTTAATCCTTCACAACTTAAACAATATGATTGCATTTTCACCATGTATCATGACCAGGGGTTGCCGGTATTGAAGCATGCCAGTTTTGGCGGTGGTGTCAATGTTACATTAGGATTGCCTATTATTCGTACTTCGGTTGATCATGGCACTGCACTGGAATTGGCTGCAACAGGACGCGCGAATCCCGGTAGCTTGTTGACTGCAATTGAAATGGCCGCGCAACTGACCAAAAACCAAGCATTGTTTCTTCATGCATCATAATCCGCGCAAACGTTTTGGCCAGAATTTTTTAGTTGATCAGCAGATCATTGCGCAAATCATCAATGAAATATATCCGCAGAAGGGTGAACGGATCATTGAAATCGGCCCAGGTCTCGGTGCGCTAACACGTCCTTTGCTGCACGTGCTGGATCATTTGGAGGTTGTAGAAATTGATCGCGATATTGTAGCCAAGCTGGAAAAGGAATTTTCGCAAGAAAAATTGACTATTCATGCAACCGATGCGCTGAAGTTTGATTTTTCTGCTTTAGGTGAGAAATTGCGTATTATCGGTAATCTGCCTTACAACATATCGACTCCTTTACTGTTCCATCTGAGTCAATTTTCAGAACAGATCTTGGATATGCATTTCATGCTACAAAAAGAAGTTGTAGAACGTATGGTGGGAATGCCATCGACGCCGGATTATGGACGTCTCTCCGTCATGCTGCAGTATCGCTTTGATATGGAGCATGTTTTTAGCGTTCCTGCAGAATCTTTCCGTCCGATACCCAAGGTCGAATCAGCCATCGTGCGAATGGTTCCACGCTCTCAATCATCTCGAGCCGTTAAAGATGAAGCGTTATTTTCACAAATAGTTTTGGCAGCGTTTTCACAACGCCGCAAAACGCTCCGCAATACACTGCATCATTTTTTGAAGGCGGAAGATTTTAGCGTTCTGGGTATTGATCCTGGGCTGCGCGCTGAGAACTTGCCGGTAGAAAAATTTATTGCTATCGCAGATTTTCTGGCCCGAATAGCTCACCGGTAAACGAGTTGAAGGAATGGGCGGGAGTATTTGAGAGAGTGTTTGACCACAATTTGTTTCCGTATTTATGTGAAATACCACGGGTAAGAGAAAGTCAGCTTTCCGCACAAGAAATAGTTCATATCGATGTAGTTCCTGACGTTTCTAAAGCCGCGAGCACGTCGTTTGGCCAATTTGGAAATGTGCACTTGTGATTCTTTAGTGCAGCATGCTCCTTGCTTTCACTGGTGGTGATACGTGGCACTCTGAAATGAAAGAAACATAATGTTCAAAGAAGTTGAAGTGTTACCACTGACACTCAATTGTGTCATGCACAGCGCAATCAACACCTGCCTCGTCTTTGAATTTTCTGCCAGTAACAAATCCGATTCGCAGGTGCAATTCACATCTTGCTGCATCGTTTGTTTTGAAGGTTACATCCGTAATTCTCTACGGCGCTTGTAATCCCAATGCCACACCAAATAGTGCGTCGCTGTTCATATCAGAAGTTTACCCACTCAAAGTCACCTAGATCCGAAATAACCAACTATGCCAAAGGCGTGATACAACAAACTTGTCAACATGTTGAAAAGATCTCATGATTAAAAGTCAGAGACAACTTCAACCTTTAATTCACTCTCTTAAACATGCATTTGATTATCAAGTACGCGCTCCCCGGATGAATCTTATGGTATCGGCAGACTTGGAACGAGCTGTGATGAATTGAAAGACCTGGACGGTTAGAAACACGCAATATGGTAGATCGTTATGCCAGTTTGCGACTGAGAACCTAGCCTTCGCAACGTCAAGAATTGAGACAGGAAAAGACCGAAAAGTTATTCCGCTGTCATGTTTTTGTCACTATACAGATGCTAACCAGAGCTATAAGCCGACTAACTCTTTGAGTTAATTGGCTCCCCGACCAGGGCTCGAACCTGGGACCTGCGGATTAACAGGTGTTTTAACTAACTGTTTTTATTAATTTTACACTCGCAAGTGCTCGCCAAAACTCGCCAATAATCGTCAGATTTGTCACGTTCTGTTTTTTGATAATTCATTTTGGAAAATTAGCATTATTTAAGATTTGATATTTTGATGGGAAGTGCATAATATAGTATGCACTCTAATGTATAGATAAGATAAAGAATAGAGAATAAATTGGTTCAATCAATACGAGCAAAGCAAATTATTATCTATGCAGATGAAAATGGTCATGAACCTTATCGCAGTTGGATAGATAGTTTAAAAGACAAAAAGGGTCAACAACGAATCAGAGCGCGCATTCGGCGATTAGGAGAAGGGCTCTATGGTGATTGTGATTCTGTAGGAGAAGGTGTTTCAGAGCTACGAATGTTTTTTGGCCCTGGATACCGGGTTTATTTTGGTGAAGATGTCGATAATATTGTTGTTTTATTATGTGGTGGTGATAAAGACAGTCAGAGCCGAGATATCAGAAACGCTAAAGAATATTGGAAGGATTATAAAAATAATGGCTAAAGAACGTACTTATAAAACATTAGATGAAAGTGAAGAAATGTATTACCGTAATCATCCCGACGAGATTGATGAATATCTCGCCACTGCTTTCGAGGAATACGCGAGAGATGGATGTACTGCCGCCTTATTTGCTCAATTACGCATGATCGCCCGTGTTAAAGGTGTTTCAACATTAGCTCAGGAAACAGGAATTACGCGAAACGGCATACAAAAGGCATTATCAGAAAATGGCAATCCTAAATTTGAAAGTATTAATGCAATTATGAATGCTATGGGATACCGCCTTACACCACAAAAGCTAGATGTTCATGCAAAGTAGTATTTTACAAGTAAAGCAGCATCCAGAATTCACCACTTCAGCTGGATTAATTCAGATTTAGTTCACTATTGATAATTGTCACGCTTTATAAGTAACAGATTGATTTTAATGTAAATAATTCTGATTAACAGGTGTTTTAATTAACTGTTTTTATTGATAATATGCTTGCCAGTGCTCGCCAACACTCGCCAATAATCGTCAGATTTGTCACGTTTGATATTTGAGATTAGATGGGTTTGAATCAACCCGCCTTAACAGTCTGGCATAGCCAGTCTGTCTTAATTCCATGTACAAGAGCGAAGCTTTTGTACCTATAATAATTTGAGAAATTGCCTTAATGATTACGAAACGCAATTATAATTAATATATTATATAAAACAATAACTTATAATGCTTGCCAAGCATCAAAACTATGTCACACAGTCATAAACAATGTTGTTTATAGCGCAGTTTGGCACAATATTATTTTTTCCTTATATTATGTCAATAAGGTCCTTTCTTGCCAAAAATAATCTTGAACCAAATACAATTAGATTGATTTTTACATCTATCTAATAAAAATTAGTACTAAAAATGTGAGGTCACTCTTTACTCCTTAAGATATGCAATTCAGTTTATTGGTTTGATAGCATATACTTCAAGCTCTCTTATTGGATTGCTGATTTATGCCTACAAATAGAACACCAGAGACTCGATTAAATATAGAAGAAATGGGTAAATATCTTGCAGAGAAGAATGTACAGATATTTCTGTCGTATGCTTATGAAGACAAAAAAGAGGTTGATTTCATCGTAACAATTTTCTCTGAATATGGGATTCCATTGCGTTACGATGAAAACCTAGAACATCACAGCAATTTTCTAGAATTTATGGAATCAGCACAAAATTGTGATTTTATGATTCCTGTTATTAGCATACATATTTAAAAAAACAAAACCCCATGTATGAAGCTTCTGTATTTATGGCCAATGGAAACCATGAAGGTAGGATACAACCAATAGTTTTGAATAGCTCTGATATTCTTGATAATTTTGATGAAGAAAATTATTCCAATTATTGGACGAACCAATTTGAATTAATAAAATTAAAAATAAGTAAAGCTAGTCCGGCAAGGAAAGACGAACTCATCTGGAAATATAATGTACTATCAGAAATATGTCTGAGAAGCACAAGCTTCATTCGATATATTCAGATCCACAAAAATCGCAAAACTTCACCTTCCCAAAACCTCAAGCACGACATAATTAAAGATATAACTGAATATATATTTAAAAAAACCAAAGAAATCGAACTTAAGAAAAATTATACTGATAGTAATCTTGGTGTCATAAGTATAGAAAATGGAAACTATAGCGACGACAACTTGTTCAATATACTGCTTGAAGCTACTGAAAAAAGGATATCTCTCAAATTTCTGAGACTCGCAGGTCCAACTGATTTTAGACAGAATATTATTAACTTTGCGGATTCCGCCAATTCCTCTAAATCTTCTACAGGTCATAATTATATTGAATTATTAATTGACGAACGTATTCCTAAATTAGAATTTATCCTCGCAAACCCATTTTGTGAGTCTTTACTATCAAAGCTAGATTCTGAACAAAATAGCACTTGGGAAATAACAAAAACAAAAAATAAAATTATTAAATATGCGAAAAGCTTGCTTTTCTTAAGTTATCGAAAAGATAAAAAGAAGTTATCTGTTGGTTTTCATGAAGAAGAATTAATATGGAATTTATGCATTCTCGATTCAAAAAAAATTCTCTTGAGGTCTTATGGTGAAAAAGGAGAGATAAGGGGGCATAAAAAGTCGGATGATAATGACGGTGATAAAAGCGATCTTAAGGAAGTAATCTTTGAAACCGGATCAAATTCTTTAATTGCCGAATCCCTTCTGAAATATTATAGATCAATCTCTAAAAAAACTTACTGGCTCTCTGATGTAGATCATTTATCAGATTATTTAAAAAATGAGTGCAAGTATCCATCTCTGTATAGAGGTAATGCTATCAAGGAAACGAGTTCTGCATTTCTTAAAAAATGCATGGATTCTAAAGCGCAGCTAGTAGAAAAAGATATTTTAAATCAACAAATAGAATTACAGTGGTTTAGAACACCATGTTTAAATATAAACGGGGAACATGTTCCGTGGATTGAAGACGTACTCAGCATAGAACATGTACAAGGCTGTAATATGTTTGAGCTTTTCTACAAGCTACATGAATTATCATTTAGCGATCCCCAAAAAAAGCAGGTCATTGAAAATATTCTAGGATATCTTTTTTCACATTCTCTGCATGCCTTAAGTGAATTTAGAGTTTCTGTAGCAATTGCTCAAAGGGATAAGTATCCATATTCTGAAAAATTAAGATCAGGCATTAAAGAGATATCACCATTTTTAACTAAAATCCATAGAGAATTAATTGAAAATGCAATAAAGGATTTAGATTACATTGGTCGTGTAGCCAGCAAACAAGAGACCACACTTTTTCGCGACAGTCATCTAAAAAACAGGCTAATCCGATTTGACCTTCATCTCAATGGATCAGATGCATCTGTTGAAATTAATAGATTTATAAAAGAATTACTCAGTATTAATGAAAATAGGTTTGACGAATATTTTGCAGATAGAATATTTGATATTGACTTTGAAGGAGCTAACTTAGAAGTTTCTATTTGGGATGATATTGCACACTTATTTATGTTTGAAAATATAGGATTCTTCTCACTTGATGACAATCTATTTGATAAGGCGGAAATCGATAGTAGTATAAATCTAGAAAAATTTAGAGCACTTGGCAGCAATATAATTTATACAATCGAGACTATCGCGAACATAGCTATACCCGATGATCAAAAAGAGGGATTTTGGATGTCAGCATTGAGTCGCGTTTTAAGAGAATTCTTTCGCAGAGTTTGGTATGCCAATATCATGCCAGTAACATACTTGCATAGGTATGGACTTGAAGGCAGAGATTATTATCTTCGATTAGCAATATTGTGTTGCTTTCAGACAACAAAGGTAAATAACCTAAAGAAAGTTCTATTTGAGTGTAATAAGAAAGAAAATAGAATTTGGGGTGGTATAGCTTATAGATCATCAATAAATTATACTCGACCTAATTTTGCAATCAATTAGCAATAGAATGTAAGTTTTCAACAAAAATACTTTCTTATTAGTATGTTAGTGCATGGCAATAAGTAATACTAATATTTTTAAAATGCATAATAATTTTGTGTCTTTACTTTTTGGTGACCAAAGGCATAGAACTTTGAATATTCTGCTATCAAGACATTGTAGCAGTTAATATATAAAAACCATTCTTAATCATATAAATATATCCTTGCCAGAATTTAATTTGGCAAGAATGGCAGATATGCTTGTACATAACTTTCTGTGAATATCGTAGTAAACAGCAATTTCAGCAATTGTTGTATTAAGAGCATCAGCTCTATCACTTTCATTCATACTTGGTAAATAAGTAGCGAGCAGTGATACACCTGCAGAAATTGAATTAATTGAATTAAATACATGACTTGATTCTCCAAATGGTAATAGTGGAGTCAGATAAATCCGGTGGGTATTGATAGCTTCTTTTAAAGCCATTGCTTGCGTTTCCAAGTCAACTTGAATGGACTGTAAGTAAGACAAATCAATTTCTGCTGAACGCAATATAATTTCAACTTTCTGAATTGTCTGTTTCAGCAAATTGGCTCTATCGGATACTTGCTCAGTGCCTTCTATTAAAGCTTTGAGCATGTCATCAACCGCTCGCTCATAGCCTGATAAACGTTTTAATTTGCGAGTAAAAAAATAAGATGTAATACCCGATCCTATGATTAGGCCGACAATCGCTTTAATAACTTCAATTAAAATCTGGTCTGTCATTTATTAATTATCAGCCGTCCATTAAAAATCCATAAAGTCCATTTTCTTTTCTGTTTCTATTTCGTCACGAATACGTTTTATTTTTTGTTCAATATAGTGCTTGTGTTCGAGTAAGGAAACAGTATTGAATAACGGAATTAAAGTTTGGAAAAAATCAACACGCCTCTGATGCATCGGTACAGCACTTCCTGACCAGCTTCGAGAGCTGGATTCAAGTGGTAGTTGTTCAAAATCTTCAAAGTTATTGTTGAGATTGATATATCTTGAGATAAGTGAACGCTTATCATCTTCGCTAAGAATAGAGATCAATCCAAAAACAAACCTCATGAACTTGACGTTGTTGTGCCTGTCTTCGATGAGCTGCATTAGAAATTCTTTTTTTCGCGGAATAATTATCTGTAGCTCCTGATCTTCCTCTTTTAATCCAAAGAAAACGTGAAAAAAAGAATAAAAATTATCACCTTTTTCATGTTGAAATATTCGTTCAGCGGCCTTAGTCATAATTTCATAATAATTATCTCGTTTCCATATGAATGAGTAATTACGATGATCATCATGTCGACTTACCCATTTCTTTTTTTTATACATCCAATCGATATAATCCACAATGAAATTGGAATCTTGGTCTAAAAAATAGTCAAAGTTGTTTCCTTCATAATCTCCATCCCGGTAAGTATCAAGCCATAGAAAATAGGCTTGTTTAAGTAACTCTGTTTTTCCAGTAAAGTGAATTGCAATTTCTTTATTTACTTCAGAGAAATAATTAAATAAATTAAATAGTGAGTTAGCGTAATCAATATTCACCTTCGATTTAGCGATAATGATCTCTGTTATTTTAGGGAAACTCTGATTAAGTCCCAAAAACTTGTAAAATACGCGGTAGATTGTAACCACTGCAAGGGAATGCATTGATGAAACAATTAGTATTGTCGATTCCATTATTTATCAAGAAACCAAAAGTAACTCGCCGGCAAAAGTTTCTCGAAGAAATGGAGCAAGTGGTTCCATGGGTAGACTGGACGAATCGGATCGCGCCGCACTATCCGGTAGCAGGTTTGGGACGCAAGCCATTTGCGTTGGAAGCGATGCTGCGGATTCATATGATGCAGCAATGGTTTGGTTATTCAGATCCGGCAATGGAAGAAGCGTTACATGATGTGCCGATGCTACGTGAATTTGCAGGACTAGATGCGGGAGAAGATGTTATGCCTGATGAGACGACGATCCTCAAGTTTCGCCACCTGCTGGAGAAGCATCACTTGGCACAAAGCCTGTTTGCTGAAACAACTGGGCGGTTAGCGCAACAGGGATTATTGCTGCGTCAGGGCACGATAGTTGACGCCACGCTGATAGCGGCTGCGCCATCGACCAAGAACCGGCAACGCAAACGTGATGGCGAGATGAGTTCGACTAAGAAAGGCAACAACTATTACTTTGGATTAAAAGCACACATAGGCGTAGATGCCGATTCCGGCCTGGTGCATAGCCTGGAAATTACCACGGCCAAAGTGGCCGATGGCAACATGATTGATGCGCTGGTACATGGCGAAGAGGCAATTGTATTGGGTGATCGGGCTTATACTCGTAATGATCGCAATCTGGAAGCGCAACGACAGCCGGAAGAGCCGGTCTGGGGTATGCCATTCAAACGCAAGCGCGGTGAGGAATTGCCAGCAGAACATGCCGTGCTCAATCGTATGCTAGCTTCACTACGCGCAAAGGTTGAACATCCGTTTCGTATTGTCAAAAGACAATTTGGTTATACCAAAGTCCGTTACCGAGGATTGTTCAAGAATGCACAACAGCTTTATCTGTTGTTTGCCTTGGCTAATCTTTACCATGTCCGTAAGGTGTGGATGCCAACCACGGGATAATTCCGTCCAATATCCCTGAAAATCAGCATCAGGGGACAGAATAGTATGCAATCTGCTAAAAATTACAGTTATTAATCGCACAATAATGCCTATATTAGCTACTTTACCGATAGCTTTGTCGACAAAACTGGAATAAATAACTTAATCAGAGCTTCCTTAGAGATTATTTCTGGTTCAACTGCTTGGTAGCCTAGTAGGTAATCCCAATTAGTTGGAAGCTCACGCGATTCGGCATTATTGTAAAGATCGTAGAGTTGATATAGCCGTTCAGAGGAAATTTCTGATTTTGGTAAATATTCATAATAATCGAACAACCAATCCCGTTTAGTTTGATGACTGGCTTCGGCAAGAATTAAATAAGTTTCTTCTATTCCAGACACTTCAATCAGATTCTTAACCAGCAATTGATGATGATATTTGCTGAAATTCAAAGGATCACTTTGGTCGAGATAGTATTCCAGAACCATCGAGTAGAGCTTACTATTTCGCTCCGCTAGACTAATTAATGCTGTAATTATGTTTTCTTGGAATGAATGAGCCTGAATTGATTTAGATATGTTTAGCTTAATTTCAGCGCACTGTTTAAAAAACTCTGTGTAGTCTTCCAATTTGTATTGAGAGGTGTATTTCTCAATTTCATCCTTTTTATATCTCGCGTATTCTTCATAGCTTAGTTCTAATGTGTGTCTTTCTAGCCAATCGGAGGTTAATAAATCATAAAAACAGTAGATTTTACTTTCAAATCGTTCTTTTAGTGAACTGGCAACTGGTATATCCCTATTTTCTAACTTTTTTAGATAGGTTTGCACTAAGAAACAGTGTTTGAAATTTTCAGGCGATAGCTCCCGCATTAGGAATGGAATAATTTCTGAAGCATCTTGTTCAATAATCTTGCTAGCAGACACCTCATTGTTTAGTATGCTGTAATTGTGAATTTCCTCAATTACTTCATCTTTTAAACTATGAACCTTATAGAGACAAAAGAGGCTATCCCATATCGTTTTTCTTAGTTCAGTTAGTTTGATGGTTGGTGAAAGCTCAAAATTAATATAGCTGATAGCATGCTTGCCTTTACTCTCATAATTCCGAAAATTTGTTTGGATATATTCCTTTGCTACTATCAGAAATACTTTGGAAAATAGCAAATTTTCCCCTTTTCGAGTGCGTTCCCATAAAACATTTACTACTGCTTGTTGAACAGAATATGCATAAAGATAAGAGGTGTGATGGAAACAGAAGCGGTTAATAAAAATGTATAAAAAGTCAGGCAATTTCTCTGGGAATTTTTCCAAGTAGTCGCATAGTAAACCTAGAGCTATTTTAAAATTGTCATCGTCGGCATTTTGAAACGAACCAAGAATGCTAAAGATTGAAGGAAGTGAGGCTTCTGATTTGGCATCAAAATTAAGGTTTGCCAAGTCAATTTGTGTTATTGGTAGAGCTCTAATCTGTTTGTTAAAGTAAACAAGTGTTTCAGTTTGTTTTAGTAACCCAAAATCATTGAGAAGAAAGAGAAAGTCTTCTTCATTATTTTCGTGAATCTGTTTATCCCAGAGCTTATCAATGTGAGAGCGAATTGCTTCCATTAAAGCTTCGCTATGGAATATATTCATGACAGGATTAAGAGCGTCTATTAATCGTTCACGATACGTAGGAAAAAATCTTTCTAATAGCTTTCCAAAATCAAGTGAATTCTTTTTGAAGAAAGCAAGGTAAAAAAGATAAGTAGACAAAACTTGATCTGAAATTTTAGCCACCTCATCCTCATAAAGATCTATGATCTCTAAATAATGAAGCCGATTAATAGCTTCCCATATTTCTTTGGGGGTTAAGCCAAACGCACTCTCAATGGCACTTATGATCGTTTCGTTGTTCCTATCTAGAATTCTGAAAAAAGCAACAATTCCTGCGACTTTTAAAAGACAGGCATCGTCAATTTCATCTAGATCTTGATGTATTGAAGCAAAGTAGCTGTCATAGAGGTTTGAAACATTGTTAATACTTTCGAGGGTGTTTTTTTCCTTAACTACTTCTGCTGCCATTATTGCAAGGCGGGGATTGCCTTGAGCAATATTGGCAATACGCTCCGGGTAGTGATAGTTCCGAAAGTTATATTCATTCTCAACTAGTTGTTTGATTTGCTCATCTGTAAATGGTTGAACTACTATTTCTGGTGCTTCGCCATATGCCTTGGAAGCTTTGAGAATATTTTCGATTGCATAATCGCGAACCGTCACTATTATTTTGATTTGTTGGTCTTCGCGTTTGTATTGTAGCTGCTGGACCAGATATTCAAATTTACTTACGCGATTCGCGTCGTCGATCAGGATAAGGAAAGATCCAGGCTCACTAAAGTGAGTCTTAATGTCATCAAAGATATCTAGCCCACGATTAAATATACAGAGTGTTTTATATTCTGAGTGGATTTCAGTAAATCGAACGCAACATTCAAGCGCAACTCTGGTTTTTCCAACCCCCGCTTTACCCTGCACAATAACTAAATTGTTGTTCTCAATAGCATAGCTAATACTCTTAGTTTCATCATCTCTGAAAATAAAATCTGTATCGAGTCGTGTGGCGTATTTGTTCTTGCTATATAAATTGACAAACTCATCTGGTGGAACAACTTGCCCAGTGTCAACATTTATTCCTAAATAATCTCTCGCAATCCCTGGGTATTTTTCCAGTAGGTCATATGAAATTAAACCAATATCAAAAATGTTTAAGTTAACGCTGTGTGCTTCGCAATTTTTACGTAGCTGGTGAAACTCGCTAGCATCTAAGTTAGATGTGTGGCAGATCACTATCTCCTGAATTTTTGCCACGGGTATACCGGTTTTTATCTCATCGAAGCATTTATTCAAATCACCGGTTAGTTTTTCTACAAGCCTTGCTTGTTGAGTCGTATATTCGACAAAGACATATTTTCCATTCGGAAGTATTGCCAATGTGTCTGGAGTACCTTTTTTGACTTTGTTTGAACCAATGACAGAGCCTAATGGAATCAGATACTCATAGCCTTTCTTTTTCAGGTAGGAGTCAGCTAGCTTCTGAAAAGCTCCGCCATCTAATTCTTTCAAAGCATTCTGGATTTGATTTATTTTAGACATGACAGGCAATATGCATGAAAAAGCAATCCTAATTGTTGAGTATTTTAAACCATATAAAAAACCATCGACTGCATTAACATAACAGTCTGGCTTAGCCAGTCTGTCCCCATGCCATGCACAAGAGCAAAGCTGTTGTGCCTAATATTAACATTCAGTATTTGAATATGTTGCCGTAAATTTTGTAACAGGCTAAAAATCAAAATAAAACTAACGATTATTGTTTTGATTTATGGCCTAACTTATTTGGCAACTTATCATGAATGAAACTAACTACGGCAAGGGCATTACAGCACGGAATCTCCGTGCATTTCTTGAACTGTGGCCACTGGTTGCAGTTGGAATCGAGGATACCAAGAAAACGATAAATGATTGTGATGATCGGCTCTTTGATAAAGAAGATGAAGAGTTCAGCTGGTGCTATTTTTATGAGATTCCTACTAAAGACTTTACAGTTTTATTATGTACCGGGCTTTTGCAGTTTGTTTCACTAGAGCAAATTTTGGATTGGTTCAAGCAGATGTCCGATTGTCCTGGAAACATTGGAGCTTTACCGGGTATTTGGAATCAGGTGCACGAGCACTTTGAGGCACGGCCAAACCCGACTAAAGATGATATTGAATCGTTGCGCCCCTCCCTTCCAGAGATTAGTGCTGCTTTTATTGCTGTGCAGTATTCTCTGTGGTGTGTGCTTTATCACGGTTGCTTCCTGAATGAATTAATCAAACGGATTCGCAACGGTGACAACAAAGCTTTAACTGATGCCATAAAGATTGACGCTTCCATTATTGGTTGTCCAACTGTCGTTGGAAAAATAAGTAGGGCAACGCGATTACAAGACGTGAAGTTTTTTGCAAAACTAAAGTCCGCCATTAGTGGTAAGAAAGAAAAAGTCAAACAGGCTAACTTCCAAAAAATGCGCTTGGTCTTTGAAGTGCTTTATGAATCTGGCGCTCTGCGCTTAACTGATAAGCAACTTTACCAATTATTTGTCGAGGAATTAAAGCTTTATACTGCCAATTCAAAAGGCGGCGGTAGTGAAAAGGCACTGCGTAAATTTGCTGATACCTACATGAAGAAAAACGCAACCACCTAAAAACTTAATTTTTGAGTGGAATACAAATCTTGAGCTGAGTTACAAAATCTCTATCCGTTGCGATGCAGCAATTTTTGCATGGTCGCCGTGGATGCGAGGTTTATCATGAAGAAAGAAGCAGAAGTTTCACCTGAAGCTATAGCCTTTAGTAAAATCGAAGCCGCCGAGCCAACGCAGAGGACGACGAGCTTCAGCGAGGAGGAGCGATGCGAGGGCGAGGTGGAAAGAGATTTGACGAACGCATTGCATCATTTTGTTTCATCCTCACAGGGTACGCCGCCTAGTAACACAGTACCCAATAACTGCAATTCTGAGTATTTCAAGCTTTTAAGATTTGGGGTTGATAGTCTTTATTTATCCTATCCGGGTGAATTATTACCGGTTGTGGATGACAAGCTGAAAGAACTCAAGAAAATAGCGCAATCACCAGAACCTTTTGAACAAATCAACGCGCAATATCCCATTAATGGCCATATCTTCGAAGTCAAAGACAAAGGAGCGAGATTATTTCCTTATATTCTTGAAGATAATGCTTTTCGTATTCAGCTATCCCGCAGCCAATCGGTTCCATTCGCCTATGTAAAGATTTCTAGCGAGTATCTGACCCATGTGGGTTCCGTAGTAGCAGAAAAAGCGCTAGAAGCTATCCTGGATCAATTTGGAGTGGTTCATGAATCTGCTAACGTCAGCCGCATTGACCTGTTTGTTGATTTTGTCAGTTCAGAAAATATGGAAAGCTGGGATCGTCATGCCTGGGTAACGCGCGCTTCAGCGATTAATACCTATTCTATCGAACGTGCCTTCTCCGGCTGGGTCATTGGGGCAGGGGGTGTCATTAGTTGTCGTCTGTATGACAAAACATTGGAAATAGAAAAACAATCCAAGAAATTCTATTTGCATGAGTTATGGAAAAAAGCCGGATGGAATGGCGAAGATAAAGTCTGGCGACTTGAATTTCAATTAAATCGAGAAGTATTGACCCAGAAAGGACTCGGAAAGCTGACTGAGGTGCTTGATAACCTCAACGGCTTATGGAGCTATGCCACAACAGAATGGTTACGTCTGACCCTGCCTAATGGGGATGATCAAACCCGTTCACGCTGGCCGATTCATCCGTTATGGGGTTATCTATCCTCTATCGACTGGGAAACCAATGGCGGCCCGTTATCATCTCGTTTCAGCGCTGCGCGTGTGCCTGGCAATGATTGGCTATGTAAGATCGGACTCAGCACGCTGATTTCACTGATGGCGTGCAAAGGCATCAAGGATTTTGATTCGGGCATAAGGGCTTTTAAGGATGCGCTTTATGTTTATCATGAACGTAAAAGTTTTTATCTAGGACTGACCTTTGATGGCTATATTCAGGAAAAGGTAACCATTAAAGCGCGTCAATTTAATACCATCTTAAATCGTTCTGTCGAAGCGGAAGAACAAGCCAGTATAGATAAAGATGCGGCTGAGTATCGGAAACAGTCAGACGGCGAATAACAATGGATAAAGTTAGCCTGCCACTGCCTGCCATTCGATGCTTATCCAAAGAAGAAGCGGCGCAATATCTCGGTATTGGCGTTACATTGCTGACAGAATTGGAGATTCCTTATATCAAGCTGGGTCGTCGTTGTTTATACGATAGGGTTGACCTGGATGTCTGGATAGAAGAATATAAGCAAGGCGAGCACGGGCGGGCTAAGAAGGAGGCAACATGGCCCAAACCCAAGAAGGTGTCTACCGAAGGCAAGATTCTCGCTTCTGGTGGATTGCAACAACGCTCCCAAACGGCAAAAGAATACGCCAAAGCGCTGGGACTGAAACCCGACAAGATGCTGAAGCACTGCTAGCCAAAATCCGGCTGGAAGCATTTCGAGAACATCATTTCGGTATTAAACCCCAGCGCTTATGGCAAGAAGCTGTCGTACGGTATCTCACAATCAAAGCGAGTTTGCGTAGTTTTCGGGATGTAAATCGGATTTGCCGGATGCTTGATCCCTATTTGGGAAGTCTGACACTGAATCAAATTAACGGTGACGTGATTTGGTCAGTGGTACAGGGACAACTCAAGAAGGGCAATACCCCGGCAACGGTGAATCGTTATCTGGCCTTGATTCGCAATTTGCTGAAAATGGCACGCGATGAATGGCAATGGATCGATAGCATTCCTAAAATTCGTTTGCTGCCTGGTGAAGTGGAACGGGATCGGTGGTTGAACAGGGAAGAAGCAGATCGACTCATTGCGGCTGCACCTGAACATCTGGCAGCCTTGATCCGATTTGCACTGGCAACAGGCTGCCGGGCGCGTGAGATTACCGGTTTGGAGTGTAATCGCGTTGATTTGGATCGACGCACTGCATGGCTCAATCGCACTAAGAATGGCACGCCGCGAGGTGTACCACTCAATGCGGATGCAGTATTAGTTTTACAGGAACAAATGGGTAAGCATGAGCAGTTTTGTTTTACTTATCGCAATCAGCCGATTCTTTGGGATTTAACCAATACGGCTTGGAAGAATGCGATTAAGAAGGCAGGACTGGAAGATTTTCGGTTTCATGATTTGCGGCATACTTGGGCTTCATGGCATCGGCAGGCTGGAACGAGCTGTGATGAATTGAAAGACCTGGGCGGCTGGAAATCACGCAATATGGTAGATCGTTATGCCAAGTTTGCGACTGAGAATCAAGCGTTTGCAGCGTCAAGAATTGAGACAGGAAAAGACAGAAAAGTCATTCCGCTGTCACGTTTCTGTCACGCTAAGGAAGCTAACCAGAGCTATAAGCCAGCTAACTCATTGAGTTAATTGGCTCCCCGACCAGGGCTCGAACCTGGGACCTGCGGATTAACAGTCCGTCGCTCTACCGACTGAGCTATCAGGGAACTGGTGAGATGCGCATGTTAACGGTTTGAAGCCTTCTGGTCAACCATCAGATTACTTCTTGTACTAGAACGTTGTAATAATTTAGTCAAATACTGGTAGTGAAATCTGCAAAAAATTAATTTTTCTGCTTCGCTTTTCACGAAATTATTTTTAATAGTATCGGTATTTACACCACTGAATGGCCAATTAAGCTAGCCGGCTCTGCTTGGGGATACTCTTGACGATGTCGGGGGTCATCTGGCAGAAAACCAACGTACATTAAGGCCACGCATCAACTTCGGACAGCAGTGGCGTTCATTAAATCCTTTCTCTATGCTTTTTTTCACGGACTAAACCTAAAAGATGAAATTAAAGTTTCGTTTCATTCAGTCGTAAAAAAGCCAAATATAAATAGTATGTTTGCCAGGTATGCTCAGAAAAAACTTAAAACTATTGGCTATCGCTTTCTCTGAAGAAGACGGAAGTTTTTTGTATTCTAAGTTAAATGGTATTCATGTGAATAAGAACTTAAATAATCTTCAGGATATACGTGCTGCTTTATGGGAATCGGACTGGGATGTCATACTCTTTAATTATGATAAATCTTTCCTTGATTACAGTCCTGTACTGAATTTATTAAAGGAAAATGGAAAAGATATTCCATTTATTATCTATTCGGATGATTATGATGAGGATACCGTTATTTCTGCCTTATATGCCGGTGCGCATGATTATATTCATAAGAAGAATATTTTTCGCTTGGCTCATACCATTGAGAGAGAAATAAGAAATGCCGGAATTCGGCAAGCAAGAATTAAAGCTGAGGATCAAATATATCACTTGGCTTTTTACGATGTACTAACCAGCCTTCCCAACTTTAATTTATTTTCGGAGAAAGCTTCGGCAATGCTTGCGAAGCACGGCGGGCCAGATACTATCGCCGCATTGTATTTAGTAGACTTCGAGCGTTTCCCTTATATCAATAGTATCTATGGAACTGGTGTCGGTGATCGGATATTGCAACAATTTTCTCGTCGATTATCCGCTTATAGTAATGAAAACTGCTTGTTGGCCCGGATTGGGGGATGCAAGTTTGCTTACTTTAATGCGAATGTAACGGATGCAGAGAGTGTGCGAGAGTTTGCCAATCAAATTATAAAATTGGCAGTATCGCCGATTATTGTTGATAACTTGGCATTTTATCTGCGGATTGCTATCGGGATTTGTGTTTATCCTGCAGGTGGTGAAAATATTTCGAATTTATTGGCTAATGCAGAAAGCACTTTATCTAATTCCCGGTATCTATGGAAAAATAACTGCACGTACTACACGAAAGAAATAGAAGAAATTGTTATAAAGCGCTCAGTACTCGAAGCATCACTACGCGGTGCAATTGATCGAAATGAGCTATTACTGCATTATCAGCCTATTGTAGATCTCCAATCAGGCGCTTTATCAGGAGTTGAAGCCTTAATCCGCTGGGATCATCCTGAATTTGGTTTACTTCTACCTGAAAAATTTATTCCATTGGCACAAGGAACCGGTTTAATTATTGATCTAGGTAGATGGGTGTTGCAGCAGGCATGCAAACAAGCCAGGCTATGGCACCATGCAGGCTATGGATCACTATCGATTTCGGTCAATATTTCAGCTATTGAATTTGATCAAGCACAGCTTATCAGTAGTATTTCGTATGTACTTGCCGAGACAGGCATCCTTCCTGAATTGCTGGAGCTGGAAATTTCTGAATCAACGCTGATGCGGGATGCCGAAACAAGTATTAGGGTTTTACAAGCACTAAAAGATATGGATATTAAAGTCGCGATGGATAATTTTGGTACTGGTTATTCATCATTACGGTATTTGAAGCATTTTTCCATTGATATTCTTAAGATAGATCGCTCCTTAACACATGATATTATTGCTGATCCTGACAGCTCAGAAATTATTGCTGCAATCATCGCAATGGCTAAGAATCTTGATCTATCCGTGCTTGCAGCGGGAATTGAAGCCAAAGAACAGTTTGACTTTTTACATCGTTTGCGATGTGACCGTGCACAAGGTTTTCTTTTCAGCAGGCCAATGATTGCTCAGGATATACTGCATTTGCTGGAGCAACGTAAAACCGGAACACTTGCTTAGGCTCCGGACTCATTAGAAATTTCCAAATCCAATAGAATTCTGTTTTTCTGTGTAGGTAAAATTCTTACATTGCGATAGGAATAGTACCTAACTGCGTTTAGGCTGAACTTCCATTTACTTCCACCTCCTCATAATCGAAAATCTATCCCTACGCATTTGCATTTTTGATTTATACATTTTTTAATCTAAAGGGGTGTTGAAATGGAAACAAATCAAATTCTAGAAGAAATCAGAGACATCAATTTGAGCTATTTGTTACTTGCCAAACAGATGTTACGCGATGATAAGGTATCGGCGGTCTATCGATTGGGAATTAATCAAGATCTTGCTGAGATTTTGGATAAATTAAGTTCGGCACAATTAATAAAATGGCGGCTTCAAATATGTTGCTTTGCCGCTTTCGTTTTGATGACCGTCTAATTGCTGAAATGTTAACCAGTGATAATCGTGAACAAGCTGTTATTAAGTCGCATGCAGCGATATTAATGGCAGGAAAACCGGCGGAAGCTATAGTTTAAGAAAATAATAGACGGAAAAGGGGCACATTATGCGCAATCGAAGTATTATCACCGAGGCTAAACAAATTCAACTTGCCACTGAATTAATCGAATTGGGCGCGCGATTACAAGTTCTGGAGATGAACACTGATCTGAGTCGTGAAAGACTGGTTAAGTTATATAAAGAAATTAGAGGGGTATCTCCCCCTAAGGGTATGCTGCCGTACTCCGAAGATTGGTTTATGAGCTGGCAGCCAAACATGCACTCTTCATTATTTATTAACATATATAATTATATTGCAAAGAATGCTGGGATTGATGGCATAGATGCGTTGATCAAGAGTTATAAGCTCTATATTGAGCACATCAATATCAATGAACTTGAGAAAGTGTTAAGTTTGACGCGTGCCTGGACTTTAGTACGTTTTGTTGACAGTGGTGTATTGTGTATTGCGCCCTGTGTGAGTTGTCATGGCAAGTTTGTTGTGCATACGCTGGAAATTCATTCGAATCACGTGTGCGGACTGTGTAATATCCCCTCGCGAGCTGGAAAAACCAAAAAAGCAGCAATTGCCGCTCTGCATTAAGAAATGCAGAGTTTCTTCTGTTGAGTCAGCCAGTTTACTTCAGCAAATTTTTAATACGGCTTAACGCTTGCTGCAGATTTTCCATTGAAGTAGCGAAAGATAAACGCATATAGCCTTCACACCCGAATGCGGAACCTGGAACGACAGCAACACCAGCATTTTCTAGGAGGTATTCACTAAACGCGATATCGTTTTGTGCACCAATCAGGTTTCTTTTATAGAGATCATCGATTGATTGGCGGACATCCGCAAACGCATAAAATGCACCCTCGGAAGATAAACAGCGGACGCCATGGATCTGATTCAATTGCTCGGTCACAAAAATATTGCGTTCTTTGAATGCGGCAATCATTGGATTCATACAAGATTGATCGCCATTTAGAGCAGTTTCAGCGGCTGCTTGGGAGATCGAGCTGGGGTTTGATGTGCTTTGCGACTGAATATTCTCCATCGCGGTTATGATATGAGCAGGTCCGCCACAATAGCCAATTCGCCATCCGGTCATTGAATAAGCCTTGGATACACCATTCAGAACCACTGTTTGCGGAAATAATTCCGGACACGCATTGACGATATTAATAAATTTCTGATCCGACAACAGAATATGTTCATACATATCATCTGTGGCAATCAGAATTTGTGGATGTCTGCGTAAAACCTCACCCAATGCTTTGAGTTCATCACGGGTATAAACCGCTCCCGATGGATTGCTCGGGCTGTTGATGACAAACATTTTTGTTTTGGGAGTGATCGCTGCTTCCAGTTGCGCTGCTGAAATTTTAAAATTTTGTTCGATACCGGTATTGATAAAAACCGGTTTGCCTTCAGCGATTAAAACAATATCCGGATAGGAAACCCAATAGGGCGCGGGGATAACCACCTCATCGCCGGGATTAATTACGGACAATACTAAATTAAAGAAGCTCTGCTTGCCGCCGCATGAAACTAAAATTTGTTTAGCCTCAAAATCAAAATTATTTTCACGTTTAAACTTTGCCACAATGGCATTTTTTAAACCGGGTGTTCCACCGACTGCGGTATATTTGGTCAAACCCTTATTAATCGCAGCGATTGCAGCATCTTTGATATGCTGTGGTGTATCAAAATCAGGCTCGCCTGCCCCCAATCCAATAATATCTTTGCCTTCAGCCTTTAATTTAGCAGCTCGAGCGGTAACAGCAAGGGTAGGGGATGGCTTAATGGTTTGAACGCGATTAGAGAGTTCCACAAAAAATCCTCACACAAAAATAGGTGGACCGGCATGTTAAAATGACATGAAGAAACAATTCAATTTTGGAATTATACCTGTGATCGTAACCTTCCCCAATAGTCCGTACAAATTACATCAATCATTTGAGCCAGCAGGCGATCAACCCGAGGCAATTACGAAGCTGGTCGAAGGGATTAATGATGGTCTTGCGTTCCAAACTTTACTGGGTGTTACGGGTTCAGGGAAAACCTATACGATTGCTAACATGATTGCACGTCTCGGCCGCCCTGCAATTGTGATGGCACCGAATAAAACGCTAGCGGCACAGCTGTATGCAGAAATGCGCGAATTTTTTCCTGAAAATGCGATCGAGTACTTTGTTTCTTATTATGATTATTATCAACCTGAGGCGTATGTGCCGTCACGCGATATTTTTATTGAAAAAGATTCCAGTATTAACGAACATATTGAGCAAATGCGCTTATCCGCCACAAAATCATTGCTGGAGCGGGAAGATGCAATCATAGTCGCCAGCGTATCGTGCATTTACGGTATCGGGGATCCCGTTGACTATCACGGCATGATTCTACATTTGCGCAGCGGCGAGAAAATCACACAACGTGAAATGATTAAACGCCTGACTGAAATGCAATACGATCGTAATGAATTAGAGTTCAAACGCGGTGTGTTTCGCGTGAGGGGCGATGTGGTGGATATTTTTCCTGCTGAAAGCTCTGAAACGGCTGTGCGTGTTTCGCTATTTGATGATGAAGTCGATAGCATGTCATTATTTGATCCGCTAACGGGCCGTATGTTACAAAAATTATCACGCTATACCGTATATCCTTCCAGCCATTATGTAACGCCTCGGAGCACTACGCTGCGCGCAATTGAAACTATAAAAGTTGAGTTACGTGAGCGTTTAGAGGTTTTCTATCAGGAGCATCGGTTGGTTGAGGCGCAACGTCTTGAGCAACGCACACGATTTGACTTGGAAATGCTGAATGAATTGGGTTTCTGCAAAGGCATTGAAAATTATTCACGGCATCTTTCCGGCAAGCAACCGGGCGAACCACCGCCAACGCTTCTTGATTACCTGCCGCGCAATGCCTTGATGATCATTGACGAAAGCCATGTCACCGTGCCGCAGGTGGGCGGAATGTATAAAGGCGATCGTTCGCGGAAAGAAAACCTGGTGAATTATGGCTTTCGCTTGCCATCCGCATTGGATAATCGCCCTTTAAAATTTGAGGAATTTGAAAAAAGGATGCCGCAAACTGTTTTTGTATCGGCAACGCCGGCTGATTATGAAAAAATAAACAGCGGTCAGGTTGTGGAACAGGTTGTCCGGCCAACAGGATTAATTGATCCGATCATTGAAGTGCGTCCAGTGACAACGCAGGTTGACGATTTGATGTCTGAAGTCAGCTTGCGAACGGCAAAAAATGAACGGGTGTTAGTCACTACCTTAACGAAACGCATGGCCGAGGATCTGACGGATTATTTTTCCGACCATCAAATTAAAGTGCGTTATTTGCATTCGGATATTGATACCGTTGAACGTGTCGAAATTATTCGTGATTTGCGCCTGGGTAAATTTGATGTACTGGTGGGTATTAATTTATTACGCGAAGGGTTGGATATTCCGGAAGTTTCATTGGTCGCCATATTGGATGCCGATAAAGAAGGCTTTCTGCGCTCGGAAAGATCATTGATTCAAACCATTGGCCGGGCTGCCCGTCACATAAATGGCACGGCAATTCTTTATGGAGACAGAATAACCAAGTCAATGCGCTTTGCAATCGATGAAACCAAACGCCGGCGCGATAAGCAGACACAATATAACTTGCAACATCATATAACACCGCGATCTGTCCATAAGCGGATTAAAGATCTGATCGACGGTGTTTACAATTACGAATCCGCGCAGCAGAATCATAAAGCAGCGCAAGTGCAGGCGCGCTATGATGCCATGAGTGAAACCCAGTTAGCCAAGGAAATTCAACGAGTTGAAAAACAAATGCTGAATGCTGCAAAAAATCTGGAATTTGAGCAAGCAGCATCGTATCGGGATGAATTAAAAAGCCTCAAGAATAAATTACTGATCGGCTTTACCGACGTTACCTAAAATAATCTATTTCTTAACTTCGGTAGAAGAAACAAAAATGACGGTGCTGAAAGTGCGATTCAACGTTTTGCTGGTGAAGTTAGTCATCACCATACTTTCAACGAAACGGATATGGTCACCTTTGTTGACCTTGGTCGTAGGTGCAGCGATCCAGAACTTATTGCCGCCATTTTCTAATTCCATATACGTATAACCGGTTGTATCGAGGATAGAGATGACTGTCCCTTCGTTATTAGCTAATTTTCCAGCGGATCCTTGACTGTTCGGCGGTTCATGGTGAAGTGCCATGACATTGGCTGGATTCAATAGCAAACTTACAACCAGGGCGATAAGGGATAAAAATGAAATTTTCATGCATGCTCCAAAAATACTGTGTTGATCGGCGCAGTATAATACACTGCTAAATTATTTAGTTCCAATATTGGAAAATTCTGTTGATGCTCTATCCTGACGTACTTTTTCAAAAAAACAAATGGCAGCCGCAGCCGCCGCATTGAGTGATTCGGTTTTGCCAGGCATGGGGATAGAAATATTCTCATTGGCTGCTTGTATCATTTCTTTAGATAATCCAGCGCCTTCGTTACCGAACACAAATGCTGTCGGTCCAGCTAATGAAATCTCAAAAAGTGTTTTTGTGGCTTGTATGGATGTGGCAATGACAGTCCCGGAAAATTCCTGCGCAACCTTCTGTAAGTCACAGTTCTCATGAATACGTAAAAAAAAATGCGCCCCCATAGATGCTCGGAGTGTTTTGGGGGACCAGGCATCGGCGCATTGTTTTGAAAGGTAAACATCTCTTACGTTAGCAGCGGCTGCTGAACGTAAAATCGAGCCAAGATTTCCAGGATCTTGAATTGCCTCGAGTAAAACACTGAAAATTTCTTTGCCATGATCGCTTTCTTTCTTCAATTCAGGAATGGCAATGAGCGCAAGAATTCCTGTCGGCGTCTTGACAGGGGATATTCCACGCAGCAGGGCATTACTGACGATGGTTATTTTAGGGCGCGTATTACCAAAGAGCCTGTTTAGAAAACCTTTGTTCTCAATGTCTTCAAAATAGGATTGACCGACAACCAAATTCTTCGGCGTGCCCAGTACCGAGCAATAGATCTGAATGAGATGTGCGCCATCAAGCAACGTTAGCCCCGCTCTTTTACGATACTGTGATGATCCTTCTAACTTGATCAGTTGCTTGATGAGCGGATGATCGCGTGAAGTTATAACCGGCATGATTAAATTCTGCAGTTATCGGTAAGTTATTACGATAATCATCCCGGACTTATCGATTTTTATAACGATATTCTGCTGACCTGGCATGAGCCTGTAAGCCCTCTCCATAGGCTAGAACGGATGCAATTTCTCCAAGTTTTGCAGCACCCTGCTGAGAGACCTGAATAAGACTGCTGCGCTTCTGGAAATCATAGACACCCAATGGGGAAGAAAACCGTGCTGTCCGTGATGTCGGTAAAACATGGTTAGGACCGGCACAATAATCTCCAAGCGCTTCACACGCATTACGGCCGAGGAAAATAGCGCCGGCATGGCGGATTTTATCCAACCAAATTTCCGGTTGATCGACAGATAATTCCAAGTGCTCAGGCGCAATTCTATTAGCGATCGCACAGGCCTCATCGAAGCTTTGTACTTGAATCAAAGCGCCGCGATTTTCCAGTGAAGCGCGGATGACATCTTTGCGCGGCATTCCGGATAACAAGCGATCAATACTGCGCATTACCTGATCGAGAAATTCCGCATCGGGAGATAATAAAATTGCTTGCGCGAGTTCATCGTGTTCAGCTTGTGAGAATAAATCCATGGCAATCCAGTCGGGATCTGTTTTGCCGTCACAGATAACCAGAATTTCAGAAGGACCGGCAACCATATCAATACCGACGACACCGAATACCCGGCGTTTTGCGGCAGCGACATAAGCATTCCCCGGACCCACGATCTTGTCCACTTGCGGGATCGTTTCAGTGCCATACGCCAGCGCACCGACAGCTTGGGCGCCGCCGATGGTAAAAACCCGGTCAACCTGACTGATTGCAGCCGCTGCCAGGACCATGTCGTTTCTTTCCCCGCCCGGTGTGGGTACAACCATGATCAGCTCCTTCACACCGGCCACTTTCGCGGGGATGGCATTCATCAGAACGGACGACGGGTAGGAAGCTTTGCCGCCAGGGACATAAAGGCCTACACGATCCAGCGGGGTTATTTTTTGGCCTAACAACGTACCGTCGGAATCCGTGTACTGCCATGAATTCAATTGCTGTTTCTCATGGTAACTGCGAACGCGCTCTGCAGCCTGTTCCAGTGCATTACGCTGGTTCGACGGTAAAGTTTCTAAAGAATGATGCAATTGCTTCTGCGTCAGTTCGAGATCTTTGCCGGTTGTTGCTGAAAGCCGGTCAAAACGGTTGGTGTATTCGATCAAGGCTGCATCTTTGCGGTTTCTGATGTCGGCAAGAATCTTGGCGACAGTGACATCGACCGTATCATCTTGCGCATTCTCAAAAGCCAATAGTTTTTCAAGATTGGAATTGAAATCAGGATCGGTTGAATTGAATCGTTTTATTCGAATCATGGTATGAGTGAATTCCTGATGAATGCGATTGCCGGAGGATTTTATTGTTTAACGGCTTCAGTAAACGCATCCAACACGGGTTGAATAATATCTCTCTTTAGCTTCAGCGCGGCTTGATTAACAATTAGCCTTGCCGAGATTGGCATAATTTCTTCGACAGCTCTAAGATTATTTGCTTTTAATGTGTTGCCGCTCGAAACCAAATCAACGATTGCATCAGCCAAACCTACCAGTGGAGCCAATTCCATCGATCCATACAATTTGATCAGATCGACATGGACGCCTTTGCTAGCGAAGTGTTCACGAGCGGTTTGCACATATTTGGTGGCAATACGCAATCGTGCGCCTTGCCGCACGGCGGAATCATAATCAAAGCCTTCAGGCACGGCTACCATCATCCGGCAGCGGGCGATATTCAGATCCAGTGGTTGATAAAGACCGGAACCGCCATGCTCGTGTAACACATCTTTGCCAGCAATGCCAAGATCCGCAGCGCCATATTGCACATAAGTCGGCACATCCGATGCGCGCACAATAATCAAACGGACATTGGCGCGATTGGTGGAGAGAATCAATTTACGCGATGATTCCGGATCATCCAGCGCAACGATTCCCGCCGCTTTTAACAAAGGCGCCGTGTCTTCAAAAATTCGCCCTTTTGACAGGGCGATTGTAATATCAGTCATAAATCAGGAAATTATCCAAGATTAGCTGCGGCAAAATCCCAATTGATCAATTTATCCAATACCGTATTCACATAGTCTGCACGGCGATTTTGGTAATCCAGATAATAGGCGTGTTCCCACACATCGATGGTCAATAGCGGACGGACATTTTTTGTCAGTGGTGTTTCAGCATTGCCGGTTTTGGCTATGGCAACCTTGTCCCCATCCAACACCAGCCATGCCCAGCCACTTCCAAATTGTGTCAATGCTGCTTGAGCAAATTCCTTTTTGCACGCATCCAAGTTGCCAAACGACGCTTCGATTTTCTGTTTGAGCGCAGCGGATGGCTCGCCGCCGCCGTTGGGTTTCAGGCTATGCCAATAGAACATGTGATTCCAGACTTGCGCAGCATTATTAAAAATTGCAGCCTTATCAGCTTGTCCGGCGGTTGCCCTAATGATCTGCTCCAGCGATTGTCCTGCCAGATCGCTGTTTGCCAACAGATTATTCAAGTTATCGACATATGTCTTGTGGTGTTTGCCATAGTGAAAGCTGAGGGTATTGGCGGTGATCACCGGCTCCAATGCATTATTCGCATACGGAAGGGGTGCCAGGACATATTGTGAACCTGATTGGGCGGCTTTAGAAAAATTATCGAGATTGACAGCGGACATAGGAGTCTCCTTAGAATGAAAAGTGAGTTTATTGTAATAACTTTTTATTAATTCAATCATGATTGGGAATAATCCTCAGTGAGCATTATTTGTTTCCGTGGTGAATGTAATTTTATTGTAACCCGCAAGCCGGGCAGCTTCCATCACTGTAATGACAGACTGATGCGTTGCTTTGGCATCCGCATTGATAATAATAAACGGATCCGGTTGATTCTTGGCCGCGGCGAGTAGCGCATCGCGCAAGCTTTCGATGCTGGAAAACTTGATCGGTACCAGATTGATTGTATAGTCTCCTAGTGCGTTGACAGTAATATCAATGCTATTGGGCTTGTCGATATTTTTGTCGACTTTCTCCGCATTGGTCTCCGGCAAACTGATTTCAAGTTCGGCAAATTTTGAATAAGTGGTCGTAACAACCAAAAATATCAGTATCACCAGCAATACATCAATCATCGGTATCAGATTGATTTCCGGGTCGTTATTTTGTTTTCCGCGTTGAAAATTCATTCCGTTACAGGTCGTGTTTAAGGATAATCTAAATAACAAAACGCAATACAGCAATATTTCACTCAATGAATAGACGCATTGCTAAAGCAGATTAGTATAATACCAATTGTATTTTTTATTGAAGCTATCGAAATAATGACACAATTATTGCACAGACTTATAAAATAGCCAGCCGTGTTTTTATAGCTTACTCATGCACGATCTTTTCAATAATGATTCTCAAATTTATAGCCGACTGAAGTCAAATGATTAAACCATTAATAAGCGTAGTGATGGGCAGTAAAAGCGATTGGGATGTGATGCAGCACGCAGTTGCCATATTAAAAGAATTTCATATCGCTTATGAGGCCAAAGTAGTCTCGGCGCATCGCACGCCGGATTTGATGTTTCGATTTGCCGAAGAAGCCAAGGCGCGCGGGATCAAATGCATTATTGCAGGCGCGGGCGGCGCTGCACACCTGCCCGGTATGATTGCCGCAAAAACCACGTTGCCGGTTCTGGGTGTTCCGGTGAACTCGAAACATTTGCAAGGCCTGGATTCACTGCTCTCGATTGTGCAGATGCCGAAAGGCGTGCCCGTCGCTACCTTTGCCATCGGCGAAGCGGGTGCGGCCAATGCGGGATTATTTACTGTGGAATTGCTGGCGGTGAATAACAGTGAATTGAGCGCGCAACTGGACGAATACAGGAGGAAACAAACCGAATCTGCTCTCAACGCAGAGTTGCCGAAATAATGCGCATCATGCCTGGAGCCATGCTGGGCGTGCTGGGAGGCGGGCAGCTCGGGCGCATGTTTGTGATGGCGGCGCAGCAGATGGGATACCGGGTGACCGTATTGGATCCATTGCCGGATAGTCCTGCCGGACGCACCGCGGATGATTTTATCTGTGCTGATTATGCCGATCAATCGGCGCTGGAAAAACTCAGTAGCCAATGTATTGCCATTACCACCGAATTTGAAAATATCCCAGCGAATTCGCTACGAAAGCTGGCCAAATCCTGTGTCGTTAGTCCGGATGCATACAGTGTTTCGATCGCACAAAACAGGATTGCAGAAAAACAATTTTTGGGTACCAATGGTTTTGCCATTGCGCCGTTTGCAGTCATACAGCAGCAGGATGACTTTGCCACGCAGGATGTCGCAGATTTGCTTCCCGGTATCCTGAAAGTCAGTCAGTTCGGTTACGATGGCAAAGGCCAGAAATCCGCTGTCGATGAAATGGAACTGGTAGCCGCCTATGCGCACCTGAATCACCCGGTTTGCGTGCTGGAAAAATTCATGCCGCTGAAAAGCGAGCTGTCGGTTGTCGTGGCGCGTGGCAGGGATGGTGAATTAAAAACTTTCCCGGTATCCGAGAATCAGCATGTCAATGGCATTCTCGATATCAGTATCGTGCCGGCCAGAATTTCACAGGAATTAGCAGCACAAGCCCAGTCCATTGCTTGCAAGATTGCGGAAAAGCTGGATTACCAAGGCGTGCTGTGTGTCGAGTTTTTTGTATTACAGAACGATGATTTACTGATCAATGAAATTGCGCCGCGCCCGCACAACAGCGGGCATTATTCGATCAATGCCTGCGTCACCTCGCAATTCGAACAACAAGTGCGCACGCTGTGCAGCTTGCCACTAGGTTCAACCACGCAACACAGCACCGCCGTGATGGTCAATTTGCTCGGCGATCTGTGGCAAAATGGCGAACCTGACTGGAATCTGGTTTTGCAAAACCCATCGGCCAAATTGCATTTGTACGGCAAAACCGAAGCGCGCCCAGGCCGTAAAATGGGGCACTACACCGTGTTAAGCACGGACACCGGCACGGCGTTCCAACAAGCCATCGCCATTAAAAAACAACTTGAACCCATTAAATCCTGAACCCATGACGCAATCCTCCGCTTTATTTGAAACCAGTATCAAAAGCCTGCCGTTATTGCATCGCGGCAAAGTCAGGGATATCTATGCCGTCGATGACGACAAGCTGCTAATCATTCAAACCGATCGCTTATCGGCGTTTGATGTAATTTTGCCGACCGCGGTGCCGGGGAAAGGAAAACTGCTGACGGCACTGTCCGATTTCTGGTTCAAAAAATTGGCGCATATCCTCCCCAATCACTTGACCGGCATTTTGCCGGAATCGGTTGTGGCTGAGAGCGAGCGAGAACGTGAACAGGTGGAAGGGCGCGCATTTGTCATCCGGCGCTTAAAACCGTTGCCGATCGAAGCGATTGTGCGCGGCTATGTGGTTGGATCAGGATGGAAGGATTACCAAAAAACCGGAGCGATTTGCGGGATTCAACTGCCGCCCAGATTGAAGTTGGCCGAGAAGCTACCCGGTGGTGCTATTTTCACCCCCTCGACCAAAGCGCCAGCCGGTGCGCACGACGAAAACATTTCATTAGCGGAAGTGGAAGCCCAATTAGGCAAAACACTGACCGACAAAGTCAGTGAAAAAGCTATCCGGCTCTATACCGAAGCCGCCGACTACGCCGCGCAACGCGGCATAATCATCGCCGACACCAAATTTGAATTTGGGCTGGATGATGCCGATGAACTGTATTTGATCGATGAAGTGCTGACACCCGATTCATCCCGATTCTGGCCAGCCGATCAGTATAGGGCAGGGCAGAATCCGCCCAGTTTCGATAAACAGTTTGTGCGCGATTGGCTGGAAAAACAGGATTGGAACAAAAAAGCCCCGGCGCCTGAATTGCCGGAAGAGATTCTGCGGCAAACGATGGAGAAGTATCGGGAGGCATTGCGGTTGCTAATAGTGCAATAAGCTGTATGCGAACGAAAACGACAATCATGATCGTTAATAAAGCGAGTGCACAACCAACGACAATTGATGTCATCATGGGTAAGAATAAGATTCTTTATTATGGAACTGATCGCTTGCTTCTCTAAAATATCTTGGTAGAAAAATGTCAAATGAAAATATACGATCTCTGATACAGCAGTTAAACCGTATAGATGTAAACAAAGCAGATTATGAGTACATTGTCTCTTTATTTCGGAAAGCAATATATCAAGTTGTAATTTATGTAAGTTTGACGCGGTCAACAGATCTCTATTTTAGAGCAGTTATCTGGAAAAATGAAAAACCAAAGAAAATTGATAATTTTAAAGCCCCACCAGCAGAATTAGTAAAAGGATTCCAGCGATGCAATCCGCCAAACACACCAATGTTTTACAGCGCATCTAAAAGAATTACAGCTTTACTGGAGTGCGATGTTCAAGTAGGAGATACGGTTTATTTAAGTCAATGGGTAAATAAAAAGCCAGTGCCTGTTAATAGAATACTGTTTCCAGATAAAAACTATGAATCAAATGTAAAGCTCACCCTTAGGGAAATGGCCCTATATTCCTATGTCGATACAATTTTTACTCGACCTGTTCATGAAGCGTTTTCAAATGTTTATAAAATTACTGCTGCAGTTACAGAAGCGCTTACAACAGGTTTTACTCCACTTCAAGACTCAGGCCTGGACATTCGTGAAGATGGCACAGTTGGACTTATTTATCCATCTATAACGGATATTGAGGACAGTTATAATGTGGTATTCCACGCTGATTTTGCAGAAGAAAGGTTGCAATTGACGCATGTTATGGAACTTGTTGTAAAGAAGCGCGAAGGAAAAAAAATAACTATTGAAGTAAATGACAATGCAATCGAATTTCCAGACGGTAACATAACATGGTTAAACAATAGATTTTCCATACCGAAACTTAGAAATAGCCTTGATCATTTGGAATTTAAGGGCAACGGAAGAGCGTGGGTAATTCCTGTTAAAGATACGTTTCACTCACCTGAAGAAATTGATGATTTACTCAATGAAAATGCTAACAATGAATGGCTATGAAACAGTAATTACCGTCAGCCCGAACAATAAGGGGTCACGAACAATAAGGCAGAACAATAAGGGGTCGCGAATCAAGAATATCGCCTATGAATTAAGTATGTTTCTGTTTTGTGAATTCGTGGTGTCCGCATTGCCTGTGCTTGATTCGTGATTCTGTACCTGACCCAGAGGATCACACCGATAGCCATGACATGGCGCCTGCAACCAAGCCGACAAAGCCAGCAATAAGAATATCCGCATGTATTGCCTGAGCTGATGCTACGCCGATAATAAGACTTGCTGTTGAAACGGATACCATCGTTGGCGTTGGCGCCAAGAACGGCGGCGTGTAATCATCCGGTACGGTGTGATCGATGTATCTTATAGCGACTCATACATTCCCCAGGTGTTTTAGGTGCTTTTGAACAAATTATTCAGCGTTTCCATAATTTTCAGTACGGATTTATGAATTTATTCAGTTTCTGTTTACCTTCATTGGTCTAGATTGGAATCGCCAGGAATACTTGTTTCTTGTTTCAATGATCTGCATAGAAAAGCGCATTGGAAGCTTGCTTAAGGGTATATTGGATTTGCGCACTGAAAACTTCGACACAAACTACGAGAACGTAACAATCATGATTAGATTACTCAGGCATCTTAGTATCAATGTAATGTTTTTATTACTTATGTTGATTTATGCGCCTGGATGGATTGCTGCCGGACCATTACTGCATACCACGGAAGGTTACGTCTCCGGTCAATTAAATAGAATAAGCCGTGATAATAATGTAACCAGAGCTTATGTTGGGGAAATTTCACTCGGACATGAAAGTATGACTTTTATTAGTCTTGGAAATCAACCTCCTAACCTGGTTTCTAATCCATGGCAGTTTTGTTTTGAAAAGGATCGGTACGAAGAGCTTGAGAATCTCATTGGCAATAACGTCGTACTGGAATTTAAAACACCCAAAAATAATTCACTGCTATCTTGTTCTTCTGTAAACGAATTGGTGGCGGTTTATCCGGTTATTCAGAATCAACCCTTAGAGCAAAAACAGTTTGCTGGCAACATTTATACTATGGATCAGGAAATTTCCCACGGTGTTGAGTTGGGAAGAATAACAAATTTAATCAAAAACAAGGGCGCCAATAGAAGCTACTTTATGACGATACAAGTTGGCACTGGCGGGAGCAAATTCCGTCATTTCGTCATAGATGATCATGATTTATACGATTTTGCAATTACCACCTTAAAAAATGCCACCATTGTTAAAGTACACTATAGCGATCGGCTTGCTTTTTTCACTAATTTTTATGGATTGGGATCCAGATCGGTTGTTTCAGAAATCGAAGCGGTTGATTAGATTGCATCTATAAATTAATTCTTGCGACCGTACGATCCGAGTAGAAGATTCTTGTTGACGATGAACACGGGGCTAGGTTGCGAATTTAGAATATTGCCGATGGAATTCAGCATATTGTTTGTTTTTTGATCTTGTGATGTGTGCATTGCCTACCCTGGATTCGTGGTTCTGTATTTGACCCTAACGGCTGTTTTTTTATTTAAATCGGAAATAAACATGAAAATCAATTTTACAAAAAAAGAGTTTGTTACCCTCCTTGAAATGATTGATATTGCAAATTGGGTGATTTCGGCAAATAAGGTTGAAAAGGGGCCAATTGAGAGGCCCTACGAAGAGCTCGAAGGAAAGCTGTTCGCGCTTTCATCTGAATTCGGTTGTGAAGATAAGGTGAAATATTCAAAGGAGCTGGATGGTTACTACCCGACCCATTTTTTTGAAATGGAATCGCCACATCGAGATTTCATTGATGAATATAACGAAGAAACGTTCTGGGATGAGCTGATAGATCGGCTTGCATTGAGGGACGCGATCAGAGAGTTAGGAGAAAAAGAATTTTTGAATTTGGAGCCCTTGGAAAGATTCAAGGTATTGGGCAAGCATGAAGAAAAGTGGGCTCAAGAATTCGAAGTGCACGGTTTAGAGAACGTTTCTGTAAAAACATAACAATTCACTCTATTCGTATCATCTAAAGGTGGTTTTTAAGGGCTTGTGATCTCATAGATACTAGGCTATTGGCGGAAGGCGTCCGCCTAATGGTTATCTGATATCATCCAAGTTTGTCCATAAGATAACCTATAAGACAATATGTTACATAATATAATTGTCCAAAGTTGTTCTATGCAATCCAACTAAATCCTGTTATAGTTTGATAGTCAATTTGATAGTCAATAGATAACATGGCACGCCAACAACAAAGACTTTCTGCACTGCAGATTACCAAGCTTACTAAGCCGGGATTATATGGCGATGGTGGAGGTTTAACTCTCCAGATCACAACCACTGGCGCAAAGTCTTGGCTTTTTCGTTATATGGTGAACGGTAGGTCTTTCGGGATGGGATTGGGACCGACGCATACCGTGAGTTTGGCTGAGGCTCGTCAGAAGGCAATGGATGCACGGAAACTGCTTATCAATGGTATCAATCCTTTAACAGCCAAAAAGCAGAAACAGATAGCAGCAGCACTGGCCAGCGCCAAGATGATGACATTCGACCAGTGCGCCGAGGCATATATCCTAGCGCATAAAGCAGGCTGGAAAAATGCCAAGCATATCGATCAATGGACAAATACACTAAAAACTTACGCTAGCCCGGTGTTCGGGCATTTACCCGTGGCCGAGATTGACACCGGCCTGGTCGTGAAATGTCTTTCACCTATATGGGAGAATAAGACCGAAACCGCTAGTCGCCTACGAGGTCGTATCGAGTCAGTCCTAGGGTGGGCTACCACCAGCGGTTATCGTACTGGCGAAAACCCTGCTCGATGGAAAGATCATCTAGCAAACCTACTGGCAACTATCAGCAAATCCAGTAGGACAACACACCATCCATCGTTACCGTGGCAGCACGTAGGTGCATTTATGTCTGCATTGAGGGTGCGGGAAGGTATATCCGCTCGAGCGGTAGAGTTCACAATCCTGACCGCGTGCCGGTCGGGTGAGGTGCGCGGCGCTCGATGGACTGAGTTCGATACGATCAGCAAGGTTTGGACGATACCTGCGGAGCGTATGAAGGCTAAACGTGAACATCAGATTCCATTGAGTGATGCGGCGCTGGCCCTGCTGGATTCTATATCGAAGGATAGAGATATTGTGTTTGCGGGAACACAGGGTCAACCATTGTCCGATATGTCATTGACGGCCGTGATCCGGCGCATGAATGGCGATGACAAGCTAGTCTGGGTCGATGCCAGTGGTGCTAGTGTAACAGTGCATGGTTTTCGTAGTACTTTCCGTATGTGGGCGGCAGAGACTACAAATTACCCGCGCGAGGTTGCTGAGCACGCACTAGCGCATCAGTTGCCGGATGCTGTCGAGCGTGCCTACCAGCGAGGTACGCAGTTCGCCAAACGCACTGCATTGATGGCTGAGTGGGCCGCATATTGTTCTGCGGTTAAGACGGATGCTGTGGTCAGATCTATTCGTGGGACTGCGTAACATACTTGAATTTGAATTCATCTACGCTGATTCGTAATCAGAAGGTCCAGAGTTCGATTCTGCGCAACAGAACCAATATAATCAAATGGTTATGCTTATGTATCTGGAGTTTTCTACCATATTTAACCGCATTTATTCAATATAGCCCCAGTTATAGTCCCAGTAAGAAGTTTGGTTGGGATTGGATGCCTTCAGAAGCTTCATTTCCAAACAGCAAATAAATTCAAAATAGCCATTGAAATTTACTCCTTTCAATTCCAATTGTTTATTAAGGATAAATGGATGATGCAACAATGTGTAACTTCCAAAGTTTGGAGATTAATAATTGCAGAAAAACACGGATTCGAATCCATCAAAACCATAAGTTATAAACTTTATATTATGCTTTTAGTTCAGCGCTGTTGCAATTATAGTATGGCGTAATGCCGAACTTCCAGAACGCACTTTAGTCGGCTCGCCTTGATTGATTTCAGAGAGCGTCTTGGAGCAGATGGAAGCAGTGGCGCGTAACGCGGCGAGATATAAAGGCTAGGCCAGCGCTCTGCTAATCCTTACTTCACTAACTCCATCAATTTCCCGTAACTGTCAACAACATCGTATTTCACTTGGTCAGAAGTGATTTTGGTGAAAAACTTCCGAGCGCATTAAGGAATATTGGACTGCTTTCTCGGTAGAATATCACCGTTTTCACCAAGGAATTATCTTGGAAGAAGCCATAGAAAAGGTTGCAGAAGAAAAAGGTTTAACTGAATCTTTAGTACGAAAAAGGTGGAAGAAAAAACATAAAGACACAGGTAAGACTTTGGAAATGATGAGCAGCATTTCGAAGTGACCCAGAAAGCAAGTTATTCCAATTCTTGATAGAAATGAAAATTATAAAATATATAACTAACTGTTTTTAATAATTTAAACTAATATAATTATTACTGTTTCTATCTGTAATTGGAATTACATCAAAATCGCGAAGAAAAAAATAATCATAAAAAAGCACGCAAAGGGCTGTTTTGCGTACCGTGACTTCACATTATCCATAATTTTAAGATGCTATCTGTTCCAATCCAATAAAGGACGGCATCAAATGAAACAACTACCAGAAACAGGCTTTCTTCACCTACCCCAAATCATCGGCAATCGTAAAGCTGAACCGCCGATTCTTCCAATTATCGCTGTTTGCAAATCGACCTGGTGGGCTGGCATAAGTCTGGCCGTTATCCTGAACAAGTAAAGCTCGGTTCACGTATAACGGCTTGGCGCATGGAGGATATTCGCGCTCTGATTGAAAAAATTTAAGGGGGACATATTCATGACAATTATTCCATTGACAGTTTTTCTAATCGAGCCTTTGAATGGCGGTAAAGGCGGTAACAGGCCGTTGAAAAACCCACCGAGTCGGATAAAATTTCATGTCCCCCTCACCTCATAAATTATGCGCGGAATTGAACACTTACGACAACAGCTTTTTAGCTATGTCAATCTGGAAGAAAGGATTCCTGGTAATCATGCACTGCCCCTTTGAAAGTATTGGTGGATGGAATACTCAAGGAGATGGATCATCAACTTGAAGCTGTTTACTCGAAAGAAGGCCGCCTCTCGATACCGCCGGAGCGATTATTGAGAACATCGCTGTTGCAGGTACTGTTTACGATCAGATTCGAGCGGCAACTGGTCGAGCATATTGAATATAACCTGCTGTACCGCTGGTTTGTTAGGTTGGACATAGACGATCCGGTATGGGATCACAACATCTTTACCCAGAACCGGGGTGTCGTTTGTTGGATAGCGAAGTGTCCGGGCATTTCTTTGCAGGTGTCAAACAACTGGCAGAGTGGGTGGAATTAAGTGGTGACGAGCACTTCAGCATTGATGGCACACAACTGGAAGCCTGTTGCTTTGCACAAAAGTTTCATACGCAAGAATGGCGGCAGCAATCTGCCGGACGATCACACCCGCAACCCGAGCCGTGATTTTGCAGGGGAAAAGCGCAGTAACGCCACCCATGAATCGACCACTGATTCCGATGCACGTCTGGTGCGCAAGAGTGACGGCGATGCCAGTCGTCTGTGCTACATGGGGCATGTATTGATGGAGAACCGTAACGGCCTGGTAGTAGATGTCAGCGTATCGGCGGCAACAGGAATAGCTGAACGGGAAGAATCTCTTAAGTTGTTGCAATCCAACACAAAATCGGGAGCCACAGTTGGAGAAGATCGTGGTTACGACGTAGACACAGATTACCAAGCACTAACCCAGGGTGCCCAATAGAGCGCGGATTGTCTTTATCCTGACTTACTTCATTTTGCAGAAAGCTTTTTGATGGTTTTTGCCCTTTTTGGCTCCCCGACCAGGGCTCGAACCTGGGACCTGCGGATTAGCAGGTGTATTAATTAACTGTTTTTATTGAAAATATACCCGCTAGTGCTCGCCAACACTCGCCAATAATCGTCAGATTTGTCACGTTTGATATTTGAGATTAGATGGGTTTGAATCAACCCGCCTTAGCAGTCTGGCATAGCCAGTCTGTCTTAATTCTATGTACAAGAGCGAAGCTTTTGTACCTATAATAATTTGGAAGATTGCCTTAATGATTACGAAACATAACTATAATTTATAGATATATAAAAAACAATCACTTGCAATGCTTGCTAAGCGTAAGTTCAGTGTCACACTGTACCAAACTTGGATAATTGTAGTGTAGTTTGGCACAATTTTGCCACAATTTTTTTTCTTACTTCTTATAGCTTTCTTTAGCGATGATATTTTTGAAAACCTAATTTTCCTAAATTAGAATCAGACTTTTACTACAATTTCATTTTACAGAAAGTAAGTAAGGGTCATAACAGAGTGATTCACATTGCAGTATCTGCAAAGCTTCATTGCTATGAACTTCCTGGTGTCGGTCCAGAAGCGGTTATAGCAGTACCGTGATTCGAACTCGACCACGTCCGGATCATACGTTGGCAACGACTCATCGGGAGGGAGAGTGGCTTTCATCCCGTCTCCACTATTTATATACGAATTCTTTACAGGCGGTAGCTAGTAATTTACAACGTTTTTACGCTGTTTCTTCTAACGTTTGTTTTGTGTTTTGTGAAATTGTTAGAGAAGGAGTAGTAGCATGAAACGTATCATAGTCGTAGTAAGCGCTTCGGATATGTCGGCAATACGTAAAGTGGTTTTTATCGCAGGCGCGAATAAATTGGTAATTGCCCAGGTGCCACATCGAACATGTATCAGTGAACTCAGCGACTGGTATTGTGGGACTCACATTGCCCAGCGTGAAGATCATATGCGATTGGAAGTTACGTCCGATGACACTCGTTATGACGGAGTATTGTCCGCTATTCTTTCCACCGCGCATGCAGCGAAGATCGAGAGTATCTCTTCGGGCGTGAACAGGACAGGCAACAACGATTCTTATTTACATCACTGCCCAATATGTGGAACAGAGCACCAAGTCAATCATATCCGCCACATCATGGCTCACGGAAGACCCATAACCTGCGGTGTCACTTGTGAGATACAGAGAAGAAAAAAATGGAAACAGCATGGAAGCATTATTAAGAAAATAACCTCAGTACAATATCGGCAAGTATGTCGGGCAATTCCACCAAAGCAGTCCGTGGAATCCGCGAATCAACTTTCTCCGAGTTTCTCAAAGTAGTAATAAGCAGATGACGCCTAGAGGTAGCAGAACATTGATCATTCAAGGCTTGGGCGGGTTGCGCTGCCATGCCTTGCCCAGCCCGGCCAGACGGCTGCGCAAGCTTTTCTGGTCATCAGCCAACATGTCCATTACACTCGAGAGCTGCTTCGACTTGAGAATGGCCAACAACATGAGTAGTGCCGTGATCAGCGTGGTGATGAAGAAATAGGTCAGGCGGGTGGAGATGGGGGCGTCGGCCTCGGCCAGGAGATTCATGCCGAGCAGGCCGGTGGTCACAGTGCCGATCATGCTGAACGTGGTCACCACGGTGAGACGGACGATTGTGGTGGATTGCTGGCGCTGCGTGTTGCTGTCGAGATACTGGCTCATGTCCCGCAGATCTTCTTTCACCTCCTGGTACAGGGAATCGTTGCTCAGATGTTTGCTGCACAAGCGGTAGAGTGCCTGTACGTGGGATCTTTCGGACAATTCGTGATACCAATAACGGTGGGTGAAGCGCAGGAAAGCCTCGAAACCGGCATAAATTCTGCGCCGGAAACGATTTATAGATTGCGGTTCGCGAATATCCAGGTCATGCACCGCATCTGCTATGCGGTTGGAAAATACCAGCAGCGAGGCGCGGTGGAAATGTGTAATCAAAAACAACAAAACATACTGGTGACGGAACTGGGCCAAGATGCCGCTCGTTTGGTCATGGAAATAGTCATCATGCGCATCTCCAACGACAAGGAAGGCGCGACCGGTGCAGAGGAAGCGGGTGTTGGGGCCGGCCTCGGTATCGGTCCAAAAGCGGTCATAGCAGTAGCGTGACTCGAACTCGGCTACGTCCGGATCATGCGTTGGCAACGCCTCATCGGGAGGGAGGGTGGCGACCAGGCCGAGGCGCAGCCAGTTTTCCCGACTTATGACGCGCGGATTGTCCACTGCCAGGAAGGCCATCAATGGCATCCGGTGGTATTCGATCTGGCGGTAGCGCAAGATTCCGGTTTCCTTCGATGGATCCAGCACCAAGGGGCGCAGGAGAAAATCCCAGTGTTCTGAAATGCCTGGTGAACGGTGCTCGCGGGTGTAGGAGAGAAATTTCTCCTGGTTATCTGAATCTGACACGGCGAGAACCGCACCGTCTGCAGACAGCCACTCGGCTCGGTGGACATTGTGCTTGCCGTGACCGTCTTCATCCCAGCCTGTAGGGTAGGCGCGGCCAAAGCGATACAGCAGGTCGCATACCCAGGCGAACGGTAGATCGGCGGCAGACAATTCCACTTTGAGGAAAGCTACGTTGATGTCGTCGAAAAACCAGAGTTCGATATGCTCCACAGCCAGCGTGATGGGTGCTTCGCCCTCGCGCAGAATCAGTCGTAAGGCGGAAACCCCGCATCTTCGGAATATCTTGATTGCCGAACTGCCGGGCGGATCAGACGCATTATCGGACATATGACTGCGGGTTTCGCCGTAGATAAAACGCTGAACATAGGGCAAAAAGGTAACGAATTCCTTGTAGTGCCGCTCAGCAAAATCAAGCTCATCCGCTTGAAATCGGTCTTTGAGCCTGCGCCATGGATTGTCTTTGCCGCCCTGTGCCAGCAATTCCCAGTGGGGTTGTGCGTTTTTGACACCCGCAAGCGGCATTATTTGCACTGGCCAGAAAAGCACTTCACGGAAATGGCGGACAGTATGATCTGAAGTAGTAGTGGTCATCATGGATCTAATTTACAAAAGTTGTATTAATCTAACTCGAATATGGTCAATGGAAACTTCAAACCGTTATAGAATCAGTGAGGTTTCGTGGCTAATTTGCACGGGAAGTCAAGCTACTACTATTCAAGTTTCTCAATGCTTTGTTTAATTCATACTCACCCTAAACGAAAATGGTTCTGAGGCTATTGTCTTATACCAGCCGGTAGCCTACCCCAAGTTCAGTAAGCAGAAATTCAGGCTGAGCTGGATTACGTTCTAGTTTTTGTCGCAAATGCCCCATGTAAATACGTAGATAATGTGAACGCTCTGAATAATTGGGCCCCCATACTGCCAGCATAAGCTGATTATGCGTTATTACCCGCCCGCGCGCATTGATGAGAGTCAGTAATAATCGGTATTCAATCGGTGTGAGGTGAATCTCTATGCCAGCACGTGTTACTGTATGTGCTGCAAGATCAACGGTTACATCACCAAAGTGCGCTATTGGATCACCTTGATTTTCATTGGATTGACGCCGACGTAAGTGAGCCCGAACGCGCGCGACCAATTCCGGTATACCGAAAGGTTTTGTCAAATAATCATCAGCCCCTATGTTAAGCGCTGCGACTTTTTCTTCTTCGCGATCACGGGCGGACAATACGACAATAGGCATCTCCGACCAACCACGGATTTGCCGAATGACTTCTTTTCCTTCGAGATCCGGTAAGCCAAGATCAATAATGACAAGATCAGGTTGCCTAGTAGAGGCTTCAATTAAACCCCGCGTACCGTTATCCGCTTCTATGACATCAAAATTCTCTGCTTCCAGCGCTATTCGTACGAACCGACGAATCTGATTTTCATCCTCGATAATCAGAATGCGAGGTATTTTCATAACAGCTCTTCTGGTATGGGTGCGATACCAAGTGGCAGCGTTAGAGTAAAGCGGGCTCCACCATCGACTCGATTTTCTGCAGAAATTTTTCCACCATGGGCTTCCACGATTGCTTTACAAAGAGCCAATCCAAGACCAACGCCTGGTTTATTCGATTCAGTTTCCCCACGAGCAAATTTATCGAATACCTTGGTTTCTTGGCCGAGAGGTAAACCAGGCCCATTGTCTTCGATCACTATTGCCAGCTCATCAATTCCGGCAGTGGCACAAACGGAAATCGTACTGCCAGGGGGTGTAAATTTGTCAGCATTATCGAGCAAATTGACAATGACTCGTTGTATCAAAATTGGATCGCACTCACATAAAGGTAAGTTAGCAGGAATCGAAATAATCAGTTTCTTTGTGGTCATTACACGATGCAGTTGCATGCATGCGCTACCAACAATTTCCTCTATCGACTGCCAATCCTTTTTCAGCTTCACACCACCGGCCTGCAATCGTGCCATATCGAGTAGATTTGTGACCAACTCAGTCATTTGTTGCGCCTCGTTCCGGATAGCGAGTGCAAGTTCCTTTTGGGAGTTTTCTGGGAGATTAGTATCGGTAAGTGTGCTGGCCAATCCTACTAAAGCGGTCAATGGAGTCCGCAAATCATGTGAGATCGCTGAAAGTAATGAATTTCGCAACCGTTCCCCCTCTATCGAGACTAACGCATCCTGTGCAACCTCGACATAGTGAACACGCTCCAAAGCCAGTGCAATTTGTGCCGCGAAGGTATCGAGTAGGCGTTTTTCCTCCGGCTCATTAAGAAAAAGCAAATCCTTGGCTTCGAGAACGAGTACCCCGCGAGTGCGCATCGGTGCCTTAAGTGGCAGGTAATGTGAAACAGCTGCAGACAAAGTGTGTGTGCCAAAACCAGCAGGCAATTGATGATCATAAACCCACTGCGCAACAGCGATATCAGTTGTCGGTTGAGAGGATGAGGTGCCAGCTACTTTCGTTTTCTCTTGACTACTGGGCAGGAGCAACGCTACTGCTGAATTAAATGTCCCACTTACATTGCGGTTTGCAATCTCAACTACTTGCTCAACAGTTAATGCGCCAGACAACTCTTTGGAAAGGGCTGCCAGTGCTTGGGCGCGCCGTTCGCGTAAATTGGCAATAGTCGCTTCAAACCGTAGTTTTGCTGCAAGCTGTCCGATGGTTAAGGCGACTAGTAGCATCAAGGCGAAAGTGAATAGATATTGCACATCGGAAACAGAAAATGAGAATCGTGGCGGTACAAAGAAAAAATCAAACAACATAACTGACAGTGCTGCGGCCCATGCGCCGGGACCTCGACCGAATTTGATCGAAATGCCCACAACGGTTAACAACAATATCATGACAACATTTGATAAATCGAAAATATGTAACAGTCCTGCAGCTAATATTGTCGTTACCCCGCACGCGATTGTGGCCCAAGCATAGTTCCACCATTTGATCGTGCCAGGTTTGATTTCCCGGTTCTTAATTCGTGTAGGTTTCTCATTGCCGACAACTACATAGATGTCAATATCGGGCGCAAATCGAGCTAGTGCATCGATAAAACGTGGACGCCAATGCTGAAACCAGGGTAAGTCCACCGGGCGGCCAACGACTAGCTTGCTGGCGTTCCGGCTTTGTGCATAAGCAATCAATGTTGCAATTAAATCACTGCCAGCGAGCGTTGCCGTTTCTGCGCCGAGTTCTTCAGCTAATGTAAGATGATCAAGAATACGTTGCCGGTCAATCTTAGATAGACGCTGAAGTGCTGGTGTTTCAACATATACTGCGTGCCAGTCAGCTTTCAGCTCTTTCGCCAGGCGAGCGGCACTGCGCACCAGCTTATTACCCAGAGGGCCCGGACCAATACAGGCAATGATACGTTCCCGCGTCTGCCAAACATTGGCAATTGCATGATCTGCACGATAAGCACGCATTTGTGAATCAACACGATCGGCCGTGCGCCTCAAAGCAAGTTCGCGCAAAGCAATCAGATTACCCTTGCGAAAGAAATTTTTGGCAGCATGTTCGACTTGCTCGGGTACATAGACTTTGCCTTCCCTAAGTCGCTCCAATAGCTCGTCAGGTGGCAGATCAACTAAGGTCACATCATCTGCGCTGTCAAAAAAGCGATCCGGGACCGTTTCCCAGATGCGGATGCCGGTAATGCTGCCAACAACATCATTTAAACTCTCAAGATGCTGGACGTTCAGCGTAGTATAAACATCAATTCCACTCGCCAAGAGCTCGTCAACATCCTGCCAGCGTTTTGCGTGCCGCGAGCCTTCGATATTTGTGTGCGCGAGCTCATCAATGATGATTAACTGCGGCGCTCGTTGCAGTGCAGCATCAATATCGAACTCAAGCAGTGATTTTTCCCGGTATTTGATTTCATGTAATGGCAATAGGGTAAGCTTTTCCAGAAGCTTTATGGTGTCGCTACGCCCATGGGTTTCAACCACACCGATAACGACGTCAATCCCTTCAGCTAACCGTTGTTGAGCGGCATTAAGCATGGTGTAGGTTTTGCCCACTCCAGCACAAGCTCCGATGAAGATTTTTAGCTTACCACGCTGTGCAGCAATTTCCTCTTTCTTGATTTCCGCTAACAGATGATCTGGATCAGGGCGCTCATCAGTCATTATTTTTCCAATGCATCAAGGGCTAAGTTAAGGCGTAAGACATTGACGCGCGAATCACCCAATAAACCCCACTGCGGCGTTTCAATCGATTGATCAACCAGTGACTTGACTATAGCCGCACCGGTATTGCGGGCTGCTGCAACACGTTCGACTTGGTAATACGCTGCGGCGGGTGAAATGTGTGGATCCAGACCACTTGCTGATGCAGTAACAAGATCCGTTGGAATTTTTTCCGCTTTATCCGGGTGACTTGCAAGTATGTTCTTGGCACGTTCTTTAACTGCTTCTATCAATACGGGATTAGTTGGCCCCAGATTAGAACCGCCTGAATTTGCCGCGTTATAAGGCATTGGAGAAGTTGCAGAAGGGCGGCCCCAAAAGTAGGTTGGCCCAGAAAAGCTCTGTCCAATCAGGGAAGAGCCGATGACTTCTTCACCACGCTTCACCAAACTGCCAGCCGCTTGTTCCGGAAAAGCGATTTGTGCAATGCTGGTAACTGCAAGTGGGTAAAGTAAGCCGGTAATGAGCGATATCAAAATAAATAATGTGATGGCTGGACGGATGAGGTTTTTCATCATAGCTCCTGATTTGCGATTAAACGAGGTCTAAAAGACCTAATAGGACATCAATCAGTTTGATACCGATAAATGGAACGAGCAAACCGCCCAGACCGTAAATCAGCAAATTTTTACGTAATAGCGAAGCAGCACCCAAAGCTTGGTATTTCACACCTTTGAGCGCCAGTGGAATCAGAAACACAATAATGATCGCGTTGAAGATTACAGCTGAGAGAATTGCCGATGAGGGCGTGTTTAGTTGCATGATATCGAGCATCTTTAACTGTGGGTAAGTGGTAGCAAATGCTGCAGGAATAATTGCGAAGTACTTGGCGACATCGTTAGCGACTGAAAAAGTTGTCAGTGCCCCACGTGTCATCAACATTTGCTTACCGGTTTCGATAATTTCAATCAGCTTGGTTGGGTTGGAATCGAGATCAACCATATTGCCTGCCTCTTTTGCTGCCTGCGTACCGGAGTTCATGGCAACGGCTACGTCAGCCTGCGCAAGAGCAGGTGCGTCGTTAGTACCATCGCCGGTCATGGCAACTAATCGTCCCTGTGCCTGATACTCCCGAATCAATTTAAGTTTATCTTCGGGTTTGGCTTCAGCCAGAAAATCATCAACACCCGCTTCGGCGGCAATCGCAGCGGCAGTTAGGCGATTGTCACCAGTGATCATCACTGTTTTGATGCCCATTTTTCGTAATTCGCTAAAGCGCTCTCGGATACCGCCCTTAACGATATCCTTGAGTTCAATGACACCGAGCACGCGGGCGCCATCGGCCACGACTAAAGGGGTGCTGCCCCGGCGTGATACCTGGTCAACCAGAACCTCGACGCTTTCAGGAAATGTGCTCCCCAGATTCTCGATATAGGTACGAATCGTATCTGCTGCGCCTTTTCGGATCTTGCGATCACCAAAGTCTACGCCGGACATGCGCGTTTGCGCAGTGAAAGGCACGAAAACCGCATTATGCAATTCGCGACCACGCAACCCAAACTCTTGTTTTGCAAGCACCACGATGGATCGGCCCTCTGGTGTTTCATCGGCTAGCGAGGCGAGCTGTGCGGCATCAGCTAATTCTTTAGTTTGAACATTGGGTGCTGGCAAGAAGGCAGATGCTTGTCGATTACCCAGTGTGATTGTTCCCGTCTTGTCGAGCAGTAATACATCCACATCGCCAGCGGCTTCAACTGCACGCCCAGAGGTAGCAATCACGTTCACTTGCATCATCCTGCTCATTCCAGCTACACCAATCGCTGACAGCAAGCCGCCGATTGTCGTCGGAATAAGGCAAACCAGGAGTGCGACCAAAACGGTAATGGATACCGGTGAGCCAGATCCTGCTGACTCAACACTATAGATTGAAAACGGTAATAGCGTCGCGCATACGAATAGAAATATCAGTGTGAGCGTAACGAGCAAAATAGTTAGCGCTATCTCGTTTGGCGTTTTCTTACGTTTGGTATTTTCTACCATTGCAATCATGCGATCCAGGAATGCCTCTCCTGGATTGGCTGTCACGCGAATTACCAGCCAATCCGATAGGATGCGCGTGCCGCCAGTAACCGCTGAAAAATCGCCGCCCGATTCGCGGATAACCGGTGCAGATTCTCCGGTGATAGCGGATTCATCGACAGAAGCAACACCTTCGATGACTTCACCATCAGCCGGAATGAAATCGCCGGCTTCAATGAGCACGATATCTCCTTTTCGCAGCGATATGGAGTCGATAGTCGTAATTTTTGCATCGCGCTTAGGTTCGGCTAATTTCTTTGCAATAATATTCTTCCGCGCACCGCGCAAGGCTGCTGCCTGTGCTTTGCCTCGACCTTCAGCGAGTGCTTCCGCAAAATTGGCGAATAAAACGGTAAACCATAGCCATGCAGCAATCGTAAAAATGAATCCTGCTGGTGCTTCGCCATGGCCGACGAGGGCATCAATACCCAATATCGTCGTGAGGACACTACCGACCCAGACGACAAACATAACCGGATTACGCCATTGCGCTTGCGGTGTAAGTTTCTTCAACGCATTGAGGAGTGCCGGTTTAATCAATACTGGGTCGAATAAAGGAAGGGTTCGTGTTTTTTTCATGAATACTCCTACCTGTTAGTGTGAGAATAGCTGCAAGTGTTCGATGATAGGGCCAAGCGCTAACGCTGGGACATAGTTGAGTGCCCCAAATATGAGTACTGTACTAATGAGTAAGATGACGAACAGCGGCCCATGGGTCGGTAGCGTTCCACCGGTTACAGCGAGTTTGGGTTGTGCTGCCAATTTGCCGGCAATGGCTAGTACGGGAATAATGACGCCGAATCGCCCAAACCACATTGCGATAGCAAGCAGAATATTGTAAAAAGGTGTATTAGATGAGAGTCCCGCGAAGGCGGATCCATTATTATTTCCAGCCGAAGTGAATGCATACAGCACTTCGGAGAGTCCATGTGCGCCCGGGTTAGCCATACTCGCCTTGCCTACTTCAGTAACAACGGCGATTGCGGTACCACCGAGCACTAGCATGGGTACAACCAGGATCGCAATCGACACCATCTTCATCTCGAATACTCCGATCTTCTTACCTAAATATTCCGGTGTGCGGCCGATCATCAATCCTGATAAAAAAACGGCGAGCATAGCGAATATGAGCATCCCATATAACCCCGCCCCAACTCCACCAAACACAACTTCACCGAGCATCATCAATCCCATCGGAACTAAACCGCCCAATGGCAGAAAACTATCATGCATCGCATTGACCGCTCCACAAGAGGCAGCTGTCGTGACCGTCGCAAATAATGCAGAAGAAATAATGCCAAACCGGATTTCCTTACCTTCGAGATTGCCCATTGAACCATCCACACCCAGTTGGGTGATAAGTGGATTCGAGTGGGATTCAGACCACAGTGCAACGGTTGCCATCGTAATGAATAGCACAGTCATCGCAGCAAGAATTGTCCATCCTTGCCGTTGGTCTCCGACCATTTGACCAAAAGCAAAGCAGAGTGCGGTCGGAATCAGGAAGATGCTGATCATTTCCAAAAAATTAGTGAGCGGTGTTGGGTTCTCAAAAGGGTGCGCTGAGTTTGCATTAAAGAAACCGCCACCGTTGGTACCGAGCAATTTAATTGCTTCCTGCGATGCAACCGGCCCCATCGCAATTGACTGTTTATCTGTTTTGATCGTCTCCATGATCACGTTCCCATGATCATCTTGCAACGGCTGACCATTAAGATCCTGCTTCGGTGCGGCATATTCAAGCGGTTCTATCAGCTTGACATCTTGATAAGCATTGAAATTCTGAATGACTCCTTGGTTTACTAGAATTAATGCGAATACTAAAGACAGTGGCAATAGCACATAGAATATTGAACGTGATAAATCGAGCCAGGCATTACCGATACCAGCAGCATTCTTTCGCGTAAAGCCTCGGATCAGTGCAATAACAACGGCGATACCGGTTGCACTTGATGCGAAGTTCTGTACCGTCAAAGCGAGCATCTGCGTCAGATAACTCATCGTCGATTCGCCACCATAACCTTGCCAGTTGGTATTGGTGACAAAGGATATTGCTGTATTGAAGGCTGAATCTGAAGAAACATCGCCAAGTGATTGAGGATTCAGAGGCAATTCACTCTGGAAACGTTGTAAGCCATACACAACAACCACACCTATAACATTGAATAGCACGATAGCTGTTGCATAACGTTGCCATGGCATATCTTCTGCTGGATTAGTGCCAATAAAACGACAGAATCCATGTTCGAATTTATCCAACCAAATGAAGCGGCGTGTTAGTTGCCCATCAGATATGCTGGCGAGATAGCGGCCTAAAGGCCAGGCAACAACGAAGAGAACAGTAAGAAATAAACCGATTTGTATCCAAGGTGATGTGTTCATGTAACCTCCTCAGCGTTGAATAATGCGTAGAGCAGGTATATGAACAATAAGATAGCAAGAATACCGGTTAGCCAATAAATCCAATTCATCTTTTATTCCTCATGATAGTAGTTGGCGATCAACCCTATGATCAATACTACACACAAAATTACAAAACAGAGATAATAATTAAGATCCATATACTTACACTAAAGTTATTTACTTATTCAATATAAACAATTGTGTGTAAAAATGGAGTTGAATTGAAAGGCTGTGGCGTAAAAATTGTGTAAAAATTTATATTGGCTGCTATACCGATGTTGCAAGAACCTACCATCCGTCATCACAGTCTGGCATAGCCAGTCTGTTACCTATACCGGGTACAAGAGCAAAGCTGTTGTGCCTATCCTAAATAAAGCATAGAGATAATCCGTAAAAAGTGAAATGTTTGTAGATTTAATAAAGCCCGATGCATTTGTTTATTTGTCCTTCAAACCTGAAACTTTAATCAAACTAATGGAATTCTGAAATTTACATGCTTCCACGTGTTGAAAAATCAATTGCTCGGTTTTTGGCAATTATGTTTGCCCCAGAAGGTGGCGCAGTAGTAAATGCATTTCGTACTAGCCTGAAAGGTCGTATTAAGATACCTGAAGAGTTTGAACAGGTGGAGGGTGTAAGAAATTTTGTGTAAGTGGTCATTTTGCAGGAAACTGCTACTTTCAGAAATGGATAAGAAATGACGACAACAAGAACTTTACCCAACGATTTAATTGACCAACTGTTATCAGGCTATAAAAAGCCAGAAGACCTAATTGGAGAGAATGGCTTACTTAAGCAACTCACCAAGGCGCTGATTGAACGTGCGTTACAAGCGGAAATGACTGAGCACTTGGGTCATGACAAACATGCTACTGTCAGCAACCTCACTGGCAATGCCCGCAACGGCAAAAGCAGCAAGACCCTTAAGGGTGAATTTGGTGAGTTGCCGATTGAAATCCCTCGTGATCGCGAGGGCAGCTTTGAACCACAACTGATCTCTAAGCACCAAACACGCTGGACTGGCTTTGATGACAAGATCATATCACTGTACTCGCGTGGTATGACGGTACGCGAAATCCAGAGTCACCTGATCGAGATGTATGGTGCGGAGGTTTCGCCTACACTGATCTCATCCGTTACCGATGCAGTGATGGAAGATGTGAAGCAATGGCAGTCCCGCCCGCTGGATGCAGTCTATCCCGTCATTTATCTGGATTGCATCCACGTCAAAGTCCGTGATGCCGGTGCGGTGCGTACCAAAGCCGTATACCTTGCCATTGGCATAAACATGCAAGGCGAAAAAGAAGTGCTGGGTTTATGGGTCTCACAGACTGAAGGTGCTAAATTCTGGCTGGGCGTTGTCACTGAACTTAAGAACCGTGGCATACAAGACATCTTCATCGCCTGTGTGGATGGCTTAAAAGGCTTTCCTGAAGCCATTGAGGCGGTCTACCCGCAAGCCACGGTACAGCTTTGAATTGTGCATATGGTGCGTAATAGTTTAAATTACGTGGGCTGGAATAAACGCGGTCTGGTTGCAACTGATTTGAAGCGCGTTTACAGCGCATCAACAGCAGACGAGGCAGAGCAATATCTCACTGAATTTGAAGTGAAATGGGATGATGCTTATCCGCCAATTGCTAAATCCTGGCGTAACAATTGGATGCGTATTATTCCGTTCTTCGATTACCCCCCTGAAATACGCAAAATCATTTACACCACCAATGCCATTGAGTCGGTGAACATGAGTTTACGTAAAGTTAGTAAAAATAGGAGCTCATTTCCAAATGATGAAGCTGTTACTAAATTGTTCTATTTGGCACTGATCAATATCAGCAAGAAATGGACGATGCCACTGCGCGATTGGAAACCTGCGTTAAACAGGTTTACTATTCAGTTTGAGGAAAGGATGCCTCAGCAGTAATTACCGCCACTTACACAAAATTTAGGATACCCTCATTAATGTCTACAATTATTTCATCGACCAGATCAATACATCGCCAATATTAATACCGGAGTACGCTAGAGTCATCACACATCTCAAAAATGGTATTGTCGGCCTCGTAAAACACCTTAACGAGTTCGATTCCTGGGATCGGATCATCAATACCAGCCTTCAAATCCTGCAGCAGCATTTCAAGTTTCCGGGCCAACCCGGCAGCACCTCGCCAATCGATAAAACGTCTTGAATGTTTCAGGTCGGAAAGTTTCTTTTTGAACCGTTGAACATTTTCCTTTGGTGTGGCCATCAATTGTTCAATCAGATCATCTGCTTCATCAGAATGAAGCGCAAGGTTCAGCAGAGCTGCTGCGAGCATTTCCGGTCCCAGATAAATAAGTTTTTGTTTCCTTTCGTTTTTCACATGACAGCTCCCCCAGCTCGAAACAGTCATGTGAAATGCGGCGGACACCTATGTTGTATGGCATGCGTTGATGACATAGCCATGATCATGCCCGTAGCGAGGGCAACGGAAACCATCCCGGCCTGCGTTGCTGCATCAGCAGCCTTCGCACAAGCTTCTTCCGTTCCATACCGTTTCTGCCAATCCAGCAAATTAGGATTCCCAGTCCTCTCATAATTCAACTCCCTATGTCTTTGATCTAAAAGCATTGGCAGAAATTACTGAAAACAGTTTAGAAGCATAAAAATTAATGAGACTTTATATCGGGAAATCACCGCCTTTACCGTCTTTACCGGGTTTCATGGGTTCGGTTGTGAAAACTGTCAGCATACTGGAAGTTATGATCGTCTAACTTCAAGAAGCTACTCGAACGGCTTCGAGCTTTACAACGAGGATTCGGATCTCTTCGTTGCTCTTTCCGAAAATATGCGCGGCTACCTAAGGCTTAAACCAAGCTGGTTCATCCGGCAAATGCGCACATACAAATTTAACCTACCAGAATACTTTGTTCAGATCGGTCTTAGTTTACGATATCCGACGCTTTTGATGAAACTCAAGAAATAAAAAATCAAAGGCGCAAAACCAAGAGGTTAAGTACCTATTTTTATTAACCTAACTCGTACACTTTTCGCGCGCTATTTGATACCCTTTTACTTCGATATTGACAAAGCTTATGGTGATTATCCTAAATTCCTCAGTTGAAGACTCTTAAATCGTTCAAGAGCCCTACTGATTAAGGTTTTTTGAAAGATACATGGCATCACCAATCAGGTGAGATTTTTGTGAAATAATCAAAATCTGCTGAAAGTGCTGTCACATATTGCTCTCAGCCTGTCAGCTGCAACTGAGGAGCAGTTAACATTTTATACCGGGAATCATTGGTGGTATTAGATTACAGCCATTTTAATCCTAAATTATAACTGAGGAATTTAGGATTATGCTTTGCAAAATAGAAAAAGGGGGAGGGCGGGTACTACTGATTGAGAGGTTAACTGTGAGGGTCTATCAATTGGTTTGAGATTTGATAGTCAATTTGATAGTGCAGAATTAATAATAACTAAATAAGTTAATTAAATCATAAGATTGTCTTATTGTATTGGCGGAGAAGGCGGGATTCGAACCCGCGGTACGGTTTGAGCCGTACACACGCTTTCCAGGCGTGCACCTTAAGCCGCTCGGTCACTTCTCCAGTCTTAACAAACCGGGGGCAAAGAATAAACCAGATCTGAGTTCTGGGCAAATTTGTTTTGTATCCCGATAGAGAAAACACAAGTTAAGTACTTCCAGGAAGAAAATGTAGCACCTTGTCCAATTGCAGTACCATCGGGTTTGTGAATATTCCAGATGATCGCTTGATCAACCAGGAAGCGCTTCCCAGTACTGGAAATTCTCACGCCGCGATAGTCAGAAATATAGCCCTGTGTTTTGGCTTGTTCTAGCATACGCGCGCGCTCTTCACGATTGATCGGTTCAGCAGTTAAGCGAGATGGTGTTTGTGTGAATTGCTGCCAATCCATAGTCCATAAATTTAGCGCTGCCTGATTGCCATAATTCAATAGGGGATCATTTTCTACACCGTGTGAAGCCACCACAAAGGCGCTACTGAATAATCGCTCGGCCTGTTCGAGTGGTGTGTCGTTGCGCTGAATGAGTTCCTGTTTGACCCAATGGGCATAACTATCCAGTAAATACTGGCACCATTGCACGATTTGCGGATCTGCCCAATGGATTTGCGTCGTTTGCTATGAAAGTTGGTTATAAATAAAGGAGATGAGTTTAACGCAGGCTTCCGCAGGCTGGCAATACTATAAGAATCACTATTTTTATTTGATTAGCGCTGAAGGTAAGCCGATTCGAACAAACTTTGAAACTATTTTTTAAGAAATTTTCCTTTGAAGCACAGTATTTTCGGCTATCGGCAATGTATCCGGGTAGTCTTTGCTATAGTGTAATCCCCGGCTTTCGTGACGCAGCATTGCACTCCGTACGATTAAATCGGCGCTGTCGACAAGGTTGCGTAATTCTAACAGATCGCTTGTGACACGAAAATTTATATAGTATTCATTGATTTCTTCTCGTAATAGCTCAATGCGGCGCTGTGCGCGTTGTAGCCGTTTTGTTGTGCGGACAATGCCGACATAGCTCCACATAAAACGGCGTAATTCATCCCAATTGTGTGCGATGACGATCTCTTCATCGGCGTCTGTAACACGGCTTTCATCCCAATCAGGCAGCTCTGGTAACCCATTAGCGGCTTGATTGCGAATGTCGTTGCCTGCAGCTTGGGCCAATACCAGACATTCTAGCAGTGAGTTACTGGCTAAGCGGTTGGCGCCATGCAATCCCGTATGCGCTGTTTCTCCGATGGCATAGAGATTATTTAAGTCGGTTCTACCATGTTTGTCGGTAACAACGCCGCCGCACGTGTAGTGTGCGGCAGGAACAACAGGAATCGGTTCTTTGGTAATATCGATTCCCAGTTCTAGACAGCGGGCGTAAATTGTTGGGAAATGTTCTTTTAGAAAGCTGGCTGGTTTATGGGATATATCCAGATAGACGCAATCCAATCCTCTTTTTTTCATTTCAAAATCAATGGCGCGAGCGACAATATCACGGGGTGCTAGTTCCGCGCGTTGATCGTGCCAGGGCATGAAGCGATCCCCATTGGGGAGTTTTAATAACCCGCCTTCGCCACGGACAGCCTCACTGATTAAAAATGATTTTGCATGGGGATGATAAAGACAAGTCGGATGAAATTGAATAAATTCCATATTCGCTATCCGGCAACCTGCCCGCCAACCCATCGCAATGCCATCGCCAGTCGCTGTATCCGGATTTGTGGTATAGAGATAAACCTTGCTGGCTCCGCCTGTTGCGAGTACGGTGTTTTGCGCTGTAAATGTCAGTACCCGATCTTTTTTCTTGTCGAGAACGTAAGCGCCAAAGCATCGTTTGTGCTGCGTATCCGCATAATCAGGTAGTTTGTCGCTGGTAATCAGATCGATCGCGATATGATGTTCCAATACGGAAATGTTCGGGTGCGTTTTTATTTTCTGGATTAATGCTTGTTGAACAGCTTTTCCGGTTGCATCGCCACTGTGAATAATTCGCCGCATGCTATGGCCACCTTCTTTGGTAAGGTGATACCCCGTTTCATTTTTCTGATCACTGGTGAAAATAACCCCTTGGTCTATCAACCAGTGTATTGCGTTAGCCGCATTCTCAGCAACATAGCGAGTGATTTTCTCATCGCATAAACCCGCTCCGGCGATTAGCGTATCCTGAACATGCTTTGACGGGGAATCATCATTCGATAGCGCAGCTGCAATGCCTCCTTGCGCCCACGAACTGGCGCCTGAATCAACAGTCTGCTTAGTGATGATACCTATTTTTTTATGCTGTGCTAAATGCAATGCGAGTGTGAATCCAGCCAATCCGCTGCCAATAATGAGCGTATCAAAGTTGTTTTTAGACATTAAGCTGGGCTATATTAAATTATATTAGAGGACTGAATAATAACAGACTCAAAGTGCTGCATGCCTGTATTCAAAGATTTATCGTGTTTTGATTTCTGAAAGTCAAATAGTGAACTAATTAACAGGGTTAATTGTCTTTAGAAAATATGAGATGTAATTACGTAGTTCCCGAGATTGATTTGGATAGGTATACTTGTTCTGTTGTGTCATTATGCTACATTTGATGGAACAAAAATAAAATTACAAATTCATTTAAATGCTCAGGGATCGTGTTGTATGGGTGATCGGGAGATCGATCAACAGTTAGTAGAGAGAGTTCAAGGCGGAGATAAGCATGCATTTGATCTACTAGTAATCAAATATCAGCGCAAGCTGGCTCGCTTGTTATCGCAATTTATACGCGATTCGGCTGAAGTTGAGGATGTAACGCAAGAAGCTTTTGTTAAAGCATATAGAGCATTACCTTCATTTCGTGGAGATAGCGCTTTTTACACGTGGTTATACCGGATTGGTATCAATACTGCTAAAAATTTTCTGGTATCTCAAGGACGTAAGCTGCCCGTTTTGCAAGGGTTCGACAATGAGGACGCTGAAGACTTTGAGGATAGCGGTTTATTAAAGGAAATGAATACACCAGAAAGTGAACTGATGAGCAAACAAATTGCTCAAACTGTTAATCAAACACTGGACTCATTGCCTGAAGAACTGCGCACAGCAATTACTTTAAGAGAAATTGATGGATTAAGTTATGAAGAAATCGCGAATATTATGGACTGTCCTATAGGGACTGTTCGTTCGCGTATATTTCGTGCACGAGAAGCAATATCTGAACAGTTACGTCCTTTATTGGGGACTAGTAAAGACAAGAGGTGGTAATGTGAAAAGTAAAGTATCTGCATTAATGGATGGTGAACTTGATCAACGCGATGTTTCGAATGTTATCGAGGCAGTAAGAAAGGATGATAATTTGCAGGAGGAATGGGAAACTTATCATCTGATTGGTGACACGCTCCGACAATCTTCGCGATTATCAATGAACATATCCTCTAGCGTCAGTCAAAAATTAAAAACCGAACCAACCATACTTTCTCCAAACGTATCTAACATAGAAAAAAAACTCAAGCGCAAAATATATGCGTTTTCGGTGGCGGCTTCTGTGATTGCGATGATATCAGCTTGGCTGGTCATGCAAAATTTACATGAGCCCCAGCAAATAATCATGGCGGAACAACCGAATCATAATAATTTGACTATAGCACCCTCCATAGTTTCTTCACCGCCAACAATACATAATTATCCCCATCCCCCGATTGAAATTAATGATTATCTGTTTGTGCATAGAGAATTCTCTCCAGGGGTTACGATGCGCGGACAAATCACTAATGTTAATAGCGTAACCGAATATCACGAAAGATATGGTAGATGATTAGCCGCAATATAATCGCATTGCTTTTATTGTTAGCATTTAGTTTTCAAGCAACATTCGCACAGGAGTTACCCCGTTCATCTGAAAGTGCACTGGATTGGTTGAAGAAAATGGCCGATGCGCCGCGTCGGCACAATTATTCTGGGACATTTGTTTACTACGCTGATGGCCATATGGAAACATCACGTATCGTTCATAAAGTCGATCAAATTAGTGAGCGTGAGAAAGTCGAAGTTTTAGATGGGGCGCCGCGAATCGTTTTTCGCAATAATGACGAAATGAAATGTTATCTGCCGGAAAGCAAAAGAATTTACACGGAAAAGCGCTGGTTCCGTAAATTTTTTCCTGACATTCTTCCCCGGCCTTTTGATACTACTATTGATGAAAACTATTACATTAATGAAGACAGACTTGAGCGAGTAACGGACCATCAATGTCAAGTTCTGTCTTTGACACCAAGAGATTCTTTACGCCATGGTCATCGATTCTGGATTGACGTCGAAACAGGATTGCTACTGAAAGCTGCAGTAATGAATGGTAACGAAATTATTGAACAATTCGCATTTGCGCAACTTGAAATTGATGGGGAGATTCATGCCGATTTATTGAAACCGAGTCAATCCATGGTTCAAGATGAGTGGAAGGTAACTGATTTAATTACTTCCTTTTTAAATGCGGGCGAATTGAAGTGGCAAGTCATGAGTCTGCCCGCTGGTTTCAGGAAATTGGTTGAAATGAAACGTAATTTTGCCGAGAAACCGATACCTGTGGATCACATTGCTCTATCCGATGGACTTGCAACAGTGTCTGTTTTTATAGAGCCAATTACTATGGATGCACCGACACCTCTACCTGGCTTCTTTACAAGCCGTGGCGCAATTAATATATATGTGCGCATGCTGGATGATAATAAAATAACAACAATTGGTGAAGTCCCTTTGGAAACTATAAAATTAATTGGAGATTCTGTCATCAAGAAAGATAGGGTTCCAGCAAATTAGAGCGCTAAATATATTTGCATTCCTGCCATGGACTAAAAGGTTTAATGAAATTGATCTGATACTGGCTTATTATTCAAAGACGTGTCACTATGCGCGTTTTGGCCTGAAATCATTTATTATCCTGTTTTTTCTTCATACATTCCGCTGATTAGAGAATTCAATATATTCCCCGAATTGATCGGTAAATTACATGCATATAAACGTTAACTACTTGCACAGGTTTATTGTGAGGATGAAAGTCATGCTTCAACTTATATTAATCTCATTATTTTTCTATTCATCAACAGTTTTGGCACAGGCCAATGAACTGCCGGATTTTACTGGATTAGTTGAGAAACATGGTGCGGCAGTAGTCAATATCAGTGCCGTACAGAATTTAACCACACTGAATAATCAAATTGTTCCTGAGATACCTGGTATTCCTGAGAATTCACCTTTTTATGATTTTTTTAAACGGCATATGCAGCCTTTTCCTGCGCCGAGAAAATCTGAACCTAAATCATTGGGATCAGGTTTTATTATTAGCTCAGATGGTTATATCTTGACCAATGCCCATGTTGTTGAGACTGCTGATGAGATTACTGTAAAGCTGAATGACAAGCGTGAATTCGTTGCAGAAATTATCGGCACGGATAGAAAAACAGATATTGCATTAATCAAGATAAATGCAACTGATTTGCCCAAAGTCACACAAGGAAATCCGGAGAATCTTAAAGTCGGCGAATGGGTGGTTGCTATCGGATCGCCTTTCGGCTTCGAACATAGCGTGACCGCTGGTATTGTGAGTGCTAAAGGACGTTCCTTGGCACAAGAAAATTTTGTTCCATTTATACAAACAGATGTGGCGATTAATCCGGGAAATTCCGGAGGGCCTTTGTTTAACATGAAGGGTGAAGTAGTCGGTATTAACTCTCAAATCTACAGCCGGACGGGTGGATTTATGGGATTGTCATTTGCCATACCGATAAATGTTGCAACTGAAATTGCGGACCAATTAAAAGTCAGCGGTAAAGTTAGTCGTGGAAGAATTGGCGTAATGATTCAGGAAGTAACCAAGGAGTTAGCGGAGTCTTTTGGTTTGACAGATGGAAAGGGTGCTTTAGTCGTTTCCGTGGAAAAGGGCGGTCCTGCAGATCTGGCAGGAATTAAAGCCCGCGATATCATAGTGCAGTTTGATGAGAAAGGAATTACAACCTCTGCTGATTTGCCGCGCATAGTCGGCAATACCAAACCGGGTACAAAAGTTTCTATACAGATTTGGCGAGATGGTTCTTTAAAGACTGTAAAGGTTGAAGTTGGAGAAACGCCATCTGATGAAGCGGCAGAAAACCGGAAACTTAAGCAAGGAAAAAAAACGGATACTTCAAACCGGCTTGGACTAGCACTAAGTGAGATTACTGCTGAGCAAAAAAAACAATTGGAAATTTCTAACGGACTATTGGTTGAAGACATGCAACCCGGTATTGCCAGTCGATCAGGAATCCGTATTGGAGATATTATTCTTGGATTTAACAGTAAGGATGTGAATAGTATTGAGCAGTTTAATGAATTGCTTAAACAAGTAAAAAGCGGGAAAAATATCGCTTTGCTCGTTAAAAGAGGGGACATCACTACTTTCATCACTATGAAACTTACTGATGATGACAAAAAAAATTGAACTAAATCCCTTTACCTCGGATGAGGTAAAAACATTGATCGTATATGGACGTGAAGACTGTCACCTTTGCCAAAACATGATAGTTGCTTTGCAAGATATACAAGAGCGGATATCTTTTAACTTCAAGGTTATTGATATCGACTCCGATGCGGAATTGATTGCGCTATATGGAGAGAAAATTCCGGTGCTAGTGTCTCCATTGACTAACCAAGAGATCTGCCATTACTTTCTTGATGTAGCAGCTTTAGATGATTATCTTGGTAAATTTCGATAGAATGCTGCCTCTTTTAACTGCCAATACAATATTTTAATTTCCGGCTTGGCAATGTTAATTTCCCCTATCACTAGGAATCTATTTTTATATCTCATATCCTGATGCAGCATATCCGTAATTTTTCCATCATTGCACATATTGATCACGGCAAATCCACATTGGCGGATCGCATTATTCATTTATGCGGCGGCCTGTCCGATCGTGAAATGGAAGAACAAGTGCTGGATTCCATGGATTTGGAGCGTGAACGAGGCATTACCATCAAAGCACAGACTGCGGCGTTGCACTATAAGGCAAGAAGTGGTGAGACTTATTTATTGAATTTAATTGATACACCCGGGCATGTTGATTTTTCGTATGAAGTTTCTCGTTCACTTGCAGCATGTGAGGGAGCGCTTCTCGTTGTGGATGCATCACAGGGTGTTGAGGCGCAGACAGTTGCTAATTGTTATACCGCGATTGAGCAAGGTGTTGAGGTTGTCCCAGTTTTAAATAAGATTGATTTGCCGGCTGCCGATCCTGAACGCGTTATTGGCAACATTGAGGAGGTAATTGGCATTGATGCGCATGATGCGGTTAGAGTCAGCGCAAAAACCGGAGAAGGTGTCGAGGATGTTATAGAAGCACTGATTGCAAAAATTCCCGCACCGAAAGGAGATCCTAATGCACCGCTAAAAGCGTTGATTATCGATTCTTGGTTTGATAATTATGTTGGCGTTGTTATATTGGTCAGAGTCATGGATGGGACAATAAAGCCTGGTGATAAGATTTTACTGATGGCCAGCAAGGCAGTGCAGCTGTGTGAGCATGTGGGTGTGTTTGTGCCCAAATCACTTTACCGTGAAACGCTAAGCGCGGGAGAAGTTGGTTTTATCATTTCCGGCATCAAAGAATTGGATGCGGCAAAAGTAGGTGATACGGTAACATCAGCAATCCGTCCAGCTGAAACACCGTTGCAGGGTTTTAAAGAAATAAAGCCGCAGGTATTCGCCGGGTTGTATCCCATCGAATCCAATCAATATGATGCTTTGCGTTCAGCACTGGAAAAACTGAAACTAAACGACTCATCACTCCATTTTGAACCAGAAGTATCCCAAGCGCTTGGTTTCGGTTTTCGTTGCGGTTTTCTTGGCTTGCTGCACATGGATATCGTGCAGGAGCGGCTAGAAAGAGAATATGACATGGATTTGATTACTACTGCTCCGACAGTGGTTTATCAGATACTGATGCGCGATGGCACGATAATTGAAATTGAAAACCCATCAAAAATCCCTGATCTTTCTAAAATCGCTGAGATTCGTGAGCCCATAATTACTTCAACGATCCTAGTACCAGAAGAATTTGTTGGCGCAGTGATTACATTGTGCGTTAGTAAGCGCGGTAATCAAACGAATATGCAGTATATGGGTAAACAAGTCATGCTCACCTATGAAATGCCTTTAAACGAAGTCGTGATGGATTTTTTTGATCGTTTGAAATCGACCAGCCGCGGTTATGCTTCGTTAGATTATGAATTCAAAGAATTTCGCGCTTCAGATTTAGTGAAACTGGATATCTTGATTAATGGCGAGAAAGTCGATGCGTTATCTTTAATTATCCATCGAAGCAGCAGTCAATATCGAGGCCGCGAGTTAGTGCAAAAAATGCGCCAATTAATTCCTCGTCAGATGTTTGATATCGCAGTGCAGGCAGCGATTGGCGCGCATATTATTTCGCGTGAGACGGTTAAGGCGTTACGTAAGAATGTGTTGGCAAAATGTTACGGTGGCGATATATCCCGTAAACGAAAGTTGCTGGAGAAACAAAAAGCAGGTAAAAAGAGAATGAAACGGGTTGGTAATGTAGAAATTCCGCAAGAAGCATTTCTGGCAATTTTGCAGGTTGATAATAAATAATGAATAGTAAAAGTACAGTTCGCGTATTGAATTCTGAATTAGAGCTGAATCGCTTTAATGCGATATTTAATGTGTTATCAAAGGAATCAAAATGAATTTTCCTTTGATTCTGTTTGTGCTGCTAGTAATCACCGGTAGTATTTGTTTATTAGATTACCTGTTTTGGAAGAAAAAACGCGCGGCAGGTGAAAGTGAGCCTTGGTGGGTAGAATATCCTAAAAGTTTTTTTCCAATCATTCTGATTGTTTTCAGTCTGCGCTCATTTGTCATCGAACCATTCAAAATACCTTCTGGTTCAATGATACCGACATTATTAGTCGGTGATTTCATTCTGGTCAATAAATACACGTATGGCATTCGTCTTCCAGTTCTCAACAAGAAAATCATGGATATGAATGAACCCAAGCGCGGCGATGTACTGGTATTTCGTTATCCGGAGGATCCATCGATTGATTACATCAAGCGAGTCATCGGCTTACCTGGCGATGTGATCACTTATCATAATAAACAATTGATTATTAATGGTGAGGTGATAAAAATGGAATACGAAGGCGATTACAAATATGTTGAATCTGGGTTTGGATATATTTATTCCGACAGATTTTCCGAATATTTGAACGAAGATAGCCATTCCATTCTGATTAATCAGGAAGTGAAAGGGCTTCAATATTCCAATGTCAGGGAATTTGAGTTTCGAGATAACTGTAAGTATCGCCGTACAGGGTTTACTTGTGAAGTACCGGCAGGAAGATATTTTACCCTAGGCGATAATCGCGACAGCAGTAGCGATAGCCGATATTGGGGTTTTGTTCCAGAAGAGAATATCGTTGGTAAGGCTTTTATAATTTGGTGGAATTTTGGTGATTTTGGTCGAATTGGCCTGTCTATAAAATAATACTTGAAGCTTTCTCTTGGGTGAGGAGTAATGCATGAGATATCACAAGTCGCTACAGAAACAACAAGGCATCAGTTTGTCCAGTTTGCTGGTGTGGTCTGTGATCTTGATTTTGATTGCTATTTCCGGTTTGAGAATTGCTCCGGCTTATATTGAGTATTCCACGATCCAAAAAAACTTAACAGCGATAATCAAGGACACTAATTCGCAGAGTATGGATTTGAATCAGATAAGACTATCGTTTAATAAACGCGCTTCAATTGATAATATTAAATCCATTAGCGGGCAGGATATTAAAATCAATAAGGAAAATGGCCGTATTGTTTTGAGCGCAGAATATACAACAAAAATTCCACTCATTGCCAATCTATCATTAAATATAGATTTTGAAGCCATTAGCGATTGATATCAGGCAATACGATGCCACATGACACAATACCAAGTAATTATCAATTTTTACTCGATACATTCTGCAATCGCATAGGCTATTCTTTTACAGAACGTAAATTGCTGCAAGAAGCACTGACACATCGAAGTCATAGCGCATTTCACAACGAACGCCTCGAATTTCTGGGCGATGCTGTATTGAATTGTGCAATTGCCGGGTTAATTTATAAATACTTTCCGGATTTACCGGAAGGGCATTTATCACGGCTTCGCGCCAATTTTGTTAATCAGCAGGCATTATCTGATATGGCGCTTAGTTTGCAGATGGATAAGCTGATAAGATTAGGGGAAGGCGAGTTAAAGAGCGGCGGCTGTCAGCGCCCCTCCATTCTGGCTGATGCTTTGGAAGCGGTATTGGGTGCCATTTATTTGGATAGTAATTATGCACGGGCTGAAGATGTCATTAGGACGCTTTACTTACCATTTATGCAAAGTATTGATTTTAGAACACAAGGCAAAGATCCCAAAACTTTATTACAGGAATTCTTGCAAAGCCAGAAAATGGCATTGCCGGAATATGTTGTGGTTACAACTAGTGGCAAAGCACATAAACAGAAATTTAAAGTGGAATGTGTGATACCTATGTTTAATATTCGCACCTTAGGCGAAGGTGCGAGCCGCCGTAGTGCAGAGCAGGCAGCAGCAAAATTAGCCTATGAAGAAGCATGTCCGCATCATGATTACTCCTAAAATGAATGTTACTACGTTAATAGCTATGATTTGTCAGAATGACCACTGAGGCCAATTTTCGAACTGGCTACATTGCTATTATTGGCCGGCCAAATGTTGGTAAATCGACATTACTGAATAAGTTGCTGCAGCAGAAAATCAGCATCACCTCCAAGAAAGCACAAACCACTCGTTTCCGTATTAACGGCATTTTAACGGATGAACAAACACAATTTGTTTTTGTTGATACACCCGGTTTCCAAACGCAATATACTAACCGTTTAAATACTGCAATGAATCGTGTGGTAACGCAAAGTATGCAAGATGTGGATGTTATTTTGTTTGTTATTGAAGCAATGCATTTTGATCAACGCGATCTAGCCGCCCTAAAAATTCTTCCAAAGAATGTCCCGGTTATTTTAGTAATCAATAAAATTGACAAGCTGGCTGACAAGAATCAATTGTTGCCATTCTTAAGTAAGATGTCGAAAACATTCGAATTTGCAACTATTATACCGGTTAGCGCCATACATAAAATGCAATTGCCAGAGCTGCTTACTACAATCCGCACCTATCTGCCAGTTAACCGGCCCTTGTTTGATAAAGATGAAATAACGGACCGCAGTCAGCGATTTATTGCGGGAGAATTTATTCGTGAGAAATTGTTTCGTTTGGTCGGTGATGAAATTCCTTACTCAACCAGTGTCGTGGTGGATCAATTTAACCTGGAGGGTGATTTGCACAAGATTTATGCAACTATCCTTGTTGAAAAATCGAATCAAAAAGCGATTATTATTGGAAAGAAAGGTGAGAAATTAAAGCAAATAGCCAGCCAGGCACGTAAGGATATGGAGTTGCTAGTGGGGGGTAAAGTATATCTGGAGGTCTGGGTAAAAGTGAAAAGCGGATGGGCGGATAGTGAAAGTGTATTGAGAAATCTAGGTTATGAATAAACAGATCTAAGTTATTTTTACTGGCTGGCATTTTGGGAAACTTAAATTATGATTGAATTAGGCGTCAATATTGATCATGTGGCTACATTACGACAGGCACGAGGAACCAGCTATCCGGATCCAGTAGAAGCGGCACTGATCGCTGAATCAGCCGGTGCTGATGCCATCACATTGCATTTGCGTGAAGATCGCCGCCATATTCAAGATCGCGATGTGGAGATTCTGCGTGACCGGTTAACAACAAGAATGAATCTTGAAAGTGCCGTGACTGAAGAAATGATCGCTATTGCACTTAAAATAAAACCGCATGATATTTGCCTGGTGCCTGAGCGGCGTGAGGAGTTGACGACAGAGGGCGGGCTTGACGTCGTGAAATATTTTGATCAGATAAAACGTGTCTGCCAAAAATTAGGGGAAGCGGGAATACGCGTTTCACTTTTCATCAATGCCGATCCGCTACAAATCAATGCAGCGGCTCGCGCCGGTGCGCCCGTCATCGAGATCCATACGGGTAGTTATGCCGATGCAGTTACTCCGGAAGCGCAAGAAAAGCAATTTTCCGAAGTAAAGAAGGCGGTTGCAATGGGCATTGATCTTGGTTTAAAAGTTAATGCCGGGCATGGTCTGCACTATGTAAATGTTCAACCGATTGCTGCCCTACCGGAGATATCCGAACTGAATATCGGTCACGCTATTGTTGCCAGAGCTATTTTTGTTGGTTTTAAGCAAGCAGTTCATGAAATGAAACAACTCATGCTTGAGGCGCGTGAATGATCTATGGCATTGGAACCGATATTGTAGAATCGTCTCGGATTGCACAATCGCTGGATCGTTTTGGAGAACGGTTTGCGCGACGTATATTAACCGATAGCGAATGGGCGGAATATCACTCAAGCAGTAAGCCCGTTTTGTTTCTAGCCAGCCGCTTTGCTGCCAAAGAGGCACTGTCTAAAGCGATGGGAACAGGTTTGCGCCATCCGGTTAATTTGACTTATATTACGATTACCCATGATAACTTGGGAAAACCGTTTTTTGAATTTCATCCTGAACTCAATCAATTAATCAACGACAAAGGTATTACGCAACATCATCTCTCCATCAGTGATGAAATAAATATGGCTTGCGCTTTTGTCGTACTGGAGAAGTAATTATGTCACTTGGACCAGTGATGCTCGATATCGCCGGTACACAACTGACCGAAGATGACATAAAAAGACTTTTGCACCCGCTCACGGGTGGCGTCATACTCTTTGCACGAAATTACTCCAACAATCGCCAGCTGACGGAATTAACGCAACAGATTCATGCGTTACGAAACCCCCATTTGCTGATCGCAGTTGATCACGAAGGTGGCCGGGTTCAGCGTTTCCAGAAAGACTTCACACGATTGCCTGCCATGCGTGAATTAGGGAAAATCTGGGATAAGCAACCCACCCGTGCACGCCATCTTGCAAAACAGGTTGGCTTTGTTCTAGCTGCGGAGTTAAACACCTGCGGTGTGGATTTCAGCTTCACGCCGGTACTGGATCTTGATCATGGGCAAAGCTGTGTTATCGGTGATCGTGCTTTTCACCATGATCCTAACGCGGTTTCAGCTCTCGCGCATAATCTAATGCTTGGTCTCAGAAAGGGCGGCATGTTGGCGATAGGAAAACATTTTCCAGGTCACGGCTATATCCAAACCGATTCGCACCTGGAAAAATCAATTGATCAGCGCCGGTATATCGATATTGAAATGAATGACCTCATGCCATTCAAACACATGATTGATTCAGGATTGGCTGGAATAATGCCGGCACATGTGATCTATCCAGAAATTGATCAAAAACCTGCTGGCTTCTCGACAATTTGGCTACAAAAAATTTTACGTGCGGAATTACAATTCGAAGGTTGTATTTTTAGTGATGATTTGAGTATGCGTGGCGCTGGCGATTATCTGGAATCAATGCTTTCGCGGGCACAAGCAGCGCTCACCGCAGGTTGTGACATGATATTGGTTTGCAATAATCCCGCAGGCGCAGATGAAATTTTAACCGGATTGCATTGGGAGATGCCGGCGACAAGCCTTTCTCGCCTTGCCCGTATGCATGCCAGGAATAATTTTGGTTCACTGACAAAATTGCACGAAAATGGTGAATATGTCCAAGCAGTGCGTGAGATTGGCGCGATTGGATGTGAAAGTCAGGAACTCCCATTTCAGTAGACTTGTTATTTAGCTATCAAAACGAATCATAAACAACACAATCTGTTTTAATTTAAAATCACTTCATCATTAATAAGATTTTTTCATAAGGTTTTAATCATGTCAGAAACGTTTGATGTAGCAGTTATTGGTGCGGGCCCAGGAGGGTATGTTGCGGCGATCCGCTGCGCACAGCTTGGTTTGAATACGATTTGTATCGATGAATGGAAAAATCCAAAAGGTAAGGCAAGTCTTGGCGGTACCTGTTTAAATGTAGGTTGTATTCCATCGAAAGCTTTGCTGGAATCTTCAGAAAATTATCATCATACAAAACATAAGTTATCCGCTCACGGTATCACAACGGAAAATGTATCCGTGGATGTTCCCGTCATGATTGCGCGCAAAGACAAAATTGTTACCACGTTTACTACCGGTATTGCCTCGTTATTTAAGAAGAATAAAGTTAAGTCGATGCATGGCAAAGGAACACTATTAAAGCGGGAAGCGTCTGCAACTACTTGGCAGATAAAAGTTGACGATAGTGGCAATACTGAAACAGTTCAGGCAAAGCATGTCATCATAGCAACCGGCTCGGTACCCCGATCGTTACCATTCGCACCGATCGATAATGACAGGATCTTGGATAATGCCGGTGCTTTAGCGTTAACGGAAGCACCCAACCGGTTGGGTGTTATTGGTGCAGGTGTTATCGGCCTGGAAATGGGTAGTGTATGGCGCCGGCTAGGGGCAGAAGTTACCATTCTGGAAGCGATGCCCGGATTCCTGATGGCGGCTGATGAACAGGTCGCCAAAGAGGCTAAGAGCCTCTTTGCCAAAGAATCCGGTTTACAGATCAATACCGGAATTAGCATCAAATCGATCAAAACATCCAAGAATAATGTGGTTGTTAATTACAGCGATTCCAGCAATCAGGAACAGATCTTAGAAGTCGATAAATTAATTATCGCCATTGGCCGCATTCCCAATACCACAGGATTGGGCTTTAAAGATAACGGTTTGCTATTGGACGAGCGCGGATTTATTGCGGTTGATCAATACTGCCGCACCAATCTGACTAACGTTTATGCGGTGGGAGACGTGGTGCGCGGCCCAATGCTGGCGCATAAAGCATCTGAAGAAGGTGTGGCCGTGGCTGAAATGATCATGCATTTTGAGAAAGGCCGGGTTAGTGAAAATGAGACAGTCGATTTTAATATCATACCCTGGGTTATTTATACCGCACCCGAAATTGCCTGGGTAGGGAAGAATGAACAGGAATTGAAAGCTGCGGGCATCACCTATAAAGCCGGGCAGTTTCCCTTTATCGCTAATGGGCGTGCACGCGCCATGGGCGAGACCAGCGGGTTTATTAAAATATTAGCAGATGAAAAAACGGATCGTGTGTTGGGAGTTCATATGATCGGGCCGCATGTTTCAGAACTTATCTCAGAAGCGGTAATGGCGATGAAATTTTCGGCCAGCAGTGAGGATATTGCTTGTATTGTTCATGCTCACCCATCCTTATCGGAAGTGTTTCATGAAGCTGCTCTTGGCGTGGATAAGCGTGCTTTGCATATCTAAAATTCGAATAACGTAATTTCTTTTATTTTTGCACTACTTATCCAAGTTTATTGCGTGTTATTGCGGCGTTTTGATTCTAGAAGCAATGTTTCTTATCGGGATCAACGCTGCAAGACCAACGTAAATGATGCGTGCCAGCGATCTTATTTACTAGATATTCAGCTTTTAATTGCTTATTTTGTTCGGTTGTTAGAGAAACTTTTTCCGGTATAAAACGCTCTTGGCTCCAGAACCTGATTCTGCAAAATTCGGTATCGGAGGGGCAAATTCTATTGATAGCAGCGCTATAAATAGTTTTATCTGTATAAACACTATGGTCAATAAGTACCATGTGAACGAATTTTCCAGAAGTGCCTATCTCAAGAGAACGAACAACTCGCCACCCATTACCACTCTCCAATTGTGATGAAGGTTCAGCAGCGGGGGTGTCGTGTGAATGGTCTTCTCCCTCGTGGGAAAAGACACTATACGGCATGGTAAGTATCAAAAATAATAAAACGCTTGGTAATAGCTTGTACATAAATTCTCCCTGGCAAATGCCAATTCATTATTTATAAATGTAGAATTCTTATTCTGTGTTAACACATTGCTTCCAGATCAATTTTCTTTTACTGGATAACGCTTGCAGCGGGGCAGTATACTCGAAATTCAGTTTTTGGACATTATTGACAATTTGGCTTTACGTGATATCACGTGATAGTAATCAATCAAATGAAAAGACAGAGTATGTTGCCTTTCTTAAATAGCCGCCAGATTCAGTAACTAGCTATCGCAAAGCCAAACCTGACTTAACAATCGATCGTACCAAAAGGTATAAAATTGATTACTTTAGTTAATTCTGAACATGGGGCGTTAATATGTGTTATCGATGCGAACAAAAAAATAATAATCAGACCGAAGACTGTAATTTAAATGTCAGCAAGCGATCGTTTCTCAAGTTATCTGCAGCAACTGCTTTAGGCCTTGGAATGATTCGTGCGGAGATCGCAAATGCCAGTGCGAGCAAATCCGCTAATACTTCCCGCGCACTTCCACCGAAACCGGAAAATGTTTTAACACCAGATCAAGCATTGGAAAGACTGATGCAAGGCAACGAACGCTATGTTTCTGGGAAATCCAAGCCATTGGATTTTCATGATATACAATCAGCTTTGATTGGCGGTCAAAATCCGTATGCCACAATACTGGGTTGTTCTGATTCCAGAGCCAGTCCGGAGCATTGTTTTGACGAAGCGCAGGGCGATCTTTTTGTTGCGCGCGGGGCCGGTAATTATTTGACTAACGATAACATAGCTACTATTGAATATTCGGTTGCTGTTCTGAACACGCCATTAATTATGGTTCTTGGCCATGAAAGTTGCGGTGCGGTGAAAGCAGCAATGGATGCGGTTGATCATCACAAACATTTTCCGGGTCATATCCAATTATTGGCCAGTGCAATTGCTCCTGCTGTCAGAGCGGTGAGTGATACATCAAGCAGCCGATTAATTAATGTAACTAAAATGAATGTCATCATGACAGTCGAAAGACTGCGAAGCAAAACACCTATCTTGGATTTCTACCACGACCAAAAGAGAATTCGCATTGTGGGCGGCATTTACCACTTGGATAGCGGTAAAGTTGAACTTATTGCGTGATTTTCTGCTAGCGCGTAGTTGTCTAACATTATTTTAGCTGCAAATGCACATATCATTTGTAGCAGTTAGCTGTTTCGGTTAGAATCCGCTCTTCCCAGGCGCGTAGCTCAGTTGGTTAGAGCACCACCTTGACATGGTGGGGGTCGTTGGTTCGAATCCAATCGCGCCTACCAGATTTCTGAGTATTACCATTCTGTTATTTCAGTTAATCCATTTTAGATTCATAAGCATATCCATAACTAACCGGATACACCATTCGCACAGACTGGTCGGATTGAAAATATTGTTAAAAATATTTACTTTGAATTTTAAAGCTTAATAATATGAAAATGAAACTAACTCGTTTCGTTAGACTCAATATTCAAATGATTTAAGACGGATCAGGTAATCGTTATGCAACGTATGTTTAAGGAAGCACCGCATTGGATGCAAATATTGAAAATTGAATGTTTCAAGTCATTAGGAGAGAATCTATGCAATGTCAGGTAAATATTAAAAAACAAAACGCATTGAATGTCTTGTTGACTCTGATCTTAATTCTATCGACGTCCAGCATCGTTGCGGGAGAACAAATTGGGAGTGTTTCAACCAAATTCAAAATGTTGGGAGCCAACGATAAGATTGTTATTGAAGCCTTTGACGATCCTGAGATTGCGGGAGCGACCTGTTATTTAAGTCGAGCTAAAACAGGAGGGGTTAGTGGCGTAGTGGGTATTGCTGAGGATACTTCCGATGCCTCTATCGCCTGCCGTCAGATTGGACCGATTTCTTTACCGGAAAAAGTTAAGAATGGTCAGGAAGATGGTAAAGAAGTTTTTAAAAAAAGCACATCGCTATTGTTTAAGTCACTACAAGTAGTTCGGTTTTATGATGCAAAAAGAAATGTTCTAGTTTATTTGACTTATAGCGACCGGATTATTGAGGGTTCGCCTAAAAATAGTATTTCAATTATTCCGATTACACCATGGCACTAATGGAATTGTTGTGCAGTAGACAAGGAATATAAAAATAAATGTTTTTCATTGATGGTATTTAAGGGATCCTAATATTATAATGCTTAGCTATTTCTTACCATTTGCTCTCATAGACTAACATTATCTTTCATGCAGTTATTCGCCTTTGGTATTAATCACAATACTGCTCCGCTGGATGTGCGTGAGCAGGTTACTTTTCCTGAAAATACAATGGAGCACGCATTACGTGATCTGGTTGGGCGAAACCCCATCAAAGAAGCGGCTATTGTATCCACTTGTAATCGTACCGAGGTTTATTGCTGTACGGACAAACCGGAAGACGCCATGTTTTGGCTGGCGGATTTTCATCATCTCCAGACCGGTGAGCTGGATCCCTATTTATACAAATTCCCGCGCGAGCAAGCGGTGAAGCATGCATTCCGCGTTGCCAGCGGATTGGATTCTATGGTGCTGGGTGAGCCGCAAATACTGGGTCAGTTAAAAAGCGCTGTAAAATCAGCAGAACATGCGGGCACTCTGGGTTTAATGTTGCATAAACTGTTTCAACGAACATTTTATGTCGCCAAGGAAGTCCGCACATCGACTGAAATTGGCACTAATTCGGTATCGATGGCTGCTGCTGCTGCACGTTTGGCGGAACGGATTTTTGGTGATATCAGCGATCAACGCGTTTTGTTTATCGGTGCTGGGGAGATGATTGAATTATGCGCCAATCACTTTGCCGCACGTAATCCAAAAAAAATCACTGTTGCTAACCGTACAACGGAACGTGCTGAAGCATTAGCCAGTCGTTTTAATGCACAGGCTATAACCTTGAGCGATTTGCCGGAACAGCTGGCACTCCATGACATTGTTGTAACCTGTACCGCAAGCCCTTTACCGATACTCGGTAAAGGCATGGTTGAACGCGCGATCAAGATACGTAAGCACCGGCCTATATTTATCGTGGATTTGGCCGTGCCGCGCGATGTTGAATCTGAAGTGGCGGAGTTGGATGACGTATTTCTTTATTATGTCGATGATTTATCCGAAATCGTAAAAGAAGGTCTGGATTCGCGTCAAAGTGCAGTTGCTCAAGCTGAAACCATTATTGATTCCAATGTGGTGGATTTTATGCGCTGGCTGGCGACACGAGAAATGGTTCCGACCATTCGTGCATTACGTGACCAGGGTGAACGTTATCGCCGTCATGAACTGGCGCGAGCAAGCAAGCTATTGGAAAAGGGTGAAGATCCTAAGAAAGTGATTGAATCTCTGAGTAATAGTCTTACTAATAAATTCTTACATGTGCCTTCCAGTGTGTTGAATCATGCAACGGCTGATGAACGCGAGGAATTAGTCGAGTTGATTAATCGACTCTACCAATTGCACCGCCCGCAATGAACAGAAATATCACGGACAGGCTCACTCGCTTGAGTGTGCGTTTGGAAGAATTAAATCAATTGCTGAGCAGCGAATCCGTGACTTCCAATCTGGATAACTATCGCAAGCTCACACGGGAACATGCTGAGATTGTTCCGATTGTTGAACTCTACCGAGCTTACCAGCTCAGTGAGCGCGACATACAAACCGCACGGGAAATGCATGCCGATCTGGAAATGCGTTCTTTTGCGGAAGCTGAAATACAGGCCGGAAAAGAAAAGCTTGTTAAGCTGGAATCGGAAATTCAGAAACAGCTACTCCCGAAAGATCCCAATGATGAGCGCAATATTTTCCTGGAGATACGCGCAGGAACAGGGGGAGATGAATCTGCTCTATTTGCCGGTAACTTGTTTCGTATGTATTCCCGTTATGCGGAAAGACGCAGCTGGCAAGTTGAGATTATTTCACAAAGCTTGTCTGAGATCGGCGGGTATAAGGAAATTATCGCCAAAATCATTGGGCAGGGCGCGTATTCCCGGCTTAAATTCGAATCCGGCGGCCACCGCGTGCAACGCGTACCTGTTACCGAAACGCAAGGACGCGTGCATACCTCAACGTGTACCGTAGCTGTTATGCCGGAGGCGGATGAAGTCAGTGAAGTGGTGCTAAATCCTGCTGAGTTGCGTATTGATACTTATCGTGCCTCTGGTGCAGGCGGTCAGCATATTAATAAAACCGATTCGGCGGTGCGCATAACCCATTTACCGACTGGTATTGTCGTGGAATGTCAGGATGGGCGTTCGCAACATAAAAACAAAGCGCAAGCGCTGAGTGTGTTGGCTGCCCGTATTCATGACAAACAAATGCGAGCGCAACATGCCGAACAAGCCGCCACGAGAAAGTCGCTGGTAGGGACTGGCGAGCGATCGGAACGGATTCGTACTTATAATTTTCCTCAAGGGCGTGTGACGGATCATCGAATTAATCTGACTCTCTATAAAATGGATCAGATTATGGATGGTGACATCGATGAACTATGTTCGGCATTAATGGCTGAACATCAGGCAGAACTATTGGCAGCCTCGGTACAAGAGTAGTTAATCTTGCCAATGTGAGGCTATGCAACCAGGAACCATAACACAGGCATTAACATCGGCGTGTCGAGGGATTGATCGCGTAGACGCGCGGTTGCTGTTACAGCATGTGTTAGATGTAGAGCATGCTTTTTTACTGACTCATCCGGATAAAGTACTAACTTCGCAACAGACTGATGAATTTTCCCGTTTGGTTAAGCGGCGCAGTGAGGGTATGCCAGTTGCCTATCTGATTGGGCGACGAGACTTTTATGATCTGACTTTTAAAGTCACGGAAGCGGTTTTAATACCCCGCCCGGAGACTGAATTGCTGGTTGAATTGGCATTGAAACTAATACCGGACAATCAGTTTTGTAAGGTACTGGATTTGGGAACGGGCAGCGGCGCAATCGCTATTACTATCGCAAAGCATCGCCCGCAATCACAAATAACTGCGATTGATTTGTCATCGGAAGCTATTTCGGTATCCCGGTGGAATACCGCGAATCTGGAAGTGAATAATATTTCTCTTAGAACAGGAAGCTGGTTCGATGAACTTTCCGGGGAGAAATTTGATCTGATTGTATCAAATCCGCCGTATGTGGCAGAAAATGATCCGCACCTGCAACAAGGTGATTTGCGTTTTGAACCGCAAATGGCGCTGTCTACGGGTAACAACGGATTGGCATGTATTCGCCACATTATCGCTACAGCACCGGATTATCTTGTTAATAACGGATGGTTGCTGCTAGAGCATGGCTATGATCAAGCCGCTGCGTGCAGGCGACTATTGGGGGATAGGGATTTTAGTAATATTTGTTCCTACCCGGATTTGGCTGGCATAATGCGCGTAAGCGGCGGTCAATTGAATTTTATAATGTAGTAGTAGGTATTAACAGTCACTACTGACGCTGTTTTTTGTTTTTGTATAAAAACTTTTGGAATGATCTTTTGGAGAAATTAACACTATGAATGTTGAAGATTTAATCGAACAACAAATTACCACACATCCGGTTGTGCTCTATATGAAAGGTACGCTTGATCAGCCGCAATGTGGTTTTTCGGCTAACGCTGTGAATATTCTGAAAGCTTGTGGTGTTGATAATATTTTTTCTGTCGATGTGCTGGCAGATCCGGAAATCAGACAGGGTATTAAGGACTATTCAAACTGGCCGACGATTCCTCAGTTATATGTGAATGGAGAGTTTATAGGTGGTTCGGATATCGTGACTGAAATGTATCAGAGCGGTGAATTACAGAAACTGTTTGAGAATTGATTTCGGTTAAATAATTGAACGATTCAGTTTATTCACACTGACGAATAAACTGAATCGTGCTTCCAATTAGTTGATAGCTGTAGCAATCACCCAATAGCGGGCAAACTTCCCCGCAGCAATAAATACCAAAGCCCATAGCCAGTTGGCTCGTAGCCAACCGGCAGCCACACATAATAGATCACCAATCAGCGGTGCCCAGGATAACAGCAGAATAGGGGTGCCATGCTGACGCACCCATTCCAATCCCCGTGTACTACCTCCCGATTTTTTCAATAATGTTTTTTCATCCGGTAGAAACCGGCCAATTAAATAAGAGCTCATGCCACCCAATGTATTGCCTATAGTTGCCAGAATCAGCGCTTGCCAATGCAGTTCTGGGTATGCCAGCAAGATACCCACGAGTACAGCTTCAGATCCACCAGGAAGCAGCGTGGCTGCGAGAAAACTGCTGGTAAATAAAGCTAAAAGGCTTGATTGTTCGTCCATAATCACTATTGGAATTTAGAAAGTGTGATAGTTTAACCGCATACTCTGTAAAGTAATGAAGATATAGAGGGCGACTGCCTGAAACTCAGTCATCATCGTTCTGATAGTCTCGTGTTCGTGCTGTTGCCCCTGTATTGAGTAATACACCAGAGTGCCTAGTGTTGCCAATTCTTCGGTAATTTTATGGTTTCAAAGATTGTCTCAAAATTCGGCAAACAAGCAGCAGTCGTCTCTGCAACGAGTTGGCAACTTTATTAACGAAGAAAGCATGGGTAAAAATTCCATTTCTTGTGTTTAAATTCCGAATGTATGGAATTTACTATTGAAAAAGAAATTCTTGCTAATGTTGAACGTTGCAAGCAGATAATATATTGACTAATTAAGTATAAGTTAAATTGCTGCTTTTTCTGTAAATGATGAGAAATCTGAGTTAAACCGATTCGATTATCAACTGGAGGTATCAACCTGTTTAATAATGATCAAGAGACTTTTGAGGCGCTCAATTCACTTACAACGATTGCGCGGAATCAAACCCATCCTTTCATAATATGGGTAGGTGCCGGAGTAAGCTCGTGGGCAGGCTATCCGTTCTGGTTGGATCTGGCCGCTGGGATGCACACTATGTTCTCAAGGGAAGAACGTGATTATGATAAGGTCTTGTCGTCTAAGTTACTAAAAGAAGCCAAATATCCCGAGTTATTTGAGCAGATGCGTCTCGTGAACCAGTCTCGATATTTCACATTTCTGTCAGACCGGTTTCGTCCACAACATACAAGCGGAGTGTACAAACGTTTTATAAGGGCACTATGTAAACTTCCGAATGTGTACATTGTTACGACCAACGTTGACGAAGCGCTGGAACACAGTTTACCCGAACATTTTACTATTCAGCGTTCTGACATCGAACGCCTTCCACAACTACTTCATCAACGATCTCGATTTATTTGCAAGCTACATGGTTCAGCCAGTTCAGTAGAGTCCATGGTTTTCTCAAAGAGTGACTACGAGTCGCTCCAATTGAACAATGCTTATCTTGAAGCTATGCGGACAATATTTTCGAATACAACCGTGTTGTTTCTTGGATACGGTTTGCGAGACGAGTACGTGTTTCAAAACCTTCAGACGTGCTCGACTATACGCCCATTATTCGGTACGGGGCCGCATTTCATAGTTACATCGGAAGAACGAAACGAACTTCCTGCAATAGTACGGCGAATACGATATGAAGCTGATGCGACCGACCACCGTGATGTCATTCAGATTTTAGAAGTAATTGCTGACTTCACCCCAAGTCAATCTATACAAACTGCGAACGAGGACGAAAAAACAATTTCTAGTCAGCAAAGCATCTACTATATTGCCGATCTTATTACCCCAGGTACTTGGACAACTTCTCAGACATTTAACTTAGAATCATTTCCGGGCGCTATTCAGCCACATTTGATTGTTGGGGAAGGCTATGTTAACGGTGAGATTGAGCTTTATAACTATTCGGCTTTGCATGATATTGTTGTTGGATTGCTATGTTTCGACATAGTTTGTATATCAATAGACCATTTAGTTCGTGTGCATAATCTTCTTGGTCCCGAAGCGTTTTGGATTTTTGTCGAAAGCGGTTCACTTCGTTTGGTTATCCCTCCGCCGACTCCTTCAGTTTTTTTTGCTGACGAACGATCACCAGTTGGTGATTTAGGATTGATGAGTCAAGGTTCAAATAATAGTTTGTGTGGAGAATTTTCTTCGCTAAGTATATCTGAACGTATCCGTAAGCAGCTTTTGCCCGTTAAAGGTAAGGAGAATGAAGCTGAGAGGCTTTTCCAGCATCTTGAGTCGTCTGTTTTTGATGTGTCGAAAGCGAAGTTATCAGAGTCAGTTGCGGAAAAAACACGTGGAGCACTCATGAATCCTTCAATACGTCGCATGTTAGGGGTTAGTCAAGGCACACCAAGAAATGTTATCCCTCGGTGGTTGTCATTCCCAATTCTCCGGCTTGCCAAAGTGATAAGCAGCGGAATTATCTGTCAGCACATTCAGGCGAGTTCAGCCAGAATGATTTTTGGTAGTGAAAAGTTGGCGAGTGTTGCGTTTTCTACGGTTGAAGCGAAAGAATGGACTGAGAGCGCTGCCAGTTATGTTTTGACAGGGTGTTTCAATTCAGATATCGGAGCAATAATACTAAAAGAACCAAGCTTACTCCTTGGTATACTGAAATTTCGAGAATCTTCGGGTGGAGCGAGCTTTCGTTGCGAAGTTGCACAGCGTCTTGCTGCCGATGATGGAAGTCAAATCGTTACCGCGATCAATGCTGGGCTTAGCCAAGCTCTTCCTCCCTCTATACTCCAGCGAGCGCGCGATCAATTTTCAGGACTTTTTATTCCTCGTAGTACTTCTTCTGTGAATATGCCAATTGTGTGGGGTGATCTTCACAACTCTGAAGAACGAATTGCTCGGTGGCGGAAACGGAGCCGAACCTCGCTAGATGAAGAATTAAGGCATCATAAATTGGGACCATATGACGAGTGCCCGTGCGGCTCAGGAGAGAAGCTAAAGTTCTGTTGTCAAGAAGCTTTGTCTTGATTCTTCTCGAGTTATTATATAGGTGAATTTTTGGCCGTTTTCTGCCCCACCGCGATAAATTGTCGGATATAAGGAATCGTTTTATCCGGTTCCCGCATTGCTAAATACAATTTCTGATACAGCCCTTTCTTGCCAATACGAATTTTATTGAACTTAAAATCTTTGTTTTTAATATCGGCCAGCCATTCAGGTAGTACGCAAACGCCGCGCTGAAGTGCGGTCATTTGTAGCATGATTTCCAATGATTCGATCTGTTTTAGTTTTTCCGGTTCCAGGTGAGCGGGTGTCATGAAATGCGTCAGAATATCCAATCTTTCCAGTGGAACCGGGAAAGTTAATAAGGTTTCTTTGCTCAAAAGCTCAGGGGTGAGTTGTTTACTCTCTGCCAGAGGATGGTTGGCCGCTGCCAGCAGAACCAGTTGATACTCCGCCAGGATTTCATAGCCGATCTTTTCCTTTTTGACCAGATCGGGTGTGATCAATACATCAATATGATGGTTCAGTAATCCTTCCAGTCCGGAAAACTGGAATTTCTGCACGATATCAATATCGATGCCGGGCATTTGTTGCATGTATTGTCCAATGACGCCGGTGAGCCATTCAAAACAGGGGTAGCATTCCACGCCGATGCGCAAAATGCCTTGCCGGCCTTCGCTGTAGGCTTCGAGCGTTTTTTCTGCCTGTGATAATACTGGCAATACCTGATTGGCTACATCCAATAGCAGAGTGCCCGCTTGAGTTAGGCGCAGGCTGCGGCCTTCGCGTTCCCATAGCGCTACTCCTAACTTCTTTTCCAGATAGCTGATTTGATGCGATAAGGCCGGTTGGCTAAGACATAGCGCATTGGCAGCTTCAGTGAGTGTGCCGTTTGCATGCAGGGCTTGAATGATTTTCAGGTGACTGTGTTCGATCATCTATAAGGAAACCTTATTAGAATATTAAATCTTATCATTATTATTCATTACTCATTGTTCATACAATAGCCGAACTTTTATTATTCTATGAGTGGTGATTGAATCATGGTAACAACGCACAGTCTGGGGTTTCCGCGTATCGGCAGAAAGCGAGAGTTAAAATTTGCTTTGGAGAAATACTGGAAAGGTGAAATTTCTGAACAAGCCTTATTAGAAATCGCAATCGAGCTTAGAGCACAGCACTGGCAGGATCAAGCCGGGCTTGACTGGATTCCGGCGGGTGATTTTTCGTTATACGATCATGTTCTGGACACCAGTTTTATGTTGGGCAATATTCCGGCGCGCGTCAGTGGATTACCGGGTAGTGCGATAGACAACTATTTTCGGGTAGCCAGGGGACGCTCGGTCAATGACGATTCTGCCAGTTCCTGTGTCAATGCCGGTGAAATGACAAAGTGGTTTGATACGAATTATCATTACATCGTACCCGAGTTTGAGAAAAATACGTGTTTCTCACTGAATTCCAGTCATTTGCTTGAACAGATTCAGCAAGCCAGGGAAACCCGTCATCAAGTCAAACCGGTCATTCTCGGTCCGGTTACTTATTTATGGTTGGGAAAATCCAAGGATGGTACCGATAAGCTTGATTTGTTGGATGATCTGCTAAATACCTACGCACAATTGCTGCATGAGTTAGAGAATTCAGGCATCGAGTGGGTACAGATCGATGAACCCATATTGGTAATGGAATTGGCTGCGGAATGGAAGCATGCTTTGAGAAAAGCTTATTATCAGCTACAGGCCACACCCATCAAACTGCTATTAACGACGTACTTTGGGCAACTGCAGGATAATTTGCAATTAGCCTGCGAACTGCCGGTTGATGGATTGCATCTGGATGCCATCACGGCCAAAGATGAAATTGCCAAGGTAATTGATTGGTTGCCAACGCATAAAACCCTCTCTTTGGGCGTTATCAACGGGCGTAATATCTGGAAAACTGATTTATCGGCAACACTGGATTGGCTGGAACCTATCGCTGCACGCTTGCAGGAGCGGCTGTGGCTTGCGCCATCCTGTTCACTGCTGCATGTGCCTGTTGATCTGGATAATGAACAGAGGTTAGATACGGATATTCAGTCTTGGCTGGCGTTTGCTGTGCAGAAGTTAAATGAAGTTGAAGTTCTGGCAAAAGCACTGAATCATGGCAGAGAGAGTGTTGCTGAAATATTGCAGGAAAATTATGTAGCGATTACCAGCCGCAAGCAATCCAAACGCGCACATCAGGCAGCCGTAAAAGCGCGTGTGCTTGAAATCAATGAAGCGATGGGGACGCGTCAATCACCCTATCATCAACGCACAGTCGTGCAACGGAAAAAATTTCAACTGCCGCTTTTCCCCACTACAACCATTGGATCTTTCCCGCAAACACAGGAAATTAGACAAACTCGCCATGATTACCGCGAAGGCAAGTTAACAGAATCAGAATATCGTCAGGCGATGCAAAATGAAATTAAGCGCTGCGTGCAAGAGCAGGAGGCGCTAGGATTGGATGTTTTGGTGCACGGCGAACCCGAACGCAATGATATGGTGGAGTATTTTGGCGAACAATTGTCTGGCTATGCTTTTACTCAGTTTGGCTGGGTGCAATCGTACGGGTCACGCTGTGTCAAACCGCCAATTATATTTGGTGATATCTCACAATCTCAGGCGATTACTACCGAATGGATTCAATACGCCCAATCATTAACCGAGAAACCGATGAAAGGCATGTTAACCGGGCCGGTAACCATGTTGAATTGGTCATTTGTGCGTGATGATCAATCGCGCGCAGATACCTGCGTGCAATTGGCGCTTGCGATTCGCGATGAAGTGATCGCTTTGGAGAAAGCGGGTATCCGGATTATTCAGATTGATGAGGCAGCATTACGAGAAGGGTTGCCGTTGAGAAAATCGCAATGGAATACCTATCTTGACTGGGCCATCCGCGCATTTCGTATAACTGCGAATGGCGTTAAAGATGAAACGCAGATTCATACGCATATGTGTTATTCAGAATTCAATGACATTATGGAAGCCATTGCTCAAATGGATGCGGATGTCATTACGATCGAGACTTCGCGATCCGATATGGAATTGCTCGATGCATTTGATCAATTTCAGTATCCCAACGAGATTGGCCCAGGCGTGTATGATATCCATTCGCCCAATATACCTTCTGTGGAATCAATCATTCATTTGATGGAGAAAGCAGCGCAACGTATTCCTGCTGAGCGTTTGTGGGTGAATCCTGATTGCGGATTGAAAACGCGTAATTGGGAAGAAGTGAAACCGGCATTACGCAATATGATTGCTGCAAGCCGGTATTTATCCAGCCAAGCTGCGCGCAACGCAGGTTAGCTAAATTTGACTTGCTGATGTTATTTAAGCGATGATATGCAGCATCTTTATCCATCTCGGTTTAAAAGGAGTAATCATGACAACCAATACCCTGCTCAAACAAAAAATTACAGCCATTATCGGTGAAAAGCACCTGCTCAAACATCCTTTCTATGTCGCCTGGACAGAAGGCAAACTGACGCAAGAACAATTGCGCCATTATGCAGAACAATATTTTTATAATGTTTTAGCTGAACCAACCTATTTAAGCGCTGTGCACTTTAATACACCGCATATTCATTCCGAGTCAAACAGCGGTGATATCAGTGTGCGTCAGGAAGTATTAAAAAATCTAATCGACGAAGAACACGGCGAAAAGAATCACCCGGCATTATGGAAAAACTTTGCTTTTGCACTGGGTGCAACTGATAAGAGCTTAGCTAATGCAGCCGCATTACCTAATACTGAGAATCTTGTTTCCACATTTCGCGATATTTGTTTAAATCGTCCATTTTATGCAGGACTTGCTGCGTTGCATGCATTTGAATCGCAAGTGCCTGATATTGCCGCCGTGAAAATTGATGGATTGGCTAAATTTTATGGCATGAAAAATCCTGAAGATTATGAATTTTTCTCGGTACATGAAAAAGCTGATATTTATCACTCACAAGCCGAATGGGCAATCATTGAGCGTTTTGCCGATACATCGGAGAAACAAGCTGAAGTACTTTCTGCTACCAAAGAAGCGTGTGATGCACTATGGAGCTTCCTGGATGGTATCCACGAAACATATTGTGCAAATCTAATATGCGAGAAAAAAGAAGCAGCGGCATTGCACTAAGATTGATTTGAGGTTTTGTTTGTGTAGTATGGCTCTATCCAGTGGATTTTAATCTCATTCGGATTTAAATTATCTGCTTTGAATCTGAACTAATCCACTGAGAGTTTATTTTAAAGCCGTCAAATCATTTGCGCTTTGGCAGCGATTTGACGGAAAATACTTTTTTCACCCGTTTCATATCATTTGTCTTGTGTTTCGAAGTTATTGTCCGCTGTCACAGTTAAGAAGATGGAGCGCCCTTGAGGTGCTCCATCTTCTTTGATACCCTTCTCTATCACCACTACGAAACTACTATTGCACGGCTTTTAGGCGTGTCCATTCATCATTGTCAAGTTTGCAACAACGAACCGAGGTTGCCGACTACTTCTTCATTCAAGCGCATAGTGTTTTCCTTTATGTCCAGTGATACTGTGTCAGAACAATTTTGCTTCCGTAACATCAAGCAGGGGGAGATATTTCCATTCAGGTTCATACGTTATGAAAAAAAACATGCCTCCTCGTTTTTCTTCGGAAAACCACCACTATAGATTCGGCCAATAAATAGTTTGATTTTTGTTGATTTTGCATGTCGTAGGAGGATGGAAAAAATAGATGCAAGAACCTTAAGAGATGAAGCGCTGCATGAACGTCGCCGGCAAGTGATTCGTCTTCACAAGCGAGGCGGGAAACCTGGGCAAATAGCGCAGGTTACGGAGCTGAGCGACACGGCTGTGAAGAAGATTATTCGACTTTATGAAGAAGGTGGTGCAGCTGGACTAAAGCCTGGTAGACGCGGCCGACGTACGGGTGACAAACGCAGCCTAAGCGAAGAGCAGGAGTTGAGATTGCAACGGCTTATTTGTGATAAGCGTCCTGGGCAACTGAAGATGGATTTTGCGTTGTGGAATCGTGGGGCGATAAGACAGTTAATTGAGCAGGAATGTGGCATATCCATGCCGATACGCACGGTGGGACACTACCTCAAGCGTTGGGGATTTACCCCGCAGAAGCCGATCCGACGTGCTGATGAACAACGCCCGGAGGCGGTAAAGCAATGGCTCAATGAGCAATATCCGGATATTGCCAAGCGCGCTCGAACTGAAGGCGGGGAGATTCACTGGGGTGATGAGACAGGATTAGTCAATACGGATGTGCGAGGACGTGGCTTTGCACCCAAGGGAAAAACACCCGTGACCTACGCTCCTGGCACGCGGCAACGGCTGTCAATGATTGCCACTGTAACCAACAAAGGCTGTGCACGCTGGCAGATTATTGATGGAAATTTCAATTCAGATAGACTCATTGAATTTCTCGAACTACTGATCAAGGATGCAGGGAAGAAAGTGTTCTTGATCCTGGATAATTTGAGAGCGCACCACAGCAAACCAGTGAAGGCTTGGCTGGAAGAAAATAAGGAAAAGATCGAATGCTTTTATTTACCCAGCTACAGTCCGGAATTAAATCCAGAAGAAAGATTAAACTCAGATTTGAAGCAGGCTATCGGTTCGAAAGTTCCGGTGCGTACCAAGGAGAAATTACATGCCGCTGTCGATGATCATATGTTGATGCTGCAGAATAATCCAGAGCGCGTTGCTTCTTACTTCCAAGATCCGTACGTAAAATATGCCGCTTAAAACTATTTAATGGCCGGATCAATAATATAGTTATTCTGTGTTTTTTCGGTTTAATCAGGCTATCGATTAATTATTCGAAATTCTTGACCGTCTGATCAGTTGCAGCAAATTATTCCTTTAATCCGATGCTTGAAAATATGGAGGGAAAAATTGGCATTATTCAGGGTTTTCTTAAAAAATAGTAAGACAATGCTGATATTAATTTATTCCTCTTTTATGTTAGTTTATTTACTTTCCTCATAGATGCTTTTTCATAATATTCTGTAGCATTAAACACGCACATCAATACAAATTGATGTTTATTTCCAAAAATTTAATCTCAAAATTCCCCGGTTTTCGTTAAAAAATAATCGAAGCAGAGGGTGTTAAATTGTTGTTGATTATTCGATATAAATTATTATTCTGAATGGGCAGGTATTTATGAATGGATACACCAAGATACTGATTGTTGAAGATGAAAAGATAGTTGCTTTAGATCTGAAAAGACGTCTGACCAAATTAGGTTATCAAGTTACAGGGATGGCTGCTAGCGGGCAGAAAGCACTGTCATTGGTGGATCAAGAGTTGCCAAATATCGTGTTGATGGATATTCATATACAGGGAGATATGGATGGCGTTGAAGTAGCTGGCCAATTGCAAAAAATACATAGTATTCCCATCATTTATTTGACTGCTTATTCGGAAGAAAAAACCTTAATTCGGGCGAAAACAACCAAACCCTATGGATATTTGTTAAAACCTTTTTCCGATAGGGAATTACACATTATTATCCAGGTTAGTATAGAGCGCTTTGAAAGCGACATTCTGCTTATAAAGAATGAGCAGCACTTTCGTCTTGCACTGGAAGCTGCGCGATTAGGTACATGGGAAGTAACAACAGATTCTCATGAGATATTCATGGGTAAAAGTCCTGAGGGGAATCTTGAACCGATATCCGACTGGAAAAGTTTCTTTCATACAATTGATGAGAGTGACAAACAGAAAGTGTCTGAATTTATTGATAAGTTGCGCAGTAAGAAAGGTTTCTCCGCGGAGATAGAATTTCGTGTCAATCCTGATGTTGGAAAAACCTATTGGTATAAATTGTATGGCAAGTCATTTAAAAATCGCAATGCAGGAAAAAACCAAATAGTTGGTGTTTTGCAGGAGACAACCGAGAGCCATCTTGCAAAAGACCGATTAGCACAGGCTGCTACTGTTTTTGAGTGTGCTACAGAAGGTATCATTATTCTTAAGAAAGACAGGCTATTTAATTGTGCTAATAGCGCCTTTTATCAGATTACCAAGTTTCAACCGCGTAATCTAAAAAATAAAGAATTACCATTCCTAACCAGTCGTTTTCTGGGCGAAGATATCTACCATAATATATGGCAAGGTATCGAGAAGGATGGTCATTGGCGGGGTGAAATCAAAGCATTCAAGAGCAATAAAGAAACGATGTATGCCTGGGTAACGATTGGATTCATTCCTGCTGATGCCAGTGATGAGAATCAATTCGTTGTTATGATATCGGATATCACAGCTATCCGGGAAACACGAGAACAGCTTACACAGATTGCGTATTACGATAATCTAACAAATTTGCCTAACCGTATGTTGATTATGGATCGGCTAAAACAAGCTCTTGCCAAAGCTGCGCGAGACTCATCGCTGTTGGGCGTATTGTTTATCGATCTGGATAACTTTAAGCGCATTAATGATACTTTGGGGCATAGACATGGCGACTCGATGCTGTGTTTCGTTTCGCAAAGAATGCTTGCGGTATTGCGGGAAAGCGATACCTTGGGAAGATTAGGTGGCGACGAATTTATCGTTCTTGTAACGAATGTCGAAACTCACGATGCGCTTGTCAAGGTCGCTGAAAAAATACTGGAATGTCTTTCTAGCGCGGTGGTCATTAGCAATATGGAAGTTGTCCCATCATGCAGTATCGGTATCAGTGTTTACCCGGAACATTCCAATCATCCTGATGATTTAGTGCAAATGGCGGATACGGCCATGTACGAAGCCAAGAATAAGGGACGTAACAGTTATGCTTTTTACCATCCGGCTTTAACGCAAAAGGCCGTTCATTACATGACGCGAGAGAGAGAGTTGCATCATGCATTAATGAAAAATGAATTTCTTCTTCATTACCAGCCGCAATATTCTTTAGCGCAGAAAAAAATAACCGGGGTAGAGGCGCTGATCCGCTGGCAACACCCTGTTAAAGGATTATTGTCGCCGGCAGAAATTATCCCTGTTGCTGAAACAGGTCGACTTATTGTTGAAATTGGCAACTGGATTCTGACGGAAGCGTGCAGGCAGCTCAATCAATGGCGAGCTGAAGGCCTAAATGGTTTGCGAATTGCCGTTAACATTTCTATCCGCCAGCTTGCGGATAAGCATCTACAAAAATTTATTGCAGAATTATTGCAACAATATTCTTTGCCTGCTCACTTACTTGAGCTGGAAATCACGGAATCCTGCCTGCAGGATGAATTGATTTACATCACCTGTTTGGAACAACTGAAAAATCTTGGAATACCTATTTCTATCGATGATTTTGGAACAGGGTATTCTTGCTTGAGCTCACTCAAGAATCTCCCGATTCACCGGTTGAAAATTGATCAAAGTTTCGTGAAAAATATACCACACGATAACAATGATTGTGCCATTGCGGCAGCTATTCTGGCATTGGCCCAAAAGCTCAATCTGCAAGTCACTGCAGAAGGTATCGAAACATACGAACAAATTGATTTTCTTAGTAATCTTGGTTGTGATGAGTTTCAGGGTTATTTGTTCAGCAGACCAGTCAGTCATGATCAAATACCTTATTTAATAAAAAAATTACCTGATCGTCTGAAGGCTTTAAAATTTTAAGCATTCCCCTGTTGAAGTTTTATTCAAGGAATAAAATAAAAATATGCCACTGAACCCATTCAGAAGTTTCAGCAATACAAAAGAAATGATGCATCTTGCTGTGGAAGCTTCTCCCAATGGCATGATCATGACGAATTCTGATGGAAAAATTGTCATGGTTAATTCTGCCACCGAAAGGCTTTTCGGTTATTCCAGGCAAGAATTAATCGGCCAGCCTCTTGAGATGCTTGTGCCTGAACGATTCCGAAAGCAGCACCCTGAATACCGACAAGCCTATATCAGCGAATCAAAATCGCGCCCGATGGGTCATGGCAGAGAGCTTTATGGTTTGCACAAAAATGGAAAAGAATTTCCCGTTGAAGTTGGCCTGAACCCCGTAGAAACCGAGAATGATGGGATATTTGTATTGGCTGCTATCGTAGATATTACTGATCGCAAACACGCCGAGGGAATGATACACCTGGCAGTTGAGGCTTCTCCCAACGGTATGGTCATGACCAATCATGAGGGAAAAATTATGATGGTAAATTCTACTACGGAGGAATTATTCGGCTATAAACGTGAAGAATTGTTAGGCCAATCCATTGAGATATTGATACCAGAATCGCACCGTGGGCATCATCCAGGGCTAAGAAATAATTATCTGGAGAATCCAAGTAGACGTTCCATGGGTCATGGCAGGGATCTTTATGGTTTGCACAAGAATGGAAAAGAATTTCCCGTTGAAGTGGGTCTGAATCCGATCCAAACGCCCAGCGGTATTGTGGTGCTTGCTTCCGTTATTGATATTACGGAGCGGAAACAACAAGAAGAACAGCTCAAAGCAGCGTTAAAAGAGAAAGATTTGTTTTTAGCGGAAATACATCACAGGGTCAAAAACAACCTTCAGATTATCGATAGCCTTCTTGGTATGCAGTCTGATTTGCTATTTAATAGTACGGCTATATCTGTTTTGAAAGAAAGCCAAAACAGAGTGAAATCCATGGCTTTGATACATCAAATCTTATATGAATCATTGGATTTCTCTCGAGTTGATTTTTCCAACGTTACTCAATCTCTAGTAGATAGTCTTTTGACTTCTTATGCTATTAATACTTCTAGAATACAAATAAATATTGATGCTGATCAAGTATTTCTTTCAATTGATACAAGTGTTCCTTTAGGATTAATTCTTAATGAACTATGCTCTAACGCGCTGAAATATGCATTTCCTGAGAACGGTTCTGGAAATATTAATATTACTTTAAAGTATTTGAGTTCTGAGATTTTACAGGTAAACATTACAGATGATGGTATAGGCATACCGGAGGAACTCGATATAGAGAATGCTGCATCCCTGGGTTTACTGCTTGTGCAATTATTATGTGAACAGATTTCTGCGGAGCTGAATATTCAACGAAAAAATCCGACAAGTTTTACACTTGTTATTCCAATATAAGGCAAATACTGATTGCGAACAATTACTTTGAAACATTCAGAAAAATGATTTCAAACAGCGATAGAATCATTTTTTTCGCTAAACAGTTTTAAATAATATGCAAAATTTTACGATGGTGGATAAAGAATAAGACAAGAATTAAGGTTAATCCTTTTGAATGTTGGATCGTTTTGTGCAGGCACATCACCATGCATTTCATCATCGGCTCGCATAGCTGCGAAGGCTATTGCTATTTATAAACTATCGCATTAGCCCTAAAAGCTTGATCCACATGCCCGTGCTGGTGATCGGATATATCTGCAAGAAAAGTATATCACTTAACTGTACGAACTCTTGTGCTCTTTCATTGATCCAGATCCGTTATGCGAATAAATCATAAAATGATGAAGTGATTCAACATGGCATAATTGAGAATTGATTTAAGGTTACGGCAGATGCCAGCATGTATTGTGTATATGATATATCAGTAGTGTCCGGAGATTCGAGAATTGTCGCATGATAACTCGTTGAACGACCATTACTAAATGACATATTTTTCTGTAATCGATTTCAACTTGCGCCAAACTTCTGACTTTTGTCAGGAGATTGCATATGCACGCAGGGAAATTGGTGTTTGCCCAATTAATGGAGCACCTGCCTTTGCGCACGTTTCATCAGTGCGTAGCCAGATATTCAGGTCGATATCCAACACTCAAGTTCTCGCATCTCGACCAGTTTCTGTGCATGGCTTTCGCACAACTGACTTACCGCGAGAGTCTGCGCGACATCGAAACCTGTCTGCGCGCCCACCAAGCCAAGCTCTACCATTTGGGCATACGAGGCAACATCGCCAAGAGTACGTTGGCTGATGCCAACGAGCAGCGCGACTGCCGCATCTATATGGATTTCGCGATGAGCCTGATCCAGACAGCCAGAAAGCTTTACGCCAGCGACAGCTTTGCTGTCGAGCTGGAACAAACGGTCTACGCACTCGATACCACGACCATTGACTTGTGCTTGAGCGTCTTTCCGTGGGCACGCTTCCGCTCCACCAAGGCTACCGTTAAGATGCATACGCTGCTTGACCTGCGCGGCAATATTCCAACCTTCATTCATATCAGCGATGGCAAGATGCACGAGGTCAATGTGTTCGACATCCTGACACCCGAAGCTGGCAGCTTTTACATCATGGATCGGGGCTTCACCGATTTTTCTCGCTGGTACACCATGCACCAAGCACAAGCATTTTTTGTAACACGCGCTAAATCCAATCTGCTTTTTCGCCGCGTCTACTCTCGCTCCGTGGACAAATCCACCGGACTGCGCTGTGACCAAACCATTGCCCTAAGGGCTCCCAAGGCTAGCAAGGATTATCCTCAGCACCTGCGGCGTATCAAGTTCTACGATGCAGAACACGACAAGCATCTGGTATTTCTAGCCAACAACTTCGACTTACCTGCGCTGACCATCGCTCAGCTTTATCGTTGTCGCTGGCAGGTCGAACTATTCTTCAAGTGGATCAAGCAACATCTTCGTATCAAGCGTTTCTACGGAACTACTGAGAACGCAGTCAAAACGCAGATATGGATTGCCATATCGGGTTATGTCTTGGTTGCCATCGTGAAAAAGCGGCTCAATACCGAAGCTTCGCTTTACACAATTCTACAGATTTTAAACCTGACTCTTTTCGAGAAAACACCTATCGATCAATTGGTTAAAAATACCGAGGTGCAAATAACCATGTCGAAAAATAATAACCAACTGAATCTATTCAATTAAATCTCCGGACACTTCTGATGATATATATATTGATGTTTGCTAGCCCATTCAAACCACCCGTTGTTTTGCAAATTCTGTCAATAACCATGCTTCTGTGATCAAATGATGTATGGTAGCAGTGCGTTGATTTAATTCCAGAGTTGTTTCGTTTTTATTCCGGATTTATTTACTTCCTTACAAGCACATAAAAAAATTTGCATCCATCAGCTTGAAATTCTGAGGAAGAACCCCTATTATTATTAGCACTCTTGTCTGGTGAGTGCTAATATTGATTTTTTGTAATATTACGAAGCGCTAACTGCTTCGAAAGTTCATGAGAATAGATTGCAAATTATTTTGTAAATTTCAGGTTATCAATTTCAATTGGAGAAAATAGTATGAATATTCGCCCTTTGCATGATCGTGTTATCGTCAAACGATTAGAAGATGAACGCAGAACCGCATCAGGTATTGTTATTCCAGACAGTGCAGCAGAAAAACCTGATCAAGGTGAAATTCTGGCAGTGGGAAAAGGAAAAGCCGGGGATGACGGAAAAATCCGTCCATTGGAAGTTAAAGTTGGCGACAAAGTATTGTTTGGTAAATATGCTGGGCAATCTGTCAAAGTTCAAGGCGAAGAGCTTTTAGTCATGCGTGAAGAAGATATTATGGGTGTAATTGAAGGCTAAACGTTTTAATTCAATAACCCACCAAAGATAATGTATTGAAAGATTAGGAGAAAAGTTATGTCAGCAAAAGAAGTGAAGTTTGGTGATTCAGCGCGCCACAGAATGGTGGCTGGTGTTAATATTTTAGCCGACGCAGTAAAAGTAACATTAGGACCAAAAGGCCGCAATGTTGTACTGGATCGTTCATATGGCGCACCAACCATTACCAAAGACGGTGTTTCAGTTGCTAAGGAAATTGAACTGAAAGATAAGTTTGAGAATATGGGCGCGCAGATGCTGAAAGAAGTGGCTAGCAAAACTTCTGATGTGGCTGGTGACGGTACTACCACTGCAACGGTATTAGCGCAGGCTATCGTCAAAGAAGGTATGAAATATGTTGCTGCCGGCATGAATCCAATGGATCTCAAACGCGGGATTGATAAGGCAGTTACGGCAGCCATCGGTGAATTGAAAAAGCTTTCAAAGCCTTGTGCGACAGCCAAGGAAATTGCTCAAGTTGGCAGTATTTCTGCGAACTCTGATGATGAAATAGGCAAGATCATTGCGGATGCGATGGATAAAGTTGGCAAGGAAGGCGTAATCACTGTAGAAGATGGATCTGGACTACAGAATGAACTGGAAGTGGTTGAAGGGATGCAATTTGATCGCGGCTATCTCTCTCCTTACTTTGTAAGTAGTGCAGAAAAGCAAATTGCTTTGTTGGATAATCCTTTTGTTTTGTTGCATGACAAGAAGATTTCTAATATACGTGATTTGTTACCGATATTAGAACAAGTAGCCAAAGCAGGCAAACCACTATTGATTATTGCTGAAGATGTGGATGGCGAAGCACTGGCAACTTTAGTCGTGAACAATATTCGAGGCATCCTCAAAACCTGTGCAGTTAAAGCACCTGGCTTTGGTGATCGTCGCAAAGCTATGTTGGAAGATATCGCTATTCTAACAGGCGGTACGGTCATTGCTGAAGAAGTTGGTTTGACTTTAGAAAAAGCCACATTGAATGATTTGGGTCAAGCCAAACGCATTGAAGTGGGTAAAGAAAATACCACGATCATTGATGGCGCAGGTAATGCTGGAAACATTGAAGGCCGTGTCAAACAGATTCGCGCTCAGATAGAAGAAGCTACTAGCGATTATGATAAAGAAAAGCTGCAAGAGCGCGTGGCTAAGTTAGCAGGCGGTGTGGCACTTATTAAAGTTGGTGCTGCTACTGAAGTTGAGATGAAAGAGAAAAAAGCGCGTGTTGAAGATGCATTGCATGCAACTCGTGCAGCGGTAGAAGAAGGCGTTGTTCCTGGTGGTGGTGTGGCATTGTTACGTGCTATCCCGGTTGTTAAGCAGATTAAGGGGGACAACCATGATCAAGATGCCGGTATTAAGATTGTTTTGCGGGCTCTAGAAGAGCCATTGCGCCAAATTGTAATCAATTGTGGTGATGAACCATCCGTTGTGGTGAATAAAGTTGCTGAAGGCAAGGGAAATTTTGGCTACAATGCGGCAACAAGTGAGTATGGTGATCTGGTAGCGATGGGGGTCTTGGATCCAACTAAAGTTACCCGTTCTGCTTTACAGAATGCAGCCTCAGTTGCAAGTCTAATGTTAACAACCGATGCAATGGTTGCTGAATTGCCTAAAGACGAATCTGGCGCTGCTGGTGGCATGGGCGGTGGCATGGGTGGCATGGGTGGCATGGGTGGTATGGATATGTAAGTATTAATACTTACGCTACTCAAATTTTTGATATAAAACAGACTCCAATATTTTGTTGGAGTCTGTTTTTTTATGCTTGACGAGCTGAATGGAGGAATAATGATACTTATTAAGGTGTTTTATTTTCTCTAAAAATACTTTATCGTGATAAATTCCAACTTATGAATAAATTAGAAAACTATTCCGCACCCAAAGATCTACTTAAAAATCGTGTAATACTCATTACTGGTGCAGGGCAAGGTCTGGGACGTGTTGCGGCACTGACTTATGCAAGTTATGGAGCTACGGTGATCTTGCATGGCCGCAAAGTAAAAAAGCTGGAATCAGTTTATGATGAAATTGAAACTATTGGTAAAGCACAAGCTCTAATTTATCCATTAGATTTGGAACATGCCGAAGAAAATGACTTTGCGGTGATAGCACTAGCCATCGAACAACAGCTGGGTCGTTTGGATGGAATTTTGCACAATGCTGCATTTTTATATGGGTTAAGTCCACTAGAAAATCAGACTGTTCAGCAATGGCGAGCAATGCTGCAAGTTAATTTGATTGCTCCATTTGCCTTGACTAAAGCATGTCTGCCTTTGTTAAAAGCTTCTCCTGATGCCAGTGTCATAGTGACATCGAGTTCTTATGGGCATAAACCATCGGCTTATTGGGGAGGAATTACAGTGGCAAAAGCTGGAATAGAAGCATTAGCAAAAGTGCAAGCCGATGAGTGGGATGTCATGCCAAATTTACGGATCAATACACTTGTGCCAGGCATCGTTAATTCCCCGCAACGCGCCAAAACACACCCAGGTGAAGTCAAGCTAACAATGCGGCAACCTGAAGATTTGATGCCATCTTATTTATATTTGATGGGACCAGATAGTAAAGGAATGAGTGGTCATACTGTATTTTGCTAAAGTACTATGTATTGAATGATCTGGCTGCGGTTAGCGGGATTAAAAGGTATAATTAGTAGGTAAAATGAAATGCGAAAGTGGCGGAATTGGTAGACGCACCAGATTTAGGTTCTGACGCCGAAAGGTGTGGGGGTTCGAGTCCCCCCTTTCGCACCAAATGGATTTGTATGTTATTGCAGAGTTTTCTATTCGATAATATCAAAAAATAATAATCGGGTAGCAATGTAATATATTGAAAAATATCTAATCAGTCAGGAACTTTAATGGGATCAAATGTAGAAAATCTCGGTACACTAGAACGTCGTTGTGATATTACAATTTCTCTGGAAAAACTGCAGGGTGAAATTGAGAATCGCTTAAAACGGCTGGCGAAGACAACCAAATTACATGGTTTCCGTCCTGGAAAAGTTCCAATAAGAATAATTACACAAATGTATGGCATGCAAGTCCAACAAGATGTGTTAAATGATGCTGTGCATAAAGAATTTAAGGATACCGTTAAGGAACATAACCTGCAGGTTGCTGGGTACCCACGCTTTGAAGCGAAAGCAGCGAATGATAACGAGACACTCTACACGGTCAGTGCAACATTCGAAGTTTATCCGGAAATAGTATTAGGCGATTTAAGTAAGCAAAATATCGAACGGCCTACTGTGCAGATTGAGGAAGCTGACATTGATAAGACCTTGGATATGATATGTAAACAGCGCGTGACATATGAACCAGTTAGTCGCGCGGCAAAAAAGGGGGATCGTGTCAAGATAGATTACCATGGGACTGTTGATGGTGATGATTTTCCTGGTGGAAAGGCTGAAGGTATTCAGTTGATAATCGGGGATGGAAAATTCCTAAAGGATTTCGAAGCTTCACTGATTGGTATGAAAGTAGGGAACAATAAATCATTTGATGTTGCTTTTCCGGATGATTATCACGGTAAAGATATCGCTGGAAAGACCGTTACATTTGAAGCAAAACTAAATGAGCTTGAAGAACCGGTATTGCCAAATGTCGATGCGGAATTTGCCAAGTTGTTGGGTATTCCCGATGGAGATATCAAAAAATTGCGAGAAGGAATACATAAAGATCTCGAACGTGAAGTTTCAAAGCGTATTAGATCGAGAATCAAAGAGCAAATTATGCAAGCATTTTTAGATAACACTCGAATTGAAGCGCCTAGCATACTGATTAATCAGGAAAAAGAAAGATTAATGCAGAATGCGAGAAGTGACTTTGAAGCGCGAGGAATGAAAGCGAAAGATATACCTCTTACAGCCGATCTTTTTAAAGAAAAAGCAGAGTATCGCGTAAAATTAGGTTTGATTCTGGCAGAACTTGTAAAGGTTCACGCACTTAAGGCCACGTCAGAACAAGTTCGTAACATAATTGAAGATGCGGCGCAAAGTTATGAAAATCCAGAACAAGTGGTTAAATGGCATTACGCTTCTCCAGAACGCTTGCAAGAAGCTGAATCATTAGCTCTGGAAGAGAATGTAGTAAATTGGGCACTTGAAAAAATAAAATTAATTGACAGAACAGTGACATTCGATGAGCTGATGGGGATATCTTGAAATGACGCAACTATCTGATAATATGTACGATCTGGAACCTAAGAATTTGGGTTTAATTCCAATGGTGATAGAAACAAGCGGGCGAGGGGAGCGTGCTTATGATATCTATTCGCGCTTATTAAAGGAAAGAGTGGTTTTTCTAGTAGGCCCTGTGACGGAGACTACAGCGAACTTGGTGGTGGCACAATTTTTATTTCTTGAATCTGAGAATTCAGAGAAAGATATACATTTTTATATTAATTCACCTGGCGGTATGGTATCGGCTGGTTTGGCCATTTATGACACAATGCAGTATATTAAACCGGATGTAAGTACCTTATGTATCGGCCAAGCGGCAAGTATGGGGGCATTGCTACTAACTGCTGGAGCAAAAGGGAAACGTTATTGTTTGCCTAATTCACGTGTAATGATCCACCAGCCGCTGGGGGGGTTTCAGGGACAAGCTTCGGATATTGAGATACATGCTCGTGAAATACTATATCTTAAAGCGCGATTAAATGAGATTATGGCAAAACATGCGGGACGTCCAGTGTCTGATTTAGAAAAAGATACAGATCGTGATAACTTCATGAGTGCGGTTGAATCTGTGAATTATGGCTTAGTTGATGCAGTATTAACACATAGAGAAGAAAGTGCAAATTAAGTGAAGTGCTTGTAAGCAATTGTTTTAATCACGGGTATTTAAACTCGATTACTGTAGGATAATAATATGCCAGACAAAGCTAGTAGCGAGAAACTTCTTTACTGTTCTTTTTGCGGCAAAAGTCAACATGAAGTAAGAAAACTTATTGCCGGCCCTTCTGTATTTATTTGCGATGAGTGTATTGATTTGTGTAACGACATCATCCGTGAAGAAATGCAAGGTGATGATGCGACAAAACTGGTCAAATCAAATTTGCCGGTACCTCGTGAAATCTGCCAAATACTGGATCAATATGTAATAGGACAAGAGTCAGCCAAAAAGATACTTTCCGTAGCGGTTTATAATCACTATAAGCGCCTGAAAAATGTAACAAAATCAGATGATACAGATGATATTGAGCTCTCAAAAAGTAATATTCTGCTTGTCGGTCCGACCGGTTCGGGTAAAACGCTACTCGCACAAACCTTGGCGCGACTTTTAGATGTGCCTTTCATCATGGCAGATGCCACAGCTTTGACTGAAGCAGGATATGTCGGCGAAGATGTAGAGAATATTATTCAGAAATTGCTGCAGAAATGTAATTATGATGCTGAGAAAGCGCAACGAGGCATTGTATACATTGATGAAATAGATAAAATCTCTCGCAAATCGGATAATCCATCAATTACACGAGATGTTTCAGGTGAAGGCGTGCAGCAGGCACTATTGAAATTAATTGAAGGAACTATTGCGATGGTTCCTCCTCAAGGGGGAAGAAAACACCCTAATCAAGAATTTATTCAAGTTGATACCACCAATATTCTGTTTATTTGTGGTGGCGCATTTGATGGTCTCGATAAAGTGATTAGAGCGCGGACCGAAAAGGGGGGGATTGGTTTTGGTGTTGATGTAAAAAATCATACGCGCAAGGATATGAATAAAGTATTACAGCAAGTAGAGCCTGAAGATTTGGTTAAATTTGGCTTGATTCCAGAATTTGTTGGACGTTTACCCGTTGTAGCTACATTAGAAGAACTTAATGAAGCGGCATTGATTCAAATATTGACAGAACCCAAGAACGCACTCGTTAAGCAATACTGGAAAATGTTCAATATGGAAGGAGGGGTAGATCTGGAATTCCGGGAACCAGCACTAAAAGCAATTGCAAAACGAGCATTAACACGCAAAACAGGTGCGCGTGGATTACGCTCAATTCTGGAAGAAATATTGCTGGATATTATGTACGATCTTCCGTCATTAGAAAATGTTTCTAAGGTTGTCATTGACTATAATTCGATCAATGATGATATTAAGCCAATATTAATTTATTCTGATCAATCCAAGGTTGCTAAACGTTCCAAATAATTGGTCAGGAACAGAATATGCTTATTTAACGGCCCTATTTTAAGTATTTATGATTGATAGATATATGCTAATTCATATTGATTTTGCATCTTTAATTTCTGATCAGTGCATATATTTTATTAATCAATTTTGAATTTTATAAATGAGTAGATATGACTTCTTTGATTGAGAGTTCTGAGCAATTGATACTGCCACTCCTGCCGTTGCGTGATGTGGTTGTCTTTCCGCACATGGTCATACCACTTTTTGTTGGAAGACAGAAATCCATTAAAGCACTTGAACTTGCAATGGAGTCGAATAAAAATATTCTACTTGTTGCCCAGAAAATAGCATCTAAAGATGACCCTGCACCTGAGGATCTCTATAACGTTTGTAGTATTGCGAGCTTATTACAAATGTTGAAGCTACCAGATGGAACTGTTAAGGTCTTGGTAGAAGGTAATCATCGTGCTCGTATTCTGGATTTAATTGATTCTGAGACTCATTTTTCTGGCAGAGCATCGCAAGTATTGCCTGAAACAACAGATAACCCAGAAGCAGAGGCGATGCGACGTGCCATTCTGACTCAGTTTGATCAATACGTTAAACTTAATAAGAAAATTCCACCAGAAATTATCACTTCATTGGGTGGTATAGACGATGCTGGACGCTTGGCTGATACAATTGCCGCTTATTTGCCATTAAAACTTGAGCAAAAGCAGGAAGTTCTGGAAATCTTTGATGTATCCAAACGTTTGGAACATTTACTAGGTTTGTTGGAAACGGAATTAGATATTCTGCAAGTTGAAAAGCGTATTCGCGGTAGAGTTAAACGACAGATGGAGAAAAGTCAACGTGACTACTACCTAAACGAACAAGTAAAAGCGATCCAGAAAGAATTAGGCGAAGGAGAGGACGGCGCTGATATTGATGAAATTGAGAAAAAAATCAAGTCTGCTCAAATGCCCAAAGAAGCACATACAAAAGCTGAATCAGAATTAAAAAAGCTTCGCTTAATGTCTCCGATGTCTGCGGAAGCAACAGTAGTACGAAACTATATTGATGCACTCGTGGCTTTGCCATGGAAAAAGAAAAGTAAAATAAATCTTGATTTGAGCGCAGCGGAAAAAGTTCTTGATAAGGATCATTACGGTTTAGAAAAAGTCAAAGAGCGGATTGTTGAATATCTGGCTGTTCAGCAACGCGTAAACAAAATGAAAGCACCGATCCTTTGTCTTGTTGGCCCGCCTGGCGTTGGCAAGACCTCGCTTGGGCAATCAATTGCACATGCCACAAACAGAAAATTCGTACGTATGTCACTAGGTGGTGTGCGGGATGAAGCTGAGATACGTGGACATAGAAGAACCTATATCGGATCAATGCCAGGCAAGATATTACACAATATGAGTAAGGTGGGTGTTAAGAATCCATTATTTTTACTTGATGAAGTGGATAAGATGGGCATGGATTTTCGTGGTGATCCTTCTTCTGCCTTACTGGAAGTTCTTGACCCAGAACAGAATAATACATTTGTGGATCATTATATTGAGGTGGAATATGATCTATCCGACGTTATGTTTGTGGCAACAGCTAATACTCTGAATATTCCTCCAGCTTTACTTGATCGTATGGAAGTAATCCAAATATCAGGGTACACAGAAGATGAGAAGTTGAATATAGCCACACGCTATTTATTAACCAAACAGATGCGTAATCATGGTCTCGAGGAAAATGAGCTAAGCGTATCGGAATCTGCGTTGCGAGATATTGCGCGCTATTACACAAGAGAAGCAGGTGTAAGAGCAATGGAAAGGGAAATTTCAAAAATCTGCCGGAAAGCTGTAAAAGCGATGTTGCTAAAAAAGGGAAAGAATAAAGTAGTTGTTACATCGCGAAATTTGGATAAATTCTTAGGTGTGAGACGTTACACTTATGGCGTTGCAGAAGAAAAAAATCAAGTGGGGCAAGTAACTGGGTTAGCCTGGACAGAAGTCGGTGGTGAACTGTTGACTATTGAAGCTGTTGTATTACCTGGAAAAGGAAAAACTATTACTACTGGAAAACTCGGTGAAGTTATGCAGGAATCAATTCAAGCCGCACTTTCTGTTGTTAGAGGACGTTCTCATCTGTTAGGGATTGCGGAGGACTTCTATCAAAAAAATGATATTCATATACATCTCCCAGAAGGTGCAACACCAAAAGATGGGCCAAGCGCCGGGATTGGAATTTGTGTTGCAATGGTGTCTGTTCTTACAAATATCGCCGTGAGAGCGGATGTCGCTATGACAGGAGAAATTACTTTAAGAGGTGAAGTGCTTCCGATAGGCGGTTTAAAGGAAAAATTACTAGCTGCGCATCGAGGCGGGATTAAGGCAGTGATTATTCCTGAGAAGAATATGAAAGATTTAACTGATATCCCTTCAAATGTGAAAAATCAGCTAACTATATATCCCGTTAAATGGATAGATCAAGTACTTGATTTAGCGCTAGAGCACAAACCAGAACTAATACCTGCTCCCATTACCCAGCCAACTCTACAGTCAAGTAGTGAAGAAAAATTAGTGGAATCTTTAATTAAACATTAAGAAGAAAATAAAACTTTTATTTTCTTCTTTTGGTATCGAAGTAATATTTCAAATTAATTTGAATTCGGCAAATAGCGGAATATGATCTGACAATTGTTGCCATGGTTGGCCGTGTAAATGGTTGCAGTTGATAACATCGAGTCCGCGGTAATAAATCCGATCCATTGATAAGACAGGCAACCAAGCAGGGAAGGTGCGTGCATATGCGCCACGGGCCATCTTAAAAACCTCCTTAACACCTAAATCTCGATGCAAGTAGTGTTCTGCGCGACCACGCCAATCGTTAAAATCGCCGGCAATGATCAATGGCTCACTGGATGGAACATGGGAGTTGATGCGTTTTGCTAGCGTTGAAAGTTGACGTTCTCTTTCATGCCCAAACAGTCCCAAGTGTACACATATAATGTGAACTTTCTGATGGATTCCGGGAACTTGAATCGTTCCATGTAAAAGACTGCGACTGGCTGATCGTAACATAGAGACATTAATATTCTCCCATTCAATAAAGGGATATTTACTTAATATCGCGTTACCATGATGTCCCGATTCATAAATAACATTCTTTCCGTATGCGTAATGATGCCAAACTTGATCTGCAAGAAATTCAAATTGCCGGTTATTGGGCCAATCATCAAACCGGTTATTGGAGATGTTGCGTTCACCGTGTACTTCTTGTAGAAAAATCACATCGGCATCGATATGGCGCAATAAATTCTTTATTTCATGAAGGATAAATCGAAGATTAGTTGCACTAAAACCCTTGTGGATGTTGTAGGTTAAAACTTTTAGTGATGCACTAGACATACGGTTCCTGAATTTCGGTACAGATCTTAAGTCAAATCAGAAGTAATTTCTGTATAACTTATTGCTTGATTCTACATAATAATGACTGTTGAATTCTTACAGCCAATATAATTAATTATAATAGCAAATAGGGCACTAAGATTAATACGGATGCTTCTTAATGATAATTAAAACTTAGCGATTGATTTTGGTGTTAAGTTAGCACATAACAATAGGGCGCTAGGCTTCTCAAAAGTATAGTGAGACGATTATATTAAGTATCGACTCGAGATGACCCCAAGCAGCAAAGCTCCTTTACTTGATCAGGTGCCGGGATCGCTTTTCCCTGCATTCATGATGATACAAGTTTTTATAATTTTGAGATTTCTTCCATCTTATTGTCTTTACCACTGGACGATGCTCAAGAAGTCCAGTTAATTGTTGGAAGGTTATTATTATGGATCACGCTAAAGATCAAATAGTCAATCTGCCTAACCTGGTTAGCCTAATTCGGATATTGATGGCACCAGTACTGTATTACTTTGCATTTATTCAACAGCCGTACTGGTTTATTGGGGTATTATTATTTGCAGTATTTACCGACGTAATTGATGGATTTCTTGCCAGAATATTAAACCAGATTACCACGATAGGTTCGCGCCTTGACAGTTGGGGTGATTTCATAATCTATTCGACAATGGCAACCTGCGCCTGGATATTATGGCCAGATATCATCCTACGAGAGAAACTTTATTTTATTATTATTATTCTCAGTCTTATTCTGCCAGTAATCGTTGGTTTTATTAAATTTCACAGCGTTATTAGCTACCACACATGGAGTGCTAAACTCGCAGTAGCTATAACTGTATTAAGCTATATTTTACTTTTTACCGGCTTGCTCGACTGGCCATTCAGAATCGCTGCCTTATTCTGCCTTTGTGCAGCTATTGAAGAGATTGCCATTACAATGTTGATTGACCATGAGCTCGTTGATGTCAGAACAGTATGGCAAGCATTAGAGTGTAAAAGGGGAAATAGTAGTAAAAAAAACATATAAATCTTGATTGCTCTATGATTCCAGGATATATATTGTTTTTAACTTGTAATTTCACCGTAGTCTTGCGACGATGAGTGCTATATTGCATTTTTGACGCTAGTGTGGTGCGCCGTCTGGGTTCTCTGCCCGGATCAAATTGATTGACTCTTCTTGAGAATGAGTCAATCAATAAAAAGGATTGATTAGAATCCCCGCATTCCAACCTTCACCACTATGACAAACTATGCTGGTTAATGATTGGCTCTATAACTACTGCAAGATATTGGCTCATAAAGCATTTTAAAGATTATTGTGTTGGTCCAAGTCCAGGGTCAACACGCCATACGCCATCTTGAATAGCAGGGGATGTATCCGTTTGGGGTATGTAGCTATTATAATAAATATAGGGCCCGTTTGATGTTACGAATAATTCTGGATCCGATCTCACCCGAATGAGACTCTTGGTGTTATGAAGCATTCTGAAACCTGTGCTGCTAAGGTCAGTGAGTGCCAAGTAAGTTGGAATCCGCATATCTAAAATAACAGGACTCGGGCTTAACGTGAAAAAAATATAAGATTTATCGTTGTGCGTAAAAAACTCAGGAGACCAGATATTTGGAATAGCTCGTGGAGCTACAATGCTACTAATAGCTGTCCATCTTGGATCGGCACCTGCAGTTTCAGCTATCTTGCGATATACTCTGATTTCATTCCGGTTGACCATAGAAAAGAACACGTATTCATTATCAAATTCTGGCGCTTTCCACATAAAAATTGCGCCCTTCTCTCCGTCATCAAAGGTTAGCTGTTCCAGTACCTTGGTGTCAACATCGTACAAAAAGCATTGTGTCTCAGCAACTCCATTGTCATTCGTGAAGGTAGATGAAAAAACGACCGCACGCATCCCTTCTACCCATCGTCTCGAACCTACTGAACCTTGCGTGTTTGGAACAAGTTCCTCGCTTGCGGGTGCATATAATTCGCGCCAGTAAAATGGATGGCTATCGCGGGATTGGAGAGAAGACTGATAGGTTATTCTCGGAATCGGATCATCCTTATCTGAATTGCCCAAAGGGGATGCATACGCCACTTCATCATCGATAAAATTGGGTATCCAAACACCGTTATTAGATACTGCATGGGCAACACGAGCTGTAGCTGGGCTTTGGGGTTGATTTGGTAGATACTTTGTATATACTATTTCAGTTCCCGCAGCGCTTATCAACCATTCTGGGCCGTTACCGAAATCAGCCATGAATGCGGCTCCTGTATCTACCAACAAACCACGACCGTTCGATGGTTTAAATCCGCCGGTTACCGGATCAACTTTGGCAATCCATAATTTCGAGTTTCTATCCGTAAAAGTAAGCAATGCGTGCGTTTGATCGAATTCGAAGTCAATGATTTCACTCTTCGTCACCTGTACTTCTGGTGGCACAGTGGCTGCCCAGGCATTTAAGGTTAGACCAGAGAGTGCTATCAGCAATATTGATGCTAACAAACTAAATATGGGTATAAATCTATATGTTCGATTTTTGTGTCTAAGTATTTTTTTTATGTAGAACATAGCTCCTCCTAATTAAATATGTGAAATTGGATGATCGATTAACTATCTTCATAGTATTTAAAGGCTATGTAGCAGTTAGTTGTTGAATTTTCCAATTCACTGATGGCAAATGATTTTTTGATAACCATAAAAAAATATAACCAATTGATTAAAAATAAATCGTGTTAGTTTGCAGGTCATTTTCAACAACCAATTGTGACATAGCCTATTTAAATTAGATTCATCCAATCTAAGGTATGCAAACCTAACTGACATAGCTCTGAGGTTATACATGGTCGTCGCGCAGGAGATCTTAGATTTCAGGGCGAATTTAATTTCGCATTGGCTTCATCAATGCCAGATTGCAGCCAATTCTTTTCAATTCCGTTTGTCGAGAGACTTTTCAACTTGACCAGCGCATCGCGACGCACAGTCCAACCGCCGATATTATTTCCATCTGCGGCCAAAACAGCATCAGCCAAATGTAGCGCTAACACGGCATCTTCACTCGAAAGAAGGATCTCCTGAGCACGTTGAATCACATTATCGACACCGCTAGCAAGACTTACTAACTCCGATAAGGCTACTTGTGGAGGATCAGAATACATACTCGACGGGTTAGCATCGAACCATCCTGCGTAGCCTTCATAGATTCCTCGAATAGACCAACTGACTCGTCCGTAGGCTTCACCTACATATAAATCAGGTGGCAATTGTATGCTATTCATTAAAGTAAACACATCGGTGCCAGCATTCATACCAGCAACTACTGCGTCATGCACATAGAGAATAGCATTTTGATATTGCGTCAGCTTCTGCGTAATCGTTGCATTTCCAGAAACCGGCATGCCATGACTGGGCAACATCAATCTTGGTTTCCAGGATAAAACTTTATTTAACGATTGAACATAATCTAATGCCCACCGAGGTTTCGTGCCTCGTAAGCTATAAATATTCGGAAACGAGTTATAAAAATTGTCTCCAACAAAAGCCGCTTGCAATTCGGGGATCCAGACACTCAGATGATCTGGCGTTTCGCCGGGTGTGCTAAAGAGCTGGAAAGTCAACTCGCCAAGTGTAAATTGATATTTTTTATCGAACAGAATATCTGCGGGATTTTGGCCTGCGAAGTTACCGGGATTAGGATTCGAAATGACCGGTATAGGTTGACCTGCTTGTTTAGCGTTGCGTACTGCAAAGAATCCTTTCAATCGTGTCTGGTAATCTAAGAACTCGATAAGGTTATTCTGAGCTATAACTTGAGTTCCACTTTCCTTCCAAAGATCGATGCCGCCAGTGTGATCACCGTGACCGTGCGTTATAATGATATAACGAATGGGTGCACTGCTAACTGCTTTCAGCATCTCATAATGTTGTGGAGCAGCGGCGGGACTGGATGTATCAATGATCACTGCTCCTTGATTGGTGATTACCATAAAGGTGTTACTTGAAATATTGCTACTGCCCTGAGCCATATATATATTATTATTTATCTTGATTGCACTGGCAGCAGTTGCAAATTGTGGCACATAGAAAAGAGTAAACAATAGCAATAGTCCGTTACAGAACGTTCCTTTTCGCAAAAAAGGTATAAAAAAAAGTATCGAACTTAAAAGATTTTTACTCATTGTTTTCTCCAATTACAAACTTATCGCTAAGAAAAAAATGCGAAATTAAAAGAAATGTCTAACCATCTAAATTACTGGCAAGAACTCAGAATTAATATTTCGAATACGAACGCTATAATTTCGTATTAGATTCGCAAATTAAATATGATTTTACACAGTAGCATAATTCATTAGCCCAATCTAGATTGACAATGTCCTGAAAATGTCCTGATATTTAAGGAATAACAGACTATGGAGTTTATTTCTTCACTAAGTTAAAATAACCTTGTTACAAGCAATAATATTAACGAATTATTTATCATGAGATTTTTTAGATTTCTTTGTAAGCTAAATAACAAATTCCCAGGGGATAAAAATGAATAAAGGATTTTCGATAAGACAAGTATTCGTTCTGGCAGGATTGCTGATTACGACAGGTACCGCGCATGCAGGGCTTTCATTTGTGACAACGAGCACAGTAACTTTAACTCAACCGTTCAATGGAATTAGTGGCTTAACTTCAGAGCCTATTGGTTCAACATTGAACGTGGGTCATCTTGACTTCACTGGTCCTGGATCTGGGATAGTTACTTACACATTTCTCGGTGCGGAGTCCGTTACCTTTGTCGACAAGTTTTATGATATTTTAGGTGGCACCGCATTGCTTGAATCTGATTTAGTCGGAACTTCAGTAAGCTCTCAGGTTAGCGCAGCTGGGCCGTTAAACTTCATGTTTGAAGGTAATACTGATAAATTCGCTATCAACGGGGGGGCTTGGTATAAAGGTACATCGATTGGACTCATTGGAACGGATGTGCATATTGGATCAAGTATTTTTCAGTATGTAATTGGCTACAATGACAGTGCAGGCAGTGCGCTTTACGGTGATTGGGATGATTTCGTCATCGGTGTGAATGTTGCATCTATACCTGTTGTACCTGAACCGGAAGCTTACTCCATGCTGCTTATTGGGTTGGGGTTGCTTAGTTATTTAGCATTTCGTAGAAAGTTAATCTTGACCTAATACTAGTAAGTTTAAGAAGGCTAGCGCATGATGATAAAATAATCCTGATTTATTTCGGATTTTCCATTAGAAGACTAATTGATTGATTTGTTGGAGTATTCAGAAAACAGAATATTGTAGTAATTTGCTGATTTTATTAAAATTTGAGGTTCTAATGGAAAATCCTGGTTTATAAGACTCAAAGATTCATACTTTGTCTTTAGCTTTTCGGCCTTGGTTAATCCAATGCTAATAAGTTGTTTTGTATTTGTTTAGCTGCTGAGGTTCTTCAAAAATTAATAGCATAAAAATAAAAGACTAAAATCTGCTGCACTGAGGCAATACCGATACATATAAGAGCACATCTATGAATGAAATAAAATCTTTTGGGTTTTACATAATGAGAAATGTATTTTTGGTTATTTTATCTACTTTAATCCTCGGTGGGTGCGCTTCCCCTCGTGCTGTCGGTAATGATTTGAATCCAGGCAAATTTAAGGAAATGATGAAGAATGCTGTAGCGACTAACGCTCAGCATTATCAAAATTCCATTTTTAATGGAAGAAAATATCTTTTTTATAGACCAGATCAATCAGGAATTCCATTACTGATTGTCTTGCATGGTGGGTTAGGAAATCCCGACTTGATTGCAAACACATTAAATATGCGACCAGTAGCAGAAAGTAATGGGTTCGCTGTTGCTTATCTAGGCGGTACAGGGGGTAGATTCACCCCTAACAATTTGACATGGAATGCAGGAGGCGGTTGTTGTGGTGATGCAGCCAGATTAAATATCGATGATGTTTCTTATATAGAATCATTCATTAGAGAAATGATTAAAACGCAAGAAATTGATCCGAAGAAAATTTTTATAGTAGGGTATTCCAATGGATCGATGATGGCTTATCGATTAATGTGTGAAAAGGGAAATGTTGCCGGCATTCTGGCTATCTCAGGTCCTTTAATGGTTGAAGCATGTTCTAATGCTAGTGGCGTTAATGTTCTCCATATCCATGGTCAGTTAGATGATAATGTGCCGGTTGAAGGCGGCTATGGTCCAAAATCTCGGGCAAAAATTAAATGGAATTCTGTATCCAGCACCGAACAAAAATTAAAGAGTGCAGGCGCTAATGTGTCTGTACAGATCCTTCCTGATGCTGGTCATGGGCTGCCTTCGATAATGAGAGTTGTGAATTTGCCGGAAATTATTACTCGATTTATGTTTTCGAGATGAAATAACAATGTGGATTACATAATATGATCTATATAACTTATTAATAGTGTGTGGGTAATATATAAGTAATATTGCATGCTTAAAATAGAGAGACGCATTACATCGAAATTGGTGTAAAAGTCTAACGAGATCATGCTTCCTTTGGATAAAGATATATTCGAGATGAATTCTGGTAGGCTACGCCCGAGTGTGACAATCACCAAAAAATCAGTTGGTAGTTATTATTTCGGTTATCGCTAGTAAGCTTTCTAGCAAATAGCTTGATTTAGATCATCTATTCAGATCACGACAGTCAAAATTGCATCTCTGATAACTAGAAACTAGAAAGTCAACTTGGCATAATTAATAATAGGTAAACCCCTGGCTCTGCCGGGGACTCCTGAAGGTTTGACCGTTACGGCAATCGTCGTACCGTTCTCGTCCCAATCACGTGACGAGGAGTCAAAGATGAAGGAGTACCAAAGTTTGAGTCATGCACGGTGGGATTGTAAATGCCATGTGGTATTTATACCCAAGAGGCGAAAGAAGATGATATTTGGTAAGCTTAGGAAGCACATAGGGGCAGTGCTGCATGATCTTGCAAATCAGAAAGAAAGCGTGATTGTAGAAGGACATTTGATGCTGGATCACATCCACATGTGCATAAGCATTCCACCGAAGTACTCGGTATCACATGTTGTGGGTTTTATCAAAGGTAAAAGTGCGATAGCAATAGCACGTCAATTGGGAAGAAGAAAGAACTTCACGGGAGAAAATTTTTGGGCGCGTGGATATTTTGTTTCGGCTGTGGGTTTGGATGAAGAAATGGTCAAAGCGTACATACGAGATCAGGAAAAAGAAGATGAGCGATATGATCAGTTGAAATTGGATATGCAAATGCCGCTTTAGCGGCTCACAAACAGCCCTTTTGAGGGACTCCAGCTATAAGCCTCCGGCTCTGCCGGAGGTGATTTAACTATTTTATATATGTATACGATTTTGCGCATAGTATCCTTATCGAAAACTTTCTTGGAAAAACTTATGAATGAATTTGCAGTACTGAAATACAAAATCAGCAATTATAAACTGATTGCATCATAAAATGTTTATTAGATCCAAAATATCAGAATTGTCTGACATGTATACGCGCAAATCACTCGGATGAATCAGAGCGTTAAATACCGTATTCTGTGTTTAGATAATAACCTGCGATGTTTCTTGGAGCAATTAGGCGCAACATTCTATATGAATTTTTTTGAATGTATCGACATGATCACGTAGGTTGTTAGCTTATGAGCATCGCAACTTTGTAGCCATCATTTTTTTGCATCAAATCAAGTTTAACTGTTCTACAACGCGCTTAAAAAACAAGCGTGTAGTGTTATACAAATCGCTAGTATAATTTAGTGCAAATGAATTTAATGGATGCAGAATTAAATATTACTCAACTTAGCTACACTATTAACCGTATATTCACTGCACTACAGCGGATATGTTACCTAATTTGACTTTCTGATTCGAGAATGAATTATAATTTATAAATATCAGTAACTTAATATTTTTTAGCAAGTATTTAACTTCCTAAAACTAACAGGTAATTAAGATAAAATTATGTCTGAATTCATAAAATTTGTTTATACACCGATAGAACATGGCGATATAACTTTGATTATTTCTGCTTGCCGATCAGGGGGGGTTGGAGTTCTTAATGCTGAATACGAAATAAATTCTACATTAATTGTGAATCAACTTGACCTGTTGGCCAAAAAATCCTGTCATGGATATGGTCTTAAAGTCGATCAACTGGATGAATATCTTATCGCAGGAATTCACGATTGCACCAAAAAAGGTTTGCATTGGTTAATAGTTGATTCCAAGATTGTCAGTATCTATAAAGCCTTTTTCCAAGAACTACGACATGCGGGAGTTAAGGTTCTTGCCGAGTTGAAACAATCTTGTTGGACAAATCAACCTCTCGATCAATTAGTCGATGGATTGGTTGTTAAAGGTAATGAAGCTGGCGGTTTTGTTGGTGAAAATAGTAGTTTTATTCTATTTCAAAAATGGCACAAGCAAACTACTTTGCCATTATATATCCATGGAGGTTTGACTCCTCAAGTTGCAGCAGCCTGCAGTGCAGTAGGTGCGGCTGGTGGAGTTTTTGATTCCCAAGTATTGTTGATGGATGAATCACGATTACCTGATTTCTTGCGTTCTATGTTTAGTAATCTAGCAGGAAATGAGACTGTTCTAGTTGGTAATGGAGAAGTTGGTGAATACTTCCGCTTACTCGTTCGTCCTGGTTTTATTGATGTGCAGGCATTTATGCGTGAGGGTGAGGGACAAGGCTACGATACGCTCAAGCGCTTGGTAAACACTAAAATTAACTGGAAGGAATTACGAAAAGGATTATTGCCAATAGGCCAAGATATTTGCTTTGCTGGTCCATGGCAAAAGAAATATAAGCATATAGTTGATCTATTTAAAGCAGTTGATACGGCTATTGAAGAAAATCTGTGCCAAGCAATTGAAGCTAAAATAATATCTCAGAACGCTCCGCTGGCAGAAGCTTTGGGTATTCCTTATCCTCTAGTGCAAGGGCCAATGACCAGAGTGTCCGATTCTGCTGAATTTGCTGCAGCCATAGCAAACGGTGGAGCCTTGCCAATGTTGGCATTTGCCTTACTGAAAGGATCTGCATTAAGAAAGTTATTGTCGGAGACGGACCACTTGCTTGGTGATAATCCTTGGGGAATTGGTTTGCTAGGTTTTGTTCCTCAGGAATTATTTGAAGAGCAATTAACATTAGCAATCGAGTTTCATCCTAGATACGCAATTATCGCTGGTGGTCGACCAGACCAAGCCGTTCGCTTGGAAGCTGCAAAGATTCCTGCTTTCCTTCATGTGCCTACCGCAGATTTAATTTCGCTTTTTATCCAAGAAGGTGCACGCCGCTTTATTTTTGAGGGTCGTGAATGCGGAGGCCATATAGGACCACTGAGTAGTTTTGTGCTCTGGAGCGCAATGGTAGACCGTTTATTAATAGAATTGCAAAACGGGAAAGTACAAGGTGATGAATTAGAGATTCTCTTCGCTGGCGGTATCCATGATGCGATTTCTTCTGCAATTGTGCAAGTTCTTGTGGCTCCATTGGCTGCAAAAAAAGTAAAAATAGGAATTCTGATGGGGAGTGCTTATTTATTTACGAGAGAAATCGTCAGTAGTTCCGCGATACTTCCCTTATATCAAGAAGAAGTCATTAGATGTACCCGAACAGTTAATTTAGAATCAGGTCATGGCCATGCAAGTTGTTGCGCGTACACCCCATTTGCCAAGGAATTCTTTCGTAAGCGTTCGCTGCTGCGTAAAAAAGATGTGCCAGCTGACGAAGGTCGCAAAATATTAGATGATTTAATTATGGGCCGGTTGCGGATTGCATCAAAAGGCTCCATTCGGAAAGGTGCTAAAGGCAAACTACACTATCTTGATGAAGACAAGCAACACGAAGAAGGCATGTATATGCTCGGTCAAGTTGCAACGCTAAGATCGGAAGTTACTGACATAAGATTGCTTCATCAACAGGTAACTGAAGATGCTGCTGAACTGCTTGTTACCCGATTTTCAAAGATTAGCAGGGAATCCCAGCTTCTCACCGAGAAGCCTGTTGATATTGCCATTGTTGGCATGGCATGTCTGCTCCCGAAAGCAAATTCAATCGAAGATTATTGGAATAATATTCTTAATAAAGTTGATGCTATTACTGAAATCCCGTTACATCGGTGGGATTGGCGCTTATATTTTGATGAGGATCGCTCAGCGAAGGATAAGATTTATTCAAAATGGGGCGGATTTCTCGATGATATGCCTTTTGACCCAATTCGCTATGGAATGCCGCCAAAGTCGATAGAATCTATTGATCCGATGCAGTTGATGGCATTGGAAGTAGCTCAACGCACCTTAATTGATGCAGGATACCAAGACAGAGACTTTAATCGCGATCGTGCTTCAGTTATCCTAGGTGTAAGCGGTGGAACTGGAGATGTCGGGACTCAGTATGGATTGCGTGCAGAACTTCCTCGATTCTACGGTTCTTTACCTGAGAATATTGCCGATCGTTTACCCGAGTGGACGGAAGACTCATTTGCTGGACTATTGAATAATGTCAGCGCTGGGCGCATCGCAAACAGACTTAATCTGGGTGGAGTAAATTTTACTACTGATGCAGCCTGTGCATCTGCGTTGGCTGCACTATATCAAAGTGTGTCGGAGCTAACTTCAGGACGCAGTGATTTCGTTATTACGGGTGGTATCGATACTGTACAAGGTCCGTTTGGGTATTTATGCTTCAGCAAAACCCAAGCACTTTCACCGCGAGGTCGTTGTTCTTCATTTGATGCTTCTGCTGATGGAATAGTCATTTCTGAAGGTATTGCAATGGTTGCACTTAAACGTCTAAATGATGCGGAACGTGATGGTGATCGCATTTATGCAGTGATTAAAGGTACCGGGGGCAGCAGCGATGGTAATGCGAAAGGAATGACCGCTCCATTACCCGAAGGACAATTACGTGCTATGCGCCGTGCTTATGTTCAAGCTGGTTTCGATCCCAATACAGTCGGTCTTTTCGAGGCGCATGGTACTGGTACTGTCGCAGGCGACACAGCTGAGCTTGAAAGTACAATGAAATTAATTAAGGAGAGTGAGTACAATCCCAAGCAAGCAGTAATTGGTTCAGTAAAAACAATGATAGGTCACACCAAAGCTACTGCTGGTATAGCTGGGTTAATCAAGGCTGCTCTTGCATTACATCGTCGTGTTCTCCCTCCTCATCGTTGGGCAAGTCAGCCCAATCAGGTCTTACAACAAGCTGATTGTCCCTTTCAACTTATAGATCAAGCGCAGCCTTGGATAGTGTCTGAGACTGTTCCACGGCGAGCGTCGGTAAGTTCATTCGGCTTTGGCGGCACAAATTTTCATATCGCGCTAGAAGAATATACACAGGAATACCGTGAATGGCTTCGCCCTGTAACTTCTCAACAGTGGCCAGCTGAATTGCTATTGTGGAGTGACGATAGCCGTGGAGGGCTAGTTGCTCAATTAGGGGATATTGAAAAGGCTCTACAAAATATACAAAGTCTAGAATTGCGCGATATTGCGAACAGTTTAGCCAAAAAATGGCAAATGAATAATGAAATTGTCGCAATTGTTGCGAAAGATTTAACTGAATTGATAGAAAAGATTAAAGTTTTATTAGCTTATTTTCAGGACAAAAATGTAAAGCTACCTGCAGGCGTTTATCATGGATCGGGTAAAGTTCCTGCCGGGAAACTTGCAATACTGTTCCCTGGGCAAGGCTCTCAGTACACAGGGATGTTACGTGAAGTTTCACTACATTTTCCAATTTATGCTGAAATATTAACCGAAGCTGATAGAATTTTAAATGAAGCTTTCTCGCACCGTTATGGTGAAAGTAAACGTTTAAGTCACTTTATTTTTCCACGCGGCTGCTACAGTGAAGAGGCCAAAGCCAAAGCACAACAGACTTTAACTAGTACTGATATTGCTCAGCCTGCGTTGGGTGCTATTGAAGCAGGGCTTTGGAAGTTATTGCAAACATTTGGAATTGAACCGGACATGCTCGCTGGCCATAGTTACGGTGAGTTTGTCGCATTGCACGCAAGTGGCGCAATCGATTTAAATACATTAATGACCTTATCTTCTGCACGTGGAAGATTTATCATTGATGCAGCAAAAAAAGAAATAAATGAACTCGGTACCATGCTTGCAGTTCAGGCATGCCGGGAAGATATTGAAGCAGCATTGTCAGACCAAAATGACGTTGTAATTGCAAATCATAATGCGCCATTACAGAGTGTTCTTTCTGGTTCACACTCCGCCATTGAATCCGCAGAAAAAAAATTATTAGCAGCAGGAATAATCACCAATCAAATACCTGTGGCAGCTGCATTTCATTCAAGTTTGGTTAAGCCAGCACAACATGCTTTGGCAAATTTAATCGATAATATGGAATGGCAACCATGTCGTATTCCTGTTTATTCAAATACAACAGCAAAACCACATGCTGCTGAAGTGAGCGTTACCAAGAAGTTAATGGCGGAACATCTTGTGAGTTCGGTCGAATTTGTATCTGAAATTGAATCAATGTATCAAGATGGCGCAAGAATATTTCTTGAACTTGGTCCAAAATCTGTTTTATCAAAACTAACCGATAAGATATTAACTAATCAGCCGCATAAAGCAATTTCTATTGATGATGGAAGTGGGTTATCAGGCATGCTGAATGCGCTTGGGCAATTAATATGTGCCGGTGTAAATCTAGATGTAATGAAACTTTTCTCGCACCGAGATTGTATGAGTGGGGATCCTGCCAAGTTGGAATCACTTCAACGGCATAATGCGGTGCCAAAACATGTCTGGATGCTGAATGGTAGTGGTGTCAGACAAGCAAATCAACCGATTAAGCAGATCGGTGTTACCGCCGATCAAGTGGTTAATCAATCTTTGACCATTGCGACTGTTCAGGCTAGCACTGATGAAGCACAAGTTTCTGAGTATCAGATAAATCAAGTAAGTCAGGTAAATGCCGCCGGTTTGGCTAATGCAAAGCAAATACAGCAACAAAAAACATGGAAAAAGGAGAATCAAATGAGAGAGCGACGACCATTGACAAACTCTGGAAATTCTGCGGTTATGTCAGAATATTTTGAGACTATGCGTCAGTTTCTTGAAACTCAAGAACGCGTCATGACAGCATATATCGGTGAGCCGATTGTTGATCAAGGTAGTATACGAGAACAAAGGATTATTAGTTCATATACCCCCTCAAAAGTTCAGGCATACGAAGCCGTGCAGGAGCAGGAGCCTGCAAAGCAGAATCAAGTGATGCAGATACCTGATAAAAAGACTGTCGCGGCTGTATCGGCAAATGAGACAACTATTCAAAACACTTCTAACGTAACTTCTGCCCAGGTAATTGATATTGCGGATAAAAGTAAGGAAAAGAATAAAGTGGCTTCATCTCTTGATCGAGACAGCATAACTAAGATACTGCTGGGTGTGATTGAAGACAAAACTGGTTATCCGCCCGATATGATTGGACTGGATCAGAATCTCGAATCCGATCTTGGTATTGATTCTATAAAAAGAATAGAGATTGTTGGCACATTATTGCAAAAACTTCCTGAAAACTATCGCCAGGAGCTAGGTGAGAATCGTAGCAAGCTCAATACTCAATCGACGCTAAATGGGATACTCGACATATTGGCTAATTTAAAAGCTGGAGGGACCGTAACTGTCCCTTTTAATTTTGCCGAGGTGGGAGGAATGACTTCTGTTATCAGTCATCCACCTCGGCATATTATTGAATCCAAGCAAGAGAATATTGACAAAACCGCACTAAAACAGCTAAAACAAGGGCATTATCTCATCACCGAAGATGAACTAGGTATCGCGGATGAGTTAATGAAAAAACTTATTTCCCGTGGATGTACTGTTAACTTGCTCAAACGAGAGACATTGTCACACGATGATTTATTGATTAACTGGTGTAACTCGCATAAAAATGAATTCCACGAACTTGCTGGTGTAATCCATCTTGCACAGCTTAGTAGAGATTGGCTTAAAACCAATGCTACGTTGGATGAATGGCGTAAGCAGTTGCAAATCAATGAGAAATCTTTTTTTGTTTTGTTACACGATTTTAGTGACAAGTTTGTAAAAGATACACATATAGTGTCAGCAAGCGCTCTTGGCGGTTTTTTTAACCGCAATGGCAGTATTTCACATGGCGGATTAAGTATACAGAGCGGAGCTGTCGGGATGCTTAAATCATTATTCGACGAACGTCCGACTCTGCGTATCAGAGCAATTGATATTGATCCGTCGCAGAATTCTTCTGAGATTTCATCAATTTTACTTGATGAAATGGAATTGGTTGGCGGACGCCTGGAGGTCGGTTATCCCGATGGCAAACGTACGGTTTTTCACACCGTATTTTCACCCGTTAATATCGATGTAGCTAATAGTAAAAAATTGCAAGACATTATAGTTCTTGCAACAGGTGGCGCTAGAGGTGTGACTGCCGAGGTTTTGCGGGAATTGGCGCTCCCAGGTAACACACTGATTCTTACCGGACGCAGTGCATTAGCAGATAAAGAACCAGAGATTCTAAAAACGCTAACCACTGCCGACGCTCTGCGCCAATACTTTATTTCTGAAGCACGAAGCAATAATACCTCTATCACACCAGCTAAGATTGGCCAGAAAATTAATGCAGTACTTGCCACAAGAGAGATGTACAGTAATATTGAAGATTTCAAACAACGTGGTGCGATTGTCGAATATCACGCAGTTGATGTGACAAATGAAGATGAAATGCATCACTTGCTGAGTGATGTTTATACGCGGCATGGCAGAATTGATGGCGTAGTACATGGAGCAGGTATCATTGAAGATAAATTACTTGCAGATAAAAAAATTGATAGCTGGACGCGCGTAGTTGAAACTAAAGTTATGGGTCTTTTAATATTGCAAAAATATCTGCGCCTTGAGTCACTTAAGTTTCTCACAGTTTTTAGTTCTGTTGCTGGACGTTATGGGAATAGTGGTCAATCGGATTATGCTACTGCAAACGAGATTATGAATCGATTATGTTGCCAATTGAAGATGAATTGGAACAATCAGGTAAATATTATCGCTTTTTGTTGGGGTCCTTGGGGTCAAACAAAATTTGGGGCAGGAATGGTGACCGCAGAGACTGAAGCGAAATTTGCAAAAAATGGAGTAAGACTTGTAACAGCCGGAATAGGACATCAGTTATTTAAAGATGAATTAATGCGCATTAATAATACTGATGTTGAAATTATTTGTGGCGAAGGCCCATGGGAAAAGCGTGAATCAACTATTGGTGAGATCAAGAAAAGTTCTCAGATATCAGATGCACATCATATAGGACCACTGATAGGCCGCTCAGAAAAAGTTATATTGACGAAGAATAATCAAGCAATTAATTTTCATATTGATGCTAAGCAAAATTATCTGCAGCATCATCGCATTGATGGAATTCCAGTGCTGCCAGCGGCAGCAGCGCTGGAAATGTTTGCCGAGATTGCACAGCACCTTTGGAATGGCTGGAAGGTAGTTGAAATACAGAATTTCTGCCTCCTAAAAGGAATTGAACTAAAGGATGATGTGCGTAACTTTAGTATTGTTATCAGTCCTCCCCCTTATGGCAGCAGTGCTGGTTTTGAAGTCAATGCGATACTGCAGTCCGAAAAGAAAGATAGTAAGCCATTAATCCACTACAAATCTACCTTGCGTTTAGAACAAAAACTACCGCACGGTATTGAACAAGTCAATAAATTTCATTCCGAGAAGAAACTGACAGTAACCAAAGCATACAATGAATTATTGTTTCATGGTCCTTGCTTTCAAGTTATCGAAGATATTGAGGGATTATCAACGCTTGGCGCAAGCGCAACTGTAAAAACCACCTGCCCGGCTAATTGGATTATTAACGCTGATAAGCATGATAAATGGATCTTTGATCCTGCGATCATCGATTCTGCTGCTCAAATGGGTATTTTGTGGACACGAAATTTTCGTGACGAAACAGCATTGCCGACAAAATTCGGTCGGGTTGTACGCTACCAAGAAACATTGCCTGATCAGTTATATATGGAATTTGAGCTAATACCATCGCAAGACTCTAATTTATTGCGCGCTAATATTTATTTTTCAGATATTGCTGGCCAAATGGTTTTCTTGATTGAGAATATGGAATGCATATCGAGCAAAGCTTTAAATCGGCTTGGGGGAAGCGCAAGAATTACGTCAAACGCTATTGAACTTTTTTCTGGAGAATTGTAATGGGGACCGTCCATACCGACTTGGAACCAATCGCAATTATAGGTATGGCCTGTGTATTTCCCCAGGCATCTAATATACAAGAATTCTGGAAAAATATTGTCACTGGCGTGGACGCAATCACCGAACCGACATCGAAATGGGATGCCGATCGTTACCTTAAATCTGGTCGAATTAAAACAGCTTTTGGAGGATATCTTAAAGATCTGTATCATTTTAGTCCACGAGAGTTTGGTATTATGCCAAGTTCATTGGATGGCGGAGAACCTGATCAGTTCATGGCGCTTCGGGTAGCCCGTGATGCGCTCCTTGATGCTGGATATTTAACTGGCGACCATGATCATAATGATACCGGCATTATACTTGGCCACAGTACTTATCTGCACAGAGGGCAGGGCACGCTGATACAAAATCATATTGTGTTAGACCAAACTATTGAGTTGCTTCAAGTTACCTGCCCTTTTATCAGTGAAGGAAAATTGATCGAGATAAGGGCATTGCTAGAAAGTAAGTTGCCACAATCCAATTCAGATATCGCTCCCGGTTTAGTTCCAAACGTAATGACTGGTAGAATCGCTAATCGATTAAATTTCAAAGGCCCAAACTATTTAATTGATGCTGCTTGCTCATCTTCATTGTTGGCTGTGAACGCAGCGATTGATGAGCTACGTGCAGGGCGTAGTCGTATGATGTTGGCTGGAGGGGTTAATGCTTCCCTACCAGCTGAAGTTGCAGTTATTTTTACTCAACTTGGCGCATTAAGCGAACGTCGTAAAGTTCGTCCATTTGAAGAGGGTAGCGATGGAACATTACTTGGTGAAGGTCTCGGTGTTGTCGCTCTAAAGAAATTATCTGATGCAATTTCCGCCGGGGATCGTATTTATGCAGTTGTCAGAGGAATCGGGCAAGCCAGTGATGGACGGGGGCATGGCCTGCTAGCACCAAGTATCGAAGGTGAAACATTAGCTATACAAAGAGCATATAGCAAGAGTGGTATTGATCCGGCTTCTATCAGTCTAATCGAAGCGCATGGTACTGGTATTCCGCTCGGCGACAAAACTGAAATAGCTGCATTAGAGAATGTTTTTGGTAAGCGCAAAGAAAATTATGGGAGCATAGCGCTAGGGTCAGTAAAATCGATGATCAGTCATTGTATTCCTGCTGCAGGAATCGCTGGATTAATTAAAAGCGCGCTTGCCCTACATCATAGAATTTTGCCACCAACACTATGTGACAATGTTAATCCGGAGTTGGGAATTGCAAGCACGCCGTTTTATATTAATACGCAAAAATCTCCTTGGGTTAGTCAATTAAACGTACCTCGCCGGGTAGGGATCAATTCTTTTGGTTTCGGTGGGATTAATACTCACGCGATTCTGGAAGAAGCGCCCGAATTAGCGGTGAAGCCAGAGAAATTTACTCCGTGGGAGGCAGAAATCTGCATTTTTTCTGCTGATAATCGCGAGGAATTGACGAAGAATCTTAAGCAAGCTGCAGATTTCATAGATCTTTATCCTGAACGACGGATAGTTGATATTGCAGCAGCATTAGCTGCAAAAGATAAAGAAGGCCAATATCGCCTCGCTATCATAGCCAAAGATAACGAAGATCTCACGAGAAAAATTGAAGATTCACTGCGGCGATTACGTAAAAGTGATTCCGCGAGATGGACAACAAAAAGCGGTATTGTGTACAGTGAGACAAGATCTGCTGGAAAGCTTGCATTCCTATTTCCGGGAGAAGGTTCACAGTATATTGGTATGTTATCTGATCTCGCAATGTGCTTTGATGAAGTTCGTCAATGGTTCGATTTCTGGCGAAGCTTATATGATGATCCTCCTGGTTCTACACGAACAGATGTTATATTTCCTCCAATCAGTGAGCTGACTGAGCAACGTCAATCAGAGTTGGAAAAACGACTCAATGATATGGATGTTGGCTCAGAAGCAGCATTTATTGGCGGTCAAGCTATGTATGCTTTACTTCGTTCACTGGGGGTGGAACCCGATGTCATGGTTGGCCACAGTTCTGGGGAATCATCCGCACTCGCAGCATCTGGTGCAATTCCTGCAGATAATCCACAACAATTGGCTGAGTTTATTCGACAGCTTAATAAAGTTTATCAACAGATATTAAAGGATGGCAAGATACCAGTGGGTAAATTGCTGACTGTCGGTGCATTGCCATTGACAGTTGTTGAAAAACATATTGATGCACTTAATGAAAATATAGTTATTGCGATGGATAACTGTACAAATCAGCTGATACTTTATGGCGATGCCGGTCCGATTGAATCAATCCATAAGTCTCTTAGTGCGGAAGGAGGAATCTGCTTTCCGTTACCTTTTGACCGTGGTTATCATACAGCCGCATTCTCTGAAGCAAGCAAGGCATTTTTGAAATATTATAAAAAAATCAAGTTAGTCTGCCCAAGAGTACCACTTTATTCTTGTTCATCGGCTGATTTATTCCCAGATACCACACCATCAGTACAGCAATTAGCTGCCGCACAATGGTCTACCAAAGTCCGCTTCAGAGAAACTCTCTTGAAAATGTATCATGATGGAGTGCGCTATTTTATTGAAGTTGGACCTTCTGGCAACCTGAGTGCATTTGTAAAAGATACTTTAACTAAAAAACCACATGTTTCACTTGCCACGAATCTTCGTCACCGTAACAACCTTGATCATTTTCTGACGACGCTGGCATTTTTATATGTTGATGGTAAGCAAGTAAAAATTGGAAATTTATTTAACTCACGTTTCATTGCACCAGTTGACCTCTCTAATAGTATACAAATAAAACATTCGAGTGTACTACTGGACAATACTATGCCAAAAATACGTTTGAGTGATGCCGATCGCGTTAGTTTGCAAAAATTAGCAATTAATCATGATAAAGAAACTGATGTAATGAGTTTGTCCTCGAGTGACATAGTAATAAAAAGTGAAGAAAATAAATCGAAAGGATCAATAACTCAAGAAAATGTTATGTCGGATTATTTTGATGTAATGCGTAGCTTCTTGGAGCAACAAAGTTCTGTAGTTAAAAATTGGCAATTACAAACTGAATTAATAGCAGAAGAGCAACCGTCATCTTCAGTAATAGAATATACGAGTTTACTGGATTCAATTGTGGAGTTGGATCAACAACATCTGAAAGCGCGATGCTATTTTAATATTAAAGACGACCAATTTATTATAGATCATGTTTTGTCAGGTATCGTATCAAAAAGTGAACCCGATTTGCGAGGCCTTTCTTGCATACCTTTCATGGTTAGTTTAGAGATAATGGCGGAAGCATGTGCAATTCTGGCCAATAGCATTGAAGTATTTGTAATTGAAAATGTCAAAGCCATGAATTGGATTACGCTTGATGATGGAGAAATTACATTTGAAGTACATGCTGAATTAACTGATATAGAATCCAGGATTTTCTGTGCAAAAATTATAACAGCCCAAGGAGTTGCTGTAAGTGCAGATTTCCGATTTAAACCCGACTGGCGTTGCGCAAAATTGTCTGAGCTTAAGGAAAAAAAAGTATCTCGCTGGAATGGGCCTGAATTGTACTCGACCGGAATGTTTCATGGCCCTATTTTTCAAAGTATAGCTCATATTGAAGGTTGGAATGAAGAAGGTATTGATGCAAATCTTTCGAATGTTAGCTTAGATGGATTTCTTACTGCAGGCGAAACACCCAAATTAATAATTAATCCAGTATTACTCGATGCGATGGGGCAACTTTCTGCGTATTGGATAGCACAGCAGATTGGCACTGACTTTAATAGTTTTCCATCCACTATTCAACGAATCGAGCTCTATACCCAGTGTCCCGCAAATATAACGGGCCTAATACTAAAGGCCCGGCAATACTTATTGGATGATACAAGCAAAGAAATTTCATCTGCACGTACTTGGCAGTTTGAATGTATTGATCAGAATGGATATCCGATTGTTAGGTTAGCTAATTTGATAAATATCTTTTTTCCTGTTCCAAACAGATTCTATCAAGTAAGACGTGATCCCCTTAATGGCTGGCTTGGACATCAATTTCCGGTGTTAAAAGATGAAGTTCTGGTATGGGAGTTGCCAAATTTATCTGATGAATTTTGTACGCAATCAGGTGGAATTTTCTTACGCATTTTGTCCCATATCTTTTTATCTTTTGAAGAACGCGATGCATGGAAACAATTGCAAGCAAATAAGCGTTATCAATCTCAGTGGTTGCTTGGCCGGGCATGTATAAAGGAAGCTGTTCGTTTTTGGATTCTTCAAAAAACCGGGCAATTACTCTATCCATCAGATATTTATGTACATCATGATCAATACGGAGCGCCGTACGTTGATGGATTATGGTGCAACACACTTATACAACCACCAGAAGTCTCGCTTTCACATAATAATTGTGCGAGCTTAGTGGCGGTTTCCGAATCACAATGTCCCGTAGGCATTGATATTGAAGAGGTTAGTAAAATCCGAAATAATGATTTAATGATTGAAACACTAACTGCTCGTGAAGAAGCTTTTGTACGGGGTCTGGATAACTCGGCACTGAATGATAAGCTTCTGCGATTTTGGTGTGCTAAGGAAGCAGCATCAAAGTTTCTTGGTTTGGGTCTCCAAGGCAAGCCAACAGCTTTTGAAGTTTCATTTATAGATACAAATTGCGAAAATGCTTGTGTGACTTATTCAGAGATTAAAATTGATGTCGTTGTTACTCGGAAAGATAACTCGATAATTGCGCTGGCTAGTAGTTAACAAAAATTAAGAAAGGGAAGTAAATTGGAAGACTTAGTAAAGCAAGAAAAAATTATCCTGACTGTGATAATGATTATTGAAGACTTAGTTCAGGATTGGGAATTAAATTTGGATGAAGCAATTGGCCAGGAAACATTCTTAGTTAATGATCTGAATTTTTCTTCAGTTGATATCATACAGTTATGTGTGGCACTAGAGCAAAATTATGAACGCAAGCTGGGATTCCATGAACTTCTTATGGAAGATGGCAAATATGTCGGTGATTTATCAATTCAACAGATTTCTGTTTTTCTCGAATCTAAACTAAAAAATCAATAGGAGATGAGTCTCGAATGACTACTCGTACATTATTTATCGGCATGGACGGTGCTACTTTTACAGTACTGAATGATCTTGTTGCAAAAAGTGGTGAAGGTCCAGTAATGCCATTTATGGCGAAAATATTCGACAAAGGAGTACGGGGTGTTTTACGTTCAACGCCTAATCCTTTGACTCCTCCTGCTTGGGTCTCTTTAATGACTGGGAGAAATCCAGGAAATCATGGTATTTTTGATTTTATTCGTGCAGAAGAGCGTGGAAACGATGTGTTCTTTACGCTATACGATTCTCGCGATTGTAAAGCAGAAATGTTATGGTCAATTGCTAGTCGCCAGGGTAAACGAGTAGCTGCACTTAATTTTCCTTTCACTGCGCCTCCTCCAAAAAACTTAAACGGCTTTATGCTGCCTGGTTTCATTCCATGGCGTCATTTGCGGCGTAATTCAGCTCCAGAAGATTTATATGATCGGTTAAAAACTATTCCAGATTTTAATCCGAAAGAATTGGCCTGGGATTTTGAGCAGGAAAAGCAAGCGCTTGATGAGCTAACTAACGAGGATCGCGAAAACTGGGTACGTTATCATTTACCGCGTGAGAAACAATGGTTTTGTATTGCTGATTATTTGCTGCGTGAAGAATCACCAGATTTGATGGCGGTAATGTTCGATGGTGTTGATAAACTGCAACACCAAGCTTGGTTATTTGTTGATCCTAATCTACAGACTGGCGAGCTCAGCGAATATCACCTAAGAATGCGCAAGTTGTGCCACGATTATTTTCGCCAGCTTGACAGTTTTATAGAACATTTGGTTACAACAGCGGGACCGAATGTACAAGTATTTATGGCATCAGACCATGGTTTTACTTCAACAACTGAAGTGGTACGAATTAATTCTTATCTACATGAAAAAGGATATCTGGAATGGAAAGATGTACCTGATACCGAAGCAGGAAAGCGACGAGAGGATAGCATGTTTGCGTATCTAGATTGGGAAAAGACAATTGCTTATTGCCGTACGCCTTCCAGTAATGGAATTAATATCCGTGTTGCCAGAAATCCCGGTGAAGCCGGTATCAAACCAAGCGATTATGAAACTGTTAGGGCAAGACTAATAAGTGATCTGGAAGAATTAAAAGATCCTATTACAGGAGAAAGGATTATTACCGAGATACATACTAGAGAAGAAGTATTCCCAGGCGCTAGTATGGAAGATGCAGCAGATTTATTGCTAGTTTTACGTGATTTCGGTTTTGTTTCTATTAAAAATAAGAAACCTGTAGTTGAGTTACGCTCAGAAATAGCAGGCACTCATCATCCCGATGGTGTTTTTCTTGCTTATGGGCATGGAATAAAACAAGGAGTTGTGACAGAGAAATGCGATATTGTTGATGTCGGGGCAACTTTATTGTATAGCTTGGGATTAGAAGTACCAAGTGACCTCGAAGGAAAAGTACCACATTCAATCTTTAATGAAGATTATCTCTCTGAGCACCCGATCGTGATCGGCACTCCCACTAATAAACATGTTAAAGATAATGAATCAGCCAGAATAGAAGATGATGAAAAAGAGAAAATTATGGAACAACTACGACTACTAGGATATATGGAGTAGATACTGTGCCAGTCGAAATCATTAATGGCCACCGACTAAATTATGTTCAAATGAATTCGGAACAGTCAGGGGATCAGGTAGAAGATCTGATCATGGTGCACGGCTTGGCCACGAATATGGCTTTCTGGTATTTTCAATATGCCCCAGCTTTTTCGAAGAGATACCGAATAACGCTATACGATTTGCGCGGGCATGGCCGGTCTGAGATGACAGAGAGCGGTTATACTCCGCACAATCTTGCCACTGATCTTCAGAGTTTGCTTGACCATCTTGGAATTAAACGTGCATATTTTATTGTGCATAGTTTTGGCGGAATAATTGCTCTCAATCTGGCTTGTATCGATCCGACGCGCGTAGCGGGTTTAATCTTAGCAGATACGCATATTTATACTTTTCGGCAATTGCAAGGTGAGAAAAGTTGGGAATATGGCAAGAAAATTCAATCGCTCCTGCACCAGTATGGATTGGATCTTGAAATTCATAACTCAAAGTTTGGATGTAAGTTATTAACTTTGATGGCACAAATGCAGATAGAAGAAAAGAGTATTCCGGAAAACCTAGCAGAATTGATAATTCCATATTCAGGAAAATTCAGTAACAGAACGGCAATGCAATGGCTAAATTTAATGACTAATACGTCTGCCGAGAATGAATTAATGAGTGAAGATGGCTTGACTCTAGAAAAATTACAGAAATTTAATTTCCCAATCTTATCAATATATGGTGAAAATTCACAGGCTAAATTAACTGGAAGACAATTATTAGATATCTGGCCGAATGCAGAATTTAGACATGTGCGTGGTGCCGGACATTTTTTTCTGACATCAAGATCGGATGAGGTATTGACGATATGCAATCAATTTCTTAACGGTGAGCTTACTAACAATCCTAAATACCGGAACGGTGAAGATTTTAAAAATTATTTTCGATGCGAACGCTTTTTTAAATCTAATGGGAAGTGGTTTTTTTTCACTCGGGAATCTACCAGAATTGGACCATTTATTGAATTAAATGAAGCAAAAAAATTTGTAGGCTCGTATCTTTCAAAAATAATCACAAATGATCGATAAGTGAGTCGAGTAAAAAATAAACTGAGCATCAGACCGGGCCTTAAAAAAGAAGACTTTAGGCTAATTGCACACGGTGGTTTCGGCGATGGTCTAAATGCATATGCACATTCGATGGCTTGGTTTAAAAACCAACTTTATGTAGCGACCACGCGTGGTAATTTTCCCTTTATGAGTTCGCGTCTTTCAATTGGGTTGAATACATGGCCAGTCGAGTGTCCGGAGGATCCATTTGAACTAGATATGCGGGCAGAGATTTGGCGGTATAGCCCAAACAGTGGAAGCTGGGAAAGGATACATAAAGCGCCACTCATAACTGGTAGTCACGGTAAACTCATTACACGCGAAATAGGCTATCGTGGAATGATAGTATATCAGGGAAATAACAATGATGAACCGGTCCTGCTTGTAAGTACTTGGTCGCCCGCGAAAGGACCCGGGCCATTAATCTTACTCTCTGAAGACGGTACCACTTTTACACCTACTTGTGAACCGGGTTTGATTGGTTTGCCTGTAACAACAATACGAACAATGGTGATGTTTAAAGGGCGTCTTTTTACAACACCCGCCGGTTCTCGTGGTGGAAATCCAAATATATCTGCACATTCAGTGGTTTACGAAAGTATAAACCCCGCTAATGGCCAATGGCGACCAGTTAGCGATTTCGGTTTTGGAGATTCTGGTAATAAAACAATCTTTGAAATGGCTGGCTTTGATGATTATCTATACGTTGGTACTTTTAATCTAGAAGGCTACCAGGTTTGGCGTAGTACAGTAGAGGGTGACCTTCCTTATCACTGGGAAAAAATCATTGATCGAGGTGCGTATCGCGGTGCTTTTAATCAGTGCGTGCTCAGTATGTATCCATTCAAGGGGGCGTTGTATGTTGGCAGTGGAATACAAGGGGGAGGGGTTGATCGGCAAAATAAAGTTGGCCCAGCACCACCTGAACTGATACGAATTTACCCAGATGGGCATTGGGACTTAATAGTGGGCGATGCGCGCGAGACTCCAGATGGTTGGAAAGAGGCACTTTCCGGATATATGCCGGGATTTGATAACTTCTTTAACGGTTATTTCTGGCGCATGTGTGAACACCAAGGTTGGCTCTATCTAAGTACTTTCGAGTGGAGCGCATTATTAGGCTATGCAAATAGAGAGAAATGGCCGGAAGCTTTTACTGGGATAGTAAATCATGTCGATCCACAATTTATTTTAGAACGTCAATCTGGCTTTGATCTATACAGAAGTTTCGATGGTGAGAATTGGATACCAGTGACAACCAATGGGATGGGTAATCCTTATAACATTGGTCTGCGAACACTGATATCTTCACCGAATGGGTTATATATTGGCACTGCTAATCCTTTCGGTCCGAAATGTATGCGTTTGAATGATACGCGATACCGTTATAACCCACATGGAGGATGTGAAATATTTTTTGCGAAGAATAAAGAATAAATCGTCGCAGTACAGAGGCTATTTTTGTAATAGGAATAGTAAATTTGACTGAATCCTATTTTCAAAGACGCAATCAGGTATAATTTAAAACTTTTCCTAATTTTGATAGATAAAACTATGAGTGAATATCTTTTTACTTCCGAGTCTGTTTCTGAAGGGCACCCTGATAAAGTTGCCGATCAAATTTCTGACGCTGTTCTGGATGCAATCCTGAGTCAAGATGCCAACGCGCGGGTTGCTTGTGAAACATTATGCAGTACTGGTTTAATTGTATTATCGGGTGAGATAACAACGCATGCTTCTGTGGATTACAATATTATTGCGCGAGAAACTGTTAAGAATATCGGCTATACCAGCTCTAATATCGGTTTTGATTCTACCACGTGTGCGGTCTTGACGGCTTTTAACAAACAATCGCCCGATATTGCGCAGGGGGTTGATCGCACCAAAGAAGAAGAAATGGAGCAAGGGGCGGGAGACCAGGGGCTTATGTTCGGATATGCTTGCGACGAAACACCCCAACTGATGCCCATGCCAATTTTTTATGCACATCGTTTGGTTGAACGCCAAGCTGAACTTAGGAAAAAAGGGAAATTAGCATGGTTGCGTCCTGATGCCAAATCGCAAGTTTCAGTGCGATACTTGAACGGTAAACCGCAATGTATTGAGACGGTTGTGATTTCGACACAACACGATCCTGATATTTCACATCAGGCATTGACCGAAGCGGTTATTGAAGAAATTATTAAGCCAGTATTGCCTTCCGAATTGATCAGCAATCGAATTAAATACCTGGTAAATCCAACAGGTCGTTTTGTTGTAGGTGGTCCAATGGGTGATTGTGGTTTGACTGGGCGTAAAATTATTGTCGATAGTTATGGCGGTTCTGCACATCATGGTGGCGGTGCTTTTTCTGGCAAAGATCCTTCTAAAGTCGATCGATCAGCAACTTATGCTGGGCGCTATGTTGCAAAAAATATTGTAGCGGCTGGGATTGCCAGCAAATGTGAAGTGCAGGTTGCCTATGCCATTGGTGTTGCAAGACCTGTTTCATTGATGGTCAACACATTCGGCACAGGCAAAATTGCTGATGAAAAGATTGTCGAATTAATTGAAAGACATTTTGATTTACGTCCCCGCGGCATCATTCATGCACTTAATTTGTTACGCCCTATTTACGCAAAAACAGCAGCCTATGGACACTTTGGACGTGAACTTCCTGAATTTACCTGGGAAGGTAAGGATAAGGCTGCTCAATTGCGTGCCGATGCTGGTCTATAAATTTTTAGTGGCATTTACCGCTATAAATAGGTTTTAATCGATTTTTCCCCTGTGCTGAGGAGCGCTGCAGCGGTTTGTTCCGTGAGGCTCAACATAGGCGGGTATTGTTACAACGGCGCTCGTTCATATTTTGAGGAGAAGATTATGAACGCTGTGCTTAATCCAAATGGTGGTCTTTTTACTGACTATAAAGTTGCTGATATTTCATTGGCTGAGTGGGGACGTAAAGAAATAGCCATTGCTGAAACAGAAATGCCCGGTTTAATGGCATTGCGTAAAGAGTATGCAAATCAGAAACCATTGGCGGGCGCACGTATCGCGGGTTCTTTGCATATGACGATACAAACCGCCGTGCTGATTGAAACATTAGTGTCATTAGGCGCGGAAGTACGCTGGGCTTCATGTAATATTTTCTCTACCCAGGACCACGCCGCTTCAGCCATTGCCGCCAAAAATATTCCAGTATTTGCTTATAAAGGAGAATCTCTGGAGGATTACTGGGAATATGCTCACCAAATCTTCGAATGGACTATTGCCGGACAACCCAGTGGAGCCAATATGATCCTGGATGATGGCGGTGATGCTACATTACTGCTCATTCTAGGCACTAAGGCCGAGAAAAATCCTACTGTTATTGCAAACCCTACCAATGAAGAAGAGACTGTATTATTTGCCTCTATCAGAAATAAATTATCTTCGCAGCCCAATTGGTATTCAAGCAATCTTGCAAGAATACGAGGAGTTACTGAAGAGACTACCACAGGTGTTCATCGTTTATATGAAATGCATAAGAATGGAGAACTTCCGTTCCCAGCATTCAATGTCAATGACTCTGTGACTAAATCAAAGTTTGACAATCTTTATGGCTGCAGAGAATCGCTAGTTGACGGCATAAAACGAGCAACAGATGTCATGATTGCTGGAAAAATTGCATTGGTTTGCGGGTATGGCGATGTAGGCAAAGGTTGTGCACAATCATTGCGCGGCCTGGGTGCAACCGTTTGGATTACCGAAATTGATCCAATTTGCGCACTTCAAGCAGCTATGGAAGGATATCGTGTTGTGACTATGGATGATGCTTGTGATCAAGCGGACATATTTGTTACCGCAACCGGTAATCTGAGAGTAATAACGCATGATCACATGTTAAAAATGAAGGATCAAGCGATTGTTTGTAATATTGGACACTTCGACTCAGAAATTGATATTGCATCGATTCAGAAATATCAATGGGAAAATATCAAACCACAGGTTGATCATGTCATATTTCCGACAGGGCGGCGCATCATAGTTCTAGCGCAAGGTAGATTGGTTAATCTGGGGTGTGCAACTGGGCATCCTTCCTTTGTAATGTCTAGTTCCTTTACTAATCAGGTTTTGGCACAGTTGGAGTTATGGCAGAATGGAGCCAATTACCAAAAAAATGTTTATGTTTTACCAAAACATCTTGATGAGAAAGTAGCGCGTTTGCACATAGGGAAACTGGGAGTAAAGCTTACTGAATTGACCGATGAACAGGCGAAATACTTAGGACTTAGCAAGAATGGCCCATTTAAGCCAGAAATGTATCGATATTAAGCGTACGTTCCTTCTATTTTAAGCGGTAAGGGTCATTTGAATTTGTATGAATATTCAATGCCCTTTCCATTAAAAAGCTTGTGATACTACCAAAGTCATTAGTAATGACATCGACTGTGATAATTCTGCATTTAAAGACTCGCAAAGATGGAATCACAAAAAAAATTTTCTCCTACGTTCAGCTTTGAACTTTTCCCGCCTCAAACCCCCCAGGGTATTGAGAAGCTCCGGTTAACACGCAAGCAATTGGCTCAATGTAATCCAAAGTTCTTTTCTGTAACCTTTGGTGCGGGTGGGTCAACTCGTGATAGAACTCTTGAAACAGCATTGGAAATACAAGCGGAAGGGCATGTTGTTGCACCTCACCTTTCGTGTATTGGCTCGACCCAACAGAATATTCGAGCTATTCTGGAAAAATATCACCAAGCGGGGATTCGGCATATTGTTGCGTTACGAGGAGATTTGCCATCGGGTATGGCGCAAGCTGGAGAATTTCGTTATGCCAGTGAACTCGTCGCTTTTATTCGTCAGGAATTTGGAGCCTCGTTTCATGTCGAAGTCGCGGCGTACCCGGAATATCATCCGCAAGCTCGATCTGCGCAAGCGGATTTTGAAAATTTTAAGCGTAAAATTGAAACTGGCGCTAATTCAGCGATTACTCAATATTTTTATAATGCAGATGCTTACTTTCATTTTGTTGATTTATGTGAATCGGCCGGTTTAAATATTCCTGTCGTTCCAGGAATCATGCCGATTAATAAATTCTCTCAATTGGTCAGGTTTTCAGATACTTGTGGCGCAGAAATCCCTCGCTGGATTCGTAAGAAGCTTGAGGGTTATAGTGATGATAGTGCATCTATCCAGGCTTTTGGGTTGGATATTGTTACCGATCTTTGCGAGCGTTTATTGCAAGCAGGTGCACCCGGATTACATTTCTATACGTTAAATTCAGCCGATCTGACATCAATGATATGGCAGCGCCTTAATCTTAAAGGAAATACCGTTTAGTATAAGCTTACTTGTTTTTATTATTATTCTGACCCAATGCAAGCAGTATGATCAGTAGGCAATATGATCTTTCTCCTGAATTCTCTAGCCAGTATATAATGCGCACCAATACTCTGATTAAAATAAAAAAGCACGAGGTTCTGAAATGAAAGAAGTAATAACTGATCCAGATAAAACTAATGTCGAAGCATCCATTCCGGAGATAACTACTACTGATGTTTCAACAGTGGATGCTTGTATTGCGCATGCAAGGGAAATAATAGCTGAACAGCTAGAGCACATCAAAAGTAAAGATTACGACTTTGCACCTGAGTTTAAAGATATGACCATTCAACTTTATTTATTTGGTGTGATGTGGAAGTTTGCTGAAAGCTTGGGAAATATTAATGATGCGCGTGAATTAGCCTTCGCAGCTTTGAAAACCATGCTGGTACAAGATGGAATGCATAAGCAGAAAGTAGGTAAACGTATTGAATTTCTAAAAAAAATGTCCAAAGTTGAAGAGGATCATAACGCGCTGGCTGTCGCTATCGGGTATGAATCTGAATCGGATGATAACAGTCTTGCAGAAGTTTTTGACCATTACATAGACGATATGCAAGTTTCAGGCGCCTTTTGGCGACTGTATGATCGCGGTAGAAAAATCATGCTGTATGGTGGCTTATTTATCGCCTTTGCCGTGATCTGGTTTGTAACATTGTTTATGCCAGGGAATAGTGCGATTGCAATTTTTGCTGCTGGGTTAATTGCTGCGGCACTTTTTGTAATACCGGTATTTTTAATTGGCGTATTTATGTATCGCAAAAAGTTAAAGAAAAGCAAACAAGCGGGGTAATCTTTGCGCGTATTATGGGTATGTTCGATATTATCTGGCAAATAACGAGCATTTAAGATTAACTGATCAAACCGGCTACTGCGTAAAAATGGGCGCTCAAATTATTGATGGTAAGAAAATAGCCGAGTTGGTACGTGCTGAATTGAAATTACGTGCTGAAAAACTGATTCAATCCGGTATTAAGCCCGGATTGGCAGTAATTATTGTGGGTGACAATGCTGCCTCTGGTATTTACGTCCGGAATAAAGTTAAAGCTTGCAGTGAAGTTGGTATTTACTCGGAAGTGCATAGTTTTCCAAGCAGCGCACAGCAAAGTGAAGTGTTAAATTGTATTCAATCACTCAATGAGAATCCACATATTCATGGCATTCTGGTTCAATTACCATTACCCTCGCATTTTGAAAATAATCGTGTAATTACATCCATTGCTGTAGAGAAAGATGTGGACGGTTTTCATCTTTACAATGTCGGCGCATTGGTCACCGGAAATACAATATTCTCGCCTTGCACACCTTATGGTGTCGTGGTAATGCTGGAAAGAAATCATATTCCGATTGAAGGCCAGCATGCCGTCGTGATAGGACGGAGCAACATTGTGGGCAAACCGATGGCATTGATGTTACTGGAACGGGGAGCCACTGTTACCATTTGTACTTCAAAAACACGAGATTTACATGAATTTACAAAAAATGCTGATATTCTGGTGGTAGCGACGGGAAAACCGCGCATGATTACTGCAGAAATGGTAAAGCCCGGTGCGGTAGTGATTGATGTGGGTATTAATCGATTACCGGATGGGAAACTCTGTGGTGATGTTGATTATGAGTCTGTTAAAAATATTGCAGGCTATATTACTCCAGTTCCTGGAGGAGTAGGACCAATGACTATTACCATGCTGCTATGTAATACTATTCTGGCGGCTGAACGTGCTCAAGCCAATATTAAAAATAGATAAGCAAATTAAATTTTGATGAGTATGCTAGAACATGGAATTGCAACCTGATATCGATCCACAGGAAACACAGGAATGGCTGGATGCTCTGGATTCAGTCATCATCAATATGGGTGGAGAGCGCGCGCATTTTCTATTGGAGAAGCTGATTGAAAAAGCTCGCCGTTCAGGCGCTTACCTGCCCTATAGCGCCACCACAGCCTATCTCAACACAATTCCGACAGGCAAAGAAGAACACTCACCTGGCAATAATGCGATAGAGCATCGTATCCGTTCCTATGTACGATGGAACGCTATGGCTATGGTATTGCGTGCCAACAGAAATACCAATGTGGGTGGCCATATTGCTAGTTTTGCTTCCGCTGCTACACTCTATGATGTAGGTTATAACCATTTCTGGCATGCGCCTTGTGAAACGCACGGCGGGGATTTGGTATATATACAGGGACATTCTTCCCCGGGTGTCTATGCCTATGCATTTCTTTTCGGGCAGTTAAGTCAGGAACAACTCGATAATTTTCGTCAAGAAACAGGCGGTAATGGTCTGTCGTCTTATCCGCACCCGTGGTTGATGCCGACTTTCTGGAAATTTCCTACAGTTTCAATGGGTTTAGGGCCTCTTATGGCCATTTACCAAGCGCGATTTATGAAGTATTTAGATAGTCGAGGATTCATAAATACTGAAGGCCGCAAAATCTGGGCTTTTATGGGCGATGGCGAGATGGATGAACCGGAGTCATTGGGTGCAATTTCATTGGCATCTCGCGAGAATCTGGATAATTTAATTTTTGTTGTCAATTGTAATTTGCAGCGTTTGGATGGCCCGGTACGGGGAAATGGCAAAATTATTCAGGAATTGGAAGGCGCTTTTCGTGGCGCTGGATGGAACGTGATTAAAGTAATCTGGGGCTCTTACTGGGATCCATTATTGGCTAGAGATACCAAAGGATTACTGCAAAAACGCATGATGGAATGTGTTGATGGTGAATATCAGAATTTTAAAGCCAGAGATGGGGCATATGTTCGTGAACATTTTTTTGGTAAATATCCTGAGTTACTGGAAATGGTTGCCAATATGTCTGATGATGATATCTGGCGCTTAAACAGAGGCGGGCACGATCCTTATAAAGTTTATGCTGCCTATGCAGCTGCGGTAAAACATACCGGGCAACCGACAGTGATACTGGCCAAAACCATCAAAGGTTATGGCATGGGAGAAGCCGGTGAAGCACAGAATATTACCCATCAGCAAAAGAAAATGGGAACAACTTCATTAAAAGCTTTCCGGAATCGCTTTGGTCTGGATATCCCGGATGATAAGATCGACGAAGTGCCTTATCTTACCTTCGCTGAGGATTCCGCTGAATTTGCCTATATGCAAGAGCGGCGTAAAGCTTTAGGCGGCACATTTCATTATCGCAAAACAAGTGCTCAGGCATTAGAGATACCACCATTGTCAGCTTTTGAGTCTTTGCTGAAGGCCAGCGGGGAGGGACGTGAATCCTCGACAACCATGGCCTTTGTGCGTATTCTCAATATTCTGGTTAAAGATAAGCAAATTGGTAAGCATATTGTCCCGATTGTCGCTGATGAGTCGCGCACTTTTGGTATGGAAGGTATGTTCCGTCAACTGGGTATCTGGTCATCAGTCGGTCAACTGTATACACCGCAGGATGCTGATCAGCTAATGTACTATAAGGAAGACAAGCACGGACAGATTCTACAGGAAGGGATTAACGAAGCCGGTGCCATGTCATCCTGGATAGCTGCGGCGACATCTTATAGTACTCATGGCATTCAAATGATTCCATTTTTTATCTTTTATTCGATGTTCGGTTTTCAGCGTATCGGCGATTTAGCTTGGGCTGCCGGGGACATGCGCTGCCGGGGCTTTTTGCTGGGGGGAACGGCAGGGCGCACGACATTGAATGGCGAAGGGTTGCAGCATGAAGATGGTCACAGTCATATTGTTGCTTCAACAATTCCCAACTGCATCTCCTACGATCCGGCATTTGCATATGAATTGGCCGTCATTATTCAGGATGGATTGCGCCGCATGTATCTGGAACAAGAGGATGTCTATTATTACATTACTGTAATGAATGAAAACTACTCGCATCCTGAAATGCCGGATGGTGTTGACAAAGATATACTGAAAGGTATGTATTTATTCAGTGAGGGAAGCGCAAGCAATAATGATTTACGTGTACAGTTGCTAGGTGCTGGTACTATTTTGCGTGAAGTGATTGCGGCTGCAGAGATACTCAAAAAAGAATATAACATACATGCTGATATCTGGAGCGTGACCAGTTTTAATGAACTAAGGCGTGAAGCATTAAGTATAACGCGCTGGAATATGCTGCACCCAACTCAGCCAGAAAAAGTATCTCATGTGGAAAATTGCTTCAAAGAGCGGGAAGGACCTGTAGTGGCTGCCACTGATTACATGAAAATTTATGCGGATCAGATTCGTGAGTTTGTGCCTGGAAGATATCGTGTTTTAGGAACGGATGGCTTTGGGCGTTCGGATACACGTGAGAAATTACGGCACTTCTTTGAAGTCGATCGATTCTATATTACGATTGCAGCGCTCAAAGCATTATCTGAAGAGGGAAAAATCTCAAACCAACAGATTATTCAAGCGATAAAAAAATATGGCATTGATCCAGAAAGACCTAATCCGGCCACAAGTTAAATCAGAATTTAATTTGTAAAATATAAGAATCGATAACCTAAATAAAATGACTGCATCAGTGTCTTTTCGTATTGAAGCATTTTGAGGAAAGCATGTGGCTGAATTAAAGAAAGTATTAATTCCTGATATCGGTGATTTCAAAGATGTTCCAGTAATTGAGGTTCTGGTAAAAGCAGGCGATGAAATTAAAGTTGAAGATTCACTGGTTACGCTGGAATCCGATAAAGCTACCATAGAAATCCCGTCCCCATATTCAGGTTTAATTAAGGAAATCTTTGTCAAATCAGGTGACAAAGTGTCCGAAGGCACTGCGGTTCTAGCCATTGAAGTTTCAAATAGCATTAATGAGATCACTCCCAAACAAGTTTCTGAAATTGAGCCAGTTAAGAAAGATGTTACAACGCAAACTGAAATTGCAATAAAGCAAGCCGCCGTTCAACAAACACTGAAATTATCGCAACAAAATACACTCACAGTCAGCAGCACTTTTTCTCAAGCACATGCCAGCCCATCCATACGCCGTTTCGCAAGGGAATTGGGTACAAACCTCAATTTGATCACAGGTAGTGGTCCTAAACATCGCATCCTCAAAGAAGATGTTCAGGCCTATGTAAAAACCGAATTATCAAAAGCACGAAGCAATGGAACAGGACTCGCGCTTAATTTACTACCTTGGCCACAGGTTAATTTTGCCAAATTTGGTCCGATAGAATTAAAACCTTTAACACGCATTAAACAAATCTCCGGCGCCAATTTGCACCGGAATTGGGTAATGATTCCACATGTGACCCAGTTTGACGAAGCTGATATCACTGATTTAGAGGCTTTACGAAAAGAATCCAATGAAAGCGATAAAGAAAATAAAGTGAAATTGACATTATTGGCTTTTTTGATGAAAGCATTGGTAGCGCCGCTGAAAAAATTTCCAGAATTCAATGCTTCCCTCGATAATAATGCAGATGGCGAAGCTAATCTAATCATTAAGCATTTCTATCATATCGGTTTTGCCGTCGATACGATCAATGGATTAATGGTTCCTGTCATTAAAGATGTTGATCAGAAAGGAATCATAACTATTGCCGAAGAATTGACAAGACTTTCTTTACTAGCACGTGAAGGTAAATTAAAACCAAACGATATGCAAGGCGCAAGTTTTACCATTTCTAGCTTGGGTGGAATTGGCGGCACAGCATTTACCCCGATTATCAATGCACCTGAAGTTGCCATTCTGGGTATTTCAAAGGCAAGTATTAAGCCTGTCTATCGCGACCATCAGTTCATTCCACGGTTAATGCTTCCCTTGTCACTTTCCTATGATCACCGAGTCATTGATGGTGCAACTGCGGCGCGTTTTACGACTCATTTGGCGGAAGTGTTGACGGATATGCGCTTGGCTTTATTATAAGAAGATATGAGTGATGAGTGATTACTGACACAGGTGGTGGCTATCGAAAAATTTCCTCTTATTGGTATTTATGGTGGAACATTTGATCCTATCCATTATGGCCATCTGCGTATTGCTGAAGAATTGCTTGATATGATCAGCTTGAAACGTATCATTTTCGTGCCTTCTGGCGCTCCCCGTTTACGTGTCGCTCCTATTGCAGCAAGAAATCATCGTTCTAATATGGTATATCTGGCCATTCGGGATAATAGTATGTTTTCACTGGATGAGCGTGAAGTCAACCGCCCTGGAATTAGTACAACGATAGAGTCACTTCGCGAGTATCGGTGTGAACTGGGGGATAGCACGGCACTTTGTTTTATTCTCGGAATGGATGCATTTGTAAAAATAAATCAATGGCATCATTGGCATGAATTGTTCAACCTATGTCATATGATAATTGCCGCCCGCCCGGGCTATTCACCTATCAATGATCAGCAGAATCTGCCGGCAGATATCAAAAAGGAATTTATTTCCCGCCGTGTATTGAATGCCAACGATCTAGAGCTTCAAACCAGCGGCTTTATCTATGCGGCAGAAACAACATTGCTGGAAATCTCTGCTTCGCATATACGATCATTGATTAACGCCGGGAAAAGCATACGTTATCTGCTTCCTGAAAGTGTCTCTGATTATATTAAATCCAATTGTTTATACACCGGGAATATATGATTTCAGAAGAATTGGTCAATATCGTTGTCGATGCGCTGGAAGATATTAAGGCCTATGATATTGATGTAATTAATGTTTCAAAAATAACATCAATGTTTGAATATATCGTTATTGCAAGTGCAGATTCTTCTCGCCAGACAAAATCGCTGGCAAACCATGTGCAAGAGAAAGTCAAAGCTGCCGGGGGGAAAGTTTACGGTATGGAAGGAGAGCAAACAGGAGAATGGCTGCTCGTTGATTTAGGAGATGTGATTGTGCATATCATGCTACCGGTTGCACGCGAATACTATAATCTGAAGGCATTATGGTCTGGACAGAATTAAGACAAGCTATCCGGTGTAACAGAATGTGAACTGTCAGTTTTCTGATCTCTCCTAATCATGAAATTTTTTATACTCGCGGTTGGAAACAAAATGCCAGATTGGGTCAGGACTGGCTATTTTGAGTATATCAAACGTTTGCCGCGCGAAATAACAATTAATTTAATTGAGATTAAGCCCGAAAAGCGTGTCAGTGGAAAACAAACCGGACAACTTCTACTGGCCGAGTGTCAGCGGATTCGTGCAGTCCTGCCACCCGATTGTCATATTGTGGCTCTTGACGAAAGCGGCCAACAATGGGCGACAGTAAAATTTGCAAATGTAATAAAAGAATGGACGATTGAGGGTAGTTCTGTTGCATTTGTTATTGGGGGAGCCGATGGACTGCATGAAGATATCAAGCAGGCAGCAAGTGAAATGCTTGCTTTATCCAAGCTTACTTTACCACATGGCCTGGTACGTGTATTGCTGGCGGAACAACTGTATCGTGCCATATCGATTATCAAGAATCATCCTTATCATAGGGGTTAAGTGAAATCATGAAAATATGACTAGAATCACTTTCCATTCTTCTTATAAGATACGATAGATAAAAATGAAACATATTCGAATTTTTGAGTTTTGATTACGATGTTTTCAGAAAACCAAATATACCTTGCTTCAAGAAGCCCAAGAAGGCGTGAATTACTAAGACAAATCGGAGTGAAATGTAATCTGTTAATGATGCGGGAAACACTTGGCCGTGAAATTGATATTAATGAACAACCATTTGTTGATGAAACTCCTACTGATTATATCTATCGTATCGCTCAATCCAAAGCTGATGAAAGCTGGAGGCGTGTAATACAACGTCGATTGCCAATATTACCCGTATTGGTGGCTGATACGATTGTTACTATTGATGGTTGTATTTTAGGTAAGCCGCAAGATAATAAACATGCAGAAGAAATGTTAAAAACATTGTCAGGGCGCTCACATCAAGTTTTAACGGCTATTGGTGTTGGGGTCAGGGATAAAATACAAGTAAGATTATCAACATCAACTGTAAGATTCCGTGAAATCAGCGAGCGGGAAATTCGTAATTACCTGGCAAATAATAACATCCTTGATAAAGCCGGTGCTTATGCTATTCAAGGCATGGCTGCTGCATTTATTGTCGAGATATCCGGCAGCTATAGCGGAATCATGGGATTGCCTCTCTATGAAACTGCACAGTTATTAGAAGAAATTGGTATAGAAATCTTTCAATAGCTGCCAGTCGGTTGAGATTCTAAAATATTGAATTAAGATGTAATACTGAACATACTGCTGGAGAAAATATTATCTTAAGTTTAGTTAGCTTTCAAATCCAGAAGCCAGATTTATCCTATATAGTTCATACGCAACATGAGCAATGAGATTCTTGTAAATATCACTCCGCAAGAAACCAGGGTAGCCATATTAGAACAAGGCGTAACACAAGAGTTACATATTGAAAGGACGAGCGGCCGTGGCATTGTAGGTAACATTTATAATGGACGAGTAAGCCGCGTTCTGCCGGGAATGCAATCAGCTTTTGTCGACATAGGCCTTGACCGGGCAGCATTTTTACATGTTGCCGATATACGGACTTCCAATCAGGAAGGAGATATTACCAAACCAATTGAGAAACTATTATACGAAGGCAATAGCATTCTGGTGCAAGTAATCAAGGATGCGATTGGTACAAAGGGTGCGCGACTATCCACACAAATCAGCTTAGCGGGTCGTCTATTGGTTTATTTGCCGCAAGAATCACACATCGGTATTTCTCAACGTATCGAAGATGACAGTGAGCGTGAATTGTTACGCGAAAAATTACAACAAATTCTGCCGGCAGATGAAAAAGGCGGTTACATCATCAGAACAATGGCTGAAACAGCGAATGAAAGTGATTTACGTGCCGATCTCGAATATTTGCACAAGCTGTGGCACGATATCCAACAGCAATCGATGACTATTGCGGCGCCCATTTTACTATATCAAGATTTAGATTTAAGTCATCGGGTATTACGAGATTATGTGAAAGAAGATACTTCCCGGATACTGGTGGACTCACGCGAAAATTACCAAAAGCTTGTGAAATTCGCGCAAAGCTATATGACGTATATCGCCGAACGTATTATTTTATATACCGGGGATCGGCCATTATTTGATTTGTATGGCGTTGAGGAAGAAATTGAGAAATCTTTGGCTAAACGCGTTAATCTAAAATCTGGCGGATATCTGATTATTGATCAGACTGAAGCGCTTACCACCATGGATGTCAACACAGGTGGATTTGTCGGTGTTAGAAATTTCGACGACACCATCTTCAAAACGAATCTTGAAGCCGCTCAGGTAATCGCAAGGCAGCTTAGGCTGCGTAATCTGGGCGGGATTATCATCATTGATTTTATCGATATGGATTCTAAAGAACATAAAAATGCGGTATTGGCTGAATTCAACAAAGCCTTGCTGAAAGATCGTACGCGCATCACAGTCAATGGATTTAGCGCACTTGGATTGGTTGAGATGACGCGGAAGCGCACTCGGGAAAGCCTCGCGCATGTATTATGCGAATCTTGTCCGACCTGCCAAGGACGAGGAGAAGTCAGAACTGCACAAACAATTTGTTACGAGATCTTACGTGAACTGCTACGAGAATCCAGGCAGTTTGCAGCCAATGAATTCCGTATTCTTGCATCACAGCAAGTGATTGATTTATTCCTTGATGAAGAGTCTCAGAGCTTGGCACAATTGGGGGATTTTATAGCAAAGCCGATTAGTTTGCAGGTTGAGGAATCCTATACGCAAGAGCAGTATGATGTAATATTAATGTAGTGTATTTCTGTAGAATTTTGATACCTGCATAAGTTCTAGAACGGCAATATGAAATCCAGAGAAAACAGAATCTGATCTTTGTTGCCTGCGAACGGTCTGTAGGCAGCCGCTTTATAGGCATCAACGCGATCGTAGCGAATATTTGGGCGAATATTGAGTTTTTTTATTAAATCCCATTTTAACTTCAGAGTCTTGGCTGCTTTCCAATTTAAGCCAACCGTCACATCATAATAATCTGCTGGTGTACTGGTCACACCGTTAAGATTACCGGCATAACTGACTGCCGTACCATTAACAATATTGGCGGCAGCCGCTATGCGGAAGGGCGATAAGTTACGGAAACCATCTCGGTCGCGATACCATTCGCCACGAATACCAACAGACAAATTATCTGTTAGATCATAGTATAAATGCGCGACAAAACTGTACCACTCGGCATCTTTTATCACATTGGTATACTTCAGATTGTTTAACAAGACTCCTCCCGCATGGCCATATACTTGATGGAGTGTTAGGACTGTTTTGGGAGTAATTTTATGTTGAAACACTATGTTATAGAATCCCCAAATTTCACTGCTTTTTGCAGAAGTCTCGCCATAAGTGCCGGAGAAGTGAAATGAGGTCGCTTGACTGTCGCTGGTCCAAGTGAAACCGCCGAGGCCACTCCAGTTTCCCAGTTGTTTGTCCCACCCTCCATCCCATCCGCCAGTCGCACTGCCAGTGACTGGGCCTCCTAAAATCAACCAATTTTTGTTGAATTTATAGCTTGCCAGTAAACCGGTGTGTGTATAAGGTTCACCAACATTTAAGGTATAACCTCTTGTATAGAAGAAATTCTCAGGTGCGGCAACTGTCTCAAAACCAGTTGGCGTGTAAAAATGACCCAACTTGATGTTGAGTCCATTACCAACGGGCACATAGGCTTCCAGGTACGTTTGCGGGAGAGCGATTCCATAGGTGCGTGTTGAAGAACAGCACAAGTTAAGATCCCAATTACTTCTTTCTAAAGGTTTTCCAGAATTCACATCAAAAGTTGGCACGCCAAATGCTTGGGTAAAAACGGCTTCCGTTCCAAACATAAAATCAAATCGTCCGCCAAAATCCCATACTTTGCCTTCCGATACTACAGCACGTCGCATAAACAAATTGAATTGATTTAACTGGAAGCGATTGGCCTGATCTGCCATGATAACTGGGCCATTAAATCCACTACTTTGACTGGGATTAAAAGTTGCACCGCCATGAATCCAGCCACCTACTTCCAGCTTACTATCGTTAAATAATTTTCTTAGGTTACTGGCGTAAAGGTTGTCTGAGTAGTTTGCAAGAGCTAATAAGCTAATAATCATGGGGAATATTAGCCATCTTTGATGTTTAAAGACAGATTGCAATTTGGGATTATTCCAAAAGAGGAGAAGCGGGTGCTATACCGGCATTAATTGCCATTTTTATTTTCCATTTCCGTTTTCTTTTGGTTTCTTGAGAAATGAAACTCATCAGAAAACAGATTAATTATCTTAGTCTTACAGATGTAATGGTTAATGGTTTCCATTAATGAAAAACAATGGTTTTCCCAATATACACATAGCACTGATCGAATTAAGATGGCCTCATTCGGTGATGTCTGGAGGGTGTTCATTATGAAAATATTAAAATTATTGAAATTGTTGTTTGTACTGACGATATTGTCTTCCTGCGCGCAAATGAGTCCATCGGTGATTGCACCGAAAGAGATTGCGAATCATGATCATGAAGCTTTGGTGCAACATTACGAAAACTTAGCCAGAGAAGCGAAAATAAGATTACAAGAAAACAAAAAAATACTGGAAGCCTATGAGGCGCATCCTTATTACTATGGCCGACAAGGTCCGGATCTTCAATCACATGCGTCGGCTAATATTCGTGCGTATGAAAAAGCTTTAAGCGAGAATTTGAGATTTGCTGATTTTCATAGAAAAATGGCAATGGAACAAACAAATAATCAAATAAATAAAGCGGAAGCCAAATTGGACCATGACTTAACAATAGAAAACGAAGCGTATTCTGGTAACAAAGGGCTATGAAAAATGCCAAGCGCCTCGCTGCCTGAAGTTGGTAATTGACGTTTTTTTAAGCTATTCACTTTGCTATTTTAAATAGAGTCATCAAAAGGGCAGTACGAAATCGAGTGAAAACAAGATCTGATCTTTGTTGCCTGCAAATGGCCTATAAGCAGCGGCGTGATAAGCATCCACTCGGTCATAGCGGATATTCGGACGGATATTGAGCTTTTTAATTGAATCCCACCTAAGATTTAATGTTTTGGCTACTTTCCAGTTCATCCCGGCAGTCACTGAATAATAATCTGCCGGGGTAATTGTTACACTACTGATATTGCCTGCATAACTCACTGGAACCCCATTAACAAGATTCGTGGCTGCTGCAATTCGGAAAGGCGATGGGTTGCGAAAACCGTCTCTGTCACGAAACCACTCACCTCGAGCACCAACAGACAGGTTATCTGTTAGATCGTAGTATAAGTGTGTGACAAAGCCGAACCATTCCGCATCCTTTACCACATTGTTGTACTTTAGGTTATTCAACAAAACGCCATCAGCAAAGCCGTGAACATGGTGCAGAACGAAAAGGGTTTTAGGATTAATTCTGTGCTGTAGCACAATATTATACATTCCCCATGATTGACTGCTTTGTGATGAAGTTTCGCCATAAGTGCCAGTGACATTCAGTGAAGTCGCATGGTTGTCGCTAGTCCAGGTAAAACCGGAAACACCGTTCCAATTACCTAATTGTTTATCCCAGCCGCCATCCCAGCCACCAGTGGCACTACCGGTAACTGCGCTGCCGAGAACAGACCAGTTTTTGTTTATTGCATAATTTGCTTGTAAACCGGTATGAGTGAAGGGTTCTCCCGCATTAAAAGAATAAGCGCGTGTATAAAAAAAGTTATCAGGTGCCGGGACTGTTTCAAAACCAGTTGGCGAATAAAAATGTCCCATTTTGAGATTGATTCCATTTTTACCGATTGGTACATGCGCTTCCAGATAAGCTTGCGGGAGTGCGACGCCATAAGTGCGAGTAGAAGAACAACAGATATGGAGATCCCAATTATTTCTGTTGAGTGGTTCACCAGAATTTACATCAAAAGTTGGAACGCCAAATGCTTGCGTAAAAACAGCATCGGTCCCAAACATAAAATCGAAACGCCCGCCAAAATCCCATTTATTTGTTTCCGATATTACTGAACGTTGCAGGAACAAATTCAATTGATTTAACTGGAAACGGTTAGCCTGATCGGCAAAAGCAACCGGGCCATTAAATCCACCCGACTGGCTGGGATTAAAAGTTGCGCCGCCATTAACCCAACCACCAAATCCTATCCGGTTTTCCTTAGCAAAATTTATTAAATTGCTTGCGTGAAGAGTAACTGAATGCGTAACGAACAAAAATATACTGCTCACTGTGATGACAAATAACAACCATTTTGAGTATTTCATCTGTTGGTGACGGTAAAGATATTTGTTCACAAAAAAATAAATACGCCAAAAGCACTAAGATTCTGTTACAAAGAACAGAATCTTAGTGCTTTTGGGATTCCTGAAACTTCCTTAAACTATCAGCTTAACTTTGTTGCTCTTTTTCAATAAATGCTACGTTAACTAGAATAAAGAAACAGTAATTTTGTACGGGTTATCGATTTCAAGCTGTTTCTTTATTGCGTCTTAATAGGCAGATTGTTAACGTCTGAATTTAGTTTGGCTTTGATTTTATGCTTGCCATCTTGCTCAGGTATTTCTGCGGATCCTGCATAATCACGTTGTAACAATTCAGCAGCAATTTTCCTGTGAGAATCTGCTTGCCTTGTAGCATCCAATAAAGCCTGCTCATAATGACGGATATTGGCTGCCGTATGGGATCTAAAATCCTGACCTTGTCTACCATAGTAATGACTATGATCTTCGTATTCTTCTAACGATTCTTTTTTTTCTGCAACTTTTGCCATCATTTCTATGGCTAAATTGTCATAGTAGTTTGCCAAATTAGTGTGATCACTGTACGTTCTGGCATTCTGTACCATCTTTATACTGTCTGTATCTTGTGCTTCCCGTTGGTCCAACTGTGCACAGGCAACCAATAGAGAAAGCATGGGTAACATTACAAGATATTTGTTCAGTTTTATATTCATGATAGTAGTAACTCCAAGTAGAACAATATAGGTGCGCATCCTACCGAATCAATACTTCAATGTATATTAGGGAAACTATGGTTTATTGCTAAGGGAAACCATTAGACCGTCGCATGATGATAGAAAAATAGTTGTTTCAAAAGAAGTCGATAAGATTGCTCAGCGTTCCTCAGAGATCCAACGTGTGGCGTAACGTATCAAGTCGGCACCATCTTTTAAATTCAATTTAACACGAATATTGAAACGATGTGTTTCAATGGTTTTAATGCTGCGGCAAAGTAACTTAGCGATCTCCTGACTGCTATGTCCTTGTCCAATCAGGTGCAGCACCTCAAACTCACTGGGAGTAAGCGTATTAATTAACTGTTCGGGCTCTGAGCCTCCGGCAATCCGCTTTAGCAATTTATCATGCATTTGCTTGCTTAAATAAACATTACCCTTTAATACTTCACGGATAGCAGTTAGCAGCACTTCGCCAGGCTCTTGTTTCATGACATAGCCACGCGCTCCGGCCCGTAGTGCACGTTCAGCATAAACCGATTCATCATGCATGGAAATAAAAAGTACTGGCAGAGTAGGAATCAGTGCATGCATACTTTTTATTACCTCGAAACCTGACACTGTCTTAAGAGTAACATCTAATAGAACGATATCGACAGGACCAGTTTTCTTGAGTATTGCCAGCGCTTCATTACCGTCACCTGCTTCAGCAAACACTTCCATATCTGGCTCCATATTGATGAGCATCGCCATACCATGTCGTAACATGGCGTGATCATCAACCAGCATTACTTTAGCTTTTACAGTTGACATACTAAGCCATCCGCATTTCTAAACGAACTTCCGTGCCGCCCTCGTTGCGCGGAAGAAATTCGAGCTTTGCACCTAATTGCTTCGCACGATATTGCATAATTTTAATACCCATACCCGATATTGTTTTATGATTTGTATCAATCCCTGCGAAACCGCTGCCATCATCACAAATTGATAGACACAGGATTCCTTCATCGAAGGCCAGTGATATTGTGATGTGCTGAGCTTTGCCGTGACGTATTGCATTATTGACAGCTTCTTGGGCAATTCGATAGAGATTAAGCGCCAGACTATTATTCTCATCATTAATCATGATGCTATTTTTACATGAGAAATTACAAATAATGCTGTAAGTCGTGGCTATCCTTGCTGCCAGCGTTTGTAATGCAGGGATCAAACCGTTAGCTTCTAATTCAAATGGCAGCAATCCTTGAGCAATCTGCTTGATATGGATAACAGCAATCTGTGCCTGCGAAGCAATGGAAGCGGCCACTGGAGCCATGCTCTCATTTCCTGCAGCAAATATTTGTTTTTCCAGTGCTCTGGCTTGATAGCCGATGGCAGCTATTTGTTGACCAAGATTATCATGTAATTCTTGACCGATCGTATGGGCTTGTTCTTCAGCTACAAATACCAGCGCTCGCTCTAAACGCTTACGTTCAAGCCAGCTTTCTAAGTCGCTTGCGACTGCATTAACGAGTTTTTGTTCTTCTTGCACCAGAAATGGTTTGTCGGCGGGATAAAATACACGTAATTGGCCACAGACCGTACCATTGACACTAATTGCAGACCAACAAGTGCATGCGGGATCTCTTTCTGCGCGCCATTGATCACGAGTCTTGTTGATGACTTTTGTTTTTGATTGCAATTGAGGTATAAGATCTTGAGAACATTTTCCGGAGGTGAATCGCCAGCCATCCAGTTCGATAATAGCAGTGGCGATCTCCGGGAATTGCATGGCAGGTATTAAATTCTCAAAAATATTCTGGCAAACATTATCTATCGATGATTCCACCCCGATCCCACGGCGGATTTCATAAAGACAGGAGATTTCTTTTAAACGCTCGCGCAGCAATTCATCAACTTGTTTACGCTCTAGCCATTTGGCCAGATCATCCGCAATGGCATCGATGAGTCTTTGTTCCTCGAGCACCAAGAAAGGTTGGTCTTCGGGGTAGAAAACACTCAAATGACCGCATACCTTGTTATTCACGCTTATTTTTGATTGCAAAACGAAGCCAATCGCATCGCTCTTTTTGTAACATTCAAAGCAAACTTTATCATCGGAATGCATATTAGCGTGCAACTTAATAGCAAAACGCTGATCCTGATTTGTTGAAGTGAAGCGCTTGCCATTGACTTCAACGACAACAGTAGTAATCTCAGGGAACTGCATGGCAGGTATCAAATTCTCAAAAATATTCTGACAAACATGATCTATTGATAATTCCAATCCCATGCCCCGGCGGATTTCATAAAGACAAGTAATTTCCTTCAACCGCACGCGCAATAATTCATCAACTTGTTTGCGTTCCAGCCACCTTGCCAGATCATCAGTGATGGCATCAATCAGCCTTTGTTCTTCCATCACAAGAAAGGGTTTGTTTTCAGGATAAAAAACGCTCAGATGGCCACAAACCTTGCCATTGACGCCAATCTTAGATTCCAGCTTATGGACTAAGTTTTGGTTCTGATTCGATGAGATAATTCTTCTCCCATCAAGTTCAATCATGGCAGTGGCAAGATCCGGGTATTGCATGGCGGGTATCAGATGTTCAATAATCTGTTGACAAACATTATCTACGGATAATTCCAAACCAATACTCCGGCGAATCTCATAAAGACAAGTGATTTCTTTCAAGCGCTCGCTCAATTCAATTTCCTTGTGACGTAATTCAATAGAAAATTGCTCGGCGGTTTCCTTGGCATTCCGTGCTTCTCTTTCTGATTTAATCAGTTTACGAATAAACCAGTTTAATAGGAATATCTCGGCGATGATCAGTATGGCAAGATAAAGAATGATTCTTTTCAATTGCCTAGTGATTGGCTTGAACAATTCTTCTTCATCCAGTTTTAGAATCATGCCGAGACCAATCGCGCGTAACGGTGCATACGCTTCTATGACCGGTACTTGGCGATAATCTTTGACGGCGATAACACCACTTTTGCCATCCAGTGCAAAACTGATCGGTAGCACCCCGCCTTCCATTACATACTTTAAGTACCTAAATTTTACGCCATCAATCTGACTTATCAGGCAAGGCATTTCCAGCTCACCTTCTTCAGGTGGTGCACATAAAATGAACTCACCAGTTTCACCGATCGATCTTATTTCACTAAATCTCCGGGTCAGTTGCGGTAGTTTGATTTCTGTTGTGATGCTGCCAATACGGCGTTGTTCTTCATCTAATACATCTTTGCTGGTACGTAGAATAAACTGCTCATCCCATATTATCGATGTATTGCCATGCTTCTTCAGCGGGATTGACTGAGATTGGTTTTCAGAGAAATGTCCGACATGCGATAATGGATTGCCGTTCATGTCATAAACAATTGCTGCTGAAAATCCTGCCTGCGTCAATGAGTTGACGTTTCGTGTCAGGTCGTTCAACGCACTATCGTTATGTGGTTGTGCATTGAGTTCTTGCATAGACTGAACGATGAAAGGGCGAAGCGCTAATGCACGAGTATCTGCCAATCCTTTTTGAACGAGGCTTTCAATTAGTAGTGCTTTACCTTGTAGGGCAACCCCCAATCCTCGACCGAGCACCGACTCAATCTGTTGACGCATCGCACTATAAACTGCAAATCCTGTTGTTAAAGTCAATCCCAGCAGCAGTAAGCCACCGATAATACTGATCTTGCGGTCATCACGTGTTAAAAACAAACCACTCTCCTTAAGTGAATTCTGAGCCAATTAGATCATAGGAACAATGATTCAATAACTCCAGAGACTGTAACGCTTGCTGAGGCAATAAATCAATAGAATGATGGCATCGTCATTCCCATCCATAGCATTACCAGAACAATCATGGTAATGCCGATTCCAATCGTTCCAATAATCATGCCGATCAATATGGTTACACCATCCCTATTCAGAAGTCCCAGAGACATTACCAGTATTCCCCAGCCTGGCGGGAAATTAGTCAAAGGGATTGGGAGCGCTATCGATAGCGCAAAAACAAAGGAAAAAATACCGATAATTCTTTCCCATGTATGCACACTGATATAAGTCATGCGCGGCTGCATACGATTTTCAATTTTTTTGAGCCAAGGATTCGCTTTTGTGACTATTTTCTCAAGATTTGATCGGCTGATTGATCGCTTTTCAATCCAGAGCGGTAACCAGGGGGCTTGCATGCCAAGAGTCATTTGTACGGAAAAAATGAATAACGGAATAGAGAAAAATGTTGTGTAACCGGGTGGAACGGGTACTGGAAGGCATATTGGCAGGGCAGCGATGGCCATTAGGATGCCAAAACCGCGCTCATGCAAGGCGTTCTTAATTTCACCGACAGTCATCGTTTCTTTTGTATTTTCTACTACGACAATTGCTAGAAAATCAGAAGTAGGGCGCTCTTTAAATGACATGAATAACTCCTCTTTCTACACATTAATCCGGGCCGGTTAACAAAAATTAAACAAGCTATTCATATCGAAGTGCATCAACTGGTTTAAGTGAAGCTGCTTTCTTGGCAGGATAAAAGCCAAAGAATACGCCAACCGCCGAAGCAAATAAAAATGCCAAACCGATCATACCAAGCGTAATGACAATGAGCATATCAGCAATTTGACTAATTACCCAAGCACCACCAATGCCCAGTAACAAACCAATCAACCCGCCCATGATACAGATCATCATCGCTTCTAGCAGGAATTGAGTTAGGATAGCACGCTGATTGGCACCGATTGCCATGCGAATACCAATTTCCCGGGTACGCTCAGTCACCGATACTAGCATAATATTCATAATGCCAATCCCGCCAACCAATAAAGATACCGATGCAATAGCGCCCAATACCATTGACATAACTTTGGCGGCACCTGTCGCAACATCAGCAAGTGCAGTTAAATTGCGTACGGTAAAATCGTTTTCTTTACCTTTTGCGATACGATGGCGCTGGCGTAACAATTGGGTAATTTCTAATTCAGCGATATCCATTTCATCCGCTGATTTGCATTGCACTAACATAAGACGGATAGAGCCGGGAAATTGATTGCCAGTAATCTGTCTTTCACTGGTTGTGATTGGTATAAAAATATTGTCATCCTGATCGCGCCCCGTTAAGCTTTGTCCTTTGGCCATTAACACACCAACAACGAGGAAAGGGCGGTTGGTTATGCGTATGGTTTTTCCAACGGGATCTTCTCCGCTGAATAAATTTTGTGCTGTGACCGATCCTAAGACAACTACGCGGTTTGCTGAACGCAGATCAGATTCTGTAAAGATTGTACCCGATTCCATTTTCCAGTTACCTACCGAAAAATAATCCGGTGTAGTGCCTGTGATGATCGTGCTCCAATTTTTAGCGGCATAATTAAGCTGTGCTGTACCAGATACAACAGGCGCCGTTGCACTAATAGATGGTAATTCCGCAATCGCTTGCGCATCATGGATGGTTAAAGTTTTGATGCTACCGCTACCAAAGCTAAACCCACCGGAAGACGTGGCACCTGGAACAACGATAAAAAGATTACTACCCATCTCAGCGATGGTTTGATTAATTTTCGTTTGCGCGCCCTGACCGATGGATAGCATTAAAATAACGGCTGCCACCCCGATGATCATGCCCAGCATCGTCAATCCTGTACGCAAGCGATTTTGACGCAAGGCGCGCAGTGCTTCACCGATAATTGCAAACAAATTCATTGTGTTTGAAGAGATCAATCATTGGCTGGGTTAAATTGGAAACTCTGATTAAACTGAAGAAAATCATGAAAACTTGCCTACAATTGCCTCGGTATCGTTGTTCTTATCATAAATGATATGGCCGTCCTTGAGGCGAATTAAGCGCTTTGCATATGCCGCAATATCATCTTCATGCGTTACCAATACGATGGTAATACCTTGATCTTGATTAAGCTGTTTAAACAGTAACATAATTTCCCGGCTCGTTTGCGAATCAAGATTTCCCGTTGGCTCATCAGCCAAAATCAGTGGCGGTTGGTTAATCAGTGCGCGACTGATAGCGACACGTTGTTGTTGTCCCCCTGAGAGCTGATTGGGCTGATGCATGGCAAAATTTTCTAAACCGGTGCGACGGAGAAGCTCTAAGGCTTGTTTACGGCTTTGGGAGCGGCCGACGCCGGCATAGAGTAATGGCGTTGCCACATTATCCAGTGCTGTTACGCGTTTTAATAAATTAAATCCCTGAAATACGAAACCGATTTTTTGGTTACGAACGCGTGCCAGTTCATCGTTGGAGAGTGTGGCGACATTTTTCTCGGAGAGCCAATAAGATCCACTTGTCGGCGTATCTAGGCAACCAAGTATATTCATTAGTGTCGATTTACCCGATCCGGAATGTCCCATAATGGCGACAAATTCACCTTGATTGATGATCAGATTGATATTAAACAGAACCTGATTGGTGATAGTTCTTCCATTGGCATCTAGTAAATTATAGCTCTTGCAAAGATTCTCTATTCTAATTAACGAATGGCCGACATGATTTGTCTGAATCGGTAGCATTAGAATACTCTTAATTTAAACTTACTTTCCGATTCCTTTTTATCCACAACTTCGCTAATAATTACTTTATCTCCTGCTTTTATCTCACCATTGATGATTTCAGTGAAATTGCCATCAGTAATACCAGCGATCACATTGACAGGGGTGGGTTGATTTCCTGACAGAAGATACACTACGGATTGATTGGTTGATTTTGATTGATTACTGCCTTCATTTGATTCAATATCCTTAGGCTTATAACGTAAGGCTGCATTGGGTACGCGCAGAACATCATTATTTTTGTTAACAACAAAATTGATATTGGCAGTCATGCCCGGCAATAAAGTTTCATCATCATTATCAACCATAGCAACTACGTTATATGTGACAACATTCTCCTGAATCGTCGGATTGAGTCGAACTTGCTTCACTGTGCCGGTGAACTCTCGTTGTTGAAACGCATCAACGGTAAAATTAATGAGCTGGCCGAGATGTAATTGACCGATATCGGCTTCAGCGACACTGATGTTGATTTGCATTTGCCGGAGATCTTTGGCGATTTGAAATAAGATCGGCGTTTGGAAATTGGCAGCCACAGTTTGACCGATATCTACATTCCGCGCGATAACTACCCCCGATATGGGGGACCGGATAATACTATAATTAAGATTAGTTTGATCGCGCTCAACTTGAGCTTTACTGATTGCCAATTGTGCTCGTGCTACTTCCATTTCCTGCTCGATCATTTGTAAAGCTTCAAGAGAAATGAATTCTTTTTCCTTCAGCAATTGATGGCGTTTCAATTTACTTTCAGCAATTCTCACGGTTACTTGGGCATTGAGAAGATTTGCTTTGGATTGCTGCAATTGAGCACGCAGTAGAGCTGGATCCAGTTCAGCCAGAATCTGGCCAACTTCAACATGATCGTTATAATCCGCATATAATTTAGCCACAGTGCCGGAAACCTGGGTACCGACGTTGACAAGAACTACGGGGGTCAGTGTGCCGTTAGCAGAGATAGTTTGTACGATGTCGCCCCGTTCAATGCTCCGGGTTTTATATTGATTTTCTTTAGATTCTTTTTTCCCGCCGCTAACCCAATAGTAGGCAGCTGTGATAGAAATCAGGATTAAAACAATGACGATACGTTTAATGCTAACAGTTAACATTTAGAGATACTTGATGGAATGCAATTGGGGATAAATAGTAATCAAAAAGCTCGCTTAGAAAGTTAGGTGAATGATTGGTGCAGATTGTCTAATAATAAATGCTTCTATTTTTCTTTATCTTCTTCTGCTTTCAGCGCTTGTATTTGCTTTAGGCGCGCTTCAACACTGGATAACTGGTAAAAATTCCCGTTGCTGTTCTGTAGTGCAGTTTGCAATTGATCAAGCGCAGCTGCAATGTGTCCCTTTAGCGCATAGGATTCAGCCAGCGCACGGTGCTCAAGCATTCTATCACCTAATAAGGCGTAGCATTGAGCTTGTAAGCTAAACAGTTGCGGATCATTTGGGATGAGCAGTAATTGTTTGTTAATAAACTCAAGTGCTGTTTCAGTCAGTTTGTTTTGTAATAAAGCGTGCGCATAGCCGTGAATCAATGCGCGATGCTGCGGGTAAATTCTTAATGCAGTTTTATAAATATCAAATGCTTCAGTAATTTTTCCATTAGCCAATTTAACACTGGCTGAGAGTGTTTCAATCATCGCACCAGCAATAACATTTTTATTTTCAACGCGCACTGTTTTTCCCAATGGATGGTTGGTCAGAACTGATGTAGAAGAATCATTCTGTAATATTTGATATAAATGCGCGAGCTCATTGCTGGCCTGGATGTTCTTTTTATCTCGTAACAATGCATGGATATAACCATAGCGTTCGACGGCTTCATTGATATATCGCTTCTCATCTAAACGGGATTTGAATTGCACGACTGTATCATGCGGTTTTCCTTGCATAGCACGTAATTTGGCGCGTACCAGTAAGAAATCAATGCTATCTGGAACTTGGCGGTATGGCATTTCGCGAATACGATTCTGGATATCTGCAATACGCTCATAAGTGATAGGGTGGGTACGCAAATAGGAAGGGGCGCCATTTTCATGGAATCGTCCAGCTCTTTGCAGGCGTTCAAAAAAAGTGGACATTCCCTGTGGTTCGAATCCGGCATCCAACAATATATTTAAACCAATTCGGTCTGCTTCTTTTTCATGTTTGCGGGTAAAATCCAGTTTTGATTGAATAGCACTGGCTTGGGAAGCTACCAATATGGCTTGACTTGCCTGCGGATTAGAGCGCGCAGCGATAATAGCGACCGCAAGTGTCGCTAATGACTTTATCAAATCGAACTTTTGTCCGGCAATCATACGCGCCAGATGTTTTTGTGTTACATGTGCAATTTCGTGCGACATTACAGCTGCCAGTTCCGATTCACTTTGTGCGGCGATGATCAATCCGCTATTGAATCCCATGAACCCGCCAGGTAAAGCGAAGGCATTGATCGATGAGTCCTGTAGCGCAAAAAATTCAAACGATTGCCCTGCATTGGTCTCTTCGGAATTGGCGATTAATTTATGACCGAGGTTGCTGAGATAGCTGGCTATTTCGGGGTCATCCAAATAACTGGGATCGGCGCGAATCTGACGCATGATTTGCAAGCCAATTTGACGCTCCTGATAGGGCGTGATGGTAGCCTGCGATACATCGCCTAGATCAGGTAATTCGTGTGCATAGCTATTGGCTGGAAACAGGATTGATAGCGCAATTATCAAGCAGATCAATTTCATGACAATAGGATAGCTATTTATTATTCAAGTTCCATCGATCCTATTCATCTTTGGATTGCGTACCAAACTTTATAATTGGATGTAATGGGATAATGCCATGCCGTGCCAAAATCGCTATGTGTAATACGAACGCCCGGTGGTGACTGGCGGCGTTTATATTCATTCCCATGAATTAAGTGTATGACTTTCTTTACATCTGTTTCGCTAAAATTCAGCGCAATAATTTCCGCCGGTGAATAATTTTTTTCGACATAAGCTTCTATTATCGCATCTAAAATTTCATAAGGCGGTAAAGTATCCTGATCCGTTTGATTAGGCCGTAATTCAGCGGATGGTGCGCGTTGAATGATACGCTCAGGAATAACCCGGCTAATTTGATTACGGTACTCGCAGAGCTGATAAACTAGAGTTTTACTGACATCTTTTAACACTGCAAAGCCACCTGCCATATCGCCGTACAACGTGCAATAGCCGACTGCCATCTCGGATTTGTTACCGGTAGTCAGCACGATTGAGCCAGAATGGTTTGACAGCGCCATCAATAAAGTGCCGCGTATACGCGCCTGTAAATTCTCCGGTGTGGTGTTTGTTGCGGTGAAATCAGACGGAATTTGGAAATCACTTTCGATTTTTGACAAATACTGATCCAATAAAGATTGGATACTCGATTCGAAGAGGGTCACACCCAATAATTCAGTCATTTCATTGGCATCTTCCAAGCTGATGCTGGCTGTGTACTGCGAAGGCATCATGACAGCTTTAACCTTGTCTGCGCCCAGTGCATCGACCGCAATCGCCAATGTCAGTGCTGAATCAACTCCGCCGGAAAGACCTAACAGGGCACCAGGAAAGCCATTCTTCAGTATATAGTCTTTGACTCCCAAGCATAGCGCCTGGTAGATGCTGGCGATGGGAAGTTGTGGGGTTGCCAGTTTAGTTTTTAAGGGTTGATTGTTCTGAATATCGACCCATTCAATGCATTCAACAAATTCGCCGAGTTGATGAGTTAATTCTCCTTGGCGGTTCATTGCAAAAGAAGCGCCATCAAAAACCAGTTCATCCTGTCCGCCAACCAGATTAGTGTGGATAATGGAGATGCCAGTCTGTTCAATAAATTGGCGGGTGAGTTGATAACGAGTAATCTGTTTGTTGATACGATAAGCCGAAGCGCTGACTACTAATAAAATATCAAGATTGGGACAATCTGCTGCGAGGGACAAATTGCTCAACCAAAAATCGGCACAGATAGCAATGCCAAATTTAATCCCGCCCAGTTCAAATACGCACGATTCAGTGCCTGGATCAAAATAATACGATTCGTTAAAGAAAGGAGATTTATTGAGAATTCGTTTGTAATAGGTGTGAATGATTTTGCCGCGCTGAATCACGGAAGCTGCATTATACAGTTTGCCTTCCTGAGAACTGGGATAACCCACTATGAGTGTGATGTCATCAATCGCGTCTGCCAAATCTGCTAATGCATTGTTGCAAGCTTGACAGAACATTTCGCGTAATAATAAATCAGCAGGAGGGTATCCGGATAGCGCTAACTCAGGGGTAATTACCAACTGCGCTCCGGCCTGCTTCGCCTGCTTCACCGCGCTCAGTATCTTTACAGCATTGCCAGTGATATCGCCTACAGTGCAATTTATCTGAGCGATGGCTATGCGCATTGATTTGCCGGAGTGCTATTGCAAGCTAGGAGTCTGTCGGACTTAAGGCTAATCTACTGCGCCAATGGGGTAACGGTTCATATTTACTCAATTTCTTGTTGCATAGTCTCGCTATGCGCCTCAAAATTGAGTAAATCTGCACTCGCTCTCCTACTTGGCTCGCTACGATTGCTTAAATCCGACAGACTCCTAGAAGGGCAGCTGCGCATCCGGTTTGGCTTGTAAAATATTATGACGGAAGTCTTCTTGGATGCGTTTTAGAGCGATTTCATTATCAGCTTCAAAGCGTAATACGATGACCGGCGTAGTATTAGAAGCACGCGCCAGACCAAACCCATCATTGTATTCAACCCGTAAACCATCAATAGTGATAACTTGCTGTGGATTAGTGAAAACTGCATTTTTTTGTAGCTGTGCAATCAGCGTATGATTTTCACCTTCGGCAACACGAACCTGAAGTTCCGGTGTGTTAATACTATCAGGAAGATTATCCAGCGTGGCATTAATGTCCGCTTCACGGCTCAGTAGCTCCAGTAATCGGGCGCCGGCATATAAGCCATCATCAAAACCGTACCAGCGTTCCTTGAAAAATAAATGACCGCTCATTTCTCCAGCTAATAATGCCTTCGACTCAATGAGTTTTGCTTTGATGAATGAATGACCGGTTTTCCACATGACCGGCACGCCGCCATGCTGACTGATCCAGGGTGCCAGATTCCGAGTACATTTCACATCAAAAATGATTTTGCCGCCTGGGTTGCGCGAGAGCACGTCGGCTGCAAACAGCATGAGCTGACGGTCAGCATTAATAATATGGCCATCCTTGGTAACGATACCAAGCCGGTCACCATCGCCATCAAAAGCCAGTCCAATTTCTGCGTCGGTGGTTTTCAACGCCTGAACGACATCCTTCAGATTATCGGGCACTGATGGATCGGGATGATGATTGGGAAAAGAACCATCCACCTCGCAGAATAATTCAATCACCTCACAACCCAAGCCGCGATAGAGTGCCGGTGCAAATGCGCCCGCTACACCATTGCCACAATCAACAACGATTTTGATCGGGCGAGTGAGTTTGATATCGCCAGTGATGCGTTCAATATACGTATTGACGATAGCATGTTCGGAATAATCACCTGCACCATGAGTGAGATCATTATTTTCGATGCGTAAACGCAATGCCTGAATGGTCTCCGCAGCTAAAGTCTGCCCGCCTAATACAATTTTAAAGCCATTGTACTCGGGCGGATTATGGCTGCCGGTAACCATCACCCCGGAATATTGACACAATTCATGTGCGGCATAGTAAAGCATTGGCGTCGCGACCATGCCGACATCCACCACATGAATTCCGCTTTTCCGGATGCCACGCGCAAGCGCTTGCGATAATTCAGTTCCAGATAATCTGCCATCACGGCCGATGGCGATCGCTGTCAGTTTTCTTGCACGCGCTTCGGAACCAATCGCATGGCCTATTTTCTCAACATTATCAGCAGTGATTGTTTTGCCAACAATGCCGCGAATGTCATACGCCTTAAAAATTTCATGAGGAATTACATTCATAATTTAGTCTCTAAACAAGAGTGATTGTTGACAAAACCCAGTAAGTGAATACTGCTAGATAATTAATTTCCGGAATACATATCTCCACAGATATCAACTCAACTCGCTTTAGTTTAGTGATGCCCGGCGACCGCACCACCTTTAAGCGTGTAGTGTGTGCCGCAATAAGGGCATAATGCCTCACCCGTTGCTTCTATCGGAAGAAAAACCCGCGGGTGTGAGTTCCATAACACCATAGACGGTGTGGGGCAATGTAGTGGCAGATCATCGGTTGTAATTTCTATTTCTCGTGATTTGTTATTGGTTTGTTGATTCATAAAAAAGTAACTCCAATGTAGCTTTTTAAACGAAGGTAAGCCAGCCGGCGTGATTTTTAGCTCTGCCTTTAACGCAATCAAAGAATAAGGTTTGTATTTGCGTGGTGATCGGCCCGCGTTTACCCACTCCGATCATGCGATTATCCAATTCGCGAATCGGTGTGACTTCAGCGGCAGTACCGGTAAAGAATGCCTCATCAGCACAATAAATTTCATCGCGCGTAATACGTTTCTCGATCACAGGAATACCGATTTCTGCAGCCAACTCAATCACGGATGCGCGTGTAATTCCTTCCAGGCATGAAGTCAAATCAGGCGTGTAGAGCTTGCCTTGTTTCACAATAAAGATATTTTCTCCCGATCCTTCGGCCACATAACCTTCGACATCCAGTAACAACGCTTCATCGTATCCATTCAATCCAACTTCTTGATTGGCTAAAATCGAATTGGCATAAGTCGTGACCGATTTGGCGCGGCACATGTTGATATTGACATGATGCCGGGTAAAAGATGAGGTCTTGACACGAATACCGTTTTCTAAACTTTCAGGGCCTAAATAAGTACCCCATGGCCAAGCAGCAATGGCAACATGTGTGGAAAGTGTTCTGGCAGAAAGTCCCATGGCTTCAGCGCCATAGAAAGCGATAGGGCGGATGTAACCGGCGGTTAGCTTATTTTGTTTGACCACATCACACTGTGCTTGCATCAAAGTGGCCTTGTCATAAGGCATTTTCATCATGAAGATATGCGCTGAGTTAAATAAGCGATCGGTATGCTCCTGCAAACGAAAAATCGCCGGACCTTGCGCTGTTTCATAAGCGCGCAGTCCTTCAAAAACCCCTAAGCCATAATGTAGGGTGTGCGTTAAAACATGCGTATTGGCATCCCGCCAGGGAACCATCTTCCCGTCATACCAGATTAAACCGTCACGGTCAGCCATTGACATTCAGGAACTCCCGATAAATATTCTAAAAACCATATTCTAACTTATTTTTAACGCAGCGTTGAATCACGGTAGTATAAATAGGCATCTCCAAAAAAGATTGATTAATTTTTATACTGTCTTTCATAAAAACGCCCAAGATAATCATCAAATTTCAGAGAAACATTGTGTGGATTCCGCACAATCGTATTAATCAGTTGAAAAAGATGAAAATTTTGCGTGTTAAATAACTGGTATTGATTAATCATCTTTAAGGTATGCGGTCCTTCACCGGAGATGTCCTGTGTTTAATCTCTGGTCAATCTGCGTCCTAATTCATGATGATGAGAACTTTCACTGGTGGCGGTAGTGATGAGATCTCCCAATCCTGCCAAATGATACGGACTGTCAGCTTGTCCGCCCAGTGTAAGTACAATCTGGCTCAGTTCTTGTAAAGCCACAACTGCAAGGTAACCGCGCACGTTATCTCCCAGCTTAAGGAGACTCTGATCAAGTCCTTCGACAGGCTCAGGACGAACGGTAATATATTGATTACGTTCGTGGTGAGCTTGCCGAACCATGAATGTAATCAACTTAATCAGAGTTTCCTTAAGTTCATCGGCCATGCCAAACGCCATGGCATAAACATTTTTCAAAATCACCGACCAACTGATACCGGTGATATCGAAAGTATGCGCAATGTACAGTTTGGTGTGGCAAAAACAGGCTTCCATGGTTTGAAATGCTGCAAGATCGCGACAACCCAGTTGTCCAAAAGCATAACGGCCTGCACGGATCTCCTCGGAAATCATTGGGCCATAAAGTAAGGCATAAGGCTGATTTTCTGCTAAATTTTGTGCAAAGATTTGCGCTGCAGTTTTGCCTGTTTCATCCAATCCTTTGGCAATGCTGACACAAAGGCAAGTTTTCTTGAGTAAAGGTGCGATTTGCTGAACGACTTCTTGGTGCGGATTAACCGGCAAGCAGAACAACACGATATTCGCATGCGGCGCGCTTTCTTCTATAACGGCTGAGGAGAAACCAGCATTCGGAAATTTATTCCAAATAGCCAATTGATGGTGATCTTTGAGCAGATATTCCATCGCATGCCCCATTTCGCCATAACCCAGAATAAGAATTTGAAAAGACGCAGTCATAGCTTGAATTTGTTCTGTTATCCCAGGTTCATACTGTAAATTGTCTGGTGTCTTGGGCCTTGCAACTGATTGTAATTTCGTCATTCATTGGGTTGCGGCAATTTGTCGCATTGCTAACGAAAAAGTTATAGCTGACAATTCGATACCTCATTCAGAGTAGTAATTTTTAATAAATATTGCTTTTGTCTCTGACTTCCTCAACAGAACCCAAGTGGTTTCACTATCACTAATCAAATGAAAAATAGATCACAACCATACACGAAAAATCATAGTATGACACTTACCGTCCAGCAACAAACTTCGATCCTTCAACTCATATTGGCGATGTTTAATACTTCCCCAGGCGCGGTTAATCTAAAGATTCTTGGTTCACAGTTGCTGAATGATCGATCTTTGGTGAATTTGGCGCAATCTCTGGCGGAAAGCGCGTTATTTTTTGGCAAAAATTATGCAGCTTTGAGTCCCGTAGAGTTTACCGCTACTTTTGTTGACGATCTGTTCGGTGATCGAGTATCAACCAGTAATAAGACACTGATATTCTATTTTATTGCAAATCAAATGGCTGCTGGCGCAACTCAAGGTGAATTGATTTCAGAGCTGACAAGTGTTTTTTCATCAGTTTCCTCAACAGATCCCAATTGGGGGGCAGCCGCTTTGCATTACAACACCTGCAATGCTACCAAGATTGTAGACTATCTGTTAGCTAGCACGTTTACTCAGGCAGATAAAGCGATAGTAGCGGATCATATTGTGACACAAATGGCTGCAGGTAAAACTTTCGGTGCCATGATCGTGTGGGCTATCATTACCTTGGATTGCGCCGATCACGGCAATCTTGTTTGGGGCAATGCGGCAGCGCTTTTCAAGAATCGAATTGAAGTTTCAAAATATTACTCGATTGATAAGACGTGCACTGCGATCAATCCAGCGGCTTTACAACAAATACTATTAGAAGTAACTGTCGATACTCGCACAGTTGTTGCCGCCAAGACTGCGATAGACAATATACTCGACGTTAGCAACTGCTCACCGGAAAGTGATTGTAAAGACTTTCAATTGAATAACATATTGGAAATTAAAGAAAGTGATTTTTTGTCGATGCCGCGAAGAATATCGTTAGCGACGGAATTGACTTTCTAACTATTGGAATCGTATTTCCTGATCCGGATGCTTCAAAAAACTGACTAACCTGATATTAATCATTTTCTCGCAGCATATATCTGATATGTAAGTAAACATTTTTTAGAGTAACAAAGTGTTGTGACGGAATTTGGATTTTTAGAGATGAGCTTAATCTAATTTTGGTACTATTTGCCTACAGCATTCTGGTTTAAAAAGTTTTGAATGATCTGTTGCTAATAGGTAAATAATCCATGCCAAGAATTGAAGCGGTATTTAAGAATCTACAAGGCGAATCTTTATCGGGTTTGCTGGAAATGCCATCCAAGACTATTAAATCCTACGCGCTATTTGCCCATTGTTTTACCTGCTCCAAAGATAATCCGGCTGCTGCACGAATCGCACTTTCCCTTGCAGATCAGGGAATCGCAGTATTGCGGTTTGATTTTACCGGGCTGGGGAATAGTAAAGGTGATTTCTCAAATACCAACTTCTCGTCCAATTTACAGGATTTATTAGCCGCAGCTAATTATCTTGCGCAGCAATATGCTGCGCCATCTCTTTTAATCGGACATAGTCTGGGTGGCTCTGCCGTACTGGCGGTAGCTCAAGATCTGCCAGCAGTGCAAGCAGTAGTTACTATTGGCGCACCGGCAACGGCGGCGCATATTAAACATTTATTTGCAGATTCATACCGTGAATTGCAGGATAAACAATCCGTACAAGTTGAATTGGGTGGAAGAAGGTTTAATATAAAGCGTCAATTTATTGATGATTTAGAGAAATATAATTCTGTTGCACATGTTCAAGCGTTGAAAAAGGCTCTGCTGATATTTCATTCGCCTGTAGATGCCGTGGTTTCTATCGACGAGGCGGCACGGATATATTCCGCAGCCAAACATCCCAAGAGCTTTGTGTCGCTTGACCACGCAGATCATCTACTATCCAATCCTGAGGATTCACGATATGTGGCAGAGGTTTTATCTGCGTGGGCGAGCCGCTATCTGAAAACGGATCAGATTTCTGATAAAGAAGAAAAAGCGGAAAAGCCGTCAGTCGAGCAGGGCAGCGTGATTGTGCGAGAATGCGATAAAAAATTTACGCGAGAGATTCTGACGCAGCATCATCGCATCATCAGTGACGAACCGATTGCACTCGGTGGCGCCGATCTTGGACTAAACCCTTATGAGTTATTACTTGCGGCACTGGGCAGTTGTACTTCGATGACATTACGCATGTATGCAAATCATAAACAAATTGATTTACGGAATATCCAAGTTGCATTGCATCACAACCGGATTCATGCGGAAGATTGCGCCGGGTGTGAAAAGCAATCGCAACTCATTGACGTAATTACCCGGCGCATTCAATTGACAGGTAATCTGGATAAAGCACAGCGCGCCCGGTTACTGGAAATCGCCAATCAATGCCCGGTTCATAAGACTTTACAAAATAAGATTCAAATTAATACTAATCTAATAGATTAATTTTACAGTGCAACAATCTGAAAAAATAGAGAAACATCGCATTGATAAGTGGCTGTTTGCAGCACGCTTCTTTAAAACACGCTCATTGGCAGCCGAAGCAATTGAGCGTGGGCGGATTACTGTAACCGGCCACCGCGTAAAGCCTGCCAAAATAGTTGCAGTAGGGGATATGTTGACAATTCGAATTAATAATTATCAATATAATATTGAAATATTGGAATTATCTAATAAACGAGGCTCCGCAACGCAAGCACAGCAACTCTACAAAGAAACCGAAGAAAGCCGGAAACAACGGGAATTGCTGGCAGCCAGATTAAAAGCGCAACCGCAGCCATTTTTTACTAAAAGCCGTCCAACCAAGCGCGATAGGCGTGAAATTGAACGGTTCATTTCCATTCAGGAAGATTCTTGAATTTACGAGAAATAACGCCGCCTTCATTCTGATTAATAAGAACAAAACAAGTGAGCTAATATGAGCAATAAGACTTTTAATCTAGATAAAGAACAGTTGATCAAGCAATCCTTGGTTCAGATGGATACGCATCTCCAAGGGACAAATTACACGCAGGCGCAAAAATTGGCACTGACCTGCCGTATTTTGTTTGAAAATGGGCATGATTCGGGATTGGCAGGACAAATCACGGCGCGAGGCGAGAAACCGGGAACATATTTAACCCAACGGCTGGGCATGGGTTTTGACGAAATTTGCGCGAGTAATCTTTTGCTCGTTAATGAAGATCTGGAAGTTCTGCAAGGCGATGGCATGGCAAATCCGGCCAATCGTTTTCATTCATGGCTGTATCGCGCCAGACCTGATGTGCAATGCATTATTCATACGCACGCCGTGCATACCGCCGCCCTTAGTATGTTGGAGGTGCCGCTGGAAATATCGCACATGGATAACTGCGTATTATATGACGACGTAGCTTTCTTGCCTAAGTGGCCGGGTATACCGGTAGGAAACGAAGAGGGCGAGATGATTTCCAAAGCCATTGGCAGCAAGCGCGCCTTGTTGTTAGCGCATCATGGCTTGCTGGTTGCCGCTTCGAACATTGAAGAAGCCTGTATTTTATCCATTGCATTCGAAAGGGCGGCCCGCATGCATTTACTGGCCGCTGCGGCGGGCAAGATTCAGCCGATTGATCCTAAATTAGGCCGGGAAGCTCACGATTGGATTCTTCGCGGGCAGCGAAACACCGTAGGTTTTGCGTATTATGCACGCCGCAGTCTGAAAAAGAATACTGATTGCCTGGAATGAGAGGAAGGTTCCCGAAATTAGTGAAAAATATCAGAAAGACAGCAATTTATTAATATCCTAAACTATTCGTATCTTCACAAAATTTTTCTTTATCCAGATTCTTGAAACCTAAAGAACGAGCAGAAAAATTCCCCTGTAGAGATTTTTCTATTTATTGAATCTTTTCGAAATTGACAAGAATTTTGTCTAGCAAGCCGTTGAAAACTATCTACGTTGCCGCTGCGGTGTTAAAAACAGGCTCAAAATACTCATTTATTAAGCATAAACTGCGCTTTTTCGCCTGTTTTTGCCTTGCATCGGCTGCCTCGAAAACGTTTTTCAACGGCCTGCTAGTTTTCTTTGAGGGAAGCATGTAAAATTGAAAAATTTTTCCATACTAAAATTTAGCGGGTTTTAATCTGTGGCATTTTACGTTCAAAAATATGGCGGCACATCGGTTGGAAGCACTGAGCGGATAAAGAATGTTGCGCGCAGAGTAGCAAAATTCCATTCGCAAGGACACCAAATTGTAGTTGTTGTTTCTGCAATGAGTGGTGAAACGAACCGCCTCATTGCTCTTGCGCACGAAGTACAGGAAAATCCTGATCCCCGTGAATTGGATGTGATGATTTCCACCGGTGAGCAAGTATCCATAGCACTATTAGCTATGGCATTGATGGAACTTAACGTCAAAGCTAAAAGCTATACCGGTCCGCAAGTACGAATACTGACCGATAGCACACATACCAAAGCCCGGATATTAAGTATTGATGAAGCAAAAATTCGAAGCGACCTAGAAGCCGGCTATGTGGTTGTAGTCGCCGGATTTCAAGGAATTGATGAGAAAGGCAGCATCACCACACTGGGTCGAGGCGGATCAGATACTACCGGAGTAGCTCTGGCAGCTGCCTTAAAAGCCGATGAATGCCAGATTTATACGGATGTGGATGGGATCTATACGACAGATCCTCGCGTAGTTGCTGAGGCAAGAAGACTGAATACAATAACCTTTGAAGAAATGCTTGAAATGGCAAGTCTTGGCTCCAAAGTTTTACAATTAAGATCTGTCGAATTTGCAGGAAAATATAAAGTAAAGTTGAGAGTTTTATCCAGTTTTGAGGATGCAGGTCAAGGTACTCTGATTACTTTTGAGGAAGATGAAAATATGGAACAAGCGGTCATTTCAGGAATCGCATTTAATCGTGATGAAGCGAAAATTACTGTATTAGGTGTTCCCGACCATCCTGGTATTGCTTACCAAATTCTCGGGCCTGTGGCTGATGCTAATATTGATGTGGATATGATTATCCAAAATGTAGGCCACGATGGGTTGACAGATTTCTCATTTACCGTTCATCGCAATGAGTTTAAAAATACGATGAATATCTTGAAAGAAAAGATCCAGCCTCATATTGGCGCACGCGATGTACTGGGAGGTGATAGAATTGCGAAAGTCTCAGTAGTTGGGGTTGGCATGCGTTCTCACGCTGGTATAGCCAGTAAAATGTTCCGTGTGCTCGCAGAAGAAGGAATCAATATTCAGATGATTGCTACTTCCGAAATAAAAGTATCCGTTGTTGTCGATGAAAAGTATATGGAACTCGCTGTCAGAGTGCTGCATAAAGCATTTGATCTGGAACAGGCACTTTAACGAAAATAATAATATTCATTGAGAATTAGCTTGTCGAAATAAATAACGGAGAGATGGCCGAGTGGTCGAAGGCGCTCCCCTGCTAAGGGAGTATAGGCACAAAAAGCTTATCGAGGGTTCGAATCCCTCTCTCTCCGCCAATCAATCATCCAAAGAAATCCAAAGAAGTATAAATAAGTCAATAAATCAATAGATTCACTTAAAAATTTGTCCAAAGCTGTCTCATGAAATATACTAACATCCAACTTTTCTGGTAAGACGGATGGTAAGACGAGATGGCGAAAGAAGTCAAAAAGCTAAAAGCTGTACAAATCAATTCATTCCCACCTGGCACACACTCAGACGGCGATAATCTACTTTTACGGGTAAGAGATTCTGGCTCTCGTAGCTGGATTTCGATATAAGCAGAATGGCCGGGCAATTGAGCTTGGATTAGGCTCAACAAATGATAGAACGCTTGCTGAGGCCCGAGAGATAGCCAGTAACATGCGGCGTGCAATCGCACGAGGACAATCCCCAAAAGAAGTATTACGGATAGAAAAGCCTAGCAAGACTTTTTCTGATTATGCTCTCGAATGCATAGAGCATAAAAAGGCTGGCTGGCGAAATAGTAAACATGCAAGCCAATGGAAAAACACGCTCGAGCAATATGCATTTCCATTCATAGGCGATAAATCCATAACAGATATTGGCGTGGATGATGTCAAAGCTGTACTCAATCCGATTTGGAAAGGTAAGACGGAAACTGCTTCAAGGGTAAGACAGCGAATAGAAGTTGTGCTGGATTACGCTTTTCTTCATGAGGATATTGATAAAAGTAACCCAGCTCGATGGAAAGGTTGTTTAGATCACGTATTTGCAGCACCCAAGAAAGTATCCCCTGTTGTCCATTTCAATGCGATTCCGTATATGCAGCTGCCAGATGTTATGCAGGCGCTACGTGCTAAAGACTGCATGAGTGCATATTGCGTTAGGTGGATAGCCCTGACGGCTTGCAGAAGTTCAGAAGCTCGCGGAATCACTTGGGATGAGGTTAACATGACCACAAAGACATGGACAATACCACCCAACCGAATGAAATCGGGTCGAGAGCATCGTGTACCGTTAAATGATGAGTGCTTGGAAATACTTACCAAATTAGAAAAATATAAATCAGCGAATGATGGCATGGTATTTGGTCAAAAGCTCAGTGATGTAGCAGTTAGTAAAACACTAAAAATCGTATCTTATCCCAAAGCTACTGTGCATGGCCTACGTAGTTCATTTCGTGATTGGTGTGGTGACAAAACCAATTTTCCACGGGACGTATGTGAAGCTGCGCTAGCTCACTCGGTTCAGAATCAAACCGAGGCTGCTTACCGGAGAAGTGATTTATTCGAAAAGCGACGTGAGCTAATGGTGAAGTGGGGAGACTATATTGATAACCGCTCCAATTTTAAGCTCGACCAAGAGTTCTTCGAAAACAATAAGCGGCGTGCACTGAACCTGTGATTCGTAATCAGTAGGTCCGCAGTTCGATTCTGCACAACAGCACCATATAATCAATAGGTTATAATTATTTAAAAGATTTTAATGTTTCGATATATGCGTCATGTAGGGGCTATGTAGGAATTTTTAATCAATGCCGACTCAATTCTCGCCCGACAGTGAGAGCGGGCGCTACCATAACCCATCTTTAACATCATACGGCCAATTTTTGCTATATTTTTGTTTTGGCACATTTTTAGCCAATTGATTATTATAAGCAATCACTTTTTAGGCCGCCAAAAATCGTTTTGTTGTGCCAAGCGATCCATGTATCCAATTATGTGTTCCCCGGTGTCAATCAAGATAAGCCACTATCGGATATGAGTTTAACCGCAGCGTTAAAGCGTATGGGTCGTAATGATTTGACGGCACATGGGTTCAGATCAACCTTCCGAGACTGGGCGAGCGGAACCACTGCTTATCCGCAAGAAGTCTGTGGAATGGCACCGGCCCACACAATTGCCAATAAGGTCGAGGCCGCTTATCGCAGAGGAGATTTATTTGATAAACGAATTCATCTTATGAATGACTGGGCAAATTACCAGGGCAATCGGGCTTAAATTAGGCTCTGTAGCAATTAATTGTTGAATTGCTAGTCAAATATGCATCGGAATGTAAAAGAGGGGTTATGCATCATGAAAGCAGCTGAATTCAAAGATTGGATAAAATCGATTGAGAGGATGAGCCGCGGTCAGCGAGACAAGCTTCGAGAAAGATTAGAAAGAAAAGCCGGTGCTGATACGATCATAGAATTGATTGAGCAAGGGCAGAATGAAGAACGAATTTGTCCCTATTGTCAGGAAACAAAGCTGTATCGGTGGGGTAAAGCCAGTGAGTTACAACGCTACCGATGCCGCCACTGCAATCACACATTTAATGCCCTGACAGGCACGGCATTGGCCCGATTACGCCACAAAGACAAATGGTTTGATTATGAGCAAGCGATGGTTCAAGGGTAAGTGTACGTAAAGCAGCGGTCAGCTGCGGAGTAACCACGAACACGAGCTTTAAATGGCGTCACCGTTTTTTGCGAACGCCTGCACTCCATCAATCTCCCAAAATGAATGGCATTGTTGAAGCTGACGAAATGTATTTTCTGGAATCTTTTAAGGGACAACATCATTTACCGAGAGCCGCACGCAAACGAGGCGGCAAAGCTGCCAAGCGCGGCACATCAAAAGAACAGATACCTGTGCTAGTGGTGCGCGATCGTTATGGTGAAACTGATGACCGTATACTGCATGACACAAGCGCAGAGCAAATCGGAACAGTGCTTATCCCTTTGTTAAGCAAAGATGTCATTCTCTGCACAGATGGAATGCCCGCCTACAGACAGATCACCAGGAATGCAAGAATTGTTCATCGTCCAGTCAACATTGCTGCAGGTCAACGAGTTATCAACGATGTTTACCACATTCAGAATGTTAATGCTTATGGCAGCCGACTCAGACAATGGATGGCGAAGTTCCATGGTGTGGCAACACGCTATCTTGCAAGTTATCTGGGGTGGCATAGAATGATTGACCGTCTCGGTCAGAACGTTACACCAACCCTTTGTTTCCTAATGTCACTTGGGAAAACAAGACAATTTCAACAGTTAATTACTACATAGCCTTAAATTACTCCAATAATGCGGAGCAAATAATCATTATTCCAACCGGCCTTTAATCGTTTTATTTTTACACCGACTTTTGATATTTTTTCTTTATTTATCAGGTTTAAAGCAATATGTCTGATAGTGGCAAGATTGGCTGCACTATGGCCTTTGCGTGTCCGGTTGCTATCTTCATCAAAAGCAATATCAAGCACCCAATGTAAATTGTTCTCGATAGCCCAATGAGCGCGAACAGCATGTTCCAGTTTAGCCGGATTATTGGCGCTCAGACTACTGATGAAATAACGCGTTTCCCCGGTGATTCTATTTTCTGATTCTCTTGTTGCTGTAACCGCAATGATACTTTGTAGTCCTGCCCAAGCATGACGTTCTTTTAACCATGCGATCTCATCTGTCACACAGATAGTACGTGTTTCAATGCGTCCATGATCCCCATCAACAGTCACCATGGCGGCTTCAGGCGATAACTGCGAGGTAAAATACGTGGCAACATCTTCATGTAAGTTACCCTGGTTGCCCTTCAGGCTCAAGACATAATCGCCACCTTGTTGAATAATCTGCTGAGCAATTCTTTTCTGGCAACCCATGGCATCAACTGTAATCACACTTCCTGCAATATTCAGTCGCGATAACAGCTTGGGAATGGCCGTAATTTCATTGGATTTATTGTCCACTTTAACCTGACCCAAGACCAGGCTATTGTGCTGCGCCCATGCACTGACCATATGGATAGCTGCCTTTCTTGAAGCCTTATCAATGCTACGCCTTAAGCATTTACCATCAATTGCAATGACTTCTCCTTCAGTCAGACTGGCTAAGTCAGACACCCAGTTGGAAAAACACTCGCCAAACTGTTCATTGTCTATCGCTGCAAAAACATCTCCAAAGGTATCATGCGCGGGTATCCCATGCTGCAAACCAAGCAATTTAGTGAACCAGTCTATCTTGGCTTTGCCAAATTCTTCAATAGCCACCCAATTGTCCGCCCCACAGATAACAGCGCATAAGGCGATAAAAAATATATCCTGTAACTGGTGTTTCTTTTGCCTGTCTACTCTCGGGTCTTCAATGCTTGAAAAGTGATGGATAATTGACGCTATCGGTTTCTCTATCATTTGAAATCAAAATGATAAAGCTAATACCTCATCTTGTTTCTGTTTTCAAGCCTCTTTTAGCCCGATTGCCCTGGGCAAATTACTGCAATGACTTGACGGTAGGTAGTCATTCGTAAACGACAGCACCACTTACCAGACCGTACTAATTTTAGAAAGCGTTAATTCTTTTCTAAAAAACTTATATAGGTGGATGATATGTGTGGATATTGTTACGAAGGCATCATGTTGCATGTTGTGGAAACTGGTCATAGAGGTACACAAGGTTACCGGTTTAGCTATCTCCAGGAATCGGATGATATTAAAACTGAAATACAACAACTCGAAGACCCCAACAACCCGGAATCATTGATTAATCTGGCATTCTGCCGTTTATACGACCATTATTTTGCCTGTGGCTTTGATGTTGAGCTGTTCAATATCCTGCAAGCCAAATTTGGGCATGAAGCCGTGCAAGCCTATCTCACCAGAAGACAAGCCTGTTCCAGTGCATTCAAAGCGGAACTCAGCGATATAAACCTGTTAAGCGATGAAGCGTGTTGGAATCAGTTTGTGACTAAAAAGGAAATAATTCTCAAAAATGCGCTGGATTTGTTGAATTTTTATTACGGCTGGTGGCTTCTTGGTATTGGCAAACAAAAAAGTGGTCCTGATGAGCGGATAGAAGAATCTGGCATAGTGGATCACATTGACAATACCACTCTCGCTGAATGGAACAAATTCGATGCATTATACCCAGCGATATCCTTTGCACTGTCATATATCATCAACCATCAAAGTGATTCGGAAATCATTCAGAGGATTGCATTAACAAACCTGGAAGATGCGCCTGATACTTGGGGCAAAGAATTATGGCTGCAACGAAGAGCCATGATTGCTTGTGTGAAACGAACTGGGCTTTCGTTTATCGTAGATAACCTAAGCCAGATCAGATATGAATTGATCTACTACGTATTGCTAAAGGCAAAAATCACTCCAATTGAGTTAAACACGCTGAGGGAGGCTATTTTTGCTGAAGATAAGCATCCAATGCAAGGAATGATGGAATCTGGGCATGTGGTAGATTTAATTGATAGACTTGTTGACCAAAAAGCCTGACATGTCCCGCAAGTTTATTTTGTAATTTCATTGTGAGAAAAGGATTTCGATGTGAGTGTCAGAACAACCAGGATCAAAGCAGTTATGATTTTATTCTCTTCTGATAAATAAGGTACGGCGTCTTTGTGGAATTATTGGAAATATAATGCCGTGTATATCCCGCGTTAGGTGACCAGTGAAAAGACTGCTTCCAGAGTTTGAAAATCGCACTCAATCCGTAATCCCTCAGCACCAGTTCATTATTCGGCTGGCTCACAGCGGAATCATCGCGCTCGCACTCATAGTCATTTCACTGTTTCTCGGTATGAGCGGATATCACATTCTTGAAGATCAGAGCTGGATTGATGCATTCCTAAACGCATCTATGCTATTGGGCGGAATGGGACCGGTGAATACACCGATAACTTTTGGCGGCAAGCTCTTTGCAGGTCTCTATGCACTTTACTGTGGCTTGGTTGTTATCATCGTCGCTGGTGTTATTCTCGCGCCGGTCGCACACCGCATCCTCCACAGGTTTCACATGGAAAACCGCGATCAATAACCATAGCCTGAGCGCATCAGCCCACTCCGTTACAGCACATCTAAAAGAACCGTTATTTCTTATCAGGGAAACACAGGTATCATTGGTTCTGTACCTTCAATTTCTACTTCAGGTAGATGTTGTTTAACACGCCTCTCTATCTCAAGTACTCTATCAGTTGGTACATCGACCAGTACTAAAAAATGCCCCGCTTCAACCGCATCCTCAAATTCTTTAATCCGTCTGTTGCCAATACTCATACCCACCATGCCGCTCACCCATGCACCGACCCCCGCGCCTACAAGCGTGGTTGCAAGCAGAATGCCACCCGCAATAACCGTTGATGCGGGGGGAAGGATGACTGCGACCAACCCGGCGAGCATGCCGGTTGTACCGCCGAGTGCCAGGCCTTGTTCCACAGCTGGAATAAAATCACTTTTTTGTAACAGATTGGCTTCAGGTAAATCTTCAAGTGGCGTACCGCGTTTTGCAATTACGTGGATATGTCGATCCTCGATTTTTGCTGCCAGTAAATCATCTACGATACGCTTAGTAATAGAAATGTCAGGAACAAGAAAATAGATTCGTCGCATGATAGCCTCCTGAGAAATAGTGAAATGAATCACATTTAATGGATAGAATGAGTCATGAATTGACTCATTCTGATTCGATGGTAAGACAAAATCTTTGTAAAAGCTATAACAAAAAAATGATAAACATTCAAATAGCTGGAAATATGCTATGGTTAAAAAGTGGTGTTTTCAGTTCATTCAGATTGACCGATCTTTGGGCTATCATGGAACGTGCAGAGCGCCGCGAGGTAAAGATTTCTGAGGTAAGTAATACTGCTTTTAAAGGTTTGCAATGTGCATATTCAACCAAGCTTAGGAGAATTCATCATGATCAGCAAAAAATCCATCATTTCTACTATTACCGCTTCTGTTTTTGCCATTACGCTAGGCACGGTCTCTTTCTCATTAGCTGCTGATAATTTCGCTGGGAATCAATTTGAGAATAAAAATTTCATAGTTGCTCAGGCCCATCAGCACGGTCAAGATAAGGAAAGTGAACATGGTGACCGTGGCAAGGATAAAGGAAAAGGCGGTAAGCACGGTGGTGACAAGAAAAGGGCCAGTATGATGAAGGAAGGGCATGATTATGCTCATATGATCATTGCTCATACAGATATATTGAAACTAAGTGATGAGCAACTGGGAAAAATTGTTCGTTTACACCTAAAGCACGAACAAGAGCATAAGCAACTCAAGGAAAAACTGATGAAAAGTATGATGGCATTCCAAAAAGAAAGTATGAAGCCCAATACGAGCGATGCTCAGTTACGTAAGCTCGGTAAGGATCATGCGGATGCTTTCAATGCAATGGTCGAGCATCACGTTAACGAGCGTCAGGCGATACATGCTGTTTTATCAGAAGTTCAGAGAAAAGAACTTAATGCTATGAAAATGGATCACAACGGGGATAGTGATGATCATAATCATCATTGAACTTGAGAATCGCAGTTAACCATTGTTTTGTTCTATAGACCAAGATTTTCTTCGAAGCTGCTGTTTGATCAATAAGATTTACTCAGAATATTGATTTTATCAACGTACCAAAAAGGAGTAATTATCATGCGAGCCATATCAACAACGATTGCAACCGGAATATTAGCGATTTTTATGAGTACACAAGTTTTGGCAGCTGATGCTGGGCATACTTCAGAAGCGATGGAGCACGCTGGGAAAGCTCAGGCACATGGCGAAATGGGGCATGCCAAAGATGCGCTCCAACATGCAAAAGATAGCTTGGCACATGCTAAAGCAGCAAGAGATGATCATGCTGCGGCTCACAAGCATATGGATGAAGCTATCAAGCATTTAGAAGAAGCTATTAAACATGCCGAGATGGGGCATGCAGAAGAATCAGCCAAGCATTCCGAAGAAGCAATGAAGCATATGCGTCAATCTGGCCATTAATCGTACGAATCAGTAAATACCCTCGGCCCTGCCGGGGGTGAAATAAATAGGTTTCTCTTCTATTTAGGATCATTTGTCCCCTAACATGGCGCTAAAAATTGGTTTAGTAAAGGCGATGTGTCATACCTATTAATGGTTCATCCGCTTCCGCATCCTCAGTTGGCGCTGTCGATTTTCTTTTTCTACAGCAGCTTTTAATCGACTCAAGGCTGCAGAGACATCAGCGGCCAGAGAATTGCGCCGGATACGGTTGCGCTGTGCCCCATCATTTTCAATATGGTAAGCGCGTCATTCCCAAACATAGTAATGACGCCAACATCAGTTTTAAATGTCACGAGCATATAGTACCCGTTAAACTTGCAATTCCCCGTGGTAAGACCACGGAGAGCATTATAGTTTGTGTTTTTGAAGTCAGCGTAGCGTGCCGTTTTTGATTTTCTGCATCTTAATACCCCGCGATCTTGCTGCAGGGATAAATGCAGGGTGATTGGAAAAAATTTATATAAGAATCATCTAATTGCCTGAACTTTCTCATGAGAAATTGATCGAAAAGCAAAATACCGGATTTGTGGCTCAATCGATTGAAACATTTCTTACTTTCTCGGTTTCGTACTGGTTATGATTCTGATTCGGAATTATTTTTCTCATGTTCAGCATTCCTAACAGTGTTCGTTCTAAAACTCAGCAATAAAGCCACTGTCCCACTTGCTAATAAATTAATCCCAACCAGTATGCCTAATAAAGCTGCCGATTGTTGGGGCCAACCGCTTAACAATATCATTGCTATTGTGATGGACAGAATCCCACTTACCGCGACCCAACCAATTTTAGGCTGACTGCGCCAGTGCCAGGAATATGTTAGTTTCATTATTCCCTCAACAATAAATAGCGCTCCAACAACAAAAGCTAATGCTTGTATGCCTTCAGCCGGACGCATTAATAACCATAATCCAACTATCACAAAAAGAATCGCCCACAGAAACTTAAACCAAAACGATTCATGTTTGCGTGTGGTCAAAGCAGCCCCAGCTTGAATACAGCCTCCTAAAAGAAATAACCATCCTAACAACAACTCGATGGCAACACCCGCTATCGCAGGGACAAATAAGGCGGCAAAGCCTCCTAAAATAAAAACAATACCAAAAATTTTAAACCACCAGGAAGGCGGTGATAAGTTTAACTGAGTATCCGTTGGTTGCATTTTACTTCCCCAATATGAAAGGTACTAAAACAAGAGTTTAATTACCTGTTGCAAGATGTGATTAATCCGAAAAATGCTGTAATTATGATTTATCACTAACTTATTTATAGTTATAACTTTTCTCAATTATCACTCAGGTAATCGGCTCTCTTGGCGGAATATGCGTGCATCTCATTTAACGCTGCATCGATATGCTTGCTGGCAACATCGGCATGCCCTAATTTGGCGTGCTTTATAGCTTCTTCCAAGTGCTTAATTGACGCATCTATGCGCTCCATCCCTGAGATATTTATTTTTTCAATGACTTCTACCACAGTATCTTTGGCATACTTTAAGCTTATTTCCGCATGTTTAAGAATTTCCTTCGCATCATCTCCATGTGCCTTGGCCATCTCTGCATGTTTGATTGCCTCATCTATTGAACTAGTTGCTTTTCCTTCAGATTGAGCTTGCCCGCCATATCCTGCTGCACTGACCTGGCTACTGAAGAAAATCACCAAAATGCCTGCTGCTAATATAGTCGATATATTATTCATGATATAAATACCTTTTTTAATGAAAGTAAAACATACAGTGTTTTTTTGCTACCAAAGATCAACTCGATAGGCGCAGCACCCTGATTCTGGCCTAGTTGAATTAATTGTTGTTGTAAGCAACCCAACCTTTGATTGTTTTCTTCCATTGGTCAAGTTGATCGCTGATGCGTTGAGTTATTGTTGGATCTTCCTTTCTTAACTCCGCTTGTAATTTGTCCAAATCAACCGAAAGTTTTTCTACAGTTACTTTGTCCACGCCAGAAAGACTCGTATTTTTGGCACCTGCTAATCGCTTCTGCACATAATTAAGTGTGAAGCGTGCTTTATCGTACTGCCCTTTGCTTAAGAATGCCTTAGCAAGCGCTAAGTTTCCGGAAATTGCCAATACAGGATCGTCGATTTCCTCTTCATCAACAATAGCACCCTTAAAAATTGCAGAAAGCGCATTTTGCGCCTTGCTATAATCTTTTTTGTTTATATCTTGGAGCGCCAAATCAAGATTTTTTTTAACTTCGGTCAAATCCACTTTAACATTCACATGAACCAAACCTGCATTCGTTTCCTTTAAACCCAGTTCTTTTGAACGATTGAAGATAGATTCATAATCGCTAATCAAGAGGACGTCATCCACCACGGGTACGTAGTGTTCTTTAATTGTATGACTGTCATCGTACGTCACCTTGCCATACTTAAATGAAGAGTTAATCTTGAACTCTGGTGCCTGTTCTGCGAGCTCGGTTTGAATGAATTGTGCCATTTTAATGTGACTGGAAGCTTCTTCAGGGAGCTTGATGCCCAATGCAAACTGCGCAAGATTGATGTGCCCCATCATTTTGTGTGTCAGTTGTTGGGATTTCTCGCGCTGAAGTTCTACGGGTGTTTTCTCTTTTGTTTGTTGGTTTTTTGATTCATCCGCAGCGTACATTATGCTCGGTAGCATAAATAGGGCAAATAGAATTAGCCCGTAACTTAATGTGTTTTTGTTCATTTCATTTCTCCGGATCGTTAAAAAGTTTAGTGTAGTGATACACGACACATCATCAAACGTGGTAGAAACTTTAAAGGGATGTATGTAAACGTTGCATTAAAATAATGTTAAAGTTTTCTTAAACGCCAGGATATTTAGGCGAAAGTAATCTAGTCTGCGTGACACATATCAAGTGCTGCATCATGTGAAACCAGCACATGAAATCAAAAGAGGCAAACCCTGCGAATACAAACTGACTTATTTAAGCAGTTTTTAACACTATCTTGATATTATTTAAGTTAGACTTTTTCCATTCACTAATACAATATTGAGAAATTAAGACTGATCATATGAAGTTTAATGCATTTAATCAAAACAATAATTTCTCCATTCTCAATGAGCTGCAGATCTTGAGAATCTTGTTTGGTTTTCTTTTGGTTAATTTATTTCGATCAGAAACTCTTTCATGAAAGTCCTTATCATAGAGGACAACCAAGACATTGCCTCCAGTATCTATGATTATTTGGAAGTCTTGGGCTACATGGTTGATGCTGCAGGAGATGGGGTAACGGGTTTACATCTGGCGGTCACAAAAGACTACGATGTAATCATTCTGGACTTGGGTTTGCCGGGTATTGATGGGATAACCCTTTGTCGTCGACTTCGCCTGGATGCACAACGGTTAATCCCGGTACTTATGCTTACTGCCCGGGATTCACTCGAGAATAAATTGGAAGGCTTCAAATCAGGCACGGACGACTATATGGCAAAGCCTTTCTCCCTAAAAGAACTGGCAGCGCGCATTAAAGTGTTATCTGAACGCATCAGCCGTAGACCTACTTCGCAACTGATAGTTGGAGATCTCTCGCTCGATGTGGATGCTCATGAAGTATTTCGCGCTGGTAAGCATATCAACCTCAATCCAACTCAATTTCGGTTGCTGATGTTTTTGATGCAAAATGCTCATCGCGTCATTTCGCGCGAAGAACTCGAATACTTAGTTTGGAAGGACGATCCACCGGATAGTGATGCCTTGCGTACTCACCTTTCCAATCTGCGACTGATGGTTGACAAGCCATTCGATAAACCGCTTTTGCACACTGTACGCGGTTTTGGGTACAAACTAACAGACAAAAATGCAGAAGAATAGCCGAATCGGTCGACATATCGTTCTTGCGTTTCTGATATTTGGAATCTCGTTAATCCTTATACTTGGACTGAGCTTGGTTATTGCATTGAAATCAAGCGAAATGCACATTCTCGATGTCTTACGACACACCGAGCTAAAACATATACAAAAACAGGGTGAAGCTACGCGCCTAGCTGGGTTATTCTATTCGATTTACATTACGCCACTCAATGAATTATCCAGTCTACCAGAGCATGTACGGGATTTACCTCAGGGTACACACGAAGTGATGTACGATAATCAAAACTATCGAGTGCTGGTCGAGCATATCGGCGATATGTGTTTTACCGTGCAAATTAACGAAACTAATATCCAAAAGCGTGAACAAGATTTCGTCCGGGTGATTTGGTCGTGTTTGATTGTCACCTTAATAATAGCACTCGTTATTGGTTGGAAATTGGCACATAAAGTTATTCAACCTATTACACTGCTCTCTAATCAGATTACCACCCTTAGTAAATATCCAAAGAGGTTTTTGGATATTTCAGAATTCAGTGATGATGAAATAGGCGATCTGGCTAAAGTGTTGAATCACTATCATCATCAATTGCAAAATCTGTTAATCCGCGAGAAGGAATTTGCATGCAATGTAAGTCATGAATTACGGACGCCAGTTACGAGCATAAGTTTGGCGGCAGAAGTTTTGGCCGGCAGACCGAATCTATCTGCCAAAGAACAAGAGCAAATCCTGCGAATTCAGCGTGGGGCTGACGAGATGTCTGAATTGATTGAAACCTTTCTAGTACTGGCGCAGATTATTGACGAATCGACCCAATACCAATATTCCTGTGAAATGGAGCCAATTGTCCGAAAAGTGATTGAACAGCAACGTGTATGGTTAGGAAACAAACCAATTGAAATAAAGTTCGAAGAAAATGGACATTTAAAAGTGTCGGCGCCGCCAGGAGTTCTTAGCGTTTTGGTCGCCAATCTGGTGCGAAATGCATTTCGATTTACCAAGCGGGGTACTGTTTTAATATCATTAACATCCGATCAGCTAACGGTCATGGACACTGGGATTGGAATAGATGTGTTTGCGCAGGCTCAAATATTTAAAGAATCTGTAAAGGATAATTTGGGCGATGCAGATAGAATTAAATTAGGTCTCGCAATTGTTCAGCGCATCTGTGAGCGTTACGATTGGACTATATCTTTCGAAAGTACGAAAGATCAAGGTTCAAGATTTACAGTGTTGTTCAATTCCATTTAACCCACTTAATATATATACCATGAATTTACAAGATTTTTTTACTTTTATTTGTCATTTGGGAGACATTAATGTTGAATTCATTTAACTCTAGAATACTCATGACAATTATTTTTTTGAGCGCTACAACTGTCAATGCCAGTCCAATTGTTAAAATTGATGGCTCCAGCACTGTTTTTCCCATTACAGAAGCCATTGCAGAAGATTTTCAGAAAGCCACGCATGGCTCAATCCATGTCACAGTTGGTATTTCTGGTACGGACGGTGGCTTCAGGAAATTATGCCAAAATGAAATTGATATCGTAAATGCATCTCGCCCTATTACACACTTGGAAATGGAAGTTTGTAAAAAGGAAGGAGTGCAATATATTGAAATGCCTATTGCTTTTGATGCCTTAACCGTCGCTATCAATCCAAAGAATACTTGGAGCAAAACCATTACAGTTGATGAACTGAAGAAAATCTGGGAACCAGAGGCTCAAGGTAAAATTAATAACTGGAATCAAATAAACTCTGCATGGCCTGACAAAAAAATTCATCTCTATGGCGCAGGTGCAGATTCAGGCACATTTGATTACTTCACTGAAGCTATTGTTGGCAAAGCTAAATCGGGTCGTGGTGACTTTTCTGCTTCAGAGGATGCCTACGTTCTAGTACAAGGTGTCGCAGGCGATCAATATGCATTAGGCTTTTTCGGTTTTGCTTATTACAGTGAGAACAGCCAGAAAGTCAATGCAGTCGGAGTTGATAGTGGAAAAGGAGCGGTATTTCCATCTGCCGCTACTGTAGAGAATGGTAGCTATCAACCGTTATCGCGCCCACTATTTATCTACGTCAGAGCCAAATCAACGAATAAGCCAGAAGTAAAAGAATTTGTTCATTTTTATATGAAGAATGCACGAGAGCTTGTGGCTAAAGTCAAATATTTTCCTCTTTCTAAAGAAGTATATAACCTCAATAGAGAGCACTTTAATAAGAGAAAAGTAGGTACCGTATTTAAAGACAGGGTAATCAACATAAAACTAGAAGAAATACTTATACTAGAATCTAATTTATAGCAAATAAGGTGTGTTGAAAAAAACCTCTACTAGAGTCTGTTGACATTTCACAAAGGTAGCCACAGATATCCACAAGTCTTGACAGCCATATTTTCTTAATTTCTCTTCAGTTTGTTATATCATGTTGCCACTGCGTGATATTGCTTTAATCGCGCAAAAGCGTTTTTTCACCAAATGAACCTGCTTGTATTATCGATTAGAGCAGGTATCTCTCATTGGAACAATCAACCCAATATACTCATTAACGGAAATCGAATTGTTCAAAATGAATTTGTTGCCTAGGCATGTCATGTTCCCGTAGCCACTTGGTAACCTTAGCCATGAATGGCGGTGGGCCGCACAGATACACCTGTTTCTTATTGAGCTTATCAATGCTTTCCAACCACGTGAATAAAAGTGTTAAATCATTCGTCATCGACAAAGAATGAAAACATAGGAGCGCTTGGTTGGTTGCAAACATCTGCAGTTCTTCTTCGTAAGGAACGCTCTCGCTTTCACGATGAACATAAAACATATCGGTGTGCTGGGTGAGTGTTTGACTTCGCAGCAATGCTAGAAAAGGAGTTAGGCCAACACCAGCAGCGATCCATACTTCTGGCGCGATTGGACGATCAAGTAAGAAGGTACCGTAAGGTCCTTGCAAGCGAACAGCAACACCCGGTTCCAGTGACTGTATATGCTGCGTGCAATCTCCCAATGCCTTAATACTCAACGTCAAACTACCATCTTTTGCGATATGACTTACGGTATACGGATGAAAATCACCACAGCCTTGAAAATGTGGCCCTTCAAAAAAAGCCGCACTTATAAACTGACTGGGTGCAATCGGTATGGGTCTTGCCAGCGGCCGTAAATTTACCTCAGTGATGTCTTTCGCTGGATGATCGACTGCGCTGACCTCATAAGGACGGGCACCAATACCTTGGTCAGCACGCAATAATCGCCATCCCACGGATATTACCGCAGGAAGCAAGGCCGCTGTAAGGCTGATGGAAAATCCACTCACAGACCAAATATGTCCCAAACCTAATGCTATCGCTATGACCAATAACATATGAAAGCGCCGCCACATACCATAAGGCAGATGTAGAACAAAGGTCGCTGCCATGCCAAGCGTAAAAATGATTAATGCCAACCAGCCCAAGATATTAGTCGATTGCGGATTAAGTGGGGATAAATACTCCCATGCAATATCGGGATCCAATGGCAAGTAGTGACCGGCTAGCAATAAAGGATGCGCTAGTAACAATACAAAACCTAGTACACCCATTCCATGGTGCCATCGGTACATCTGTTGCAAGCCCCCAAACCAAGTTGCCCATGCTGGTTCACGAATTATTAACAGCAAACTCGCTGCAATCAATCCAGTTCCTAGCCAGCCCGACAAGAGACCAAATCCGAGTACATTCAATGACAATGAAGAAACGACAGTCAATGCCGGTAGCAAGGCAAAGAAGATAACCAAAATAACCGATGCTGCAATTGATCTCATAACAAATATACTATTTTCGTTTCATCTGTTCGGAGATTTGTTTCTTAATAAGGTCTAATGGAAAATCTGAGCTAAGTTCAACTGAATATCGGATTAAGGATAATGACAAATGCACGGAACATACACGATCTGACGATTAAGAATGTGGAGCGCATTAAAAACTGATGAATTTCGCATCCTGACGGGATACATCATGATGCAGATCGTTCATTCCCCCAAATATAGCATTCTTCACCAGCATATCTTCTCTGATGGAACGCGCCTCAGCACAAGGTTTGCACACGAGAATCTTAGCATTCGGATTGGAAAATACTTCAGCAAATTTTGAAGGTGGACCGAAAGGAATCATCTTCTGATGGGTTCCATCAATAGCAATAGTTACAGCATCATGAAAAAGCATAATCATTACTGTATCCCCTGCCTGTAGGGCAGAGGCAGCAAATATGAACGGTAACGCAGCCCGCGTGACATCGGTCGGACCCCAAGTCGTGGAAATAACGTAATGCATTTAAGCTCCTCATCCGGGGGTGTATACCCCCGGCTATATTTTTTAAGTTTATTCCTTACTTTTACTCGCTAAGGAACCCAGAAACGCTTTTACATCATCAACAAATCCAGGACCAACTTGCCGACCAAGTTGATGTTTTGCCATTAATCGAATGGCTTCATCAAGTGTTTCAACTGAACCATCATGGAAATAAGGACCTGTTTTGGTGATATTTCTAAGACTCGGCACTTTAAATACATGCTTGTCAGTTTCAATCCCAGTTATTTCAAACCGTCCCATATCCTTTGTTTCATAGGGTTCAACAACACCTATTTTTTTGTATGAATTTCCACCAATCACTACCCCATTGTGACAAGTAGCGCATCCCATATGAACAAATTTTGTCAGGCCTCTTTTCTCACTATCGTTCAGAGCATTCTCGTCGCCTTTGAGATAGTCATCGAATCGGGAAGGGGTTAGTAGTGTGCGTTCAAAAGCACCGATTGCTTTACCAATATTTTTGTATTGGTATGGATCTTTTTCGCCCTTGAAAGCTTCTGCGAAAAGTCCTTTATATTCTTCTATTTTTTTTAATTTATCGACGACGGCAGCTTCATTGGGCATGCCCATTTCAATTGGATTCAGAATGGGCCCCAGCGCCTGCTCCTCTACATCTTTGGCACGTCCATCCCAGAATTGAGCGATATGAAGCGCCGCATTCATGGTAGTTGGAGAATTTCTGCCACCGCGTTTACCTTCATGGCCTGGTGATGTGGGTTGGCTGTCTACACCAAAATTATCGAGTCTATGACAAGAGTTGCAGGAGATCTGATCATTGATCGAAAGCCGGGGATCCAGATAAAGCTTCTTGCCAAGTTTGATCAAGGCTTCATTCTTTTTCTCATCAATAATGGATACGGGAAGTGGTTCAAAAAATTGTTTTAAGGTATTTTTATCTAATGCATGGTGGCCACCATGCATTCCGCCCATTCCGCCATGATGATCGCCCTCGTGCATTCCACCATGCTGATCAGTCTTTTTCGTATCGACTTGATGGTCATGACCACTTTGCGCATAACTATAGGAACTTAGCGTCAGCGCCAGAAATAAAAATACTTTCATTTTGCCTCCATTAATAATATGAATAGACAGAACATTAACCATTCTTTTATATCGCCAAATGAAAAATCTAGTTCTGCAATAATTATTAAAGGAAAATTTTTTAAAATTCCTTTTGCATTAATCCCAGAATTACAAATGGCAATCTCATTGTATACCTAACTCGCATTTGTTTCTGGCAATATCCCGTATACTTTTTCCCACGATAATCGCAAATATTAATGCGTTCTAGTGGTACATCATCTTAACTCCGAAATTTACACAGGTGATTTCGTGGAATACATCAGGTTCTCATCCTATTTATCCTTGCTGGCTATGCTGTCGCAGCAGGAACACGCCATTTGATCATCGCAACTTTTATGCTGTCGTTCACTACGAGACAAGAAATCATCGCGTAAGCGAAAATTACTAGTGTTTGCTGCCAGGGTAATGTCATGAGTCCTGGGAGTCCCAAGAATGTAAGGGTGGTACCCAAGAAAGTAACTGAGACAAGAGCAATTACAAGAGTTCTGCTGGGCATCGTTGACCAAAAGAAGTGACGTTCCCGAGCAGATACGATTGAGAAAACGGCAAAGTAGAACAGTGTCAGAAAGCTGAAGGTGTAGAGGGCATCATCATTTTTTGCCAAGTTAAAATGTGACCAACCTATCCACAAGAGAAGTAGCGACTCTACAACCATGACGATGCCCAGTACCACGGATACGGTAATGAACCCTCCGATGTTCCACGTTTCCGGTTGCTTGGACGGCCGCACATGATCAGTGGCGAGAGCGATCTTCGCAAAGTCAGTCATAAATACTAGCAGCAGCATCGCAAAGGCGGAAATGACGAACTTGCCGGTCACCACAAATGCGATAGCCACGAAGGCGGCTTTCAGGATCGTCCGGCTGATCTTGTTGATGATCCAGGTTAAAATGCGCTGATAGATCATTCGCCCTTGCTCGACTAGCGCGACGATATTGGTTAATCCCGGTTCGGTCAGGACGACACTTGCGGCCCCTTTAGCCACATCGGTTGCGGTGCTGACGGCGATGCCCACTTCGGCCTGGCGCAGTGCGGGTGCGTCGTTAACACCATCGCCCGTCATACCGGTCACATGCCCTGCGGCTTGCAGGTGCTGCACCACGATATATTTATCTTCCGGATACACTTCGGCAAAACCATCGGCGCCTGCTAACAAATCTACTGCTTTGTTGTCGGCCTGAGCGCTTGCGGCCTTTAAATCCGCTACGCGCCTGATGTTGGGTAGCCCGACTCCCTGTGCGATTTCACTCGCAACCGCTAATGCATCACCCGTGAGCATTTTCACCGGAACACCGAGGTCGTGAAGTGTAGCGATGAGTTGCTTGGCATCCGGGCGAGGCGGATCATACAAGGTTACCAATCCGACTAATGCCAGGGTACCTGTTTCGGAGCCGCGCGCCACCGCCAGTGTCCGATAACCTTTGAGGGCAGATTCGGCGACACGGGCTTCCAATGCTTCGATTTCCTGGGGATGAAACCCGCAGGCCTGGGCGACGGTTCGCACAGCGCCCTTCATCACACGCAGTCGTTGCCCACTCTGTTCAACAACGGCTTCTGTTCGTCTGTTTGTGGCATCGAAAGGTGTGAAGGAGACTGGCGTGACAGCGGGTATGCCATCAAAGATCTGTCGTTTTTTCGACTCAGCCAGAAATGCCAAGTCAATCGGATCCTGGTTGGCTTCTTGAGAGGCGAGTGCACCGACAAACAACACATCGGTTTCCGTCGTATGCTCCATTGGAATCACGCCAGTGACAGCCAGTTGGTTCATCGTGATTGTGCCCGTTTTGTCCACACAGAGCACGTCCATCGTCGCGGCATCTTCTACAGCACTGAGGCGCGTGACCAGCACACCGCGCTTCGCTAACTCTTTCGATCCGATGGCCATGCTAACTGTAAACATGACAGGCAAAGCAACCGGCACAGCACTCATCAATAGGACGAGCATAAGTGGAATCATTTCAAGAAGCGGCGTGCCGCGGATTAGCGATATGACGATCACCAGGCTCACCAGTGCGCCAACAATAACGAAAAGCCAGCGAACCACCTTAGCCACTACGGCTTCGATGTGGAGTTTCGGTCGTGCTTGCTGCACCAGTTCAGTGGTGCGGCCGAAGTAGGTTTTTGCTCCAGTCAGGATAACCACGCCGTTGCCTTCGCCATGACGAACGACAGATCCCGATGACACCACTTCGCCCAGAACCTTGTCGACATCCTGTGATTCACCGGTCAGAGCCGATTGGTCTACATTCAATTCTCCAGCGAAGAGTTTTATATCCGCCGGAATGATATCGCCGGGGCGCATTCGGATGATGTCGCCTGGAACCAGTTCGCGAGCGGGGCAGACTTGCCAGCTTCCCTCGCGCAGTACCCGCGCGCTTACTTGCAAGCGTTTACGCAATGTTTCAACGACACCGGCAGCCCGCCGTTCCTGTAAAAAGCTCAATACAGCATTGACTACCAGCAATGCGCTCACTATAACCAAATCAGAGAATTTACCCAGAATTGCCGACAAAATCATAATCAATTCCAGCATCCACGCCGACACCCCCCAGAATTTCCCGATAAACATGAGGACCGGATGCTTTTTTTGTTCAGCTACTTCGTTGTAGCCATGTTCCTTCCTACGGTTATCCACTTCAACGTGTGTGAGGCCTATTTCTGGATTTATATCAAGCGCTTTGAGCGTTTCAGAAATAGAAGCTGAGGCAATATCAGGGATATTAGAGCTCATTGGCATTTTTTCGAAAGAGTTAATTCATAGGATGATTTTTAATCAAGAATCCGAAATTCTGCCAAGTTTATTTCGTATTTTTTTAGTTTGGCGTAAACAGCACGAGAAGTAATTCCCATGTTCTCAGAGACTCTTTTTATATTTCCGTGATGCTGTTTCAAAGCTGTTTCAAGGAATGATTTCTCAATTTTTGTAAGGGTATGTTCTTTTATGTTTTTCCACTCAACGATGTTTTTTGCTTGAGTTGGTAGCTCTAAATCCAATTCAGTCATTTTTTTGCTGCTGACGAACAGGATGCTGCGTTCAAGGATGTTTTCTAACTCACGGACGTTGCCTGGCCAATGATAGGCGCGGATTTTCTGCATGACTTCACGGCTTACTGATTCAACTTCTTTGTTATACCTCTTGTTCAATCGCTGAATGATCAATTGCACAAGATAAGGTAAATCTTCCGGTCGCTCGGCCAAGGGGGGGATACTTAAACGAACAACATTGATGCGGTAATACAGATCATTGCGGAATAAATCCTGTTTAACGAGACTTTCCAGATTTTGATTCGTTGCTGAGATGATCCTTACATCAACTGCCAATGTTTGTTTTCCGCCAACTCTTTCCAATTCTGCTTCCTGGATCACACGAAGCAATCGGGTTTGTGCCGCTGGCGATAATGAGTCAACTTCATCCAGAAACAGAGTGCCGCCTTCGGCTCGCTCAAAATACCCATGGTGTACTTCTATAGCACCAGTAAATGCGCCTTTCTCATGTCCAAACAAGGCACTTTCAATCAGACTTTCCGGAATTGCGCCGCAATTAATGGTGACGAATGGTTTATGGCAGCGATCGCTCATCGCATGTATGGCACGTGCTATCAGCTCTTTACCTACACCTGTCTGACCCTGTATTAACACCGTTGCCAGAGTAGGTGCAATAACCTCGATTGATTGCAGTATTTTTTGCATCATCGGTGACTTTGCTATGATCGCAGGAGACTGATGTTTTTTTGATATTTGCGTACTTTGTTTGTGCCAAAGCCTTTGCATGCTTGATTCAATTCGACACTGCAATTCATTTATATCATTAATTTCCTTGACTGGCGTTGTATCGGTATATTCCATTCCGGCATGCCCTTTTGCTGCATGTGGATTGGTGTAAATACATACTTCACATTTGCCATCCTGGCGGGCTATACTTTTTTTGATTTCAACTTTGGCATAACCAAAGTTTCTGGCTGCGATACCCCCAAATACACTGGATGTCATTCTGCATAATTCAGGAAAGTTGGTAACTTGCTCGCCGAAAGGACAACAGGTGTTGGTAACTGTAATACAGTCCTGATTACTGGAAGCCAGTGAAAATTTACCACCGATATTGTTTTTGATGCCGAGTATGAGTTCGGTATAGCTTTCAACATCGAGATGTTCGCTTTTATGAGTATTTTCCCGATAAGTTTCTTCAAAAAAGCATCCTGCAGTTTTGGCTATATGCTCTATCAACTGTTCGCAATGCTTTTGTCCTTGTTGTTCGCTTGCATGCATAAGCTCAAGAATAAAGGTTTGTAGAAAAAAGACCGGTGTTAACTCAGAAAGCGGATTATTGTTCATGGATTATCAATTAGTGAAGTTTAACTTCACTAATTGAATCATGACTACACTATTGTGGCAATAACTATAATCCAACCAATTGTAATTAATGAGAAATATAATTTCATTTTAGTGGCATGGTATTTGCGTTTAATTTCACTGCATCTAAAAATGATCAGATGTGCGGAGTAAATATCCGGTATGAATTCCTTCAGGCGCTACTGAAAAAAGTAGATCACTTTAAGGAGTTTAAAATTCAACCATTAACGAGGAACGACAAATTGAAAACTCTCAAAGAAGAATTAGGCACACGCGTTGCCGCATATGATCTCTGGGCACAACGCCGCCGTCATGGTCAGGACGGACATAATAATCGCAAGTTGTGGGTGCTTGCCTGTATGGACGAACGTCTACCGATAGATGAAGCGCTAGGTATCCATGTAGATACTCCAGCAGGTGGTGGAGATGCGCATTGCTTCCGTAATGCCGGAGGTATCGTTACCGATGATGCAATTCGCTCAGCAATGCTGACTTGCAACTTCTTTGGCACAAAGGAAATCGTCATCGTACAACATACGCAATGCGGTATGCTGTCTGTCAATGCGACCGATCTTGAAAAAATGTTACGTGACAAAGGGATCGACACCGACAATATCGCCATGGACCCGACATTGCCCGAATTAAAGCTGGACAAAGGCGCTTTTGCTAAGTGGATCGGGATGATGGATGACGTGGATGAAACCTGCATGAAGACAATAGAGGCATTTAAAAATCACCCGCTCATTCCCAAGGATGTGGTCATCAGCGGATGGGTTTGGGAAGTTGAGACTCGCCGGCTGCGAGCACCGACACGAGATGCTGAAAAACGAGCCAGAACCGATGTCACCTCAGCGCAATTCGGCGTCAAAGTGAAGCAACCACCTCGTTGGAGCTAAGTTCAAGAGAAAAACCTGGAAACGTGATCACTTGTTGTGCCAAGTGGTCGCGTCATAACATTTCTTAGAAATGCCTTGATTAATGGACGAGATTCTAAATGCCAACTTATGATTACTTGTGCACACAGTGCAAACTACAATTCGAGACGCGTCATTCAATGAATGCGCCCAATCCAAATTGTCCGGCATGCGGGAGTACGACAGAAAAGGTTATTCTTTCTGCTCCCGCGACGCATGGCAACATGGCGCGTGGCCGTGACCTGGCAATACGTTCACTTCAGCCAAAAACCGATCCGGTAAATCACGTACACATACCTGGATGCGGATGTAGTCGTCATAAGCATTCTTAGGCACGAGTGAATCTCTATTTGCTGTTTAAACTCGTTGTTTGAAGTGGTTTAATCTCTTCGGGTGCTAGCTTATTTGTTCAAGAAATTTGTTTCAATAGGGATTTGTTAGCGCAGGAATGAGCCTAGACATTTTTTATGTGCTGGCACAGTTTAGGATTTGGCGCAAGAATTTAGACTTTACGAATAGGTTAAGGTGGATAGGTTAGTTCGATGTTTTTACTATTGCTAGAGCTTACTAAAAAACTTCATGAATAAACTTGGCTTTCTGGCGATTGGTTGCTGGTCTGTTTCTGAGTTTTTCCAGTGTTTTTAGCACTTCACCAGCTGGGCAGGCTGAAATATGTATGTTGTTGTACTGGAGGACTGCACCTGCTATATCGGTTTTGTTGCTATTGCCGCTTCTCAGACGGCTGATGGTCGTGGCCTTGTTCCCAAATGCTTCCAAAAATGCATAAGGGAATTGTGCCGGATCAAATGGTTGCTCCGCCAGTTTGGATATTGCTTCTTCAATCTCTACAGCGTTCAAAACACCACCTTGTCCGATTTCAGGTTAGGCTTTATACAGAGCAAAACCTGCAGAGAGGTCAGAATAGATACCGGCGATGGTTTGTTCATCGCTTTTATATGACGCAGCTCTTTTGAAACCCATTTCACGCAGATGACCTCTTATTTTCATAACATCGCTCTCATCATCACAATCGTAGGTGTAAACACACACGACATAAACGCTACCCTTGCTTCGCCAAGCAGTGGATACCTTTGCTTGCTTCCATAGTTTTCCATCTTCAACAGCCTTCTTTACGTTGCGCCACGTGTCGTCAATATATTTTTCAGCAACAAAGAGCAGCCATTTCCCTACTCGTTTAGGCTCTGGCTGGGGATTTTCCCCTCTATAAGTTGCTACGATAAATGCTGCATGAGTTACTTCACTGGGATTTCCTTCTTCGACAGACTGCACAACATCGGCTTCAAAGTCTTTCTTCGCGCCATACAGTTTTTTATTTGTCATTTTTGTTTTATCTTCCATTGCAAGTAAATTTTTAAACCCATAGTGCATGATTGAGTTATAAGTTACGAGGCTAGCTAGAAGCGTTGAGCTATGATCATTTCTGGTGTATGACAGGAGAAGAGAGCGGTGTAATCTGTTGATAAAGATCTGCCCAGATCAACTATCAAAATAAGGAGAACACCGCAATGACAGATAATAATGTTTTTAAACTGAATAGACCAGAGCAGGATGATCCGTTGCAAGAGGTGCTCCGGGAAGGTGCACGTAAAATGTTGGCTGCAGCTATTGAAGCGGAAGTATCGATCTTTATTGAGCGGTATGGACTTTTAGAAACCGCTGAAGGTAAATCGGCAGTGGTTAGAAATGGTTATCTGAATCACCCCGGGTTCTCTGGAGGCTATTTGGTTTAAGTAACTTTGGCAGAATCCAAGTTGGCTAACTGCCGGTAGTATTGTGCCTCAGCTTCCGCCGGCGGTATATAGCCGATGGGTCCAAGCAAACGCTGGTGATTGAACCAGAACACCCAGTTCAACGTCGCCAATTCAACGGATTCCCTGTTTTTCCATGGCCCCTGCTTGTGAATCAATTCAGCTTTGTAAAGCCCGTTGATCGTTTCGGCTAGTGCGTTATCGTAGCTATCTCCTTTACTGCCAACCGACGGTTCTATTCCAGCCTCGGCAAGCCGCTCCGTATAACGGATAGAGACATACTGGGAACCCCGGTCGCTGTGGTGAATCAAGGCACCCAGCTCCGGTTGCCGGGCGTATAAAGCCTGCTCCAGCGCATCCAGTACGAAGTCCGTGTGCATGCTGGAACTGACCCGCCAACCCACGATGCACCGGGCAAACACGTCGATGACGAACGCGACATATAGCCAGCCCTGCCAGGTGGAAACATAGGTGAAATCCGACACCCATAACTGGTTTGGGCGATCCGCCTTGAATTGCCGGTTTACGCGATCCAGCGGGCACGGCAGCGCCTTGTCCGGAACCGTGGTTCGCACAACCTTGCCGCGCCGCACACCTTCCAGCCCCAACCGTTTCATGAGCCGTTCAACAGTGCAGCGAGCTACCTGCATTCCTTCGCGCTTAAGTTGCCGCCATACCTTGTCGGCACCATACACCTGCAGGTTAGCCTGCCACACACGCTGAATTTCTGGCATCAAAACCTCATCGCGTTGGGCACGAGTGCAACGCAATGCCGGATTGCGCCGCTCGGCCGCGTGACGCCGATACCCTGACGGGGCGACCTGCAATACCTTGCAGATCGGCTCGACCCCGTGGGTGTCACGATACCGGTCGATGAACGACCTCAGGATTTGAGTTTGCGGTCGAGCTCCGCCTGGGCGAAAAAAGCACTGGCCAGTTTCAGAATTTCATTGGCGCGACGTAATTCCTTGACCTCACGCTCCAGTGCTTTGATGCGTTCGCGCTCTTCACTGGTGATGCCATCTCGTAGGCCTGTGTCGATCTCGTGCTTCTTTACCCAATCATGCAATGTCGGCGGCGCGCAGCCGATCTTGGGCGCAATCGATTCTATCGTCGCCCACAGCGAAGGGTACTCACTGCGATGCTCTTGCACCAGGCGGACTGCTCGTTCTTTTACTTCGGGGGAATATTTGTTTGTTTTGTTCATCGCTCCATTCTCTCAAGATTTGGAGCCTCCTCAAAACCCGGGGCGATTCAGACCGGTTATGTTTGTTGGTGATTATCGGTTCCGATGAAACGGGGCGCAAAGAATTGCTGGCGTTGTCTGACGGCTACCGTGAATCGGCTGCGAGTTGGGAGGAAGTATTAACGGATTTAAAGCAGCGAGGACTCAAGAACGCACCTAAATTGGCTGTCGGTGATGGCGCTCTGGGATTCTGGAAAGCTGTCACCAAGCTCTGGCCAGAAACCGATCAGCAGCGCTGCTGGGTGCATAAGACCGCCAATGTATTGGAGAAACTACCCAAATATCATGCAACCCAAAGTCAAAGAAGCCTTGCATGATATTTGGCAAGCGGAAACTCGGGAAGAGGCTTACAAAGCATTTGATGATTGTATTGAACGATTCAGCCCAAAATATCCAGGCGCGATGGATTGCTTGGCCAAGGACAAAGATCCCATGTTGGCTTTCTATGATTATCCTGCCGAGAACTGGCAGCACATCAGAACCACCAACCCAATTGAGTCTGTATTTGCTACTGTCAGACTAAGAACTGCCAAAACGAAAAATTGTGGAAGCCGTATAACAACACTGACGATGGCATTCAAACTCATGGAAACCGCACAGAAAAAATGGTTCCGCTTAAGAGGTTATAATCTGTTAGCAGATGTAATCAATGGCGTTAAATTTGTTAACGGTATTAAACAAGCAGAGGATCAAAAACAGAATGCCGCTTGATTCTCTATACACCAGATTTGACTATAGCTCCATGTCGTTTCTACATACCCAAGGACACAGACTCTGATCGTTCGTGTTTTACATCAACGCATGGATTTCAAACGACACTTACTAACTTCTAAAAAGAACCGTTACATAAATAATAAAATGCTTAACCGCAACTCTAAATGTGTGCCAGCTGATTACTTATGGTTTTCTATGCTACCGCACAGCCCACATCTGCTTCAAGGATGAGCTAAAAATATCCTAGGAGCAATGGAATAACACACCGGATTATAAAGTATGAAAATACGATTTTTGAACCTTGCTTATTAGTCGGGATTGAAAAATCTTTAGCATATTTTTGAAGCACCCTGGATAAACATTACGCCTACCTTACATAAAGCAGTTGCCCACAGCTTTATCCACGGAAATTGTGGATAAAGTTTTAGCTAATAAAATTAAAATATTGATCTGTGCCATTTTCGCAATTGTACTTTCAACATATTAAGTTACGCTGTCAAGTATGGAGCCCGTCAGGATTAAGCGGCAAGCAGATTTACATACTGTTGCTACAAAAATATCGGGAGACAGACAACTATGAATCTGATACTTTCCTCAACTGAGAAGGATGATCATAAATCCAATGGCATTCAGGTAGGGGCCTCTTTACTGAGAAAATCGAAATACCTAGGATCTTCAATAATATAATGAAACTACCGCTAGCCTTTTCAGCCCCTTTATTGTTGCTCATGTGGGATACTGATTAAAAATCAGGCTTATGCTTTATTACACATTCAAAATCCTTCTCTCTGCCATTGTCATCGTGGCCATCACAGAAATTGCAAAGCGGAACACAGGCTTTGCTGCACTCGTAGCAGCTCTGCCACTTACATCATTGTTTGCGTTTGTTTGGCTCTACGTTGACGGCTCTCCGCTATCTCAGATTGCAGAACTTTCAATGCAAATTTTCTGGTTAGTATTACCTTCACTCCTATTGTTCTTGCTGTTTCCCATATTGCTTAAGCATGGCCTGGGTTTCTGGCTTAGTCTCAGTCTATCTGCTGTTGTTACCATTGGTTGTTATTTTATTTTCATATTTCTTCTGCGTCACATTGGGGTGCAATTGTAGAAACGATCTTGCCATAGTCATAGTAATCATAAGAAAGAACTAGCGCCAAATACTATCTCTAAATGTTAATGAGCTTACTTTCCGGTGAAGTTTGCAGCAATAAAATTGCCCGGGGCTGTGAAAAACATATAAAGTTTTTCTTTCGTCTTGTCATCAACAGTAGGATTGGTAAATGTGACTAGCCATTCTTTGCCTTTTTTTCCGTCTACTAGCTCGATCTTATCTTGTTCAATCGTTTTCCAGGACGAGTCGATCTTGCTTTGCTTAATCAATAGCTCTTTTCGCTCAACCGCGCAATTAATTACGACTTCTTCCGTAGCAATTGTTTTTCCATGAAAATGGCAACTGTTGGCTTCGTCCGCTATAACTCCACTTGAAAAAATCAAAACGGTGGTCAATAGGGTCATACGTAATAAGTTTTTCATTACATTACTCCTTAGTAGTGATTTAATTAAAGACTGTCTCGTCCAGTATCGGTACTTTGTTCAACTTCTAGATCCTCATGTGCATGTTTGTGTTCTTGGCTGGGAAAGCGAAAACTATCAGGGTCAGAATCATGTTGATACCCGTGCAATTGCATCAACAGCAAGAGTGTTCCCGCATAAACGAGAGCTTGATTAGACGCAAAGCTGAATCGTTTAAAAGACGGCTTATGTCTCCATAGAGAAAGCACGGCTACCATGACCATCAAAGCGACGATCTGACCTATTTCCACGCCCAGGTTAAAACTCAATATCCGTAACAGAATACCGGCATTGTCGTCACCGAGTGGCAACTGCTGGAGGCGAGTTGAAAGGCCAAAGCCGTGAAGTAAGCCAAATAGAAAAACTGCTCCCAACAGATTGGGAGATTTCATATCCAGATACTTCTGGAAGCCACCGTTATTGTCAAAGCCTTTATAAATCACGCTAAGCGCAATAAATGCATCAATCAAAAAGTAATTCCAGGTAATCTGGTAGAAGGTTGCAAAAATTAGAGTGATGCAGTGCCCGACTGTGAAGGCTGTTACAAACTTGGCTATGTCCTTGAAACTGGACAGGAAAAACACCACCCCAAATAGAAACAGCAAATGATCATATCCAGTTAACATGTGGCTTGCACCAAGCCCCATGTATTGAAGATAACCCCCATTTAGCATGCGTAGCTTATCTTCCTCGGAAATGCCATGGGCTATCGCGGCATCCGGCATTAAAAAGAATAATAAAATAAAGGGCACCTCTAAAAATTCAATTTACAAAATGAGGCAGGTCAGGGAAAGCATGTTGTTATTTTTGGCTGTGTTATGATAACGCATTGTTTTATATGTACAATATGAGAATTATGTTTTCCGATATGAGACCTCACCATGCAACTAGGTTTTTTTGATCTTGACAATCGATATGATCAGCTAAGCAAGCTAAAAGATCCGCTGGTAGAACTGAATCGCGTAATTGACTGGAATCTATTCGCTGATCTTCTCGCAGAGACAACGACGAAGCTCAGGAAAAGTGCAGCGAGGCGCAAGCCCTTTGATCGAGTGATGCTATTTAAGATGCTGGTATTGCAAAGAATGAATAATCTGTCGGATGATCGGCTGGAGTATCAAGTCCGGGATCGATTGAGTTTCATGCGGTTTTTGAGACTTGATATGACAGGGGTAGTGCCCGACGCAAAGACCATGTGGGCGTTTCGGGAAGAGTTGAAGGAGAACCATCTGATGGAGCGTCTGTTTGCAAGATTTGATGAATGTTTACGAGAGCTGGATGTAGAACTGAAGTCAGGTCAGATCATTGATGCGACCTTTGTGACCGTGCCCAAACAACGCAATAGGCGTGAAGAAAATGAGATGATCAAGGAGGGTGCTGTACCGATTGAATGGGGAAAGAATCCCCACAAACTGGCGCAAAAAGACATTGAGGCGCGTTGGACGAAGAAGAACAACGAGTCGTTTTACGGTTACAAAGATCACGCCAATGTGGATCAAGACACCAAGCTTATCACTACATGGGAAGTTACTTCAGCGGAAGTTCATGACAGTCAGGTTTTGGAAGAAGTGCTGCAATCTCCTGAAGAGGGAGGAGCAGATGTTTACGCGGACTCAGCTTATCGTAGCAATGCGCAGGAAGAAAGTCTGATCGCTTCAAGACACACGAGTCACATTCACGAAAAAGGTACTCGCAATCACCCCCTCACGGAAGCGCAAAAATCCAGTAACAAAGAGAAATCACGGTGCGTGCGCGGGTCGAGCATGTGTTTGGTTCGATGACGAATGAACTGGGCGGGATCACCATTCGCACCATAGGTCGTGCGAGAGCAAAGGTACAAATAGGCTTACTCAATCTCGTCTATAACATCAAGCGTGTGGCGATGCTGATTCGCAAAGGGCACTTCAGTTTCGACAGGGTCATTGCGCCCGAAATGGCCTAAAAGGAGCAAAAACGAGAGGATAACAATCCGATGTCACCTTAAATTTAGGAAAAAATCTAATTGTTGGACAGAAAAACTCCGAAAATCGAGTGAAATAGCTCTCCGGGTTGGATTGATTCGCTTTTTTAGTTATTTTTAGAGGTGCCCTAAAACAGCAGTATATGGAAAAACCACGCATTTCAGATGCTTCCGTAAAATTTAATGAAGTGTTTAACTATGTGGAAGCTTTTTTCACTGATGAGAATAGGAGAAAAACCTGCACTTAGAAGGATTGATATTCAATTAAGCGTCATGCACATTACTCTTGGTGTCATTTTTGATAGTTTCCGCCAAGATTTCAGTTTCTTTCAGCACGAAATCAAAATACGTATCGAGGCGTTCTCGCATATCATCTGATAATCCTATTAATTTGGAGCGCGGATCTTTTTTACTCTTTTTTTGAGTAATCAAACCTCGTTTGATTGCAGAATTAAGATATTTTGTAGCTGTTGGCATTGTTTTGCCAGTCATATAACTAATTGCATCTGTTTTTTTTACTGCTGCTTTAGTTCTCCATAATTTCGAAAATAAATCCCAATAAGCTGTATCCCAAAAAGTCTTATCTTCTGGAGGCGTGTTAAAGACCTTTAACCATTCGGCCCCAATCTTCTCTGTCATTTTTAGATAATCCAGCCTATTTTGGCGATTATAAGTTGATAAATTCAAATCCTTTGACATTGAATTACATCCTAATTTAGTTATTTCTCACTTATATTAAATAGTGGATATAGTATCAGATACATTTTTCAATGTAAGTTCTTATGAGCCTTTTAGGTGATTATATTTATTATGATTTGTAGAAAACATACAAATAATTTACATAAAAAAGATTCGAAATAATTAATTATAGTTTATTGCAAGAATAATATTAAATAATTGCATTTACTTTATATTAAATATTATATATATTATTTTACTAAATATCTGCCACATATTGAGATCTCGGGCAAGGAGCTTTTGTCTGGAAAAAGGATTGCGTTAGTATAAAGTCGACGATCTCAGTGTTTGGCGTTCTATAAGAATTAACTTAGCAATGCTTATACGATCAACGTTCGGAGAGAGATATGTTTGAATCCAGAATCACAGTCCACTCTTTAGTTTTGTCACTGATAATAATTTTTCTTGGCGTGGATGTTTATGCCATGCCTAGCTTTGCACGTCAAACAGGTATGGCGTGTAGTTCCTGCCACGTTCAATCATTTGGACCCGGCCTGACACCTGTCGGCAGGAATTTCAAATTGAATGGTTATGCAACGAAAACTAATAACCCAGACCCTAATCTGAAATGGGTTCCACCCATCAGCGGCATGGTCCGCGGGTCGTTTACCCATACACAGAAAGATCAGCAGGATGGAGCAGCCGATCGCTATGGTCGTAATGATAACGCAACCCTTGATGAGGCTTCAGTTTTCTATGCAGGACGCATTACCTCCAATATGGGTGCTTTTGTCCAGGGAACCTACAGTGGCGTAGATGCTAAATGGGCACTGGATAACGCAGATATACGTGTAGCAGATCATACTAACTTAGCTGGCAATAGTTTAGTTTATGGTGTATCAACCAATAATTCACCTTCCGTTTCAGATCTTTGGAACACCACACCGGTTTGGGGTTTTCCTTGGGCATCATCGGAGTTGACCCCAACGCCAGCTGCTGGAAACCTGATTGATTCATTGGGTACTCAGGTTGTTGGGGCAACTGCGTATGCCATGTGGAAAAATCTGTTATATGTGGAAGCAGGTGGTTACACCATGCTGTCTAAGAATGCGCAAAAGGGGATAAACGTATTTGATGCTGAACAAAATAAAATTAATGGCGGAGCACCTTACTGGCGATTAGCACTTCAGCATGATTGGGATGGGCATTATGGAGCAATTGGTACTTACGGCATGCAAGCTAATGTTAATCCACAAAGATTACAAGGCGCTGGTACTGATAGTTATAATGATTATGGATTTGATGTCACCTACCAATATCTGAAGGATATGACACATATCTTTGAGCTAAATGCGACCTACTTGCGGGAGCAGCGCGATATGCATGCCAGTGTTGCATTGGGGCTTGCAGAAAAGAAGTACAGTAGCCTTGATACTGCCCGTATTAGAGCGGGATATACGTTTCAGCAAGCTTATGGTCTTAGTCTGTTTTATTCACAAGCAACGGGCACAAAAGACAATATCATATTCAGTTCAGGAGATCCTATCAGTGGCAGTCAGACGGGAAAGCCTAATAGTCAATCCTTTACTGCTGAAGTGAGCTATACACCTTTTGGAAAATCTGCTTCTACCTTATCCACACTAACTAACTTGCGGCTTGCAGTGCAATATGTTCATAACTTCCGGTTTAATGGAGGTGTTCATAATTATGATCGTTTCGGTCGGAATGCTGTGGGCAACGATACTTTATATTTGAATGGGTGGTTAGCGTTCTAGGAGTATTCACACAACAAAAGGATTTTTATGGACGCTGATTTCTCAAACGATAATCGATTGGTTGAAAGTAACAGTAGAATAGTTAAGAAACTAACATTAAAGCGAGCTGTATTCGAGTGCTTCAATAAGGGAAGTGGATGGAAGTTAACTGCATTAGTAGTCGACATTAAATTCCTTCTCTGGAAGATTCAACATCCGGGCGCCAGCTTCTCAGATTATTATGCAGGCTCAATCGCCGGTGGATTGAAGCAAGGGCGATCGCACAAGACGCTTGGTAACAAGAAATTTTTATCTGGATCACTAGCATCAGACCCTGATCAGTTTAGCCAGGCGGAAAATCAGATTCGCGGTACAAACTACTTTGAAATGGCTAAGAAGTATGGACTGCAGCCAGATCACATTTGCATAGACTACGGATGCGGAAGCCTACGGGTTGGGCAACATCTGATCAACTATCTCCAGCCGGGAAAATATTTGGGGCTTGATATTGTTAGCGACTTCTACGAGGCAGGTAAGACATTACTTGCAGACAGGGTTTTAGAAACGAAAACACCTCAATTTCAGATTATCAATCCAATAGTAATCGAAGCGGCAAGTATACAGTATCCGCATTTTATCTTTAGTTTCGCAGTCTTGAAGCACGTGCCACCAACAGAGCTTAATACATACTTCCGTAACATTATTGGCATGATGGCACCTTATTCGCAGGCGATAATAACTTTTAACCAGGCTGAACGTTCGACTCGAACAGGTGCAAAGATCTGGGATTATTGTCAAGATGAGATCATTACCAGTGTATGTGAACAAGGATTGGATCTTTATTGCACTATTAACCCTGTGTATACCGAGTCCGAAGGAGAATCGTTGCCGCGAATATCCGTATTACTGATCAGGAAGAAGGAATACTCTACATCTAGCATCTATATAGCAGAGATTTAATATCAGTTAATTGTTCTGCATTCCATGGAGCCAATATGAATAATGAAATCTTTCTTAAACTTTTACGCAGTCATTTTGACGAAAGAAACGCACAAATGATTGAGAAGTTTTCTCTAGAGAAACATCGTGTTAAATCTAGCTATGTAATGGATTTATCATCAAATATTATGTTGCTGCATGCTGTAGTAAAAATGGAATTAATGGAAAGCAGCGACATTATTGTTGAAACAGCGTTTGATGTTGTGAAATCGGAATACCTAATATCAAATTACGCTCAAATAAGAAAAGCATGTTCATCTGCATATATGGAGAGAGCATCAGAAATTGAAGAAATATTTCTGCAAAATGTGGCTTATCTGGAGAAAAAATCACAGAATACGGAAAGGATGAATCCTTATACGCCCCTTGCCGACTTTGAGTTTCTTCAACTTGTAGAAATAAATGAAAAAGTTTCTGTAGCTTATCAGGAGCATATTATTCAGCATAGCCGTAATTTAACTCCCTGTAAAAAAGAAAAAATTTGCTGAACAGACTATTTTGTTGAATATACATTTAATTGTGTAAATCAACTTTGGCTAACGATGAACCAAAACTATCTCTGAGGCAATCAGGCTATTTTGTCCAACTAGTGCTGACGGGATACACTTAAACTGCCTCTGATTTAATGAAAAATATCCTCGAAAACATGCGTTCATTGCCTGCCCGATTGATGCAAGCACCAGGCGTACCACAATTCTCCATAGTGGTTCCTACACTGAATGAAGCAGATAACATTGACCCCTTATTAACGCGTTTGTCTGCTTTGGAACTGACTCCAGGAAGTTTTGAAGTTATTTTTGTTGATGATGCGTCGCAAGATGGAACAGCCGACAAGGTGTGTGCGTGGGAAGGGCGTGCAAATTTGCAGCTGCTTGAGCGTCGTGGAAAGCCGGATCTGACGGGTTCGATACTGGCTGGCGTTGCGCTTGCCCGGAGTGATGTTATTGTCGTGATGGATGCAGATCTCAGTCATCCGCCGGAGCGGTTGGCTGCACTGGTGGCACCAGTACTGAATGGCAGCCATGATGTGGCGGTTGGTAGTCGTTATGTTCCCGGCGGCAGCACTGAGGGTTGGCCAATGCATCGTCAATGGTTGTCGCGCGCAGGTAACTGGCTTGCTCACCCTCTTTGCGATGTGAACGACGCAACCTCGGGTTTTTTTGCTTTTCGTCGGGAATTGGCTACGACCATTGCGGAGCGTGCGCGTGGATACAAGATTCTGCTCGAGTTGCTCGTAGCCGGGCAAGGCAAACTCAGAGTTATCGAAGTACCGATCTGTTTTCGCGATCGTACGCATGGCACATCTAAGTTGTCTTTTCAACATCAATGGACTTATTTGCAACGTTTGATGGTGCTTTCCGGTGGTACCGTATCGATCGGTACAGCCAGCCGATTTGCGGCAGTTGGATTGTTTGGCGCCGTGATCGACATAGCGCTGTTCCAATTACTCATAAGCCAAGGGGCAGGTCTTGCGCAGGCGCATATCATGAGCTTTCTTGTGGCCGCTAGTGTAAATTATTCCCTTAATTCAAAGTGGTCGTTTCGTCCGCATCATCCAGGTTATTTGCGCTGGCTTCATTTTGGCCGTTCCCTGGTAGTCGGATTGTTTGCTTTGCTGATGCGCGGGGGGATTCTGGCGTTGATGGTTTATGACTGGCAGGTACCCACGATACTGGCTATTTTTCCGGCTATCGCCGTCACGGCCATTATTAATTATCTCGGCTCCGCTTTCTATGTATTTCCTATTAGGAGCTCTCCACCATCGGCGGATGTACGCTGGCGCGTGGCTTCGCTTGGAATCGTAGCGCTGGCTGTGATACTTCGCCTCGTTTATCTTAATCAGGCCGAGCTTTTGCCGCATGAGGCTTACTACTGGAACTATGCGCAGCACATGGATCTGAGTTTTCTGGATCATCCGCCCATGGTTGCTTGGCTGATCTGGCTGGGTACCGCCATCTTCGGGGACAATGAATTCGGCGTCAGGATCGGCGCATTTATCTGTGGCCTGATTACTATGGGCTATTCATACGCATTAGCGCGCAATCTTTACGACAAGACAACCGGTATGCGCACGGCGTTGTTGTTGGCCATATTGCCGCTCGGCTTTACCTCCGGCATTCTGATGACACCGGACGCACCTTTGCTGGCCGCATGGGCCGCTACGCTTTACTATATGGAACGAGTGTTGCTGGCGGATCGCAAATGGGCCTGGTTGGGGATGGGTATAGCCTTTGGCTTGGGTATTCTTTCAAAGTATACAATGGGACTATTGGGTCCAGCTGCGCTGTTATTTATGATCCTGGATCCAACTTCACGCCGCTGGCTGCTGCGTTTCCAACCATACCTTGCGGCCATGCTTGCCCTGCTAATTTTTTCCCCTGTGATCATCTGGAATATAGAACACCAATGGATTTCTTTTTTGTTCCAAAGCGCACGCAGAATAGATGGCAGCTATGAGTTTTCTGTGCATGTACTAATCATGCAAATTTTAATTTTGCTCACACCCACTGGATTTCTAGCGGTATCGCTGGCACTGATACGTTGCGTGCCCATTATGGCGTTAAAAACTGGAGGAAATGTATTAACTAATCGTAATCAACTTTTTATACTTATATTCACTGTCGTACCACTGTCTGTTTTTGTGATATACAGCATCTTCCATACCATGGATTCTCACTTATTTTGGAACGGCCCTGTATGGCTTGCAGTGCTGCCAACTGTTGCATGGATGATGGGCCAAACTGGACAGGTCAGCGCTTCCGTGAGTCGTCTACAAAATACTTGGAAGCCCACTATCACAGTGACTCTGCTGCTTTATGCGACAGTATTCCACTATACGGTGCTTGGATTGCCATGGATGCCCTATCCCAGTTTTGTAATAGACAATTATTTCTGGCGCGAAGCTTCTAATGAAATCGAAAAGATTGAAGCTGAGTTGCGGATGAGTACCGGCAAGGAGCCTATTGTTGTAGGTATGAATAAATTCTCCGCAGCCAGCGAACTATCTTTTTATGATAACGATGGAGGCGCTAAGGAAGTCCGGTCGCGTAACATGTTCGGTGGCGGGGCTGTCATGTATGCCTTATGGTATCCCTTACAGCAACCAACTTCGCAACCGATCATTCTGGTGGGAACCAAACCACAAGAACTGGAACATGATTCAAAAGGAAGACCTCTTGAAAATTGGCTTCATGAGCTAAGTCCGATCTATTTCCACACTATATTCCGCGGAAATATCCCTGTACGGCATCTATACTACAGGGTTGCACAAGGCTATACAGGGAATAAGGGAAATCTCGAGTAAGGTTGTTAAGAAATCGTTTGGAAATTCTGAATCAGCGGCATCAAGCGGTGACACCTGTTAATCTTTTTTCATCTGGCTCTTAGCATTAAAACATATACGTTTTGCGCCCAAAAAGGGACTATTTCCACCAGAGAGAGGGTGTGGTGTTCGAGAGCATGGCATTCGAGCAGCCGCTTACCCGCGAGCTCATCTATCCAATGACGGACCCAACGCTCGTTGCGCTCCGCCGACTGCCATCGGAGTCGCTTGATGTGAAGAGGCTTACGTGGGAGCCGAGCACTTCCATGCTTTGGGCGGCCGATTACGAGGCATATCTTCCTATCGTTCGCGCCCTGCTCTTGAATGAAGAAGAGAGTCATCCGGATGAACGGGAGAGAGCATTGTGTTTCAATTGGAACGAAATACTGCCCCATCTCTGCAGACTGCATGCTACAGTCCGCGCACATCAAGGGAAAGTGGACCCTTATGTGACAACACTGAATCGCCCCGGGTTTTGAGGAGGCTCCAAATCTTGAGAGAATGGAGCGATGAACAAAACAAACAAATATTCCCCCGAAGTAAAAGAACGAGCAGCCCGCCTGGTGCAAGAGCATCGCAGTGAGTACCCTTCGCTGTGGGCGACGATAGAATCGATTGCGCCCAAGATCGGCTGCGCGCCGCCGACATTGCATGATTGGGTAAAGAAGCACGAGATCGACACAGGCCTACGAGATGGCATCACCAGTGAAGAGCGCGAACGCATCAAAGCACTGGAGCGTGAGGTCAAGGAATTACGTCGCGCCAATGAAATTCTGAAACTGGCCAGTGCTTTTTTCGCCCAGGCGGAGCTCGACCGCAAACTCAAATCCTGAGGTCGTTCATCGACCGGTATCGTGACACCCACGGGGTCGAGCCGATCTGCAAGGTATTGCAGGTCGCCCCGTCAGGGTATCGGCGTCACGCGGCCGAGCGGCGCAATCCGGCATTGCGTTGCACTCGTGCCCAGCGCGATGAGGTTTTGATGCCAGAAATTCAGCGTGTGTGGCAGGCCAACCTGCAGGTGTATGGTGCCGACAAGGTATGGCGGCAACTTAAGCGCGAAGGAATGCAGGTAGCTCGCTGCACTGTTGAACGGCTCATGAAACGGTTGGGGCTGGAAGGTGTGCGGCGCGGCAAGGTTGTGCGAACCACGGTTCCGGACAAGGCGCTGCCGTGCCCGCTGGATCGCGTAAACCGGCAATTCAAGGCGGATCGCCCAAACCAGTTATGGGTGTCGGATTTCACCTATGTTTCCACCTGGCAGGGCTGGCTATATGTCGCGTTCGTCATCGACGTGTTTGCCCGGTGCATCGTGGGTTGGCGGGTCAGTTCCAGCATGCACACGGACTTCGTACTGGATGCGCTGGAGCAGGCTTTATACGCCCGGCAACCGGAGCTGGGTGCCTTGATTCACCACAGCGACCGGGGTTCCCAGTATGTCTCTATCCGTTATACGGAGCGGCTTGCCGAGGCTGGAATAGAACCGTCGGTTGGCAGTAAAGGAGATAGCTACGATAACGCACTAGCCGAAACGATCAACGGGCTTTACAAAGCTGAATTGATTCACAAGCAGGGGCCATGGAAAAACAGGGAATCCGTTGAATTGGCGACGTTGAACTGGGTGTTCTGGTTCAATCACCAGCGTTTGCTTGGACCCATCGGCTATATACCGCCGGCGGAAGCTGAGGCACAATACTACCGGCAGTTAGCCAATTTGGATTCTGCCAAAGTTACTTAAACCAAACAGCCTCCAGAGAACCCGGGGTGATTCAAATAGATTCAAAAGCAATGAGCTTAATCGCGATCTACTTGGTACAAGGTGATGTTACACAAGCGAAAGAACTTATTGCTAGCAATACTGAGTTAGATGAAAAGCAAGTTGATGAGCTGATAAATTCGGTAAAAGATAAGGCCGAAAAATTAGGTAATGAAATTGAGAAAAAAGCGAATGAAGTAAAACAATATGCCAGTGGAATTCTTTGGTTAATATTTATAAGTTATATCATAGCGCTTATAGCAATTATTTTTGGTGCAAAATGTAGTGTAAGAGAATTAAGTTTGCCTATCGTACAACATACTAAATAATTTATTCTTAATAATGAATCTCCGCTGTCTTTATGGCAACGGAGATTTTTACGTTAGCTTGGAATAAGAAAGTGCTTATATGTATTCCTGAGAACCAGACACTTTTAATCCGTCAGAAATTAATTCAAGTGTCTCCAGATAGCTAACTTTTGATGCACGAAGCGTCTTATTGATTCCGTTTTCAAACGTACCGTTGAGCGCATCGTTATAACCGATGCTCATAAATCTCCTGAGCGCCCATGATGTAATAATGCCAACCGCATCAAAGTAGGGCTCTTTCTTTTTATTCAGAAGAAAAATAATGTTTTGCCATGTTCCAACTCTGTTATCCAGAAAGTTAATTATACTTAGGATACGGTGGTGTACTTGATTTTTGAATATAGGACAGATCCAGATTGGCAAAAAACATCACCAACTCTTTTTTCGATGCAGTTGGTTACGGCGTAATGTCAAAACGATGTCTAAAGTTGAAATCTTCATGTTGAAGGTTCCGGCCATTTTTAGTGGCCTTTACTGCGCACTACTTTGTGCACTACGACGGCTTTTAGGGTAGGGGGCATCTATTCCCTTCTTTTGTCTCCTGGCGTGTAATTTATTTAAGCAAGTTTTCAAAGATAACATCCAATTTACGAAGGTGATGTGGTCTAAGGTATGCTACAAGGCGGATTCATTCTACCGGTATTTTTACTTATTTAACAACGAGTTGAACTGAAATCTTGTTAACTCTATCTTTTATGATAAATAAAAATAAATAATCTATAAATATCAATCTGTTAAAATTATATTGTGGTTGTAATATGGTAATTCCCCCTCGAAAATTAGAGTTAGAATAGATTTGCCTTGGGTATGCTACCGCACAGATGAAAATCCTGAATTAAAATATCCTTATCAAGGAAGTTATTCCTGCGTCATAAAGAATGGAAGCTTCCAATAAAGAGTACAATCAACTGGAGATTTAAAAATGTTTAAACTTAAGAAATTTTCGACATCAATAACCGCTATTTTATTAATTATTTTTACCGGTGTGGCTTGCTCTTCAAGCGACCCAGCAGAAAAGGAAGCAGATCGCTTAGAAGATAGAGCCGATCAAATACGAAAAGAAGATAAAGATAATAAAAAAGCTATAGAAAAAGCCGGTGAATCAATAGCTGATAAAAAGGAAGATGACGCTGATCGATTAAGAAAAGCTGCTGAAGATAAGGCCGATAGAATAGAAGATGATGCCGATAGAGTTAGAAAAAACACTAAAAATTAGTTGAAAAATTTGTTATCGAATCTAAAATCTGACAAGATCATGAAAGCATCCGGAACTTAAATTATAACTCCTTGAAAAATAATATTTTCTGAGTCGTTTAATGCTGGAGCGACTCCAAGGAGTAGTATGGCTCAGCGGACGGAATGGCTTTTGATAGTAGGGCAAGAAATCTGCCTAATCACGCCCGAAGATTGAGGAAAATCACTGACTCGTAATTACATGTAAGTAAAAAGTATCAACAAACCTTACGTTGAAACTATTAAAGAAGAATCGCAATAATGCTGAGAATCCCCATCCGAGATTTATTTCTCCTACAAATCGCTTTAATAGCTTACTCTTATTGATGGATTCGAATCCTTACTTAGCTATTTTTTTCATACGATGAGCTATAGATTAAGGAATTCTTAAAGGAAAGACGGAAGGTAAGACTTATTTGATTTATTTATTATATAATTATTATTAATCAATAACTTAAATATTATTATCGCCAGACTCTCTCTCCGCCACAGATGTTCCTAGCAACACCAAGAAACACCAACAAGACCCGCATAAATGATAAGTTTAGCGGGTTTTTTGTTAACCGTAGCCAATCATGTGAAATGTGAGTAACAAGATAAATTTGTGAGTAAGTTAGTGAGTAACTATAATACTCATGAAAATGTTACTCATATATTTTTGCAAGCTACTGGCAGAGGGTGTTTTCACATGAAGCTGACAGATCCGGAAATTAAAGCAGCAAAACCTAAAGAGAAGCCTTACTCACTTCCTGATGGTCATGGGCTTGTTTTACTGGTTCAGCCTTCGGGTGCTAAATGGTGGCGATATCGGTATCGTTTCAATGGCACGGCTAAAATGCTTTCTATGGGTGTTTACCCTGATGTGACATTAAAAGAAGCACGTAACCAGCAAGCGCGCTTCAAAGAATTACTGGCACAGAGCATTGATCCTTCGCTGCACCGCCAAGAACAAAAACAGCAGCAAGCCATAGCGACAGAAAATAGCTTTGAATCAATAGCGCGTCTTTGGTGGAATCAATGGAGCGCAGCACGCAATCAACGCCACGCAGATTATGTTATTCGTAGACTGGAAGCTGATATTTTTCCTGTTATCGGTAGAAAGCCTGTCACTGAGTTATCAGCACCTATGCTTCTAATGGCTATCAAGAAGATTGAAGCCAGGGGTGCACTAGATATTGCCAAGCGGGCATTAACCACTTGCAATCAGATCATGCGTTATGCCGTGGCACATGGACTGGCAGAACGCAATCCAGCAGCAGATATAAAGCCTTCTGATGTACTTAAACCCACCACGAAAACCAACTATGCAAGGCTGGATCAAAAAGAATTACCCGAACTACTCCGCAAGATCGATGCTTACGATGGGCAACCACTCACAAAGCTGGCTTTGCAACTGATGGCTTTAACGTTTGTCCGTACCAGTGAATTAATCGGTGCCAAGTGGGATGAAATAGAACTGGATAATAAGCAGTGGCGTATACCGGCTGAGTGCATGAAGATGAAAACCCCGCATATCGTGCCCTTATCAAACCAAGCTATCGCGGTATTGGGGAAAATCAAAGAGCTGGCAGCCGATCAAATCTTACTGTTTCCCAGTGAACGTAGGGACGGTAATTCAATGAGCAATAACACCATTCTTTACGCACTCTACCGGCTTGGGTATCACTCACGCATGACAGGTCACGGCTTCAGGGGCATAGCTTCAACGATTCTTCATGAGCGCGGTTATAGTCATGAGCATATTGAATTACAATTGGCACATGCGAAACGTGATCAAGTATCAGCGAGTTATAACCACGCTCTATATCTGGAACCACGCGCAAGAATGATGCAGGATTGGGCTGATTATCTGGAAGCAATAAGGGCAGGGGCAGCGATATTGCCGTTTAGGGCTGCATAAAAAGTTTAAAGCCACGCCTGCGACGGGACGAAAACAGGGCAATCCTTACCCTGCTGGCGTGGCTCCTGAATTAAGGTAAACCGCCAGAGGAAACGTGAAATGACTGAACATGAAAAGCCTGCATATCAAAAATACATTGATCTATTGAAGAGTAAAGATCCGTCAATCGATCACACTGGTGGGGTCGTGTTACGCTTGATGAGGGAAGAGGTAGAGCCGCAGATTAAGCGCATGACTAAGCCGCAGTTAATTGAAGCATTTGCAGAAGCAATATACGCAATTTATCACCATGAGCGATGGGAAAGCGTGCTTGATAGTACTATTGAGCATTACAAAGATGGGTCTTTGACTTGGGAGATGACAGCAGAGCTTCTTAAAAAAGAACTTGAAGTAGCACCCGGAAAAATTAAAAGCGAATCAGCCAAACATGCCGCTGATATACGACATGGAAAGACTAAAAACGAGCGGGAGGAGAAGAAACTAAAGATTGTAAAAATATGGGGCAGCGGCAAATTTTCTACTCGTGATCTATGCGCTGAGGAAGAATATTCCGCATTAGGATTTAGTTCGCGGGGAGAAGCGTGTAAAGCACTAAGGAATACACCAGATCCATCACCTTGGCCAGCCAAAAAGAAATCCTGATGCATACTGCTAGCATAGATACCTGCATTTCTAAAGTAGATTCAAATAGATATAGTACCTGCCACTATCCACCTCCTGCGCGCATAGGCTGCCCACTGCGCGCATAGGGTATTCCAACGTTTTATTTTATGTGAATAATAGGCATCTTCTATAAGGAGGATGCCTACCGTGACAACTAAACAGCAACAATTACCCACCCCAGAAACATTACCCGCTACCGGCAAAAGTCGATTCTCACAATTCAAGAAATTCCTTCCGATAAGCAAAGAGAAGTTCAGACAGTTATCTAAAGAAGGTAAAGCTCCGCAGCCTGAAAGAATGGGCATACGGTGTACTTTTTATTGCAACAAGGAATTGCATCGTTTTCTTGCAGACCCGATCAACTATCGGGCTGAGGTGTAGGAATGCAGGCGACCATAAAAAAGCCGCCCCTGGGACGGACGGCTTTAGAAAATGCACACCCTAATCATACTCGAAAATACCCGCCATTCGGTAAAAAGCTTGATGAATTACGGCGTAAGGGTTTAATTCCTGCAATGCGCGTTATTGTGACCACGGACTGGAAACTTGGTGCGGCATTTCCACGGATTGTTATCACTCAAGACCAACCGGTAACCAGCCTTCGTTTTGAATATTTAGCCGGTCTTCATGTTCAGATTGTTTACTACGATCATGACGCATCAATCCTGCCCGATTTGACGGCTGAAATCCAATCAATAAACCCGGCAACATTGGCAGTCTTTAACATGAGTGCAGTTAAGCGCGGCGAACCGGCGTACACGATGATTTACTCACGATCGGAAATGGAGGCCGCATGATCGACCCCTACGAAACGATACCAGCAACACCAGAAGCACAGAAAGCTTTTCATGATGTTGTTATTGCCGAAGCTATCGACCGTGCAAAAGAAAGACATTTCGATAATGAAATGTCAGATAGAACTGATGCAGTTCATAAAAACAAAACCGCACCAAGTCCGCTGCCTTCAATGCCTGCTGTCATGCCGTTTGACTTTGATTATCTACCCAAGGGTGCGCGTGATTATGTCAAAGATATTGCACAGCGTATGCAGTGCCCGGCTGATTATTTGGGTGTAACAGTCTACATCATGCTGGCTGCTGTAATCGGTCGCAAAGTAGGCGTGCGCCCGCTCAAATATGATGATTGGACGGTTATCCCTAACTTATGGGGCGCAAGCATTGGCAATTCCGGTACTCTCAAAAGCCCAGCACAAGCGGCCGTATTAGCGCCCATCAAGAAATTGGCCGCTGATGCTTATGATAGGTATAAAACCGAATGCGCTGAGTACGAAACGAAAGCTTTGCTTTGCCAGCTTAAACAATCGGCCAATAAATCCGCAGCAAAGAAACAACTTCAAGAAAATTGCGAAGCTGATGTATCGGGATTACTGAAACCTGATGTTATTGACGATGCACCGATTTTAAAGCGATACATTACAAACAATAGTACCTATGAGGCGTTAGGTGATTTATTAATACAAAATCCTAACGGGTTATTAATCGAATCAGATGAGCTCATTGGGTTACTTAAACAGCTCGATAGCAATGGGCAGGAACCAGCCAGAGCATTCTATTTGACGGGCGCTGATGGCGATAAGGGATATACCTTTGATCGGATTGGACGTGGTCAAGCATTGCATGTGCCAGCACTCTGTATATCAATCATTGGCGGCATACAGCCAGGCGTGTTAAGTCAATATGTGCGTGATGCAGTAGGCGGCGGCGCGGGTGCAGATGGTTTATTGCAAAGATTCGGCTTAATGGTTTACCCCGATATCTCTAAAAACTGGAAGGAAGTGGATCGTTATCCGGATTCTAGCGTTAAAGAAGCCATGCACCAGTTAGTTAGCAAACTGGATGCTTTAAACCCTTTCGAGATTGGTGCTCAATCAGATGAATATTGCAAAGTTCCATTTCTGCATTTTGACGATAAGGCACAGGCATTGTTCTCTGAATGGCGCGGGAGTATTGAAAGGCGGCTGCGTTCAGGTGAAGAGCATGAATCTTTTGTATCACACCTATCGAAATATAGAAAACTCATACCTTCTCTAGCACTAATCAATCACTTGTGCGAACAAGGCTATAGCGCAATTGATGAAAAATCATTACTCCGCGCTATCGCCTATGCTGAGTATTTAGAGAGTCATGCACGCCGGGTGTATAGCTTTGCCACAAGGCCGGATATCGATGCAGCAAAAACCCTTCTTAAAAGATTATTTGCAAACAAACCGGATAAGCCATTCACAGCACGAGAGATACGCCGAAAAGGCTGGGCAGGATTGGAAACACCCAGCAAGGCACAAGCGGCGATTGATTTGTTAGTTGACTATGGACACTTGATCGAAGTTGAAATATCAGAAACAGGCGGAAGGCCAAAGTGTGTTTATGTCATGAATGAGGTGACCAAATGAGCTATCTGGCAAAACTGAAACAAATCGAAAGCATTGAAAATTTTGAGAATGTCCCAGGTATGGAACTGCCAAAACCGCCGAAACCACCTTTTGGCAGTTTTGGCAGCACGAATACCGAGGATATTGAAAAAAATATTATCGATGATTCAGAGCTGAAACGCGAATCACGGCGGCTGAAAGTATTGGCTATGCTGGCAGAGAAACCAGATTCACAGCGTGCAATCATTACCGATCTGGACAGCGGTCCGGATGACGTGATTCTGACAATCGCTATCCGGGATCAGTACACATTCGAGATGCAGATACCCAAGGATAAGTATGATGCATTCACGTTACTGGAAATGATTAATAAAGGGTTGATCCAATAGGGCAGAAATGAGTAAAAATGGTAACGATGACGATCAACAACCTATTGAAGGAGAAGTAATTCCTTTTACCCCTACCCCCAGGAAACAGGTAAGGTTATCGAGCATAAAAGATTGTCGCCGTGAGTTAGCCAAAGTGTACGCTGATGCAAGGCACGGTTCCATTGATCCACAAAATGCCACTCGATTGACTTATATCTTGGTAGCAATATCAAACATGATTAAAGATCATGAGCTTGAAGAACGCATTAAAAAATTGGAGGAGCAAAGTGAAAAATCTTGAAACACGGATAGCCAAGCTTGAAACAAAGCATTCAGACCCGGTAATTAAAGCTTTCCACGAACTGGCGTGCAAGTTGGCCAGAGAACAAGAATTACCAGAACCGAGTAAGCCAAAAGATTTGTCCATAGCGCTTGTGCAGTTGGCTGATTATTTGCCTGACTAAACAATGACTAAGTTTCTTGAAGCCCGATCGCAACCTTATCACAAAGGGTTTTGAGACCAATACGCGCGCGTAAACAATGACTAAATCCCTTGCAACCCGATTGCAACAGCATGGTTTTAAATTGCCAACCAATGCGCGTATTATTGAATTTGTTGTTATATGATTGATGGTCGCAGGATATGCGGCGGGATGAAAAGCTGGCCAGATGCTTTCTAAGATGCCTAAACATCCGAGTGGCGTATAATGAACTTTAGTAAAAATGGGGTAAATGATGGAACTTCTAGTTTTTATTTTGGTTTTTTTTGGCGCTTATGTAATTTTCTTAATTATTACAGACAATTTTAAAAACCCATTTAAACAAGCAAGCAATGTCGAGCAGGTCCCCATCACCAAGCCTCTGAATTTCTCAAATAAAGACAAACAAGTAATAATTCAGTGTGCGCAAAGAATGGTTGACATTATCAATGAGTCACTCCAAATCTCTAATAACTCAAAGAATCCAAGTACAAAAATCTCCCGTTTGAGAGTAGCCAGCGACAATCTCCACCAGTTAAAACAATATGCAAACGAGTACCCTTTCATAACTCTTACCGCTACTTCAAAAGTAGAAAAATCGATATCTGATTTGAATCAGGAATTTTTGACCGCCGGTTATTTTAATTTGGATGCTAAGGAGATCCACAGGGCCAGAGATTTACTCAAAGAAGCCACCCAACTAAAGAAAGAAAAAAGATATGACGAGGCTTGTGAGAAGCTGAAAGAGGCGTATTCGGCAAACGGATCCGAAGAATTAATGATTCAAGATTATTTAAGATTGCCTATGTACCTGCAGTTAGCAGGTAAGAGCGATGAGGGCTGGAAAGCTTTGGATGAAATACGTATACAAAATAAAGACAATTTCAATGAGTCGACGATAGCGAAACAAATAAAGATTTTCTTTAGAAAAGAGAAAAAATATGAACTAGCAGTACTTTTCTCAGCCTGGGAAATCTGTGAAATTATCGAATCTCAAGAGGATATGCTTAAAAGCTGTATAAATATGGCGGATACGTCAGTTGAAAGCGACAAATATTTTAGTGAATTAGGCATATCCCCGTTTAATTCCAATAAAGGACTGCAATATGGCGTTACACCTAAAGGTAATCCAATTCACGATCATGGATATCACATATTTTCTCAAAACCTAACAAAAACCAAATCGCTTGAATCTATAAAAGAAGCAATATTAAAGGATCTAGTAAAAACGGACTTCATTGATAAAGAAAATGAAATAGCTAAAGATCTTCAGAAATATATCCTCTCCAAAAAGGAATACCACTTGAATGAAGTAATGATAGTTATGAAAAAATATATTACTGGGGATTTATCAATAACTGAAGATGCTCTTTTGTTAAGCGAAGGAAAGGCTATCAGCAGCGTTTAAAGTTCTGGAACTGAGCAGGGTTTCACCTGATGCTATTGGATCAAGCAATCCCGATACATTGAGAAAGTATGATTTCTTGAATAAGACTTTTTATTGTGCAAGAAGCACAAGCTATGCAACAGAAACAAAAATTAACCCGCTCATGTATCGGGTTTTAATTGCCTGTTGTTCCTCTGTATGGACTCCAGAAAACTCCGGAAAAGCGGAGGTACATTTCAAAATGTGAGTAACTTTTACTTCACAAAAAACCAGATGCTCATGGATAGTTGATTTCAGACGATGATATGAATCCCTCTCTCATGAGCATTTCGAATCGATTGGAGAAACTTGAAACCTTAGCAAAATATCAATCAAACCAGTCCTAGCGGCGGCTCGTCCATCAGCGCGATCTGTTCGCGTAATTCCAGTAAGCGCTCTTGCCAATAGAGCTGCGTATTAAACCACGGGAAAGCTTGTTTGAAGGCTGGGTCGTCCCATCGTTGTGCCAGCCAGGCAGAATAATGAATCAGGCGCAAGGTGCGTAGGGCTTCGATCAGATGCACTTCATTTGAATCAAAATCGTAAAAGTCTTCATACCCCGATAGCACGTCATTTAACTGCCGCACCATATCTGTACGCTCACCCGACAACAACATCCACAAATCCTGCACAGAAGGGCCCATGCGGCTATCGTCAAAATCTACGAAGTGCGGGCCGCTATCCGTCCACAGCACATTGCCCGCATGACAATCGCCATGCAGACGCAATGCGTTTATATGGTTGCCGGCACGTTCAAAGCAAAGACGCACGCCAGCCAGTGCTTGCTCTGCTACGCTACGATAGGCAGTTTTAAGATCAGCCGGGATAAAATTATTTGTCAGTAAAAAATCAAGCGGCTCTACACCGAAGCTCGCTATATCCAGTGTGGGGCGATGCTGGAACGGCTTAAGTGCGCCAATGGCGTGGATACGACCCAAAAAACGCCCTATCCATTCCAGTGTGTTCCGGTCTTCAAATTCTGGCGCACGTCCGCCGTGTTTGGGAAAAACGGCAAAGCGGAATCCTTCGAAAGTGTGCAGTGTTTTTCCACCCAACACCAATGCAGGTACCACAGGAATCTCGCGCTCGGCCAATTCCTGCACGAAAGCGTGTTCTTCAAGTATGGCTTCATTTGTCCAACGCCCTGACCGATAAAATTTTGCTACCAGCGGCAAGCCTTCTTCCATGCCAACCTGATAGACGCGGTTCTCATAGCTGTTCAGTGCTAACAATCGGCCATCACTGTGGCATCCCAGGCTATCCAGCGCGTTCATGACGCAATCGGGGGTAAGTAAAGAGAAAGCTAGCGTCACTGTTATAGCTCTTTGCGCATTGATTCATTCTCCAAAGGAGGGTTGATCTTAACCAGCCCCAAATCATTCCAACCTGCGTGACCCAAATCGCGCAATGTCGCAATGTTCTTATCGAATATTTTCCCAGCCTCTGGGAAAGCCAACACCGCCCGCATGACACTGGCTTCGCGCAGCAGATGCATCATAGGATACGGCGACCGGTTGGTATAGTTTTCGATATCATCCGGTTGCGTCCCGGCAAATTGGTACTGCGGGTGAAAACTGGCGACTTGCAACACATTTTCTAAACCCATGCCTTCCAGCGCCGAATCGACCACATCGAGAAAATCGTTGTAGTCGAGAAAATCAATGAGTACATAGGGATGAACCAGCAAGGTTGTGTCGATATTTTCTGCTGATGTTTCAGCCAATATTTCCAGTGCGTGCATCATGTCATTTAGCAAATCCTCATGTGTGGTTGCACTGCTCACCCTATAGCTTATCTGATTTTTCACGTGTACGGCCTTCGCGAACGGGCACAGATTGAGGCCGATGACGGCACGCTCCAACCACAGTTTGGTCGCAACTATTATTTTTTCGTTTGTTGCGATATCCATAGTAATTTTAAATACCTCACAAAATTAAGTCATGCGAATCGATGCGAGCTGACAATTTCGAATTCGTTTTAGTGAAAAATTAATTTATTAGCTTTGCCGGGGCCAATCCGGTTAAATAGCGGGTTCCGTGACTTGGCGAAAAAATAATTTATGCGGGCAGTATCCATGGGACCGCTGCAATTTAAAATATTATTACTCTTCTTCAACCTTGCCGCGCAACGATTTTCTGCGACTCTGAATCGCTTTGCCTTCCAAACGCTTTGTCTTAGAAGCTCTGGTTGGCTTAGTGGGTTCCCGCGGCTTCACCTGGATAGTGACACTCTTGATAATCTCCAATAAGCGATTGAGTGCATCTTCTTTGTTCTTAATCTGACTGCGATACCGCTGCGCCTTGATAATAACAACGCCTTCACTAGAGATTCGACTATCATTTGAATACAATAATCTTTCTTTGTATATTTCTGGTAGTGATGAAGCTTTTATATCGAAACGCAAATGAATCGCAGTCGATACTTTGTTTACATTTTGTCCACCGGAACCCTGTGAACGTATCGCCTGGATTTCGATCTCACCTAAGGGTATTGCCAGATTGTCTGATATTCTCAACATGATTAACTGCTCAGTTTCCGCTTTTTTTGATGATTATTACTTTTTTAGAGCGGAATTATCTAATCTGTCATCAGGCTTCTTTGTCATCTAACCAGCGATCAAAATTGCCAGCCCGGCTATTATGTCATTGTTCTTGTGTACCCGACTGTTTGTGATAGCAATACCTGTTGATCGTGCGTCAATCCAAGTGCATCGGCAATCGCAACGCGATCGATCCAGGCGCGAATTACTGTAGCTAAACCATTGCTGGCAGCGAATAAGTATACATTCTGGGTAATAGCACCCGCTGCGACAGCGGCATAGGATTCTCGTTGTCCTACCGGCACTAGATTCATTCTTGTGTAATCGGCCACATACACCAGATCCAGTGGTGCTTCATCGACAAAATCTTGATAACCCGTAATGCGCCTCAAGTCACTTGCCGCCACCAGATGCAATTCATTTACTGCAGCATCATAGCGGTATGCTCCCGAAGGTAACGCGAGGAACACATCAATTTCTTGAGCATTCAATGCAGAAGGCGCCGTGCGTCCGCCATCCGTGCGATTAATCCCATAAGCTGACCACAGAAGATTTGAAAGTAACTGCATAGACAGCGGATCAGGTGCAAAATCACGGGAAGAATGGCGTATGGCGAGTGCCTCCATCAATGGAAGGCCGCCATGTTTCTCAGGTGGCGGTAGTAAAATCGAAGTTGCCGCATCACCTTTTGCAGGTTTTGCTCGCAACCGTCCCATCATGCCCAGTACCAGCTTGGTAAAGGTATTCATAGTATCACCCCTACATTTTTTTATATGTTAGACATGAGGATACACGCATAAATAGTGAGACGGAAGTTATTGCCATAAAAAGAAAAAACTTTACGAAGCTCTTTTTTTTATGATAAAAGAATAGGGCGGTATTCGATCATTTTAAAGGAGAGAATAAAATCATGGCTGCTTTGATTCTGACCGTTCTGACTCTCACATCGCCATCTTTTTCTCATAATGACTCTATTCCATCTCATTATACTTGTGATGGAATAGATATTTCACCGGCACTTCACTGGACAGGTATTCCTGATGGCACCAAAAGCCTGGTGCTAATCGTTGATGATCCGGATGCCCCGGATCCATCTGCGCCTAAAATGACTTGGGTACACTGGGTACTGTATAACATCCCTCCCAGCGCTAACGGTTTGGCTGAAGGTATTTCAGAAAAAAATCTCCCGTCAGGCACTTTGCAAGGAATTAATGACTGGAAGCGCGCAGGCTACGGTGGTCCATGCCCGCCAATAGGCAGTCACCGTTATTATCATAAGCTGCACGCATTGGACACCGTACTGCCAGATCTGCAGCATCCAAACAAAGCTGCACTTGAAAAGGCTATGCAAGGCCATATCATTGGTCAGGGTGAATTAATTGGACGCTATCAACGCCATCTCTAATTAGCTATTCAACTGGTGTCTGCCGGACTCGAGCGATCATAACGAATTATGGGGAAGAAGTGAGGCCAGATTTTTGTGATTTCGAGACGTAAAGCTTCAGAACACACTATATTCCCTGCTAAATGATCGTATTGTGGAGGCTCACATACCTTCTAATCCTCTACGCGCATTTGCTATGGCTTGTCACCTGAGCGCCTGATAGTTCCTTAGGACAACTGTTTGCTTTTTGCCCAAATTGGTTAGGCTAAAAAACGATCATAAAAGAGAAGAAGGGGAGTTTGTGTAAAAATAAAAACGAGTGTTATTAAAATAGTTAAATATCATCAATTAATTACAAAGAACACTTAATTCTTTACCTTCAATTCTCTGTGATTCAAATTCCTTCCTGAATCCGGTTTAGCTTTATCCCGATTTTTCATTATTGCCAAACGGTTCTGATTGATTATTTACTTGAGGAAGCGCGATTTCATAATGTGAATAATAATATTATAGTACTATTTCTTTTAGGGCATTTATTGGCTATAGACAAGGGACATGCTGTGAGAATTACTATTCAACTATTGATTGTTTTTGGCTTATTGGGTTTTCTTACTTCATGCGCACAGACTAATCGTATTCCGAGAGATACGCCGGAAGCTATTCTTAAAGCTACAACTCGTTGCGATCATGAATCACTTGCGAAGCATTATGAAGATGTGGCCAGGGAAATGCAGTCAAAAATAAAAGAACAAAAGAAAATGCTTGAATCATATGGAACAGTAACTTTTAACTATGGAAAAGAGGGGTTAGCATTGCAATCCCAATGTAAAAGCTTAATTAATTTATACGAACAAGCTGTGAAGGCTAATCTGGATATGGCGAATTCTCATCGATCCATGGCGGCAGAGATTAAATAGTTTAGTTTCTGATAAAAATAACGCCTAAATGACTCAGTCGCTTCTTTTTATGCGTATCTGAATTACGTTACCATCCGGCGCAAAGGATATGCACCCGAAAGAGGGCATGCTGCCCGATCCCTAGCACCTAGCACGGGTTATCTTTACCCTTACTTCCCTTTATTGCTAAACGGTTTTCCAAAACGCACTGTTTAATATTGTTGAAATATAACGAAGAAAATTGAGAACTCCGTTTCATTTAGCGAGAAGTCGAATATAAAGTAGTTTATGAATTAGTATATTGAAGGACATCCTTACTACCGATTTCATGACATATCTCTCTATGAATTCGATATGCACCTCTATAGCATATGCAACTCCATTGTGTAACAGATAGTTGCATAATTTATTCGTAACAAAATTCAATTCTGGAGTTCAGTGATGAGAAATCCAATTCGATTGATAATACTCTTTTGGGCCTTACTATCAATATCGAATGCCAAGGCAGATGCAATTCCACATCCAAATTTCGGAACTGAGAATATAAATCTCTACACCTTCACTGCAACAGCTACGGGTAGCATTGGTGCTTATTTTTATGATGAATCAGCCGGATATACTAACACTTTGTCATTACTGGTGAATGGTGTAATAACCCCTGAATCTGCTGCCGGGGTTTTAAACAATCACACTTCAAGTATGGGAGATTTTGTTAACTTGAGCTCCGTACACGTAGGAGATGTGCTTACATTTCAATTGAATGTGCTTTCCACAGGAGAAACATTATATTCAGACAAATCACTTAATAATGATGGAATTAATCACGTCTATTCAACTTCATTTTCTGGTGATGTTGTTCATGGCATTCCAACTGGAACGTATGTAGGATTTGAAGATCTGCATGGCGGTGGAGATCTTGATTATAACGATGAAACGTTTGTATTTACGAATGTTGTTACAGCGGTTCCGGAGCCAGAAACCTATGCTATGTTGTTAGCTGGTTTAGGTTTAATTGGGTTTATCGCGGGGCGTAGAAAGGAAGCTGACCTTTATTCATACTGATATTTTATCCAGAACGGGAGCCTTTTGGCTCCCTTTTTTTGGCCTTGTGTTGCCCCATTCATTCCTTTAGCTAGTCAACCCTGAAATATCCACAAGCACTTGATACTATGCTTGAATGATCTGATTCTTAATGCTCATAACGACCGGAAATGTTAAAATATCCAAGTGTTTTCTGGTCGAAATGGTGATTAAAAATGCTAAGACATAGCAGTACGATTCATCAACCGAATTTGTTTGGAACAGATTTGTTGATGCAACTTGATCCCAATGATTTGTTGCTGAAGCTTGCATCAGCGATACCCTGGCAAGAATTTGAGGAATCATTTTTCATCCATTACACGACGGCGGCAGGTGCGCCGAGTAAGCCGATCCGGCTGATGGTTGGATTATTGATACTGAAGCAGTTAGAGAATCTGAGTGACGAATCGATAGTATTGCAGTGGAAGCGCAATCCTTATTACCAGGCTTTTTGCGGCATGAAAGAATTCCAGCAAAAGCTGCCTTGCCATAGTACGGAGCTGGTGCATTTTCGCAAGCGCCTAGGCGCGCAAGGTGTAGAGCGGATTTTCCGGATGAGTGTTGGTTTGCATGGGGAATCAGCGCTGGAAGATGTGGTTCATGTTGACACGACTGTGCATGAGAAGAACATCACGTACCCGACGGATAGCAAACTAGCGATCAAGATTATCAATCGCCTCAACAAGATTGGCCCCGCCCACGGCATTTCACAGCGGCGCACTTTCGTCAAAGAAGTGAAGTCACTGCGCCTGGATATTCGGCACTACCGGCACGTGAAGAAAAGAGCTAAGGCCAAACGCGCATTAAAGCGGCTCAGAACCATTGCAGGTGTATTGATACGGGAACTCAGGAGAGAATTACCGCAACACTGTCTGTTTGAATGCTATCAACGGGACTTTCTATTGTATGAGCGCGTATTACGGCAACAGCAAAACGATAAGAACAAGATCTACTCATTGCACGAACCGCAAGTGTACTGTGTCGCCAAGGGGAAAGATCACAAACAATATGAGTACGCTAGCCAAGCATCGATCGCCAGTACCGCAAAAGGTAATCTGATCGTCGGCGTAATCAGTCACGAACAGAATCTGCATGACAGCAATACGTTACCAGAGATCCTGCGTCATGTTGAGATTTCGCGCGGGAAAGCAGCCAAGCAAGCCGTATGCGATCGCGGCTACCGCGGCAAACGTGAAGTCAATGGAACCCAGATCATTTTGCCCGGAAAAGGACTCAAGAAAGATACCCGATACCAGAAAGACAAGAAGCGGAAACAGTGCAGGAGGCGTGCCGCGATTGAACCCATTATCGGCCACCTGAAATCGGATTATCGAATGGCGAGGAACTATCTGAAAGGCGCTATTGGCGATCGCATCAATCTGCTGATGGCTGCTGCCGCCTGGAATCTGAAACAATGGCTGCTGGCCATTTTTTGGCTCTTTTTCCCATGGCGAAAACTGCAAATTTATCGGATTCCTTGATGGAAATTTAAATTACCAGGGCATGCATTTTAGTAGGCGCCAGTTTTCTCGGGTAGCTTTTCCAGAACAACTGTCGTTTGATACTTTTTCAGGGACGATTAGCTACGCGTACCGCCATCCCTGCAATACCATGCGTGAAGTGCTTGACATTCCAACCTGAATAACGACTTTGATATTGTTCCGTTAACTGCATCACTTCATCAACGGGTGCACAACGAGGCGAGACCTGAGTCAGGCGCTTATCCATCAACGCATCCAGTCCGCCTTCGTCATATTTGCTTCTATAACGCCGAAATGTGCGATCACATACACCAAGCAGTAGAGCCGCTTCTGCATGCGTAAGGCACCCGCTTTTACAACCTTCATAGGCTTCTTCAATTCTCATCTTCCGTGTTTCCTGAAGAAATTCCGTTCGTTTCATCTCTAACCTTCCTGGGCCTAAGATAATCCGGACAATTTATTTGTTCTCTACACAGGATTATCAGCTATTCCCGCTCATACACAGACACAAGGAAAATAAAGCGATTCAGCGGTCTTTAAAAATAAGTTTTCGTGAACTTTTAACTAAATTACAATATTATGGGAGCATAAATTAAAGTGATAGGTGAGTATTATGCCGAAATATGCCTTTCGCCGGTATTTAAGCGCGCCCGGTTTAATCAAGGAAGTTCGCGCCTGTTTTGAAAGGATAGAAGACAATGGAAACGGCAAAGTATTCCCATTGAGCGATTGTTTGATGTCGGGATTTGCGGTTTTTAGCTTAAAGTATCCTTCATTATTGCAATTTGACCAAGGCAGGGAAGATGATTTGGTTCGGGCTAATTTGAAATCCTTGTATGGCATTGACCGCGCGCCATCGGATACTTATTTACGGGAACGACTGGATAATGTCTCCCCTGAGCTTTTGCGCCGGTCATTTAGGCGCATACTGCACGTGCTTCAGCGTGGCAAAGGGTTGGAGGGATTTGAATACCTGGATGGTTATTATTTTTTATCCATTGATGGAACGGGCTATTTTTCTTCTTCACCAGTGCATTGTGAACAATGCTGCCAGAAACATCACGGTGACGGTCGTGTGACATACTATCACCAGATGCTCAGTGCCGTGCTGGTTCACCCGGATCAAGCCGAGGTATTCCCGTTGGCGCCGGAGCCGATCATGCAACAAGACGGGTATAGCAAAAACGACTGTGAACGCACTGCAGCAGTGCGATTGTTAAACGCACTCAGGCGTGAACATCCGCATATGAAACTCATTGTGATCGAAGATGGTCTGGCTTCCAATGCGCCGCATATTCGTCTGCTTCAAAAACTGAACCTGCACTTTATCCTCGGCGCCAAACAAACCGACCATCAATTTCTGTTTGACTGGGTGAATACCGTCCAGGGAGTAAAAACTGATGAATTTATCGACGGCAATGGTATCAGACACAGTTTCCGTTACCTCAATGGCGCTCCTTTAAACGACGCCAACTTTGAACTTGAGGTCAACTTTCTGGAATACCGGGAATATCACCCTTCAGGCGAAACCCAACATTTTTCCTGGGTAACAGACATTACGATCACGCCTGAGAATCTGATGCAACTCATGCGCGCCGGGCGCGCACGCTGGAAAATCGAGAATGAAACTTTTAATACCCTGAAAACACAAGGCTACCACTTCGAACATAACTTCGGCCACGGTTACCGGTATTTATCCACTGTCTTTGCCTGTTTGATGATGCTGGCGTTTTTGGTCGATCAGGTACAGCAGCATTGTTGTCTCTTGCTTCAACGGGCAAAACAAAATGCAAAGCGTAATAAATACTTCTGGGAGAAAGTACGTGGATTATTCCTCCATTACTTCCTTCCGGACTGGGAGACTTTGTATAAATCCATTGCCTTTGGAATAAAATCAACCGTACCAGTCTTTAATGATTCGTCTTATTGATCCGGCCATTAAAAAGATTGATTAGAATCTCCGTATTCCGGCTTTCGCCGCTATGACAAATCGAACTATTTAATGGCCGACTCTATAATACGCCAACCGGGGTAAAGTATGTTCGAAGGGTGTTTTCCAGGGAAAAGTAGCCAATTTTAAAAACTGACTTGAGTCAGATGGTTTCGCTTTGCCTCAAAACATAGATTTCGCAAAAAATTCATAAATTTTATTTTGCAGCAAATGTTGTTTGAATTAGCGGGAGGTGCTGCAGGATTATTAGTGTGTTTGACAATCCACCCACTTTCCAGTATTTTGATCTTTTATGAAAAAGAGCGTTTATTCCCTATCCACGTACACTTGCTAACAAACTTGGTTCATCGCGCACCTACCTGCGCGCAAATGGAAATCAACCCCCGGTCTTTCCGGATGCCGAGTTGTTGGAATTTCACTTTGCAGATTTTGCCGGCGAATTATGTCAACATTTACATATGGCGTTTTGGCCGAATAAGTACCGTTGGGGAAGCAAGTCACCCATGTGTTTTCAACACATTGAATTGTTGGGGATACGTTTCCCGTGCGCTCAATTCGTGCGTATCTTTCATATACTCGCGATGCTGCACAATCCTTCCATAAGCGCTGGCACCAGGGACTGGGGCGTTTGGCATTTCTGTGGAAGCAGGCCTGGCAGGTCGAAAGGTATGAAACTTGGTTCTGACAGATACATGGAAGTTGCTTATGAATCGCTAAAAGTGGATGCCGAGGCTAGCTAGAGGTACTGGAAGTGTTATTTCATTGACTTGGAGATGATATTCCCGATAAGCTTCAGCTTGACCGATAGCGATTTATAGCAGAACACTTTATAATTTATGGCATCGAAAGCTTTCCTGACTTTGCCAGGTGCGCTAAGGTTGCCCTGAGACAAACTCCAGAGTGAATAGGTTCTGAATGCCATATTATAGTTATCTCATTCTCGGTGGTACGGAAAAAGCCGGCACCACCTCAGTTTATTCGTATCTCAACGCACATCCCCAGGTTGCTGGTTCCGCGCGCAAGGAGACCGATTATTTCCGGAACGAGGGGCCACTCGATCTGGCTGGTTACGAAGCACAGTATCCCGGCGCTCGGCCCGGGCAAGTACGAATGGAGGCTTCGCCCGGGTATCTTGCGGACAGTGCGTTTGCCGCGCCAACGATTGCGTCGGTGGTGCCGGATGCACTGCTGCTTTTCATCCTGCGCGACCCTATTGACCGGCTGCTGTCGAGCTTTCAGTTTCACAAGTCGCGCTTTTTCATCCCTGAGTCCATGCACTTCGACGATTATTTCACGCTATGCATGCGCTATGAGCGCGGTGAAATCGACCCAAGCACGGCAGGGCTCGCGGAATGGTTCCTTCGCGTACCGGATGCAGGTCGCTATGCGGCCCACCTGAGCGACTATTTCATCCGCTTCCCGCGCAGGCAAATCAAGGTCATGACCCTGGACAGATTACAACGTGATCCGCGCGGTTTCATGCGAGAGGTATGCGCTTGGGCGGAGCTGGACGAGTCTTTCTACGATAGTTTCGATTTCGTGCGCGCCAATGTTACCTTCAGCCCTCGCCGGGTGTGGATGCAGCGGCTGGGATTGTGGGTGAATGATCGACTAGAGCCGTATTTCAACCGTAACCCGCACATCAAACAGCAGCTGCTTGCATGGTACAAGCGCATCAATGGCCGGTCGGCAGACAAGTCAGTCCTTTCATCCGAGACTGCCAGGCTGTTGAGAGATTACTACGCGGATGATGTCGCGGCGTTAATCGATATGATCAGCAGCGGCCTCGACGATGCCCGTCATTGGCTCAGGCAAATGCAGGAAATCTGATTTATGCGTATTCTCCACGTCATCAATGGCGAATTATATTCAGGGGCGGAGCGTGTCCAGGACCTGCTTGCGCTACGCCTCGCGGAATTCGGCTACGAGGTGAGTTTTGCCTGCATCAAGCCGGACAAGTTTCCCGAACAGCGCATGTCGAAGGACGCCCCGCTGCATATGGTTCCGATGACTTCGCGATTCGACCTGGGCTGCGGCGCCAAGCTCGCGCGCATCGTGAGACAGCAGGGTTATCGGCTGGTTCATACGCACACCCCGCGCGCCGCTCTGGTTGGGCGCGTGGCCTCGGTCCTGGCCGGAGTGCCCATGGTACATCACGTGCACAGCCCCACTACGCGCGATACCGAGAATGCGGTACGCAACCACATCAACGCTCTGACGGAGCGCATGAGCATGGCCGGTGTGGCCAGGCTGATCCCAGTGTCTAATAGTCTTGAGCATTACCTGCGCGCTGCTGGGTATGCAACTGCAAGAATCCGCATGGTGGCCAACGGCGTACCCACACCGGGGCCCCTGCTCGAACGTGTCCTGCCGCGCGACGAGTGGGTGATCGGCTGTGTGGCTCTTTTCCGTCCACGCAAAGGGATCGAGGTGCTGATCGAAGCTGTCGCGCATCTGCGCGACGAGGGCCGTGCAGTAAGGCTGCGCGCGGTCGGGCCGTTCGAGACTCTTGAGTACGAGGCAGCGATCCATGCCCAAGCGGCGCGCCTGAATATTGCCAGTGCGATTGATTGGACGGGCTTTACACGTGATGTGAATGCGGAGTTTGCGCAAATGGATGCCTTCGTGCTGCCCAGCTTGTTCGGCGAGGGCATGCCGATGGTGATTCTGGAGGCGATGGCAGTGGGTGTGCCGGTGATCGCATCGGACGTGGAAGGCATCCCCGAGGTGATCGATCACGGCCGCTCGGGATTGATCGTACCCCACGGAGACGCGAGAGCACTTACCGGTGCGCTTGCCGCACTGATGGATGGTCAACACGACTGGCAAGCCATGCGAGAGGCCGCGTGGCAGACGCAGTCGACGCGCTTTTCCGACCGTAGCATGGCACAAGGCGTAGCACGAGTTTACGGGGAGGTACTAGAGTAGATTAGAGTAGATTAGGGTATAGTAGAGAACATGCTTTCACCTGCTCTCTCTCATCAAGCCTTGCCTGCGGTTTTCCCGCACACGGATTTCCGATGTGCTTCACACTAGTGTAGTGTCTCTCAAATGCTCATACATTTAAACAGCGACCTGCGATTGCATCATGGCGTTACGAGCACGCTGAATTTTCCGCAAAATTTCTTCGCCCTTGGCATTCCAGACATAACGTTTGGGATTTTGATTGCGGTCAGCCAAATAGTTAAAGATTCTATCTGACAGTTCCTTAACTGAAGTAAAGCTGCCACTGACGATCTGGTCAGTCAGAACGCGGAAGAAACGCTCGACCAGGTTAAGCCATGAGGATGAAGTTGGCGTGAAGTGCATGTGGAATCTGGGGTGCTTGGCCAGCCAGGCGTTTACCTCGGAATGTTTGTGGGTTGCGTAATTGTCGGCAATCAGATGGATATCCAAATCTTTCGGTGTTTCCCGTTCGATTTTCTTGAGGAACGCCAGCCATTCCTGATGCCGGTGTTGTTTGGAGATTGTTGTGATCAGTTTCCCCTCCAGATAGTTTAGCGCAGCAAATAAAGTCAAGGTTCCATGACGAATATAATCGTGCGTTGTGGTCTTGATATGCCCGATGCCCAGCGGCAAGCCCGGCTGAGTACGCTCCAGCGCCTGACATTTTGATTTCTCGTCGCAACACAGCACCAGCGCTTTTTCCGGTGGATTGAGATACAAGCCGATGACATCCCAGAATTTTTCCTCGAAATGAATATCGTTCGACAGCTTGAAGGTTCGGGTCAGGTGCGGCTTGGTGTCGTTTGCAGCCCACAAGCGTTGTACGCTGGCCGTCGAAATACCCGCCGCTTGCGCCATGGTACGGCAACTTCAGCGCACCAGATTAGCGGGCGGGCGCGTTACTGTCACCAACACTTTCTTGACCGCCGTATCGGGTAACGAAGGTTTGCGGCCACGTTCAGGCGCATCCGTGAGACCAGCCAACCGTTCCTTGGCAAAACGCTGACACCAATAATTCACGGTCACACGTGTCACTCCGGCTTTCGCACCGATTGCTTCCTGCGTATGCCCTTCAGCCCTCAGCAAAATGATTTGTGCGCGCTGCCGATCTCGTACTGACACGGTGCTGGCGCGTAACCGCCTATCCAGCTCTCGTTTCTCTTCCTTATGTGCATAATGAAACTCTGAATAACTCATTTTTGTCATTCCGAGCACAGATAGAAATCTCTTCAAATCAACACTATAGATTTCTCGCTGTGCTCGAAATGACAAAATTACTGTTCGTCCTGAGCCTGTCGAAGGACTTAATCAGAGCTTCCATAATTATTCCACCAAAGTACTCGGTGTCGCATGTGGTAGGATTTATCAAAGGTAAAAGCGCGATAGCATAGTGCGCCAATTGGGCAGAGGAAGGATTTTTACGAAAGAAAGTTTCTGGACTCGTGGGTATTCTGTATCTGCGGTTGGGCCGAACGAAGAGATGATTAGAGCGTATATCGGAGATCGGAAAAAAGAAGATTAATGTTATGATCAGTTGAAACTGGGAAGGTAGGTGCCGCTTTAGTGGTTCACAAACAGCCCATTGGAAGGATTCCTGCGATAAGCCCCCGGCTCTGCCGGGGGTAATTTACCTTAACAGTTTCATTGAATTTTGTGAACAAATTTCTGTTTGAGAACCTTAAATTTCACGCGGCGTGATCAAAAAATAGCTGAGATTTGATCGAGGTGAAGGCTGTACCTTGTGAGGTGCGGTCCTTCACCCAGTGGGTCTCTGTTCAAGAAATTTCTAGTTAACGCAGGAGGAATATGCGCTAGGACAAGTTGGATCCAGCCCACCTGCAGGATCGCTGGTTTGATCTTTCCAATTTAACATCTCTAGTACTTTTGGAAAATATGCTGGATCCCGCGTCCAGAATATATAATTGGCTTTCAGCGTGTCCCGTGCAAAAGTGAGAAGCTCCAAGACAGTTGGCTCATGGCCTGTTCCATCATATCGAGTATTCTTGTAATTTGTCTGCATCACCGAAGGTGTCAGGGGTACTTTCCCAGAAAGTACAGGATAATAATTATAGACACCTTTTGGAGATCCTGGATAGAGTAATCCTGGTTCTTCAATGAAGGTGTCTGGTCCACCTAACCCTGCTCCCATCGCGCTCAGGTTTCCTATGAATGATTCTAGAATCGGACGCGGGTAGTTTGTAAACTGGAACGTCATAGTATTTGGGAAAAAATCACGCATTCTTTGGTTTGCTATGAGCATGTTATTGTAAAAGTTATTTGTCTGAGCACTAGTTATCGGTTTTGTAGGAGTCCCCATAGCTGTTTCAGTTAGGCCAATACCCTCAAAGTAAGGGTGGGAGTTGTAGCGATTCCCAAGCGCTTCAAATAGTTTAACCATGCGCGAAAGTAGATTAGGATTCCACAGTTTGATATTGTAACCATTTATGGTGCTACCGCCATTATTACTAAAAGAAAATACGCCTCCCTCATACTCAACCGCTTTGAGATAGTCTGAGACGGGATATATCTTAGGATCGAATGATTTCATCTGCAGCAGAATGACTAGGCGTTTATTTCGTGCAGCAAGTTCGGCAAGACGCTTGTCAATGGAAGTGAAGTCATACACACCATAGGATGTTTCCAGTTCTGCCCATGAATAACGAATTTGTACTCCGCGCAGAGCGGGCGTGTTTTCTAGTTCGCTGTATATTTGCGCCATATATGTAGAATTATTTTTATCGCTTAAAATTGTATAGTAATGGCCTGGATGCCATTTGACTGAGTTGGACGTTGCGCCGACGGCATGCGCTGTTCCGAAGAGAACCCAAACCATGCTGATGATGAATAATAATATAAGTAGTCGGGCATATGCCTGTCCAGCTTTAGTATTGATTCCTGTGAAATTATAAAAGATGCAGCGCTTTATAATATCGCTTATATTAGCTTGGTTTGTCTGAAAAGATTTTCTGGCGGTCGGTGTCAGTGAGCCGGTAGTTTGTAATACTTGATTGTTAATGTTCATGTTAGATTCCTCCTTAAGATAAAAGGACGGAACTGCATGGATACGCAACAAAGCCGTTTTGTTCGATGCATGTTAATTCATGTATGCGACTGAGACGAGTTGTGTTTCATGGCAGTCCTGCCATCGTGGGGTATTTGCCCTTTAGATCAGTGACTTTGCGTCCCCTGCTTTCGCAGAGTTTGCCTTTTTCAAATTGCAATACTTATAAAGCACGAGTTGTGCCAACTCTGAATTGTTGCGATAAGTTGGTTCGACAATTGATCTTGAAAAGAGTAATTGATGGTTATGTCACAATTGATTGTAGAAAATGACTTGCAAAATAACACGATTGATTTTTAATCAATTGGTTATATGTTTTCATGGTTATCAAAAAATCATCTGTCATCAGTGAATTAGAAAATTCAACAGTTAACTGTTACATAGCCTAATTGATCAAGGTTAAGAAGAGAGTTTTTTGCAAGCTTTCGTTTTGTGAGAAATGTAGGTTTGCCACAAGTGCGATGTACAGGATAGGGCGCAATTATTGTGAAGCGGGATATTTATTTTTCAACCTATGGCAACACATTACACGGCAAATTTTTTGTGAAACCCGGTTACATCACCAACGGAAGTCGAAAATCTATTTTGAATTTTGCTCTGGCTATGCAATATTTAATCAGAATGCAAGGTTTGTGGGATGCCAAAGAAACTTTTGATTTGCCAATAAGATTCGCACTCATGCATCTTCCTGAAGACATCAAATGTAAAATTCAAGGAAGAATATGACGCCGTATTTCGTCATTTATTGACAAGATTGGAATTTTTACCTGTTGCCTGTTAGCAACAAATAGAAATATCCGGTTTTGTAACAAATAGATTGTCCGCTTTAAATTAAAGAAGCTCTGATTAACTCACCTTTGTCATTCCGAACGTAGTGAGGAATCTTTGGCAATCAACAGTATAGATTTCTCGCCATGCTCGAAATAACAGTTTTTCAGAGGTTCCTTAAAACGCAGTGAACCCGTACTGGGGGTCATTACGAAGCTGAGGCGGCGTATTTACACAGCAACTTTTCATTTTGTTTTATTACCTATCCTGTTTTGTCATACTTAACAATTTTTCGTAGCCCATGCAAGATCGTTAATCTACCATCCAGATAACGTAATACAGTCACTTTGGCTTTCACATAGTGACATCTATGCTGGTCAGCTGGGATCTGCAGCTTGAAGTGGTCTCCTGTAACTGAACAATCTGAGAGTAGAATTAAGCTCTGCTATTGTTAGTTAGTCTACCCTGAAATATCTATAAGTACATGATATTATTTGTAAATACACTTATTCTTAATGATGATAACGATCGGAAATGTTAAAATATTCATGTGTTTTCTGGTCGAAATGGTGATTAAAAATGTTCAGACGTAGCGGTACGATTCATCAACTATTGATCCGGCCATTAAATAGTTTTGAGCGGCATATTTTACGTACGGATCTTGGAAGTACACAGAACTCGCATATGTCTTCAGGTTATTGGGATAAATGAATGTGGTAAAGCTATTTTTACCTATCCAGAAATGAAGGAGAGTAGAGAGTCATAAAATTCAACATGTGATTTCTCGCGGTCTTGTCACGGGGTTTTTTATTATGAAGGAAGCTCTGATTAAGTCCTTCGACAGGCTCAGGACGAACGGTAATATATTGATTACGTTCGTGGTGAGACTCTATGGTTCGCGTCAAGCATTTTTTGTAATCCTTTCCGGGTCGAAAGTTGAATGGTAATGATGAATAGACCAGGCTGCGCGGGCGATTTTGCGGGCGATGATTACCAGTGCTGCGGTAGTACTCCAGCCATGGGCGCGGTAATGCTCATAGATAGGCTTCCAAGCTTTGGATTTGGCGGCGGCCATTGCAGCGTTAAACAGCAGGCGACGCAACTCGGCGGTCAATGCACAGCCGCTAGATTCTTCATCGACGTTCGGGGTGTGGGTGGGAGAGTTCTCACTGAGTCTGTCCGCTGCACGGCAGAGGCTTGTCGATGTCCCTCCACCCCGGCTCCTTCCAGTCTCTCAAGAAGGAGCCAGAAACACCATACAAGCTTGTCGAACCATGAATGTAATCAACTTAATCAGAGTTTCCTTATAGAGTCGGCCATTAAATAGTTCGATTTGTCATAGCGGCGAAAGCCGGAATACGGAGATTCTAATCAATCTTTTTAATGGCCGGATCAATAGTACCTAGTGCTGAGTAGAGTGTCTGAGAATTGAATTAAATCAGAAATTTATATTATTTTTTCACATATGTGATCTTTTTGTGAAATGTATGTAAAATTTATGTGAAATTTGATTATTGTAGTTATTGAGAAAGCCTTCCAAGAGATAATCAAATAACTTTGGCGAAGTTAAAGTCTGTTTTGTATTATTCGGAATTATTCCTTTAATCAGTGTTATCTTATTTGGTGTTGTGCCAGTATTTCCAACAATGCAGTCTGTTATAAACTGGATAGGAACGGGCATAAATCTTGGATTTGTTCTTTTTCTGAGTTATCTTGTTGTCGCAATAATAATTAGTCGACCCTGAAAAAGTATCAAACGACAGTTGTTCTGGAAAAGCTGCCCGGGGAAACTCTTGCTTACTAAAATGCATGCCCTGGTAGTTTAAATTTCCATCAAGGAATCCGATAAATTTGCAGTTTCCGCCATGGGAAAAAGAGCCAAAAAATGGCCAGCAGCCATTGTTTCAGATTCCAGGCGGCAGCAGCCATCAGCAGGTTGATGCGATCGCCAATAGCGCCTTTCAGATAGTTCCTCGCCATTCGATAATCCGATTTCAGGTGGCCGATAATGGGTTCAATCGCGGCACGCCTCCTGCACTGTTTTCGCTTCTTGTCTTTCTGGTATCGGGTATCTTTCTTGAGTCCTTTTCCGGGCAAAATGATCTGGGTTCCATTGACTTCACGTTTGCCGCGGTAGCCGCGATCGCATACGGCTTGCTTGGCTGCTTTCCCGCGCGAAATCTCAACATGACGCAAGATCTCTGGTAACGTATTGCTGTCATGCAGATTCTGTTCGTGACTGATTACGCCGACGATCAGATTACCTTTTGCGGTACTGGCGACCGATGCTTGGCTAGCGTACTCATATTGTTTGTGGTCTTTCCCCTTGGCGACACAGTACACTTGCGGTTCGTGCAATGAGTAGATCTTGTTCTTATCGTTTTGCTGTTGCCGTAATACGCGCTCATACAATAGAAAGTCCCGTTGATAGCATTCAAACAGACAGTGCTGCGGTAATTCCCTCCTGAGTTCCCGTATCAATACACCTGCAATGGTTCTGAGCCGCTTTAATGCGCGTTTGGCCTTAGCTCTTTTCTTCACGTGCCGGTAGTACCGAATATCCAGGCGCAGTGACTTCACTTCTTTGACGAAAGTACGCCGCTGTGAAATGCCGTGGGCGGGGCCAATCTTGTTGAGGCGATTGATAATCTTGATCGCTAGTTTGCTATCTGTCGGGTACGTGATGTTCTTCTCATGCACAGTCGTGTCAACATGAACCACATCTTCCAGCGCCGATTCCCCATGCAAACCAACGCTCATCTGGAAAATCCGCTCTACACCTTGCGCACCTATGCGCTTGCGAAAATGCACCAGCTCCGTGCTATGGCAAGGCAGCTTCTGCTGGAATTCTTTCATGCCGCAAAAAGCCTGGTAATAAGGATTGCGCTTCCACTGCAATACTATCGATTCGTCACTCAGATTCTCTAACTGCTTCAGTATCAATAACCCAACCATCAGCCGGATCGGCTTACTCGGCGCACCTGCCGCCGCCGTGTAATGGATGGAAAATGATTCCTCAAATTCTTGCCAGGGTATCGCTGATGCAAGCTTCAGCAAGGGATCACTGGGATCAAGTTGCATCAACAAATCTGTTCCAAACAAATTCGGTTGATGAATCGTACTGCTACGTCTGAGCATTTTTAATCACCATTTCGACCAGAAAACACTTGGATATTTTAACATTTCCGGTCGTTATGAGCATTAAGAATCAGATCATTCAAGCATAGTATCAAGTGCTTGTGGATATTTCAGGGCTGACTAATTACACTATCAAAAAATAAAGTGCGCTATTCTTCGATAAGAATCGTTGCTTAAACATACGTTCTGAAGTTTAAAGGGGTTAATGCATAGTGATTTATGTATGGGTATTGATCTGAATTATTAATTTGTAAATGGGTGACTAAGGATTATCAACTGAGAGATTCGGACAAATCTCAGATTACCATCACAAGCTTGCCGATTGGATGATTTTCCTCGAGAAAATTCTGTGCAGCAACAGCATCTGCTAACCCAAAGGTGCGTGCGATTTCTACGGACAACTTGTTTGCATCGAACAATGCAGTGCATTGCATCAGTATTTCGCCTTGATGACATTTCGCGTCTTCCAATTCCATCAGAACGGGTGTAAGCATTAATTCAAAGCTTAGCCGTACGTTGCGTTTGCGCGCCTCACTCCAATCGGTATCCGGTGCAGGTTGCAGGATAGTCACGACATCACCGTAAGGCTTAACACAATGAAAGCAGCTTTGTAATACCTCCGGACCAATAGTATCAAAAGCGATATCCACGCCTTTGCCATCTGTCCATTGCGATACTTCGGCCGTTACGTCTTGATTCCGGTAATTGATAATTTTGTCGGCACCCAGTCGACGTACAAAATTGGCTTTTTCCTCACTGCTCACTGTTGTTATCACCTTGGCACCGGTTAATTTTGCCAATTGAATGGCTGCATGACCAACACCGCCGGCGCCGGCGTGGATCAATATTGTTTGGTTGCGTGTGATATGTACCCGGTCGTGCAAAGCTTCCCAAGCGGTGATAAAAACCAGCGGTGCAGCAGCAGCCTGTTCAAATGACAAAGCATGCGGTTTCAATGCAAGCAATCCAGCATCTACCAGCACATATTCGGTGTAAGTGCCCTGGCGGTTATTAAAACTCGGTTGCGAAAAATACACTTCATCACCGGGTTTGAAGTTTTTTACATGTAAGCCGACGGCTTGCACAATTCCGGCGCCGTCACAACCCGGTATTAAGGGATAGGTAACGGGAAAACGTTCGGGTGTGGTGCGAATTTTGCAATCGATTGGATTGATACCGATCGCCTTGATACGCACCAGAACCTGATTTTCACCGCAATCTCCCGGGGCCTTGATATTACCATATTGTAGAACGTTTACTGATAAGCCTTTCTCAAGATATATCGCTTTCATCAATCGCTCCAAAATTATCTTTTCTCCCAGTACGAAACGAAAATTTAAGTATTTACACAAGACGTTGAATTTTACAATGGATAGCACGCTATATGTATTTTATAGCTGATTTTAATTTTTCTATACCCCGTCACATTTTTCAGATGCAGCGGGGTGCTTCTAAGCAAAAAAATTGGTGATGGGTTTTTCTGAATCTGATTACTGTATTAATATTTTTGATTGAGACAAAAAGATATTATGCTGAACAGCTCAAGAATGGCAGCATATCTCCGCTAATATATTTTTATTGGTATTTCAGCTTGTTATTTGTATGAATGAAAGTAAAAATTCTAACCCTTCTTTTATAGCGCGTGAAACGTTAAAGCAACTTGCGTTGCTTAAAGTCTCGCCTACACCGGATAATTACCATAAGCTATACGATCAAATTGCGGGTAATCCACCTAATCAAATATCTGCTATTACCGCAAAAATGCTAACTGATTTAGCCAAAGAACTTCCACGCCATACACCGCAATTGCTTAACTTTGCCAATAATCTTGAACAGGCTGCAAATGAGAGAAATTGGATAAAATTTAAATCGGTAATGATTAAGCTTGTTACAAATGAGACTGAACCTGTAAATAAGCATACAATCTTGGTGAATTCAATATCGGAACCGGATATTCCGTGGGGAGGAACAATTGAAGAATTATTTAATCTCTTACCAGCTAAAAACCAAACATTGATTTGTGATAGAAAATGGCAAGACCTTCATCAAGTTCTTATCAAGTTTTCAAAAGACTCGGATCAATTACATAATGAATTAAGAAGGCTTATTGATTCATGGTGCGCATTGGCATCGAATCCTCAAGAAATGATAGCGAATGGTGAAGGCTTCTCGCTTGTTGAATCTGATCCAAAAAATTCTCATCCAGAGTATATTGCCTCAGAACAAAAGGATGTGATCAGTAATTTTACTGGCCAAATGCTGGAGCTATTGGCACAAATGCTTGAACATATCGCGGTGACCCTGCTTGATGATGCTGCGCTAACCAATGAAGCTAGAACATTGGCACAACAAGTACGGAAAATTCAAGATAAACAGGAAATGGAGCAATTTGTTGCTAATTTTCAGAAGTTTTGTGTCAAATTCGAATCGCATGGTGAGAGTGGGATCAAGTTGCAACAGGGTTTGCTCAAATTGCTAAATTTATTAATGGACAGTACCGGTGAATTGTTATCTGAGGATCAGTGGATTAAGGAGCAAATCTCTAGGTTAAAAGAGACCATATCTAGGCCACTGAATTTGCAAATAATGGCTCAAGCAGAGCAGTATCTAAAAGAAATCATTCACAAGCAAGAAATCATAAAGCAAAGCTTAGGCAAAGCTAGGGTTACTGTGAAGCAGATGGTGAATTCCCTCATCCATAATATTGAAGAACTCACTGATGCAACGGGAACATACCAAGTTAAGCTAGAATATTTTTCAGATAAAGTTAATCAGACTAATGATCTAGAAGAACTGAATCAATTGCTCGTGGAAATTATGCAAGAAACTAAACAAGTACAAAGCAGCGTCTTAGAATATCGTGATGATTTAATTGTTACTCGGGCAGAAGTGAGCAAAGCACAAGATCAAATCAGTCAACTTGAAATTAAGTTATTGGAAATGGCGGAGAAGGTACAAGAGGATCACCTCACAGGTACATTTAACCGACGCGGTTTGGATAGCGCATTTGAACGTGAAATATCACGCGCACAGCGTAATCAAGAACCCCTATGTTTTGTGTTGTTAGATATTGATAATTTCAAGCAACTAAATGATACACATGGACATAAAGTAGGCGATGATGCTCTGGTTTTCCTGGTCGGTGCTATCAAAGAAACAACACGACCAGAAGATATTGTGTCGCGCTATGGTGGCGAAGAGTTTGCAATACTACTTCCAAATACGGTGCTTGAAGAAGCACTCTTGATTTCATCAAGAATACTCCGCAATTTAACTAAGAAATTCTTTTTGTACGAAAATAAACGCTTGTTAATTACTTTTAGCGCTGGCGTTGCGCAGTATCAAGTAGGGGAATCGCAAGAGAGTATTTTTAAGCGCGCAGATCAAGCAATGTATAAAGCAAAGAAGACTGGAAAAAATCAGATACTTGCGGCGGATAATTTGCATTCTAGCATAGTGCATCCGCAAGAAAAAAATGCTTCATCAGTAAATTGCACTTGCTAAGACCGGTTTGAAGTGGTAACGCAAAACTGGACAGGCTGTTCAGCTCTGTTATGGACAATATAGAGGATCATGATCATGAGTGGGAAACGCAACCAATACTCCTGTGAATTCAAGGCAAAAGTAGCGCTGGCTGCGATGCGATGCGAGGAGACGAAACGAAACGAAACGAAACTATTCCCCGATTGGCTAAGCCTTTGGCAACGGTCTATTACATGAAAGCAGAGTTGCGCAATATCTGGCATCAATCGGATAAAACCTCAGCTCAAAATGCATTGGATGAATGGGTAAAATAAGCCGCTGCTTAGGATATCAACATGCTCAAGCAATTCTCTAAAACTATTGCGGCACACGGTTCAAGCATCCTGGTTTATTTCGAATTCTATGGTTTATCAACTGGGCCGTTGGAGAACGTCAATAACAAGATCAGAATTTTGCACAAAATGGCCTATGGTTTTAGGGATGCCGGATTCTTTAAACTTAAAATTATGGTGCTGCATGAAGTCATTTTGTTATGGTCAGTTGAAACTGAAAGTACGCACTTCCCGGATGAGCTAGCTTTTAACTGATTGCTTCCGAAATTCCTGGTTATATCGTGTATGGGGTAATTCTATCTTCATCCTCCATTTCATACATTCATTTTATGAAACTTTGGACTCCATAAAAATCAGCCTACCTCCACTGTGGAAGTTAATGGGACAGTAGAGGATGATGATAGGAATCTCAATACCAAACTACCGTATTAATTGCTGGAGTTTGTACACTTCCCTCAGTCACTAGCCGGTTAAAAATGGATTCAATAAGCTCATTTTCATATCGGTGCCTCGCCTTTTTGTCAATTAGAATAATCCCATTAACATTCTAATGCCCAAACCATACAACAGCACAACAAAAATAGTTCTTAGAATAGCAGTTTTGGTGGAATGCGTGAGCCTCGCTCCGAGAGGTGCTGTCAGCATACTGGCTAGCACCAGCCAGAATAATGCCGGCAAATAGACATAACCCAGGCTGTACTCAGGCAGTGCTTCCGGTTGTAGGTAGCCATTGGCGACATAACCGGCGGTGCCCGCTAGTGCGATTGGGAAACCTATGGCTGCTGCTGTGCCTATAGCATGCTGAAGTTTGACATTGCAGAGTGTCAGAAATGGCACGGACAATAATCCGCCACCAATGGCAACCAGACTGGATAGTGCACCGATAATGCTACCGGCGAAAAACATTCCGATTTTCCCCGGGAGCTGGAAAATTGGGCTGGGGCGGAATTGCAACAGCATTTGTGTGGCGGCATAAAAGATGAAAATGACAAAAATGACGCTCAATAACTGACCGGTCATCGTACTGGCCAAAACTGCTCCGCCGAAAGTGCCGAGAAAGATACCGGGTGTGATATTTCTGACGATCTGCCAATTCACTGCACCATGCTGGTGGTGCGTGCGGAAGCTGGAAGCCGAGGTGAAGATAATGGTGGCCATGGTGGTGCCCAGCGCAAGATGGATGATGCGATCAGCAGGAAAATCCTGAGCAGTGAATAGAGAAATCAGTACGGGCACGATAATGAGTCCGCCGCCAATGCCGAGCAAGCCAGCAAAAAAGCCCACAAAAGTACCAGTTAGCAGGTAAATCAGCCACCACTCCATGGATTATTCCCTGTAAGTTTAGATGAAAAAGACAAAAGATTAAAACACATTACAGAACAGTCATAATGAATTGCCATTCTGCCGGATCAACCGGGGTGATCGATAGGCGGTTACCGGTTTGTAATACCCGCATCCTGTGCAGCTCCGGATATTGCCTGAGTTCCTTTATCGGGATCAGGCGAGTTCTTTTAACCAGGGTTATTTCAACATTAAACCATCGCGGATTGTTGATTACTGCTTTGGAATCAAAATATTTACTGCCGGGATTGAATTGCGTGGCATCCGGATAAGCCGGTTTGCTGACGACTGCAATCCCCATGATGCCGGGATCTTTGCAGCATGAATGATAGAAAAAAACCTGATCGTTTATAGCCATTTGATTACGCATAAAATTGCGCGATTGATAGTTATGCACACCTTCCCACGCAACGGTCTGATTTGGCCGTGCTGCAAAATCATCAATGTTGAATTCATAGGGTTCAGACTTCATTAACCAGTAACGCATTTTTTGATGGATTGTAATATTTTTAGTCAAAATTCTGCACGATAACGCTCAGTTTCTGTAATATTCCAAGACTTTCTGCACATTTTAACTATTTTAACCATGAATAATCACTTACTTTCTGATATTACTGTCGATACTTGGGTGCAAGGCGGGCCTATTTTGTTAAGCGATCTGATTGGTTCGGTCGTATTGATCGAAGTTTTTCAGGTTAATTGCCCCGGTTGTTTTATTTATTCATTACCTAGAGCCATTGAGCTGCATGAGAGATATCATCAGCAGGGATTGGTTGTGATCGGGCTGGCTACCGCATTTGAAGATTATGATAAAAATACGCTCGAGAATCTACAGAAATTAGTTACAACGGGCGAAGTGATCGGTGAGACATTCAAAGCGCTTAATCAATATGGCATATTGTCGGAAGGCAAGTTGCCTTGGAAGATACCTTTTGCCGTTGGTATGGATCGCATCGTGGCGGAAACCGAACCTGTAACCGATGAACGAGTACTGCGTTATGCACACGAATTTCTCCCTGATTTTGAGAAATTCAGCGATGAACAGAAGAGATCTGTGCTGCAGCAGGTCAGGCATTACATGGAACAAAAGTCTATGAAAGCTGAAACTTTTGAACGCTTTGCACTACAAGGTACGCCATCTTGTATTTTGTTCGATCGGAAGGGGCAGTTAAAAGATGTTTCGTTTGGTCAGATCGATTATAAACAGGCAATGGTTGAACATTTTCTGGCAGAAAAATAATCGGATGCTTGATAAGCAAAAACTTTCAATGGCCTGTTACTAAAGTTTTTTGAGCCAGATTTCAAAAGCCTGGTGGTCATTCAAATCGTATTGCCAGCACTGAAAACCGAGTTCTCTACCGGATGCAATGTTTTGTGGTTGATCATCAATATAAATGGTTGTCGTTGGATTAAGCTGAAAAGTTTTGATTGCGTGTTGATAAATGGCAAATTCAGGTTTAAGAATACCAATTTCAAATGACAATATTTTGTGTTCAAAGTAAGAGAATTCAGGGTAAGCAGTAAATATCCAAGGGCAATGGATTGCATTGATATTTGAAATCAGAATCAACGCGTGATTATTGCTGGCAAGTTGCCGGACACAGCGCCACATGGGTTCATTTACGGTGAAAATTTGTTGCCAAGCGTGATAAAACTGTGGCAATGTGGCATCGCTTTCGAAGATCTTCAGTGCCCAATTCGCATATTTTTCCGGGTCGATTAATCCGGCTTCTAATGCATCCTTCTGCTCAAGTACTTGTTGAATGCGCTCTTTGGGATTATTAATCCTTTGAGGTATCAACTTTAACAATGCTGATTCAAAATCAAAATCGAGTAGAACGCGGCCAATATCAAACAAAAATGTTTTAGGAGGAAAGGAGAATGGAGTATTCATGCCTTGTCGCATGTGAAATTTATTGTCAGTAAAGTAGCAAGCAGAAAACTAAAAAGGGCAAGAAACGCTTATAAACATTTCTTGCCCCGTAATAGCTCCCCACATATGCCGTCAGATCTTCATCTTGAACCATGAGGTCCAAGGCGGTTGCTTCACGGATACATCAGGCACATCCAGTATATCGGTGCGCACAACAGTATCACTAAAGTCCACAACCATTTTCTAATACTTGGTTCAAAGAATATAGATCTTAACAAACACCGCAGGGATTAACCTTTAATGCACAACAATTCTAACTTCCTTTTTCGCTGATTACTTCATCAACTTTATTCTTCAATGATATAATTCTACGCCTAAATTCATTCATGTCAAAGCCAGTTCCGTTACGCAACATGAGTAATTCATGCGTGATACTTAGTGCTGCAATAATTGCAATACGATCAGAATCAATAACTTTTCCTTCTGCTTTGATTTCCTGAATTTTTCTGTCTAGATAAGCTGCTGCGAGTTGAATTTCTTCTCGCTCTTCATCAGGACAAGTAACGTAAAGCTCACGCCCCATAATATTGAGATTCAGCGGTTTATTATTCATTATCTGGCATATTTAAAAGTAGTGTCTCAAGACGGTCAGCAGCAACATGAATTTTTTCATTTAATTTTTCACATTGGGCGTGCGTGTCTGCAAGCTCTTTACGTAACTTTTTGTTCTCTATGCGAGTATCCTGATACAAGCGTAAAAGTAGAAAAACTTTTTCTTCTAAAGATTTCAGTTCTGTTTCCATGGAGACACTACTTTTTGAACTATTAAAAGGCTAATGGGTAACCAAATTTTAAATTCTGTTGACGTGCCTCAGTACTTGATCGCTCTAGCGATGCTTTGTTTTTCTTTTATGAAAGTACAGTGCCTGTATGCTTCTTACAATTTGAGATGAGTGCCATCACAAAAAGGGGCATTGCTGGTTTTTTTGCAAGTGCATAACCAAGCTGTTTTATTCTCACTAACACTAAATTTTTTGGGTGTGAATTCGGTATTCTTATGAGAGCCATCGCAAAAGGGCTGTGATTTGCTCCGGCCGCAAGTGCACCAATAGTAGTCTTTTCCTGATTCAAGTTTGACTTCAATGGGTGAGAAAGATTGTCTTGTATTTGAAGATTGATTCATTGTTATCTCTTTATTAAAGAAAGTTATTATAGTAATTAATCATCTAATAAAATATGCTATTGCGAATTAAAGTTAATTCTAGTGCTAAATTAGAATATGTATCATCAGCATAGTCTATTATTTACAACTGTCACTTAACAATATTTTCTAACCAATTGTTACAAAATAAATATATCAAAGCGTTGTGTTGCATTGATAGCGATTACGGACGCTTAAGTATTTATCTTTAATTTTTAAGTGAAAAGTTTTTATTACACAAACAATCTCAAAGCGCTTGGGCTGCCTGCATTAATATGATTCTTTTTCATTGAAGTTTGTATTTCAATCAATTGTTGTTTGCTTCTTAGAATTCCACTATCACTCAATGGAACCCGATTATCATCAACCATAATTCCACCAAGTGTATTGGAGAAAATCTTTGCCAGGTGGGTCATTTGGTCAAATACCCTTTCTCCATGCGCAACTCTCGGGACATCCAACAGAAACGTCACGCCGTGTGTTGTGAGTGACTTTATGTTGTCGGGCAAGAATGGAGGTGATTCATAGTTGTTGAGTGTGAACAATACATTATTATTATCATCGCGATATTTGAATATTCCTTCCGATTCGAGCCGAAACCCAGAGGCTTCTGCTAATGCACGGATTTTGGTGCCAACAAATGCGCCGTCATCTTTACTAATGATATTAATGCCTATCATGACATCCACTTCAGCGCAAAATTTATCAAGCATTACGGCTTTTTCATGCGTACTGACAATATCCGGACATTCTGCCGTAGCATGTACTTGTGACGCAAAATCTAGTACTAAATCCCTGAATTTAGATATATTAACTTCACTGATGGGACCGGCTCTATCGGCAAGCTGCAAACAGCCTTTCATATGGCTGTAGCCATCACTATCGACATTGGATTCATTGGTGATTTCTTCCCAAGAATCATTTTTGTCTCGCTGTCCTAGCCAGTAAACCGGTTTCCCGAAGTCAAACTTTCTTTGCAGCAGTTTGGCGATGTAGGTATTGGCAATAACCGATTCTGATCGAATGTTGACAACGTAATTTGTATTGCTGTCGTAATCAAGAATGGGGGAAGTGGCGGATGAATTCGTAACGGCGCTGGCCGAAATATTGGCAGGAGCGTTAGCTGCTGGCCTTGCCGGTGATTTTTTGGATTCAATAGGTGGTAATTCGGTTTGAATAAAAGGATCAAAAGGAATATCCGGCGGTGTTTTATTGAATTTTGGTTCAATCCGTTGAAAGCTTTCTTCAGAATTATGAGTATCTAAAAGAATATCATCGTGCTTGTGATCAAACGCGGCTTGTACTTTACGCCGGTAACGCAGTTGTTGTAGCCAATTGAAGACAGCAACACCGGCAATAATTATTACGCCAATGATAATCAAGCTTATTTGCAAGTCACTCATATTCAATATCTCCATAATACCTCCTTGCTATCTCCTAAAATTACCCTTATGCAAAGCACAGATATCAGATTATGTCAGTTTTATACGTTCAACCACAATCACTAGATTATAGGTTGTACATTCCGCGTACCCATTTTAATGGCATCAGCGAGATCTACAGCCACAATTCTTGATACTCCTTGCTCTTGCATTGTAACGCCTATTAATCGCTGTGCCATCTCCATGGTTATTTTATTATGACTAATAAACAGGAATTGGGTTTGTTTCGCCATATTTTTTACTAACTCACAAAAACGCCCTGTATTGCTATCATCGAGTGGTGCATCCACTTCATCCAGCAAGCAAAACGGCGCCGGATTTAAGCGGAATAAAGAGAAGATCAGCGCCAATGCAGTTAAGGCTTTTTCTCCACCCGATAATGAATGAATAGAACTGTTTTTCTTACCAGGCGGTTGCGCCATCAATAATAAACCGTCATCTGGAACCTTTTCGTCACAAAATTCAAGCCGGGCTTTCCCGCCTGTAAAAATAACCGGGAAAATCTCGTTTAAAAAAGTATTGACCTGTGTAAAAGTTTCTTTCAAGCGTATTTGAGTTTCCCGGTCTATTTGCTGGATAGCATTTTCCAAGGTTGCAATGGCTGCATCGAGATCCTGTAATTGTGTAAGTAAGCTGGTTTCTCGTGCGCGAGCAATCTCGAGTTCTTCTAATGCAGCAAGATTGACAGTTCCCACTGTGGCAATCTCTGCGTTAAGTTGATGAATCTCTGATTGTAATGCTGCAATATCCTTCTCCCCGTAGAAAGGTAACAACTGTTTCGTGTCGACGTTAGCATTATTGATCAGTTCTTCAAATTGGCTAATTGTAATATTGGCTGCTTGTTCCTTGAGCCGGGTTTGATTGATGGCATCTTGCAAGACATGTGATTTTTGTTCTGATGCCATGCGGGTATTTTCAATTTCACGTAAATAGCGTGCGGTATCATCGACTTCCTGCCGTGCCTGTGAAGCTGATTGATCAATCAATTTACGTTGTATCTGAGCAGCCTCTAATTGTTTATTGAGTGGAGTTTCGTTTAAACCCTCTTTTTCTTTGAGCAGATTGACATGGCTCTCTGCTAATTTTTGTAAATCTTCATCGATAGATTTGACGCTAAGTTCTGTCTCATTGATTTTGCTCAGGCAGGTCTTGACATGAAATCCGATCTCCTGCATTTCCTTTGTTGCTTGCTGTATGTGTTGCCGTTTATTTATGAGTATACGATCAGCTGCCTCCCAAGCTAGCTGAGCCTGTTGTACATTTTCTTTGAACGCTTCAATTTGCGCCAGATTTTTTGTTAATCTAGCGTTTGCAGATTCTTGCAGCGAAATCTCATTGTCGAGTGCCTGCTTGATTTCTGCCAATTCAGAATTGATCTGGTCATTGCGATGAACGCTTCGCTCGTTAATTTGTGTAAGCTTCACTGTCTCAAGTTGTAACCGATGCCAATGCTGTTGTATTTGTTTGCTATTCTCTTTAATTATCTGGAGTGCACGATTAAATTCGGTGCACTGTTGTTCAGCTTCAGCTAAAAATCCATGCTGGTGATGGAGTAGAGACTCAATCTGATCAATTTCTTTTTGTAAATTGGTAAGTTCTTGTTGTCTGGACAGAACACCATGCAATTGAGAATCAGGTGCATAGAAGTTAAAACTATTACGCGTAATAATATGCCCTTGCCGTGTTACCAGCATTTCGCTTGAGTCTAACATGGATCTTTTGCTGAGACCCGTCTCAGCATTCTCTATCACATATACTCTGCTTAACCAATCCTCCAGCACATTTTGAGTTTCGTGCTGATTTGTCATGACATAAGTAAGCAGTTTTTCACAGTTTATTTGGTTAGTTATTGAATGATGACTAGTATTGCGCGAAGTGTCTTGGCTTTGCTCAAAAATCGTCCACTTCCCAGACGGTACCTCATTAATCCATTCCCGGATACTATCCAATTGCTCAAATTCGATACTATTGAGCCGCTCTTGTAAAACTGCTTCTAGCGCATTTTCCCATTCAGGCTGGATTTGTATTTTTTGCCATAAGCGAGGTAAAACATCCAATTGCTGTTTACGCAGCCAAGCAGTTAAATCCTGGTTGTTTTCCAGTTTTTGCTGCAGAGCCTGCAGCGCATTGAAGCGGGCAGTTGCCTGCGATAATGTATGTTGCAGTTCTTGAATTTTATTAGTTATTTGCTGTTTAAATTGAGTTGCCGTAATTAATTGATGTTCAATATCCTGATGCTTGCGGTTTTCTTCATTTAACGCAGATTCAGCTTGATCCATTTCTAGCTGTTGCTCTGTTAGTCTGGATTGATCAATAGATGCAAGTTCGCTTTGCTCTTTCAATAAACGGTTATATCGTGCTTCAAGTTGCTGGATATTCTTTTCGGCATGCGAAAGATGGCTACCTTCAAGTTGATTGGCTTGTTCGGTTAAGAGAAGATTATGCCGGTTCTCGTTTAATTTCGTTTGGCAAGCGAGAAAATTCGCTTCAATAACAGGGAGTTTATTGTTTTCTGCATCATGCTTGAGAATACTTTTCTGGTGATTGAGTTCCGCTTTCGTTTTTTCCTGATGCCAATGTGCTAGGTTTTCTAATTTAATTTTTTTTAATTCATTGCTTTTTGCTAGTTGATTCTCAGCTTCTTGAACTTGGTGTGCTATACGATCAGTTGTGTTTCTTAAGAAACTTATTTCTTGCTCAAGACGTCCTATTTCAGCATCGGTAGCATACAACTTCCCTTGTACTTGGAGCAGTTTGTCGTTGACGGCATATTCTTTTGCCCGGCTTTTTTCATATTCTATTTCTGCATTATGTTGACTTGTGCGCACAATATCCAATTCTGCTTCAAATCTTTTAATTGCATTTTCTGCATGAGTTCGCTGGTCAATCGCTTCAGCTTTACGCTGTAGCCACAATAAAGATTGCGATCTATGCAATTTTTCTTGTAAATTCTTATATTGCTGGGCAATCTTTGCCTGGATTTCGAGATGTTGCAACTGAGATATTAATTCCTGGCGAATATCTTCTAGCCGCGTGAGATTTTTCCTGGTCTCTATAAGACGCAAGAAAGTTTCCTGTCGTCTTTCCCGATATTGAGAGATTCCTGCCGCCTCCTCCAGAAAACTTCTTAGTTCCTGAGGTTTTGCCTCAATAATTCGAGAGATCATGCCTTGCTCAATAATCGCATAACCCCGGCCTCCGACTCCAGTGCCGAGGAAAAGATCGTAAATATCACGCCGGCGTACTTGCAGGTTATTGATGAAATAGTTTGAGATGCCATCGCGTTGAAGCACGCGTTTAATCGCGATTTCTGCATAACTAGACCATTGCCCGGTTATTTTACCTAAGTGATTATCAAAAACTATTTCGACACTGGCGCGTCCCACAGCTTTCCGGTTATCTGATCCTGCGAAGATAACATCCTGCATCGAATCGCCCCGTAGCGCAGAGGCCTTAGATTCACCCAGAACCCAGCGCACCGCATCGATGATATTTGATTTACCACAACCATTGGGACCCACGATGCCTACAAGATCTTGGGAAATAGAAATTACAGTTGGATCGACGAATGATTTGAAGCCGGCAAGTTTGATATGGGTTAAGCGCAATTTTTTGTTTATGAGATAAGGCAGTTATAATAGGGAAAACGCATAGCGCAAGATATTTATTGTAACTGAATTAATTTAACCATGAGCATGAAGAATGGCCAGTAAACTTGAGAAGACGCTTGAGACATTTCCAAACCCTTTTATGGGCCGGGATTATCATATCCATATGGAGATTCCAGAATTTACCTGTTTGTGTCCCAAAACAGGGCAGCCTGATTTCGCAACCTTAATACTGGACTATATCCCGGATAAAAAATGCGTTGAACTGAAAAGCCTTAAGCTTTATATCTGGTCATACCGGAATGAGGGAGTATTTCATGAAGCGGTTACTAATAAAATTCTCGATGATCTCGTTGCAGCTTTAAAGCCAAGATATATTCGATTAATCGCTCGTTTTTACGTGCGGGGCGGCATTTTTACCAACGTTACAGTTGATTATCGAAAAAAGGGATGGCAGCCAAAATCAACAATTTTACTTCAGGAATTCAATAGTCAATCCAATATTCGAGAATGATTCTTAATATTTTTCTTAAAGTAATTTATATAATATTATGATAGTAAACATTATTTTCTGAATAGGTGTATTTTTTCATGTAAAAAACAGTTTGCAAAGATCGGAAATTTATATATCCTGTTAGCTGATATGGATATAAAAAATAATATATATAAATGATTTTAAAGAGAAATGGCCTTCTTGTTTTACTGACATCGTTACTTTTTTGGACTTGTACATTTATATCGTTGGATGCATTTGCGGAAAGATTGGTACAAGGAAAGATTCAGTATCATGCAAATTTGTGGAGCCGCTTACAAAATGGTTTTGCACTTGCGTTGCCACCAGACAGTAAAATAGTTCATAGAATAGGTGCTTCCTATTCGCAGAATCCGGAATTTTTTAATCGTATTATCGCGAATAGCGAACGGTATCTGTATTATATTGTGGAGGAAGTCGAGCGCCGCGGCATGCCGATGGAAATCGCGTTGATGCCGGTTGTTGAAAGCACATACAATCCTCTGATTAAATCTAATAGCCAGACTGCAGGGTTATGGCAATTTCAACCTGAAACGGGGCGAATCTTAGGATTGGCACAAAATGTATGGCACGATGATCGCCGTGACATTATTGCATCAACTCAGGCCGCTCTCGATTATTTGCAATATCTGTATCAGAAGTTTGATAATTGGAAGTTGGCCATCGCGGCATACAATTTAGGTGAAGGAGCTGTCAGTAAAGTATTATCTAGGAGCATTCATAAAGGCAGATCAGGCAATTTTTATGATTTGAACCTGCCTGTTGATGCAAAGCACTACGTATATAAGCTATTGGCGGTTAAAGATATCATTGTTAATTCTAAAAAATATGGTATACAAATTCGACCGATAGCGAACCGGCCGTATTTTGACCAAATTAAAATACATGAACCTATCGACATCTCCTTAGTTACCCGTCTAGCAAACATTTCCGAAGTTGAATTTAGTGCCCTAAATCCGGCCTATAATCGCTATGTAATTAAAGTGTCTGATGCGCCGCGTACTTTATTATTACCTAAGAACAATAAAGAGATCTTTTTAAAAAATCTGGAAACTTATCAAGACCCCAGGGTTTCATGGCAGTTCTATCGCGTCAAGAAAGGTGAGAATATCAATGAAATTGCAGCCCGTCATCGTACTACCGTAATGCAATTAAAAACAATTAACGGGATTGCCAGACATAAAAATGTCACGCTTGGACAGAAAATACTAGTTCCGCATGATGTGACGGAGAATCAAGCCGATAATATTGCACGAAAGAAGAAACAGTTACAAAATTATCAGTCGAATGTTTATGTTGTAAAAAAAGGCGATACTTTGTATGAGATTGCAAAACGCTATGGCACAACCGTTGATCAAATTAAATCTTGGAATGATAGTGATGAGAATCTATCAATTGGGCAGAAATTGGTCATAGTAAAAAGCTAGCTGCAATAAGCACTTTACCTCTTCAGACAGTTTTCAGAAATTCAATAGCCCAACCGACACCGAATCCGGTAATTTCACTATCCACTGCGCCCAAACCATCTTTATGACTGCTAGCAGATAAATCCATATGCAGCCAAGGCGTTTCGTTAACAAATCGCCGCAGAAAACACGCGGCGAGAATATGATCGAATTCTCCGCCTAATTCACATTGTTTGATATCTGCTACATTGCTTTCAAGACTTTCTTCATAATCAGCATCCATCGGGAAAACACAAACGCGTTCACCGCTTTCTTTGCCTGCAGAAACAGCTTTTTGGGACAAGTCATCGCGATTACTAAAAACACCACTATAGCGTGATCCCAACGCGGTTTTCATGCTGCCGGTCAAGGTAGCAAAATCGATGATTAGATCTGGCTTCAGATTCCCCGCCAACGTTAAGGTGTCTGCTAGAACCATACGTCCTTCAGCATCCGTGTGGACTATTTCAATTGTTAATCCACTTAGCGCTGAAATGATGTCGTTCTGCTTATAGGCACGTGGACTGATATGGTTTTGTGCTATTGCAAGCCAACAGTCAATTCTGACGGGAATTTCAGCCCGTGTGGCAGCAAGCAAAATACCCAATGCGACAGCAGAGCCATTCATGTCTTCGTGCATGCCCTGCATATACCGGGCTGGCTTTAAATTATGTCCGCCGGTATCAAAGCAGATGCCTTTACCGATAATGGCAACATTCTTATTCTGTGCATGTTGTTTGCAGTGATGTTGCAGATGAACAATGGCAGCATCGTCGGAATCACTGCCTTGGGCAACGGCAACAAAGGCACCTGCACCGATTTCCTTGAGTTTATTTATATCATATTCCTGATATTTCCAGCCTTCGTTCTCAGCCAGTTTCTTAATTTGCTGGCGATAGGTTTTCGGTGTTAGTTCGTTTGCTGGCAATGCGGTTAAGCCACGCGCTAACAAATTTCCCTCAGCCAGCGCGCGCTGCAGGGTAAAGTTCTCGCTATCTTTATAGCCATATAAAAAGATTTTATCTAGCGGTTTTCTAACCGGTTTATTTTTACGTACAGGAAGGGCAGCACCATTGACCCAGGTGGCATAAACTGTTAATTCAGAAAAATTTCTTCGCTGCTGAGTCGTTCCATAGACATTGATATGTATTTCGGAGGGATTTTCTGAGAGAAGCAGTTTAAGTGCTTTCCGTACGCAGGTTTGTTGATCGAATACGGTCTTGCTTGTATCAATCATGACCCAAGCACATAACTCGCCTTTCTCAAGATTTGCACTAACTGGCGTTTCACTTAGATCAGTTAGTTGCATTTCGCGTCGCAATAGCAGCTTTTGCAGCGGCTCTTCACCAGTAATATCGAACTTCTTGGGGACTTTTTCTAATTTGGGGAGTACTACGAGAATATGCGATGCTTTAATAGATTGATCGAAAGGTGATATATTTTGGAAAAGTGATGCCAGCATTGAAAGCTTTCCTGTTGAATATTATTTTTTGAATGACAATACCGGACGTCATTGCATTAAGTTGATTATTGATAATCTTGTTATTATATACGGCTTATGTACATTATGGCTGAGATAGCCTGCAGCGGATGGACTTTATTCTGATTCAAATGAGGAGTTTCAACTAAGGATGCGCCAATATCTTGAGTTAATGCAGCATGTTATAAATCACGGATACCAGAAATCCGATCGAACGGGCACTGGTACACTCTCAGTCTTTGGCTATCAAATGCGTTTTAACTTGGCGGATGGTTTTCCATTAGTGACAACTAAGAAATGCCATTTAAAATCTATAATTCACGAATTGTTGTGGTTCTTGCAAGGTGACACGAATATCGGCTATCTCCGCGACAAAGGCGTATCCATATGGGATGAGTGGGCTGATACGAATGGTGATCTTGGTCCGATATATGGTCATCAATGGCGATCCTGGACAACAGCAGATGGCCAGCATATCGATCAGCTTAAGCAGGTCATCGAACAGATTAAAAGCACACCTGATTCGAGGCGCATGCTTGTTTCTTCATGGAACGTAGGGGATTTACAAAAAATGCGATTACCCCCATGCCATGCATTTTTTCAGTTTTATGTGGCGGATAATCGCTTATCGTGTCAGCTTTATCAGCGCAGTGCTGATATTTTTCTCGGCGTGCCTTTTAATATCGCATCGTATGCATTGCTTACTTTAATGATTGCACAAGTCTGCAACCTTGAAGTGGGAGATTTTGTGCATACCCTAGGGGATGCACATCTTTATCGGAATCATCTTGATCAAGCGCACGAGCAGTTAAAGCGTGAGCCGAAATCACTGCCGGTCATGCGATTGAATCGAAATATAAGAGAGATACTGGATTTTAAATATGAAGATTTTCTTCTGGAAAATTATGATCCTTATCCGGCTATCAAGGCACCAGTAGCTGTATGACGACACCTCGTTTATCCCTACTGGTAGCTATGGCGAGAAACCGGGTGATCGGCAGGAATAATAAATTGCCGTGGCATTTGCCAGCCGATTTAAAGCATTTCAAGTTTCTGACGATGGGACAAACCATTGTGATGGGACGTAAAACATATGAGTCTATTGGTAGACCTCTGCCCGGCAGAGCGAATATTATTGTCACGCATCAAACAGGATATGAAGTGCCGGGAGCGATTGTGGTTAACACCATTGACGATGCGCTTCTGATCTGCGAAAGAACCAAATCGATCAATGGTGAGAATTTTATCATTGGGGGCGAAGAACTTTACCGGCAAACCCTTAAGATTTGTCAGCGCATTTATATCACGGAGATTCAGAGAGATTTTGAGGGAGATGTTTTCTTTCCTGAGTTTGATCCTAACGAGTGGGAAGAAACGCAACGCGATAGGCATATTTCAGAAAACGACACCAATCTGGAATACCATTTTGTCGTCCTTGATCGTAAAGTAAATGCGACTTAACTGGTGTTTTGATAGATTTTTGCACTGTTAATGAAAAAAAATGGTGAAGCGCACTGAAGCTGCTTCACCATTTTTTATTTAAGACTGTTGATTGATGGGCTATTAATACCGGATACTTATATCACTTTCACATCAGGTAAAGGGAACCCATTAAAATTACTGGCGTAAGCAGTCGTATAGGCACCCGCGTTGGGTATATAAATAAATTCACCTTCTTGTATGTCGTTAGGTAGCATGAGATCATGCATTAGAATATCGACTGAGTCACAAGTTGGACCGGCAACAGACCAAGGGATATTGCTACCTTTTCGATCAGTCAGGATTTCGTAGCGTAATCCTTCAGTCATTTCTATGACGCCGCCAAACATGCCTGCATCCCAATACATCCATCGTTTCCCATTTCGAGTTGCAGTACCCACCACTCGACATACAAAATAAGCTGAATCAGATACTAAATAACGGCCAGGCTCTGCCATGATGCGGATATTGTCAGGTAGATCAGCAATGGCATCGTTGATGACTTCAGCGATGATTTCAATCGAAGGAATGGGTTTGATATGACGAACCGGATACCCGCCACCAATATTAAGCAGTCGAGGATTTAAACCCGCAAGTTGCATATCAGCAAAAACTTTCTTGGCGCGTTCAATACCTACTCGCCAATTCTGCGGATTACGGCACTGCGAACCTACATGGAATGTAACCCCGGCCAAATCTGCGTTAAGCTTTACAGCTTCTTGGATGATTTCATTAATGTCGGCAAGATGTGTTCCAAATTTTCCCGCTAATGGCCAGTCACTACCGATATTCGGCGTATCGATGCGTAAATACATCTTGGCATCGGGTTTAACACTGACGATTTTGCGCAGTTCTTCAATACTGTCGAGCACATACCATTCAACGCCTTTCTTCGCGGCGTATTCCAGGTAAGTCCTGGATTTCATTGGATTGCTATAAAATATTTCAGCAGCAGATACTCCCAGCTTCATTAGCAAATCTAGTTCGGCAATAGAAGCAATCTCAAAGCCGGCGCCTTCTTCAATGAGTGTTTTCAGTACACGTTCATCGGGATTTGCTTTAACTGCATAATGCGGATGAACTCGTGGCATCGCAGCTTTAAAACGCCGAGTTTTTTGCTGGATAATGTTGCGGTCAATCAGTAAAAAGGGGCGTTGATAGCCTTTTTTCAGTTCATTCTGAACGTACTTGAAATTCAGACTAATTTCGGGATGGGTATCAAACAGGACTTCAGATTGATCGGATTTCTGAAGTGTAGAGGGAAATATATGCATGGGTTGTCTTCCTTTAAAAATGGCTACGTTACAGGAATATGAACATTGACTAAGTCAACCGCGGCAAAAAAGTTCTTGATAGTTTTCATGATGACCTCCTTATCGGTAAGTTTGTTTGATTTGAATTTGCACGCATTATAGTCTGCATTTCAGGCAAATCAAGTGTTTTTTTATAGCAAGATTAATTTTTTTATAGTTCAAATTAAGTATTTCAAAACAACATATTATATGATGACTATTTATGCGGGATTAGGCGGGTATTTTTCAAAAAAGTTTAGGCAATTCTTATTAAATGAATGTCTGGCTTCAACACCATGATATAGGGACTATTTTATTTCTCAGATTATTGTGTATGCTGGCGATTGATCAATTCCATTGCAACTTCAAATAACCATCTGTTTTTTCATTAAACCTGAAGTGAATAAGATTTTTTCCTCGGCGGATTGATTGCGGCCTCGAATGAAGTTTGAATGGCCCGGCGGCAGAAAGTGATTTTTCAATTCTCAACCGCCCTTCACGGGGTGAGAAGACTGTCAATTCATAGCGTCCGGGATTTATTTTCCGTAATAACGGAGCAAATGGCTTAGCCAGCGGTTCACCGATGAATACGCCTTGTCCCGGCCAGGCCACACTTTTCCAATATGCCTCAATAGCACTAGCGCCCAATGCATAATGAAACATGGCAACCGCAGGGGAAGGAAATTTCTGTGGAAAGCTGCAAGGCTCAGTTACTGTGCCATAACTCGCTGTGGCGCCTGCTTCCAGCCAGCGCAAGCTGCTCATTTGGAGAGAATCGGTCAGCCTGCCGCCTGCCGATGTTAAGTGATCTGCCAAAGCGCCGGGCAGGAAACCAAGCGTTTCCAGCATGGGTACTTCAGTCAATCCGGTAAAGTAAAAAAGAACATCTTGGCGATCAGAAATGAAATTGGTTTCCAGTATCTGCAGAGAAAAAACACCAGCCAGGTCCTTTGCAGTCTGTGCATAACTTGTTGCGCGATTATTCCGCGCTTTGTCTGAAGTGCTGAGTAAATAGGCCTGACCTTTTGGAAAGCTGTGGTCTGAAGCAATACCCCGGTCAATCAGCGCTTTGACTTGTTCAAAGGATGTCCCCGCCAGCATCATAGTTGGCCGAAGTTTATAATCAGTGGCTGGATACTGGCTTGGCGCATTGAAATAGGGACTTGGTGCTGTTGGTGCACATTTTGTGGCGCAATACTTTTCATCGAAACCGAATGCTAATGCGGAAGTCAACGACATACAACCCACCCGGTAGGGGCTGGTCCAGGCAACTGCGTATGCTTGTACGTGATCAGGAGTAAGCCGATCAATATTTTTTTTTAGTTGTTGAAATTCTTTGCGCGTCATCACACTGCGTTCAGATGAAAAACGCAGACGAATCATGTTAATTTCAGGGATATGCCGTGCTTGCTGGTAGTAATTGCCAATTTGCCGGGATAAAGGATCGTCCTCGTTGACGATGACCGCAATATCTTCCGGCATGAATCCGGTATGGGGTAAAGAGATGCGTGTTTGCGCTTCCACAGAAAAAGCTGCAGAAAATAGAATAAGCGCTAAAAATATGGAGAGTCGTTTGGTTTGCTTGACACTTTTTCGTGTCAACAGCATAAAAATGTCCCGCACATCAATCATCAACTTTCACCGCTTTAAATTTTGGGCAATGTGACACCGTGCTGCCCTTGGTATTTGCCGCCGCGATCCTTATAAGAAGTTTCACAGACTTCATCCGATTCAAAAAAAATAACTTGCGCGACGCCTTCGTTGGCATAAATTTTAGCGGGCAGGGGGGTTGTGTTGGAAAACTCCAAAGTGACATACCCTTCCCATTCCGGTTCAAATGGGGTGACATTGACGATAATGCCGCAGCGGGCATAAGTTGATTTGCCCAAACAAATAGTCAGTACATTACGCGGGATGCGGAAATACTCAACGGTGCGGGCCAACGCAAAAGAATTGGGTGGAATGATACACACCTCACTTTTGACATCAACAAATGAATTGGAGTCAAAATTTTTTGGATCGACGATGGTGGAATTGATATTGGTAAATAATTTAAATTCATCCGAGCAACGGATATCGTAACCATAGCTTGAGGTGCCATAAGAAACAATCCGCTGGTCGTTTTTCTGGCGAATCTGATCAGGTTCGAAGGGCTCGATCATGCCATACGTTTGCGCCATGTGGCGTATCCACTTATCTGATTTAATCGTCATTCCTTAACCTTTTCTAGTCATCTTCCATTACGATCTTAGCGAATAATTCTGAGTGATCTTCAGCGGATTCGGCCACTTTAACGGCGACTCTCCGTGCAATCAGCCGATAGATATCGGCTATTTTCCCGTCAGGTTCAGCGACTACGGTGGGTTTGCCCATGTCCGTATGTTCGCGAATTTTGATATCGAGGGGTAACGCACCTAAAAATTCCACGTTATAGTCCTGACACATCTTTTCTCCGCCACCGGTTCCAAATATGGGTTCCGTGTGTCCGCATTGAGAACAGGTATGTGTGCTCATGTTTTCCACAATGCCAAAAATCGGAATCCCCACTTTTTCAAACATTTTTAATCCTTTGCGCGCATCGAGTAAAGCGATATCCTGCGGTGTGGTGACAATGACAGCGCCGGTTACGGGTATTTTTTGTGCAAGCGTGAGTTGAATGTCACCGGTGCCGGGTGGTAAATCCACAATCAAATAATCCAGATCTTTCCAATTGGTATCATGGAGTAACTGTTGCAATGCCTGTGTAACCATCGGACCGCGCCAAACCATCGGAGTTTCCACATCAATCAGCAAGCCAATGGACATGGCCTGGATGCCATGCGCCAGAACGGGTTCCATGGTTTTGCCATCGAGCGAATCCGGGTGGCTTGTGATTCCCAGCATTTGCGGTTGTGATGGACCATAAATATCCGCATCCAGAATTCCTACGACTGCGCCTTCCGCCGCCAATGCTAATGCCAGATTAACCGCAGTTGCTGATTTGCCGACACCGCCCTTGCCGGATGCCACTGCAATGATGTTTTTAACGCCAGGGATCAGCTTAACGCCCTTTTGTACGCTGTGCGGAATAATTCTGCTGTTGACCATGACTTGGATATTTCCAATGCCCGGTATGGATTTCAGTGCATCAACAATTTGTTTCTGGATGGTATCTTTGACACTGTTCGCCGGATAACCCAGCTCGACTTCGAGGGACACATTGCTTTGGTTAATTTGAATATTGCGTACTGTCTGCGAGGTCATGTAATCCTTGCCCGTCGTCGGATCAATGGTTTGCTTGAGTACAGATTGTATTTGTTGCTCAGAAATAGTCACTACAAACTCCTTTTACAGCCAATTTACGGTTAATAATTTAATAAGGGGATGGTAACAAATATCAGGAATGCCCACACAGTTTGTTACAATTCATCTTTGTCTAATCTGATTTCTTGAGAGTTAATGAACAAGCGAAAAATTCTGGTTACCTCAGCGCTACCTTATGCCAATGGCAGCATCCATTTAGGCCATTTGGTGGAATACATTCAAACGGATATTTGGGTGCGATTTCAGAAAATGCGCGGACATACGGTTTATTATGTGTGCGCGGACGATACGCATGGCACACCGATCATGTTGCGCGCGGGAAAAGAAGGCATCACGCCGGAAGCATTGATTGCGCGTGTACACGATGAGCATTCGGCAGATTTTACTGGCTTTCATATCCAGTTTGATAACTATTACAGCACACATTCGGCGGAAACACGTCATTTTTCCGAAGTCATTTACGGCAAGCTCAAGGCTGCAGGATTGATTGCGATACGCGGAATCGAACAACTGTATGATCCGGTTAGAAATATGTTTTTGCCCGACCGGTTTGTCAAAGGGGAGTGCCCGAAATGCGCCGCCAAAGACCAGTACGGCGATTCCTGTGAAGTCTGTGGCGCCGCTTACGTGCCAACGGAACTCAAAAATCCCTATTCAGCCGTATCCGGCGCCAAGCCAATCAAGAAATCATCGGAACATTATTTTTTCAGTTTATCTGATACGCGGTGTGCTGATTTTCTGCGTCGCTGGACCCGTGAAGCGGACCATTTGCAGCCGGAGGCCGCAAATAAAATGCGTGAATGGCTGGGCGAAGCGGGGGAGAACAAACTCTCCGACTGGGATATTTCGCGGGATGCGCCTTATTTTGGTTTTGAAATACCCGATGCGCCAGGTAAGTATTTTTATGTCTGGCTGGATGCGCCGATTGGCTACATGGGCAGCTTCAAGAATTTATGCGTTCGCGAGCACATTGATTTTGACGAATTTTGGCAGCAACAATCGGAAACCGAGTTGTATCATTTTATCGGCAAGGATATTTTGTATTTTCATGCCTTGTTCTGGCCTGCGATGCTGGAAAACGCAGGTTACCGGACACCCACGAAGATTTTCGCGCACGGCTTCCTCACCGTGAACGGTGAAAAAATGAGTAAATCCCGTGGCACGTTCATCACCGCGGAAAGTTACCTGAAGCAAGGTCTGAATCCGGAATGGCTGCGCTATTACTACGCGGCCAAACTCAACAGCACGCTGGAAGACATTGACCTGAATCTGGAAGATTTTGTCGCACGGGTCAATTCGGATTTGGTCGGCAAATTTATTAATATTGCCAGCCGCTGCGCCGGTTTTATCAGCAAACGGTTTGACGGCAAGCTTGCGGATGGTGTGCAGTATCAACAATTGCAGTCCTTGGTGAACGAACGTTTTGCCACCTGGCGGCCCGATTCCATTGTGAAAGCGTTTGAAGAAAGAGAATTTTCATCTGCGATTCGTCAGATCATGAAATTCGCCGACGAAGCGAATGAAATGATTCACGAACTGGCGCCGTGGGAAATCGCCAAGAATCCCGATCGTGGAGAAGAACTACAGCGAGTTTGCAGTCTGGGAATACAACTTTTCTCTGTGCTGTCGCGTTATCTGAAACCCATCTTGCCGGAAACAGTAAGGCAGATTGAGCTTTTTCTAAACTGTGGAACGCTGACATGGCCTGAACTGCGGGAAGGTCAACCGGTTTCGGATTTGTTATTGCCTGCCGGGCACACAATCAACGTTTATCAGCATTTGATGACACGCATTGACGCCAAACAAATTGATGCATTGATCGCAGTCAATACGCAAAGCCTAACACTCGTTGTTCAAGCCCATTCTCCCGCACGGCATGCAGAAAAACAGCAACACGCCGTGACACCGATTGCCGATACGATCTCCATCGATGATTTCAGTAAGATTGATTTACGTGTGGCCAAAATCGTCAATGCCGAGCATGTGCCAGGGGCGGACAAATTACTGAAATTGACGCTGGATATTGGCAGCGAACAACGTACGGTTTTTGCCGGTATCAAATCGGCGTATGACCCGGAACAATTAAAAGGGCGCTACACAGTGATGGTGGCGAATCTTGCGCCGCGCCAAATGAAATTCGGACTATCGGAAGGCATGGTGCTGGCAGCCGGCGGTGGCAACCCGGGAGAATTATTCATTCTTTCTCCTGACGCAGGCGCGCAACCCGGAATGCGTGTTAAATAGCCGGAATCCTTTGTATGGAATTGCAAGGCATCGCGGAGCACATTAAACAACGGGAACTCGAATTATTGCAAACAAATTGGAGAGCAAATCCCGCACTGATCAATGACTGGTTATCCGCAGACTTTGAAGAGATCGGCAACGATGGGAAAATCAGTCAAAGAGTTGACGTGGTCAATTGGCTGTTGAATAAGGATAACGCTATTCGATGGTCGCTAACGGATTTTAGAATCAAAGCGTTAACGGATGGCTTGATAGTGGCTGTCTATTTTGCAAAAAAATGCAATGACCCGAGCAGCACCAGCAAGGGGTCGATAAGAACGTCGATTTGGCAACATCAAGGGAATCATTGGAAAATGGTTTTTCATCAGGCAACTAAGCGATTAGAAACTTAAGCGCAATGGATCAGGAGAATACTTTGGAACTCAACGAAGAGCAGCAATTCAACGAAATTAAAACCAATCTTGCAATGGTTAAGCAACGCATTGTAGATACCTGCCAGCGAATTGGGCGTGATCCCGCCAGTGTGCGGCTCCTGCCGGTTACCAAAACAGTGCCGGCCGAGAGATTGCGCATTGCCTTTGCCGCTGGCTGCCACGAAATGGGCGAGAACAAGATTCAGGAAGCGCGTGAAAAATCCGAGGTGATGAAGGACCTAGATATCAAATGGTCGATCATTGGTCATCTGCAAACCAACAAAGCCAAGTATCTGGCACGTTTTGCCAATGAATTCCAAGCACTCGACAGCCTAAAAGTCGCCGAAGAACTCGACAAACGTCTGCAAAACGAAGGGCGCGCGATCGACGTCTATGTGCAGGTGAACAGCTCCGGCGAAGCCAGCAAATTCGGCCTAGCACCGGAAGATGTGCGCGCTTTTGTCATGGAATTGCCCAAATTCTCATCGCTGCGCATCAAAGGTCTCATGACACTGGCGATTTTCTCTGCCGATCATGACCGGGTGCGCGAATGTTTCATCAAAATGCGCGAAATCCAAGCCATGCTGCGTCAGGAATCGCCGGCTGGCTTATCATTTGACGAGCTCTCTATGGGTATGTCAGGTGATTATGAACTGGCAATCGAAGAAGGCGCGACAGTAGTGCGCGTTGGGCAGGCGATTTTTGGGAAACGGCCATTGCCGGATAGCCACTATTGGCCGGGGTTGGGTTAGCTGGTAGTCCTACTGCAATTCAGATGGCGTCTCTTCAGTAATCACATAGACTCTCTGTCAGCATCCCGTTCAGCCAGTAACGCTTGTATCGCCATCCCCTGTGCCGGCGTTATCCAATGGGATTGTTTGTCGCGATCTTTTTCCATGAAGCTTTCAGCAGGAATCAATACAGGTCTGGGGTGCCAGGGTTTCCATTTTTCCATCTTGATGGAATCGATACGTGCCCAGCCGCCATTGGGGAATTTTCCTGAATCTTCTAACTTACGTTTACCCCAGATGATCCATCTTACGCCGCCATGCTGCAGTGATATGGGCAATCTGGTATCGAGTTAGTACACTTTCACTCCGCTATTTACATGAAACTGACATCACATTGATTTAACAACTGCATTTACCACCCAAGAAAAAAACGGGAACCTAAAGTCCCCGCTCTTGATTAAATCTAAGTCAAATTTAAACTGCTGAATGTTTTCTGCGACGTGCCATGAAACCCAGTAAGCCTAGACCAGTCAGCAACATTGCGTAGGTTTGGGGTTCTGGGACAGGGTTGAGAATATCTGCCGTGACAAAGATACCGTCTTCGGGTTGGCCAGGAAAGTATCCCAGCAAGTTGGCAGTAAAGCTACTCCCATCCGGATGAACTTGCCATACCTGGTGACCGGTTTCGCCAGTAATAATGGCATCACCTTTATAGGCTGTAAACTCGGAAGCCGCAGCAAATTGAATGTCGCTTGGGTAAGCAGCGGCATAGAAACCCTCAAGCGGGTTGCCACTATCACCGAGATCAAGTGGTACGAAACTCACCATTTCTGCACCATACAAACCAGAGATCGCTGTCGTCACGGTTCCGTCTGGTGTAATCGCGCGCAGGCTACCTGAGCCTTCAGATGCAACAAACAGTGTGCCTGCAGCATAAGAACCAAAGGTCTGTGGCGCAAAGCTAATCCCTTCCGCATCTTCGCCTACTGAGGCGAGCAGGGTTGGAACACCTGTATTGCTAACCTCGTAAATGTTTCCGCTAGTGGTTGCAACGATCATATTGTTGTTGTACAAGCCATACGGATCAAACGCAATACTACGCACGCCACCAACCAGTCCAGAGGCAAACAAGTTTTGCGACGATCCATCATTCGCGAACCGATAAACTGATCCTTCGAACTGTGCTCCAGCGTAGATATCACGTGGACCATAGCCGCCGATTCCCAGCGAGCTGCTTACATATACCTCACCGGAGAAGCTGGGTACGGGTGACCCAAACTTCGCGATGCTGCCACCGGTGAGATCTGTCGAGTACAATTGATTATTGTTCGCCCCGTAATACACCGAACCGACAAATTTGTCACCAGCGTAAGTAAAACCGATGGTCGCGGTATTGCCAAGTGTAGTGTTTAGATCCGTGCTTGTAACGAAAGGGCTGAAGGTAATAGCTTGTGCGGACGATGCCATGGCTAGGAGAGTCAGGCACGAAATACTGATGAAAATTTTGATTTTCTTGTTTTTTATTACCTGCTTCATGATATTTTTCCTTATAAAGAAAAGAGTAAAGGATAAATAGCGTGTAATGCTATTAACTATCTATATAATATTTTTGAGATAAGCACACAAAATATTAATTTCATTAATATATGCTTAGAATCCCCTTTGGGGAATAGGATGTTGACACTTTCTTTTAGGTCATTTGTCCTGGTTGAGACCACAAAAATACAAGCCATTAATATAGCTGTATTATTTAAAAATTAGGTTTTGCCTAGTGTGAGCTGCGGATTAACAGTCTGTGACTCTATTGCAATCAAAGCAACGAAAACGGGAGCCGAAGCTCCCGTTCCGAATCAAATCTTAGTCTATTGATCCAGCCATTAAAAAGATTTACTAGAATCTCCGTATTCCGGCCTTCTCTTCTATGAAAAATCGAATTGTTTAATGGCCGACTCTATAACTTAAACCGCTGATTCTTTTCTGCGACGTGCCATGAAACCTACTAAGCCCAAACCTGCCAATAACATGGCATAGGTTTCTGGTTCTGGTATTGTCGCAACCTGTGTCAGAGTAAATGTAGTGGTATTTCCAGCACCGGGATCGAACGGACTTATATTGAAGAGTGCATGCGCTTCATTGCCATCCACTAACGAACCTGTGAAGTTAAGATCACGAGGGCCGCTCGATGGGGGCGAATCTAGTGAGAAGCCAGAAAGTGTTGAACTATTGAAGCTGGTAAATACAACTCCGTTACCTTGATTTGGCTCGGTGATAGTAAAATGAAAGTCGGTCCAATTTACTCCCGTGTTATTTGTAATATGCTCGGTAATGTTGTAGGGATTGCCCGGTCCGGTATCGTGAGCAACCGTAAATGTTAAGACGATTGGATTCACGCTATCAAAAACTTTAGTCAGATCCAGATTTCTGGAACCATCATCAGTATAGCTAAAAGAACCTAAACCTGCGCCGCTGGCAGTAATGTCGGTTATGACGGCAGCTGCAGACGCTGTAGAAACTGACCCTGCGAAGATTAGGGCAGATGCGAGTAATTTCGTTTGTGTGTTCATGCTTTCTCCTGATAAGTTATATTATGTAAAAATACATCGAATGTTCTATTTGAATTGCACTCACCTGAATGTGAAGCTCAGTTAGTTTCCTCTATCCAGAGTTTTAATAATGAAAGCTTTATTTATTCTGAACATGGGCACTAAAAATTCTGCACATGAAAAGAACTTATTGATATAAGCATAATGCTTATTTTTCTGGTGTGAGTATGGCTCTGTCAAAACGAAAAATTATGGAAGCCGGACAGCAACACTGGCTTTTAAATGACTATGTTACAGTTGGTTGTTGAGAATGACTTGCAAAATAACACGATTTATTTTTTAATCAATTGATTATATGTTTTTTTGTTATCAAAAAATCATTTGTCATCAGTGAATTGGAAAATTTAACAGTTAACTGTTACATAGCCTTTTAAATTAATGAAAACTTGAGAAAGCTCTGATTAAGTCCTTCGACAGGCTCAGGATGAACGGTAATATATTGATTACGTTCGTGGTAAGCTTGTCGAACCATGAATGTAATCAACTTAATCAGAGATTCCTTAACAGAAAAATTGGTTCCGGTTAAGAGGGTATAACTTGTTAGCAGACATTTTCAGCGCAGTTAAATTCGTTAACGATATTAAACATACATGGGACCAGAAACAGAATGCCGCTTGATTCTCTATTTACCAGATTTGATTATAGCTGCGAAGGCTGCCTTGTTCGTTAAGTAAATTCTTTTTGGAGTGAATTAATGAAAAAAATCAAGCTTGAATTTGAGAAAGAAGGGAAAGGAATATCGAAATCTCTGTCTGCGTTTGTACGTTTAGAGGATTCTATTTTCGCAGCAGGCGACGAAGGGGGCGATCTAGCCAGACTTAAAGAATTTGATGATGGCACTTGCTTTAAGCTCAAAGAATTGATCAATTTGAGTGATTGGTTTGATTTGCCAATCTCGCCACAAAAAGAACTGACGAAACAGCTAGTGGAAGTTGATCTTGAAGGGATGGATTTTGACTATACGAATCAGCTCTTATGGATGGTTGGATCGCATAGTCTGAAACGCGGTAAAGCGAATGCAATGTTTGATACAAAGAAAAATTTGGAACTACTTGGTAAAGTGAAACCAGATACAAATCGATTTTTTCTAGGTTGCTTGTTCTTGCATAAAAACAAAAACAATCAGTTCCGACTTTCTCCGAGTGCGGACGATAACAACACACGTGCAGCTCAGCTTAGATGTGATGCAACCACAAGCGAACTGCTGGATGAGATTAGACACGACACGCTATTCACTCGTTTTTGTGACAAAAATGGTGGAATTCCTGGCAAGGACAATGGCATTGATATTGAGGGCTTAGCATGTGCACCTAATGGAAGAGTGCTTGTAGGAATGCGCGGGCCAGTGCTGCGAGGAATCGCAACTGTTCTTGAATTAGCGCCGGAGCGGATTGATTCACCTAATACGAAAGCCGATCAATTGCAACTGACAAAAATTGGCCCCACCGGGCTTAAATATCGTCGCCATTTTATGGATCTGGCTGGGCATGGGATTCGTGATTTGTGCTGGGATGGTGATGATCTTTTAGTTCTTGTCGGCCCAACTACAGGTCTTGACTCGCCACCATTAATTTTCCGCTGGAAAGCAGCGATCAAGGCATTTGGGAAAATGAGAGGTGATGAAGAGAAGTTCATCTGGCGTTCAGGAAATGTGCTTGTGCAACAATCCCTAGGCTCAACCTGGAAGCAGGTTGAGGCAGGCGCTGATCATGCTGAAGCGATTACTTTGTTTGATAAGAAACGCTTGATGATCGATTACGATTCACCTAGTACAAAACGTTTTCACAAACCGGCTTCGGTTATAGTGGATATCGTTGATTTGTAGAGCTACAGTAAATTAGAGTTTATTTTGATTGCTGATTAAAAGTTAGTAAAAGCCAATACTAGTCAATGTGGCGTTTGAGGTGTGCTCTCAAAAAGGAGTCGATGTGATTAAACAGCGAATAGATGTGCATAGTATCGCTGTGCAAATGCAGTTGGCGATAGATAGCCAAGCCGTTTCTGCTTGTGCTGCCGGTTATAAAATATCTCGATATATTCGGTAATCTCCTGAATTGCCTGCTACCGTGTTTTGAATTTTTGAAAATGCCCCAGTTCGGTTTTAAGTATTTCTCATAAGCTCTCCATCGGAGCATTGTCATAGCTATCTTGTTTGTGATCTATATCATCAACAATCAGAGTTCCGTCTAAGCTCGGTACAAAACTGATCGCCAATCCACTTCGCTTAATTTCTGGGAAAAATCGAAAAAGTATATCGCTAACAGTATGATAGTAAACGTTTAGTCATACTAATAAAAAAGGGATTAGCCTATTAAGCTAACCCCTTGATTTATTTTGGTAGGCCGTGCGCGATTCGAACGCGCGACCAACGGATTAAAAGTCCGCTGCTCTACCGGCTGAGCTAACGACCCAAAGCGCAATATTATACCTGATTCGGCTGACGATATAAATGGCTTTATCTGATTGGACATCGATATTAAATGGAGCGTGCTGACAACGACGCATTTATAAGTAGTCAGATTGAATTTCCATACTGTTTTAATTATTAATAATATCAATATGTAGTTATTATTTTGCGGTTGAAATGAGGTTTTTTGTTATTTGTATTCCACAGAGGACAGAAACTAATTTCTCGGAGTTTAAGGTAATTTACTCGTTGTTTTATATTAGGTTTTGCGATTAATAGAAAGAATCTATGTGGTATTTCTGTTCAATTCAAAAAAATGAACCTATATCTCTATTATTATGATCTGATTCAATCATTTCTTTGCATAATTAGTTGCCGGGCAATTATATTCATCGCGTTCGCTTTAAACACATAGTTTATTTGCTTTGGACAACAACTCTTATTCACTGATAATATCGCAAGTATCATATACAATACTTTTTGAAATAAACTAAAGGATTTCTTTAAAAACTACAGTGAATTCCTTATTCTTTTATAGCAGTAAAAAAAAGAACTATATATATAATTAGAATTAACTAAATCACATACGCATCTAATCTGCCCAAAATATACATGCAAACTGGCATGTAAATATTCCCCTAACAGGCTGTTTAAAGACGTATTCGAGGCAGTCGATGCAAGGCAAGAACAGGTAAAAAAGCGCAGTTTATGCTTAATAAATGAGCATTTTTGAGTCTGTTTTAACACTGTAGCGGCAAAGCAGATAGTTTCTCCACGGCCTGCTAAGAGTGGGAAGAATTAAGATTGCAGGGATAAAATAGTTTATTTCGCAATAAGAGAAGATCCATAGTCATATTAATATAACGCTGCTACGTTTTACTATTGAAGGAAGCTATTGACAATGTTGACACACTTACAACGCCTTGAAGCGGAGAGTATTCAAATTATGCGGGAGGTGGTTGCGGAGTGCGAGCACCCGGTAATGCTCTATTCTATCGGTAAGGATAGTGCAGTGATGCTGCATCTTGCAGTAAAGGCATTTTACCCCTCGAAACCGCCATTCCCGTTATTGCATGTTGATACCACATGGAAATTCAAAGAAATGATTGAATTTCGAGATGTCATGGCGAAGAAGCTCGGACTTGATCTGATTGTTCACATTAATCCGCACGGGGTTGAAAAAGGAATTAATCCATTTACCCATGGTTCTGCAGTTCATACCGATATCTGGAAGACGGAAGGTTTAAAGCAGGCGCTTGATAAATTCGGTTTTGATGTCGCTTTTGGCGGTGCGCGCCGGGACGAGGAAAAGTCGCGTGCCAAGGAACGTATTTTTTCAATCCGTTCTGCGCAGCATCGATGGGATCCCAAGTTGCAGCGCCCTGAACTCTGGCGGCTATATAACACGCGCAAAAATAAAGGTGAAAGTATTCGGGTATTTCCGTTATCAAACTGGACTGAACTCGATATCTGGCAGTACATTTACTTGAATAATATTCCCATCGTCCCACTGTATTTTGCCAAGGAGCGTCCGGTTGTGGAGCGTGATGGCACATTGATTATGGTGGATGACGATCGTCTTCCGATGCAGAAAGGTGAGGTTCCTATGATGAAGAAAGTGCGTTTCCGTACCCTGGGCTGCTATCCATTAACTGGAGCGATTGAGAGCGAAGCGAATTCGCTGACAGCGATCATTCAGGAAATGCTGCTTGCAAGAACATCCGAACGGCAGGGTCGTCTTATCGATCATGACTCTGCAGGTTCCATGGAGAAAAAGAAACAGGAGGGGTACTTCTAATGGCACACGTGTCTGATTTGATTGCCGAGGATATCGAGCTATATTTAAAAACCCATGAAAACAAAAGCTTACTTCGTTTTATCACCTGTGGCAGTGTTGATGACGGAAAAAGTACTCTGATTGGGCGCTTGCTTTATGAGTCAAAAATGTTATTTGAAGACCAATTGGCTCAGTTGGAAGTTGATTCAAAGAAAGTTGGTACACAAGCTGGGGATCTGGATTTTGCGCTTCTGGTGGATGGACTTTCGGCAGAGCGTGAACAGGGCATTACCATTGACGTGGCGTATCGTTTTTTTTCGACAGATAAGCGAAAGTTTATCGTCGCAGATACGCCAGGACATGAACAATATACGCGCAATATGATCACTGGTGCTTCAACGGCTGATGTTGCGGTTATCCTTATCGATGCCCGTAAAGGCGTATTGACACAAACCCGGCGGCATAGCTATCTGGTTTCATTAATCGGAATTCGCTATGTGGTGCTGGCAATCAATAAGCTGGATATGGTGGGGTACTCGGAAGAAATTTTTAACCGAATTGATAATGATTACCGTATTTTTGCAAAAGAAGTCGGTTTGCAAAATATTGTGACCATCCCTATGTCCGCTCTGAAAGGCGACAATATTACTGAGCTGAGTACGAATACCCCTTGGTATCGCGGGGAAACATTGATGGGATACCTTGAGAACGTACAAGTAGAAGATGCGGCTGAAGAATCTGGAGTTTTTCGCATGCCGGTGCAGTGGGTAAATCGCCCCAATCTAGATTTTCGTGGTTATTCTGGAATCGTTGTGCGTGGCAGTATTAAACCTGGCGATCCTGTTCGAGTCCTGCCGTCTGGCAGAGAAAGCCGTGTGGCACGCATCGTAACCAGTGATGGCGATCTTGAGCAAGTTATTTCCGGGCAATCTGTTACGTTGACTCTGACAGATGAAATCGATATCAGCCGGGGCGATATTCTTGCAGCAACTGACACGCCGCCGAGTGTGGCAGACCAGTTCGAAGCAACTATTGTATGGATGTCTGACGAACCAATGTTGCCGGGCAGACCGTATTTAATGAAGATAGGCGCAAGAACGGTCACGGCTAATATTTCATTGCTGAAATATAAGGTTAACATCAATACGCTCGAGCATGTTGCGGTTACAAAGCTGGAACTCAATGAAATCGGGATTTGTAATTTAAGTTCTGATCAGTTGATCGCATTTGATCCGTATAAAGAAGATCGCGATACCGGTGGTTTTATTATGATCGATCGCCTGACCAATAATACGGTTGGCGCGGGTATGCTACATTTTGCTTTGCGCCGCTCGCAAAATATTCATTGGCAGGCCATCAACATTAATAAGCAGGCGCATGCAGCCATTAAAGGCCAAAAGCCATTCATACTTTGGTTTACCGGATTGTCAGGCAGTGGCAAATCAACCATAGCCAATCTGGTCGAGAAAAAACTCTATTCATTGGGCAAACATACTTATCTGCTGGATGGAGACAATGTGCGTCATGGTCTCAATAAGGATCTTGGTTTTACCGATGCCGACCGCGTTGAAAATATTCGCCGTATCGCTGAAGTCGCCAAGCTGATGATCGATGCAGGACAGATTGTACTGGTATCGTTCATCTCGCCGTTTCGTTCCGAACGGCGGATGGCGCGGGAACTGGTCGAGCAAGGGGAATTCTTTGAGATATTCATCGATACCCCCATTCATGTGGCAGAAGAACGAGACCCTAAGGGACTGTACAAAAAAATGCGACGTGGTGAATTGAAAAACTTTACCGGCATTGATTCACCGTATGAGGTACCAGAAAATGCAGAAATTTGCATTGATACGATGGATAAGACCCCGGAACAGGCTGTTGAGCAAATTATCAATTATCTGACGATCAAAGGCGCACTTAATCAGCCTTGATTTCCTCTTTTTCAATTGGATGAAGATCTGAATTAATGGCTATCCATATGCAAAATCACTTAGTATAACAATATGACTCAGTACTATGTATTTAATGGTGATGCGGATGGATTGTGCGCACTGCATCAGTTGAGACTGGCTGATCCGGTAACCGGCAGCTTGGTCACCGGGGTTAAGCGTGATATTAAGCTACTCGATCGTGTTGAAGCTAATACAGGCGATCGGGTAACGGTGCTTGATATTTCTTTGGATAGCAATCGCAAAGGTTTGATGCGCTTGCTGGAAATGGGTGTAATTGTTGAATATTTCGATCATCATCATGCCGGAGAAATACCGCAACATCCCAATTTGACGCCGCACATTGATTTGTCGGCCGATGTATGTACCAGTTTGTTGGTTGATCAATACTTGAAAGGGGAATTTCATCTGTGGGCAATTACCGCCGCCTTTGGTGATAATCTTATAAAAAAAGCCCATCAGCTTGCGAACTCGGCAGGATTAACTGAAGCAAAAGCGGAACAACTCGCTCGTTTGGGTGAATATCTGAACTACAATGGCTATGGCGACAGTTTATCTGATCTGAACTTTCATCCAGAAGAGCTATATAAGAAATTAGAGCCGTATAGTAATCCATTCGATTTCATTGCTCAATCGGCTGCTTTTACTCAGCTTGCATCCGGATTCAACGATGATATGAGCCAGGCTGCCTTATTGCATCCATTAATGAGTGATGACCGCTGTGCGGCTTATTTGCTACCAGACGCGCCTTGGGCAAGGCGCGTAACCGGTAACTTTGCCAACAAACTGGCAAATGAAAATCCTGAACGTGCGCATGCAGTGATTACGCCGAATCACTCTGGCAAATATACGGTGAGTGTACGAGCTTCTCTTACGAATCCGCAGGGTGCAGACGTGCTTTGCCTGCAATTTGACACAGGTGGAGGGCGCAAAGCTGCGGCAGGTATCAACCATTTACCAACAGACTCGCTTGATAACTTTGTGACACACTTCAAGCAGCATTTTAGTTAGCTGAGTAGAGTCCTGAAGTGCATCAGTGGTCTTCAATGCCGTTGATAAATCTGTCTATTTTCGAGGTTAATAATCATGATTCTTGTCACTGGCGGTGCCGGATATATCGGATCGCATACCTGCGTTGAACTGCTAAACGCGGGTTTTGACATCACGGTATTTGATAATTTCTGCAACAGCAATCCTGAAGCGCTGGCACGAGTTGAACGAATTACCGGTAGAAAGATGGGATTGATTGAAGGCGATTGCCGCAATCATGCGAGCTTGGTAGCCGCCCTAAAAGAATGTAAAGCCAATGCTGTTATTCACTTTGCCGGCCTTAAAGCAGTGGGGGAATCGGTTGAACAACCGCTTTCCTATTACGATAATAACGTGGTTGGCACGTTGCGGCTGTTGCAAGCAATGCACGAATGCGATGTCAAAACACTGGTATTCAGCTCTTCTGCAACTGTTTATGGTGATCCGGTCCGATTGCCATTGACCGAGGATCATCCGCTTGCACCCACCAATCCTTATGGCCGCAGCAAGCTCATGGTCGAAGAAATACTGCGTGATTTTCATCAAAGCGATAACACGCTTAGGATCAGTATATTGCGATACTTCAATCCGGTAGGTGCACACGCCAGTGGATTGATCGGCGAGGATCCACAAGGAATACCGAATAATTTAATGCCTTATGTAACACAGGTTGCTGTAGGGAGAAGAGAAGCTCTGAACGTATGGGGTAACGATTATCCTACCCCCGATGGAACCGGAGTCAGGGATTACATTCACGTTGTTGATTTAGCACATGGGCATCTCAAGGCATTGGAAGCGTCACAAAGCGCGCAAGATAACAAATCAGGCCAGTGCCTGACTGTGAACCTAGGTACTGGACTGGGTTATAGTGTTCTAGATGTAGTGCATGCTTTTGAGAAGGCGAGCGGGCGGTCTATTCCGTATCGGATTGCACCCAGACGTCCCGGTGATATTGCCTCCTGCTATGCCGACCCGAAACGTGCTTTTGAGCTGTTGGGTTGGCAAGCGAAACATGGTTTGGGAGAAATGTGCGCAAGCAGTTGGCATTGGCAATGCACCAATCCCAAAGGCTATCAGAACTGATCAAAGCTACCGCCCATAGGTCAACTGTAAATTTACCGGATCTGAGATTACTGTACTAAATATTAAGGAGAGCTCTAAATGAAAGCGATAAGAAAAGCGGTTTTTCCTGTTGCTGGTTTAGGAACACGTTTTCTGCCCGCAACCAAAGCAAATCCAAAAGAAATGCTACCGATCGTTGATAAGCCATTGATCCAGTTTGCCGCAGAAGAAGCCGTTGCTGCAGGAATTGATGTGTTAATTTTTATCATCGGGCGCAACAAAAGTTCGATACCTGATCATTTTGATAAAGCTTACGAACTGGAAGCAGAACTAGAAGCAAGCGGAAAGCAAGAAATGTTGAACATTGTTCGCAATATCCTGCCGCCACGTATTGATTGCGTCTATATCCGGCAAGCAGAGGCACTCGGATTGGGACATGCAGTGCTATGCGCGCAGTCCGTCGTAGGTGATGAGCCTTTCGCGGTATTGCTGGCGGATGATTTGATCAATACCAACGAAAGAAGTTGTTTAAGCCAAATGGTTGATATTTATAGCCAACATCATTGTTCGATACTGGGAATCGAACACGTTGCTCGCGAGACAGTCAACCGGTATGGCATTATTGACAGTTCCCCCATTTCTGATAGCTTGTCAAAGGTCAATGCGATTGTTGAAAAACCGGCCATCGATAAAGCACCTTCCAATTTAGCGGTAGTCGGCCGTTATATTCTCACACCGCGCATCTTTAAACTGCTTGAAAAGACACAGCGCGGAGCCGGAAATGAAATTCAATTAACCGATGCAATCGCGAAACTGCTAAAAGAAGAAACAGTATTGGGCTACGAGTTTGATGGCAAGCGTTTCGACTGCGGGAGTAAATCAGGTTATTTGCAAGCAACCGTAGAATTTGCACTACAGCATCCGGAGCTCAAGCAGGAATTTGCGTCGTATTTGTATGATTTAGTAAAAAATAAACTGGAAAAATCGCCATAAATTCGGATGTTGAGCTGAGTAAAGTATCCGGCTTTAGTTAATCACAGCACAAACGGTGATTATGGAAGGATACCTGAACGGTACGCCCATCGTTTAGCTTGAGCAATTGCAATGCGGATTGCGTGATCTTCCGGCATTCTTCTTGCTAGCAGGGCATTCGCAATCGCAATTGCTTTCAGCCTTACGGGGCTCGGTAAATTCCGCATCGCGACAGGGTAATATTCTGCTGTCCAAGGCATTACACTTTATGTATTACAGCATTGCACAGGCGATAACATAAGAGTGCAAGCCAATATTTCTATTGGTTTGCACTTTTCTTTATAAATAAATGATTTCGCAGCACTCAACGTGCAGTCAAAGCGGATTGCAACAGATCGGCAGTAGCCTGTCCGCTTGTTTTGCTTACATAATTTGTTACGATGGGGATAAATTGACCCACCATGTCCGGCGAAAGACTCAATTGCTGGAAAGATGCGGCAAGTGCAGTTACGTTGCCCAACGTATTACTTTTATCCCCCATCAGAGAAGATAAACCGCCTGACAAATTGGACATGGCGGGAGCTGCATTCAGCATGCTATCCATTCCGGGAATGGATTTTGATAAAGTGGCAAATGCTTGCGGATTCATAGTTCCTTGCGCCATTTGAAAAATCGCGCCAGCACCTCCTAATGCTTGTTGAGGCGATACACCTAACCGGTGAACCAAAATATCAACCAGTCCGATTTGGTTAATACCCGTTGTACTAGCAGCAGCCGAACCTGCATCAAGTACTTGCCTGCCACTTTGCGCCGCACTTTCTATCGTTGTCAAGCCGCGATCAACCGTGTTCAAGGGATTATTAGGACTGTTGGTAGCTGCACAGCCCATGATTGATATGAGTATTGTTAAAGCACTAAACTGATTGTAAATCGTTCTTCTCATTATGATTGCTCCTTATAAAGAAAATAGAGAGTGATATACGCCGAATATAAATAACATTTAAGTAAATAACATGATGCCATCAATGAACGCTGAGTACTACATAATATACGCATTGTCATAAATTCTTCATAATTCAGTCATCAAATCTTCACACAAGCAGATTAAGCTTACTGACATTATAAATACCCAGGAGAAAGTAATGTATTGCTTGATTAAAGAATGGCCTAATAAAATGGCAACTTTGATGACCGAAGATGGTGTGGTACTCTGGACATTCAGTGATATAGAAGAAGCCCGTAAAGTCTGGCAAGATTGGTGTTCCCTTCAGAATAACCGAATTGCTGATCAAATCGAGTATCTTGGCAAATCAGGCCTATCTGAGCAGAATATTCCCTGATACGCCTTCCGGTAACTCAACCGCATCTGCAGTTTTCTGATCGTTATCGATCAGTCCTATTCTTTTTCCATTGGTTTCTTGCAGTATATTCCCCCAACCGTAAGCAAAGCACTTAGAATAAGCATTTTGGCCATTCGTTCCGGGTAAGCTTCTATGCGTTCTACTTCTCCGTCAGGACACTTCCTGCAGCAACAAACCACTAAAAAATTTTTAAGCAGCGCAGCCGATAAATCCGGGCTTCCTGCGGGAACACTGGTACATATTGGCGAGAAACATGAGTCGGAATGTAAAATTACCGTTACACAATACAATGCGGATACTTTGACGCGCGATGAAATTACTTCGATTGCAGAGTTACAACACTTAAAAAACGCGGAACAGATTACTTGGGTGAATGTGGATGGATTGAGTGATATCCATATCGTGGAGAGCATAGGCCAGGAACTGAATATTCATCCTTTGGTATTGGAAGATATCTTAAGTACCCATCAGCGACCCAAACTGGAAGAGTACGATGATTTTCTTTATATGGTTATCAAAGGTATCAGTCTTAACCGGGAAAAAAACTTTTGTCTGCAGTACGAGCAAATCAGTATCCTGCTATTAGCCAATTATGTGGTTACCTTTAAAGAAAAAGCTGATGATACATTTGATCCCATATACAACCACCTGCAAAACCGCAATGGCCGCTTACGGCAGTTTGGCAGTGATTACTTGGCGTACGTTATCCTTGATACGATAGTTGATGAATATTTTGTTGTAGAAGATAGTTTGGATGATGTTATTGATCCATTGGAAGACGACATATTATTCAATTCCAGTAAAGAGATGCTGCAAACCGTGCAACAGATACGCCGTGGTTTGATATCCATGAAACGCAATATTTCTCCACTGCGCGAATTATTGGCGACAATTCAGCGTATCGATACTCCCTTGCTACAGCAAAAAACGCTGCGTTATTACGGGGATGTTTATGATCATGTACTACGCGTCACCGATTCACTCGAATCTTATCGAGAGAGGATCTCTGCCATGCATGATATTTATCTTTCCAGTATCAGCAATAAGCTGAATGAAACAATGAAAGTCCTAACCATTTTCGCATCCATTTTTATACCATTGACTTTTATCGCCGGTATTTATGGAATGAACTTTGAATACATGCCGGAATTGAAATGGCGATGGGCTTATCCTGCACTATGGGTGATTTTTATTACGATCAGTTTAGGATTGCTTTATTATTTTAAAAAGAAAAAATGGATATAGTGCTAATACTTAATCGACCCTGAAATATCTATAAGCTCCTGATATTAGTTATAAATATACTGATTCTTAATGCTCATAACGACCGGAAATGTTAAAATATCCAAGTGTTTTCTGGTCGAAATGGTGATTAAAAATGCTAAGACATAGCAGTACGATTCATCAACCGAATTTGTTTGGAACAGATTTGTTGATGCAACTTGATCCCAATGATTTGTTGCTGAAGCTTGCATCAGCGATACCCTGGCAAGAATTTGAGGAATCATTTTCCATCCATTACACGACGGCGGCAGGTGCGCCGAGTAAGCCGATCCGGCTGATGGTTGGGTTATTGATACTGAAGCAGTTAGAGAATCTGAGTGACGAATCGATAGTATTGCAGTGGAAGCGCAATCCTTATTACCAGGCCTTTTGCGGCATGAAAGAATTCCAGCAAAAGCTGCCTTGCCATAGTACGGAGCTGGTGCATTTTCGCAAGCGCCTAGGCGCGCAAGGTGTAGAGCGGATTTTCCGGATGAGTGTTGGTTTGCATGGGGAATCAGCGCTGGAAGATGTGGTCCATGTTGACACGACTGTGCATGAGAAGAACATCACGTACCCGACAGATAGCAAACTAGCGATCAAGATTATCAATCGCCTCAACAAGATTGGCCCCGCCCACGGCATTTCACAGCGGCGCACTTTCGTCAAAGAAGTGAAGTCACTGCGCCTGGATATTCGGCACTACCGGCACGTGAAGAAAAGAGCCAAGGCTAAACGCGCATTAAAGCGGCTCAGAACCATTGCAGGTGTATTGATACGGGAACTCAGGAGAGAATTACCGCAGCACTGTCTGTTTGAATGCTATCAACGGGACTTTCTATTGTATGAGCGCGTATTACGGCAACAGCAAAACGATAAGAACAAGATCTACTCATTGCACGAACCGCAAGTGTACTGTGTCGCCAAGGGGAAAGACCACAAACAATATGAGTACGCTAGCCAAGCATCGATCGCCAGTACCGCAAAAGGTAATCTGATCGTCGGCGTAATCAGTCACGAACAGAATCTGCATGACAGCAATACGTTACCAGAGATCCTGCGTCATGTTGAGATTTCGCGCGGGAAAGCAGCCAAGCAAGCCGTATGCGATCGCGGCTACCGCGGCAAACGTGAAGTCAATGGAACCCAGATCATTTTGCCCGGAAAAGGACTCAAGAAAGATACCCGATACCAGAAAGACAAGAAGCGGAAACAGTGCAGGAGGCGTGCCGCGATTGAACCCATTATCGGCCACCTGAAATCGGATTATCGAATGGCGAGGAACTATCTGAAAGGCGCTATTGGCGATCGCAGCAACCTGCTGATGGCTGCTGCCGCCTGGAATCTGAAACAATGGCTGCTGGCCATTGTTTGGCTCTTTTTCCCATGGCGAAAATTGCAAATTATCGGATTCCTTGATGGAAATTTAAACTACCAGGGCATGCATTTTAGTAAGCAAGAGTTTCCCCGGGCAGCTTTTCCAGAACAACTGTCGTTTGATACTTTTTCAGGGTCGACTAGCTACAATTTGTTAGTGGCTAATAAATTCAAATTTCTCATTAGAAACCTTCTTTTACCTGCAGAATCATATATTGAAATCAGAAAACAAAAGGGTACTGCGACAATTTGTCGCACTTCAATATTATTATTTTAGTTTAAAATTAAAAATGAGAGGTTTGATCATCTCACGGAGGTAATATGAATAACGAAAGCTTTCTTAAACTTTTACGCATACATTTCGACGATAGAAATGATCGCTTAATGGAAAAATTATCTGAAGAGCAACAGCGTTTCAAAGCCAGTGATGTAATAAATTCGTCATCGAATTCTACGTTACTACATACTGTAGTGAAAATGGAATTAGTAGAAAGCAGCGACATCATAGTGGAAACAGCATTTAGTGTTGTTGATAAGGAATATTTAATATCAAATTATCCACAAATAAGAAAAGCATGTTCATCTGCATTTATGGCAAGAACAGCAGAAATTGAAGAAATATTTCTGCAGTATGCAGATTATCTAGAAGTAGCATCACAGAATACGGAAATGACAAATCCTTATATGCCACTTGCCGACTTTGAGTTTCTGCAACTTATAAAGATAAATGATAAAGTTTCTAAAGCATATCAGGAGCATTTTAATCAGAGTAGCCATAATTTAACCCCCGAAATAGAAAAACAGCCTGTTCATCAGGCTGTTTTGTTAAGGAGGCCTTTATTTGCAATGACTTTTGCAATCCTGGCTTGTATCACTCTTATTGCTTAATTCGTCGTTTAAGCGAAAGAAAGAGAATCTCAAGCTTAGTATTCAGCATCAAATTTAATTTTTTCCCAAGGGGCGCGCGCCGCCGGCGCAAGAGTACGACCGCCAAAGGCGGCATGCTATCAGAACTCTAACACGATTTATCTTTACCCTGACTTCACCATATTGTTATTTCTTTATTCCTGCCGCTAAATGCCTGATGATTTTTATCGGACCATTTACCTCGTTTAATTTCTGAATACTTCATAATTTTTATTGGCGCATTCGATACACGCGTAGCAAGTCTGTTAAGCGTAGGTATTACGCTATGTTACGGACGAAAAAAAAAGCCTGATTGAGTCAGGCCTTGAAGCTTCTCGAAAAAATCGACTAAAAGATCCAATTCTCTCCAAAATTTCATTCTACACTCAATTGCCAATAATTTGTATTATGTTAAATTGAATAACCGCAGAAATAAATTCCGCAGAAAATCCGATATGTTTTCAGAGTTTCTGGAAAAACTGTTTAGCGGTTTTCAGAATACCAGCGTTAGCCATTGAATCATCATTCTAAACCCGAATCATTCGTGCAATATCCTCATATCCGACAAGCAATAACAACTTCTGAATAAGTTGCTTGTCGGCTTTCTTTTGTCGAAATGAAAATCAATTAAAATTTGTGATGATCTAGTCTTTGCTCTTAGGTTGAAAAAATGAATGAGCTAATCTTTGGCATCAGCATAGAAGAAATCGAAAGAATCACTGGTGAAGATCTAAAAGCCATTAAGAAATGGAAAAAAGGGACTAAGGAAATTCCGGAATCAGCACTCAGGCTTTTAAGGCTATATCTTAAAGGCGATGCGAGCGCTTTACTGGGTGATGATTGGAAAGGATATCGTTTTTCGGGTAATTTGTTTTATGTTCCTGAGTGGAAAAATGGTTTTCCACCGCATGAAATCAGGGCGTTATTTTGTAAATGTCAGCAGATTTGGAGCTTAGAGCGGGAAATTGAGTTGCTGAAGCGAGAATTGGCAAGACGTAATGAAGATATCGATAATCTTGAGGTTAAGGCTGCTTTCTATAGGCGCCAGTTAGTGCTTGAAAGCCGGTTCCGTATGATTTTACAGAGAAGTTTTATTTAAGCTCTTTAGCTAAAAGATGAAACACGCTCATGAAATTCACTCGATGATGCAAGGTATGGGAGCGGAAAATCTGTGTGGTTTTCATCAGCGATTTTTTTCAATGTTTGAATTGCATCAATAATTAGATTACGCGCAGTTTCAAAATCTTCTTCATATACGCTGATATTAGAAAATTCAGCTACCCTACCCACATATAAAATTTCATTGTCGATTTTTTCTTTACGAATCGTGATCGTATAGAATTCTGGATCAAATTTCATTTAAATTACTCCTTTGTTGCATTTCAAGCTGCTTCACAAACTTATGCTTTTTCATATACGGACGTTTAACGGCTTCCTCTACTTAACAGATATAAAGGCACCTATATGTAAATTTTGAGCTCTCAATCTGATTTTATGATCCCACTATGACTGGCGAGGGATAAATACCCAAGCATGGCATTGTATTGGATGACAGCAATGCGAAGGTTAATTCACCACCTAGAAGTGAGCTTACGCGACTGCCAGTTAATAAGTTAGTGAACAAAGTGGCAGAGTGCAGAAGCCAATACACTGATTGCGATAACCTCTGCGGCAATTGCTGAACTACGAACTAATCAATTGAAGAGATACAGAATATAATTAGTCAGCCCTGAAATATCCACAAGCACTTGATACTATGCTTGAATGATCTGATTCTTAATGCTCATAACGACCGGAAATGTTAAAATATCCAAGTGTTTTCTGGTCGAAATGGTGATTAAAAATGCTAAGACTTAGCAGTACGATTCATCAACCGAATTTGTTTGGAACAGATTTGTTGATGCAACTTGATCCCAATGATTTGTTGCTGAAGCTTGCATCAGCGATACCCTGGCAAGAATTTGAGGAATCATTTTCCATCCATTACGCGGCGGCGGCAGGTGCGCCGAGTAAGCCGATCCGGCTGATGGTTGGGTTATTGATACTGAAGCAGTTAGAGAATCTGAGTGACGAATCGATAGTATTGCAGTGGAAGCGCAATCCTTATTACCAGGTTTTTTGCGGCATGAAAGAATTCCAGCAGAAGCTGCCTTGCCATAGCACGGAGCTGGTGCATTTTCGCAAGCGCATAGGTGCGCAAGGTGTAGAGCGGATTTTCCGGATGAGCGTTGGTTTGCATGGGGAATCAGCGCTGGAAGATGTGGTTCATGTTGACACGACTGTGCATGAGAAGAACATCACGTACCCGACGGATAGCAAACTAGCGATCAAGATTATCAATCGCCTCAACAAGATTGGCCCCGCCCACGGCATTTCACAGCGGCGCACTTTCGTCAAAGAAGTGAAGTCACTGCGCCTGGATATTCGGCACTACCGGCACGTGAAGAAAAGAGCTAAGGCCAAACGCGCATTAAAGCGACTCAGAACCATTGCAGGTGTATTGATACGGGAACTCAGGAGAGAATTACCGCAGCACTGTCTGTTTGAATGCTATCAACGGGACTTTCTATTGTATGAGCGCGTATTACGGCAACAGCAAAACGATAAGAACAAGATCTACTCATTGCACGAACCGCAAGTGTACTGTGTCGCCAAGGGGAAAGACCACAAACAATATGAGTACGCTAGCCAAGCATCGATCGCCAGTACCGCAAAAGGTAATCTGATCGTCGGCGTAATCAGTCACGAACAGAATCTGCATGACAGCAATACGTTACCAGAGATCCTGCGTCATGTTGAGATTTCGCGCGGGAAAGCAGCCAAGCAAGCCGTATGCGATCGCGGCTACCGCGGCAAACGTGAAGTCAATGGAACCCAGATCATTTTGCCCGGAAAAGGACTCAAGAAAGATACCCGATACCAGAAAGACAAGAAGCGGAAACAGTGCAGGAGGCGTGCCGCGATTGAACCCATTATCGGCCACCTGAAATCGGATTATCGAATGGCGAGGAACTATCTGAAAGGCGCTATTGGCGATCGCATCAACCTGCTGATGGCTGCTGCCGCCTGGAATCTGAAACAATGGCTGCTGGCCATTTTTTGGCTCTTTTTCCCATGGCGAAAACTGCAAATTATCGGATTCCTTGATGGAAATTTAAACTACCAGGGCATGCATTTTAGTAAGCAAGAGTTTCCCCGGGCAGCTTTTCCAGAACAACTGTCGTTTGATACTTTTTCAGGGTCGACTAATTACAATAGATAATGTAATTAAGCTTCTTTCTAGCGACAGCTTTTTCGGCAATTGGCGATTCTCTTTTACGTTGGTTAAATTCCGATTATGCTGCTTAATATGTTCTTGATATGCTTCAGAGACTTTTCCATTCATTTCGACAAGTTGCATAAACTCAAAATCGGCAAGTGGTGTATAAGGATTTGCCATTTCTGTATCTTGCGATTCTGTTTCTAGATGACCCACATTCTGCAGAAATATTTCTTCGATTTCTGCTGCTCTTTCCATAAATGCAGATGCGCATACTTTTCTTATTTGTGCAAAATTTGATATTAAATATTCTGTATCCACGATATTAAATGCTGTTTCAACAATAATATCGCTACTTTCTATCAATTCCATTTTTACTACCGCATGTAGTAGCATAATATTCGATGACGAATTTTCTTTAAAACGTTGCCTCTCTTGAGTAAACCTCTCAATCATTCGAATATTTCTTTCATTAAAATTCAGATGTAAAAGTTTAAGAAAGCTTTCATTATTCATACTGCCTCCATGGAATGCAGAATTATTCACAACTTGAATTAACCTGAACGAATCAAACCACGAATTTGTTGACATCAAGATGTGATTCTTGAAAAGACGAAAAGTATTTGATAGAAATTCAAATTTATTTGTATTTGCTAACCAGCGGCAAAATCCAGAAATGGAAGATTGTTGTAAATACAACAAACTATATTAAGCAAACAAAGATCAATTGGAGAATAATTGATTTGCACACCCTAATTTATTTATGTGTGCTGTTATGCGAACAAACCGCCTGATTTCAGTAAGCGAAGCCAATTTATGGCAGATCAAGAAACATAGCCGCTTAATCATACAAACCAGAAAATTTCTCAATTCCCTGCTTTATTGCCAGATTTCAGTATTCATTCAGGAAAAATAAACAATAAATAAAGGATGAATTGACTATAGTATTCAATTCATCTTGATATTAATATCTGAATACTCAAGCTCTTACGAATGAATGGTAATTAGTTGAAGTGAAGTAGCTTCTATCAACAGTACAACCTGAGAGATGGTATGGACGCCTCCCCACCGGGGAGCCGGGGTAAACAATAGGAATTGAGTTAGCGCCCCTCGCGGACCTGACGGCATCTACGTGCCAAGGTGGAGCTAATAGAATCTTTCCACAAACGGACGGAGGGGCTGAAATGAATTTTACAACTTATGGGTTGGATATCGCAAAGCGAGTTTTTCAACTGTACTGGGTGACACACGAGAGCGGCGAGATACACAACCGCAAGTTTGGCAAGCAGGAATTGCTGGAATTTTTTGCGCAACGTGAAGCTGGACTGATTGCAATTGAGGCATGCGAAAGCGCGCACTGGTGGCGACGCAAACTGATGGCACTGGAACATGAGGTTAAACTGATTCACGCCAAGTTTGTCCGGCCCTTTGTGCAAGGCAACAAGACCGATGCGGCGGATGCCAAGGCAATCTGGACGGCGGTACGGCAACCGGGGATGCGCATGGTTGCGGGTAAAACAGAAGATCAACAAGCGCTGCTGGCGCTGCACCGGATGAGATTATCGCTAATCAAGTTCTGTACCATGCAAGTGAACCAGCTGCGCGGCTTGCTCTACGAATTTGGTGTTACGTTGAAAGGCGGCAGGCAAGCAGGTTTGTCAGAAATACAGCAGCGCATGGCTGAACTGGAAGAAATCGTACCTGGTGTGCTGTTTGAAGCAGTCAAGGAGCAATTGAATCGACTCGATGAAATCGAAGCAGACGTGAAGAACATTGAGCGCAGAATCAAAGATTGGCAGAAACAGCAAGCTGCATGCAGGAAGATTGCTGAGATCCCCGGTGTGGGAATGCTGACGGCAACTGCCCTTGTCGCCACGATGGGTGAAGCAGATAGCTTTAAATCCGGGCGGGAATTCGCTGCCTTTGTGGGACTTGTTCCAAGGCAGAGCGGCACGGGCGGCAAGATCAAGCTGTTAGGTATCAGCAAACGGGGCGACACGTATTTGCGCACTTTACTGATCCATGGCGCAAGTGAGCTTCCCCCGAAAAATAGTCTTCCAAGGGTGACGTACAATTAACGTTACTATTGAGAGGAAGACGATGAAGAAGATACCGAAGCAGGAATACACGACCGAGTTCAAGGAGCAAGCGGTCAAGCAAGTGAAGATGGGAAAGTCGATTGTTCTGGTAGCGAAGGAACTGGGACTGGTAGAACAAACACTGCGCAACTGGGTAAAGTTGGCGGAGGCAGGCAAACTTAACGGTAAGGGTACCAAGGTTGTCACACCGGAACAAATGGATCTATCCCGGTTACGTGCTGAGAACGTAAGGCTGAAACGGGAGTGTGAGATCCTAAAAAAAGCAACGGCGTACTTCGCGAGAGATGTTGTGTGAAGTACGCCTGGATTGATAAGCAACGGGAGTTTTCTCTCGCCGAGATGTGTACGATATTAGATGTCAGCGTGAGCGGATACCGGTCGTGGAAGCGTGGTGGCAAACCGGATCGCAAACGCATCACCGACGTTCAAATGCTGACGCTGATCCAATCTATTCATGCCGAACTCAAGGGGATCTACGGTAGTCCGAGAATGGTCAGAGAATTGCGTGACCGTGGGTTTCCAGCTTCCAAGAAGCGGGTTGAACGTCTAATTCCAATTTTATTTTAAAACAGCATTAATAATCCAATCCCATCCGGCAATGCTACGCATAGTCTCCTGGTTTAATTCAAAGCTTTTTAGCGCGCTTTCCAGATGTATCTCAAGCGCATCCAGACTATCGAAGGCGCGGTTATGAAAGAATTTTTCCCGCAATTCATCCCATACATGTTCCTGCGGGTTGAGTTCTGGCGAGTAAGGTGGTAGAAACAGGATTCGCATATTCTCTGCCAATTTCATGGTTTGGCTTTTGTGCCAGCCTGCACCGTCCATCACCATAATGATATTTTCATGCGGGTAACGTGCCGCGATTTCATCCACGAAAAGTTGCATGCAGTCCCCGTTCACCCAGGGCAGGATTAGGAAATCAAATCGCCCATCCAGTGGGCTGACTGCGCCATAAGCGTAGGTGTATTGTTGCGTCAGCATGGCACGTACCATGGGACGATGGGGCTTCTTGTCCCAGCAGTGCCGTACATCGCTGATGCGGCCGAAACGCGCTTCATCCTGAAACATTAGACGCAGCGGGCGCGAGACCGCAAAAGCCGCCACTTCCTCGGTTAGCCGCTCGGGGAGTTTTTTTTCCACGCCTCGCGCGCTGCTGGGTCGGCTTGTGGATGGCTTTTATCCGGGGCCAGTTTGCGCCAGCCATGCCGTGCCAACATTTGGTACAGAGTAGACAAAGCCAGTGGCTTGCCCAGCCTAGCTTCAACCGCCGGTTTCAAGGGCGGAACAATGACCACGCCACCGGTAGCAGCCTCACTCAGCACTTCATCCAGAATCCTGGCTTCCTGCTCCAAACTGGCCTTGGCCCGGTTACGTAATTCGCGTTTGCTGCGCGTGGCTTTCTTTTCCTCTCCCGTCGCTGGATCATACCGGGTACGCATTCTGCAGGTGACACCTACTGAACGGCCAATGGCAAGCGCTGTCTGCTCCAGACTCAAACCTAGCGACAATGGCAGCACTATCGCTTGCGCAGCTCGAAGTTCTGCCGCAGTCTTGGCTTTCTTTAACCGTTCCATCGCTACCTCAAGTTGCTCCGTCCCACTTGCCTTCCGTGCCATGATGGCCTCTACCAAAAATAAAAGCTATATTATTACTGTTTTTATCTGTAATTGGAATAATGCGAGAGAACGGCATTCGTGCAAGGCACAAGCGGCGCTACAAGATAACGACGGACTCCAGGCACAATCTGCCGATTGCACCGAATCTGCTGGATCGGAATTTCAGTCCAGCCGCGCCTAATCAGGTCTGGACATCCGATATCACTTACCTATGGACAGATGAGGGCTTGCTATATCTGGCTATCGTGCTTGATCTGTTTAACCGTGAGGTGGTTGGCTGGTCGCTGAAACCGCGCATGACTGCAGACATCGTTACAGATGCACTAACGATGGCATGGTTTCGCAAGAAACCTGCAGCAGGATTGATGCACCACTCAGATCGGGGTAGCCAATATGCCAGCAAAGAATTTCAGAGAAGGCTCAAGAAATACGGCATGATCTGCTCAATGAGCCGTAAAGGTAATTGTTGGGATAATGCCCCAACCGAAAGTTGGTTCAATAGCTTCAAGAACGAGCGAGTACATGGACTGCGTTATGAAACACGCGCAGAGATGGCTGCCATGAGCTTCGGGTACATCGAGGTACTTTACAACCGGAAACGGCAGCACTCAACGTTAGGCTATAAATCGCCAATGAGGTTTCTAAATGACTGGCTAATCCTCAACAGAAGAAAAAGCTGATAGCATAAAACTGTTCGCCTGTTGGAAGACGAAAAACAGAGGGAACCTCAAACATTACAACGACGCTCGGTGGCGATCTTACATACACCAATGGCGGCCTTACCGTACACGCGTTAGGTTCCTACAATGGCGGGGCTTTTGGTTCAGGGGCAGCGGTCGTTCAGGATCATGAAAATGCCTACAACGGAAAACTTTCAGGAAGTGATGCAATCGGCGCAGGTTTAGGTGTATACCACAAGAGTAGCGATACCAGTGATGATAATATTACCTCATTTGAAACGCTTTGGTTGCATTTCGATCAGGTAGTTTCTTTATGGCTATGTAGTAATTAACTGTTGAAATTGTCTTGTTTTCCCAAGTGACATTAGGAAACAAAGGGTTGGTGTAACGCTCTGACCGAGACGGTCAATCATTCTATGCCACCCCAGATAACTTGCAAGATAGCGTGTTGCCACACCATGGAACTTCGCCATCCATTGTCTGAGTCGGCTGCCATAAGCATTAACATTCTGAATGTGGTAAACATCGTTGATAACTCGTTGACCTGCAGCAATGTTGACTGGACGATGAACAATTCTTGCATTCCTGGTGATCTGTCTGTAGGCGGGCATTCCATCTGTGCAAAGAATGACATCTTTGCTTAACAACGGGATAAGCACTGTTCCGATTTGCTCTGCGCTTGTGTCACGCAGTATACGATCATCAGTTTCACCATGACGATCACGTATCACTAACACGGGTATCTGTTTTTTTGATGTGCCGCGCTTGGCAGCTTTGCCGCCTCGTTTGCGTGCGGCTCTCGGTAAATGATGTTGTCCCTTAAAAGATTCCAGAAAATACATTTCGTCAGCTTCAACAATGCCATTCATTTTGGGAGATTGATGGAGTGCAGGCGTTCGCAAAAAACGGTGACGCCATTTAAAGCTCGTGTTCGTGGTTACTCCGCAGCTGACCGCTGCTTTACGTACACTTACCCTTGAACCATCGCTTGCTCATAATCAAACCATTTGTCTTTGTGGCGTAATCGGGCCAATGCCGTGCCTGTCAGGGCATTAAATGTGTGATTGCAGTGGCGGCATCGGTAGCGTTGTAACTCACTGGCTTTACCCCACCGATACAGCTTTGTTTCCTGACAATAGGGACAAATTCGTTCTTCATTCTGCCCTTGCTCAATCAATTCTATGATCGTATCAGCACCGGCTTTTCTTTCTAATCTTTCTCGAAGCTTGTCTCGCTGACCGCGGCTCATCCTCTCAATCGATTTTATCCAATCTTTGAATTCAGCTGCTTTCATGATGCATAACCCCTCTTTTGCATTCCGATGCATATTTGACTAGCAATTCAACAATTAATTGCTACAGAGCCTTCTTTATCTTCAGTCGGTTTGCGTTCAGAAGGTCATAATACAACCGGCTGGGGTTCTGGCAAAACCTTCGAATATAGTTTCGACAATTCAACTTGGACCACAGGATTGTTGCCACTTAACGTAGGTCAATTCGGTTTGATTCACGCAGGGAGTGATTTTTACTTCCGATTTGGCGGCAGCCATGCAGATCAATTCTATCTCAGCTCAATGACTGTGTCGGCAGTTCCAGAACCGGAAACCTATGCGATGTTGTTGGCAGGATTAGGTTTAGTCGGTTTTTCGTTACGTAGTCGACCCTGAAAAAGTATCAAACGACAGTTGTTCTGGAAAAGCTACCCGAGAAAACTGGCGCCTACTAAAATGCATGCCCTGGTAATTTAAATTTCCATCAAGGAATCCGATAATTTGCAGTTTTCGCCATGGGAAAAAGAGCCAAAAAATGGCCAGCAGCCATTGTTTCAGATTCCAGGCGGCAGCAGCCATCAGCAGGTTGATGCGATCGCCAATAGCGCCTTTCAGATAGTTCCTCGCCATTCGATAATCCGATTTCAGGTGGCCGATAATGGGTTCAATCGCGGCACGCCTCCTGCACTGTTTTCGCTTCTTGTCTTTCTGGTATCGGGTATCCTTCTTTAATGCCTTTCCAGGCAAAATGATCTGGGTTCCATTGACTTCACGTTTGCCGCGGTAGCCGCGATCGCATACGGCTTGCTTAGCTGCTTTCCCGCGCGAAATCTCAACATGACGCAAGATCTCTGGTAACGTATTGCTGTCATGCAGATTCTGTTCGTGACTGATTACGCCGACGATCAGATTACCTTTTGCGGTACTGGCGACCGATGCTTGGCTAGCGTACTCATATTGTTTGTGGTCTTTCCCCTTGGCGACACAGTACACTTGCGGTTCATGCAATGAGTAGATCTTGTTCTTATCGTTTTGCTGTTGCCGTAATACGCGCTCATACAACAGAAAGTCCCGTTGATAGCATTCAAACAGACAGTACTGCGGTAATTCTCTCCTGAGCTCCCGTATCAAGACACCTGCAATGGTTCTGAGCCGCTTTAATGCGCGTTTGGCCTTGGCTCTTTTCTTCACGTGCCGGTAGTGCCGAATATCCAGGCGCAGTGACTTCACTTCTTTGACGAAAGTGCGCCGCTGTGAAATACCGTGGGCGGGGCCAATCTTGTTGAGGCGATTGATAATCTTGATCGCTAGTTTGCTATCTGTCGGGTACGTGATGTTCTTCTCATGCACAGTCGTGTCAACATGAACCACATCTTCCAGCGCTGATTCCCCATGCAAACCAACACTCATCCGGAAAATCCGCTCTACACCTTGCGCGCCTAGGCGCTTGCGAAAATGTACTAGCTCCGTACTATGGCAAGGCAGCTTTTGCTGGAATTCTTTCATGCCGCAAAAGGCCTGGTAATAAGGATTGCGCTTCCACTGCAATACTATCGATTCGTCACTCAGATTCTCTAACTGCTTCAGTATCAATAACCCAACCATCAGCCGGATCGGCTTACTCGGCGCACCTGCCGCCGTCGTGTAATGGATGGAAAATGATTCCTCAAATTCTTGCCAGGGTATCGCTGATGCAAGCTTCAGCAACAAATCATTGGGATCAAGTTGCATCAACAAATCTGTTCCAAACAAATTCGGTTGATGAATCGTACTGCTATGTCTTAGCATTTTTAATCACCATTTCGACCAGAAAACACTTGGATATTTTAACATTTCCGGTCGTTATGAGCATTAAGAATCAGATCATTCAAGCATAGTATCAAGTGCTTGTGGATATTTCAGGGCTGACTACGTAGTCAAAAAAGATAATAATAAAACCGGTTTTCTCTCTTAGCATCTGCTGAAGGGGAATGTTTAAAGAGAGATCAATTCATCTCAGAATCAGATCTCTCTCTTTTTCAGACTGCATTAATTCGTTGTGGATATCAGTGTCGATTAATAATCGCCTACTATGTTTAAAAGTAAGCTTTTTCTTCGAAAATGTCACGGATAACACTGTTGAACGTTCTGTTTTAAACCTTCCGTTATTCTGAAAAAAACTCGCGAGCTTTATCCATCCAGGATTTAGCACGAGGACTGTGACGAGGGCCATCTTTCAGGCTTATTGTTTCCAATTCTTCCAATAACTCTTTCTGGCGTGCTGTCAGTTTTACTGGGGTTTCCACAACGACATGACAAAGTAAATCGCCTTTCTCATGACTGCGCACACCTTTAATTCCCTTGCTGCGTAAACGGAAAATCTTTCCTGTCTGCGTTTCTGACGGGACCTTAATTTTGGCATGCCCTTCTAATGTGGGCACTTCGATTTCTCCCCCTAGCGCAGCCACAGTAAAACTAATTGGAATTTCACAATGCAGGTTATCACCGTCACGACGGAAAACAGAATGTGCTGACAGGTGAACCACTACATACAGATCGCCAGGCGGCCCGCCGTTCACACCGGCTTCGCCTTCTCCTGAGATGCGGATACGATCACCATCATCAACACCTTCTGGAATTTTTACATTCAGTGTCTTATGTTGTTTTACACGCCCTATTCCATGACAAGTTAAACAAGGATTCGCGATAATCTTTCCGCTGCCTTGGCACTTGGGACATGTTTGCTGGATGGAGAAGAATCCCTGTTGCATTCTTACCTGCCCATGGCCATTACAAGTAGGACAGGTTTTTGGCGAACTCCCTGGCTTAGAACCACTGCCGTGACAAGGCTCACATTTTTCCATTGTGGGAATGCGAATTTTTGTTTCGGTCCCATGCGCAGCCTGCTCCAGGGAGATCTCCAGGTTGTAGCGTAAATCAGAGCCACGATGCACATTTGCGCGCGCACCGCCGCGGCCTCCAAATATATCACCGAAAATATCACTAAACGCATCGCTGAATCCCTGTGCACCGCCCCCACCTGCTGCACTAGCATCAACGCCGGCATGGCCGAATTGATCATAGGCGGCGCGTTTATTAGCATCCGTCAAAATTTCATAAGCTTCTTTGGCTTCTTTAAACATCTCTTCCGATTTAACATCGCCGGAGTTCCGATCGGGATGATATTTCATTGCCAATTTACGATAGGCTTTCTTGATTGTGTTTTCATCGGCGTCGCGGTTGACACCAAGCACTTGATAGTAATCGCGCTTACTCATATTGATTTCCTGCTACCGGGGTAAAGTTTATGCTGCTTTGGTTTTTAAAAAATGATAATTTCATATCAAACACCAAAACGCAGAGCACGCAGAAGAATTCGAAAATACTCTTCTTACGTCTCTGCGTCTTAACGATTCTAATAAAATTTATTTCTTGTTTTTGACTTCCTCAAACTCTGCATCAACTACTTCACCTTCCACTGGTTTTTCACCTTGGTTGGATGAAGCCCCTGATTCAGGTTGCGCTTGCTGACCTTGTTGATCTTTTTGCTGATACATCTTTTCAGCCAGTTTGTGCGCCGCTTCGGTCAATGCTTGTGTTTTGGCGTCGATATCTTCTTTCTTGTCAGTTTTGAGCACTTCCTCTGCATCCTTCAATGCTGTCTCAATTTTGGCTTTTTCATCGCTGCTCAGTTGATCGCCATATTCTTTCAACGATTTCTTAACCGAATGAATGATGGCATCGCACTGGTTGCGGCTGGAAATCAATTCCAACGCCTTATGATCTTCCTCGGCGTGCGCTTCGGCATCTTTTACCATGCGATCGACTTCATCATCCGACAAACCAGAACTTGCCTGGATTTTGATCTTATTTTCCTTACCGGTGGCCTTATCTTTCGCTGATACATGCAAGATACCATTTGCATCAATGTCAAACGTCACTTCAATTTGCGGCATGCCGCGCGGTGATGGCGGGATATCACTCAAATTAAACTGTCCCAAGCTTTTATTACCCGATGCCATCTCGCGCTCACCCTGTAACACATGTATGGTGACTGCCGTCTGATTCTCTTCCGCTGTAGAAAATACTTGCTGCGCCTTAGTTGGAATTGTAGTATTTTTCTGGATCAGTTTGGTCATCACACCACCCAGCGTTTCGATACCTAACGACAATGGTGTCACATCCAGCAACAAGACATCTTTCACGTCGCCCTGCAGCACACCACCCTGAATGGCTGCACCAACCGCAACGGCTTCATCTGGATTAACATCCTTACGCGGTTCTTTACCAAAAATTTCCTTAACTTTTTCTTGTACTTTGGGCATGCGTGTCTGCCCGCCGACCAGAATGACATCATCAATGTCTGAAGCGGATAGACCGGCATCCTTCATCGCAGTGCGGCAGGGTCCAGCCGTACGTTCTATGAGCTCTTCTACTAGGCTTTCCAATTTGGCACGGGTTACCTTGACCGCCAAATGTTTAGGTCCAGATGCATCAGCAGTAATGTACGGCAAATTAACTTCAGTCTGCTGGCTCGATGACAATTCAATTTTGGTTTTCTCTGCAGCATCCTTCAAGCGCTGTAGCGCCAGCATGTCCTTCTTCAGGTCAATTCCGGTTTCCTTCTTGAATTCATCAACCAGGTATTCAATCACACGTGAATCAAAATCTTCGCCGCCGAGGAAAGTGTCACCATTAGTGGCTAATACTTCAAATTGATGTTCCCCTTCAATTTCTGCAATTTCAATGATGGAAATATCAAAAGTCCCACCGCCTAAGTCATAGACAGCGATTTTCCGGTCACCTTCTTTTTTATCCATACCAAAAGCCAATGCTGCGGCTGTCGGTTCATTGATAATACGCTTCACTTCCAGACCAGCAATCCGCCCGGCGTCTTTAGTTGCCTGACGTTGCGAATCGTTGAAATAGGCTGGTACCGTAATAACAGCTTCGGTTACCGGTTCACCCAGATAATCTTCGGCTGTTTTCTTCATTTTTATCAGCACTTGTGCTGAAACTTCCGGTGGCGCAATTTTCTTACCGCGCACTTCCACCCAAGCATCATTGTTATCTGCTTTGATGATGTTGTAGGGCACCATCTTGATGTCTTTTTGCACCATGTCTTCGTCAAAACGGCGCCCAATCAGCCGCTTCACTGCAAACAATGTATTTTTTGGATTGGTAATTGCCTGGCGCTTCGCTGAGGCGCCTACCAAAACTTCATTATCTTCCGTATAGGCAACGATAGAAGGCGTTGTTCGCGTACCCTCTAAGTTTTCAATAACTTTGGGCTTCCCGTTCTCCATAACGGCTACACAAGAGTTTGTGGTACCCAGATCGATACCGATAATTTTTGCCATGTTAAGTCCTTTTAAAGATTAATTCTGTCTATCAACTGAACTAAAAGTGGAGATACTTCGGGAAAATTCAAGTATCTTTTGCTTTCGAAACCGATACAAGTGCCGGACGGATAATGCGTTCGTGCAGCTTATAGCCTTTTTGCATGACTTGAACCACCGAATTCGGAGTCAATTCAGAATCAACCGTACACATTGCTTGATGTTGATGCGGATCGAACTTTTCTCCTTTTGGATCAATCGCCTTAATGCTGAATTTATCAAACACACTGGTCAGTTGTTTTTGTGTTAATTCCATACCGTTTTTAAAACTTTCCACGCTAGCATTTTCAATTGCCAGCGCTGCTTCGAGGCTATCCATGACCGTCAGTAATTCAGCAGAGAAATTCTCGATGGCATATTTATGCGCATTAGCCACATCACTTTGCGCACGTTTTCGAATATTCTCTGTTTCAGCTTTCGCTCGAATCCAGGCATCATGATGTTCAGCTGCTCTGATTTCAGCCTCTTTCAATAAATGCTCAAGGCTGGGTTGCGGGTCTTTGTTTTCTCCGGTTTGAATAGTTGCATCACTGGTTATTCCGGGTATTTTGGCTTCTTCTTTAGCATAGGGTAATTCAGTTGGGTTAGCTTCTGGATTATGTGGATTTTCTGGACTTGACATCGTACCTCCTAATGACTGTGCAAGCGATATTGGGGTTGCATTTTTAAATTTCAAGCCAACAATTAAAAATTGTTCACACTTCTTGCAAATTTATTGGATTAACACGCCAATTCAATGCACTATTGGCTGTAATTTTCGATCAATTCTTGATTCTTCCGGCCAATGTACTTGCCTTGCCGATATAATTGCGAGGAGTTAACGCCAACAGGCGATCTTTCTCGGCTACAGGAATATTAAGATCAGCAATAAACTGATGCAGTGTTTCTTTGGTAATTCCGCTCTTGCCACGTGTTAACGCTTTCAGTTGCTCGTAAGGGTTGGTTACTCCATAGCGCCGCATCACTGTTTGAATAGGTTCGGCCAGAACTTCCCAGGTGCTGTCCAGATCAGCCAGTAATTGCGCCGGGTTGATATCCAGTTTGTTGAGTCCTTTAGTACAGGAGTCATAAGCCAGCAGAGTATGCCCTAACGCCACGCCCATATTACGTAATACGGTGGAATCGGTTAAATCCCGTTGCCACCGGGATACAGGTAATTTTTCGCTCAAATGACGCAATAATGCATTGGCAATCCCCAAATTACCTTCCGAGTTTTCAAAATCAATCGGATTGACTTTGTGCGGCATAGTTGAAGAGCCTACTTCGCCCACTTTGGTTTTTTGTTTGAAATAACCCAGTGAAATATACCCCCAGATATCGCGATTCAGATCCAACAGAATGGTATTGATTCTTGCATATGCGTCGAAAAGTTCTGCGATCGTGTCGTGGGGTTCAATCTGGGTCGTATAAGGATTAAATTCCAGACCCAAATTTTCAACAAATAACTGTGCAAATTTTTCCCAATCCAGATCCGGATAGGCGGATAAGTGCGCATTGTAATTACCGACTGCACCATTGATCTTACCCAATATGGAAATTGCTTCGAGTTGTTTCTTCCCGCGTTGTAGGCGATAAACTACATTCGCAATCTCTTTGCCTAATGTCGTTGGTGTAGCTGGCTGGCCATGCGTGCGAGCAAGCATCGGGACATCCGCTAATTGATGGGCCAACTCTATCAATCTATTAACAATTCTGTCGAGCGCGGGCACCATGACTTGTTCCAGGCTGGATTTGAGCATCAGGCCATGCGATAGATTGTTGATATCTTCAGAGGTGCAGGCAAAATGAATAAATTCAGCAACCTTGGCAATCTCAGCATTATCTGCCAGCTTTTGTTTTAGCCAGTACTCAACGGCTTTCACATCATGATTGGTCGTGGCTTCAATGGCCTTAACTGCTTCTCCGTCAGCAACGGAAAAATTTACCACCAAATTATCCAGTTGCGTGTTGGTTTCGGATGAAAAAGGCGGAACCTCAAAAATCCCTGGTTCGTTACTTAGCGCTTTAATCCATGCCACTTCAATCTGCACACGGTAGCGAATCAAAGCAAATTCACTGAAATAAATTCGCAGCGGTTCTACTTTTGTTTGGTAACGGCCATCCAAGGGGGATAATGCGGTAATTGCTGAAAAATTCATAGTATTTTCATATTTTTTGAAGCCGGGATTCTAACATGCCTGCTTTGAACGGATAGTGATATAGATGTTATCCCTTCAAACAAAAATTTTCTGAATACCTGCTTTGTAGCGGAAATAGCTCATTCTGAATCATCGATCTTATAGAGTCGGCTATTAAACAGTTCGATTTTTTATAGCAGAGAAGACCGGAATACGGAGTTTCAATAAATCTTTTTAATGGCCGGATCAATAAAACCTTGACCAATGTTGTTCCACGATATCTAACTTAATGCGGCTTAAAGAATTTATCGTGGATACGCCGCGTAGTGCGCCAAACCACCCAGAGTACGATAGGAATCATCAATCCGGCAGCCATCTCAGGATGGATAGGTATGCCAGCAGCCTTGCCTGCTTTGGCTATGTATAGCAATAAACTGATTACGTAATAGGTAATGGCGGCAATCGATAAACCTTCCACTGTACTTTGCAAGCGCAGTTGTAATTCCTGGCCACGAGTCAGTTTTTCCAGTAATTGCTGATTCTGCGTTTCGGTCAGAATATCAACCCGCGTTCGCAGCAATGCGCTCGCTCGTGAGACACGCGCAGAAAGATAACTCATTCGCTGTGCAGTCGCTTCAACTGTCGCGATAGCCGGTGAAAGCCGCCGCTGCATAAATTCTCCAATGGTCTGAGTACCCGGTATGGCTTTTTCTCTGAGTTCGCTGATACGTTGTGTGACCAGTTTGTTGTATGCTTGCGTCGCCGCAAAACGGTACGCATGTTCAACAGTAGCACGTTCGATACGCGTAGCTAATGAAATGAGCGTATCAAGTAATTCTTGATCAGAAGCGGCCTTGTTTTCCAATTGTGCTGTGATATCAGCCAACTGCTGCTCCGCTCTGGTCAATTCAGGAATAAGTTGTTTAGCTACTGGCAGGCCTTTTAACGCCATGAGCCGGTAGGTTTCAATTTCAAGCAGGCGTTGCGAAACACGCCCCGCTCGCGTCTCTGATGCATTAATCGGCATAATTACCAGCATGCGCTCAAAGCCACTGGGACGCAGCATAAAATCTGTCACTGCAATTGAATGACCGTCTCTACCGATCAGTGAAGCTACCACTGGATTCCCTCCAAACCACTGACGTGCCTGGATGAGCAACTCATCGGGTTCGTTCAGATCACCATGCATCATGGCTAGTTTAATAGCAGCGAAAGTACGGCCAGGGATTTCAGCCAGCCAACCTTGCGGTAAGCTCAAGTAAGAAAGTAACTCTGGATCTGTCGCACCCAATTGAGCAACCTCAGGTAGGGGTTGTACAAGCGAATAGCGCGTAAATTCGCTATGACGCTCCCATCTCAAAGAATAGCCCTGCAAACGCAAGCGCAGAAAATTATTCTGCAATTGTTCGAGCATCAGCGTCTCCTGCCCAGGGAGGCGGCGCAAGTGTTCACACTCTTGCTCGCGTGTTATACCATCATTAATTACCGCCACATAAATCACCAGCGCGGGTAATCGGATCCGCTGACTCGGACGTGCATGCACTTCATTGTGCAATGAAATTCGTTGCGGGTCATCGTCAGGCAGCAAACCGGATGAATGAATGCCAATGTTTGGATACATACGCATAGAAGAATAAGATTTTTTTGGCAGACCTGAATGTACCAAGGTTCCAGTGCCAGGTCAAAAACACTGAAAAACGATCACTCATAGTCTACAATGACTGATAATTATTGTAGCTTACTTAGTTTGAAAGCAGTCTTTCGTGATTTTCGTGATACGTTTTAAAAATTATATGTCGAATATCAATCACAACATACCTTTATCAGCATCGCAACTGCAGCTTAGAAGCCTTGAATCTGTATGGCACCCTTGCACGCAAATGAAGCAACACGAAACCTATCCGCTCGTTCCGATTGTGAGTGGCAAAGGGGTATGGCTCTATGATGCTGCTGGAGAGCGTTATCTTGACGCCATTAGTTCCTGGTGGGTCAATCTGTTTGGTCACAGCAATCCTTACATCAACGCGGCAATCCACGATCAGCTTGAGAAAATAGAACATGTCATGCTGGCGGGTTTCACCCATGAACCGGTTGTTTTATTATCGGAACGGCTCAAGAAAATAGCGCCCGGCGCACTCGGGCATTGCTTCTACGCCAGTGATGGAGCATCGGCAATTGAAATCGCATTAAAAATGAGTTTTCATTATTGGCTTTTGTGCGGTCAACCGCAGAAAAACAATTTTGTCAGCTTGCAAAATGATTATCATGGCGAAACACTCGGGGCATTATCGGTCACTGATGTGGCAATCTTCCGGGAAACCTATGCGCCATTGCTTCGGCCGTGCACACATGTTCCCACTCCCGACTGGCGTTATGCGGAAACCGGGGAATCACCGGAAGATTATGCTATCCGCGCTGCTGATGCGCTGGAGCGTTATTTGGCGGAGAATCATGCACAAACTGCCGCATTCATTCTTGAGCCACTGGTTCAAGGCGCTGCTGGTATGGGCATGTATCACTCTGCTTATCTGCAGCGTGCCAGAGAAATCTGCACTCAATACCAAGTGCATTTGATCGCCGATGAAATTGCCGTTGGTTTTGGCCGGACTGGAATACTATTCGCGTGTAATCATGCAGATATCGCACCGGATTTTTTATGTCTATCGAAAGGTCTGAGCGGCGGATATTTGCCACTGTCAGTTGTGATGACTTCTGATACGATTTTTCAGGCTTTTTATGATGACAAAACAGCACATGCATTTTTACACTCTCATTCGCATACCGGCAATGCATTAGCCTGCCGGGCAGCACTGGCCACGCTGGATATTTTTGAACGCGATCATGTCATTGAGACAAACAAGAGCAAAGCGGCCTACCTGAATAAAATTGCAACACCGCTCACAGATCACTCTAAAGTCAAGAATTTCCGCAATTGTGGCATGATATGGGCTTTTGAAGTAGAAACGGATGATCGCGATTTTGCAGCGAAATGTTTTCAGGCAGGTTTAAAGCAGCAAATACTACTGCGCCCCCTCGGGAAAACCATTTATTTCATGCCCCCCTATATTATCAACGAGCAGGAAATAGATTTGCTGGTAAATGCCACGCTGCATGTGTTGGACACGTTATAAATCACTAAAAGGAATTTATTGCAATGCAACTTACTTTCTTGGGTGCAGCCGGTGAAGTGACCGGATCCAGTTATCTCATCGAAACCGGAACAGTACGATTTCTGGTCGATTGCGGCATGTTCCAAGGCGGCCGGGAGGCGGATAGAAAAAACCGTACTGCTTTTAAATTCGATCCTAAAACAATCGATTTTGTATTACTAACCCACGCCCATATCGACCATTCCGGCCTACTACCGCGGTTAAGCGCATGGGGCTTCAGAGGCCCGGTTTATTGCACAGCAGCTACTGCGGATTTACTTCAGGTCATGCTAAAGGACAGTGCGCATATTCAGGAAAAAGAAATTGAGTGGCGTAATAAATCGCGCCATTACAGCCGGTCAACGCAGGAGCTTGCCCCGCTATATACCGTCACTCAAGCGGAAGCACTTCTCAAGCAATTAATCCGCGTGGATTACAATACAGAAATTAATCCCCACACATCCGTACGCTGTTGTTTCCGGGATGCTGGCCACATCCTCGGATCATCCATCATTGAACTTTGGGTTAAAAAGCATGCGGATTACAAGAAAATTGTATTCTCGGGCGATTTGGGACAACCTGGCCACCCGATTGTACGCGACCCAACTTTCATCCAACAAGCAGATATTCTGCTGATCGAATCAACCTATGGCAATCGTTTGCATCGGAATATGCCCGATACCTTGGATGAATTGGTTCATGCGATCAACCATACACTGATCCATAAGGGCGGCAATGTGATCATACCCGCTTTCACTGTTGGCCGTACCCAGGATCTGCTGTTTCTGCTGATCGATCTTTATCGCCAAGGTAAACTGGGAGAAATGGATATTTATGTTGATTCACCGATGGCGCGGGCGGCGACAGAAATTACACTCAACCATATTGCATTGCTCGACAAAGAAACTTCCGATACGCTGCAGTGGATGAATAAGAGTGTGAGAAAACCACAAATACATTTCGTGCAGGATATTGAAGAATCCATGCAGCTTAACCACATGAAACATGGGCTCATCATTATTTCAGCCAGTGGTATGTGCGATGCCGGACGTATCAAACATCATCTCAAATACAATCTTGACAGATCCGAATGCAGCATATTGATTACTGGGTTTCAGGCGGAAGGAACTTTGGGAAGACGATTAGTAGACGGCGCCCGGAAAGTCAGGATCTTTGGTGAGGATGTTCGTGTCAAGGCAACCATATATACCATCGGTGGACTCTCGGCGCATGCCGATCAGGCAGATTTAATCAACTGGTTGCGACACTTCCAGAAAATGCCCGAAAATATTTTTGTCGTACATGGTGAATTCAGCAATTCTTCTGCTTTGGTTACCGCGATTCAGCAGAAACTCAATTGGACGGCATGCATTCCGGAACAATTGTCAGTTGTCACGCTTTAACAAGCCAATTGAAAAACGCTTTCGAGGCAGCCGATGCAAGGCAAAAACAGGCGAAAAAGCGCAGTTTATGTGTAATAAATGAGCATTTTGAGCTTGTTTTTAACACCGCAGCGGCAACGAGATAGTTTTTCAACGGCTTGTTAAACCTGTAAACTGCCGGAATCAGTGATTCACCAGCAATTACTTGTATTCATTACTCATGAATCAGATTTCATGAAAAACGTAGCCGCGGGTGCAGGCTTGCCGATGTAATACCCTTGTGCGTAATCAATATCTATTTTTTCTATCAAAGACAGTATTTCTGCACTTTCGACAAATTCTGCTGTAATTTTCTTACCAAACCCCCTGGCTACGCTACATAAAGCATTCACCAAAATTAGGTCATCACTGCTTTCAGATAAATTACGTATGAATGAACCATCAATTTTAACCACATCAACCGGCAATTCTCTTAAATAATAAAAAGAAGAAAAACCAACACCAAAATCATCCAGTACGAAACCACAACCCAGTTCTCTAATTTCTATCATTAACGCACGTGCGCCAGGCAAATCCTCTAACGCTGCAGTTTCTGTAATTTCAAACATGACACATGCCGGATCCATGTCTCGTGTCATCAATTCTTGTTTCAGGATTGGCAATAGCTCGGGATCATTAAATGCGTGAGCGGATAAATTGATTGAAAAGCTGACCTTGAACCCGGCTTGATATATTTTTGCGACCTGAGCAATGGCTTTCCGCAGCACCATGTGATCAATTGCATGAATTAACCCGGTATGCTCAGCCGCAGGAATAAAATCGGCAGGCGACAATACTGAACCGTCTTTTTCCTGCATGCGCAGCAATACTTCATAGTGTGAGATTTGTTTTGATTTAACATGCATAATCGGTTGCAAATAAAGCACAAAATTATCATGTAAATGGGAGTGTTCAATCTTCTCTTTCCAGTAAACCAATGTATGCATCCGTTCACGGCTACGGTCTTTGTCAGAAAACAGGTACCAGGCATTCCGCCCCATCGCTTTCGCCTGATACATGGCAAGATCTGCAGCAGCCAGCAAATCATGAATATTAGCGCCATGCTCAGGAAATAATGCAATACCGATACTGGCTGAAATTTTATGGGTACGATTACTAATGGTTAATTGGGCCAAGCTCAATTGATCCAATACTTTTTTAGCAACTTCTATTGCGCCACTGGCATTGATTTCCGGTAAGATAATGGCAAATTCATCCCCTCCCAAACGGCCTGTTATATCATCTGTCCGAATAGTCTGAGCCAGCATACCAGCAACCATTTTAAGCAACGTATCACCAGCCTGATGTCCGCTGGTGTCATTAATATATTTAAATCGGTCCAAGTCAAAGAATAACAAAGCGCCCGGATGCCGGTAACGTTCTGCACGGCTTAATACTTGCTCCAATTCTTCGCTAAAACGGCGCCGATTAAACATGTTTGTCAAAGGATCATGATCGGCCAGCCACGCCAGATGCCCTTCAACTCGCTTATATTCGGTGACATCCAGCCCAACCGATAAGATAGACGGATCATCCGCAGATCGCCGGGATAAATGCGAGTGTAGCCAAGCCACATGACGTGTTGTCCCATCTTTACAATGTGTAATAGCTTCATGACGTAATTGCATTCTTTGCCCGGTATGTATCTCATTAAAACGGGAAAGTGAATCTTGCGATTCATACTCCGGAATCAAAATATTTAAAAAAGATTTACCCAGCAACTCACTCTCCGTATAGCGAGTCAACATTTCTCCATAAGCATTGAGTGAAATGATCCTGCCTTCGGAATTCTGTGTCAGAACTATGGCTTGTGCCGTATCCAGCAAATTTTCAACGAAATCTCTTTCTTTACTGAGTGCATTTTTTTGCTCAATCAGCATCGTTGTCCGGGTCGATACTTCCTGCTCTAGTTTTTCCAGTTGTAATGACAAGGATATGGCGGCTTCAGACAATGTGTCCACTTCATCACTGAAACGCTGTACGCGATCGGTTGAGGCCAGAGACAGACGTAATTTCTCAAATTGTCCGCTGGCAAGAAACGGGAGTACAAAAACAACATCTTTTAATTTTGCAAGTAGCCGCGTAAAAATCAGAAATAATAAAATCTCTGAGAAGATAAGCCCAATCAAACCGATCAATGCAATTTTCCAGATGGAATCATGAATATTATTCACTGCAGCCGTCACATCGGTAATGACAACCAAATGGGCCTTGTCGGGTTCATACGAATTGAGCGGAAATAATTTTAGTTGTTGATACTGATCATTCCAGCGGATCTGGATACCGTCATTGAGTGACGGCATTTCCGGATAAATCTGCGCAGCTTTATTGAGAATTTCCCGATTTCTTTCTTTGTTGGTAAGCGCTGGGATATGAACATTCCAACGCAGAAAATCGAAATCATTTTGTAGCAACAGATTATTTTGTTCCTTAATTAACAGGCCTATATCAGCACCCGCTATCCGTTTGAAGGCCAGAAATACATCGGCCAAAGAAATTCCCATCACCACTACGCCAGCTTTTTTTCCTTCGACCAATAGTGGTGAAACGATGTACTGTATGCAGCTTTCCCTGCAAAGCAAAGGGTTGATCGGCCGCTCAGATTGATTGACATGACTTACCCAGGTCGACAACAGAGTATTGCCGTCAATATTCGTGTCCAAACTATCCCAACTTGCATTCAGCTGATTGGCTTGGTTATAAAAATGGATAAATTCAACTCCGTTATGAAATTGCAGCAGCGCCCAATGTTGATCAAAAGCTTTGCTAATACCCTCGCCATCACTTTTGATCAAAGCATTCTTCATTTCATCAAGAAATGGAATCATTTCAGCCAGCTGGTATAAATTCTGCGAGGTATTCTTGATCAGACTGTTGATCTCTCTGGAATATCGCCTGTATTCAACATCCCGTTGATTGTCGAAATTGGCCATTAAGCCCAGATAACTGATAAAGCAAAACATTATTACAACAGCCAGCAGTATCAAACTGCTCCCCAAAGAGATTTTCCATCTCAAGCTGCGAAACCTTCTCCCCTTAAGGTTTGGAGTCAGAGGCGCTTTTTCTAATTGATTCCCGGAATTATTTTCCATCAGAATTTCTTCTTGCTTAGAAGCGATAAGAGGCTTGAATCGCGTATAGATCCCAGTGCTGGCTTAGTGGTCCTTCACTTGCCGGATTGTCTAATCTCGAAAGCCATCCGGTTCCATTTACATGATGATATTCACCGCGCAGCATAAATTGCGGCGTAATATTCCACCGCAAACCTACTGTTATATCCTTGGCAAAACGAGAGTGTTCTTGTCCTGCGCGTGCAGGATTCTGTGCGGCCCAGCGACTTCCATCCCGATCTGATCTATCGGTAAAGAGCACATCATAACGCAGAATACCTTCCCATTTCGGAGTAAAACGATATTCGCCTTGAAAGTAAAAACTCTCGCCAAAGAAATTTAAGCCATCCAGAGCTTTTACATGGAAATTATTGTCATATTTAAAATGCCGTAGCGCGTATTCAGAAGTCAGAGTCCAACGTTCCGCATTATATTGTGCGGAGAAATAGATTGGTGTGAATTGTAGTGCACCGGGGCCTGCTGGATCATTCATTTTGTTCGCGGGATCATAGGCTGAATTTAACCATATTCCGCTAATACCAAGACGAATACGCTTGTCATTCGTTTCAAAAATTCCACGTCCAATGTACGATACATCCCTTGTTAAATGACCCGGCCGTAGTGCCCCAACAAGCGCAAGTTCCGTATCCTTGTCGCTTACAATCGGCAACCATACGCCAAATTGAGTGGAAACAGTACCCAGATTGCCAACTGCAGTTTCACCATACAACTGCACAGAATCTCCAGATAGCCCAAGATTTCGCGTGCGATCAAAATAAATGGATTGTGGCAACAGAATGCTCGGACGTGTGAATGCGACATCCCGGGTTTCATTATAGAAACCAAAAGGGTTTTTTAATCGACCGACCCGAATACCAAACTGATTCACTTCGTGAGAATAAATCCGGTAATCCAGAAAGCCAAAATCAAGGCGTGGCATACCTGTGTTTCCTTCACCCGCACGGCGCGACAATACTTGTGCAGACACTTGCAATCTTGGCAATGGCCGCATGGAAGCATTGAGTCCGGCTTCTGTAAGCCCAAAGCTACCGCCATTATCACTATTTCCAAAAACATCATTGTTTGAAGTTGTGATATAAGCCTGACTGGCAAAACCATGAATCTGCAGATCACCGGGAAGATCTGTTCTTCGAAACCAGTTTACCGCCGTACTCACCAATCCGGGTTTCTTCTTCGTGCTATCCGATTCTGTAGCTTGTGCAGGCAACTCCGATGTTTGCAACCAAACCGGTGATTTTATAGATTCAGGTTGCTTCTGTGCCTGATCAGGTTGTTGCGCATGCACTGAAAAGCAGCCGACAAACAATAACAAGGCCAATTGCCTGGTTATCATCCGGGAAGCGCCTCCAAGCAGGCTACTTAATCTCGAGCACGTTAACATTTTCATTAATATTTGCTCTCCATAAATAACCTATTGCGCCTGGTGTGCTGGCAACCTTGGCAAGCATTTCCTCAGTTGAATTGACGATAATGGGTGCTTGACCCGTACCGGAGAAAACTAAACGATCCCACGTAGACCGTAACTGATAAGGAAATACGTTTAATTTTTCTTTGGAAACAGTCTGATGTAACTGATCATCATCGGATAATACAAAAACTCTAATCTTGGTTCCATCAGGCCATGTTTTCAAACGCATACTGAAGATAGAACGCAACGAATTCACTGAGAGAGCTTTTTCGCTGACCCCTAAATTAGTCACAATTTCATAATGATCATTTGCTCTAGCCTCGGCTTCTATGCCGAGAAGACAGATAGAAAGAGCTATACATAAATAGCCTCTAATCTTTAACAAACAATGCATTGATATAGGATTTGTATGGAGAAATGAAATAAATTCAAGAAACGGGTTTCTGATTCAATGCTATTTTATTAGCTAATAGGAACGGGACTATATTCACCGCACTCGGTCACTACTTCCCAAGCATCACGATGCTCTTTATACATTCTTTGAATAACTTCTTCGACTTTCACGTAATAAGGCCGGCGAATGCCATGATAATTAACCGGCGGTCCAATTGGATTAAAACTCAAACCATAAAAACCCAATAATCTATTTAATGCCGGGTCCATTACTGATAACCAGTTTTTGATATTGTATTTGATTGACATGCGCATAACGCCGGACATAAGTACCAATGCAATGTTAAGCGCTGAACGGCGATCTCCTGCGCGTCTATCTTGTTTCTCTCTTTTGTCGCTGTCGATGTCGGTTACTTGCTTGCGGCGCTCATCAGTACGCCGGTCATTTTTACGCCGGTCAAATTGGCTTATAACCAAAAAACGAGAAATTTCTGCAGTTTGTTGACGGGGGAGTGCTTTGATATCACACAGCACCGGATCCGTTTGACCATACAATTCGACAGGCAATAGCTTCTCTGGTCTTGAAGAATCCGGCAGAATTAACCGGACGGTACCAATAAAATCTCCAGATGGGCGATAGCGCAGGAGAACATGCGATGAATGACTGTCATAACTATCCTTCTCCAGCTTATCCGGACAAAGTGCGGGATCAAATCCAGGCAGGCGTTGTTCTATACACAATACCTGATATCGGATTCTATAAACATTCTCTAGCAACTCGGCTGTATCAGCTACAATAATTTCAAAGAATTTATGAAAATTTTCATACAATTCAGTCATCGAATCACCCAGTTGAGTTATAAGTAGTCGGTTATATCCATATTCAAAAATTTACTTAAATCAATTCTTAATCATCGAAAAAAAGAATGCGTAATAGTAAATTTATTCATTCAATGAGAGAAATAGTAAGCTGCATCCGCGCAACGTCATAATCGAATAAGCACGGGAACTATGGTGCATTTTCTATTTTCAATCGCATAAAGCAAATACTTTTTCATTCAATAAGTAATATATATTCATTGCAGCAATCATTTAAGTATATTTAAAGCGAATATTCAACTGATCTTTATCATTTGATTGAAGAATTGAAGTAATGATGCAAGCCTGTGCACAATAAACAACATACTGGCGTAATGTAGCGGTTTTTTATTTAGTTAAGCGGTATTGATTGAACTTGCGCCAAAGCAAATAAAACAATCCGTTTCGCGTTTGATCCGAAGTTACACCATTACTTCAATGGGTGCAGGATGACCCAGAAATGCTGTCGGACTAGCGGTCAAACCATAGGCGCCCGACTGTAATATCACCACCAAGTCACCAGCCGATGCTTTGGCCATTAGCATTTGATCGGCTAACAGATCTAAGGGCGTGCAAAGCGGTCCCACAACCGAAACAACTTCTCTTTCGGTGCCCTCAACTTTATTTCCGATGATGACTGGGTAATTCTTGCGAATTACTTGACCAAAATTACCGGAAGCCGCCAAATGATGGTGTAATCCTCCATCAGTTACTAGAAAAACTTGTCCTCGCGATACCTTCCGTTCCAAAACCCGGCAGACATAAATTCCCGCCTCAGCCACCATGTATCGGCCTAATTCAATCGCGATCCGAGCATCAGGCAATTGCCGTTTTACTTGTGGCATCAAGCGCTGCAAATTCTCACCAATGGCAGCAATATTCAATGCTTGATCACCGGGGAAATAAGGAACACCAAAACCACCGCCAATATTGAACAACCGCACGGGTGATGGTGCATGTTCTGCAAGTCGAATACCCAGTTGGAAAGTTTTTGCATGCATTTCCTGAATCGCTGTTGCATTCAAATTCTGTGAACCACTGAAAATATGAAAACCAACAAAATTTAATCCACGTATACCTAACTGGTTCAGCATATCAGGTACACGTTCAGCATCTACGCCAAATGGTTTGGAACCGCCGCTCATTTTCATTCCGGAAGATTTAAGCTCAAAATCCGGATTCACTCGAATGGCTACATTGGGAACAATGCCTAAATATTCACCCAATTGCGCGACCAATTCCATTTCCTGCTCGGATTCCAGATTGAGAACGACACCAGTAGCGATAGCGCTGCGCAATTCATGCTCTTTTTTCCCCGGTCCGGCGAAGCTGATTTTCTCAGGCGATAACGTTGTATCCAATGCAGTTTTCATTTCCCCCGCTGAAGCGACGTCAATTCCATCAACCAACTCCGCCAAATGTTGCACCACTGCAGGCATAGGATTTGCCTTCATTGCGTAATGCAGCAGAATCCCGGCAGGCAGATGCAGGCGTAGCAAAGCAATCCGCTCTGTAATTTTTTCCCGGTCATACGCATAGAATGGAGTCGATCCAACACGTTGCGCTAACCGAGTCAGTGCAATACCGCCTATTTGCAGACAATCATCCCGCACGGGAAACTGCACAAGCGGCGCATGCTCCGGAGGTGAATTGCTCATTGCGCATCTCCCGTAAATAAATGCTGCACTTCCTGGAAAAGGAATTTACGGTCTATTTTACCGTTCGGATTACGCGGCAGATTCCCTTCACGCACTTCAATATGACTTGGCAGCATATAAGCAGGCAAACGCTGCTTGCACTCTGCCAACAAATTATCAGTTTTCAACTGAATAGCTTTCCGTGCTGTCACAATCACCACAATCGCCTGCCCCAGCACCGGATGAGGAACTCCGATGGCAATGGCTTCTGCGACACATTCCGTAGCATAGATAACTTCCTCCACTTCTGTCGGGCTAACCCGGTAACCCGAGGTTTTGATCATCGCATCGCGACGCTCAATGAAGTAAAGAAATCCTTCTTCATCCATCTGCACGGTGTCACCCGACCAAGCGGCAATTTCCACAAGCGGCAGACCAGACTGACGCGGTTTAACCGGTTTAAAACACATCGCTGTTTTTTCCATATCATTCCAATAGCCCATCGCGACCAAGACACCCCGATGCACCAATTCTCCAGGTTCACCCGGCACACAGTGTGATCCATCTTCGCGCAACACCAGTACTTCAACATTTGGTATTGCTTTGCCGATAGAATCTGGACGCCGACCCAGCTCCTCCGGCGCCAGATAAGTTGAGCGGAAGGCTTCAGTAAAGCCATACATCAAGAATATTTGCGTAACCGGCAATGCTTTACGTAATCGTTCCAAAGTCGAGCGCGGCATGGCACCGCCTGAACTGGTGATATAACGCAATGAAGACACTTGCCTCCAATCCAACTGAGCCAGTTGAATCCACAGTGGCGGTACAGCCGCGAGGCCGGTGATCTGTTGTTCTTTGATAATATGGATAATGTCACGTGGTAACAGATAATTCATCAAAACATTTGCTGCACCGGTATAAAATGCGGTAGTGAGCTGACTCAATCCATAATCGAAACTCAGCGGCAACACAGTCAGAATCCGGTCATCGCGTTGATTTCCTAAATACTGCGTTACACTTTTTGCACCAGCCATCAGGTTACGATGTGAAAGTACAACTCCCTTAGGTTTACCGGTACTGCCCGAAGTATAGAGAATCGCTGCCATATCACTATCGATCGCGGGTAATGCAGCGCAAATACGGTTTGCAGCATGCAATGCTTCCCAACTCATAACGAGAAGACCAGCAATAGCCGGAAGTTCATCCTGAGCATCTACTACAGCAACTGTATGCAGATCATGACAAGACAGCAAAACTGTTTGCAGTAATTTCAAACGCTCCAATGAAGTAACTAGCACTCGCACATTACAATCGATCAGAATATAAGCCACCTGTTCGGGTTTTAATACTGGATTCACTGGAACAAATACACCACTCGCCGCAGAGGCAGCAAATAATGCCACAACTGTTTCCAAGCGTTTCTCAAGATAAACAGCAACACGTTCACCACGGCTTAAACCCAGTGCACGCAAACCATCCGCTTTTATCTCAATTTCTCCGGCCAAAAGGGAATAACTCATTGTCTGATCTTGATACAACAATGCTTCAGCATCGGGCGCGAGATCAGCCGCTTTAAAAATTAGATCATGAATTAAGTCAGTCATTTATCAAATGCTTTATTGTCATACAGGCAGAAAAAATCAATTGAATTAGATTGTTAATATTATAATCTGCTTTAGCTTGCAAGTTGTTATCAACATGCATCATACCGGCTAAAGTCCGGGTAAAAGAAACACCGTCTTTGCGGAATCGCGTAAACTATCGAATTCTTATACTTAGCATAACAGTAGACACAACAATCATGATGGTACGTACACGATTTGCACCGAGCCCGACCGGTTATCTCCACATTGGTGGCGCACGCACCGCTCTTTTTTCCTGGGCCTATGCACGAAAACATGGCGGTAAATTCATTCTTCGCATTGAAGACACTGATCTGGAACGTTCGACCCAGCAGTCGATACAAGCAATCCTCGATGGCATGGCATGGCTAGGATTGGATTATGATGAAGGACCGTTCTATCAGATGCAGCGATTAGCACGTTACCATGAAGTTGCTGAACAGTTGTTACAGAATAACCAAGCCTATTATTGCTACGCCACCAAAGAAGAATTGGAAGAAATGCGTGAGCAGCAATTGGCTGCCGGTCTAAAACCACGCTACGATGGCCGCTGGCGTGATTCAAAAAAAACCCCGCCCGCCGGTGTCAAACCAGTACTTCGATTCAAAAATCCAATGCAAGACCATGTCACAATTAATGATCAAATCAAGGGACGCATTACTGTCGCCAATAGTGAATTGGATGATTTGGTGTTGTTACGCGGTGACGGCGTGCCGACTTATAATTTCAGTGTAGTGATTGACGATCTGGATATGAACATCAGCCATGTCATTCGCGGCGATGATCACGTGAATAACACGCCGCGCCAAATCAATATTCTTAAAGCTCTGAATGCGCCGTTACCAGAATATGCGCATGTCCCCATGATATTGGGTGCCAATGGCGAGCGTTTATCCAAACGGCATGGTGCCGTCTCAGTTATTCAATATCGTGAAGACGGCTATTTGCCGGAAGCCCTGTTGAACTATCTGGCAAGGCTCGGATGGTCGCATGGCGATGAAGAGATATTCAGCCGCGAACAATTGGTTGAGTGGTTTGACTTATCGGCGATTAGCCGCTCCCCGGCCAAATTCAATCCGGAGAAACTGCATTGGATCAATCAGCAGTATCTTAAAAAAACTGATAATGCGCGTTTGGCTGAATTGGTCGTTCCATTCCTGGCAAAAGATGATTGCCACATTACAGATGGTCCTGATTTGGCGCGTATTGTAGATTTATTAAAGGAAAGGGTAAATACCATCGAAGAACTGGCGGACGCAGCGGTTTACTTTTATCGCCCGTTGGAACCCACCAATGAATTGAAAGCGCAACATCTGACCGCAGAAGCAAAACCCATCCTGGCCGCTCTGATAGAAAAATTTAACCATATTGAATGGACGCGCGAATCGATTCATGCTGAAATAAAAACAACAGCTAAGGATCATGACGTCAAATTGCCTAAAATCGCAATGCCCTTGCGGGTTATGGTTACAGGTGAAGTTCACACGCCTTCCATTGATGCGGTATTGGAACTGCTTGGCCGTGAAGAAACACTCGCCCGCATGAACAGCCGTCTGAGCAGTTTTACTGATTGATCTTTTCTTTACAATGAATCAAGGCATCAGTATAATCCCCCTTCCTTTGATCAGGGGGTATAGCTCAGCTGGGAGAGCGCTTGCATGGCATGCAAGAGGTCAGCGGTTCGATCCCGCTTATCTCCACCAGTTCATCATTGATAGTACGACGCTATAACGACATAATTTGTCCCCATCGTCTAGAGGCCTAGGACATCGCCCTTTCACGGCGGTAACACGAGTTCGAATCTCGTTGGGGACGCCAAATAAAACAGACGCTTGTAGAAATTCTGAAGCTTCTCTCTTCTCCGTGTGAAATCTGTGCGTACTACATGGGGCCAGAATATTTCGGCATTTCAGAGGAGTTGTGTTTGTCGAACTCCCGTCACAAGGATGTTCACATGGTGGGTAAATTAGCTTCATTTTGATGGAATGCACATACCTGCCTCGCACATAAAGCCAAGCAATTACCCTATCACGTTAATTCCATCAGCAACTACAATTGCCGGATAGATCACGCAAATAACCTGATTATTCTTTTTTCTTCTCTATTCTCAAAAATACAAAACTTACTTAACGGAGCAGCATGACAATGCTGGCTTGCAATAATTGCGGCTCTTCTGACCTAACTTTTGCGTTGCACGCGCTCGTTCATGTTGCACATAGCCGTCAGTGTTTTCATTTGCTTGCTATTTGCTTCACCCGGTAGGGTCAAATTCATCCTGAGAAATCCAAAATACCGCCATTACTGAAACTATCGGCGCGTCCCTCGAACTTATCATCAAATTGACTGTTGTCGCTTTTTTTCCGCTTCAGCGAGTTTACCATGTCCACCCGAAGGGAAGATTAAAATCCAATCGCAGGATTTGGATTTTTCAATGTGTTTGACACATCTACAAAATGGCATTATTTTTCCTAACAGGTCGTTGAAAAACTATCTGCGGTGCTAAAAACAGACCCAAAATGCTCATTTATTAAGCATAACCTGCGCTTTTTCGCCTGTTTTCGCCTTGCATCGGCTGCCTCGAAAACGTTTTTCAACGGCTTGCTAAACACTTACTTCAATTAAAGGAAGATCAAATGCTAACTAATGTCAAAAACACGACATTAATGGCTGCACTGTTTTGTGTTGTTAATTTGTGCTATGCCAATACTGCGAACGCTGAACAATCCAATGATCTCGCCACGTCTGATCCGGTCAAATTTTCATTTGCTTTTTTTGGTTGTAATCGCTTAAACAAAGAAGGCGTAGAAAGCACTCATTCCGACAGCACTGCCAACATAGCGCAATTACTGCAATCCTTTAAAGATATTGCCAATTCACCGGTACCGCCTAACTACTTATTTCTAGCAGGCGATATTGTGAAAGGTAAAAAACCCGGAACCAAAAAACTATCGAAAGAGCTGGCTGAATGGGTCAAATTAGTCAGTGATCCCAATCAGAATCCCTTGATACAAAAAAATATTCCCATAGTTGCTTTTACGGGTAACCATGAAATATTAGTTAATCAAGAAGACGGTAAAAATTGTATCTACGCACAATGCCCTAATCCGCCAGCCTATTTGTACTGGCAGGATTACATGGGCAAAACCAACACGTTCATTTTTGGCAAAAATGGCCCTGTCACAAATGCCAATGGTGGTAAAGATGATTTGTTAACTGACGAAAAGCACCTCTCCTATAGTTTCCGGAGTGGTGACGTATTCTTTATTATTCTCAATACCGACACACAAATAGATGCTGTCACGATAGGTGATATTCCTTTGCACTGGATTAAACAGCAGTTAAAAGCTGCACAACAAGATCACAACGTAAATCATATTTTCATCATGGGACACAAGCCATTGTTATCAAGTGATAATAATGGCAGTGACACAACGGGAAATGGGACTATCCGTAGCGCAGAAGCTGAAGCGTTTTACGCCTTATTAAAATTAAATAATCCTGCGGGAGATAATAGCTCAACGAGCAAAGTGCGCATTTTTCTAGCAGCGCACACACACGAATGGAACTACATGCCTAAAATGACGGTTGGTAATATTACAGGAATAGTGCCGCAAATTATTGCGGGCAATGGCGGTAGCCCGCCGAACTCATCCTGGTTAAACGATGATGCCTATTTTGGTTACACTTTGGTAGAAATTACCCAGAGCGGTGTTGTAACGGCAAAAAGTTTTGGCCGGCCATTTGATACCAAAGAATATTACAAACAATCGCCGATTGAACCCGCTACATTGCGGACTACTTATACTTTGCACACACCGGAAAATAATAAGCAAGTGACATTAAAACACTAAATAATTATCGGCCAAATCCGGTGGTTGTTTAGTAAGCGCATCATCAATTCCGAAATATTTCTGCATAGTTTTCTTTAATCATAAAGCACAATAGCATGAGATCAGCCAAGCATGACATACCTATTCAACGATCCGGCAAAATTTGCGGATGAATTGATTGAAGGCCTCGTGGCGGCGCATGCAGGCCGGTTACGGCGAGTGGATGGCGGCGTCATCCGCCGGCATAAGGCCCAGCCCGGCCAAGTTGTAGTGGTGATCGGCGGCGGCTCGGGTCACTACCCGGCGTTTGGCGGTTTTGTCGGTTCCGGAATGGCGCATGGCGCCGAGCTGGGAAATATTTTCGCGTCGCCCTCAGCGCAGCAGATTTGTAACGTCGCGCATGCTGTGAATGCCGGAGGCGGTATTCTATTTTGCTACGGCAATTATGCCGGTGATGTACTCAATTTCAACCAAGCGCAAGAACATCTTCGCGCTTTGGGAATTGACGTGCGCACGGTGGTTGTAACCGATGACACCGCATCGGCGCCCTCCTCTGAAAAACATAAACGACGCGGTATCGCCGGTACTTTGCCCGTTTTCAAAGCCGCATCTGCCGCTGCCGATTCTGGAAAATCGCTTGATGATGTCTTCCGTATCGCCACCGCAGCAAATGATCGCGTACGCACGCTGGGTGTTGCTTTCTCCGGTTGCACTCTTCCGGGCGCGGATAAACCGCTTTTCGAAGTCGAAAGCGGAAAAATGGAAGTCGGGATGGGCATTCACGGGGAACCCGGACTTTACCGCTTGAACGCAACAACTGCGGATGGCTTAGCAGAACTCTTGGCCGGCAAGCTGCTCGCAGAAATTCCTGCAGTTATTGGCAACCCCGAAGGCGCACGCGTCGGTGTAGTACTCAACGGCCTCGGAGCCATCAAGTATGAAGAGTTGTTTGTGGTTTATCGCAAGATCGACCAACTGCTTTCCGCACACGGATTGATCATTATCGAACCGGAAGTGGGTGAGTTGATCACGAGCTTTGACATGGCGGGTGTTTCGCTCACGTTGTTTTGGATGAACGATGAACTCGAACAAACTTGGCTTGCTGCGGCCGATACACCGGCTTTTCGTCGAGGAAATATCGCGCCATCCTTTGGGGAAGAGGCCGATACCGCGACGCCGAAAGGTCCGCGCCGGTTAAACGCCGGTTCTGAACAATCGCAAGCGGCTGCGGCGGTTGTGCCTGCAGCGCTCGAAGCTGCTTGGCAAGTAATCGGTAAGTACCATGAAGAACTCGGCCGCCTGGATGCGATTGCCGGAGATGGCGATCACGGTATCGGCATGCAACGTGGACTCACTGCGGCGGTCGCCGCGGCGGAGGAAGCGCGTGTTGCTATGGTTGGTGCGGGAACTTTGCTCACAGTCGCTAGTGATGCTTGGTCCGGCCGGGCGGGAGGCACATCCGGCGCGTTGTGGGGAGTGATCCTTCGCGAACTGGGTAGCGCCTTTGGTGATGAAGCCATGCCTGATGCATCAACAGTTGCGACTGGCGCTGCCGCCGCGCTTCGCGGCGTAATTGGACTGGGCAAAGCACAGATAGGCGACAAAACCCTGGTTGATGTTCTTCACCCATTTACAGCGGCGCTTGCTACCGGTGCGTCCCGTGGTCTCTCGATCCCGGATGCCTGGGCGGCCGCAGCGATTGTCGCCGATGAAGCGGCCCAGGATACGGCACGCCTTCTGCCAAAGATAGGCCGTGCGCGTCCTCACGCCGCGAAAAGCATTGGCTCACCTGATCCCGGAGCTATTTCAATGGCTCTGATCATTCGTGCAGTTGAAAGAATACTCAGAGTACATTGTTCTTGAACCTGTCCAGATTTCACCCGACACGATTGTCGTTAAGACTGTGTTTCTCAATCCACGGCATAAAATCTTATCGATGACACACACATATCCGCCTGGAAATTTCGTCCGATACCGACTAACCCTATGCGTTTGAGTTTGTCTTGATAGAATTTAGTTGTCGTTCTGTAGGCCTCTAAATTTACAAAAGGAACGCGAATTATTTGCCAGTCCGGTGTGGCCTTAAAGCTGAAGCGGTATGATTGCCACGGCAGCCAGAGATCAGTCGTGCGAATATGAATATTGTAGTGTTCGTTATTACCGGAGATACTGAGTTCAATACCGGCATAGGCTGAAGCATCAAGCGACGCATCTTGAGTTAAATCCAATGCTATTTGCACAAAACCGCCATTTCTACCGGTAGAAACATCACCGCGCATGCGCAGGCAGTTCTTGCCTTTATAGTTATCCAGTGTTAGTTCTCCATTGGAAACGCCGCCCATGACCTGATCAGTGACCAGTCGCCATTGCGTGCCCAAACTGGAGCTTAAATTGTCACTGGTTCGGTCATCAATAATGAGATCTTCTGCTAACACGATATGCCACACCCCTAAATTTATCGTAAAGCCTATTAAAAGGTTTATGAGTATAAAGCGAATGTCAGGTAATTGAAAACTCATCGGGCATCACTAATCGAATGGATTTTTTGGAAGTAATTTTCTCGTACTTTACAGAATCCAATTGAACATCTGCAATTTTTTTAGATAACTGAACGCTATATGCCCAACTTCATCTGGAGCAAATAAGAACAAATTCTCCACAATAATTGAGCAGTACTCTACAATAATGTAGAATTCAATTCATGAATTATTGGCTTTCCTTCATCACCAGCCTGCCGACCGAGAATGCAATCCTCAGGCAACGGGCATGGCGCGCGCTAAAGGCATCCGGCGCGGCGGTGCTGCGCGATGGTGTTTACTTGATGCCGGAGCGCGAATCCTGCCGCGCCACGCTTGAACGCCTGCAAATTAACGTGCGTGAAGGCGGCGGCACGGCACTAGTGCTGCGCATGGAAGAACCCGAAGATGCAAACTTTATCGCTTTGTTTGACCGCAGCGCAGATTACGCCGGCTTATTAACTGAAGTGATGCAAACACGCGAATCACTCAGACCGGAATCCGCTCAGGAAGCCATCAAACAAGCACGCAAGCTTCGCAAAGTGTTTGCAGCCATCGCTGAGATCGATTTCTTCCCGAGCGAAGCGCGGCATCAAACTGAGGCCGCATTGAATGATCTTGAAATTGCAACAGCACGTGTGTTGTCCCCGGATGAGCCCCATAACGTTATAGGACAGATTCAGCACTGCAGCATTGCACATTACCAAGGGCGTGTGTGGGCAACGCGGCAACGCCCGTGGGTAGACCGATTGGCCAGCGCTTGGCTGATCCGCCGCTTCATCGACCCATCCGCCCGGATTCTTTGGATCAAGAGCCCTGCCGATTGCCCGCCCGATGCACTGGGCTTCGATTTTGACGGCGCGGCGTTCAGCCATGTTGCCAGCCGCGTCACCTTTGAGGTGCTGCTGGCGAGCTTTGCATTGGAACAAAATGCGCTCGCGCGCCTGGGGCTGATGGTGCATTACCTTGATGTCGGCGGTGTGCAACCGCCCGAAGCGGTTGGCGTGGAAAGTGTGCTCGCCGGGCTGCGTGACACCATCACCGACGATGATCAACTGCTGGCTGCTGTATTTAACGTGTTTGACGGATTGCTGGCAAGTTTTAACAAAGGAGTATCCCCGTAATGAATCAACCCGAACCGCAGACTACCCCCAGTGCGACCCCGCTCCCGCAACCCGTTAGTTTCTGGCAAGCTTTCGTGTTCTGGCTCAAGCTGGGTTTCATCAGCTTTGGCGGCCCTGCCGGACAAATTTCCATCATGCATCAAGAATTGGTCGAGAACCGGCGCTGGATTTCCGAGCGGCGTTTTCTACATGCGCTCAATTACTGCATGATGCTCCCAGGCCCGGAAGCGCAGCAACTCGCCACCTATATCGGCTGGTTGATGCACCGCACCTGGGGCGGAATCGTAGCTGGGGTGCTGTTCGTACTGCCTTCGCTGCTGATTCTGATCGCTCTCTCCTGGGTTTACATTGCCTACGGTGATGTGCCAGTGGTCGCGGGGTTATTCTATGGCATCAAACCTGCCGTCACCGCCATCGTAGTACAGGCAACCCACCGTATCGGTTCGCGTGCACTCAAGAACAATTGGCTATGGGGTATTGCAGCGGCCTCTTTCGTCGCCATTTTTGCGCTCAATGTGCCGTTCCCGGCGATTGTGGCAGTGGCGGCAATGATTGGCTACTTCGGCGGCCGCATCGCGCCGGACAAATTCAAAGCCGGGGGTGGTCACGGAAAGACAAAAACATATTCCAATCCTGCTCTCATCGACGATGACACGCCGACGCCGCTGCATGCCAAGTTCCGCTGGAGCCGGTTGACTCAGGTTGTCCTTGCCGGTGTGCTGTTATGGTTAATACCGATGGGTTTGCTGACTACCTCTTATGGTTGGGACCATACCCTAACACAGATGGGCTGGTTCTTTACCAAAGCGGCCTTGCTGACTTTTGGCGGCGCCTATGCCGTGCTGCCCTATGTCTACCAGGGTGCAGTCGAACACTTTAGCTGGTTGACACCGGTACAGATGATCGATGGCCTGGCACTGGGTGAAACAACGCCGGGGCCGCTTATTATGGTTGTGGCTTTCGTTGGTTTTATCGGTGGTTACGTCAAGGTTCTGTTCGGCCCGGATGCAATGTTTCTTGCCGGCGCCGTGGCGGCGACACTGGTGACCTGGTTCACCTTCCTGCCCTCCTTCATATTTATCCTCGCCGGCGGGCCGCTGGTTGAATCCACGCATGGAGACCTGAAGTTCACCGCACCATTGACCGCCATCACGGCAGCCGTAGTCGGGGTAATTCTGAACCTGGCATTATTCTTTGGCTACTACGTCCTTTGGCCCAAAGGCTTCGAAGGTACTTTCGATTGGGTATCTGCGTTGATCGCACTCGGCGCAGCCGTTGCGCTGTTTCGCTTCAAAGGCAACGTGATTCACGTCATCGCGGCCTGTGCGGTGGTTGGCTTGGTCCTAAAAACCTTAATTTTGTGAGGTGAGTGATGAAATGGATTACCCGTGAACGTCCGAAAATCGACCGCATTGCCTGTCCGTGGCTTATTGCCCGCTTTATTGATCCGCAAGCGGAATTCCTCTATGTGCCGGCGGGAGATGTACTGCGCGTGGCCGAGGACACTGGCGCAATACCCTATGATATTCCCGGCGTAGAACTCAGTCACGTCGGGGAATTGTGTAGTTTTGATGCCTTCCTGACCAAATACAGCCTGGATGACCCGGCTCTCAAACAACTCGCTACTATCGTGCGCGGAGCCGACACCTCACGGCTTGATCTCACGCCGCAATCCGCCGGTTTGTATGCACTGTCGCTTGGTCTGTCACAAAACTTTTCCAATGACCACGAAATGCTCAAACACGGCAGGGTGATGTACGATGCGCTCTATGCATGGTGCCAGCACTGCCAGAGCGAAACACACAATTGGCCACCAAAAATGTAACCGGAACCGTTAAATTAAGGTAATAAGAGCAATCTCTACGTATGGAATCCGTTTGCCCTTCAACACACTCCATGTGAACGGAGCTGGTTTTTGCATCTGTGCAAACTTCGTCCTCCGCGAGGTATTTGTGAAAGCGATTAAAACCGTGTTAACCGTTTTTCTTTGATCCCAACAAGCTGCTAATGTGCTGGCAATTCACGAACCAAACGCATCCCGACCAGCGCGTAGCGCGAATTAGGAGAAATCCAGTTGCGATAGGATGAACGCGCGTACAAAGACCAAGTATGCCAAGAGCCGCCACGCCGTACGCGCACGACACCATCGGGCGGCCCTTGCGGATCGTCAACAGGCGATCTGGCATAATAATCATCCGCATACCAATCAGAAACCCATTCCCAGGCATTGCCATGCATGTCATAAAATCCCCAGGCATTGGGTGCAAAGCTGCCAACAGGCGCGGTGAATGCAAAATTATCATGTCCTGACAGCGTAAATTCCGCCCAGCGTGGCCAGTATGCTTTGGCATCTGCATCGAAAATATTGGCGATTGTCAGCAAGGATTCTGGATCGTCGTCGTTTGCATAGCGTGTGCGTGAACCGGCACGGCAGGCATATTCCCATTCCGCCTCAGTTGGCAGGCGGTACTTAACGCCCTCTTTTTCACTAAGCCATCTCGCCATCGCCACCGCATCGTTCCATGTCACGTTCAAAACCGGATGATCGTCTCCCTGAACAAAGCCCGGATTATGCCAGGAGTATTTCGGATCACGCCCTTCGAAGGCATCGCCGCTAACGGACTTTACCGCATCATAATCTATGTTGTATCCGTAAGCTCCCGTCCCATCTGCCACTGATTCCGGAATATAGCTGGAAGCTTCTAAAAATTTGCGGAACTGGCCGACACTGACTTCAAACTGGCCAAGGTAGAAAGGTTGTGTGATGCGCACGCGATGCACTGGCGCTTCGTCTCCCAGCTCCTCAGCACGGCGGCGCTCGTACTGCGGATAGGCTTTTGACAACACATCCGGCGACTCATCGCTCCCCATCACGAACTCACCGGCAGGCACCAGTACGAACTTCATGCCCAGTGTATTCTCGATTGCAGCGGGTGTAGCACCATGATCGGCTGCAAAGATTGATGCAGATAGCAATACGGAAACGATAAAGCTTAGTGTTACAGCCAACAGATGTCGCATAACCGTCTCCGTTCTATAAGATTAGTGTCCATCTTTCGGTTATATCCGGGTAGATCACCTTAATAGCCAATTCAGGTTTCACCCATTGCTACTTGATCCACACCGTTTTGATATTCATGAATTCACGGATACCGTGATAAGACAGCTCCCGTCCATACCCGGAATCTTTAATCCCACCGAACGGTAAGCGCGGATCGCTTTTGACGATGCCATTGACAAAGACGCAGCCCGCATGAATTTTCCGCGCCAGCGCTTCACCCCGCGCCGCGTTAGATGTCCACACACTGCCGCCTAAACCGAAATCTGTCTGATTGGCCAATTGGATGGCTTCTTCGATATTTTTTACCCGCACTATCGCAGCCACCGGGCCGAACAATTCCTCATCAAACGCCGGCATGCCCGGTTGCACATGATCCAAGATTGCCGGCGCGTAATACGCGCCTTGTGTGCCGGTAAAAGTGCCGCCGGTCACGAGCTTTGCACCCGCTGCCAGGCTCCTTTCCACCTGGTCGTGCAGCGTGGCGCGCAAATCGGCGCGCGCCATCGGCGCAATGCTGGTGGCATCGTTTTTCGGGTCGCCGCTCCGCAATTGGCTGACCAGTGCCTTAAATTGCTCAACAAATGAATCGGCGATAGTATCCACAAGAATGAAACGTTTGGCTGCAATACAGCTCTGCCCCATATTCTGGAAACGCGCCACGAGCGCTTGCTGCGCGGTGAATGCGATATCGGCATCGTCGAGTACGATAAAGGGGTCCGACCCGCCGAGCTCGAGTACGCATTTTTTAAGATGTTGACCGGCAGCCGCCGCGACTTTCCGTCCTGCCGCACTGCTGCCGGTCAAGGTGACCGCCGCAATACGTTTATCGGCGACCACTGCTTCCGCTTGTTCGGCGCTGATCATCAGGGTGCGGAATGTATAAGCAGGAAATCCGGCTTGCCGGAATGCCTCTTCCAGCGCAAGGGCACAACGGGGAACATTTGATGCATGCTTTAACACCACCGCATTGCCTGCCATCATCGCCGGTGCTGCCGCGCGTATTAATTGCCAAAAAGGAAAATTCCACGGCATGATGCACAATACGGTGCCCAAAGGCTGATAAATAACCATGCTACGACTGGCATCGGAAGTAATCACTTCATCGTTTAAATACGATTGCGCATGATCGGCGTAGTACTGACAACCCATCGCGCATTTTTCTATCTCCGCCCTGGCCTCTTTGAGTAATTTTCCAATCTCTTCCGTGATCAGATTGGCATACTCCTCGCCACGCTGCCGGAATATCTTCGCAAGATTCCGCATACAGTTCGCCCGCTGCGCAAAACTGAGCGCCGCCCAATCAGTCTGCGCGGACGCCACCTGACTTAATGTCGCATCGATTTCGGCGCTTTGCCAGGTTGGAAAAGATTGTATGGTTTGGCCTGTGGCCGGGTTGATCGATAACATCGGCATAGGGAAAATCCTCAAGTTAATAATTTATATACGCAGTTATACCAGCAAAGTGGATTTGCTCTGTTTATTTCGTGACGCAAATCAATTCATCCCATCGCGTGGTGTAACTTGGGCTCCGGTTTCCTCGCTTCATCTTCCAGGGTTGCCGGAAGCCTTCGGATGCCAGTTTCAACGTGCTTTTACCCATTCTGGCGTTGATTTGATCGATCACAGCCATCAATTGACTGGATTTGCTCTCTATTACTACCGAACCAAACAAATCAGCTTGCCGGTGATTTGCAAAAACCAGCTCGGATAGCATCACGCCTGCTTTCTGATAGCGATAGCCGCTGCGATAAATTTTGCATAATCCCCACAAAGCAACCTTGGTTAGCCGCATCGTATCATCGGTTGGCGTAGGGAGCGGAATGGTCAGGCCATTTGCATAATACCGGTCTTTCTCGTTGAATGGGCTGGTACGGATAGTAATGTACACGGAACCGGCATACGCGTGTTGCCGGCGTAGTTTTTCTGCCGCACGGCTGATATAGAGCGAAACAGATTCTTCCAGACTGGCCAAATCTGAAACAGGAATTCCAAACGACCGTGAACTGACGATTTGTTTTTTGGCAGGAGAAATTTCTTCCAGCTCAATACACGGCATACCGTTAATTTCACGAATAATTTTCTCCATCACAACCGAAAAACTGGAACGCATATCGGATGGCGAGGCGCGCTTCAGGTCCAGCACAGTTTTGATTCCTCTGTCATGCAGTTTGGGCGCAAGCCGTCTGCCAATACCCCATATTTCTCCGGCCGCAATTTGGCTGAACCAATCCTCTTGCTGTTGCGGCAGCAGACTATTTAGATCGCACACACCATTCCATTCAGAATTCTTCTTGGCGATATGGTTGGCCAACTTAGCCAGCGTCTTGGTTGATCCTATCCCAATACAAACCGGCAACCCTGTCCATTGTTTGACCCGCTGGCGAATCTGCTGGCCGTACAACGTCAGGTTCCGCGTTTTAAATCCGCTGAGATCAAGAAAGCATTCATCAATCGAATAAATTTCTTGTTGCGGACTGAACGCTGACAATAGGCTCATCACGCGATTGCTCATGTCGGCATACAGCGCATAGTTGGATGAATGCGCGACAATTCCGTGTTCTTTGGCCAAATCCTTTAACTGGAACCACGGCTGCCCCATTTTCACCCCCAATGCTTTCACCTCATTACTCCGGGCAACCGCACAGCCGTCATTGTTGGAAAGCACGACAACCGGCCTGCCTTCCAACTGCGGATTGAACACCCGCTCGCAACTCACATAGAAGTTGTTGCAATCAACAAGTGCAATGGCGCGGGTCACTTGAATTTGCGCATGGAATCGGTAATCACACCCATAGGTCTGCCCGCATTTTCCCGTTTCCCGCCGCGATTTATCATACTCATACTGTGGATAATACTCAAATTGATAATTGTACATTATTCAAACATGATGCACTGGCTACTGTCAAATAGATTGATAAAGGTGATTGAAATTGCGCGACAGGAAGTACAATCTATTGTGAGATTTCTATTTCTATCTTTCTAGAAAAACCATTGAAGGAGCGTTGATGCGTTCTTACCGATTAGGCTATTTTCCGGGTTTACTGACCCAGTCCGCGAATTATTTCATTGTTTTCTTGCTGGCATGGGTCAGCATTTCGGCGGCCCATGCTAAGGACACGGCATGCGAAGCAACCGGTGCGACACGCATTTGGGTCTCCCCCCTCAGTCCTAAGATCGGTGACCCGGTCAAGATTATGGCCGTGTCCACGGATGGCCCAGTATCCGAATTGACCCTGATCGACAACCAAGGCCAGCGCATACCGTTGCAGTCCCGTCGCCGCGGCGGCCCGCCTTGGAGTCTGATCGCCGGATTGGAAAGACTTAACGAGGGACAATATCGCATAGAAGCAAACCGGGATGGCAAGCTTACTGCTTGCCAGCAACTCACTATTGGCGGGCCAGGACCACAGGAAAGACCGCAAATATGGAATCTTGCCGCCGAAGCCTTTTATTCCGCCTGGATAGAAGCCTTATTTGGCGCACCGCCCGAGGAAAACCTCAGCTTTAATTCCCTGGAACCGGTGCTGCGCAATACCGAGCGCAACTTTCTGCACAACTATCATGGTCTCAACGAAGATAATAACTTGCCGCTAACCCCCGATTGCGCCGATCTGCCCTACACCTTGCGGGCTTATTTTGCCTGGAAAACCGGTCTGCCAATTGCCTTCCGCCCCTGCGGGCGTGGTTCGGCCAAAGCGCCGCCGTATTGCGGCGCGCCCACCATCATGACCGAATTTACCCGTGGCATAAGTTCGCAGGCCGATTTCAAGAAATTCAGCAGACGCTTGGCAGATACTGTTCATTCCGGCTCTGCGCGCACCGGGCTTGCCGATGAATCCACCGACCTGTATCCGATTCCGCTCAGCCGCGAGACACTGTGGCCGGGAGCGGTTTATGCCGACCCCTACGGGCATATTTTGGTACTGGTTGAATGGGTGCCGCAAACAGCCGATCGCCCTGGCATGCTGCTGGCTGTCGATGCGCAACCGGACAATTCAGTCGCTCGCAAACGAATCTGGGAAGGCACCTTGCTGTTCGCCAACACCGGAAACGCCGGGCCGGGTTTCAAGACTTTCCGGCCTTTGATCCCTACAACCTCGGGCAAATGGCGGGTACTTTCTAATGACGAGTTAATCGATCACCCCGAATTCACTGCCTTTTCGTTGGAGCAAGATTACCTCACACCCGATGATTTCTACGCCACGCTGGCCAAGCTCATCAACCCTGGCGGCCTTGATCCTGTACAAGTTTACGAAGCTACGCTGGCTGCCTTGATCGAACAAATCGAGACGCGCGTAAATTCCGTGGCCAATGGCGAGGCATATTTCCGAAAAAACCCGCGTAGCGTCATCCCGATGCCCAGCGGTGCTGCGATTTTTCAGACCCTCGGCCCCTGGGAGGATTACTCCACCCCTTCCCGCGACATGCGCCTGATTATCGCGATCAATGTACTGAACGATTTGCCTGAGAAAATCGTGCGCCATCCCGAGTTGTTTGTACTGAATGGCAAGAACCCCGACGAAGCCAAGGCTGAGATCGAGCAATACCACGCAAAGCGAATCCAGGAACGCAACATCCGCTACACGCGCACGGACGGCAGCCCTTGGGAGCTTTCCGTGGCCGAGGTGCTAGCACGCAAACCGGCCTATGAAATGGCTTATAACCCGAACGACTGCGCCGAAATACGCTGGGGCGCGAAGCCGGATACAGAGGAATATGCCACCTGCCGCCGCCACGCACCAGCGGAACAGCGCGCGAAAATGGAACAATACCGGGTTTGGTTTCGTGAAGTGCGAAGACCGGTGCAATGAAATCAAACACATCCGGAAGAGCCGGTGGTATTTGACTTCATTGGATCGAAGAATTCCGTAATTGTTGCCATGCTTGATATTGCAGTTGTCACCATTTCTGATGCCAAAAGTAAAGACTCATCCAACGCTTGGAGCGTAGCGGAAAGCAGTCGGCAGGATCGCAATGTGAGCGTTGTGCGTTGTGCGTTGTGCCTAGTCCAAGAATCTAACGGATTTCAATACTTGATTGAAGAGGGCGCTAGACTCGTTGAAGTCCTGCGCGTCATCCCAGAAGTCAAATGTGTAAATTCTCTTTAGTGGTTCGTTGTAACAAATCACGCGCATCCTAACCACTTGCTGGAATACCAGTCGTGGTTCTTCCGTTTCACTCTTGGGAGACATAGATGTTTTGCCTTCTGCATCATTTGGTTCCTGCGCAATGAGTTCATCGGAAGGCTTCGAGATCGCGTGGATTCCGATTTGCTCCTCAGTCTTATCATCTCTACTTACACCCAGAAAAAGCTTGTTGGAGCGCAGTCCGTGTACCTCCGGATTCTCCCACTCTATTTCTACTTGGTTTCGATAGGCAATATCCTCTTTCAGCACGGTGACGACCGCTGTTTTGCCGTCTTGGCTCACGTTGGCTTGAGCCTGTCGAGTACCAACATAGCATACGCCCCCCTTACGGAGTGCGTATCCCGTAAGGGTTACCGAGGTTGACATACTCGCACTCACACTCTCAGGGGATGTGCCAAAGAGAATGCCTGCAGCCTCATCTTTGTGAATCAGAGACCAATTTCTCTCAACGTTTCCAGTAACTGGCGAACGCTTCCATTCGATTCGTACGAATTGTCGTACAATTATCTTCAGACTTTCTTTGACTCCGGCAAGTTCGGCACCTATGGGTACCATCTCAGTCGTAAAGGAGCCGACAAAACCTACCGCATCCTCCAAGTCTTTCAGTTGCCTATCGACCCACGCTGCCCGGCTTGACTTGGGATCGATCGGCTCGAAGAAACAGCGGAATGTAGGAACGAACGTGTCACCATCCTTCATTTTTTGCTCGGATAGCTCGAGATCGAAGATCAAACCACCCTTCGGTTGCCATTCTTCCGGTCTTGCGAGAACAATTCGTTGTCTTTCGTCCACCTCAATAGTAAAGCCCTCAGGTTTTGGAGCGCCCCTAATCAACTTGTGCTCGAGTTCTACGGTGCGATCGCGCAGCTGTTCAAGTTCTCTGCTTGATCCTCGCACCTGCAAATACACTGAAGTTAGTACTCCCCAAGAAACGAGCGCCCCAGCAATGGCTCCACTGAACGAATACTTCTCCAACTGGCCGCTTGCCTCGGAGCTTAGGATTCCAAAAGAGACATACGCAGTTACTAACCCACCGGCTACGATTAGCAGCCATACGATGAGCTCAAAGATCCTCTCCGGTTTCATTGATCATCTCCATATATCTAACGGTTCATTTTTGAAATGGGTCGATCTGACACGCCCAACGTAATATATAAGACACCCGATGTCTTATAAAAACTGCAAATTGTCTTATGATCATAACAAACTCAAATTATCCTGCTATTAATTATCGGTTTACTATAAGCAAGCACGGATAATCAATCACTGCTCCCTGAGCTTGATTTCAATTTTAGGTGTCCGGTGCTGCTCTGGCGACGGCAGGCGGTTGAGTCCTAATACTGTGATGCGGTGCGCGGCATTGAAGCTGGGTGCGCCATCTTGGTCGCGCAGGATGGACGATACTTGATATTCCAGGCTGTTGGCTTCCGGATTGAAGTGGATGTCATGGATCCAGATGCCTGCCCGTTGCACTTGCTGATGCTCGCATTCGTAGGAGAGGTCCCAGCCGGTCAGCATCGGCACGGCATAGTCGTAGGGTAAATCATTGATGCGGAATGTCTGGGTGCGGACAATGCCGTCGGTGTTTTTGCGGCAGGTAGCGGTTTTTCCGGCGCGAGGATTCAGTGCCAAGAAGTCTGCGCGCAGTTTGACGCTGCTGCCGCGAATCTGGGCGGCGCGTGTTTTAATGCGGTGCGTGCGCGTATCGTTATCTTTGAAAATGGTTTGAGTGACCCAGTGCGGGCTGCCGTCGCGGTTAGGCGAAGCGCCGGTTTGAGACAGACTGTAGGCAGCTTGCAGCAAACGATAGTCGGCACGATCCGCCCATTTACAGGGGGGGAAACGTAATTCGCATTCGAAGGTGTCATCAAACTGAAAATCAAATCCGCGCGGAATAATCGCAATCACATCATTACCTTTCAGCGTGCCTTTGCTTCCCAAGTTTTCCACAGTGGCCACTGCGCCTTGCGCTTTATTCTGTAGCGCTGATGCTTCAATCCCGTTGTAATCCCATTCAATCGCGGCATCAAACCAAACCGAGCGATAGCCGAATCCGCTATAAAATACACAGAACTCGTACGCACCGGCACGATTCTGGTCATCCAGTTTGCCTTGTACTTCAAACACCAGGAAGGAAGAACCGGCGCTTTTAACCAGCTTGCTGTGGATGATGTCGGCTTTCATCGAGTTCACTTCGCGATCTTTCTGCAGATAGCGCAGATCCCAGCCATTCAGCACGACGGTCGCACTATCCACGTAGCCGGGCATTTCGATCCATTGCAGCACGGTTGCCGCCTCTGCGCCATTGTCCCGCTGCATGCATTTGCTTCCTTCGATCAGGATGAATTTTCCTTCATCCTCAAAAACCGTTTTTCCTTCCGATTTGAAAGATAGCTGCTCAAAAGGTGTCAGAATCTTGGCCTTATCGGGCGAATCCGGCGTTTTCTTTTCTGGTGTTTTGGTTGCACAGGCAGAAAACGCGAATAGTATAAATAGCGCAAGAAGCATGTACAGATGGCGAATCATTCGTACTCCCCAAAGATTTGAGCCCTTCGACGGACTCAGGACGGACGATAATATACTAATTACGTCCATGGTGAGCTAGTCGAACCACGAGTGTAATCAACTTAATCAGAATTTTCTTAAAGATTTAACCTGGATTCTCTATTAGGAAACTACTCTAATGGAAGCAATTATAATAAGTTACTAGAAATAATAGCATTTTTGCAGCGGAGTAGTTTTATTACGGAGCCTATCCACTTCGGTCAGAACTGCAGTATCAACGTAAATAACAAAAACATCCAGCATGATTAATGAACACTGCTATGCCAGTCTTTTTGCCGCCCATTTGACAATCGGACAGATGCCTTGCAGTATTGGCGATGTCAAGCTCAGAGTGCAAGAATCGTCTTACCACGCACGTCTCGTAACAAATAAGGATACTTTAAGCAAATGAACGTAAACATTCACCCCATCATCCTTTCCGGTGGAAGCGGCACGCGATTATGGCCCCTTTCACGCGCCAACTATCCTAAACAATTGTTACCGCTCGTCGCAAAAGAAACCATGCTGCAGGCCACACTCGTCCGGGCAACTGCACTATCGAATTCGCAGGCTCCTATTATTGTGTGTAATTTTGAACATCGTTTTCTGATCCAGGAACAATGTGAAGCGATAAAAATCAAGCCGGAAGCGATTTATCTTGAGTCGGCCGGACGCAATACCGCGCCAGCGATCGCGCTTGCTGCATTTCATCTGGCACAGATCGATGAAAACGCTTTGATGATCGTTTTACCAGCCGATCATGTCATAGACGATCAGGTTGCTTTTGCACAGGCGGTGGAAACAGCAAAAATGGCTGCCCAGGAAGGTTATTTGGTGACTTTTGGTGTCGTGCCATCTGCACCGGAAACAGGCTATGGTTATATCAAGGCCGGTGCAGCGCTTTCGTTTGCCACACCGATTGCACTGACTGCTTATCAAGTTCAATCTTTTTTTGAAAAACCTAACCGGGAAACCGCTGCCGCTTATTTGCAGGAAGGCGGCTATACCTGGAATAGCGGCATGTTCGTTTTTACTGCCGGAAATTATCTGCAAGAATTGCAACGGCATCGACCGGACATCTTTGATGCTGTCCAGAAAGCTTGGCAAGAAAAAACAACGGATCTTGGCTTTATCCTTCCGGGTAAGGAAGCATTTGCAGCTTCTCCATCGGATTCGATTGATTATGCGATCATGCAGGTAACCGATCGTGCCGCCGTGGTACCCGCACAATTCGGCTGGAGCGATGTCGGATCCTGGGATTCCCTATGGCAGATTGCGCCCAAGGACGGCAATGGCAACGTCACCAGCGGTGATACGCTCGTTTTCGATACCCAAAAAAGCTATATTCGTGCGGAAAATCGCCTAGTCGCCGTAATCGGACTCGACGATATCATTGTTGTTGAAACCGCCGACGCCGTGCTGGTAATGCACAAAAGCAAGGCACAACATCTCAAGACTGCACTACAACAACTCGAATCCAATCAGCGCAAGGAACATCTCGAACATCTGCGAGTTCACCGCCCATGGGGCTGGTATGAGGGAATCGACAAGGGGGAACGGTTTCAAGTCAAGCGAATCATGGTGAAACCGGGAGAAAGGCTGTCACTTCAAATGCATCACCATAGAGCGGAACATTGGGTAGTCGTCAGCGGTACCGCCAAAGTCACTGTAGAAAATCAAGAAACCTTATTTACAGAAAACCAATCGACATACATCCCGCTCGGCAAATCGCATCGTCTCGAGAATCCCGGGAAGATTCCTTTACATCTCATAGAAGTTCAGTCAGGAACCTATCTTGGCGAAGACGATATCGTAAGATTTGAGGATTCTTACGGACGTATTATTTAATCTGAAAAATCCATCCCTGAATATGGAATGTCCGCTGATACATTCAACAAAATAACTTTCTAATCCATACTTCCAGTCTTCGGGTGGCTGTGACGTCATCACGGTTATAATTCAGTATCTCCGCCTTGAGTTTTTGCTTCTCGGTTAAGTTCGATTCCGAGCGGAAGCGATTGAATTGCACAACTGACCATTGCGATCCGGATTCTTCATTTTCCCATTGAAAATTAACCAGGTCCGGATGTTTGCAGATGTCCTTAAGACCATACCCCTGTAGCGGCAGCACCAAACAATCCAGAACAGGATTTTGCATATCAAACAACGGGCTATTATCACCGAGCAGCCATGTCACAGTAGTATGATTTTCCATCGCATAGCGTTCGGCATATTTCCTGATAGTGGCTTTTTCGTGATTGGAATAATGTGCTAATACCAATGGTGAATAGCGTACACGATATTCTTCAATTTTCTGCAAGAAACCGAGCCAGCCTTCGTAATCGCCGGTTTCATCATCGGTCCACACATACTCAAAGCTCTCTCGGGTATATGCAGGTACCAAAAACCCCCAAAGATAAACATGACGCTCCCGGTTTGGCGTTAAAGGATTATCTTCAATATCGAAATGAATCCAGGTGCCCTCCGGCAAAATGGCTTTAACCAACTGAAATACTTTACCGCTTAGAAATGAGCCGGCTTGCAGAATGGCGCGGTGCTTTCTTTTATTACCTTTGAGATAGGGCACATCCGGGATGGATTCAGCTGTACTCATGGCAAGCTGTGAAATTGTTGAAATACCCGCTTCCGCCAGATGCTTCGCAGCTTTACCGTGAATTCCATAAAGTAACGAGATATCTTCTTGCGCTTCAAAATCCGGACGGCAATGGGCCTCATACGGACAAATACGACATTTGCTATGGCTATAACGAACGGTTGGCTGTTGCGGAAGATCAAGCAACGCTCGCATTCCGGTTATAAACTCATCGACCACGGGATTAACCTCATCACCAAGCAATCCAGTGCGTCCATCTCCGAGGAAAACCATGGCGGGCAATTCATTTCTCAGTAACCGGCGGTAGATGCCCAGTTGGATCTGAATCGCCTTTTTATTTTCACTGAGTGAAAGCTTGGCATCAGCAGGTTGATATTGACCGCTTTCGTGACGAATCAGAAAATCGGGATAACCCACCAAACCTTGCTGTTCATCCATCAGCCGCCCTTGGTAGATAACCGGTGCGCCTTGTTGCATCAAAACTTGGGTATGATCAAAGGAAATTGCTTGAATCACTGGAAACTGATTTTCCAGTCTGGCCAGCATGGCGGCTTCATGTTCTAGTCCAAGATCACTGAGTAACTGATTAAATGCATCAGGCTCATAGGCTGCGGGTTGATGTTTATCCAGCCATGCACGCCGGATGCATGCAATCCACGCGGTGGCATCACTGGGTTTGATCAGAGTTTGGGTAGATTGGTTGGCAATCATGGCTTTATTTAAAAGCCTCAAAATAAAACTGCCTATTTTAGCGGATTTAATTGATGCGCATTCACCGGATATTTGAAAAGGCAAACTCCATACCGCGCATGCAACCGGTTAGATACTATTAACCATAGATATTTTCTTTGAATTGCTGCTGAATCAATTCAACTTTCTGTTGATTCTCAATCAAAGCATTCACGCAGTCACTATCCAGTTTCTCACCGGCAAGCTGTTTGAGCATATCGAATGCTTTTTCATTGCCCCATGCCTCCTTGTAGGGACGGCGGGAAGTAAGCGCGTCAAATACATCGGCTACCGCAACAATGCGTGCTTCAAGCGGAATTTCACCCTTGATCTTTCCGGCCGGATAACCGCTGCCGTTAATAGCTTCATGATGATATTCGGCGATATTTCGCAAAATATCAATGTTATCGAGATTGCCAAAACCAAAATTTGCGACAATATCATCAATCATTCTTCTGCCTTTATATGCGTGCGTATTCATGATTGTTCGCTCTTCCGCATTCAACGGTCCTGGCTTTAACAAGATACTATCCGGTATCGAAATCTTTCCAATATCGTGAAGTGGTGAGAACATAAAAATATGTTCAATATAAGCATCATTCAGATCATACTGATCGGCAAGTGATTCGGCGATGATGCGGCTATAGCGTGACATACGATCCAAATGACTGCCCGTCTCAGGATCGCGCAAATGGGTAATACCACTGGTTGTTTTCAACGCCGCACTCATGACTTTTAACGTGGAAAGTTCGTTCACGATCATCAATGAGATCAAATGTCCGTAAATATCGAGGATGCTTAAAACATTCTCTGTAAATACATCGCTTTCATTTGAATTGAAGAACAAAAATCCGACAAACTCACCGTTATGAAAAACTGGCATGGTATAGCTCGCTGCATAGCCTTGGCGGCCTATCCTTCGCGTGTGCTCATGCGTACCATTTTCAAAAGTAACTAAATTATTGACAACCCGCGGCAGTCCTTTAGCCAAAATCTCCTTTAATGATGGTGCATTAACCAAGGGGGCTTGATAATGAACCAATGGCTTGTCTTCTCCACTACTATCCATATAAGTTTTCAGTATGCGTGTTTTGGTATCGTACAGTGCGATAGCAATACGTGAAATAAAAGGAAATTTATCCTGAACAGAATGGTGTGCGCTGACAATCTTATCTCTTAACGGCAATGGCTTATTCAGATCATCAAGCAGGTCATAATGATGAAACATAATTCCAATCTCAAGAGCGAAAAATAACATAACGGCCACGCCGGATTTAAATTTGAATTTATTTCATTTCTCAGATAAATGCTGCTTATTCAGCAATCGAATTGGAGTAATCGATCATCTGCTGGTATACTGCGGCACTTTGATAGGTTTTATGGCGGGCCTCCCCGCATTGCAAGATGGTGAATCTGGTCAGGTCCGGAAGGAAGCAGCCACAGCCGTTTATTGCGAGTGCCGGGGGTCTGGCTCGCCACCCAACACAGGCTTTAGGAATCTATTTTTCTATCTTTACGGACAATTTATTGGTTTAATAGGTCTAATCCGCTTTTCCAATTCAATCAAAAAACGTGTCTCAAACACAAGTCCTTGCGCGTAAGTGGCGCCCTAGAAATTTCTCAGAATTAACCGGACAAGAGCATGTGGTCAAAGCGCTGACCAACGCGCTTGAGCAAAACAGATTGCACCATGCTTATTTGCTGACCGGCACGCGCGGCGTCGGCAAAACAACCATCGCCCGTATTCTGGCCAAGTCGCTCAACTGTGAAGCGGGCGTAACCGCAGCCCCGTGCGGCACTTGCCCGGCATGCCTGCAAATTGATTCTGGCAGTTTTATTGACCTGATAGAGCTGGACGCGGCATCCAACACGCAAGTGGATAATATGCGTGAATTGCTGGAAAATACACTGTATGCCCCTACCAGCGCGCGCTACAAGATTTATATCATTGATGAAGTCCATATGCTTTCCAAATCAGCCTTCAACGCCATGTTGAAGACTTTGGAAGAGCCGCCTGCGCATGTCAAATTTGTATTGGCTACAACCGATCCGCAAAAAATACCGATCACAGTTTTATCGCGTTGTTTACAATTCAATCTGAAACAAATTCCGCAGACACAAATTGCCGGCCACCTCAATAAAATTTTGGCACAAGAAAAAATCCAGTGCGACACGCCATCGCTGCAGTTAATTGCCCGTGCTGCTCAAGGTAGCATGCGCGATGCATTAAGTCTGCTGGATCAGGCTATTGCTTTCGGCGAGGGGTGTGTTGCAGAAGCCGGTGTCCGTGATATGCTGGGTAGCATTGATCAAGGCTATCTTTTTGATCTGCTGGAAGCTCTGGCGCAGAGGAATGGTTTAAAATTATTGGCATTGGCCGATGAAATGGAAGCACAGTGCCTTTCGTTTGATTCAGTCTTGCAGGATTTGGCAGCTTTATTGCATCGCCTCGCGCTGGCACAAACCGTTCCGCAAGCGATCAATGAGGATACGCCAGAATACGCGCGTATTTTTTCATTGGCAAAAACTTTTTCGCCCGATGACATTCAGTTGTTTTATCAGATTGCATTGCACGGACGCAGTGATCTGGGACTGGCACCGGATGAATATGCCGGTTTTACTATGACGCTGATGCGCATGTTGACTTTCATGCCGGAGGATCTTTCAGCAAATAATCAACCGCCGCAAGTTTCATCAATGCTTACCAAGCCATTCAATGAAGCGGATACTTCACAGCAAGCAGAGCCTGAGCAGAAGGTGCAGCCCTCCCCTGACAGTATCCGTGTTGATTTATCCGGTCTGGATTGGCCGAAATTGACGCAGCAATTAAAGCTGACTGGAATGGCTAAAATGCTGGCGCAGCATAGCGAAGCCAAAGTTCTATCAGCAGAAAACATAGAATTGTATCTACCAGATGTGCATAAGCACCTGCTGGAAAAGAAATATCAGGATAAAATCCAGACAGAATTAAATAGTTATTTTGGTAAACCTGTCGTGCTTAATTTTATTGTTGGCAGCCTCACGGGGTTAACACCCGTGGCACTACAACAACGTGAAGAAGAAGAAAAACAGGAACAAGCCATTGCAGCCATTGAGAAAGATCCGATTGTGCAAGAACTGATTGAACAGTTTGATGCAAAATTAATCGTTCCTTCAATTAAATCGATTCAGAAATAAAGGAGGTAGTAAAAATGAGAGGTAATCTGGGAAATATGATGAAGCAAGCGCAAATGGTGCAGGAAAACATGCGGCAAATGCAGGAAAAGCTTGCCACCATCGAAGTAGAAGGTCAATCGGGAGCGGGTATGGTTAAAGTCATCATGACCTGCCGCCATGATGTCAAAAGAGTCAGTATTGATGACAGCCTTGTGGGTGATGACAAGGAAATGCTGGAAGATCTCGTAGCAGCGGCTTTTAATGACGCTGTCCGGCGCGTGGAATCCACCACTCAGGAAAAAATGGCGGAACTTAGCAGCGGATTGGGTTTGCCGCCAGGCATTAAATTGCCTTTCTAAAGCAAATTATTAGCTATATACAATAATATGAGGTAATTTAGTTACTTTATTAGGGTAATTAATTTACCTATCCATTCGGTAGAATCAATTTATATACGTGGCATCATCGATGCTGCCTGAGTAAATTAGAGGAAACCATGGATGATAAACACCTGGAAGTGGTACGAACAGTTGAAGCGATGTTCAATGCAGCGCCGGGTGCACATTATTTAAATGAATTTGTTACTTTTATTAAAAATACCGGCAGCTCTGTTAAAGAACTGGCCAATATACTTGCTCAAACCGATGTTTTTAAACAATCGCGCTATTCAGACACGCTATCCAATCATGCGTTTGCCGATCGGTTTGTAGAAAATACAGCCGGAACCCTGGTCAATAAGGAAGATAAATCATGGGCTGCCTCGGAAATAGAAAAAATGCTGGATGCTGGCGAAAGCCGGGGAGAAGTCATACACTGGGCGGCAACAGCACTGGCATCGGTCAATTCATCCAATACGCACTGGGGTAACGGAGCCCAGCAATTCAATAACAAAGTCGAAGTAGCTGCCTACTATTCCATTGATCAGGGCGGATCAGCCACGAGTCTGGTTGTTTTACAGGAAGTAACCGCAAATGTAACCGCCAATATCGGCAGCGTTGCTTTAACTAAAACGGCTTTAAAATCAGGTGTAAGCGGAAAAATAATTGATGGCTATATCAAAGATGCCATCGTATTCGCAGATCTAAATGGCGATGGAATTCACAATGCCAATGAATCCAGCGCCACATCGGATGCACTGGGTAATTTCGTTTTGCCTGGGGTAACTGGTTTCGGTCAGTTGATCGTATCCGGAGGAATCGATATTTCCACCGGGAAAGCCTTTGCCGGAAGTATGACGGCACCGCCAGGTTCAACAGTCATTAATCCACTGACCACACTCATTGATAAGATCGCACAAAATAATGCCATTACAGTGGAAGATGCTACCGCAAAGGTATTGGCATCGCTGGGCTTACATCCAGGTGTTGATTTGCTTCATTTTGATCCCATTTATGAAACTAGCCGAACCGGCACCGATAAAGCTGCAACAGATATCGCTTTAGCCATTCATACTGCAGCGGTTAAGGTAAGTATCCTCATCAGTCAAACTGCTGCAGTATTGAATGGCGCAGGCATTTTAACGAATGAAGCTGCGGCTATTGATTTAACCTATGAAGCACTCGCTGCAGCGCTGGTGAGTAATACAGGCTTAGTTGATTTATCAGCCAGCAATACTATTGCACAAATCATTCAAGACACCACCGAATTGTCAGGTGCGAATAATTCCGTGTTATTCAAAATTGGCGCTTTGGCAACCGATGCTTCGCAGACTATTGCTAATTTAAACAAAGCAGTCGTTAATGCCTCTTCAAACAATCCTGACAAATCAAACATACTATCCACCATTGCCGCTGTTCAGATTGTGTCTGAAAACATTGAATCACTGATGAAATCCGGCGCCGCAACAGGAAGTGTCGAGACTACAGTGAGTCGTACAACCGGGTCCACTTTAACCAATGCAATCGCAACGGCAGGTGCCACGGTAGGTGATGTAACCGGTGACGGATTGCCTGATCCGCTGCTACTGCCTTCTCCTCCCGCTTCTGGCGGTGGCGGTGGTAGCGGCTCTACGTCTCCATCTACTGTCCAGTCTTACTTGGCGACGAATGCCACGGCATTTACCGGCACTTCGGCAAATGACATATTGTCAGTTTCTACTGCGGCGACATGGACTCCTCTCGTGATGACGTCGGTTATTCTGGATGGGGACGCAGGCACCAATACGCTAAGCATGCAAGATGGCTCCAGTATTGCAGCGGCGATCGTAATCAATTTTCCTAATTTAACCTTTGATGCAACGGGAGTGACCGGAACCAATGATGTAACCCTGTCGGCATCACAAAACCAGCTCTTTACTGGAACCATGACGGCGGCAGGTACTGGTGCGAATGGTGAAAAGATCACAATTGTCAGTGATGGTGCGATTACAACGCTAACCGATGTGGAAAATTACACTGTGGGCGATGATTCAACGAATGCCCGCACGATAACGGTTTCTAATGCGGGCACAAATGTTACAGCCGATTCGACAACCGATGCGAATACTTTCAACTTGGGTACGCTAACCTATACTGGCACCCTCACGGGCGATAATACCGTAGACGATATTCTCAGCTTGAGCACCGGCGCGGATGTCAGTGGCGGCACCATCACCAGTGTAGAAGCACTGACACTGGCATCGGGAGCAACGATCACACTTACTGCATCACAAAATCAGAGTTTCACCGGCGCCATCACGGCAGCAGGCAGCGGCACAGGCGGTGAAAAAATCACGATTGAAGGTGATGGCGCTGTGACGGCTTTGTCGAATATCGAATCCTATGAATTGGGCGATGACACCACCAATGCCCGCACGCTGACAACAGGCTCAGCCGCATTGAATTTGATTGCTAATAATGCTACCGACACCGTTACAATAAATGCGACGGCACTGGCGCAAAATACAGAACTCACCCTAGCCGCGACAAGCGCTTCGGCATTAGCAGTGAATAGCTTGGCAGGAAACATTGTTGCTTCTAATCTAACCGGGACACTGGCAATAACCACAGCCAACGCAGCCGATAACGGAATCAGCATTACCACAGGAACCGCAGCGGCATCAGTCAATGTGGCCGCCGGTGCGGCAACCGACACGGTCAGTATCGATGCAACCGCTCTGGTAAATAATACTGCGCTATCCATCACCTCAGGCGGAGCAGCCGCAGGTACCGTAAATATTACCGGCCTGACCGGGAATCTGACCGTTTCAAACCCAGCCAGTGGCACAATCGGTGTTACCGTGACGGATAACGCGGTTGACGATGGAATCGCCATCGCAGCTGGAGCAGCTAATTTAGCAATTTCGGGCGTAGCAGACGGCGATACCGTGACGGTAACGGGATTTACTGGAACAACATTGACTGGAGCAATTGCCAATACCACGGGAAAATTCAATATAACTACAGGTACTAGCACAAGCAGCATCACCACAGGTGCTGGTGACGATACTTTTACTTTTGTTGCTGGCACTGGTTTGACCACTGCAGACACGGTAAACGGAGGTACTGGAACGGATACGGTCGCACTGACGAGTAACACAGCGATCGCTGCAACTAACTTTAACAATGTCAGTAATATCGAAGCCATTACGATCGCCAATACAAATACGGCTGTTGCGATTACTACGCAAGATACTTTAGTCGCAGCGGGCGCTACTTTGACGCTATCGAATGCAGCCAATTCGGGTGTGCTGACATTTATTGGCAGTACAGAAACAAACGGTAAATTCAATATCACTGGCGGTACAGGCATTGACAGTATTACGGGCGGAGCTGGTGATGATACGTTTACCTTTGTCGCGGGTACCGGTTTGACCACGGATACAGTCAACGGCGGCACCGGCACGGATACGGTGACTTTGACCGGCACCACGGCCGTTACAGCGGCTCAGTTCAATAATGTCAGTAATATCGAAGTCATTTCACTGCCCAACATGGTCAATACGGCAGTAGCCATCACTACGGTCAATGCATTGGTGGCAGCAAGCGCCACGCTGACATTATCGAATGCGAGTAATGCGGGCATTTTGACATTTAATGGCGCTGCAGAAACAAACGGTACATTCAATATCACGGGTGGTACAGGTAATGACGTCATTACCGGTGGTTCGGGAAATGACACGATTGCCGGTGGCAACGGTAACGACAGCATAACCCCCGGTTTAGGTGATGATACACTTTCAGGCGATTCCGGCAATGACACTTTCACGTTTGCCGCTGTTTCTGGTTTAACCAGTGGAGATACTGTGGATGGCGGCACAGGAACGGATACGGTGGCGCTGACTGGCAATACCGCTTTTACCGCATCCACTGATTTCGATAGTATCAGCAACATTGAAACCATTACGCTGGGTAATACAACCACAGCTGCCACGATTACTACTAAGGATATCTTGGTTGCTGCGGGCGCCACTTTGACGTTATCTACTGCGACTACTGGCGGGCTAACCTTTAACGGCGCCGCAGAAACGGATGGCGATTTTAATATTACCAGCAGCGCCGCTGCTAATGACACAATTACCGGTGGTAATAACGCTGATAGCATTACTTGCGGCACCGGCACGGACGTCATAGCCGGTGGTGGCGGTGATGATACACTGTCATTTGCGGCAAGCACTGGGCTAACCACGGCAGATACAGTGGATGGCGGAACTGGGATTGACACAATTTCTCTAACCGGTACTACGGCGGTTACCGCGACCAATTTTGATAATGTCAGCAATATCGAAGTCATTTCACTCACGCATACCACTACAAATGTCGCGATTACCACCAAAGATATTTTGGTCGCAGCCGGAGCCGCCTTAACACTTCAAGCAACGACGCTGACTACTGGCATATTAACTTTTAATGGCAGCGCAGAGACAAATGGCACTTTCAATATTACAGGCGGCGGGGCAGCAGACGTTATCACGGGAGGAACAGGTAATGACATTATTGACGGTGGCGCGGGAAATAATGTCATCACAGCCGGTTTAGGTAACGATACGATTACTGGGGGTTCAGGTAGCGAGACTTTCACGTTTGCCGCCGCCACCGGTTTAACCAGTGCAGATAGTGTAGACGGAAGCTCGGGAACAGATACAGTCGCCTTAACTGGAAATACGGCATTTACCGCGTCAAATGACTTCGATAACATCAGAAATATTGAAACCATCACACTTGCCAATACCAATACCGCGGTCACTATCACTACGAAAGATATTCTGGTGGCATCCAGTTCAACTTTGACACTCACCAATGCCGCCAATTCCGGTGTGCTGACATTCATTGGCAGCGCAGAAACGGATGGCACCTTCACAATTAATGGCGGCACTGGCAATGACAGCATCACCGGAGGTGCCGGTAACGATACACTCGCTGGCGGCACAGGTGATGACACGCTCATCGGCGGTGCCGGAAATGACAGTATCACCAGTGGCGCCGGCAATGACAGCATCACGGGTGACGCCGGAGCAGATACGATTACTTTGGGTAGCAGTGCAAACGATAATACCCGTCAGACGGTGATTTACAGTTCCGTTTCGGATGGCGCCGCAGCCGGTGCAAATAGCGGCGCCGACGCAATAACTCAACTTGATGCCAATGCCAATGATGCCACGGATGACCTGTCACAGATTACCGGAACATTAAAAACACTGCTGGACGATGATAGCGATGGGATCTTGGATTATGCAACGAGTGACGGTTCTGATTTGGGTAATCAAGCCATCGCTGGCGGCACTGATCAGGAAGCAATTGTGTTATCCGATGCTGAAATAGAAATTGCGCTATCCGCATTTACCACATCCGGGTTGGCCAATTTGGTTGCCGAGCTGGGAGAAGAAATCGACTTCACCGGAATCGCAACGGGTGAAGAGTGTCTATTCGTCATCAATTTCTCTACCACTCAATCAGCAATCGTACTGTATGCCGCCGGATCCGGCGGTGATGATACGATTGTTGCTTCGGACATACAGGTCCTCGGTATCGTGACACATAATGATGGCACCGGCCTGACGGCAAGCAATCTGACATTCTAACAAGCATAAAAAAATCAAGTTCTAATCATGATGCTGCTCGCGTCTGCCATGCGAGCATTCATCGGCCGCATGAGCTGCTGCTAAATTTTTTGTGACATAGTGTTCGAGAACAGCTATCGATAAATGCATGATTGAACGCTAAATGGTTTAAAATCTCTCTTCTCACGTTTCACCAAATAGTTTTTTCGTCAGCACAATTCCCGGATTTAAGCATTCATGAAAGTAAACAGGCCAATCAGGCCAATAAAGAAAAAAGTATCCGTTGTAAACGTTGTAAAAACGGATGAGGCAGAACAAATATCAGCGCCTTCCAACGCACCGGCAACGCCCACCTTCAAGCTCCAAAAGCTTCTGGCACAAAAAGGATTGGGTTCGCGGCGGGAAATGGAAGAGTTAATTGCTTCCGGCGAAGTCAGTGTGAACGGCAAAACCGCTGTGGTAGGTGACCGGGTTGGCGCGCAAGATGTCGTGCGCATCGGCAAGCGCGTGATTCGTCTCAACCTGGAAGAAAGTCTGCCCAAAGTCCTGCTGTATCATAAACCGGAAGGCGAGATTGTCAGCCGGGATGATCCCGAGGGCCGCCCTTCGGTATTCGACAAACTGCCCCATCTTCGTTCTTCCAAATGGATTGCCATCGGACGTTTGGATTTTAACACCAGCGGATTGCTTATTTTCACCACCGACGGCACGCTGGCCAACCGGCTGATGCACCCGAGCTTTGAAGTGGAACGAGAATATGCCGTCCGGGTATTAGGAGAACTAACTCCCGAACAGATAACACAACTGACCACCGGTGTTATGTTAGCCGACGGGCAAGCAGCTTTTACTTATCTGTCCGAACAAGGTGGCGAAGGCATCAATCACTGGTATCGCGTCATCTTGAAAGAAGGCAAAAACCGCGAAGTGCGGCGCATGTTCGAAGCGATTGGATTGACGGTAAGCCGCCTGATGCGCGTGCGCTTCGGCCCGATTAATCTCCCGCCACGAATCAAACGCGGACAGTGGCTGGAATTGGATGAAAAAGAGATCCGGCGGTTGTTGAGTTTGATTGCGTGACCACCAGGAAACAATTATGCAGAACTGGTCGCACTGCAATAGAAAAATAAACTCAACACCGGTACTGATTTCAAGTTAGTGTGTAGGAAGTATTATCGTGGAGAGGCGCATCTGCGCTTCACTTTGTTCAGAACATCCTACGGCCCTGGCTCTTTTTGTCGTTTATTTACATCGCGGGAAATTATCTTAATTAATTGCGTTTGTTAGATTTCTCTTCAATGGGTTCTTCAACTGTCAACTTCCCTTGATCCTGCATAATGGCTAGAGGCTCAATGCGACGATAAAATGACATTAGTATTTTTAGCTCCATAAGATTGTTTCCGCCACTTCGTCTAGATAACTCTGACTGCATTGACTCTGGTATATTCATTTTTTCTATGAGCAGTTTCTTGGACCTTTTTACATACTCTAAGCGAGCCTCTTCCAATTCCAGCTCTTTAAGTTCTACCTCAAGCTTAGTCAACCTCCTCTCGGATAAACCTTTCTGAATGGTATTATAAGTTTCATGGATATCATCTATTGCATTTGTAACGGTAGCTACGATCCCCGCTAATAACCCAGCAACAACGAGAACTTCCTTTAACTTTATGTGCCCGGGTGATGCATATTGGATTTCTTTGATAGAAGGTTTTTGTTCAAGTGGGATCTTTGCATATAATTCATGATAGAAATTTACGGTACTAAACCCGCCTCTCCATGGGTACTTTGCATAAGCCCCTTGAAACCAGTCAATTATACGCTCATCTTTTGATTGGACCTCAAAACCAGACAGAGAGTACACAAAACTATAACATTGAACATAAAGCTTGGACAGGACAGCAAGATCATCCATATCCCATTCTTTATCGAGTTTTAAATTTGCAAACCCTATTTCCATAAGCTCCCCTTAAAATCTAACACAAATGTGTTATGCATGGGCGGAAAATACCCGTTCAATGACACTTTTCGGTAGCGATACGCGGCTGAAAGCTGTCGCTGGGTATAAATAATCTTCACCGGACTCGTCTATGACTCTTATCTGTCCATGTTTCTCGGCATCGGAATCAGTGAGCACCTCGTAGAGTTTGCGCATTTCCAGCGATACTTCATAGCCTCTGTTATCAACACATATGGCAAATTCGTGCTTGTTCATGATGGTATATCCATATAACGCTTAATTTTGAATTCACGCTTACCAATACCTGCGGCTTCATACCAATGAATTTCAGCTTCACGTATTGACCCATCTGGCAAACGCACTGTGGCATAGCCTTTACGCTTACGCCAATTACCAAGACCGTGAATCTTGCGAAGTCGATTTAATTCTCTGATACCGGAGCCGCGAGCAAATGTTTCAGGTTGTTTGATTTCGCCAATAATTTCAAAGTCCATGCAGGATTCTAGCATAACGAACTAGGACTACCTAGTTGTACAAAAGAATGCATCAGAAACGAATAAAATCTGATTATTCAATTAGGTAAGGAATATATACCTCAGCTCAAATCTTTTTGATATTTCTATGCAAATTTAGTTGTACTTTACCCATGCGGCAACTGCTCACGCTGCAACAGAAATACAAATTCATCCCCGGCGCTGGTTTCCAGCCAAGTAAAAGGTACTTTCGGATAAGCTTGTTCCAGTTCGGCACGGTTATGGCCGATTTCAACCACTAATATTCCGTCATCGGTTAAATGCCGGGCGGCTTGTTGCAGGATTTTCCGGGTTGCATCCAGACCATCGTCGCCGCTGGCCAGCGCTTTTTCCGGTTCATGCCGGTATTCCTGCGGCAATCGCTGCATCGATTCGGCGTTGACGTACGGCGGATTGCTGATGATCAGGTCGTAACGTTTTCCCGATAAAGCTGAAAACAGATTGGATTCAATCAATTCAATTCTTTGTTCCAATCCGTAATCCTGTACATTCTTATGCGCCACAGCCAGCGCTTGAGCGGAAATATCTGCGGCATCGATCTGCGCATTCTCAAAAGCATGCGCCATTAGAATCGCCAAACAACCCGATCCGGTACACAGATCCAGCGCATCCGTGACGTGATCGGGCTCGGTGACCCATGGCGCAAGCTGCGTCTGCAGCAATTCGGCAATGAAAGAGCGCGGTATAATCACGCGTTCATCGACATAAAAACTAAAATCACCCAACCAAGCCTCATGCGTGAGATAAGCAACGGGAATTCTGTCTGTGACACGGCGTTCGATCATTTCCAGCACCTGTTTGCGTTCGCTATCCGTCAGGCGCGCATCGAGGAAGGGCTCCAATTGATCGAGTGGTAAATAGAGGGTTTTCAGAATAAGATACGCCGCTTCATCGTAAGCAGTGGCGGAACCATGGCCAAAATGCAGACCGGCTTTATTAAACTGGCTGACGGCAAAACGTAAAAGATCACGGATAGTGTGAAGTTGCGAGTGGGCTTGAGCGATCATGTGTGATAGAAATTTTAGAAATCAAATGGGTTTATGCAGAATAAGCCGGAAAACAGCTTTCTATGCAGATGCGGGATTTACAATGAGTAGCAATGTAGCATAAAAACCGCGACGAGAAAGCACCGCTGAATAGTCGAATATTACTTAAAACCGCAATGACGTTGGAAACCGATACCGATAAACATTTTATGCAGGTTGCATTGGAACTCGCTCAGCAGGCGCAAGCTTCTGGCGAAGTGCCGGTTGGCGCCGTGGTGGTGCAAAATGGAATCATCGTGGGACGTGGCCATAATCGCCCCATTACTGCTGCCGATCCCACTGCACACGCTGAAATCATGGCAATGCGCGATGCAGGCAGCAATCTGGTCAATTATCGTTTGCAGGACTGCACGCTTTATGTCACATTGGAACCCTGTGTTATGTGTATCGGTGCAATTTTTCATGCCCGCATCCAACGTCTGGTTTATGCGGCAACGGACCCGAAAACCGGGGCGTGCGGCAGTGTGATTGACCTGCCAGCGGAAACACGGCTGAATCATCATTTGCAGGTAGAGGCTGGCGTTTTGGCACCCGAAGCCAGCGCATTACTGAAACAGTTTTTCGCACAGAGACGTAAAACAGCCGGGCGGAGCAATCATGAAAATTAATATTACTGTTGCAACCCAACAACTTGATCTGCTTGATGCGAATGGACAGCTCATCCGGCAATTCCGCATTTCATCCGCAAAAAACGGTACGGGCCAGGAAAATGGCAGTTTCTGCACGCCATTAGGAAAACATATCATTCGCGCCAAAATAGGCGCCGGTCAGCCGGTCAATACAGTTTTTATCAAGCGGCGGCCCACCGGTGAAATTTATACACCGGAACTGGCTCAGCAATATCCAAAACGTGACTGGATTCTGACACGCATCTTGTGGCTTTCTGGCTGTGAGCCGGGTTTTAATCGCTGGGGTTCGGTCGACACCATGCGACGCTATATTTACATCCATGGCACACCAGATAGCGTGGAAATGGGCAAACCCGGTTCAATCGGATGCATCCGGATGCGCAATAGCGATTTATTGGAATTGTTTGACTGGATCAGTGTTGGCACTCAGGTTGAAATCGTAGCATAGTAGGGTACGGGATAAAGTCGGCAGTCCATGCACTAGCAAAGTCGAAAGGTTTTCACTATCCGGAGAAATTCAAGTTAATCTGCTGTGATAACTGGAGGATAAAATGAATCCGTAATTCATCAACAAGTGGTTTTAAAACACTATATCAACATCTGACTATGGCTCTTGCTGTTGCGTGAAGTGGTTTCTAAGTTGCCATTTAATAACGGCTTTAATCCTGGAAATACTTTTTCATGTATTTCTTGTAATTTATATATCTCTTGCAGTACCTCCAAAGGGAATCCTTGTCTATTCTGGTCTTTTTCAACAACGAGCAACTTGTTGATGCACAAATAAAATTCTTTGTAACCCCAGTGTAATTTTATCGTTTCCACTACTCTTGGATAGCTTTTATCAAGAAGCGATTCCTTATCGCCTAAGAAAGCTTTAAACTCTTTAATTGAATTCTTTAGTGACATATATTTATTCCTTTAGATCAATTGATTAGTTAAATTATATTAATCATTGCTAACCTAGGAAAATTCTGACATTTTCAGTTAGTTATTTTCGAATTACGGATTATTTTTTATAAAATTCAATAAATCTGATACTACAATTAAGGAAGCTCTGATTAAATTGATTACATTCATGGTTCGACAACAAGCTCACCACAAACGTAATCAATATATTACCGTTCGTCCTGAGCCTGTCGAAGGACTTAATCAGAGCTTCCTTAACTATAAGGATCATTTTTTGCAGGAATGATCTGTGCTGTGTTTACAAGTGGAATAGGAAAAATAGACTAAAAGTATTTTATAAGAGTTAGTGCTGCTGAATTTCGTTTTAACCGGCGTCGTGTTAATCTTTACCCTGCACTATTCAAATTTTTCTGCTTGAACCTGCTACTTTCGAAATCCTATTACACTAATGATTTGCTATGAACGAAAATAAAAAGATAAAAGTATTATTTGTCTGCATGGGAAACATTTGCCGGTCGCCAACAGCCGATGCAGTTTTCCGGCATTTAGTCAAAGAAGCCGGTGTTGATCATATGATCGACGTGGATTCTGCTGGCACGCATGCATATCATATTGGCGATCCACCTGATCACCGTGCTCAGAACACAGCACTGCAGCGCGGCTACAAGATGCACGATTTGCGGGCTCGTGCAGTTCAACCAAACGATTTTGAGGAATTCGACTACATTCTTGCGATGGATAAGGAAAACCTTTCTTTACTGCAACAGCGCAGTCCTCAACAACATACCAACAAAATTCAATTATTCATGCAATACAGTACTCAAGCTGATGCGGATGTCGAGGTGCCCGATCCGTACTTTGGCGGGAATCAAGGCTTTGAACTGGTATTGGATATGGTTGAGGAAGCCAGTCAGGGTCTGCTGGCACATCTTCGCACTAATAAAAAGGAAATATTCTGATGAAAACAAGAGCCGCTGTTGCTTGGAAAGCCGGTCAACCGTTAACGATCGAAGAAGTTGATCTGGAAGGCCCGAAATCCGGCGAAGTATTGATAGAAATCAAAGCCACCGGCATTTGCCATACCGATTATTACACTCTCTCCGGTGCCGATCCGGAAGGTTTGTTCCCGGCTATTCTCGGTCATGAAGGCGCCGGTGTAGTGGTCGATGTCGGCCATAACGTCAAATCGTTGCGCAAAGGCGATCATGTCATTCCGCTCTACACACCGGAATGCCGCGAATGTAAATTCTGTCTTTCCAAAAAAACAAACCTGTGTCAGGCAATCCGCAGTACGCAAGGACGCGGTGTGATGCCGGACAGTACCTCGCGTTTTTCTCTGGATGGGAAACCGCTGTTCCATTACATGGGCACATCCACTTTCTCCAATTACACCGTTGTCCCTGAAATCGCACTGGCAAAAATTCGCGAGGATGCGCCTTTTGATAAGGTTTGTTATATCGGCTGCGGCGTGACGACAGGCATCGGCGCGGTGATTTATACCGCCAAGGTCGAGGCTGGCGCTAATGTCGCGGTTTTCGGTCTGGGCGGAATCGGGCTGAATGTAATTCAAGGCGCACGCATGGTCGGTGCCGACCAAATCATAGGCATCGACATCAACCCGCAGCGCGAAGCGATGGCACGCAAATTCGGCATGACGCATTTCATCAACCCTACTGCTGTGCCTAATATCGTCGATGCTGTCGTGCAACTGACCGATGGCGGTGCAGACTACAGTTTCGAGTGTATCGGTAATACCAAAATCATGCGCCAGGCTTTGGAATGTACGCATAAAGGCTGGGGACGCAGCATCATCATCGGCGTGGCGGAGGCTGGCGCTGAAATTAGTACGCGTCCTTTCCAGCTCGTTACCGGCCGCAAATGGGAAGGCTCCGCTTTTGGCGGCGCGCGTGGCCGCACCGATGTACCTAAAATTGTCGACTGGTATATGGAAGGAAAAATTGATATCGATTCGCTAATCACGCATACCTTGACGCTGGATAATATCAATGAAGGGTTTAATTTAATGAAAAGCGGCGAATCGATCCGCTCCGTAGTGATTTACTGATCGTGACGACACTGGAAACCCGCAGTCAACATTCGTGTTTTGACGGCATGCAAGGCTTTTACCAGCATCCATCCGCGGTTATCGGTTTGCCCATGCGGTTCTCGGTGTATCAGCCACCGCAAGCGAAGCATCAACGCGTTCCGGTACTGTTTTTCCTGTCCGGGCTGACCTGCACCGAAGAAACCTTCATGATCAAAGCCGGTGCGCAGCGCTATGCCGCTGAATATGGGCTGATGTTAGTATCCATGGATACCAGTCCGCGCCAGACCGGGATTCCAGGTGAAACCGATAGCTGGGATTTTGGTGCGGGTGCGGGGTTTTATCTGGATGCGACCGTTGAACCTTGGTCCAGCTACTATCGTATGGAAAGCTATATTACCCAGGAATTACGCGAAATCATTATCGAACATTTCCCTGCCGATAAAAATCGCATGGGTATTTTTGGTCATTCGATGGGCGGGCACGGCGCATTGACATTGGCATTGCGTCACCCCGGATTGTATCGCTCGGTTTCGGCATTTGCTCCTATTTCCGCACCGATGCAATGTCCCTGGGGGCAAAAAGCTTTCCGCAATTATTTGGGTGAAAATCAGGAAAACTGGCAGAAATACGATGCGACCGCACTGATTGCCGCAGGTCATCGCGTTCCGGAATTATTGATTGATCAGGGATTGAACGATCAATTTCTGGCCGAACAATTGCATCCGGATCGATTGGAAAATGCCTGCGCCGCAGCCGGACAGAAACTGACATTGCGTTACCACCAGGACTACGATCATAGCTATTATTTCATCAGCTCGTTTATCAATGATCATTTGAGACATCATCGAGAGCAGCTTGGGTAGTTTGCGTGTTTTACATTTCAAATGTTATGGGAAATATCGTGGATAAACATGATTCACGTCATTGATGAATCAGAAGAGATTATTTGTATCTGAAAACAGCTATTGCGATTTATTGGCGCTTTTCTTGACTCGCGACCTCGTATATTGACACTGTCTTACTTCGGACGTGGAACGATTGGTGCGGCGCTATTCATCTGGTATTGGGTAAGATGACGCGAAGAGTTCAAGCAGCGTGTTACGGATAAATGAAGCAGAATTTCGAAAGAACGAAGAAAGAAATCGAGCGTGGCATGCGGCCAGCTGGTAAAAAATTACGGTTATGATGGGCAATAAAAAACCCGCCGTAGCGGGTGCTTAGTATTTGAATGAAGTTTTAATCATGTTTAGATTGGTGGCTGGAGGTTTTCTTTTTTTCATCTCCATCAAAAGGCTTGTTATTTGTTGATGGATCAACAGGAGGACGCTTGCTTAAATTCCGGTTGTTAACACTTTGATCATTTGTGTCATGAGGAGATTTTGAGGTAGGTGCCGATAGGGAGTTATATTCGCTATTTTCTACGGGTTTCTGATTTTTTGTTGATGAATCCGAAAAAGCAGAATTGTTCGCTATCAAAAGAGCGGCGCTTGTGATCAACGATAAAAATAACTTTCCTAATTTCATGATATATCACTCCATTTATAAATTAATAAGTAATAATTATCTACACGATTTATTTATGATTCAGTTCGCTAACGCACTTAGATGGAGTAGCAATAAATAACCGCCTTGCGGGCGGTTAAGGAAGGGTTGTAGATATCAGCTAGAATATGTTCCACACGAATAATCCTACCACTGAAAACGCGATTATCACAGCGTAAAATACTGCGCTATCCTCTGGTTCTTTATGATAAATTTTATTTGTTGACATGGTACACCTCCAAATAAGTGGGTGAGAAAATAGATTACACAAATTAGTTGATAAATTCTATAAGGTCGAATACTTAAGGGTATACACGTATGAAAAACCTACCGGGGGGGTGTTATGAGTAAATGCACGGCAATATAACAACAGTACAATTGTTCAATCTTTCGGGCACGGGAATCTCGGGATCGCTCAGTGGAGGGTTTTTACTGGGAGGGGCAGACCGGGGAGGCCATTCTGGTGTAGGTTCGTGATTTGGTGTGATTACATCGGGAGGAGGATCACTCGGTGGGATGTGTTCTGGAATTGGTCTGGCTGGGATTGAGAATGATAATTCTGGAGTGGATTTCATAACGCATTTCCTATTGATAAAACTATAACTATCTAGATTTGCGCTTGAAGTGTCTGTACGTAAGGTCACACACAATTATTGAAAATAAAATTTATGATGGCTATGTAGCAGTTAGTTGTTGAATTTTCCAATTCACTGATGGCAAATGATTTTTTGATAACCATAAAAACATATAACCAATTGATTAAAAATAAATCGTGTTAGTTTGCAGGTCATTTTCAACAACCAATTGTGACATAGCCTTTATGATTAAGATTGGCGATGTATCGTTTTTTGTTGGAGATCGATGAGCAAAGTATGGGGCCACCCAAAGTATGGGACCAGATCTAGAATTGAGAATTTTTTGTTTCTGAGAAGAATTACTCTGACGAACCAAGGAAATTTTGCAGGTTATTGGTTTTTAGAATTTCCCAGCACGTAAAATTTCCGCCAATTGTGCCAGCGCCTTACCGCGATGACTAATTAAATTCTTCTGTTCAGCAGAGAGCTCAGCCGATGTTCTACCAAACTCGGGCAAAAAGAAATACGGATCGTAACCAAACCCCTCATCTCCCCGCGGTTGATCAATAATTTCACCATACCACGAACCATCGACGATAATCGGTTGCGGATCATCGGCATGACGAACCAGCACAATCACGCAATAGTAATAAGCGCGCCGGTCTGAGTTATTTTTAAGCGCTTCGACTAATTTTAGGTTATTGCGGTCATCGGATTTTGGATCTCCGGCATACCGCGCGGAATTCACACCGGGTGCACCGTTTAAGGCGCTGACACAAATCCCCGAGTCGTCGGCCAGCGCCGGCAATCCCGAACAGCGGCAGGCATGGCGTGCCTTGGCCAGTGCATTTTCAACAAAGGTACCATGCGGCTCATCAATTTCGCCTGCGTTAAAATCAGATTGCGGTATTATTTCAATGGATAAAGGCGCCAACAAGGCGTTTATTTCACGTAACTTACCTTGATTATTACTCGCGATAATCAGTTTTTCCAGCTTAGCCATGACTTGCTGTATCCTGTGCCAAAACTTTTTTCTGTAAAGCGATCAGTTCTTGGATGCCGTACTGCGCCATATCCAGCATACTGTCCAATTCTATGCGGCTGAATGCGGCCCCTTCCGCAGTTCCTTGTACTTCAATCATCCTCAGGTTTCCAGTCATCACCACATTCATATCCGTGTCACACGAAGAATCTTCAATATAATCCAAATCCAGTACCGGGATTCCCTGGTGAATGCCCACCGAAATCGCCGCCACATGGTCAATGATTGGCGTGGTTTCAATCAGCTGCCGGTAAATTAATTTTTCGACCGCGTCGTGCAAAGCTACAAAAGCACCCGTTATACTGGCGGTTCGGGTGCCGCCATCGGCCTGTATCACATCACAGTCGATTTGAATGGTGCGTTCTCCCAAGTGCTTTAGATCAACAACGGCGCGCAAAGCCCGTCCAATCAAACGCTGAATTTCCATCGTGCGCCCCGATTGTTTGCCTTTAGCCGCCTCGCGTTGCATGCGTGAATGCGTTGAGCAAGGCAGCATGCCGTATTCGGCAGTCAACCACCCTTGCCCCTGCCCTCTCAAAAATGGAGGAACTTGTTCACTGATGCTGGCTGTGCAGATGACTTTGGTGTCGCCGCATTCGATTAAAATGGATCCATCGGCATGCTTGGTATAGTGGCGTGTGATTCTAACGGGGCGGATTTGCGCGGGTGTGCGGTGATAACTTCGTGTCATAGTCAATAAAATTCCGGAATGAAAAGCTTAACTTGCAAAACGGTAGACGGGTTTAACGGGAGCGCCCGCCGATACCGTCAGAACCTCATGCCCATCTTCAGTAACCAGGATGGTATGTTCCCATTGCGCCGACAGGCTGCCATCCTTGGTGGTAATGGTCCAGCCATCCGGAAGATGGCGAATGGCTGCTTTTCCGGCATTAATCATCGGCTCGACTGTAAAGATCATTCCCGGTTTAAGTTCCAGACCTGACCCCGCACGTCCATAGTGGAGCACTTGGGGGCTCTCATGAAATTTTGCGCCAATCCCATGCCCGCAAAATTCTCTGACCACACTATATCCCACCCCTTCAACCAGTTTCTGAATGGCATGTCCGATATCACCCAGATGTTTTCCCGGTGCTATTTCATCGATGCCCCGCCACATCGCTTCAAAAGTCACTTCGCATAAACGCTTAGCCTGTATGGATGGTTCGCCGACATAAAACATCCGGCTGGTATCCCCATGATAACCTTCATAAATCACGGTAATGTCAATGTTAATAATATCGCCGTTTTTTAATTTCTTCTGCCCGGGTACCCCATGGCATATCTGATTATTTACCGAAGTACAGATAGATTTAGGATAGGGGGTGTGCCCTGAGGGTGCATAATTCAGCGGCGCGGGTATCGTTTTCTGCACATCCACCATGTAATTATGGCAGAGCACATCCAATTCTTCGGTAGTAACGCCCGCCACAACAAAGGGGGTTATGTAATCTAGAACCTCTGAACCCAACCGTCCCGCAATACGCATTTTTTCAATTTCTTGCGGTGTTTTTATAGATACCGTCATTATTGTCTTATTGATTATTCAGTGATAGCTATGAAAATAGCTGCGATTTCTAAAAAATTTAAGAACTATGATTATGCAGCTTCACAGCGCATTGTATATCATGAACGTTCACATTTACCTTGCGCCAATTGCGTGTCATCAAATTGTTCAACTAATTTTTGCATCTGCTCTTTAATCCGGTGCGTTGGGTTATGAATTACAATTTTTTTGAGTATAACGCGGCGGTCTTCTATCTTAGCATTTGTAATTCCCTTTTTTTCAATCTCTCTGAATTGTTTCAGTGCATCCTGTTGATCGTAAAACATGCCGAGCGATATGGCATTCTCCCATTTGCTGTCATCTTTTACACGAAAACTGACAATGCCAAGATTGCGTAATTTGTTGATCTCACGATTGGCGGCTTCTTTATTCGGAAGTCGTGGAATATATAGCCAATACATAGTGGTATCGCCGGATTCTTCCTGGCTATAAAACAAATCAGGAAATAACTCTGTCAGCACCTTTTCAGCATACCGTATTTGCTCTTCATAAAAATTACCCCACACCAGACAATCCTCGTTCACCTGTACTAATATTATTTTTTCGGGATTTATTAATACCGGTGCATTGGTTGCATTTTGTTCGGTAAACTGAAACCTTATACCAATCTGATAAGCGATATTAATCATCAGTAAAATAATAAAGATTATTTTCATTGAAAAATAAAATATTAAATAGTAGAGATTAACTTAATTTTGTTGTTAACGCTCTTGTGCCTTGCTAAAATATACCGTTAATTCTCAAACAAACCTACCAACTTTTGATTGCCTTTAAAAACGGAATAGAAATATGAAAATGATTAAGAATATGGTAATGCTCGCAGCACTCGCAATGGCTGCACCGCTTTCAGCTGAAACAACGGACGCCGCGAATGCCGCTCCAGCGACTGTTACAGAAATCGCATCTGGCGTATGTGCAGGTTGCCACAATGCCGATGGCAACAGTGTCATTCCGATGAACCCTATCCTGGCTGGACAACATGCTGAGTATATCACCAAGCAGTTGATGGATTTTAAAGCAACTGATAATGAACCGCCTAAACGTAATAGCCCTATCATGTCTTCGATGGTTGCTGCACTTACGCCGGAAGATATGAAACAACTGGGTGCCTACTACGCCCAGCAAAAGACAATTCCAAGTCAAGTTTCTGTTGATGATGATAAATTAATTGAGCTTGGAAAACTTCTTTATCATGGCGGCAGTCTCGCAAATGGCGTACCCGCTTGTGCAAGCTGCCATGGTCCCAATGGATCGGGTATTCCACCACGCTATCCCGCAATTGCTGGACAGCATGCCGAATACACACTGACACAATTGAATCTGTTTAATACGGGTGACCGCGCAAATGATAAGGATGTCATGCAACAAGTGATTACCCGCTTGAACGGACATGAAAAACGGGCAATTTCAGCCTACATTTCCACCATGCGTTAGAATTTACTATCGCTGTTTAATAAAAAAGGCGGCATCTGCCGCCTTTTTTATTATCTATAAGCGCTACTCAGACTACTTTCCTTACCAGTTCTTGAATATTTTCTCTGCTGCGGACAAGGTTTTCTCTAATTCATTATCGCCATGCATTGACGATACGAAGCCAGCTTCAAATGCCGATGGTGCAAAATAGATTCCTTCGTCTAACATCGCGTGAAAGAACCGGTTAAAAGCTTCCTTATCGCATTGCATCACTTCAGCAAAGCTAGTGGGAATATTCTTTCTAAAATACAGCCCAAACATACCACCGACTGATTGTGCACAAAAATCAATGCCATGATTTTTTGCTGCCGCCGTAATTCCATCTACCAATTGTTGCGTTCTTTTTCCTAATTTTTCATAAAAACCGGGTACTTGCACTTGCTTCAATGTAGCTAATCCTGCCGCAACTGCCACCGGATTGCCGGAAAGTGTCCCTGCCTGATAAACCGGACCCAGTGGTGCCAAGCACTGCATGATATCGCGGCACCCGCCAAATGCAGCCATCGGCATACCGCCACCAATCACTTTACCTAATGCAGTCAGATCGGGTTCAATCTGATAAAGCCCTTGCGCGCACCCAAGACCAACACGGAATCCCGTCATGACTTCATCAAATATCAGTACACTGCCGCTCTGCGTACACAATGTCCGCAGTCTGGCAAGAAAATCCGCCTTGGGAGCAACCAGATTCATGTTGCCTGCGACCGGTTCAACAATCACTGCAGCAATTTCCTGCCCCCATTTGTTAAATGCTTCTTCAATGCCGGGTATGTCATTGTAATCCAGAACAATCGTATGCCCGGCGGTTTCAGCCGGCACACCGGCAGAACTTGGATTCCCGAAAGTTAATGCACCAGATCCCGCTTTAACCAGCAAAGAATCATCGTGACCATGGTAGCAGCCTTCAAATTTAATTATTTTGCTTCTGCCGGTAAACCCGCGCGCCAGCCTAATTACGCTCATCCCCGCTTCAGTACCGGAACTCACCAATCTGACTTGTTCGATGGAAGGAACCAACTGACAAATCAATTTTGCAATGTCCAGTTCTGCCTCCGTCGGCGCGCCAAAGGTTAAGCCATTTTGTGCGGCTTTTTGCACTGCTTTCACCACGTCTGGATGTGCATGGCCCAGAATCAAGGGACCCCATGAACCCACATAATCAATGTACGATTTACCGTCGGCATCCCAAAAATACGCGCCTTCTCCCCGTTGAAAAAAAATAGGCTCACCACCCACCGATTTAAATGCGCGAACAGGAGAATTAACACCGCCTGGAATATATTGCTGGGATTGTTCAAATAATTGATGATTGCGTGAAGTCATTTGGTTACTCATGATAAAAATTATAAATAAAAACAGGTTATAAAGACGCTAATTCGTTTCTGCAAATAATTGCGCATACTGTGCTGCTTTGGCTTTAATGTTTACGGATTGGAACAAATCATTACAAACGGCTATTGCAGCACATCCGCTTTGAATAACCTTTTTGGCATTAGTCAATCGAATGCCTCCAATCCCGACAATGGGAACAGTTATTTTATTTTTGGCTTCAGCGATTAAATTCATCGTAACAGAAACTGTATTGGGCTTAGTCAATGAAGGAAAAAAAGCACCAAAGGCAACATAATCTACCCCTTCTTTTTCAGCCTGAAGCGCCAAATTCAGATTGTTATAGCAGGAAGCGCCGATAATTTTATCGTCCCCTAATTGATTTCTTGCTTTTGCTATTGCTGCGTCATGTTGACCGACATGTAATCCATCCGCACCAATCTCAATGGTTAGATCAAGGTAATCGTTGATAATCAAAGGAACAGTGTACTCTCTACACAACTGCAATAATAATCCGGCTTGCTCTTTCAACAGAATCCTGTTGGCTGATTTATTCCGATATTGTATGAGTTGCGCCCCGCCTTCCAACACTTGCCGCGTCTTGTCGAGCAGGCCACCCGTATTTTCAAGTTCTGGTGTAATCGCATACAATCCGTTAATTTTTGGGTTTCTCAATGATTGGCTCTTCGTTCTCGTTCTCGTTCTCGTTCTCGGTATCTTCTATCTCTTTAGCCCAGAAAAGTCTGTTGGGGATATATTGTCCCATTCCAGGACGAAATCCGGCTTGCAGCGTGTGCCAGGTGTAATCCTGTGCCTCGATAACACTTTCGCTGACAGATAATCCATTGGCTAATGAAGCTGCTATCGCTGACGCCAAAGTACAACCCGATCCATGATAAGTATTTTCGAGCCTTTCCCATTCATCGGTACGCATAACACCATCAACAGAGAACAAAGTATTCAACACGTGCGCTGAATTCTCATGCGTGCCAGTTATCAACACATACTCGCACCCCATGTGTAGCAATCTTTGTGCACAAAGACTCAAATCCAGCTTGACTTCATTAGCGTCATTTTCCTGCTGTGCAAGATGCCTGGCTTCCAGACTATTGGGCGTTAATATCGTAACTTGTGGCAGTAACAACTCACGCATCGCATCGATCATTTCTTCGTTTGCCAGCTCATCGCCGCGCCCCGAGGTTAATATAGGATCCATGACCAAAGGAATATGCGGATAATCCGAAATAATTTCCGCAATAGCAGCGATGATCTCAACGCTGCCTAATAAACCAATCTTAAAGACATGAACAGGCATGTCTTCCAAAACTGCTCTCGCCTGATCAGCGACCCATTCAGAATCCAGGGGCATCACATCCTCGACACCAGCCGTATCCTGAACGGTTATCGCCGTTATAATTGATAATGGATGGCACCCCATACTGGCAATGGTGAGTATATCAGCCTGGAGGCCGGCTCCACCACTGGGGTCATTGGCTGCAAAAGAAAGTACGATAGGGGGTGGCTGTAACATGCATTAATACCGTAAAATATCATTTTAACCTAAAAGGAAATTGCTATCTATCATGCCTACCGAAGAGAATCGTAATTACAATCGTTATATGTGTTTAATTTGCGGCTTTATTTACGATGAAGCCCTAGGATCTCCGGATGAAGGCATTGCACCGGGCACACGTTGGGAAGATGTGCCGATTAATTGGACCTGCCCGGAATGCGGTGCACGCAAAGAAGATTTTGAAATGGTAAAAATATAAATGCGCATTTTGCATACCATGCTTCGAGTTGGCAATCTCGAAAAGTCTCTTACGTTTTACACGCAGGTATTGGGCATGAAATTACTGCGCCGCAAAGATTATCCGGATGGCAAATTTACTCTTGCATTTGTAGGCTATGAGGATGAAGCAAGCGGCACTGCCCTTGAATTGACACACAATTGGGGCACCTCGTCCTATAACCTAGGGGAAGGCTTTGGCCACATCGCCATTGAAGTTGATGATGCGTATCAGGCCTGTGAGAATACCAAGAAACTGGGCGGAAAAGTAACCCGCGAAGCAGGTCCGATGAAACATGGCACAACAATTATTGCATTTGTGGAAGACCCCGACGGATACAAAATAGAATTTATCCAGAAAAAAACAGCTTGACCCTACAATACCCTTGACCACCGATTTAGCGATACGCTTTCTGCAAGAGCTACCCATGCAGTAAAAAAATTGTCGGTATCTTATTGATATCCGGTAAAGAACATTTCCATTCTTTAACGGATTTTGTGGCAACCAGCTCACTGGAAAAAGTAAGGTGACTTGCAATACACAAATCGGTGCTGTCACAGCAGACATTAACCAACTGCTCCAGCAATTTCTGATTGCGGTAAGGCGCCTCGATAAAAATCTGTGTTTGCTTCAGACTGATCGATAATTTCTCCAGCTCCACTATTCTGCTTGCTCGCGCTGTGCTTTCAACCGGCAGATAGCCATGAAAGGTAAAGCGTTGACCATTCAAACCAGACGCCATCAGCGCCAGCAAAATGGATGAGGGACCGACTAAAGGCACAACTTTGATATTATTTTTGTGCGCCAATCTGACTAATTCGGCTCCAGGATCCGCCACTGCTGGACAACCCGCTTCAGATAACAATCCTACATCGTGCCCGGCGAATATTGGATCGAGCAATGCCAGCAGATCTTTTGCTGGCGTATGCTCATTCAAGGTTTGCATGCTTAATTCTTGTAATGAATGTTTACAATCAATTTGTTTAAGAAATTGCCTTGCCGTTTTGGGATGCTCGACAATGAAATGCGCGATATCAGCGACACACTGCTGGACCGCCGATGGCAGTGCCCAAGCAATGTTTTCCTGACTGATAGGCGTTGGGATCAGGTAGAGTTTGCCGGTCATGAACATACCGGAGGCTTGAAAGCAACTAACATAATGTCATGATTAATAACCCAGAGATCCTAGTGCAGAATTCTGGGTACACTCAATATAAATTCCGGTATCGCGACATCAAAATGCACGCCATCTTCAGCCGCCATCTGATAACTCCCTTTCATCGATCCCACAGGGGTTGAAATCACCGTTCCACTGGTATATTCAAAGCTATCACCCGGCTTAAGTAACGGCTGCTCCCCCACGACGCCCAGCCCACGCACTTCCTGAGTTGTTCCATCCCCATTATTGATGATCCAGTGCCTGCTGATTAATTGGCTAGTTACAGTTCCCGTATTCGCAATAGTTATGGTGTAAGCAAATACATGCCTTTCAGCATCCTCATCGGATTGATCCGGTAGATATACCGTGCGGATACTGACATCAATTTCATATTTTTTTTCTTCGGCCATCATTTCATTCCATACACTTTTTGATAGTGTATCAAGAAAAAGTATCCGGCGTATTAATCAGGATAATTTAAGCATTAATTTCCACTCTTTTACGCGCAATCTGCGATTTACGGTTAAAATAACGGATTTGTTTATTGAGAGGTTTTCATGTACCGCATTGCACCGAGCATTTTATCAGCCAACTTCGCCAAACTGGGCGATGAAATCACCGCCGTTATTGAATCAGGCGCAGATATTGTTCATTTTGATGTCATGGATAATCATTATGTTCCTAATCTCACCATTGGCCCTTTGGTATGCGAAGCCATTCGTCCCGTCACTGACGCATTGATTGATGTGCACCTGATGGTTGAACCTGTCGATCGTATTATTCCGGACTTCGCCAAAGCAGGTGCCAATATCATTTCATTCCATCCCGAAGCATCTAATCATATTGATCGCACGATTGGATTGATTAAAGAACAAGGTTGCAAAGCCGGTTTGGTGTTTAATCCAGCCACTCCCCTGCATTATCTGGATCATGTGCTCGACAAACTGGATCTGGTCCTCATCATGTCGGTTAATCCCGGGTTTGGCGGACAAAAATTTATTCCTGAAGCATTGAACAAATTACGTGCCGTCAGAAAACGCATCGATGCGAGTGGCAAAAATATCATGCTGGAAATTGATGGCGGTGTTAAAGTGGATAATATTGCTGAAATCGCCCGTGCCGGAGCGGATACCTTTGTAGCTGGATCAGCTATTTATTCGGCCGGTAAAGACAGCGACCCGCATCGTTATGACACCGTCTTGGCAGCATTCCGCGCTGAATTAGCAAAAGTATAATTTTCTAACAATCCTATTTAGCATATTGCTATTCTGCATATTCAAATGAATCATAGTCTTTCTGGCAGCGTAAATGCCTCTACAAAAAAAATCGAATTTCCGCTAGCGGTCAAAGTGATCATGATAGACCTGGACGGCACGCTGCTTAATACCGCCGACGATCTCGCATTATCCGCAAACCTGATGTTAAAAGATTTGGGATTACCGGAACAATCAACAGCTACGATCCGCTCGTATATCGGCAAAGGCATACAAAAACTGGTAAAACGCACATTGACAGGGCAACTGGATGGTGAACCCGATGCTGCCTTATTTGAAAAAGCATTGCCTATTTACGAAAAGCATTACGCCAATAATTTGAGTGCAAACACCCGCCCCTATCCGGGCGTGCTGGAAGGCATCAAAGCCATGCAACAGGCAGATTTCAAATTAGCCTGTATCACCAATAAAGCTGAGGCTTTTACCCTGCCGCTGCTGCGCTCGACTGGGTTATATGATCAATTTGAGATCGTGTTATCCGGTGACAGTCTACCCAGAAAAAAACCCGATCCGATGCCATTAACGCATATTTGTAAGCATTTTGATGCGCAACCGCACGAAGCCTTGCTCATTGGCGATTCACTGAATGATGCCATTGCCGCCAGAGCTGCCGGTTGCCATGTGTTCTGCGTTCCTTATGGCTATAACGAAGGGCGCAATGTATACGAGCTTGATTGTGATGCAATTGTCGAATCATTGTTAGATGCATCAAAACTCATTAAAAGACTGTCTTAAAAAACCAAGATGACCGAAGCCGAATTTAACAAGCTCGTGCAGCAAGGATACAATCGCATCCCAATAGTGCTGGAAACTTTCGCGGATCTTGATACCCCTTTATCCATCTATTTGAAACTGGCTAACCAGCCCTATTCGTATTTATTGGAATCCGTCAAAGGCGGGGAACGTTTTGGTCGATTCTCATTTATTGGTTTACCGGCAACAGCACGGATTGAAGCGCGCGGCAATGCAGTTACCACAATCGCTGATGGCAAATCGGAAACAATTCAAGTGAACGACACCCTGGCATTTGTCGAATCCTATCTGGCGCAATTCAGGGCAGCACCCTGTCCGGCTGGAAAATCCCGTTTTTGTGGCGGTTTGGTTGGCTACTTCTCATATGACACTGTGCGCTACATTGAGCACAAACTGGCAGGTCATGCGAAACCGGACACTTTGAATACGCCGGATGTCCTACTGTTACTGTCGGAAGAATTGGCTGTGGTAGATAACTTGTCCGGCAAGTTATATCTGATTGTTTATGTCAATCCGGAAAATGAGAATGCCTACCAATCCGGGCGCAATCGCTTAAAAACTTTATTGGTCAAGCTTCGTCAATCGATAGCCATTCCAACCGAGCAATCCGTTAGTTCCGGGGCTGCTGCATCTGAATTTCCTGAAGCCGGCTTCAAAGCTGCTGTCGAACGGGCAAAACGCTATATCTATGACGGTGACATTATGCAAGTCGTTTTGTCTCAGCGCACCAGTAAACCTTTTAGTGCGTCTCCATTGTCATTGTATCGCGCGCTTCGCAGCCTTAATCCTTCACCGTATATGTTCTTCTATCATTTTGATGATTTTCATATCGTGGGTGCTTCTCCGGAAATATTGGTGCGTCTTGAAGGCGATACCGTTACAGTCCGACCGATTGCAGGTACCCGGCCCCGTGGAAAAAATCTTCAGGAAGATGCCGAACTAGCAGCGGATTTGCTCGCCGATCCGAAAGAACTGGCGGAGCATGTGATGCTAATGGATTTAGGCCGTAACGACATTGGACGAGTTGCGCAAACCGGAACGGTAAAAGTAACGGAAAAAATGCAAATAGAAAATTATTCGCATGTCATGCACATCGTATCCAATGTGGAAGGTAAACTAAAACCTGAGTTGACAGCTATCGACGTGCTGCGCGCGACGTTTCCGGCAGGAACAGTCAGTGGCGCCCCTAAAGTACGCGCCATGGAAATCATTGACGAACTGGAAATATCCAAACGCGGTATCTATGCTGGTGCAGTAGGTTACCTGGGATTTAATGGCGATATGGATCTGGCGATTGCAATCCGTACCGGTGTCATCAAAGATGGTCAATTACATGTCCAGGCAGGTGCAGGAATTGTTGCCGATTCGGTTCCGCAAAATGAATGGATCGAAACGCAGAATAAAGCCAAAGCAATACTGCGCGCTGCAGAAATTGCCGAAAATGGACTGGATAGTAGAATCTGAATCCCCACAGCTTTCTGTGGGGTTAAACCAGTCTTTATTAGGAAGCATTCACGAGATTTCTTCCATTAAATGGCGATTCCAGAAAGAAATAAATCGTTTGCCGTAAGTCTCTTGTGTTTTCTTCCAGACTTCGTTTATTTGTGGATTTCTTGCCCAATTCTCAAATAATCTTTTCCAACCTTCATTATCTTTATGATTCCAAGTTTCTTCCAAATTCAAATCCAAGTAAACATTCTCCATTAGCTGAATCATTTCGCTACACATATAAAATACCGCGCGATTCGGCACACTTTCAAGGGAACGTAATTCATCAGCCAGTGACTCTAGATTCTTATCAGAGCCTAACTGTTTCCAAATGTCCACTAATTGATCAGCATGTTGAATGAACTGTGCTTGATCTACCAACTGTGGCGTGTTGATTTCGTGTAACTCTTCTGCAATATTTACAAATTTGTCTCCATCTTTGACTTTATCAAGTAATCCTTTAGTAATTTCTTTCCCCAAATTACGATAGCATTCAAATTGATCTTCTGCATAAAATTGATCGCCTGTAGTTTCGTGTGGGAAATCTGGATGGATAGCTTTATATTGTAAAATAGAAGTATTCTCGCAACCATTCATCGATGCTTTTAAATAAATAAGATAGCCTGTATCCGGTCCGTCAATATTATCTTTTAGATATTTAATTTTTCCCACTGCCCAACGATCACGGCTCCAGCCAAGGTTATTTGGTGGTCGAATTGCTCTCGCATCAATGTCAATTTCAGCTAAGCCATCAACTTTGCAAATACGAATTAATGTTGCCAATCCTTCTAATTGCAGTTGCGGATCGCACTCACCATCGCTGATAATAATTACTTTACATTTTCGCTTAATCAATTCATAGGCAGCTAAGTTCTCAAAATGTCCACCATCAGAAACGGCAAGAAAACTTGATTTCTCATTAGCACAGCCGAACAATTCACTCAATATATACCTAAAGCTAAACAAAGGTGATGGATTATGGCAGGCAGATTTGCTTGGATTGGGAAACCACCAACCAAGTCTAGCATTGAACAGAGTCATAAGAAAAGCAACCGGCGCTGAAGTATGATAGCCACTATTGGGGCTGGCAGCAGCACCCGACACAGAAATACTTTGACCAAGTGTAGGTTGTGCTTCTTCTCCGCCATATTTATTAGTCTCCATATAACCAATAATCTCTATTTTACTTTTATTCTGATTTTTAATTGAATAAGAACTACCACTGCTTAGTGGTGTCAGTGTAAAAATACTACTGTGTCGAGTATGTAAGGATAAATCGCTTGAGCCAGCAAGATTTAGCGCGCAATTGATAATGTGCAACGGTCCTCGCGGCACTTCCTTTTCATCAAGCAATTCAGCTAGCTTGATATCATCTTTAGCATCAAATCCAGTAAACGGGTGTGGTTTACGATCTTCTTGATGACGGCTTGCTCCTAAAAAGCACCGTGTCAGCCGATGTCGATAAAAAGCATTCAGACTGAATTCATTAATATCAACACGCCAAGCAAAAACTGACACTCCTAGAAAACAGATTGTAAAAGCAATTGCAATATCCCCCAAATCACCCACTAAAATCAGAGAACCAAAATCATAACAACGTACATCTGAATAAGCACCAATTGATAGGTGCAGGATTACCGATATAAGCGCAAATAATCCAAAAATAAAAACAATCGGAGCAATCTTGGCAATGATCTCTTTGAGTTTTGCACTACCCCCTTTATTATTTATCCCGTTGGTATCAACTGATTTTCCAGCAAATAAGCCTGCCAACGTTGTTCCAATCCAAGCAATATTAGCAGCCACAAAATGCCCAACATCACCTCCACTCGTAGTGTATTTCTCGATTATCCAAGGACCAAGGAAGATAAAGAAAATAACCACCATCCAAGTAAATCCATAAATGGCAAGCCATGCACCAAAACGACTCCACCACTCTCTAAAATAATCTGTTGATGCTCGACCCAGCATACCGATTTGCAGAACAATACTGAATGAGAAGGTGCCAAATAACGCTGGTGGTATAAAGGCAAATGCCAGGAATTTAGCATAATCATTCCCTTCTATTTTCCAACCCGTCACAACAAATAAAATGGCAGAAATAAGTAACAACGATACTGCAGTTACACCTATTCCGATAAATATTCCACTAATTATTCTTATTAGAATTGCACGATTAACGATAGAATAATATATATAGAAAATGGATGACAAAAATATCCACACAAATAATAACCAATTATTCCTCCCTACTGGAAATATAATGTCTCCAAAATTTTTTCTTGCCTCACCTGCTAGGTAGTGCGGAATTTGCACCCAAAACGAAATCGTAAGGAAAAAAGTACCCAACATTAAGACAACAACTATCCACTGAATTGCTTCTTGTCCGATTCGCCTTTCAGGCAAAGAATTAGAATTGTTATTGTGTAAGCTGTTAAGACATAAAGTGATCCAAATAGAAGTAAAGGACAGTAGAAGCAGCGAAAGAATTGAATAATGAATTGAATAAGATTCATATTTCGAGGCCCAATCAAAAAATTCAACCAACTCTTTCATTCCCAGTAATAAGCAAGCTATAGATAAAAAGATCATGATTTGAATCAAGAGAGTATTCCGTAACCATACAGTCACCATAGACCATGTGTCGGCACTTAATAAACCCATCTTCGGCGACAAGTAATTAGAATAACGACGAAGATAAGCGATGGAATTTCCCCACTCCATCCCTCCATCTGGTTTTTTCTCTTTTTCTCCTAGCTCCTTTTCTACCCTTTCTCTGTTTTCTTCCTCTTCTCCTGTTTTTCCTTTTAGCCAATTTTCATTTCTATGACAATTGGCGCTTAGCCAAGCACCGATATATCCTCCTCCAGATACAGTGGATAAATAATCGACTTTCTTGAGCAATTCCTTTTCATTTAGTGCTTCTAGAACGCCCAAACCAAAAGTGGCACTACGAATTCCACCACCAGATATTGCAAGACCAATTAAAGCTTCCGGTTCGGATTTTTCATTGTCGATTTCTTCAGGGATCGTATGCTTACGACGAGCTTGAACAAATCTTTTTTCTTGTTCAAATACTTCTTTGAATTCTATGCGCATTGATATCTCCTTACATTAATCTATATGATCTGATGTATTTTGACTTTGCTCAGCTTTAATTTAAAAGAATACGAAATTTATTGTTTTTTAAGAAAAAAATGGAAAAAATATTTTTCTCCTTGACTACTCTGATTTAATGTTTATTGTAATTACATTACTAAGATATGCTTAGGTAAATTTTTTTGCCAAAATTTATTCTAATTAATAAAGAAATGGAAAACTGTGACAAAACACACATCCAACCCATAATTTTTTCTTATAGAGTCGGCTATTAAACAGTTCGATTTTTTATAGCAGAGAAGACCGGAATACGGAGTTCCAATAAATCTTTTTAATGGCCGGATCAATAATCTGAGGGCATCGCTTGAAAGTTTCTCATGCAGTTATGCTCTTATAGATCCGGCCAATAAATAGTTTGATTTTTGTTGATTTTGCATGTCGTAGGAGGATGGAAAAAATAGATGCAAGAACCTTAAGAGATGAAGCGCTGCATGAACGTCGCCGGCAAGTGATTCGTCTTCACAAGCGAGGCGGGAAACCTGGGCAAATAGCGCAGGTTACGGAGCTGAGCGACACGGCTGTGAAGAAGATTATTCGACTTTATGAAGAAGGTGGTGCAGCTGGACTAAAGCCTGGTAGACGCGGCCGACGTACGGGTGACAAACGCAGCCTAAGCGAAGAGCAGGAGTTGAGATTGCAACGGCTTATTTGTGATAAGCGTCCTGAGCAACTGAAGATGGATTTTGCGTTGTGGAATCGTGGGGCGATAAGACAGTTAATTGAGCAGGAATGTGGCATATCCATGCCGATACGCACGGTGGGACACTACCTCAAGCGTTGGGGATTTACCCCGCAGAAGCCGATCCGACGTGCTTATGAACAACGCCCGGAGGCGGTAAAGCAATGGCTCAATGAGCAATATCCGGATATTGCCAAGCGCGCTCAAACTGAAGGCGGGGAGATTCACTGGGGTGATGAGACAGGATTAGTCAATACGGATGTGCGAGGACGTGGCTTTGCACCCAAGGGAAAAACACCCGTGACCTACGCTCCTGGCACGCGGCAACGGTTGTCAATGATTGCCACTGTAACCAACAAAGGCTGTGCACGCTGGCAGATTATTGATGGAAATTTCAATTCAGATAGACTCATTGAATTTCTCGAACTACTGATCAAGGATGCAGGGAAGAAAGTGTTCTTGATCCTGGATAATTTGAGAGTGCACCACAGCAAACCAGAGAAGGCTTGGCTGGAAGAAAATAAGGAAAAGATCGAATGCTTTTATTTACCCAGCTACAGTCCGGAATTAAATCCAGAAGAAAGATTAAACTCAGATTTGAAGCAGGCTATCGGTTCGAAAGTTCCGGTGCGTACCAAGGAGAAATTACATGCCGCTGTCGATGATCATATGTTGATGCTGCAGAATAATCCAGAGCGCATTGCTTCTTACTTCCAAGATCCGTACGTAAAATATGCCGCTTAAAACTATTTAATGGCCGGATCAATAATAAACACAAAAACTTATTAACTCTATGGGTTGGCACGAACTCTGCGCCAAAAAAATGAAAATGATCCTTATCAGTACCATTTTCTAAAAACTTCAATTGATAACGCTCCGCCACTCCAAGGAAAAAATCTTTGAGGACAACATCAACTTGCTCATCAAAAACAATCCATCTGTACTTTGCCGAAATACCAAGTGATACTGTTTAATCGTGACAATGTGACTCGTATTAATATATTCGCTCATACATATAATCCCAGCTGCAAGCGGTGGGAAATATAACCCGTAGAGACTAAAAAGATGGAAGATGAAGAGCTGCTATCACTTAGTCCTGATCAAAAAATCAAACCAGCTCAGAAAGCTTATGAACTGGTTTGATTTTTTTAATTAACTTGCAATCAACGTCGATTCAATTTCCGCAAAACTCTTGGCTACATTGTTGGGCGGAATGACTGTACCAAGCTGTTTCTCAATTTGAGTCCAAGAAAAAATACCGCATATCCTGGATAGTCCGATGGTATTTTCGTCTATCACCAGCGCGTGCAACCGGTCGCTTTCGCGCAAACTGGCCACAATGTTACCGACTCTGGCATGCGTCACTTCTTCCAATGGAATTGCTTCCAGTTTCTCCAGCGGCGTCATCATGTCTTGCACCAGAATCTCGCTGTGCTTAATACCCCTTTCCTGAATAAACCGCATGGGCTTCTCGCCCAGAATATCGGTTGCAGTAATAATTCCCGCCAATGAATTATCGTCATTCATAACCAGCAATGTACGCACACCACGATGCATCATATAGTTATTGGCAACTTCCATGGTGATATTTGGCGCGATGACGGCTGCATGCAATTTACGCAAATCAGTCATTACCTCAGATGCGGGTGAATCCAATGTGACTGGGTTTGGTGAAGCGGGTTTGGATATCTGTACAGTGCCGGTCAGATACTGCACAGGAAGAGATTTATATTCATTCATCATATTGTGTACTCCCTCTAGGGTTGATGGGAACAACTGACTACAAAATAGATAATCTACCTTGATCTGGAACTCTACGCCGAATAGTACTTGGAATCAATAGGCCTGGTATCAACACAGAAATAACTATTGGGCACCTCTAAAAATTCAAAGTTTTAAACAAAACGAGCCACGAGAAAAAAATGGTTACGCAGTATATGTATGATATGTAAGGAAACATCTTTTACGAGCAACAAAGTGTTGTGACGAAATTTAGATTTTTAGAGATGCCTTATTGCCGGTTATAAACCCATTGCACCAGCATATCCATCGCAACACGGGATTGTCCGGCTTGATCGTGATTGACAAAGAAGACCACAATGACACGCCGCCCCATTTTGTCCAGCAAATATCCCGCCAGTGCGCGCACATCGTTTAACGCACCTGTTTTCATATGCGCCAAACCTTTCACCGGTGTATCCGTAAAACGATTTTTCAAAGTTCCATCCACTGCCGCAATGGGAAGTGACGAAATAAACTCCGGCATTACCGGACTTTTAAAAGCCGCAAGCAAAAGCTGTCCCATATGCCGGGCGCTGATCCGTTCCTTGCGTGACAACCCGGAGCCATTCTCCACCACCAATTCCGGGAAATTCAAGCGCTTGGTTGCCAGCCATTGCCGGATAGCCGCATCCGATTTTGCCAAAGTAGCCGGAGAATTATTGCTTACCACCTCACCCGTGCCTAGTGTCAAATAGAGTTGCCGCGCTGCAATATTATTGCTGAATTTGTTAATGCCCCGAATGACATCCGCCAGTGGCGGGGACTGATAAATCTTAAGCGGTGACAAACCCTTTGGTGTCCCACTCACGATCACATCGCCATGAAACAGACCGCCCTGCTGTGCCCATAGGCGTTTAAACAAATCCCGCGTATAGATGGCGCTGTCTTGCAGACTCAACATATACGATTGTTTGCCGCACTGCTTGGAAAAACTACCGTTCAGAACCACGGTAAAATTATTTTTATCTTCTTTATCCGCAATCGCATCAATCGACAGTGAGTTGCGCCAATCTCCACAGGCACCCTGGGTAAGCTTCAAGTTATTCTGCACCTGCAAAGATTCCGGCAATGGATCAACAGCGACACGCACTGAATTCTTTTCCGGTTGCGGAAACAGATGTATCGTGGATGTGCGGTAATTCACCAACAATGCTTCCGGAAGAATGTTGTAGGTGCGATAAGGCTGCCCGTCAAACTCACCGGGATCATCATTGGGAATATCATAATGCGAATGATCCAAAACCAGATTACCTTGAATTTCATGCAATCCGGTTTGACGCAAACGATGAATCAACAGCCAGAAATTCTCCAAATCCAGTTTGGGATCACCATACCCCTTAATGATCAGGTCGCCATCCAAAACACCATCTGTGACTTTGCCATTGGCATACAGTATAGTCGGCCAAGTATACGCAGGCCCGAGTAATTCCAGTCCGGCATATGTTGTCAATAACTTCATCACCGAAGCAGGATTCATTGCCACATCGGCATTAGCCGCCACAATCGGCTGATTCGCACCAATCTCCTGTACATACACACCGATAGCGGATTCCGGAATGGCGGCTTGTAGCAGTTTTTGTTTAACGGTAAGGGGCAGTTCATTGGAAAATACAGAAACCGATAGTGCGCTTAGCAGGATCAACAGACTGAGATACAGGCAAATACGGATCATTCTGTCAGTAACCGCTTAGTTACTATTTCTTCCCATTGCACATCGAGAATCCGTCATCCCAACCCATCCGGTATTGATCATCTTTATCATAGCGATTCAGGTCTTTAAACGCCCAACTGGTTCTTTTGGCAGTTTCACAGCCATCGATATAGCCTTGCTGAGTATTCAACGGATAGCCGGTTAAGTTGTATTTCGGTTTCGCGCTTTCCGGTAACGGGCCTGCCGGGCGTTCAGGTTTTCTGGCGGGAAGTTGTTGTTTCTCCGGCACTCCGCTACAAGCAGAAACGACTAACGCCACTAAAAAAATAAAAAACGATAAACGATAACGCATGCATAGCACCTTTGATAATTGCGGAAAAGATTAAATTATAAAGCCGATTTTAACAATTTTCCCATCTCAGCCGGATTGCGGGTGACTTTGATACCGCAGGATTCCATCACTTCCAGTTTTTCTTGTGCCGTTCCCTTACCGCCTGAAATAATCGCCCCGGCATGTCCCATGCGCTTACCGGGTGGCGCGGTCACGCCGGCGATAAATCCGACGACTGATTTTCGCATATTATCTTTCACCCAGCGCGCGCAGTCCTCTTCGTCGGTGCCGCCGATTTCACCGACCATCAGTACGGCATCGGTTTCGTCATCTTCATTGAATAATTGCAAAACGTCGAGGTGCTTCAGTCCATTTACCGGGTCACCGCCGATTCCGATACAAGTGGATTGCCCCAATCCCAGCGCCATCAGTTGTGCCACGGCTTCATAGGTCAATGTGCCCGAACGAGAAACCACGCCAATGCGGCCTTTTTTATGAATGTAACCCGGCATAATGCCGATCTTGAGTTCATCCGGCGTGATGATTCCCGGACAATTCGGGCCGATTAGCCGGGTTCTCTTACCCTGCATTTTGTAGCGCGTGCGGAGCATATCGCGCACCGGAATGCCTTCGGTAATGCAAATCACCAGATCCAGTTCGGCTTCTACGGCTTCATCTATCGCCGCTGCGGCAAAAGACGGCGGCACATAAATGACGGAAACATTCGCACCGGTTTGCTGTTTGGCTTCCTTGACAGATGCATAAACCGGTATGCCTTCAAAATCCTCTCCGGGTTTGCGCGGATTCACGCCTGCGACATAGCACTCCTTGCCGTTTGCATAATCACGGCACATACGTGTATGGAATTGCCCGGTTTTACCGGTAATGCCCTGCGTCATCACGCGGCTGTTGCGATTAATCAGAATAGACATGGCAAAACTCCTTTTATGACTGACACTGACAACCTCACGACGATGACTTGGTTTTGGCCGCGCTGACTGCTTTCTGCGCTGCATCGGCCATGTTTTCCGCCGAGATGATCGTCAAACCGGAATCGGCGAGAATCTTTTTCCCGAGATCCACATTGGTGCCCTCCAGGCGCACCACTAACGGCACGGTCAACTGCACCTCGCGCGCTGCTGCCACCACACCTTGCGCAATCACATCGCATTTCATGATGCCGCCGAAAATATTCACCAGAATCGCTTGCAACTTGGGATTACGCAGCATCAACTTAAACGCCTCGGTCACCTTCTCCGCCGTCGCGCCGCCGCCGACATCGAGGAAATTCGCAGGATTGCCGCCGTACAATTTAATGATATCCATCGTTGCCATCGCCAGTCCCGCACCATTCACCAGGCAGCCGATATTGCCATCCAATGGAATGTACGATAACTCGTGTTTGGATGCCTCAATCTCAACCGGGTCTTCCTCATCCAGATCGCGCAGCGCGACAATCTCCGGATGACGAAACAAGGCATTGTCGTCAAAATTCATTTTGGCATCGAGCGCAATCACCTGTTTCTCAGCAGTTAACGTTAGCGGATTAATTTCCAGCAACGACGAATCGGTGTCATCAAAAGCCTGGTACAGACCTTGCAACAACGTAACCGCTTGCGGCACACTTTGCGCAGGAATGCCGATTTTTAATGCAACTTCCTCGGCTTGCTGCTGACTGAGCCCCGCAATCGGATCAATAAACACTTTATGAATTTTCTCCGGCGTTTCAGCCGCGACTTTTTCGATCTCCATGCCGCCTTCCGAACTTGCCATCAGGCACACGCGCTGACGGCCGCGGTCGATCACCATGCCAACATAAAATTCTTTCTCGATATGAACACCCTGTTCGATAAAAAGCCGATGCACGATCTGCCCTTCCGGGCCGGTCTGATGCGTCACTAGCCGCATGCCCAGAATCTCCCCCGCACGTTGCCGCACCTCATCCAACGACCTAGCAACTTTCACCCCACCGCCCTTACCGCGCCCGCCGGCATAAATCTGCGCCTTCACCGCCCACACCTCACCACCCAGTTGCTGCGCAGCTTTCACGGCTTCGTCAACACTGAAACAAGCAATGCCTTTCGGCGTAACAACCCCATATTTCCGCAAAATCTCTTTTGCCTGATACTCGTGAATTTTCATTGGCGTAACTCCATTTTTAAGGCCTTCGGTTTTAACAGACTGCTAATGTAGGGTGTAATAAGCAAAGCGCATGACACCGGATGTGCTTCATTCGGCGTAATATTGATTGCACCCTACCGGGCTGTTCGAGCGCAAGCGATTATTAATAGATTTAACACGTTTCCAAATATTCAAGGTATTTTTCAATCAGATAAACAACAGATTTACGTGCTTCTTCAAGCTCAGCTATATCTGCGTCTCTAAGCGCACCTACCGCTTTGCCTCTGTGTCGACCCTGTTTGAGCGGGAGGGTATTGGCTATTTTACCAATTTCACCCCAATCTGTAATTGTGATACCTAGTTTATGTATTGCGCTTCCCTTTGATCCAAACCTCTCGGAGAGAGAATCTCTAATTTCGTATAAATGCACTAATTCATCATCAGGGTCTTTCACTGATTTTTGGTAGCTCTTCAACATTTGGTCAAGCGTGGAATCGGAATTTCTATGCTTATCTATAAGAATTGCCAAATGCTTTTGTTTATCTAAACGCTCTTTTTTCGTATCTGAAACAACATTTCCATCTTTATCTTTTACTATTAAGTCTATTGTTCCAAGGCTCATGGTCATGACGCATGATTCAACTTCAAGAAAATGATTCTTTCTCCCATCATCTCGAATATCTGCTCGGGATGATTTACTCAATTCGAAGTCTCTATGCGTCATGATTTGGACGGCGTGTAATCTATTTTCGATTTGTCGGGTCAAAATCTCCCGTATCGAGCTATCAGGATGGTATAGGTCGGGATCTATTTTTGCGATTGCGATTCCATCCTTAATCTCAAGATCACCACCTTCAAATAAAATTGCAATCGGTTCCTCTAGATAATTTTCTGGAGAATATTTCCACTCAAGTTGAACAGTTATAACTTTGCTCATTGCCTATTCCACCAACGTAATATATGCAACATGTTATGTCGCATAATTCAGATGACGTATCTTATAACCTGTATAAGCATAAATTGTCCTATTAATAATATGACGCAAACCTAAAAATAACCAGACAATTAATGTCAACAAATAAGACATTCTCGGACTTAACACTTTGACTCGGCTTGCCAAGAAATATCAATCTTTCTATGTTGAATTACACAATCTCTTAAATACAAATTGATGAGACTTTGATAAGGCACCCCTGTCTCGTCGGCCATTTTTCTAAAATAACTAATGACATCTTCGCTCAAGCGCATCGTCACAGATTTCTTGAGTTTGGCGGCATACGGATTTTTACGCAACTTCATTTTTGACAAATCATATTCCGCCTTCATGATATACCACCCTGCCGCTCCAAATGCGCCTCAACATCCTTCTGACTAAACCCAATCGCACTAGCAACACGATCCGCATGGCTGACTTTGGAGATGCCCGCGACCAAACGGTGCGTCGGGCCTTGCGGCATGAATTCGACTTGCAGGTAGCGGCCAATGCCGTCTTTTTGCAGCAGCTCACAAAGTTCGTGGTTATGCGTGACCAGCAAAGTGCTTGCGCCGAGTTTATGAAATCCTTTTAAGATATATTCCGAAATGGTCATTTTTTCTTCAAACGTTGTGCCTTCGGATAATTCATCGAGTACCACCAGGCTGCGCGGGGTGGCGTTGAAGAATATTTCGCGCGTACGCTGGAGTTCATGGCCGAAGCGCCCCATTGCGGCGCTGAGCTGGCCGGGGTCGGGGACTTGGTAATAAATATGCTCGGCTGGAACCAATTGACCTTGCGTGGCGGGAATGTAGCAGCCGATTTGCCCGAGTAATTGGATTTGCGCGATGGTTTTGCAGTATGCCGTTTTACCACCGCTATTCGGGCCGGTGATGATCAGTACGCGGCCTGCCAGATCCAGGTGGATATCGTTCGGCACATAATCCGGCATGTTCTTAATCAGTAGCGGATTCCTCGCTTGACTGACGGTCAGCCGGTGCTGCTTTTCATCGAGAATTTCCGGCAATACTTTGTCTCCGGTACACGCTTGCCCATAGCGGACAAAAGACAACAGCTCATCGAGCAATCCCAATGCTTCGATCGCCTTGGCCAATTCCGGGCTTTCGCGGAATTGTTTGCGCAACGGATATATGATCGAATCGCGATCGGATACACCAATCGCCAGCAGAACAATTGGAAACACCGGCAAAGTGAGCGCCAAGATACCGTAAAAGAGATACGAGGTGCCCAATGCAGGCATCAAAATTTCCATGAAAAACAGAAGGCCATATCCGGCGGCAAGGGAAAGGAGCATCGGCATAATTTTAAACAAAGAAGGGTGGAAGCGTGAATACAGGTCAAAACTGGTTTTTTCTTTTCTTGGTTTGAATTTGCCCCCCATCGAATAAACCGGGCCTTGCATCAGCGCGAACGTGCGCGCTTGGCCAAAATCATGGATCGCATTCAGCAGTGTACGTAAATAAGCGGATTGCGGGCGTGGCAGTGCCTCGGCTTTCTCAACCAGATCGACTGCAAATTGGGTACCGTCTTGATATTGCCGGTAGCCGTAGCCGCCAAATTCCAGCTTGTCCGAGCGTGAACTCGGCGCATCGGTAGCCAAGCCGCCTGAAAATTCGCCATACAGAAGATGTTTCAGAGATTTCTCTCCAGAAGTGATTTTGCCGACATAATGAGTCAGCGCGTTATAGAGCGCCGGATTCGATTCCATTTCACGCAACGCAATCTGCTTTTGTTGCAATACCTGTGCATCCAGAGCAGGACGGGCGATAGACCGGTACAACGCCAATCGTCCGTTCTCGGTTTTTGTTTGATCAATCGTGCGAAACAGCGCTTCGGCTTCTATCGCTTCAAACGTTTTCGGGTCTAATGCTTCATAATCCGCCTCGGTTGGGCGGATATCATCGACCGTCGTGGGTCGATCGGAATCGGATAAGATGAATTTCTTGCGCCAAATATCAATCATACGGATAGTCTATTTCAAGGTTTTTGTGAGTTGCCATCAAGCAGCTTTAAATGAACGTGTAAAATACGCAGTTTTAGAACGAAACACAACCCAATGCCACCCGATTTCACACTGACTTCCTTTACCTGATAATGCCGCCGATCAAAAAACCGCTACGATTAATCAGCCTTGCCATTGCAGTGATCGCAATCGCGCTTGCCAGCTGGTATTTCACCCGGCCCAAGCCGCTGGAAGTGGAATTGGCTACTATCGCAACCGGCAATGTCGAAGCGAGCATTGTCAACACGCGCGCGGGCACGATTAGATCCTGCCAGCGATCCAATCTCGCACCCATTACTGGCGGACAAATTGCCAAAATTTGGATCAAAGAAGGCGATCACGTGCAAAAGGGTCAGGTTTTGCTGGAACTATGGAGTCAGGATCTTCAGGCGCAGCGTGAACTGGCGCAGCGGCAACTCACGATGGCGCAGGAACGCCGCCGCGAAACCTGCATCCTGGCGGAAAACGCCCGGCGTGAATCGGTACGCACGCAGCAATTGGTTGCGCAAGGCTTTGTCAGTTCACAGCGCGCAGAGGATGCCGATGCCAATGCACGTTCCCGGCAGGCCAGTTGTGATGCAACCATCTCCGATATCAAGCGCGCCGAAGCGCAAATTCGCGTCGCTCAGGCGGGAGTGGACCGAACCGTCATTTCCGCACCTTTTTCGGGTGTCATTGCACATATCAGCGGCGAATTGGGTGAATTCACCACGCCCTCACCGCCCGGTATCCCAACCCCGCCGACGATTGATCTGATCGACGACAGTTGTTTATACGTCACTGCGCCGATGGATGAAGTCGATGCACCCAAAATTAAAATAGGGCAAGAGGCACGCATCACGTTGGATGCGATGCCGGATAAAATTTTCCCTGGAAAAATCCGTCGTGTTGCACCGTATGTGACTGAAATTGAAAAACAGGCACGAACAGTGGATATCGAAGTGGATTTTCTGCAGATCCCAACCGATACCTTGCTGGTGGGCTACAGCGCCGATGTCGAGGTTGTTCTTGAGCGCAAAGACAATGTCCTGCGCATTCCGACACAAGCCATCCGGCAAAATAACAAAGTCTGGATGATTGATGCCAATAACCGCTTAGTCGAGCAGCAACTGGAAACCGGACTGAGCAACTGGAGCTTCACCGAAATTCGCAGTGGTTTGAAAGCAGGCGATCGCGTGCTGATTTCATTTGATCAGGACAACATCAAAGACGGTGTTGCCGTGCAACCCAAAAAATCCCAATGATCCGCCTGACAGCCATTACCCGCACATTTCACATGGGTGACCAGGCGGTTTATGCACTCAATAACATCAATCTGCATATCGCTGCAGGTGAGTATGTTTCGATCATGGGTCCTTCCGGCTCCGGGAAATCCACGCTGCTGAATATTATCGGTTTGCTGGATAAACCCGATAGCGGTAGCTATGAATTGGATGACCGGCTGATTACCGATCTGTCGGAAACGGAGCAGGCGCAAATCCGCCGGGAAAAAATCGGTTTTGTTTTTCAATCGTTCCACCTGGTTCCTCGCTTAACGGCTGCAGAAAATATCGAATTACCTTTGATTCTAAGCGGCATGCCATCTGCGCAACGCCAAAACCTTGTGAATGATGCCTTGCAAGCATTTGAGCTTAAAGAACGTGCACATCACCGTCCAGCCGAACTTTCCGGCGGGCAGCGTCAGCGTGTGGCGATTGCGCGTGCCACGATTATGCATCCCAGCGTCATTCTGGCCGATGAGCCCACCGGCAATCTGGATCACCAGATCGGCGCTGAAGTCATGCTGCTGCTGGAAAATCTGCATCACACGGGCACCACGCTGATTGTCGTCACGCACGATCGTGAATTGGGTTCGCGCGCGCATCGCCAAATCGGCATGCGCGACGGAAAGATATTGACGGATCAAGCCGATGACACTCACTGATACGCTGCAAACTTCATTTAAAACCGTAGTGAGCTATCGCATCCGCTCACTGCTGATCGTATTGGCGATGGCGTTGGGTGTGGCGGCGGTGGTTGTGTTAACGGCTCTGGGCGACGGCGCCAGAAACTATGTGATCAACCAATTCTCTTCCATTGGCACCAATTTGCTCGTAGTGCTTCCCGGGCGCGCAGAAACTTCCGGATCATTTTTAGGCGCGGTATTAGGTCAGACACCGCGCGATTTAACCTTAAAAGATGCGCAATTACTGGGCCGGTTGCCGCAAGTCCGGCGCTATGCCCCGCTCAATGTCGGTGCCGCGGAGCTTTCTGCTGCCAATCGGCTGCGTGAAGTCACAGTTTTAGGTAGCACGGCCAATTTAATACCGATCCGTCATATGAAACTGGCACAAGGAAGTTTCTTGGCGCATGGCACCGAGCGCAGCGCTCAAATTGTTTTAGGTGCAAAAATAGCCAATGAATTTTTTCCCCGCAGCCAGGCTATCGGACAACGTGTCCGGTTAGGCGACAACCGGTTTTTAGTCTCCGGCGTTCTGGCATCGCAAGGTGAATCAATGGGTTTCAATACCGATGAAATCGTTATCATCCCGATTGACTATGCCCAAGCACTATTCAATACCACCTCATTATTTCGTATTCTGATCGAAGCCAAAAGCCACAGTGAAATTGAATCCGCCAAACAAGCCATTTTGGCGACCATGCGGCAAAGTCATGACGGTGAGGATGACACGACGGTCATTACACAAGACGCCATCCTCGCCACCTTTGACCGGGTTTTACAGGCATTGACTTTGGCCGTCGCCGGCATTGCCGCGATCAGCTTGATTGTTGCCGGTATTTTAGTGATGAATGTGATGCTGGTTTCGGTCAACCAGCGCACAGCGGAAATTGGCCTACTGAAAGCCATCGGCGCAACATCCGCCGACATCCGCCGCTTATTTTTTGCTGAAGCAGTTTGGTTGTCGTTGGCTGGCGCTATTTTGGGATTCTTACTGGGACAGTTTGGCAGCCTGATGTTGCGTTTGGCCTATCCGCAACTTCCCGCCTGGGCACCCGCTTGGGCCTCGATTGCCGGTATTCTTGTCGCACTGATCACCGGCATTCTGGCGAGTTTGTTACCCGCCAGCCAAGCGGCCCGATTGGATGCTGTGAAAGCATTGGGTAAAAAATGAATAAAATACCATCATAGAAATTACTTTTTGTCTCCAACAGATTTACCGTCAGCGTCAGCAGCACCCGTATCATGTCTCGTCACATCGTCCGGCCCATAAGCTGAAACCTTTGGTCTATCCATCAGATGTCCATCCGGCGTTCTTCTTGGTTCATTACAACCGGTGAGCACCCAAGCGGCAATTAATACAGTTAAGAATATATATTTCATCGCTATCATTTTAGTCTCCCATCTATAAATTTTAAGACTAATCTACTTGAGTTAGATATAAATTGATCTAAATCAATCCTGATCTGTCAATTAAGCGGAATCATCAAAGCAACCAAATAAGCAGCGCTGATTTAAAGCATTTCTTTTTATTTTAATCGCGCTAGATTTCATTGATATTTTCCTCTTTCACTCATTGAAAGTAACGCGGCAAACCAAATTTTTTCTATTTGTTAAGCTTTCATTTACTATTTTTTTGGAGTAAAAAGAGGAAGTCGTGAGTTTTGGTGTGCGACGAGTTTAGAAGATAGGCTTTGGAACGTAATCTTTTAGTAAAAGCCATGCAAATACTCGATCGGATGTCTGTTTGCAGTGCCAACAAGGAGACCCAGCATGCGAAACATTCTTTTCGTCGTAATTCTCAGTATTGCAGCTTCATCCGGTTGCGCCGGTCAGTCCCTTGGAAAGGAAGATGGAGACGAGCCACTGGTCCAATGCGCTGATGTTGCAAATCGCAAGCATTTGAATATCCTATCCATCAATCTTCTTTTCTCCGAGATTGAAACACGTGATCAGCGTTTAGAAGCTATTGCCGAATTTGCAGCAAAAACACCTGTCGATATCATTCTGCTTCAAGAAGCTGTTGGCGGCACTTTAGCTCATACGGCTAATAGTGCGCTGGATCTTCAGGGAAAGCTTAGTGCCAGAATGCGCAATTACGAATTGTATACGGCATTCGAGACCGGTTTGCCCGGTCTACTGGCGGTGGCCAATGCAGTGCTGAGCCGCTGTGAAATTGATTTCAAGATTACCAAGCGTTTGCCGCGCGCTTCTGAATTAGAATTTCAGGGACATGACATCAAACTGCCGAGAAACGTGATGATGGCACGCATTAATATTCCCGGCTCTGGAAAAATGAATATTTATAATACCCATCTTTGTGCAAAGTGTTCTGCGGATGAGCTCAGTGCTCAACTGAACGTATTACTACCTTTCATCGAGAAGGTAGAGGCATTTTTCCCGCAGGATAACCCTGTCATTCTTGGCGGGGACTTCAATATCGACCGTTTCCGCACTGATCCCTTCGAGGAACGGCTTTTTTATGACAGAGTCATTGAAGCTGGTTTTACCGATGCCTATGCTCAAAACCGTTCATTAGAAAATCTATGCGCAGATGCCGGGCAAGCTGACAAACATTGCACAGTGGGTGTTTCAAATTTGGATGCGGGAGATGCTGCCCGGCGCATTGACTATATTTTTGTAAATAAAATAAAGAACATACGTGAAAATCGAGTTGTTTTTAACACGCTTATTGATCCCAATCAACCTACCGTGTCCGATCATGCCGGTGTCTTTATTTCAGTAGTCTTGCCATGAATCAATGGAACTCATAAAGCAATTCGCTCCGATTCCTTTCAATAGAGTCCCATTGATTCGTGGACATGAAGCAGATGAAGAAGCAAACAAGAATGTCAAATGCAAGCCCTTTGAACTAATAAGCTTTGCGTGAAGGAGATTCAATACGGACAAAGAATTCTCAACTGCAGAACGATCATTCGGCGTCGATAAATTGATATTGATATTGTCCGTCTTTTTTGACTTTTTCCACCTTCCAGATATGCCATTGCGCCAGTATGTTTTTACCATTGTCACGGATAAACTGGTAGCGGTCTAGCTTGCCTTCAAATATTTTATCATCACGCACGGCTTTTTCCATTCTCGCGTTCAATACGGAACGTGCATCCTCAATCTCATGTCTATTTAAGAGAAGCATCGCCCAATACTTGAATGATGCACGCTCGCGGCTTTCCGTCGCGTAATGCTGGCGCGTTTCATCAATCAACCAGTTAACAATCGAGCGGGCATCTTTTCCAATAAACTTGAAACCGTTATCACTAGTTTCAGAATACAGCTTCCGCTTGAGTGGAAAGGTCAGATGGACATTTAACTGAATCAAATCGTCTTTGCCGTTGTCGAGCAGTTCTTCATCCGCTGCGGCATCGCTCAGAAAAAGTGTTATCTTCTGATTCGGGAGTAATCGTTTGATCTGATTGATTAGTATCAGTGCGTTTGACCAGTCTCCAGCGAAGAAAACAAAATCGATATTGAGTTTCTTGAGTGTTTCTGCCGACGGCACCGACATGTTGTTTGACCAGAGTGCCACCTTCATTGCCTTTTCATTCTTTTTTTGTACCCATTCAACAAACTTAAGTGCCAGATACTTGGAGTAAACCGGATTGTGTTCATCTTCCACGACCCACAAGATGGAGTTTTTATTCTCGGCGGCAAACTGCCCAGCCCTGGCTGCCTGTTCATCATCCGTTGGCCACAGGCGAAATAGCGGACTATAATCGATTAATGATTCTTGATCCGATTTCTTTACGGGGATCAACTGCGGATTGGTTTCCATCGTGAGGATCACTGGAACAGGGGGCGTCGCTTGCAGAAGATATGCGGGTAATGCCGCTTTCGTCTGCGTGCTCTTGACATGTCCGATAACCATAAGTGTGTCTTTGCGCGCCGCAAGATTGTCAGAGATTTGACGCGCCTTGACAGGATCGTCCTGGTCATCCACACACTTGGCCTTGATGGGCACATTGTTAATGCCTTCACCCAGAATGAGTATGTCTCCACTATCACACGGCATATCCCGGAAACCTTCAAATATTTCAGCAATGGCCGGATTATTCCTGTGATCACCCACAAGATAAATATAATAACTATCCGCGCCAGTCCACCAATCAGTGATCCGGCTCACAATGATGATGCCAATAAAAGCCGATAGGATGGGTATCAATACAAATTTACCCAATGGCGCGAGCAATAAACGGCCCAGTAAGTTGGTGAAGAGCTTTATGTCTGAAGCGGGTCTTTTCATTCCGTTTACTCTTTCCTTTGAATAGTTTTATAGGAGAACGTGCTGCTTGCTATTTGGTGGAGAAAAAATAGAAGTCACCCAGAGGATAAACTAATCACTTGGCAGGTAGTACCGCATTCTTGTTTCGCCGTAAAGGTAATAGCGTGCACCAAGCAGATTGTCGTGCCAGATAAAACGGTCCCTCGTCGCCGGGTCCGAGAATATCTCGTAAAAATCTCCGCGATAAGGCTGAACGCTCGCCGGATCAGTGGCTGCGGCGCCGCCATCCACTTGAATGTAATTTCCGCTAGCTTGCGGAAAGCAAGGGGTTCTTTCGGGTTCGCTGGAGAATGTCCATCCTGAGAGCGCCAGAGCGTAGTACCCGTAAGCATAAGGATTACCACTCACCACCTCGGCCGTCGGTCTCAGGAAATCGAAGTAACAAGCCTCTTGAAGCATGCAGCGATGACTATCCCCAACACCCGAGAGCTTAGCTGCGGCCGCGATAAGTGTCCCCGCTTGTTCGTCATCGTCCATGCGGAAGAAGCTCGGGCAAAGCTGCACTTGCCGGTTGCTAGAAGCGCCGCCTGCAGGTAATCCCGTCGGCAAATTGACCTCGCTGCCTCGCGCATCTGTGCAGACCTCTGCAGAATCCGGAAGACAAATGAGCGTCAGATCACCCAGGACTTGGCTCGCTGCCGAGAGATTGTCGCGGATCATCGTCAGTTGCGGCCGATCAGGGCAGTGAAAATGCCGATAACTCGCATAGAGATTTTCGCCCGTCCCCGGCCAGCGCGCCAGGGCATTGCGAACGAGTTGATTGGCCAGATTACGTGCATGATCGATCACACCGTCCGGATTACTCACGCCGGTAGTTGCCTGATCACAGCCAGCGCCGCGAGAAATCTCTTTCCGGCTGGAGGTCTTATAGTGTTCGCTGAGTGCGCCTGCCAATTGCGCCGTCCCTTCCCCGGAAAATTCCAGCGACGACCACATACCTTTGCTCATATCGAAGACTGCGCGCCCATCGCTTGTCTGCGTCCCGCCGACCGCTCCGCTTGTCACCGAGCCTGAAGACCGCAATCGAAACCACGCCAGATTCTCCCGGACTTCTTTCAGCTCGAAGACAGTCTGACCGCCCGCCTCCATCCCGCCACCGTCGAGGGATATCGTATGTGTGAAAGTATCACCGATCTTAACCGGTTTATCGGGGAAACGAGGCATCCAGAAAATATTGCCGCGATTGGCCGGCCCGGCTGCTTGAATGAGCGATTGATAGCGCGGCATGCCACCGGAAAAAGAGTATGCCGTTACCTCGCCCGCGGCTGAGATATTTGCTTCGAACGTAACACCATCATAATAGTTAATCCGGCGTCCTTTATTGCTCAGTTCGATAATCCGCGCGCTCAATGTGGGCGTCGCTGCGTCGCGTGCCTGCGCGACACGGAACTCTACTGTGCGATGAAATTCGGAAATGAGTTTGGTACCGCTCTCCTGGCGGCTATGATCCGTCTCATAAAACATCACGTCCGGCGCGAAGTTGTAGAAAAATCTATATCCCTCTTCGGCTGCCACGGGCTGCGCCCAGAATAACAGGACTACGATGACTCGCCATTTTGAAATAACACACATGATTCCGGCATTCATCTCAGTATACTGTGCCATTCTCTTCCCCAAAACAAACCATAGTGGCATTTATGCATGTATAGGAAAAAACATTATTTCTTATTCATAGAACTTGAATTTACCGAAAGCCAGATAAGCTGTCAAAATCATGCATTGCCGCAACAAAACTTTCTGCGTCTTTACTCAATCAACACGAAAAAAACAGAAATTTTGTACACAATCTATAGCACCCCATACTTTATAAACAAATGCTTGGCATTAAAATTCTGGCTAGTACAGCTAGTAAAATCAGGAAGCACGCTGAAATTGATACCCAATTCAGCCGTCACAGTAGCACAACTTTCAGGCTCTTAGGCAGGCACATTACTATCTTGGTACACTGCTTAGGATTAGAAATATGAAAATTTAATGTTACTTAAAGCAAACAATGAACACCCTCGATACTTTTCATTTTGCCTTCCGCTCTTTAACGGCGCATCGTCTGCGTACCGTTTTATCGGCATCGGGTATTGCCATCGGGATTGCTGCGGTAATTCTGCTGACCGCGATTGGCGATGGCGTTCAGCGTTTCGTATTGTCGGAGTTTACTCAGTTTGGCACCAACATCGTCACGATCACACCTGGAAAAATTAATACGCATGGCGGTTCCTTAGGCGCCATCGGTAGCGCGCGGTTATTGACAATAGAAGATGCCATAGCACTGAAACAGAGCCGGTATGCGCAATATACCAATGCCAGTGTGGTCGGCAATGCGGAAATCCGCGCGCAGGGTCGCAGCAGGCGGGTAACTGCGTATGGCCAGGGGCCTGATTTCGCCAGAGCATTCAACATGCAAGTGGCGGCCGGGCAATTCTTACCGGATGATGATCCGCGTAATCCGCGCGCGTACGTTGTGCTCGGTTCAAAAGTGCGCACCGAATTATTCGGCGACGCCAATCCGCTCGGCGCGCTGTTGCAAGCCGGCGGATCGCGCTTTCGGGTTATTGGCGTGATGGCATCCAAAGGTAATGTACTCGGTTTTGATCTGGACGATACGGTTTTCATGCCCACAGCCCGGGCATTGGAAGTATTCAACCGGCAAGGCGTGATGGAAATCAATTTAGCTTATTTTCCAGATGCACCGGTACAAGCTGTAGTCGATGATATTCAGCGTATTCTGGTGGCGCGGCACGGCCGTGAAGATTTCACCGTCAAGCCGCAACAACAATTGCTTAGCACATTATCCACGGTTCTGAACGTATTAAAATTTGCCGTCGCCGCACTGGGTGGTATTTCGTTATTGGTTGGTGCAGTCGGCATGGTCACGCTGATGCATATTGCGGTTTCCGAACGCGTATCGGAAATCGGCCTGCTCACCGCATTAGGCGCAACACGCGCGCGCATCCGCATTTTGTTTCTATTGGAATCGATCGCGCTATCCACCCTCGGCGGTCTGGCAGGATTGATCATTGGAACCGGCATTGCAGGATTGCTCAAACTTCTGATTAGCGGCTTGCCCGTTAATATTCCGTGGGATTATGTGCTCGGTGCTTTGGGTTTATCCCTAGTGATCGGTCTTGCTGCCGGCGTGATACCGGCGATGCGCGCGGCCAAACTGAATCCGGTAGATGCTTTACGCACGGATTAGGAAGGCATTAATCTAGCCGTACGTGCGGAAAAATAGAAATCCTCACTCCCCGCACCACTTCCCATTCTGGTAAAAGATGCGCCGCTTTCGCACGCTTCCGATTGATATATAATCTGCACACACTTTATTCGCAAAATGGTGTCGCGTGTCAGAATGCAGACTGAGCATGAAAAGCACTATCAAGTTTTGTGGGCTTGTGATGCTGACAAGTATTGGCATTGCTTCATGCTATGCAGCCAGCTTTACCTATAAAGGCGGTCCCAGAATCAAGAGCGATGATGGTAATTTTGAAATAGGACTGAACGGTCGAGCACACCTTGATGTGCATTCATTGTATCCGGATCAAGCAAACTCAAATTACCCGGCGTTTGGTAGCCAGCTTTTAAACGGAAATGATCGAGACGGATTCAATTGGCGCAGGACTTACGCCACGCTGACCGGAAAAATTTATGATGCCAATTTCAAATTTGAGAATGATTTTGCGGTCAATGCTATCAGCCCTTTTCCGCATAGCCTTCGCGAAGCTTGGGTATCCGCAAAACTAGGCCCAGGCCAGCTCACACTAGGCCAATTCAAACCCTATCGGGGCTTGGAAGAAATCACCAGTTCCAATGAAATTACACTCATGGAACGCCCGTCGACTTCATCTACCGGAATATATAGCGGACGGCAGTTTTTAACCGGCGTTGGCTACCGGTCAATGATCCGGGATAATTTAGGCCTTGGTATCGATGTGATGAGCCTTTCCCATTTCGGCTTGCCGTTTGAAGGTATTACTTATGGCGGGCGGGCCGTTTGGCTGCCTATCCTTCAAGAAGGCAATATTCTGCACCTCGGATTCTCAGTCAGCAGAGATACCAGCAATAAAAATTCCCTGACAGCCAGAATCGTAGATATTTATGGCGGACGTGAAGGTATTAGCCAATCTTTGGGACTTGCCGGGGCAGGTTTTGGCGCACCCCATAGCAATAGCCAGTCGACCTTTTCGGCAGAAGCAGCTTATTCGATCAGATCACTGACGCTACAAGGTGAGTACGCACTATCAAGGCTGGATAACTCACATCAGGTTGATGGAAACTTAAAGAATTCCACGATTCAGGCCTTCTATGTACAAGCAAGCTGGTTTGTCACTGGCGAAAATGCAGTTTACCGGAAGGATCGTGGCGCCTTTGGTAAGCCCTTGCCTAACGGCAAATGGGGGGCGCTGGAAATTGCCGCACGCTATGACTTGGCTGAAAACATCAATCAAAATCTCACTGCAGATCCGTGCAGAACCGGCACTTCAAAATGCCAAGTTCAGGTAATTACATTGGGAGTGAATTGGTATCCTTATCAAGGCATCCGTTTTATGCTGAACTATTATCTTACTGAAGCCATGACTGGCCATGCCGGTGTAGGCACCCCAACACAAAAGGATAATTTATCTGTTCTTTCTGTCCGCACTCAAATAAGTTTTTAATTCAAGAAGTGAGTTAAAATGAAAAAGGATACGTTCTACTACCTACCAACCCATCGATTGAGGGAAAAATTATGCGTATTTTTCTTGCGCTGATCATAACTTTTCTGATTCATCCCGCTTTTGGCTGCAACAGCACGTTGTTGGATCATAATTTTCGCAAACTCGCGGCACCGGAGACAGTGAATCTATGTGCAGCCTACTCTGGCAAAGTGCTGCTGATCGTCAATACCGCGAGCAAATGCGGTTACACGCCGCAGTATGAAGGATTGGAAAAACTGTACACCCAGTATGAGAAACAAGGTCTCGTCGTTCTGGGTTTTCCATCCAATGACTTTATGGGCCAGGAGCCGGGAACTGAAGCGCAGATTCAGGAATTCTGTCACCTGACCTACGGTGTTAACTTTCCGATGTTTGAAAAAACAACGGTGATAAAAGGAAATGCGCACCCTTTCTATGTGCAATTGGCCGAGTTATCAGGAACCTACCCGACATGGAATTTCCAAAAATACCTGATCGACCGCGACGGCAAGCTGATCACGCACTTCAGTCCGCACACAAAACCGTTTGATCCAGCAGTTGTGACAGCCATCGAACAAGCTTTGCAAAAATAAAATAATGAACCGCCTATCAATGAGAAGAAATTTATCTAATCAAAGCAAGTCATCTTGATACGCGCCGATACTAAAAGGAGGCAATACAAGAAATGAGCCTATTATCGATCCTAGCATTCTCGTTGATTTTCGGACTTATGGCTGGCGCCAGTGTCGACAAATCGCATATTCTCCCGGTAGCCCTGATTACAGCGATAATTCTCTATGTGTCGAGAGATAAAATCGCCGCTCGAGAGTTGAAAGCTCTCTCGCATGCCGACTCACAACAAAACACCAATAAAGCAAACAGCTATTACGCCTGGCCGGAGCTGGGACAATTTGCTTTCGCAGTTGACGGAAAATCCTTTCAGAGCGCGATCAAACTATTGCTACAAGAAAATGCAATTGCCCCTGATGAAGATTCAGCCCTCAAAACCCACATTCTGACAGCGCATTTGATACCGGATAACAACAACCCCTCCGACAGTAGCGCTGTCCGGGTGGACATTAATAGCCGGACAGTCGGGTACTTCAATCGCGAGCAAGCCTTGGGCTTCCGGAATAGATTAGATGAAAAGGGACTCTCGAACCAGATCACTACGTGTAGCGCAATTATCAAAAGGTGCAATGATGGAAATGGGAAAACCCCCAATTATGACGTAAGGTTAGACATAGAACTGCTTGAGTAAGATGAGTCAACTATGAATTCTTCAATCGAAAATGATTTCTTACTTCTATTCTACCAATCCATCTTTGGCTAAGATCAATGGTAAATTTGTTATCATGCTCGCGATGTCCAATTGGTTTTTTATTTTTCCGCTAAATTTGGCATTATTGGGTTCCGGAACTCGCCCCAACAACCTACTTGCAAGTTTCATGAGAGTTTTGTTCTGAAAAAACTCAGTAGACAAGCATCCATTAATATAAAGATCCAGCCGTTCTCCAGAAGCAGGGTCTACAACATGCGACTTTAATAAACCCTCTTGTTGAAAACCCAAATGCAAAGTATTGCGCTGGCTTTTTGGATTATCTCCATATACATAGCTGATTAGTTTGTGGATACCAATTTTTGAAAACGCGAATTCCATGATGAGTAAGGTAGCCTCAAGGCTGATGCCAAATGGCTGTTCTTCAGGGAAACCGACAAGAATCTCAGCTCTCGAGTTGTTTAAATTCAGATCGACCAATTCAGCCAATCCGGCAGGATCCCCATCTTTCTCCACTATCCAGCTGATTCGTTTGGTCTCCAACGGTGAGTGATTGGTTGATTGTAAATCGCGCTCAATAGCCTCATTGGAACTATCCTGAAAAAGATGATAACGGTGCTGGAATTTAGTATTACGTCGGCAAGACATCAGAAAGGCACGATGTTTTGGCGCCATTCTGACTAACGCGGCCCTTTTTCCATGACGTGATTCACGCCAAACAGGCGCCAAGCTGAATGATATCGCCTGCAAGTGCTCCTTGAGGGCAGATAAATTTGGTGGAGTCAAACGGTAAGCCTCACCAAAAGCACTGAGGGACAGTTCTTTCTCTCCACAAAACCATGCTGCGCGCCCCAACGCAATGGTTGAAAATAAATTACCGGGTTCTAAATTATTGGCCATTGTAACGACGCGTAATGCAACAGCAGGACGCTTTGCCTGCAGATATGCTTCGGAGAGGGTGTTTAAATACTGAATATTGGCGGGCTCAAGACGGTGTGCTGTCTCAAGACAATGTATTGCATCAGCAAAATTTCTTTGGGAAGCAGGCCCAAAAGCCAAAAGAAATCCTTTTGCGAAATAACCTTGCGCATCAAGTTTGTCTGGATGAATTAAATCCAGACTATTCTTAACTGCTTGCCAATTTCTTGCAAGAATAAGAGCGGTAAGTTCAACTTGCTCCTGTGCTGTCATGGCTAATGATTATTAAAAACGATTGCAAATCAATAAAGGGTATTTCGGAAGTTTAATACTAAAAATTCACCTCAGCTTTTTTAGAAGCTGAGGTTGGTGCAGTTATATGAAATGACAGCTAAATACCGAAATAAAATACCGGATCAAAAGCTAATCAACCTACCTTTCCATTTTCAGCCACATACTGCAATCCGTTGCCGATCAAAGCCGCATATTGCTCTGTATTCAAGCTACTTTCGGCAGCCAATGCAAATAAACCTGCTTGAGAATAAGTGCCGTCAGCAAGCAATTGTGTAAAATGATTAAGCTCATCTTGATCAGGAACATGACCGACAACATTGGTATAGAGTATATTGACAAGGCTGGAATCACTTATACCATCCGGGACATATTCTGTAAGCATCGTTTGGGCAAGACTTTCGACCTTTGAACCATCGAATGTAGTACTGTCATTAATTTCATCCGCTTTGGCAATCCAATGACCAAAGGTTGTGGCACTCGGCAGGGAATCAAAACCCGCGTACAAAAGAGCAAGCGCAGCACCGGCAACTTGGTTTGGAGAAGCGATATCTAAAGCCACGTGGACACCGTCAGAGAAACTGACGCGCTCAATGTCATGCAGAGAATCCGTTGCAGCAGCAGTACTACTGCCACTCTTGCTACCATCCTTACTGCCACTTGTAGATGTAATAGTATAGTTAATCGCCCAAGATCCATCTTTACTTTGAACGATAGAAGAAATCTGGCTATAAGGGATAACGTACGAAACAGTATCCACATTATTCCCGCCTGAAAAACTAACATTCCCAGATGCACCACCTTCCAGATTCACTGCAGTGTCCAATGAAGTAGATCCTGATTTGCTCATAACTTAATTACCCCGTTATTTGTAAGATTTACAATGTTTTTAATTAAACAACTACATAAAAGCTCCATGGACCTGTCCCGGAACTGAATGGACTTAAGAAAATCTCATACAATATGAGATTATTAATCTTCTTGTATCGCCTTGCATAATAATACAAATTAAGGGATCCGATGAGGTTAATTCTAAAGAAAGCATTGATTACATGCATAACTTTCTGGATTCATATAGAATCAATAACTCATTGATATATTAATGTTATAGAATATTTACAATATTATTTATTTCCAAATTCTATTCATTTCCAATGAAGAATACTTAAAAAGATAAGCCACAAGAATAATTGCATTATCAAATTGAGGTTTGAGCTTCTACAAGAAAATTATTCGAAATGTTAACTCTATTTCAACAAATAGGCGCTAGCATAGAGTTGTCGTGTTTTCCACAGCGATAAACTTTCAAAAAATCACAGCATTCATTTATGATATAAGTAATCAATTGTAATTAATGCGACTTCACTGACACAGCGCCTATTTTCCCGACTATGCCCTTTAGCCCAATCATTCTGTGGACAGATGCGCTCATCTATTTATTTGTCGCTATCGTACTTTTTTTTATTGGGTATGTCCGTCATCACGAGCACCTGCTGACACCCTGGAAACGCGTCGGGCACAGCGCCAGCGGGATGTCTGCCCTTACCATTCTGATTTTTTTCCTGGTGATTGGGTTACTGGATACCGTTCATTTCCGCCCGATCCTTGATCATAAAACCAATGACGGGGAAAAGATCTACAGTGTTGAAGTATTGAGTCTGCTGGATATTGTGGTGACGCCGCTGCGCACCCAAGTGGAGAAAACCTATTCAACGCCGCTGGCGTCTCATCTCTTTGCAAAAGAAACGATTGAACTTCCGGACGGCAAGCAAGTGCGCACCTTCGCGCGGCTTGAATATGGCGGTGCGCACTTGCAAAACCCGGAAACGGAACACATTGGCGATATTACATGGCGCGGCGCAACAGGGTTGACCTATGGTCTATTGACTTGGAGTATCCTGGTTGTTTGTTTGTGTGCGCTCCTGGCGCACCGTAACCAGCAAAGCTTCCAGCATAACCTATTCGCTATTTGGCGCCGCACCACCGAGATTCCCTGGTATGCCATATTAATCACATTGTTAATTCTGTTGATGCTAATCGGCTGTGTATCCACACTGGCATCGCACTATCATGTTTTGGGCACAGATAAAGTCGGGCAGGACATTTTGTATCAATCGCTTAAAAGTATCCGCGTCGCGCTGGTCATCGGCACCCTCACAACCCTGATCATGCTGCCGTTCGCGTTGCTGCTCGGAATTATGGCGGGTTATTTCAGCGGTTGGATCGATGACGTTATCCAGTATATCTACACCACGTTGAATTCTATTCCCAGTGTTTTACTGATTGCAGCCGCCGTATTGATGATGCAAGTGTATATCGAAACGCACCCGGAAATATTCGAGACCATCGCCTCACGGGCGGATCTGCGTTTATTGTTCCTGTGCATCATTCTTGGCATCACCAGTTGGACCGGTTTATGCCGCTTATTGCGCGGGGAAACGATGAAATTGCGTGAATTGGAATATATTCAAGCCGCGCATGCATTTGGCGTCTCGCATTGGCGCATCATCAGCCGTCATATTTTGCCGAATGTCATGCACATCGTTTTGATTGCAACCGTGATGGATTTCAGCGGCCTGGTTTTAGCCGAAGCCGTTTTATCGTATGTTGGCGTCGGCGTGGATCCCTCCACAATCAGCTTTGGCACGATGATCAACGCCGCGCGTCTGGAAATGGCGCGTGAACCGATGGTTTGGTGGGCATTGATGGCGGCCTTTGGTTTTATGTTCACATTGGTACTGAGCGCCAATCTCTTTGCCGATGCGGTACAAAATGCGCTCGATCCGCGTACCCGGATATTGAAACAAAGAAATAGTTTTTTTCACCGTCCAGCAAAGCAAGAAGCCATTCCGCTAAATAAAACCCCGGAAACTACCACGCCATCAGGACCGTCTCGGCATCCATGAAAACCTTACTGGATATAGAAAATCTTCAGACTCTGCTGCACACCGGCAATGAACCAGTGCGTGCTGTCGATGGGTTAACGCTGAAAATTTCACCAGGTGAAACATTTGCCTTATTGGGTGAATCCGGATGCGGCAAATCGATGACAGCACTATCGATAATGCGTTTACTGCCCGATGCCGGTGAAATTGTTTCAGGCCAAATCAAAATCGATGGCACGGATGTGCTGCAATTGCCCGAAACCGAAATGCGCAAAATCCGCGGAAAGCGCATCAGCATGATTTTTCAGGAACCGATGCTGAGCCTGAACCCGGTTATGACCATCGCCGAGCAAATTGATGAAGTGTTGAAGCAGCATCTCGATCTTCCCCGGCAAGCCGCGCAACTGCGCATCCAGGAGTTGCTGGAACAAGTCGGTATACCCGATGCGCCGCGCCGCATGCATGAATATCCGTTTCAGTTTTCCGGCGGGATGAAACAACGCGCCATGATAGCCATGGCGCTTGCCGGTGAACCTGAATTGCTCATTGCGGATGAGCCGACGACCGCGCTGGATGTCACCATACAAGCACAGGTACTGGATCTGATGCGGCAAATCCAGCAGCGCAAGAACATGGCGATTTTGCTGATTACCCATGACTTGGGGGTAGTGGCCGAAATGGCGCAGCGCGTCGCAGTCATGTATGCGGGAGAAATTGTCGAACTGGCAACCCGGGATGATTTCTTTAATCATCCCGCCCATCCTTATTCTCAGCAGTTATTTGCCTCCTTGCCCGGAAAACAAAAACGCGATCAATCATTGGCCGTCATTAATGGCAATGTGCCGCCCTTATCGCAACAATTTTCAGGTTGCCGTTTCGTCGATCGTTGCAATCAGGCGCTGACGTTGTGCCGTGACACCATTCCGCAGTGGCATCCGGTCTCCGGTCAACATCAGGTTCGCTGTCATTTATATAACAAAGATTCGGTGCATGTTCCCAGCAGCCCGCTGGCAGACATCCCGGCCCGGAATATTGCAAACACTCAGCAAACAACACCGGATTCAACAGCATCTCCTTTATTACAAGTAACCGGTCTCAAAGTGCATTTTCCGATTCGCAAAGGATTATTCAAACGGGTGACCGGCCACGTCAAAGCGGTCGATGGAGTATCGCTGAAAATTGCTGCCGGTAAAACTTTGGCGCTCGTCGGTGAATCCGGCTGCGGCAAAACAACGATCGGCAAAAGCATTTTGCAATTGATTCAACCCACTGCCGGTAGCGTGCGCTTCAAAGATCAGGAATTGGTCGCGCTAGGCAGAAACCAATTGCGGCAAATTCGCTCACAGTTTCAGATCATTTTTCAAGACCCCTACTCTTCGCTGAATCCGCGCATGCGCATTATTGAAATTCTGCAAGAAGGCATGAATGCATTGAACATCGAAAAAATTAATCACACAGACGCCAATAACCTATCCTCCGTCCCCTCCAGAGAAAAAGAAATTGATGCGTTATTGCAGCGCGTTGGATTGCCCGCTGATGTAAAATGGCGGTTTCCACATGAATTTTCCGGTGGTCAGCGGCAACGTATTGCGATTGCCCGCGCTTTGGCTGTTAACCCCAAACTGTTGATTTGTGATGAGCCGACCAGCGCCCTGGACGTATCCGTTCAGGCGCAAATTTTGAATCTGCTCAAATCACTGCAGAATAATTTAGGACTTGCATTTTTGTTTATTACCCACAATATCGCTGTTGTAGAATATTTGGCTGATGAGGTTGCTGTGATGTATTTAGGAAGGATCGTTGAACATGGACATATTGATGAGGTAATTGGTTGCCCCAAGCACCCTTACACTCAGGCACTGCTGTCGTCTGTTCCGCAGATCAAATCCGATCCCAATCGGCAAATTATCCATTTAGAAGGGGATTTACCGTCGCCAGCCGCGCCGCCTGCCGGCTGTCATTTCCACCCACGTTGCCCTAAAGCGATGGCCATTTGCCGAGAAACCTATCCGCCTGTCAGTGCATTCAGTACAACGCATACTGCCCATTGTTTTCTTTATCCACAGGAACAAGGTTCTGAGAATTATGAGCATTAATAACGAAGTGGCGCGCCGCCGGACATTCGCCATTATTTCACACCCGGATGCGGGTAAAACCACGCTGACCGAGAAACTGCTGATGTACGCCGGAGCCATTCATATTGCCGGCAGTGTTAAAGCACGCAAAGCAAGCCGGCATGCGACTTCGGATTGGATGGAAATTGAAAAGCAACGCGGCATTTCGGTCGCCAGTTCGGTCATGCAAATGGAATACCGCGATTGCGTCATCAATCTGCTCGATACGCCCGGTCACCAGGATTTCTCGGAAGATACCTATCGCGTACTCACCGCCGTCGATGCGGCATTGATGGTCATTGATGCCGCCAACGGCGTGGAAGCGCAAACCTTGCGCTTGCTGGAAGTTTGCCGCGCACGCAACACGCCGATAGTTACATTTGTGAATAAAATGGACCGGGAAGTCCGCGAGCCGCTGGATCTGCTTGACGAAATTGAACGCACACTCGGGATGTCTACGATACCCTTTACCTGGCCTGTCGGCATGGGGCGCAACTTCCGCGGGGTATGCGACCTGCAAAACAATTGCATGCGATTATTCCAGCCCGGAGCGGATCGGGTCGGCAATGAAGAGGAAGTAATCACGGATTTTGATGATCCGAAAATGCACGAACGCTTTGGCACCGATCTGTCCACCGCATTGCAAGCCATGGATTTAATCAAAGGCGCCTCACCGGCTTTTGATCACACAGAATTCCTTGCCGGCAAACAAACGCCGGTTTTCTTTGGATCCGCGATCAACAACTTTGGTGTCCGGGAAATCCTCGATGCTTTGGTCGATCTGGCACCCCCGCCAGAATCCCGCAACGCCATTCAGCGTGAGGTACTGCCGGATGAAAAGAAATTCTCTGGTATGGTGTTCAAGATTCAAGCCAATATGAATTTGGCGCATCGTGATCGCATTGCATTTGTGCGAGTTTGTTCCGGACATTTCAAACGCGGTATGAATTTAAAAGTCGCACGCAGCGGTAAAGATATCCGCACCAGTACGGTGGTATCCTTTTTATCCCAACGCCGCGATATTCTTGAGGAAGCTTATCCCGGTGACATCATCGGCATACCCAATCACGGCACGCTGCAACTGGGCGATACCTTAACCGAAGGCGAAATTTTACAATTTACCGGGCTGCCCTTTTTTGCACCGGAAATTTTTCGCACCGTGGAAATTGCCGATCCGCTGCGCAGCAAACAACTGAAATTAGGCTTGACGCAATTGGGTGAAGAAGGCGCCATTCAAGTATTCCGGCCGCACTTGGGAAATATGTTGTTACTCGGTGCTGTCGGCACATTGCAATTTGAAGTGGTGACGCATCGTCTGCAACACGAATACGCCGTCGCGGCGCGCATTGCGCCGGCCAAATACCAGTTAGCCCGCTGGATTACCTGTGACGATCCGCGCGAATTGCAGCGGTTCATTGAAGCAAATTCGCACCGTATCGCCTATGATGCCGTTGATGCACCGACCTTCCTGGCATCCTTCGGTGCAGAATTAAGTGTTGCACAAGACAACTGGCCTGCCATCCGCTTTCATAAACTGCGCGAACATGCCGGCCTGGTTTTTCAGAGTCATATGAATGGATAATGACAAAACATGGTGAAATGGACATGGCTTTTTATATCACTGATCTTTCTAACTTCATCTACACTCGCCAGTGATATAACCCATTCCGCTGCTGAAAAATCAGCCCGGTTTGTTATCATCGGCGACATGCCTTACACCGATGCGGAATATGCGCTGCTGGAGCATCCCGATGGCGCAATCGCCACCGCCATTAAATTACTCAATCCCTCAGTGCTGATTCATCTGGGAGATTTCAAAAAAGGCCGGTTAAGCTGCAGCGATGAATTATATAAAGACAGTTACCGGCAGATCGCGCATCTCAATCCGCATAAAACAGTGTATACCCCCGGCGATAACGATTGGACCGATTGTGACCGGTTCAACATGTCGACGCGCTACGACGAATTGGAGCGGCTCAACACTTTACGTCAGATTTTCTTTCACCAAGACCAATTTCAATTAACCAGAAATATCCCCGGTCTTATCCGCCAGGAAGGCTTGATTGAAAATGCCTTATGGAAAATTGGCCCCGTCGTTTTCGCGACATTGCATATACCCGGCACCAATAATGGCAGAAATGAAATTCTTCGCAGCAACCTCGAAGCGGCATTGGATGAAGCGGATTATCGCGACCTATCCAATGAGAAATGGTTACAGCAATTATTTGCAGCGGCAGAATCCGCACAAGCGGTGGTGATTGTTTTCCATGCGGACCTATTTGACTTCGATCATGACAAACCTGCTTGCTCAGCCGAGAATCGCACCGAATGCGATGGCTACCGGATGCTGCGTGACTTGATCAAAAGCACCGCAACACAATTTAAAAAACCAGTTCTAGTAATTCACGGCGACACATTGGCCTATTGCCTGAATCAGCCGTACACCGAAATTCCCAATCTTTGGCGGCTCAATGCATCTGGGGATTACAAATACATCGATGCCAGCCAAGTCCTATTCGATCCGGAGAATAAAGCGATGCCTTTTATGGTAACCGGCTTGCTCGACCAGAAACCTGCACCGGCAGTTTGCGACGATAGTATTTTCGGCTTCGTCACTCAACCACCACTCATGAAGTAGGAAGGATTTCTATCATGATTTTCAGCATGACTGGCTACGCCATCGCAATCCAGGAAACTCCCCACGGATCTTTCACCCTGGAAATTCGTTCCGTCAATAACCGTTATCTGGATGTCCAGTTCCGTTTGCCGGATGATTTTCGCAAGCAAGAACCCGCGATGCGGGAACTGCTGGCCACTCAGCTCAGCCGCGGCAAAGTCGAATGCCGCCTGAATTTCTCCCCTTCCACGCAAGCTGAAAGTGATCAGCAATTGGATAACGCGTTATTAGAAAAGCTTCTGTTATTGCAACGTACGATCAAAACACACCACCCTGCCGCACCATCGCTCACCGTAGCGGAAATCCTGAAATGGCCAGGCATGCTGGGAAACGACCATTCCCCCATAGAGGAATCCGGTGAAATTGGCATAGCGCTATTGCAAACCGCGTTGGAAGATTTAAAAGCTGCCCGGATACGCGAAGGCGACAAACTTAAAGCTATTTTACTGGAACGCCTCAACCAGATCCGCCAGCTCCTGATCGCCGCATCCCCCCGCATTCCCACACTGATTGCCGCGTTTGAGGAAAAACTGCGCACCCGCTTGGAAGAAATTCTCGGCACTCAGGAGGATGAGCGTATCCATCAGGAAATCTCTCTGTTCGCCGGAAAGATTGATGTGGATGAAGAGCTGTCCCGCCTGCAAGCGCACCTGGATGAAGTGGAGCGTATTCTGAATAAAGGCGGCTCCGTTGGCAAGCGGCTGGATTTCATGATGCAGGAACTACACCGCGAAGCCAACACCATCGGCTCGAAATCGGTGGATCTGGAAATATCACGGATTTCGATGGAATTGAAGGTAATTATCGAGCAGATGCGCGAGCAAGTTCAGAATATTGAGTGATGAGGTTGAATCCGTATTATAAATAAATTAAGGGATACCATGGCAAATGTAACTATTAATGTAGAATATCGCATTATTTCAGAAGCCTAATACCAATTAGGGCTACGCTTACTATGAAGAGGAAAACTACTCCCTCAGCTTTCGACAGATTACGTCATCGTTTCCCTCCTATTCCTCTTTACCGGTCAGATCTAGAGGAAATCATCCGAATCGCGAACGTACGAGAACTTACTGTACGCTTATCGGACGACAAACACGAATTCGAAAGCATCGATGATCTCAAAGAGAACCAAGGAGACCGAATCAGGAAATTATCGATAATCATTAGCCCCGAGAACTCCTTTCTTTTATCAGTTGATGTAGAAATAAATGACGATGGTATTACGTTGATAACCTCAAGAGATGACAAGCTCCTTCCTATATGGCATGAAATAAAGGAAATCATCGAAAAACGACTTCCATGGTATGCACGCTTCATGCGACCTATAATATGGATTTATACTTCAGCGTTCGTCCTCTGGCTCACCCCAAAGCCAGAGCAATTGACAGAAGATCTTGAATGGTTAACTCGATTGGGGCATGCGGTAGGGACGCTTTCTTTTTTGCTAAGCATGATTTCTCTTATATACTTGCAGACTAGCAAGGGTATATATCTCCAGCGACAGCACGAGGTGAAAGGTATCTGGGATCGCTATGGAGAGAAAGTCATTCTATTAATCCTTGGCACAGTTCTAGGTGTCTTCGGAAAAGTAATTTCAGACAAACTGCTGGGTCAGTGATGTGCATCCAGTTCATTAATCCACTACACCTTCAAAAATAGCAGCGCAGACAACCCCCGTATGGCGCAATCCATATTCCCGTGTTCATTCTAACCAGGAAAGAATCCGATGTTCTGGTAAAGTTACTGCTTGAATAACATGCGTACCGTGCTATCATGCTAGCATGATAGTTTCCTTCAAAAATCAAGCAACCGAAGACATTTTTAACGGGAAAAACTCCAAGCTAGCCCGTAACTTACTCCCGCAATCTTTGTGGAAAGTGGCTTTCAGAAAGCTGGATCAACTGGATTCAGTTTTGTTTTTGGAGGAATTAAGGATACCACCCGGCAACTATCTCGAAAACCTGTCAGGTGACAGAAAAGGGGAATTCAGTATCCGTATCAACGATCAATATCGGGTTTGCTTTAAATGGAGTGATTCAGGCCCCCATGATGTTGAAATTATCGATTATCACTGATAGAGGTCTTGTACTATGCGCATCCCGACCGATAGAGAACCCACCCATCCCGGTGAAATGCTTCGTGCTGAATTCTTGGAACCAATGGGCATCAGCCAGCGAGAATTGGCAGAAGCTATCCATGTTCCGTATCAGCGTGTCAATGAGCTGGTCAATCAAAAACGGGGTGTCACGCCGAGCACGGCGTTAAGATTGGCGAAGTTTTTCAATATCTCCGCAGATTACTGGCTCAACCAGCAAGCCCGCTGGGATTTGTATTGGGCGCAACAATCCGAAAAGGACGATATTGATTCTATCTCAGACTTTAATCAAGTAAAGAAATTGGCTTAACAACACGCTCAAATACATTCACTGCGCCGGATGCAGTAAGCTTCGGCAACACCTTTGCGCATCCTACCGATTGATGCCAGTCTATCTACCGCACGCCTCACAGAGAATACAGAAATCTCCATTCTGTTTTGGAATCCTTACAAAAAGACCTTGATTGCTGGCTCTATTATTTCAATGACTAAAGAACGCAGCAAGGTAAAATTTTCTAATGGAAAAATCCTAGATTGGTTAAAGTAACGGGGGTGCTGATGGAAAAAAGAGTGTTATTGAGTGCGCTGGCTGATGAAGTCGAAAGGGGAAAGTTATTCTTCTCTACCTCAGCGACAGCTACTCTCCAAATCAAAAAAGTGCTTGAGGACCCGGATTGTGATCTCGATGCCGTGACTCGGCTAATCCAGGCAGATCCACTTTTATCGGTGAAGATTGTGGCGGTAGCCAATTCTGTCGTTTTTAATCGTTCCGGAAAGAAAATCACCAGCGTGAGTTCAGCGATTACCCTTTTAGGACTTCGTACCGTTCGAAATTTGGCTGTGGCCGTAATTACGCAACAACTTGTAGGAACGCAATCAAAAAGCGAATTGGTTGCCCAGTTATGGAAACATTCAGCCCATGTGGCAGCACTCGCCCAGATAATCGCTCGTAGAATTACCAATCAGGATCCTGATACTGCAATGTTTGCTGGAATTATTCATGAAATTAGCTGGTTCTACTTATTATCCCGTGAAAAAGCTTATCCCGGCTTGTTTGATGGAAACATCGCCAACTCATGGGTTAGCGATGACGATTTAGACGAGGAGGACGAGCTTGCGTGTGAAATGAAAATTAGCGCGGCCATACTTAGTGCGCTTTCAGTTCCGGAATCCGTGGCAAAGGCAATAGCTAATCTCTGGCAAGGTTCTTTAGCTTTTCCACCCGCCACGCTGGAAGATACCTTACTGCTTGCTGATCAATTGGCTGCGGCAAAATCACCTTTTGCTCCGGCTCAAATTCAAGCCGATGAGGATTTCTTTACAAAGATCGATCGCTTAGCCAATCAAGAAGCACTGAACGCCATCCTTGCAGAATCGCAAGAAGAAGTGAAATCGCTAACCGCTGCGTTGTGTGTTTAAGACTTGGAACTACGCAGAATATGCACACCATCAAACTATCGTTGATTCTTCAGGTACTTACGTTAATAGCTCCAGCGCAGGCATATACACCAAACCTAAATCACGCGCCACCGCTTCATGCGTCAACTGTCCGCGATAAACATTCAGCCCGTTGCGCAAGTGCGGGTCATCTGTCAGCGCTTTGCGATAGCCTTTATTGGCCAGTGCCAGAACAAATGGTAATGTCGCGTTATTCAATGCAAAAGTAGAAGTCCGCGCGACCGCGCCGGGCATGTTGGAAACACAATAATGCACTACGCCATCCAGAGTAAAAACAGGATCGGCGAGTGAAGTGGGTCTGGAAGTGGCAAAGCAACCGCCTTGGTCAATCGCAACATCGACCAGCACAGCGCCCCGATTCATGCGGCTGACCAGTTCACGGCTGACCAATTTCGGCGCTGCCCCGCCCGGAACCAGCACGGCACCGATGACCAGATCGGCAGCTGCCACATATTCTTCCACGGCATCCACCGTCGAGAAAACGGTGTTAATTCTTGAGCCGTACTGAAAATCCAGTTGCTGTAGCCGATGAATGGATTTATCCAGCACAGTCACATGCGCTTCCACGCCCATTGCGACGCGGGCAGCATTGGTGCCGACAACACCGCCGCCAATGACCACAACACGGGCGGCAGGCACACCGGATACACCGCCGAGCAACATACCGCGGCCGCCTTGATCCAATTCCAATGCATGTGCACCCGCCTGAATCGCCATGCGGCCGGCCACTTCACTCATCGGCGCGAGTAACGGCAAACCGCCGAAGCTATCGGTGACCGTTTCATAGGCTATGGCGATACACCCTGAATCGATTAAGCCTTTAGTTTGTGTAGGATCGGGTGCCAGATGCAGATAAGTGAATAATACCTGTCCTTCGCGCAATAGTGGAATCTCGGATGGCTGCGGTTCTTTAACTTTGACAATCAAGTCGGCTTTGGCGTATATCTCCTGTGGCGTCTCGACAATCTCTGCGCCTGCACCCAGATATTTGTCATCGCTTAAATCAATCTGGAACCCAGCGTTCTTCTGCACCATCACCTGGTGGCCATTCGCAACTAGCTCACGCACCGCCGTTGGCGTCAAACCCACACGGGATTCATGAATTTTAATTTCCTTAGGCACCCCGATACGCATTTGACCCTCCATTACAATTCATTAATTAATTCCGCCATTGACGCCAATATCCTGTCCAGTGATCCAGCGGGCCTCATCACTGACCAGAAACAACACAACCTGAGCAATATCATCCGGTTTGCCAAGCCTGTTCAATGCCGCCATCGCCGTCATGCGTTCAATTTCCGCTGCAGTTTTTCCTGCGCGGAATAGTTCCGTATCGACCGGACCCGGCGAAACGGTATTGGCCGTAATGCCTCTTTTTCCCATTTCACGGGCGAAAACCCGCGTCAATTGCTCGACGGCGGCTTTAGTTGCGGCATATGCGCCGTATTTCGGCAGCATCAGGCGCGTCACCGTACTCGAAATATTCACCACGCGCCCATGATCGGCGAGTTTTGTTGCCGCTTCGCGCAGCGTATAAAAAACGCTCTTGAAATTCACATCAACGATACGGTCGAACTCATCATCCCGGATTTCGGCTATTTCCTTAAACAGCAGTATTCCGGCGTTATTCACGAGGATATCGATTTGCTCAAAATGTTCGGAAGTCGCATCAAATAACCTACGCACCGCATTCGAATCACTCACATCGGTTTGCATTGCCATGCACTTGCCGCCAGCATCGAGAATTGCACGACATACTTTATCAGCAGCTGATTTATTCTCAACATAATTAATGACTACTTTTGCCCCGGCGTTGGCTAAAGTAAGCGCTATTTCCGCGCCGATTCCCCTCGATGAGCCAGTAACAATGGCGACTTTTCCATACAGTGATTTCATGAGCGGCGCCTAATAGCTTTATAGGATAAAAGATTTACTTTGATACCCCATGGCTTTTCAGTACTTTTGCGATATCTTGGTGGTCTCTTTTTTCTGCCCAACTTAAGGCATTGTCACCCTGCTCATTTTTGATACCGGGATCTGCGCCACTGTGAAGCAATAACGAAACCGCATCCAAATGATTCCCGCGAACCGCCATCATCAATGCAGTGGTCCCGTTATCTGAAGTTGCGTTGATATCGGCTTCCGCATTCAAAAGTAGCCGAATCGTATCCGCATGCCCGCCAGATGCGGCATAAAGTAAAGGATTCCATCCGCCATGATTAATCTCTGCCCCTTTGATATAGAACTGCTTCACCATTTCAGTTTGGCCTTGATAACTGGCCAGCATAATGGCTGTTTCACCCAGTCTGTTGCGGATATTGAGCTTCGCACCGGCATCAATTAGAAGCTGTGCCAATTTCAAATTGCCGGTCTTTGCAGCAACCATAAGTGACGTGTACCCTTCTGCGTTGAGAGCATCTGGGTTAGCGCCTTTTTTAATTAATTCGGATACTTGTGATAGATTATCTTTGTCGACAGCCCAGAAAAAATCATCTTGTACACCGGCAATAACTTTTGTAGATAGGAAAAAAATAATCGCTGCAAATAAAATTGATAAAAATCGCGAATTAATTGGTATGTGATCCATTTCTGTTCACTTTAAATAAATTAAAAAAATTATCAGTAGTTGCAACTGCAATTTCCTCCACTTTCGTGGACCGCAATTGTGCTATTTCTTCGGCCACATGACGCACATATGCGGGCTGGTTCAGCTTGCCACGAAAAGGGACCGGCGCAAGATAGGGTGAATCTGTCTCAATCAGCATTCTATCTAATTGAATATTCTTCGCGACTTCTTTTAATGCCAAGGCGTTTTTGAATGTCACGATGCCCGAGAATGAAATATAGAAATTCATTGCGATCGCTTGTTGTGCAACTTCCCAGCTTTCAGTAAAGCAATGCATCACCCCCCCCACTTCATCAGCTCCCTCTTCTTGCATAATCCGTAGCGTATCCGCAGCGGCTGAGCGCGTATGAATAATTAAGGGTTTATTCGCTTTTCGTGCTGCGCGAATGTGCTTGCGGAAGCGTTCTCGCTGCCATTCTAAATCTCCAGTCAAACGAAAGTAATCCAAACCGGTCTCACCAATGGCAATGACCTTGGGATGGTTGGCGAGATCCGCCAATTCGTTAGCTTCCGGCTCTATCTGATCTTCATAATCAGGATGCACGCCAACGGAGGCAAACAAGTTTTCATGTGCTTCGGCTAACGCCCGCACGCGAGGAAAATGCGGCAAATTAACACTCACGCACAGTGCGTGTGTTACTTGGTTCTCCTGCATTTTGCGCAACAATTCGTCGAGATTTGCTGCAAGATCAGGAAAATCGAGATGACAATGCGAATCGATGAACATATTTTAAAAGATCTTCAAAAAGTTAGTGTGCCCCACGCAGTGCATCAGCCCAGCAATTCGGTGTTTCAAACAATCGCACTTGCTCTAATCTGAGATGATTACCGTAGCTATCTTGGTAAGCTTCATCTAAAATATCAAAAGCTATGACAGCCAGATTCTCTGCTGTTGGTTGAACATCCAGCACGACCGTTTTATGACCTTCGAGTGATTGCAAAAATTGCAATACCACCGTATCACCCGAATAAACCAGAAACGCATGATCCCATTGATCAACCAGTACGGATTTGGCAATACGTTTCACTTCTGAAAAATCCATGACCATACCTTGCTCAGCTACGCCTTCGTCGGAGATAATGTTACCCGATAGCGTAATTTCGATCATATAGCGGTGGCCATGTAAATGACGGCACTGGCTGTTGTGTGTCGAAATGCGATGACCGGCATCGAATTCTAGCTTGCGTGTAATTAACATACGTACAATTTTAATAGCGCGAAATAAATATGTGGAATTGTAACATTGCAATCCGATTCTGAACGATTGAATACGACTGACCACAGTCGCGATAGCGCTGGACTCACTTATGTATATCCAGTGATATCAAGGCGTGCGGGCGGTGTTTCAATCGGTATAAACCTTAACCCGAATAATGCATGCAACTGGCGCTGTGTTTATTGTCAGGTGCCGGATCTTAAACGGGGTTCAGCACCAAGGATTGACTTAAATAAATTAGAAAGTGAATTACGGTCTTTTTTGCATGAATTAGTGGACGGCGATTTCATGCAAAAGCATGTGCCGCCGGAAGCCAGAAAAATTCACGATATCGCCTTGTCAGGCAATGGTGAACCCACTAGCGCGAAAGAATTTGAACAAGTCATCGAACTGATCGGCAGCATCCTGAAGGATTTTAATGCGCTCAAAGATATAAAGCTTGTATTGATCACCAATGGCAGCTTAATTAATCGACAGCCGGTACAAGCAGGATTGAAACGAATGGCTCAGCTCAATGGAGAGGTTTGGTTTAAGTTTGATCGCGCACTCGCTGAAGAAAGGCAGCGTATCAATAATACAAGTATCAGCTTAAAGAAAATTCACCATCACCTGCAAATTGTCACCTCGCTTTGTCCCACTTGGCTACAAACCTGCGTATTTCAAATCAATGGAAAACCGCCCAACGCTGATGAAATCGACGCTTATCTTAAATTCATTAAGAGTCTCAAAGATGAAGGGATGCCGCTTAACGGTATCTTATTGTACGGAATCGCGCGTCCATCATTACAACCTGAAGCACCACAACTGTCTCAAGTGACTGAATCATGGTTAATCGCATATGGTGAAAAAATTAAAGCGCTTGGCCTGACTGTCAGACTTAATCCATAAGCATTTCAGTCGAACTGTTGTTCACATTCGCCGCAATCAGTAATTAAAATTTTTCTGTCACTATTTTACAACACAATATATTTTCTTGATATTGATCAATACCCATCATTTATATAATTGATATTAATTATATTTGGGTATAACACATTAAGAAATTAGATTTTCCCCAGAGTAAATGCTGATAATGATATTAAATTTTAGCTTAAAGCTAAATTGTTATCGCTTATAATGCTGGCCTAGATTATTTAAGAAAACAATGTCCTACCTTAAGAAGTGTTTTGCTAAGAGAAAATAAGCTGAAAACCTTTTCTAATACAGCATAACTCTTAAATCTCAATGTTAACTTTCATACAACAGGAGTTCCGTAATGAATTCATCAAGCATTTTTCCTTTTTCAGCAAAGTTTTTCGCTGAATTAAAAGTGCATTGGGTAAAAAACTCGCAGCAATGGCTATTTAAAGTTGGCTTATGCTGCTTAGGATTGATGTGTCTGGCCTTTCAAGTGCAGGCGCAGACGCAAGCTCCGGCTCCGGCAAATACAAATCCGCCTGCAACAACCACTGCAGCGGCTGCAACTGGGGTCAGTGCACCCAGTGGTGCTGTTGACATGTCAAAAGTTCCGCCAGTTACCGCTCCATCGCGCCCTGGCTTATTTCTGTTGCCGCCAACCGGACCAGGTTATTTTTCACTGTGGGATTTGATCACCGGTAATAAGCGTGAAAAACCGCCGGTTGCCCCTTATGCACCATTTGCACTGCTGACTACTCCCGCATACGACATTGATTTCCGCTACCTGGATACCCCAGGGCATGAAAAAGATATTTTTGACCCCGTCAAAAGAATGCATCTCGGCAATGACTGGTTGCTTTCTTTTGGTGGTAATTTTTGGTACCGCTACACGCATGAAACGGATAGCCGTTTAAATGCAGCCGGTACTAATAATGACTTCCATATGTTGCGCACACGATTCCACGCGGACTTATGGTACAAAGACAAAGTACGTTTGTTTGCAGAAGGTATTGATGCGCGTGCATTCGGCTCCGAATTGCCTCCGCTCGTCACGGATAGAAATCATGCAGACATACTCAATCTGTTTACCGATATAAAAGTTGCCAGTGTTAATAATGGCCCAGTTTATGTGCGTGTCGGCCGTCAAGAATTAATGTACGGCTCACAAAGATTGATTTCTACGCTCGATTGGGTCAACACCCGCAGAACATTCCAAGGTGTCAAAGCTTTCTGGCGCACGCCGACATGGGACGTTGATGCATTCTGGATGCGCCCGATGATTATCGAAAAAGGTAATGTTGATAACTGGGATACGCAACAGAATTTTTATGGCCTGTGGGCTACCAACAAACCGAAACCCGGTCATTTAATTGATCTCTATTTCCTCAGCCTGGATAACAATAGAAATCTTAGTTCAGCCAATGTGTTAACAGGAAATATTCTGCAAGGAAACTCAAACCTTCATACTCTGGGTGGCCGGTTTGTTGGAAATTTTGACAATTTATTATACGAATTGGAAGGTATGTATCAGTTTGGTCAACGGTCCAATTTGGATGTTTCCGCCTTTGCAGTTGCGAGCGGCGTGGGTTATCGTTTACCCTTGCCGATGAATCCACAAGCCTGGATACGTTATGATTTCGCATCCGGCGATAGTAAATCCAATGATGGCAGAAGCAATACATTTAATCAGCTCTTCCCGTTCGGTCACTACTACATGGGTTTCCTGGATCGTGTAGGACGTCAAAATATACATGACATCAATGCACAATTCACCTTGCATCCAATGCCATGGTTTACGTTTATTTCCCAGTACCATAGATTCTATCTGGCGAATAACACCGATTATTTATATAACGCTTCTGGCTTAGCCACCATGAGAGACCCAACAGGCCAATCAGGCAGTCATGTCGGCGATGAGATCGATTTTCGTGCGAACTTCCATGTAAATCGCCATCAAGATGTACTGGTTGGTTATTCAAAACTGTTTAGCGGTAATTATCTAGAGAAACAACGGCCAGGAATCTCGGCTGATCTTTTCTATGTTCAGTACAATATACGTTTCTAAGCTTATGTAACTGAATTAAACAGCGGTATAAACGACAACGGCAGCCAAATTAGGCTGCCGTTGTCGTTTGAAACCCGCAGCAACTCAGGAATCTTGTGTAAATTTCTTTCCGTTTAACATTTCAACCAATGATATTTTGAACTCTGAATGCGCATAATCCAATTGAGAATAATTGTATCGCTCAATGCTGACACTTTACCGGCATCCCGACACTGGCAGCCAATTGGATAACGAGCCTTCGTCCTGTAATACGCCATCCGCTTTTTTCATGTAATACACATGATTATCCGTCGAAGATATGCCCAGATAAGCTTCAGTTTTAGCGTAATAACGATAGCTATAAAAGCTCGAAACCTCTGTAGCAGCACCTGATGGAGCAAACAGATCAGGATATTTCCCTTCTGCCCAAGTAAGGAAGCATTCGACATTTGCCGCTGATGACTGGTTGATAAATTTATTTACGATGGTACGGCCACCAGAAATAACCAGACTCGGATATTCCAATAATTTAAATTTCTCAAATGGATTACCTTGCACAGCAATAACATCGGCCGGTGCACCAGGTACCAGAGTGCCTAGCGGAGCGAAACCCAGATGTTCTCCGGCTTTTGAAGTTGCTGCCTTGAATACGTTCACAACGTCGGTAAAATCAATGGATGCGCCACTTGTTAAGTGCAGCATCATATGAAATTCTTCCCCATTAATCCCCCAGGGAACATTGTCGTGTCCAATTTCCGAGCCGTAGATAAATTTTGCGCCTTTGCTCGCCAAACTCATCGTGTTGGAATGAATACCCTTTTGCGTCGCGGTATCCACACAAGAAGCAAGCGTATCAATCGTGGTTACGAAAGTAATCCCTTGATCAACAGCGCGCTGTAACAAACTGTCATTGATTTCGGCGCATGGAATATGCGCAAATTCATCAATCCCTGCATCAAGCGCCCGTTCAAAACCAGTATTTTCACCGGCGTGCACAATGACCCGCTTACCCAGCGCATGGGCTTTCGCTACAATCGCGTTCGTAATATCCTGCGATAGCATAGGCCAAGGCGTAGGCGGTACAGGACCATCGTGCGGCTGCATCCACGGTGCGCCAGTTTCTCCGCCGGGTTCCAATGCAATCTTGATGGCTGTTGCTCCGCCTGCAACAAGATCAGTGACAACTTTCTCGGCCTCGGTTGTTGATGCAACGTGAACACCAATTTTGTCATAGCCGCCATCGCCGCCCCCAAATATATTAAGCGGATATCCGTCGACAGCCTGAATAATCGGTCCCGCACTCAGTAATCGAAGTGTACCCTGACCGCCTTCAGGTGCCATTAGTGGGCCGCCGGTATCCTGCACGGTGGTTATTCCATGCTCCAATACCGCATTCTTGTTTACGTTCTGGAATGTGATATGTGCGTGCGACTCGATAAACCCCGGTAAAATCGTTGCATCACCCAGGTTGATCTGATTGGCGCATAGTCCGCTTAACTCAGTCAAAGTGTCTACTTGCTTAATCTTGTCGCCCTCAATAAGTACCGCCATATTATCTAGCGGAAAATTAATGCCATCAAACAACCGGGCTGCTGCCAATATTTGGCAATCAGGCAGTCCTGGCGCCCCTGCTGTGCCGGTGTGATCTTCGCCTTCATGCGCGAAAACGCTGCAGCTGATGCCCTGCCATAGGATCAGTGAAATCACCAGATGCTTTTTGTTAAAGTTGCGGTTTCCGTTTCTCATTTTTTCAATTGATATCCTTTAGATTTAACTCTTTGGTTCTAGCTATTAATTCCATTTCTAATTTAGAAATCATAGCAATAACAAGTATTACCTATATAAGATCAGTATCTTATGCGCTTTATCTGCTCACATTCGAAGTGGCTTTGCATTATAGAGACGGGCAATCACTCTAAAAATTGCGACAAATTTTCACACCTTGGAAAAACCGGAAGGAAGGATAAAAATCATTACAATTGCAATCGTTTTTAATGTGGCGGATTGTGTGTTAAAGAAAGATCGACGATAAGTATTTGCTTAAGCGATAAGCATTGTGGGAAGGGGATCTTATATCAGGCATAGGAGATAAGTAGCGCAACACAAGACCCCTCTCTTGCAAGTAAACCGAGAGCTGTTTTACAGTATTAACCGTTCAATGGCTAAATCGTGCCGCGGCGTCTGGCGCTGAAACCCAGCAAGCCTAATCCTGCCAATAGCATCGCGTAGGTTTCTGGTTCGGGTACGACTGAAACCATACCCTGAACGCCGTAGGTTAAGTCACCCCCAACTCCCCAGGTTCCCAAACCGGTCTGTTGGCTATAATCCGTGCCACCCACAAATATCGAGTAAAAACCAGGCAGTAGGTGAAAGGTTTGTGTAACTACGCCGTCAGCAACGCCGTCACCCCAAGGAAGGAGGCCGGCTAAGCTGCCGTCGTAGGCAGCTCCCATAAAGGTAAAGACAGTGGGAGAAAGCGCCAGCGGATCGCTATCGTTGGTGATGCTCCAGCTTTCCAATGCTCTAAACGAGCCCTCGGTGTTGCCAGCACCAGCTATCGTATCGCGGATGAGAGTTGATCCGACTGCAAAGTCGTGATCCGATGCCAGAGGAAGTGGTCCGGGATTTTCCGCTGTGTTATGGGCGAGACCCTGATACAGCGAAAAGCCGGGGTTAGTTATTGCGCCGCCAGTGCCGGTTGCCGCGCCCCGAAACGAGATGCTGACATCATGTTCGTCCTTTAACTCAAAGCGGTAAGCCCGTGTCTTGTGGCTGTCGCCCCAGTCGGCATCGGTGCCATCGACCCAGCCGAAGTTACCGGTAGCATTGGCGCCCGTGCGTGTTGCCGTATCCCCGATATTGGTAAAGCTGCCGAAGTCACGGCCGGTGGGGGCATTGGCGCCGTAGCCGATATGAGCCATGGCTGGCAGCGAGGTCATGCCAACGAGCAACAGTGCATATTTGAATGTATTTTTCATGAAAGACCTACTAAATAAAATTATTATAGAAATAGCACAAAAATATTTTGCGCCTTACGTGATAGAACGCATTAATTGCGTTTAACACAACAGTAGTATTTATCAAACTGCACCATGGGTCAATGTGACAAATTGTCGCATATAATTGATTATAAATAGATTTTACAGAATAGCTCAACCCCAGTTAAGCGATATTGACTTAACTGGGGAATAGGCGGATGAAAATATAAAAAAGTAATTGCCTACGGCATAGAGACAGGGATTTATCTGTTATAAATTAGAGCTTTCCGGCACTATTTTAAATAGCGATCAAATGCTTGCAACGCTTCTTTTCTTCCCTCGGCTCCAACAGCTGGAATCAACAGGAATTCATCTGCCGCAAGCGTTTCACTAATGGTGTTGGTCTCAGTAATTGCTACGTCATTTCCTACGTGGCCGTGGGGAACAGTCAACTCAGGATGATCAAACGGCGCTCTTTCAAAGCGCACGCGATCATCCGTTAAGGTTTTAAGAAAATTAAGCAAGTCCTCACGTTGTTCCGCTGAGAAACGCACGTCAACCAGAGCAAAAATCTTCGCAAATTCTTTTGGAGGCGTTTCAAAATTCCCACCCCGGATATAAAACTCCAATACTTCATCCAATGTAGCCATGCCGCCGTTATGCATATAAGGTCCTGTCAATTCAATGTTCCTTAATGTTGGAATTTTGTATGAACCCTTAGCGGCACTCAAAAATCGCCTTCGATCCGGCTTCTCTAACTCTGCCAAAGCTGCATCAACCGTTGGAATAAATGTGCCTGCTGGATTAAAGCAATTAGCGGTATCCTGCGTTTGCCTTTGTATTCCATCCGCGCGTGTAAATAGTAACGGATGGGGTATGTCACGATCGATTGCAATGGATGTATCCAAATCACAGGGCCGTACATCTGCTACATAGGGATCAACAATCCCGTTTTGATTGCCTGCTAAAAGCTGCATATATTGATCGGAGAACGATAACGGATTGCCGAATGGATCGATACCACCCAAGCCAATATCGTTTTCTACTGGTGTCACACCGGTACCGGAAAAACCAGTATCTTGAAACATCATGCCGCCGTTTAAAGATAAAGCGGTTACAACGTTCGTGGTGCTGACTCGAAAACTGGAATTCCCGAAAGCATGCGGTTTGAGTTTTTGTAAAATACCGTTCGTCACAACCGCTGATGAAGTAAAGTTGGGGCCAATATGACAAAGCGCGCAATGCGAATCACGGAAAACATCAATCCCGCGCTGCGCCGATTCGCTTAATTCAATGGGAATGCCGTGCTCATCAACAGCACTCTGATCAAAAGGAGAATCATCGGAGATCAAAGTCGACTCATACATTTGAATCGCAAGCGCAAAGAACATAGAAAAATTTGATTCTATTTGCGTATAAGGTGCGGCATGCGTCGCAGAGCTGCTGGGTGGCGGAGAGCCAAATTGGTCAGAGCGGGTATAATCCCAGTATTTGGGATTGAATGCTTGCATGACTAAGCGATAGTAACGTGTATTCAAACCTTTTTTTAAATTATCTTTAGTACTGAATGCTAGGCTGCCGAGTACGCTATCGTTCCAGTGCACGTTCTGTTGTTCCAGTGGTCTGCGATTCAGCAATTTACGCCCCAGATCGGTAAAGGTGCGCCCATGGCAAGCCATTTCAGTGTCATCCATAGGCGGAGCAATCGCCTGGGAAGCAAGCGCGGAATTGATGAGCCGTAAGCGTTGTTTGGTGACGGTACCATTGCTGTTTCTTACCCAGACGCCAGCATCGGGATCGCGGTCTCCCCAAGGACTGCTACCGTTAAAAATATTGTTGGCACGACCGTCCCAGAAATTACGAAAATTAAAAACGGCATTAATGACAGTCGGTGTATTGCGCACTGCAACTTTACGCAAGCCTTTTGCCCCGACATGAAAAACCGGGTCAGCGCTACGATCACACGTGTCGTTCTTTTCCGCAAACCATTCGACATCCCGATAAGCACCGCCAAAAGTGCCCGCGGATGAAACGACATCATCGCTGTTATAAATTGGAACACTGGTGGGATTCATCGGATCATCGATTTGATAAAATGGGAAGTCATTTTTTTTCAGAGCGGCATTGGGTCCGCGCGGGGTTCCAGCGCGACCAAGCGAGAACTCCTTAGGCAAGTCGCTGCCTCGACCGATTGGCGCAATCTGATTCTTAGTGCGCCGATCTGCGCCGGCATTAAAATGGCAAGTGGCACAGGCCACCCCATCGCTCCCGACATTGATATCCCAAAACAAGGCCTTGCCGAGTGCAATCGCTTTTTCCTTGTTAATAATGATGGGGTCAGGGCCATCCAGCAAGCCGGGCACTTCGGGAACCGGCGCACCTTTCAGTGTCATGGGAATAGGTCCGAAACCGTCAGCCTGCAAGATCGAACCGGTAAAAAAAGTGAGACAGCACACTTTGGTTAAGGTACTGATGATTTTTTTTATATTGATTAACATGATAATACTCCTCACATTCCTCGTTACTCGGCGTGAACGTCAAGGAACATCAGAATGTTTATACGTTTTTTTGAGTACGTGCTGATAGTTCTGTTAAGCATGATTCGTAGCAATGCTGCTTGAATCCTTATAGCAAACCGGTTAAATTAATTCTTCCCGGTAGAAAACGGAGCGATTCTGTAAAACGCCCCGTTTTTGCTATCGCTTTACTATTAATTAAGCGGCAGTCCTATTCAACGCATTGTGCTGTTTATTCATGCGCCAGCCAACGAGGCCCAAGCCGACCAACAGCATCGCGTAGGTTTCTGGTTCAGGTACTGCGCTAACAGTCAGGCCATACACCCCACCGGCAGAAGTATGATCAGTACCACCAATATATACAGCATACCAACCCGGTGCCAAATCATTGAATTCGAGTGTTACAGAATGTGCGCTCGTGCTACCACTCACACCATTCTCAAAAGTATTTGTCAGGCTCACGTCATTCGCGCCGTGGACAATACTCTCACCCCAGCCAGTCGTTCCAGCAGCGTGGGAGGGGCCGGAAACTGCGTAACCCAGGGTTTCCAGCACATTGCCGCCTTGACCATTCGCCATCCATAGCGTACCTGAATCCCCCATTACCCCTACTGCATTATTTGAATGTGGCGTACCAAATCCTGCCAAACTTATTTCTCCACCGAAATCCGTAGTTCCACCGTCAAATTCCGTTCCACCGGTTGCCCAAACCGTGAGACCTGGAACAAAACCTGAATCTCCAGAAACGGTTACAGTGACATCGGCTAAGTCATGGTTATTAAAAGTGAAATAGTCAGCCGTGTGAGCCCAAGCGGAATAGCTTAGACTGGGATTATCTGCATAGGAGCTCTTCAGGCCAGAATTAGCGGCGGAAATGCTGCCACCCACAAAAAGATCGTTTCCAGCAGTCCAGGCTTGAAATCCCACTGCATTAGCTGCGTATACATTGGTGCTAACCAGTGTGGCAACAGAAATAATTGCTGCGGAAACCAGCGTGTTTGTTTTCTTACCATATGAATTTTTTCGCATTTTCTTTTCTCCAAATATTTGAGACGCTACTTAAAAGATTAGACAGCGCCATAGGCTGCTTGCAGAATTAACAAGAGAGCTTCTGGCGTCTCATTAATGAATGATGATCTGGAGTCGATTGGGTGATTTTGTAACATTCCGGTTCCGGCTCCAGTTACTCCCCATCATTCGTGAGAGGCAACCCGGCCATCTCAATGAAGAGATCCGTTGGCTTTCCGGACTTACTTTGCAGTAAGGGTGGCATTAACTTTGTGAAGGGAATTATCCTGAAATATGCAATATAAACAATGCGACAAATTGTCGCGCGGCATTTTGTCACAGCATTGATAGGCTGATTTCAAAGTATGATTCTTAACAAGAAAATCAAAGAATTCCTAATAGGTAATATAGGTTTAATGGCCATCTGACGGCATAGCCAGAAGTGGAATAAGCTGAAAAAATAGGAGAAACAATCTCACGAAATATTTTGTGAAATCGCTTATAAAGGGTTCAAAACACAACGACGCGCTATTTCATATCCAATCCGAAAGTGCTTTGTATTGAAATAGCGTTCTGAAGCAATAAAATAATCGTTTTTCCCATCACGGAGGAAGATTCGGGTGGCCAATCTATTGTGGCGAAACGCAGAAGAATTAAAAATGATTGACAATTATTTCACCGCCAGAAATCACAAGATCAGGATATTCAAGATGCTTCAGACTGTGCATTGGATTGCCTTTGATTGCAATAATATCGGCAGGGGATCCAGACTGTAAGGTACCTAGCAGCGGCATGCCCAAGTGCTGGCCTGCCTTTGATGTTGCAGCACGCAAGACATCCACTAACTCCATTCGTGCCATCTGCATTAAATACATCAGCTCTTGTACATCGATACCCCAGGGAATATCCGGATGTGCAATTTCTGCACCATATAAAAATTCACCGCCCAATGCTGTCCATGTAACAGCATTGGACACCACGCCCGTACATTTTGACAAGGTGTCGATAGTGCTGACGATTTTTACATTCTGTGCTACTGCTTGTCTTAACAACGGTTCAGGGATAGGGTCACAAGGTATATGTGCCCATTCGTCAATCCCGGCATCGATTGCGATTTCCACACCCGTTACTTCCGCGACATGAGCCGACACCTTGCGATTATTTTTGTGCGCTTCATCGACAATTGCTTTCACAGTTTCCTCTGATAACAATGGCCATTTTGGTTTTGCATGTGAAGCTTTATGTGCAGGCTGGTGACGCGCATGTCCATGTGCTTTATCCGGCTGATCATGATGCGTATGACCGTGGTGAGAAGACCAAGGCGCGCCCGCCTCTCCGCCAGGCTCCAGAGCGATCTTGATCACGACAGCGCCTGCTTCAATCAGGTTGCGAACAGTTTGCCGCGCTTCTTCTGGCGTGGAAACAGCTATTGCAATACCCGTGGCACCAAGTTTTACAATTGGATAGCCCTGAGGTACGGTAATGATCGGACCGGAAGTAAGCACGCGCAAGCTGCCAGTGCCGCCATATGGCTTGTGTACCGGTCCACCCAAATCCCGGATGGTTGTGATTCCATGTTTTAGCACAGTATTCTCTGGAACATTCTGGTAGGACAAATGCGCGTGCAATTCGATAAATCCCGGCAGGACGGTCGCGTCACCCAGATCTATGATCTTCACATTGTCATTGTTATTGGCGTTAAATGATTCGCGTGGCGCAATCTGCGCTACTTGCCCATTCCTTACCAAAATCGATACATTGGTTCTGATTTCATAACCGTCGAAAACCCGAGTGGCATGAAGCAGTATCGGCATGGATACTTCTTCAGCAACGCATGGAAAGGGAGAAAAGAGGAATACAATAAGAATAAAGTACTTGGCTTGGACAGAGAATCCGGCAAATACAGGGTTGATTATCTGTTGTAGCATTTGATTTCCTTAGATTATGAAAAAAATTAGAATTTAGCACTGACCGGGCTCAATAAAACCTGTGAGCACGCAAAGTGCGGCCATAAGAAAAAAATCACCCCAAACCGACTCGACCAGTTCTTCTTTATCCTGCCCGGTTTTGTAACAACAACCCCAGAATATTCCGGGGGCTGCATTGCTCCGGTCTTTTGGGTGCTTAGCATCTTCCTGAAAACCGGTGAAGTATCCGCTGCGAATAATTGCGGTAATCTGTCGATGCGCATAAATGCGCCACTGCTCTCCATCGGGCGTGAGGCGAGCCAGTGAAAGCATAGCGAGCGATGCAATGACAGTTGCAGAAGGATCACAGAGTTGCGATGGATGATCAAGCCGGTTTGGCGGCAAGAGATCCGGACGGGAATGCCGCCAATATTCACAGGCAGTCGTAGCATAAGTTAAATAAGGCTCTCCCCATTGTGCCGCTGCCCGGCTCAATCCCAGCATAGCCCAAGCCTGACCGCGTGACCATGAACCCGGCTGACCTGTTGGAATTAAGTTGTATCCGTTAAACTGCGCGTGCGCGTGAAATGCACCATTACTCTGGTGGAATGCTGCCAGTAGTGTATCGGTATGGCGCTTTGCGATGTCTTCACAGGATTTCTGTTTATTGCTGCATAAAAGCTGGATGAGGCTGGAAAAATTATCGATCGAAATCTGCCGGTTGCCTTCTTTGCTACCGCCCAATGCGGTTCCCAGCGGAATACCATTCATCAAAGGATCAAAACCCGATACCAGCGCAGCGACAGATACTTTTGTCAGCGCGCGTGCATCGGCGTCACGAAACCAGAGCTCCCCTAGAGATGCGCCATACCAAAAAACCAGACTCCGGTTACCGGAGTCGATGCTAATTTTTGAAACCAAATTTTTGCAAATAGCCGATGCTTTGCGTTGATCAAGCGCTGATTCTGTTATTTTGGAGCGCAACCACCAGCAGGCCCCCCAAAACCCTCCAATCCACGAACCGCCTGAGGAAACACGCCACGCATTGGTATCTCCCGGTGAATAAAGAGGAAAATCGTTCAAGCACTTGTCATTGATGTTATCCATACGGTGAAACAGCAATTCAATGGCAGTGATCATTTCTTTCGGATTCAACAATTGATCGTCTGTGCTACAGGATAGGGTCATAAGATATCTCTCGCTCAAAATGCAAAATTGAAATCAACCAGGAAGTTATTCGCATCACTTTTACCTGAATAGATACTTTTCATGACATCGCCGCCAAAAGCATGGCCGAAATAAAGCCGCCATGAAAACTGTTTGCTATAGGTATGCATAAAACTGATGTCAACCAGCTGACCGATATCGCTATGACCGCCGGAAGCATTTCCCGAATAACCGAAAGCGCCAGAGTTCAACGCCGCACCCAATCCACCGTAGAGAAGATCGTTGGAATTGGCCAGTGATAACTGATGCAGGTTAATGTTCACCTGTGTCTTTGCCATAGGCGATGCGATGAACTCAATAAAAGCATCTTGTATATTCATCAGGTTGTAGAACGGGAATTTGGCGTAAAGACGTCCGCTGGGAACTGCAGAAAAGAAAGTTTGGTGTTTGCCGTCTTGCGCATTCCTATCGCCTGAACTGCGATAGTACACGGCACGTAACCAAGGCTTGAACTGAAGTTTTGTCCATTGATAACCGGCTTCCGCGGCAATCGCCCAGGCTTGATGAGATTGATCAGTCCAGTGACCAAATTGATACGCTCCCCATAATAGTCCATCGATACTGCCTGATTCCGTTTGATGAAGCGTCAATAAGTGTGCGCCTAGGGTATGAATATTTAATTTCTCTTGACTGAGTGAAGGTCTTGCAGTTGACGACCGATTGTCGATGACCTGCGTATCGCGCTGATCATCATAATTCATATAAAACAAACGGCCTTCCGTTCCTGGCAATAATGAATCTTTTTTGCTGGTAAGCGCTGCATAAAGAATATTGATATCACTGATTTGTTTTTGTCCCTGAATGGTGAGATTACCTTGAGTGGGGCGAACCCCACTGACTGTCACATTGGACTCAGGCCGATCATAGACAACTGAGAAACCATCAAAACTACGTCCGACATAAATCGCATTAAATCCGCCGATGAGACGTTTTGCGATACGTCTTCTCTTCAATCCATCGAATTTCTCATTTCCAGAGTCATATTCCATACCCTCTATCAATTGGAACCGGCCCGTTTTCACGAAGGCACCTGGCAAGCCCAGCTCATTCAACTTAAAGTTAAGATAGCCTTGTTTCAGAAAAACGTTACTTGCGTTCGCCGATTGATTGGCTAAAAAATAGGCTGCACCCAGTCCTAAAGGACCGCCTGAGGAGGAAATCGCATCATTGGGAAGACCATAAAGACCGCTATATTGCGCTTGTGCGAAACCATCTACATAGGGCGTAGACAGCATCGCCCCGAGTCTCGCGCGTAACACCCACAAATCATACGAATTATTAACCGCCGGATCTGGCCTGAAGTAATTCCATGATTCATAACTGCTCATAAACTCACCATTGATCCGCAAATATTGATTAATCTGACCCAGTGGTTTTGTTTCGCTCGTTGCTGAGGCAGTGTCGACTGATAAAAATGTAGCCACGGTGAGGTAAAAAACCAGAATCTTTCGATCTATTGCAAATAATTGAGTAACAGTGCCAGGGCAATCGGGCTAAAAGAGGCTTGAAAACAGAAACAAGATGAGGTATTAGCTTTATCATTTTGATTTCAAATGATAGAGAAACCGATAGCGTCAATTATCCATCACTTTTCAAGCATTGAAGACCCGAGAGTAGACAGGCAAAAGAAACACCAGTTACAGGATATATTTTTTATCGCCTTATGCGCTGTTATCTGTGGGGCGGACAATTGGGTGGCTATTGAAGAATTTGGCAAAGCCAAGATAGACTGGTTCACTAAATTGCTTGGTTTGCAGCATGGGATACCCGCGCATGATACCTTTGGAGATGTTTTTGCAGCGATAGACAATGAACAGTTTGGCGAGTGTTTTTCCAACTGGGTGTCTGACTTAGCCAGTCTGACTGAAGGAGAAGTCATTGCAATTGATGGTAAATGCTTAAGGCGTAGCATTGATAAGGCTTCAAGAAAGGCAGCTATCCATATGGTCAGTGCATGGGCGCAGCACAATAGCCTGGTCTTGGGTCAGGTTAAAGTGGACAATAAATCCAATGAAATTACGGCCATTCCCAAGCTGTTATCGCGACTGAATATTGCAGGAAGTGTGATTACAGTTGATGCCATGGGTTGCCAGAAAAGAATTGCTCAGCAGATTATTCAACAAGGTGGCGATTATGTCTTGAGCCTGAAGGGCAACCAGGGTAACTTACATGAAGATGTTGCCACGTATTTTACCTCGCAGTTATCGCCTGAAGCCGCCATGGTGACTGTTGATGGGGATCATGGACGCATTGAAACACGTACTATCTGTGTGACAGATGAGATCGCATGGTTAAAAGAACGTCATGCTTGGGCAGGACTACAAAGTATCATTGCGGTTACAGCAACAAGAGAATCAGAAAATAGAATCACCGGGGAAACGCGTTATTTCATCAGTAGTCTGAGCGCCAATAATCCGGCTAAACTGGAACATGCTGTTCGCGCTCATTGGGCTATCGAGAACAATTTACATTGGGTGCTTGATATTGCTTTTGATGAAGATAGCAACCGGACACGCAAAGGCCATAGTGCAGCCAATCTTGCCACTATCAGACATATTGCTTTAAACCTGATAAATAAAGAAAAAATATCAAAAGTCGGTGTAAAAATAAAACGATTAAAGGCCGGTTGGAATAATGATTATTTGCTCCGCATTATTGGAGTAATTTAAGCCCGATTGCCCTGGTAACAGTGCCGCATTGGATTGCCATCAAATAACCATTCAATTTCTGCAGTAATACTACAAATAAGAAACTGTTAAATTGTTTCAGGAAAATTACTTGATTTATCGACATAATCCCGTTTAAATTATTTCTTTGTGCTACTTTCTTTTCAATTCCAAACAAAACTTAAATAACCATGGAACATATAACCTCAAAAGACGGCACGCCGATTGCCTGTTGGCATTGTGGTACTGGAAAGCCGCTGTTACTGGTGCATGGCACAACCGGGGATCACTCCGCATGGGTATCAACACTCGCTGAGCTGCAGCAGCACTTCAATGTATGGAGCATGGACCGGCGCGGCCGCGGCCAGAGCGGTGATGTCAACAACTACACTTTGCAGCGCGAATGTGAAGATATCGCCGCTGTCGTTGATGCGATCGGTGGCAGCGTCCATCTTCTCGGGCATTCTTTTGGCGGACTTTGTGCTTTGGAATCTACGCTTATGACTTCAAACATAAATAAACTCGTCCTTTATGAACCATCGATTTCACTGACAGGAAGCGACTGGTCGACGGAACTTGAATTACGGCTGCAAAAGCTGCTGGATAATGGGAACCGCGAAGAATCCCTGTTACTATTTTTTCGTGATCTGCTCAAAGCACCCAATCAGGAGATTGTTGCGTTGCAAGCGGGATCAAATTGGCCAATCCGAATTGCCGCAGCGCACACTATTCTGCGCGAGTTGCAAAGTATCGATCGCTATGTTTTTAAGCCACAAAGATTCCATTCGTTGCAAAATCCGGTTTTACTCCTGGTCGGTGGAGACAGTCATCCGCGCCGCTATGCTACTGCAGAGACACTTCAGCAAAGCTTGTCCAACAGCCACATGGGCATTCTTCCCGGTCAGCAACATAGCGCTATGAGAACGGCGCCGGATTTGTTTGTTCATGAGGTGATAGAATTTCTTAAAGCGACATAGCGATCAACAATTAAAACAGGACAATCTACAGTTACGTTAATGCTTGCACTTTATGCCGGCGCACCGATGCCAATATCACTGTCATCATACAAGCGGCACACAACACGCTGATCAACGCTCCCCAACTCAACAGTAAATTACCGGAATAACCGGACAATGCAGCATATAGTGGAGGACCCAGCGCAAAACCAGAAAAGAAAGCAAACGAAACATAGCTGGATGCAGTCGTCACTGGACCGAAGGCCGGGTCTCTAATCAACATACTCATTGCTATCGCATTAGTCCCCACTGCAGTCAGACCAACGCCAACTGCACCTACCCATAAGCGCCAGTGACTTTCCGGATCTGTATGCATGGTAATCGCCATGGCACAAGCGGCAATCGCGATAAGGCCGAAAAGCAGCAATGATTCATCCTTGAGCTTAGCGCCCATCGGCGTCAGCATGATTCTGGAGAACATTCCCATGATCCCGAAAACAGCAATAAGCATATCGGCCCAAAACAGCGGCATGCCATGTTGTGATGCAAAGGTTGGCAAGAAAGTGACGAATGCGGAGAGTGCTATGCCGACGCAAAACTGAATACCCATTAACCACAGCAATAATGAAGTTGGAGCTGAGAATGTCAGCCCATTACCTGCTCTTGTGTGTTGCTTGGGAATAATAAAAAGTGTCGTAATCACAAATAACACAGCCACTGGAACAATGATGCTAAATGCAGTACGCCAGCCATAATGAAACGCGATCGCAGGTAACACCAAGCCAGCAAAAAGTGCTGCAAGCTGAACGCCGGACTGTTTAAGTCCTACTACTCTGGCTTTTTTCTCGGATGGAATCTGCTGTGCGATGAGTAAATTGGTGACCGGATTGGCAAGTGCCTGTGCGATCCCGCAAATCGCTGCAGCTACGACTAAGCCATAGAAATTTTCAGCCAGTGCAATCAGCGTAAAAGCGGCTGCGATGGCATAAAAAAGTACCAGCAATGCGGATCGTGAACCGATGTAATCGACAATAGCGCCAGCGCACAGCGATAAAACGGCTGCCAAACCAAATGAACTCATCACCAGATAACCTAACAATTCCGGCTCGAAATGCAAATCCTGACTCAAGAGTGGTCCGAGTGTGCTGGTGGCATATAAGATGAGCATGGGTAATGTCATCGCGAATACCAAAACAATCTGCAGCAGACGTTCAACAATTGCTGAATTCGGTAACTTACTGGAAGCTATTGACATAACGGGTGACCTGAAAAGAAAATCTCATCACTATTCAACTGATCCATTGGAATAAAATCAGTCAAACGGATAAACAGTTTGTTGTTGATAGTGATTAATGAGTCGGCGCCCTACCGAGCTGATCAGCGATTCATCATTCCCATCCAAAATACGGGATGTGCGCGCTATCCTATTGATCCCGTAAAGCGGTGTTAAATCGCTGAGACCTTCGGCGCCATAGAGTTGCATCGCGCAATCCGAAGCAATGCATAATGCACGTGAAGCGGTCATTTTCGCGACATTAATTGCGATTTCATTGGGATTCTGCGCATCAACACCGCGTGCAGCAATGCGGATGAGTTCGCGTGCACTCACAATCGCCTGAAAAGTATTAAAGATATGCTGGCGCACGAGTTGCTTGTCAGCCAACCGGCTAAATTTTCCCTGTATTGAATGAATACGAGCACCCATTAAATCCATACATCGTTGCGCCAGTCCAATCCAGTTCATGGCACGCAACAGCCGGCCTAACCCAAGCCGTTTGTTCATTAAATCAAGACCGCTTCCATATGCGCCTAATAGATTATGCTCAGGCACTTGCACGGCAGTGAAAGAAATCTCTCCTTGACCATACGAATGTCCCATCATCGTGAGTTGCCGCTCAATTTTGACTCCCGGGGTATCCATCGGCACGATAATCATTGAAAGTGCGCTGTTTAGCGTGGTATCTGCTCCGGCAGTCCGAACTAAAACAGTCATAAAAGTAGCCCGGTCTGCGTTGGAAATAAACCATTTTCTGCCATTGATATGCCAGCTTCCATTAGACAGCTGGGCAGTAGTCGTAATAAGGCTTGGGATCGATCCGCTGTGACCAGGCTCTGTCATGCCGTAACTCGGTATGGCATTTTCGGTCACCATGGATTCCAGAAATTGCCTGCGAATCGCTTCGTTACCGAATTTTAAAAGCATATGCGCATCAAGCGCAGTATGGCTGCCAAAGATTGTTTGAGAAAACTCCGTCCGTCCTTCCTGCTCTGCAACGATTAAATAATCTTCGAGAGAAGCTATTTTTCCGCCATGCGATAACGGATAAAACAAGCCACATAATCCAGCCAATCTCGCTTTATTCATCAAATCAACCTGCAATCGAAGGGAAACCTCTCCCGTTTCTGCTAACAGCGATTCGTTCGGAATAATCACTTCATCGACAAATGCACTCACTTGGCGCGCAAGTGACCGGGCTAATTCCGTATGTGCTGATTTTCTATTTTGTTCCCGCATTAATACGTCCTTGCCGTAAGATCCACTGTATTCAGCGTTGTCGCATTACGCCTGAATTGTGTCATCTCCAGCTCAGCAATAAGCTGTTTTTTATCAACTTTTCCTGCCGGACCCAGCGGCAGTTGCCTTAAGTAGCGCAAATACTCCGGCAGCTTGTTTTTTTCCAATCCTTGATCAAGCAAATAGCGAATGAATTGCGCTAAGGATGGCCGTTCTATTCCGTCGCGCATGACCAGACAGAGGCAAATCCGATGACCTAAATCTTCATCAGCAACCGGTATGCAAACAGCGCTGACAACATTCGGGTGGGATGCAGCGATATTTTCAATTTGCGCAGGACTGATGTTGACACCCCCTCGAATAATGATTTCCTTTTTCCGCCCAGCTAGCACCAAATACCCATGGTTATCGATAAATCCGAGATCTCCGGTATATACCCAACCTTCCTTGTCACGGTAAAGCGCGTCCAGTTCTGGATTATTCACATATTGCATCGGCGTTATGGGACCTCTGGCGGCTACTTCACCGATGCAACCGTGCGCCACTTCCTGCTTGTAATCATCGACAATTCTGATCGAACAAACATCCGGATTAGGCCGCCCGGTCTTATGCAAAATGATTTCCAAACTATCCTCGAGAGTGGTATGGCAATTAACACCATCCGCCGAGCCGTACAGGCTGATAAAGCCGCATTTAAATGCTTCGGAGCATCGGCGAATCGAAGCTTCATCAATTTTTGCCCCGCCGCTGATGATTGCGATCAGACTGGAGGTATCTGTTTCTGCCAAGACCGGATCTGCAGCCATGCGCTGAAACATGGTGGGAACTCCAAAAATATGCGTGGGCTTAAGCTCCGCAATGGCGCGAATAGCAATAGCGGCATCGAATTGCCGCAGAACCAGTACCGATCCGCCTAACCAGGATAAAATCCCGAATGTTGCGGTAGAACCAAACGCTGTTCCTAATGGCATCAAATAAAGCCCCCGGAAGGTACTGCCATCCGGGTGGATGCGTTGCAGAAAACGCCCTCGCCCGCCAGCCAATGCATTGTGAGAGTAAGCGATCCACTTGGGATCTGATTCTGTTCCCGAGGAGATTAAGAACCGGACCAGAGAATTGGAGTCGATTGCTGGCAATTGACTCGATTCAATCGGCATGGATTGAAATAGTGAATCCAGAGTATGCCAGCCATCCCGTGCTTCACCGTCGACAATAAGAATCCGCAATGACAGTAAAGTCGGTCTTAACGATTCGATGAGTTCGCATAAATCCATTTGAACGAAGTTTGGCTCAACAATAATGACACGGGCATCACATCGTTTTAATAGCGATTGAATATCGAGGCGTCCGCGACCCGGCGGGAAAGGCGCAACAATTGCGCCCAAGGCAGCCGCCGCCAGATCAATCGCACAGTGATACCAACTATTACTAAGCTGATAGGCAATCACATCTCCCGCAACAACGCCTAAGGCGCGTAAGCTGGCAGCCAAACAGGAAACCTTGTGTTGCAACTCCGCGTAAGTTATCGTTTGATCCAGAGAAATTACCGCTGCCTTTCCAGGATTCTGCTGCACATGTTCGCAAAACAACGCGTACAAAGATTTGTTTGGGTAGGCGCCATTCTGTATCCACTGATTGCGAATTTCACCAGGAACTAAATCTATAATGCCCGAGTGATTCATCGAAAACTCCAAGGAGAAGCAACTTTGGTATAAGATCCTAGAGACAAGCGTGATCTAAAGTGCGTGTTGTTATGTAAATCTGTAAGATTTTCAATTACAACGGCGGCTGGAACATCAACTCGCTGCAGGATTGCAACCCATTCTTCCGCAGTTTTTATCAGGAATAACTCACTCAAGCGCAGCTCAAGCTCTAATGGTTCACTCTCCGCAATAATGCCAAGCGTTTTGATGCATCGCTGCATTGTTTTGTCGTCACAGCACTCGATCGCAATTTTCCCCTGCCGGGTAATATAGACCGCATTCAGTATGCTTCTTGAAATTGCATTGATATCGAAGGAATGATGCCGCTTTTGAAAGTCATCGGCACACAAAAATGTAGCAGCACTCAGTAGCGACGAAGTCACTTTGGCTCCGGTATTATTCATACAGCGATTGAGCAAGGCGATGGTAATGCCTTGGGCTGCAATGACACCACCGAGCACATCCAGCAAGGTAAATAACGATCCGCCTTGAGTCCCGCATGTTTCGGAAATTTTCTGCGCTACACCGGAATAGGCTTGCACCATAAAGTCAGTGCCCGGTATGGCATTCAATGGAGAAAATATGCTCTCATCGGTTGTCCAACCGGCTGCATAGGCGTAAACCAGGGCTGGATTCAGATCCAGCAAATCGCAATAATCAAGATTTAATTGTGCAGCTTTGTTGGGGGCCCAATTGTGCAGAAAAACATCTGCATATCGAATCAGCTCTGTCATCTCAGCCTGGCCCGATGAAGATTTGATATCAATTTCACGAACTGTTTTCAGCCGGTTGATGGCATCGAAACGGGCGGAACAACCTTCCGACATCGGCGGCATTCCACGTAACGGATCTCCGCCTGGGGGCTCTATCCGAATAACTTCAGCACCCAATAGCGCAAGCAAGTGCCCCGCCAATGGACCTTGAATACGACGGCACGATTCAACAACCCTAAGCCCGCTGAGCGGGAGCGAATTGCTGGCCGGTTTTGCCTGAACATTATTGCGGTCCGTTTTAAAATCAAATGTCCACGGTCCCTTAAGCCATTCATATTTGAAATGCTCATCATCGAGCCTTTCGTCTATTTTTCGTACCGGGAAAATAGACATGCCCGTATTCAAACATAAAACCGCAATTTGCTGATACGTTACTTTGGAAATTGCATTAACCAGTTCATTGGGAATAGGCGCGATAGCTCTGGCGTAGCGCAATAAAAAAGCAGTCCAGCCTTTACCTGCCAAGGCTGAGTTAACACCCAGCCGAGTCCAAAACTTTAGCCAAGGATCAGCGCTCAGTGTTTCGAGTTCAAAGACAACACCATCCGAGGATACGAAAGGCGGTGCTGCTGGATACACAACACTTTCCGGCAATAAGCGCTCGGGTGATTCTGCCGCCGTTGCGTCAGCAATATATTGGATTCCACTAAGTAGGGCTGCAGATGCCATGGAAACACAGCTATTCGATACGCTGAGGCCTCGCAATTGACCGATTGCAGCAGCAACACCGCCCTGCAGTGCCAGCGCGGCAGTCAACGTTGAAACATAATTCAATCCCAGCGGTTGAGTTTTGCCGCTTGCACGCCCATGTACCGACATAATGCCGCAAGCTGCTTGCATGATATTTTCGGAGAAAGCAGCCGGTTGATCACTGTCATCCCATCCAATCACTTCGCAAGTGACCGGTGAGGTATAGGGTGTCTTGAATGCAAAAGACAGCATTGCATTCGTCGCAGGATGATCACTGCATTCAATTTCCATCCCTAATGTACTGGATTGGTAAAGCAACGAAAATGCTGTCGCAGCAAAATGAGCAGCTGGATTTTTTAATGACCCCGCGATAACGCAATCATTTAATGGTTTATTCATGGCTATCGATACTGTTATTTATTTGTGTGAACCAGATATAAAATCAGCTTATCCTCCGGCGACAGCAGGCAAAATGGTCAAGACATCACCATCTTGCAGGCTTGTTGCGAGACCGTCACAAAAACGGATGTCGTTATCGTTCACATAGATATTGATAAAACGATGAGCGGCCCCTCCAGCAATCAGCTTTGCTTTGATGCCCGGAAACTGTTGCTCCATTTCATCGATAACTTCAGACACTCTGAATCCGCCACTCATATTGATGCGTTTCTGATCATTCGTAAGAGGCCTTAATATGGTTGGAATAATTACTGTGATTGACATCGTTTCACCTTCTTTGAATAGCTTATGTGGTTTAAAAAACATGAACCCAGTGGGTGGTTCGAATGGAAAGTTATGCAGGAATTAATCTATTCCGATTGATTCTATAATTGCACAATCTGTATTTTTTCTTGCGCTGGTGTTAGGCAACCATCTGTAATTCCAACTCAGCTTGATATTGATGAACTATCCGGACTCTTTCTTCAATGATCATCCGGTCGACAATGCGGAAGCTGCGGATTTCCTCTTTATAGAGAAAATTCGTCGGAATAATGACGTAATGCGACTGGGGTTCGGTTGCAAATTCAACGTCAGTATGACTCGGATAAGCTTGAGAATCAGTGTGTGAATGATAGATAACAATGGGCTCTTCGCAGCGCGCATCCATCTCTTTCCAAACCTGAAGCTGCTGCTGCGGATCAAATTGGAAAAAGTTATCCGATTGCGCCATGTTTCGCATTGGTATTAGACGCAATGGCAGATTGGATCCTGCGGGACCAGCAATGACACCACAGGTTTCAATTGGATGGTCATTCAATGCTTGAGTGATCATGGCATTAACCAGCTTAGAATGTATCGTCAACATAATTTCTAATCTCCTAAATATAAAAAACTTATGCTTTATCCATAAAATATGTCTTCTTTTCCAAAGAAGCATGACCCCTAAAATTCAACGAGAACGATTATTTCTGGTTGCCAAAATCCAGAGTAACTTTTTTGTTTAGTTGCTTACTTAATAGGTTGGCAGAGACTGATCGACATCCTTGATCCACGCAAGAATTCCACCGTCTAAACTTTTCACGTTGGTAAAACCATATTTCTGCATTTCAACAAGCACATCGCGAGAACGCATCCCCATTTTGCAATGAAGAACAATGAAGTCCTCCTTATTCATTGTGGACAAAACTTCTTCCGACATTATTTGGTTTTTTGGAATAAGCGTAGCGCCTTCAATATGAACGATATTCCATTCTTCGATCCCGCGAACATCGATGAGTTGTACATCGGCACCTTTTTCTTGTATGGCTTTTAACTCTCGCGCACTGATCACAGGGACATTGGTGCCGCTATCATGGGTTGGGCGAGGAGCTACACCACAGAATCTTTGATAATCGATCAATTGAGTGACCGGGGTCCGTACCGGTGCCTGGTGTAGTGGAATAAACCGGTAGCTCATGTCCAAAGCATCGTAGACTGCCAGCCGCCCCAACAAAGTTTCACCGATTCCGGTAATCAATTTAATTGCTTCTGTTGCCATCATGGCGCCAATCGATGCGCAAAGAATGCCCAACACACCGCCTTCTGCACAGGATGGCGCCATTTCTGCTGGAGGCGGTTCGGGATACAGATCACGATAGTTCAAACCCTTTCCGCCGGGTGCATCTTCCCAAAATACGGAGACTTGTCCCTCAAACCGGTAAATAGATCCCCATACATAAGGTTTTCCGGCCAAAACACAGGCATCGTTCACCAAATAGCGTGTAGCAAAATTATCTGTGCCATCCACAATCAAGTCATACCCTGAAATAATCTTTCCGGCATTAGTAACTTCAAGGCGTTCACTGTGAAGTTGTACACGAACATATGGATTCAATTCATTGATCGAGTCCCGCGCACTCTCAGATTTCAATCGGCTGATATCGGACTGGCCGTGAATAATCTGTCTTTGCAAATTAGACTCATCCACCACATCGAAATCAATGATGCCCAATGTGCCCACACCGGCAGCTGCGAGATAAAGCAGCGTAGGAGAACCTAACCCCCCGGCACCGATTACTAAAACCTTACTGCTTTTGAGCCGCTTTTGACCTTCCAGACCCACTTCAGGAATTAATAAGTGGCGGCTATAGCGTGAAATCTCATGTTTACTCAACTCTTCTACAGGACTAACTAATGGCGGTAATCGCATAAAATCTCCCTGTTTGCTCTAAATTCATTACCTTATTCATTGAGCAGCGTAATTCACTTGCTACTCCGGCAGGTCAAAATTTACTGGCTTATGTTTCTAGTATCGGTGTGTGCTTCTCGATAAAAAAATCATTCGCTGTAATTATTTTGTGTGAAATTTAAATTAAACGAATGCAGTTGGGAATGTGACAAATTGCCGCGCGGCATTTTGTCGCAGCAGCGAAGGGCTTATTTCAAGGTGTAATTCTTCAGAAGAAAATACGATAATTCCATATGAAAAGAATGATTTATCAGCAATTTATTAGCATATCCTGGGATGGAATAATGCTGAAGGGACGGAGAAAAATCTCGCTGATTTTTTGTGGGATCGCTAAAAATTCGTTATTGAGTGTTCAAAATATAACGGCACACTATTTCAAAATAAAGTCCCGCACGATTTTAATCTGCTCGTCATCCATCAGCATCGGAGCATGACCGACACCGGGCAATTCGACGATTCTGGCTTTTGCGCCACGCACCTGCATTTGTGCAGCAGTTTCAGCCGTTAATATGTCCGACTCGATGCCACGTAAGACCAGAGTAGGATTAACTAACTGATCCCATTGTTCCCATAAATCAATGTCCTTGATTTCACGATCTATAAAGCTGATTGCAATTCTTGGGTCATAGCGGAAACCGTAGGATCCATCGGCATATTCACGTGCACTGTGAATAGCCATATGATTCCACTGCTCTTCAGTTAATGGGCCAAAGGACGCAGAAATCACTTTCATATACTGTTTAAATTCCTCGAAACTAGCAAAACGCGGATCTTTACCTACATAATCAGCAATTCTTTTCAGGGCAACCGCAGGAATCAATGGGCCAATATCGCTCAGTATCAATTTGTTGATTGCAAAAGGCAGATTCGGCTGTATCGCCAGAATCATTCCGATCAATCCCCCCATCGAAATTCCCACCCAATCCAGTGTAATCTTTGTTTGGTATTGCGCCTGGATATGAGCCACTAATGCCATCGCGTCTGAGAGGTATAGCGGGTAATAATCATAGTCATGCGCATGCGCCAGCCAATCACTTTGACCTCGTCCCACGACATCAACAGAAATCACCCTACAATCCGATTGTAGGGCACGTGCAAGATAATCGAAATCACGGCAATTACGTGTTAACCCATGGACGCATATGACAACATGCGGATTCTGCGGATCCCCCCAATCGGTATACGCAATATAATGTGGATCTCTCTGCTTACCATCGACCGATAACGTAGGAACAAGTAATCGATTTACTAATATTTTCATCGTTTATTTTTGCGCTTATAACAAAATAGGTTAAAACGAAATGTAATGTTCATATGCCCAATCTTCACATAAACCTTGCCTATCGGATACACGGTATGCAAAAATTTTTAAATTCCAAATTGATTACCGCCTAGAATGAAAATGCAAATTCGTAACTATAACTTGAATAGAAACGAAATATGAAATTGTCCGAACTCTATTGGCATCGTATCACCCCATTACACTTTTTGTTATGGCCATTGAGTGTTTTCTATGGGCTGTTCTTAGCTCTAAAAAAACTATGTTACTGGCTGGATATTTTGCCTTCGGTCAAGCTTCCAGTGCCAGTCATTATTATCGATAGTATCAGTTTCGATGATGGCGGCAAAACGCCTCTGCTGCTTTGGCTGGTTGATTACTTACTGACACATGGCTTTTCACCGGGCATCATTACACGGGGCAATTATGATAACCCTGGAGTACCCAAGGCTGTAACCCCCACCAGCGATCCCATGAACGTCGGTGGAAAAACATTTTTATTAGCACAACATTGTGGAGAATCATGTCCCGTCTGGGTCGGAAATGACAGAGCCGTGGTTGCACAAGCGCTTCTAAATACGCACCCAACATGCAACGTTATCATTTGCAATGACGGCATGCAGTATTATCGTCTTGAACGGGATATAGAGTTAATTGTCGTTGATTTTAGCGAACAGAGCTTCGGCAACGGTTTGCTCTTACCTGCCGGTCCTCTACGTACGCACCTTAAGTATCTGGGGAAATCCGGCATTATCGTAACAAACGGAAAACAACATCCTCATACTGATACGAGCAAATGGGGAAAAACCTACAATATGAAGTTGATCAATGAAATTGCCTATAATGTGGTTGACCCGGCAATCCATCAACCGGTTTCAGATTTTAAAAGCAAACGAGTACACGCCGTTTCAGACGCGGATAACTCCCGCTGGTTTTTTGATTTTGTACAGAAAACCGGCTTAAATGCAGAATTACATTCGTATGCAGAGAATCATCGATTTATTCAGCAAGACATTCACTTTGCTGAAGCCGATGTCATACTCATGCCCGAAGAAAATGCATTACAGTGCCAGGATTTTGCAGGCAGTAAACTTTGGGCTTTACCCAAAAAAGCTTGGGTAAATAGCGAACTGCAGGCTATTTTACTGAAGAAACTTGGAAATCAAGCTGGTCTACACAATCAACAATAAGCAACCACCGGCTAAAGCCGGCGGCGGCGGGTTTGAGTTGTGGACTGTAAGTCTGGAGACATGTTGTTTAGTCGACGTTTCTTATTCCGTTTCCATTTTGGAATTATCGTTTGGATTTGCATTTGGCTCAAAGTAAAGCGCCAAGTATTATTCGATCATCTTTTCCGTCATCTGTTTCAGATGTAGCACAAGAATACCCGCGTGCCCCAAAATACCCGTCCCGGTACTTCTTCAGGGAAGATTGCATCTCGAACTTGAACTGCAATTTAAAATTGCAAGCCTTATCTTTTTCATAAATAAATATTTCGTCAAGAATTCTAAAATTCTCTTAATTATTCCCCTAGCTTTCCGTAACACAAACAAGCCCGAGATAATAAAAATCTTTAACCTAATTTTAAAGTTACATTCTTCATATTATTGAAATATTTTTTCAGCTTAGAACTAAACTTTTGTGATCCACTGTCGTAAAAACAACGGCAAGATGAGAATCATATAAGCAAGCTGACTTGCTAATCAAGAATCAAAGCAATTCTGGTAGTACAAAAAATATAGTTTATTCACGGAGAAAAAGAATGCCTGACAAAAATATGAAATTCTTGGTAGTGGATGATTTCTCTACTATGCGTAGAATCGTTCGCAACCTTCTAAAAGAACTTGGTTTTGTCAATGTTGATGAAGCTGAAGATGGCGCAGTTGCACTTCGTAAGCTGCAAGATGGAGATTTTGACTTTATTGTGTCGGATTGGAATATGCCCAATATGGACGGATTGACCATGCTGCAGAATGTGCGCGCCAATGAGGCATTGAAAAAAATTCCCGTACTGATGGTAACTGCCGAAGCTAAAAAAGAAAATATCGTAGCTGCAGCTCAAGCTGGAGCAAGTGGCTATATCGTAAAGCCTTTCACTGCGGCCACACTTGAAGAGAAATTAAATAAAATTTTCCAGAATATGGAAAGCAAAGCCTCTGTTTAAATCTACATTATCTCTTTTCATAACAAACTACCGAGTCCAAAATGAATACAAAACGTCTTATGAAAACAAAAGCTGATGATGCTTCTCCAGAAACGACCAACGCAAAAACTAAAAAATCCATTAAGTTAGCTGATACGTCACTCACACCTGCAATCAATGATATTGATGAAAATGAATTAATAACAGCTGATAAGAAAGTTATTGATCAGATTGGGCAATTGACCCGAAACTTACACGATAGTTTGCGGGAATTAGGGTACGATAAACGCCTGGAATCGATTGCAGCTGAAGCACCCGAAGCGCAGGACAAGTTATCCTATATTGCTACCAAAACTGAGCAAGCAGCTGAGCGTACACTCAATGCCACTGAGGTTGCCATGCCTATTCAGGAGAAGCTTTCAACAGACGCAATTCATTTATCTGAACAATGGAAACAGGCTCTTGAGATGCATCAATCTAGCCCGGATACAGAAAAATTCAAAACATTATTAATTGATACACTTCAGTACCTCGATAAGGTTCCTGAACAAACTAACGCAACGAATACGCAATTGCTAGAAATCATGATGGCACAAGACTTTCAAGATCTGACAGGCCAGGTAATCAAAAAGGTCACGCATATGGTGCAGAGTCTGGAGAAAGACCTTATTGATCTATTACTTGCAAATGTTCCATCCAAGAAAAATATTGCTGCAGATGAAGGACTCCTCAATGGGCCAGTCACCAACCCAGAAAAACGAACCGATGTCGTATGCGATCAAGACCAAGTTGATGATTTACTTGCGAGTCTTGGATTTTAAGTGCACGCCCCAATCAGATTACTGTATCCTTCCCCTTACTAGAGTTTTGCCGGCAATGTCGCGCGAAACTCTAGAGCATTCTTTAAATGTACTCTCAAAATACATAAGAAAGTTATTGAATCTCATTTAGACCATCAATTTAAATTTCCTCCACAAACTGACTTATCATCAATAGTGTTTTTATTTCCAAGTCTGTTCCACAAACAGTTATTGTTACTCTCACGCGAAATATTTTCTAATATCATTAGATGCTGTGCGTATTCGTCAGCTGTTGCTTCAATGATTTTTGTTTTGAAGCTATCTAATTTATCCAGAGCCTGTTGAACCGGCTCAACATATTCTAACTCGATAAGTAGACTCTCTTGCCCGCGTGTCATAGCCAGATAAACTTCAGCTAATAACTCTGCATCGAGTAATGCACCATGCAGTGTACGCCTTGAATTGTCAATATTGTAGCGCTCACACAGTGCATCCAGGTTATTCCGTTTGCCGGGATGAAACTCTTTCGCTAATTTCAATGTATCTGTTATCGACAAACAATAATTGTTCAGCGTTTTCAGATTGATTAAACCTAATTCGTGATTAAGAAATCCAACGTCGAATGGTGCATTATGAATAATGAGTTCGGCATCACAAATGAAATTCAATAATTCTTTGGATATTTCATGGAATCTCGGCTTGTCTTTAAGAAATTCGGTTGTTAGACCATGTACTTGTAAAGCTCCTTCATCGCTCTCACGTTCGGGATTAAGATAATAGTGAAAATGATTATCTGTGAATTGCCTGTTACATAACTCGACTGCCGCTATTTCTACAATGCGATGCCCAAGCTTATGTTCTAACCCCGTCGTTTCAGTATCCAACACAATTTGACGCATAGTATAAAACCTCTAACTATTTTGTAATTCTTCGGAAGTAATCATTTCAACTCCACGGTTAGCCAGTTGATCCGCTCGCTCATTGTCAATATGACCCGAGTGGCCACGAACCCAACACCATTCAATTTCATGTTGCTGCACTAAAGAATCAAGCAGCCTCCAAAGATCCTCATTTTTAACAGGCTTTCTATTGGATGTACGCCAATTACGCACTTTCCACGAATCCAACCATTGACTGATACCTTTCTGGACGTATTGTGAATCTGTATGTAAATGCACTTTGCAAGGGCGCTTTAAAGATTCTAAAGCACGTATTGCGGCAAGTAACTCCATGCGATTATTGGTGGTTAATTTTTCACCACCGAAAATTTCACGCTCACGACCGGCGTATCTCAGCAATGCCCCCCACCCTCCGACACCTGGATTTCCTTTGCACGCTCCATCCGTATAAATCTCAACAATTTTTGAGTCTGCCATAATTTTTTTATTACTTGTTCAAATCATCCATCTGATTGAAATTCTTTGGTGGATGCTCATTGCTAGAGATTTCGTTCATTTTTTGAGTTGCCGGAACCATTCTTTTCTTGGGATCAAGACAATTTTTCCAACCCGGTTTGATAATCCGCATACCGTGCATATGCTTAATTGCATGCAAGAAATACACCCCCCCTGAAATTGGCCACCAACGGTCCCCTGCTGCTTCCATAAAACTAAATCTCCGGCGCCATCTTTCTTGCTTAAATGGGGGCGTATAACAACTTAGCCGACCACCCGCCATCTCGAAATCTAGTAATTTCAGCCAATCCTTAAGTCGCGATAATGCAATAAAATTCCCATTCCAGGGAAACTCACGGCGTGTAGATTTTAAATAATGACAGGCTCCCCAAAAACTCAAGGGATTAAAACCTGATATTACGATATGACCTTCAGGTATTAGAATTCGGTGCACTTCACGTAAAATTTGATGTGGATTGGTATCAAACTCAAGAACATGTGGCAAAATCACCAGATCGACACTGCTACTCTGAATCGGAAGATAGCCAGCTGCAGCACGCAAGGAAGCTTGACTCTCAAGTCCTACAGAGAAATGCAAAGGCATTCTGTTCAGGCGCAAAAAATTAAATTGAGGCCAACCTATCTGCACGGCATTATAGCCAAAAATGTTTACGGCAACCTGATCAAAATAACGCTGCTCGTGTTCAATCAAATATTGACCGAGAGAGGAATCAAACCATTGTTGAACATTTTGCTCAGACATCATTACTAATTATTCTCACCTGAATTTATAGTTTCTTTTAAATCGCTTAAGCACATCAACTTTATAAAATATATTACATAGGAATTTCATGCTGAATGTTCATCCGATACCCGCTTTTAGAGATAATTATATCTGGGTAATTCACAATCAGGCACATGCTGCTGTTATAGATCCCGGTATCGCATCTCCTGTTATTGAGTATCTCCGGTCTAAAAAATTGCAATTAAGTGCAATTCTGATTACCCATCATCATGATGATCATACAGGCGGTAATTCTGAATTGCTTCAGTCATACGATGTTCCCGTATATGGACCACGCAATGAGTCAATTGCAACAGTGTCTCATCCTCTACGCGAGAGGGATCAAGTAAATCTTGAAGCAATATCGCTTAATCTTATGGTACTAGACACTCCCGGACACACTCGGGGACATATCGCCTATTATGGGTCAAATCCATTTAATATGGTATTTTGCGGTGATACACTTTTTGCTTGCGGCTGTGGACGAGTATTTGAAGGAACTGTACAACAAATGTATCAATCATTGCAGAAACTCTCTCAACTACCTGACGATACGTTAATATTCTGTACTCATGAATATACATTAGGAAATATTCAGTTTGCAAAAGCTGCCGATCCTGAGAATGCAAGACTCATTAAGTTCGAAATTGCAGCACAGGAATTACGCAATCGGAATATTCCGACCATCCCTACAACGCTTACTCTTGAAAAGAAAATTAATCCTTTTATTCGTTGTGAACAGTTGGGAATTATTAATAGTACTCAAAATTATTCTGGAAAATCACTTTCAAGCCCTATAGAGATTTTCACTGTATTACGTGAATGGAAAAATAACTTCTAAAAGAAAGTTCAAAATGAACTTTAAGAAAACTTTATTGATATTTTGGCAGGAGAAACGACAGGAAATTTTCTAAGTCAACTTCAACAAAAACTTTTTCTGTGCACAGAAAGGAAAGCAATTTGGCGCACTGATTGATAACTAGTTCGCCAAATTGCCCGATTTCAGAAAGCTTACTATTGGCTATAAGCCATTACTCAACTATTATTTACTTGGTTTAGCCGCACGTAACACTGGGTAATACTGAGTAAAGACCATGTCTTGTGCAGCGTTTGCTTTGTGACAAGCTGCGCATGCATCATCAGCTTGAAGTATGCCTTGTTTAGCATCGTAAGATTCAAAACCAAAAAATGCCCAATTTCCAGGTTTATCTGCAAAACGTTTGGAATCTTTCACCATTGCAGCAATCCCATTAAATTCACCTGGGAAATATCCATTTCCGCTGGCGGCCTCTTTTGAACCTACGCTAGTTAATTCTTTAACGATAACAGTCCCATCACGGAATTCACCAGTTTTCTTCCAATGGTTCCAACTTGTTGGATCAATGTACACATTATGAAACTCAGGAAATGCAGGTTTTCCATCATTCATATCTTTTGGTGTAACGGGCGCTCCCACAAAAATCCATTCGCGATAATCTTTTGGAGTAAGCAACAAATTGTCTTTAGTGAAATGACCAAAATTATGGTCTTTGCCGTGTGCATGATGAGCATCGGAAGCAATTACTGGGCTTGCCAGTGCAATGGATAACAATACTGGTGCAATACCACCTAATAACGTCTTTTTAAACTGTAACATAATAAGCCCTTAAAATAGTTAAAGAAACACAAAGAAAACAGCAATAGCATGTACTGCCTTCTTCTTAATGTTAGTCAGACATATTATCTTCGTCAAGAGGTAATCATCTCTTTGTGATAGCAACAAATGTAGCAATTCAATCAGCCCCTTTTCTAGGCAACAAATTACTATCAGGAATTATGCATGATGAAGATTTACGTGATGCCTTGCACCCTATTCGAGCGATGCAGGTCATACCCTAGCGCGTGCACCCTAGGTATTTATACGCCTATTTTCAATGCGATCCTTATTTGATTGATAGTTGTCAGTGAACCAAGCCTACGAACTGGTTGTTAATAAAACATCCTTTCAGGAAAAATCTATTCAATAACAAGACTAAACTATTAGTCAGAATCTTAGAAACCTATACCAACATAACCACCAGCTGTCAGGCCATCAACATTCACACCATCCTTTTTGCCACCAGTCACATGATAACGAGCATCCAAACCTACATAAATATCTTTCCATATTCTATAATCGACACCCCCGGCAAACATAACCCCTGGGATAAAAAATGAACCTGACTCACCTGGTGGGCTTATGATGTGAATGCCTAAACCGGCTGGGATAATCCAAGGCCTGATCCGCGATCCTTCCAGAAATTTTATTTTTGGCGATGCGTATATAGATAGTTGTGTTATCGTTACATTTCGAGGATTCAACGCACCACCAATCAGCGGAGTTGGACTATTGGCAAGTGCATTCCCGTGCACGTGAGAACCGAATTCTTTATACTCGAACATCAGTTCTGCAAGAACATTGGTCTTCGGCGCTAATCCCCATGCATCTTTGGTTAGATTAAAGTCAAAACCCGCACCAACATACCATGCATTTTTGTCAGGTTGTTCCTGTGCTCCGGCAGGAACAACGGTGCTTTGTATGGTCATTCCGTTGCGATGTTGAGAACTGTGCGCAAAGCCGCCACGGAAGAACACCATATGACCTGCATTTCTATCCTGAGATTCAGTAAAATTTGATTTTTGTCCAATACTTTCAACTTTCTGTGTCACTTGGTTCGATTGAGATTTTACTTTCTCCAATTCATTCTGAATCACTTGCAATCGACTCTCCAGTTCTTTAACGCGATCCGCTGTTGCATCTTGCGCTAAAGCGTGTGGTAACGTCATCCCAATCGTACATAAAAATGTACTTCCAGCAATTATTTTATTAACAAAATTCCTCATCCAATACTCCTCAAGTTGTAAATATTTTCCTACATATATGCGAACTCTTTAATTCGACAGCCTTAAGGAAACATTGAGAATGAATAAAATGATTTTTATAGGTTATTTCACTTGAAATAGTATTTTATATAGAATTTCATGATTCCAATTTGATAATAAAAGTAGGAAAACATGAACATGTAATGATAAAAACCATATCAAAAAATAAGCAATGGTTTTTCGATTCTCATTGCTAAAACATGTATGCCCATATTTTGGTATACATGAATGAGGTTGTGCATAAACAGATAACCGATCAATTATTTGTTTTAACGTTAAGCTATCCTGCGATAGCAAATCACTTAGCAATTTTCTGACAAGCAATTTTGATCTATCAAACTTCAGAATAAGAACAAAAAAGCTGCAATGTTTATGCAATTTACCAGCTACCCATTATTCTAAAATTAGTTCTTAGAAATTAAGATCGCCAGTTTGTAAATTATGCAAGGGAGAAAAATATGCTGAGTATTACGGATGATTACCGCATTGATGCTGTGCTTGCTGGCAGTGACATTCGCTGGGATCCTGCCGAAGCTGGCAAACCGGTAGGATTGACTTTCAGTTTCATGTCAGAACTTCCGGTTTATGCTGATCCGGCTCAGGACGGCAATCACTTCAGCACTATGACCGATGAGCAGAAGATTGCGGTTCGAGAGATTTTAACCACGCTTTCTTCCCAGTTCGACATTACTTTCACAGAAGTAACCGATTCTACGCAATCCTATGGCCAACTCCGGTTCGGCAATAATGCACAAACCACAACAGTCGGCTATGCCTATTATCCAGATAAATCAATTGGTGATAATGCAGGAGATCTGTACATCAACAACACACCGGAAGCCTCACAGACAAACCATGTCGTCTATGGCACCAATGCCTATTCGACACTGATTCATGAAATTGGACATACCCTCGGACTTAAACATCCTGGCAATTACAATGCAGCAGCTTCGGGTGGAGACACCAACGAAGGGCCCTTCCTAACGGGTGTAGAAGACTCTGAGTTGTATAGCATCATGTCTTACACACCGCAAAATCAGGGGCTTGAACGGATCAATCTGGCACCATACGATTACGCTGCCTTGTCCTATCTATACAATGCAAAACTGCTTAATTCAGGCGATAATTCATACGCATTAACAGAAGAAAGTGGCCAAGTTGTCCAGACAATCTATGATGATGGGGGTAATGATACGCTTGATGCATCTGGGATAAATACGCCAGTAACACTCAATCTCAATGTTGCTGCACCTGGCACACTCAGTTCCGTTGGTCTTACGCCAGATGGACAAGCCGCGGAAAATAACTTGTCACTCGGATTGAATACATTAATTGAACGCGCGATTGGCGGCACTAGCAACGATAAATTAATTGGAAACAGTTCCAGCAACACGCTAATCGGTAACAATGGCGATGACACTTTGGTCGGACAACTGGGCACAGATACGATGACTGGTGGCGAAGGTTCGGATATTTTTGGTATAGCCAATGTGGGTAATTACATTTTTCAAGATTTTATTCCGGGAGTGGATAAAATCGGATTCGATATTCAGCTAGGCATTCAGAATTTTGCGCAATTAACTCCCTACATTAGCGGTATCGATATCCAAGGTGATGATGTCGCGGTGCATTTTGTAGGCGATGCAGCCAGCATTACATTTATCGGCGTATTACAACAATCCACAGCATTATCAGCGGCTGATGTGATATTCCAGGCTTTGTAATTTGTACTGGCTCAGATCTGAGCCAGTACAAATGATCAATCCAGATAGATCCCTTCCCTATTGCCCAATCGGATCGACACGGAAAGTCTCTCCACAATTGGAATTGCTCTGTGCCGGTGCATTGACAATCAGTTTCTCAAGATCAGCGCCCGGGGTTAGATCAGCAATCAAGCTCAATTGAATTTCCACCAGCATCCCCTGATCGCAGTTAAGCTTAATCCGATCACGAGCGGCAGATCCCAGTACCGCAGCGATCCGGTTGAGAAAATCTTCGGTACGAACTTGCTGGCCAATCCTGCGATTCATAAAATAAGCCATACCGGAATCATTAAACTGGCGGGCCAAATCTACAGACAAATCAAAAAATTCTTCTATCGACTTGGCGGATTGGCAGGTACCATGTTTATGCCATTCATGGCGCTCAAGGCAAGAACCTGCTGTCACACTAGGCATGACCTCCGCTAATGAAGCTTGCGAAGTTGGATTTAATTTAATCTCCGGATAATCACAGAAATTTTGTTTCTGAGCTTTGACATCGCCGCAAAAGGCGTAATGCGTGTCACAACTTTTTTTATTAGGCCATAAGCCGTGCAAGGTGAAATGTTTGGCCTGATATACCTGCGGGTCGGTGATTTTACATTCAGGCTTTTGTGGTTTGGTTTCACAGAAAGCGGGTTGCCATGACAGTGCGAGAACATGACTATCCGCCTCGCCAGTAATACTACAACTACTGCTGTTTCCATTGTCTCCCGTTCCCTGCCCGCCGCTCAGTTGAGCATCACCACAGTCAGCGCTAATCCAGCGCTCCTTGGGATTCGCAGTAGGCAGAATAACCCGGTACCAGCTAGCATGATCTGGTTTATTCGCCTCGATAATATCGTATTTTTTATCCGCCAGAATCTGCGTATTATCTGGATTGGTTAATTTATTCTTTGAAACATAGGCGGGACAGGATTGCTGCGCAGAGAAAATACCTAAGGTTTTGGCCGCTGCCGAATGGGCATAACCGATTATCAATATAACCAGAAAAACCTGAAAAAAAGTGCTCTTTCGTAGAAATATCATTTCCTTATCTCCTGTGTAATTAGGCAAGTAAACTATTAAAAAAAGATCAATATTATTCCTCGAAACCTTCCGAGCAATAGATTCATTATCAAGCTTGCACTACAATTTATTATTATTCAGGTTAGTTTGGATTAACTATGACATTTGTCACACTGAAATCTGTTACTCCTCACGTTCAAATCCCTTCTTAATACCAGCAATCGATGCTGACTAATCATGAATTCTTTCAGGCGCGCTTAATGCTTATTAATAAACACCGAATCTCTCGGGAGTGTAATGAACCATGTCTTGTTCCAGCCGATGCAGCTTTTCCTTCATTTGACTTCCAATAAATAACTGAGGCTCTGAGGGAATCAAATTTTCATTGCGCTCGCGTTGTGTGATTTTCGTGATGGCCCGATTAAAACTCTCAATGAACTGATAGGGCTTATCTTCAATATTCTTAAAAAGTGCTTCGCCAAAATATGTGTACTCATTTTCATGAGAACAGCCAAATGATGTTTTGTCCGATGCTGCGGCAGTGAAAACCAGGCTGTATTCGTTCTGGAGTGCCTTAATAAACCCGCCTGAATAACACGCTGAAATCAGAATAACTCGCCAGCGTATACCGGCATTGTCCAGATAAGTCTTGATATCTTCCGGGCGGACAGCATTAAGATCAAGCGGCCACATTTGCACTGAAAGTTCATGATCCATAGATCCATGACTGGTCAGATACAGAAAGACAACATCTTCATCACGATTCATTTTATTGCCTAGATGACTCAATGCGATTCTCAGGTTTGTTGAGGATGCTAGTGGTGTCGTATTGATCGTTTTCAGATTATTAATAATACAATAGACCGCCCTGATGCGCCCAAACGCTCACTCATAACACGCTGCACATGGCCAATTTCCCGCATAAACACATCCTGAGTGGCATCAGAACCAAATCCTACAAAAAAAAGATCGGACACTCCATCAATGCCAGGTTGAATGGGGTCTAAGGCATTATTCAGAAGCATAGGCTGGTTATAGTAAACATGCTCCTGATTAACATCATATAATGCATCATCAGAAAACGCCGCCATCTCGTTGGGATAGTCATAATCTTCATACCAGAAACTGAATGATAGATTAGCCAATGGAAAAGATGCTGCCATCCAAAGCATAACAATCAATGCCGCTTTAAGCTTTTGTTGATCCAATAATTGCAATGCAATGTAAAAACAAATGGCTAAACTCCATAGCATAAAAATGACATATCCAGCCGCAAAGATTGTATCGGGCAAGTCAGACAAACCGGCAAAAGAAATCAGATAACGAAATGGCAAGACACAGTAAGTTATAACCAGAAACTTGAGCAAATCACTCTGTTTACCGGTTAACTTTGTCAGTACAAACCCCACCAGAAGTACAATCAACAACTCAATACTAAGAAATCCCAGACCAAACAGGTCGAAAACGGGATTGCGTGTCATAACATAGGAAACAATCAATGCGGTAAGACCATAAAAACCCAGGAGCAAAATGAGCTGATCGTGAGAAACTGTCACCTGTTCCAGCACATTGCGACGAAAGCCAAGCAACCTGATACCGCAATAAAGATTCAAAATTAAAGCCTGGAACTCTTTGATTACCGCAGATTGCCTCGATTCTTTGGGTATGCTTGCATACAAATCCATTTTTATCTCCGAGTTAAGATTGGCTGATACTGCATTGTAAGAACGGCATCAATTCGGATGATTGAAGGTATCGTTTCAACTGTCACAGCAATCTTTTTAAGGGCATTTCCGTCAAGGCCTATCCAAGCCGATTACCCCGGGAATCGAAGAGATACGATGAGAAAACAGCTTCAACTTACAATTCTCCGTGGATTTGCTGCAATGATAAGTCCACGATCCTGATAGCAAACTTTTTAGATGGCTCATTGAAAACCTCGCCACGCAGGTATCAGGAATTTAGTATGGATATGGGAGAACGTTTTTTTCTTGGCTAGCAGTCATCCGATTAGCAGTAAGCGATGGATACAACTGCTGCTGACTAAATGGCCGACTCCGAACGGCAACATGGCGTAAGCACTATTCTTGTTTTCCTGAAACTTCGAAGATACTTGACCGCCTGAATGGTTATTGAGCCGGCCATTTATTAATGAGATTAGAGTATACATTGCGCCCTGCCCCAATTTAAGGAATCTCTGATTAACTCACCGACGTCATTCCGAACGTAGTGAGGAATCATCATAACTGAAACGTAGAATCGCTTAAATAAGCATTTTCCTTATTTTTAATGTACAAATCCGATAGCTTCGATGAGCAGTACGCTGGTTTTCTTCTTTGACGAATTGAGGCGATCTTAAGTCGACTCCCCTACTGGTCTATGGTCTACCTTGATAATCAAAAAAACTGAAAGGCGTTGGATACAGTTTAATCGCAATGTTATTGAATTAATGCATAACCGCGGTCAAAGGAGCAACAAGGCGAGAAATTAAATTGGAATTTGAAAACCATAGCATCCTTTCTACTTGGCCAAAGGCCAGCCGATTAACAATACTGTGATGGTAACAACCCCCGCCACGATATTCATCGGTATCCCTGCTCGCAGGAAATCGGTGAATCGATATTCGCCCGGACCATAAACCATCATATTCGTCTGATAACCCAAAGGTGTCGCGAAGCTGGCGGAAGCCGCCATCATGATGGCGAACACAAAAGGTTCATTATTTAAACTGGCTTTCTCGGTGATCTCCAGCACAATGGGCAGCATTAAAAGCGCTGCGGCATTATTGGTAATGACTTCGGTTAATATTGAGATGGATATGTAGACCAGAATGAGTAGAAGCCAGGGTGTGCCGCCGCTCAAATCCACGATATTTGCCGCAAGATATTTGGCTACACCAGTTTTTTCCAAAGCCATACCCAAGGCAAATGATGATGCAATAGTAATGATAACCGTCAAATCAAGACTTCTTTCTGCCTGATTGGCAGAACAGCAGCCCGTAATAATCATCAGGCCAGCACCGATCAATGCCGCATTCAGCATGGTAATAACATCAAAGCTTGCCGCTGCAATAATACCGACAAGAATTGTCCAGGCAAGATACGCCCTTTCATGACGCGGCGCTTCAGTGTTCAGATCATTAATCAGCAAAAAATCCTTGTTGTAACGCTGGCGGCTGACAAAAGCCGGTCTTGCTTCCAGCAATAACGTATCACCGGCCTGCAATATGATGCTTCCGAGATTGCCTTTGATGCGTTCGCCATTACGCGCCACAGCCAATACCGCTGCGCCATAGCGGGCACGGAAGCGCGCATCGCGAATGGCATGCCCCAGCGCCGAACAATGCGGCGACACAACGGCTTCGATCAAACGCCGTTCAGCATGCTGCATGGTGAATGTTTGAGTTTGCTCTTCCTCAGTCGACGGAATAATCCCATTAATGCGCATCAAATCTGAGATCGCATCGGTATCACCGGCAAATACCAACCGGTCACCACCTTGAAGCACTTCTTCGGGTGAAACAACGGTAATCGCCGTTCCATTTCGATCAATCTCAATCAGGTATACGCGTTGCAGGTGCCTTAACCCGGCTTGCTCGATAGTTTTGCCGACTAAAGGACCATTCGGCGCGATGGAAACTTCCAGAGTAAATTCGCGTAAATTGGAAAAAACCTGGCCTTGAGTCCGCTCTGGCAGCAATTTGGGAAAGGCTAGCCACATTAATAAAAAACCGGCAATGGCAACAGGTATACCAACAGCGGTAATCGAAAACAAGGAAAACCCGGATTCACCGGTCAACACCTGATATTGGCCGTTGACGATCAGATTGGTACTGGTTCCAATCAATGTAATCGTGCCGCCCAGAATCGCCGTATAACTCAGCGGTATCATCAGCTTCGAAGGCGAAATCCCAATCTTGCGCGACCAGCTATAAATAGCCGGAATCATGGTGGCAACCACCGGAGTGTTGTTGAGGAAACTGCTGAGGAACACAACCGGAAAGAACATCCGGGAAATTGCCCCGCGTACTGTTTTCGGTCTGCCTAACATAGTGGTCACTAATAAATCGATCGCGCCGGAGGCATGCATCCCCGCGGCAACCACAAACATACCCGCAACGGTAATCAAACCCGAATTACTAAAGCCGCTTAACGCATCGTTAGCGCTCAAAATCCCGGATACACTGAGTATCGTCAGCGCCCCGATCATGATTAAATGCGGGCCAATCCGGGTAAAAATAAGTGTCGCCAACACAGCGATGCATAAACTCAGTGCAAACCAGCCTTGCCATTCCATAGTTTTACACTCCTGAGAAAAGATTCGAAATATACAGCAGTTACTGATACGGCTATAAATAATTAATTATTATAATGATATGTCTACAAATTATATGCAGCCATGCAGACAGATTTAAATTCCAAGAGGTTTTTCCAGTTATCAGCTAAACTTGCTTAAACTTAGAAATCACCGTTGACCGTACGCGTGGGTAATTGACGGCACGATTTCAATAAACTTTTGCACAATTGATTTTTTCAGAACACGCCATGCGGAAACCCCAATGCATAAAACCCTTATTTCATTTCTATCCGGCCTGAGTTTAACAATGGCAACTTCCAGTTTCGCGCACCAACACATCCGCCCCGGATTATGGGAAATCACCACGAAATCGGATTTATTGGCGCTGGTGCCGCATATTCCCTCGGAGCATATGCAACAACTCAGCGACCTCGCCCGCCGCTATGGCCTCAAACTGCCCCAAATAGAAAATGGCGCAGCCACGTCAAAAATCTGCATCACTCCGGAAATGGCCAAACAGGAAATCCCCGCCTATTTTTATGAAAACCGTTCCGGCTGCACCGTCCAGAACGCAAAGCGCATCGGCAACAGCTACGAATTGGATCTGGTCTGTAGCAACCAGCATTTCCAAGGTAATGGAACCGCACGAGGCACTTTTAGCAGCCCGGAAAGCTTCTCGGGAAATACCGAATTCGACAGCACCGTCGGCGGCACGCCGGTTCATGCATTGGCTGAAACATACGGCCGCTGGGTCGGAGAACGCTGCACCGCAGTCAACCCGTTGCAGTGATTGGAAGTTGTCTATCGCCCACGCACACAAAAAACGCATGGGTTCGACAACAGCTTCTCCACACTACTATCCTTCGGGAAAATCGATTTTTTCACAGCCGTTAACAGGTCAAAGAATCGCAAAAGATTCCTCACTGCGTTCGGAATGACACTAAACCAAAAAAATAGGATGCATTAAGCAAAGCGCAATGCACCAAGAACAGTGGCGAACGAAACTACAGTAATGACGGATTACGCTGCGTTAATCCATCCTACAAAAACCACAAAACCACAAATCACAAAGAATCAAAGCACAAAGAACAAAATGACAAAAGATCAAAAAGCCCTGGCGATACGAAAACCCAGGTCGTTGTCGGCTTCATCGGAGCCGGTCCTGACACGGTTAGCCGATCGCAAGCCCTGCGGATCGTAGAGCCACGAACCGCCCCGAACCACCCGGCGAGTACAATCTCCGCGATTGGCTTCTTTCCACGCCGATCCGTCCGCTGGCGTGCCTTGATAATTCTTATGCCAGCAGTCTTCAGTCCATTCCAAGACGTTGCCCAACAGATCAAACAAACCGAAATGATTTTCTCCAAAACTGGCAACCGGTGCGGTATAAACATGTCCATCGGAACATTCCGCCAGCGTCCAGTTAGCGTCAGCATTCGATTTTGCTTCTTGACCCAAACCATTGGCGTAATCGCATTGCTTGCCGTCCTGATAAAAGCGTGCTGTTTTCGTTCCCGCCCGTGCCACATATTCCCATTCCGCTTCGGTTGGCAAGCGGTAAGCCGCGCCCGTGCGGTGCGACAGCCATTTCACATAGGCTTGGGCATCATCCCAGGAAACGCAGACCACCGGATGGGCATCAGTTTGAGCAAATCCAGGATTCTTCCAGTTATGCTCCGGCAATTGTTCCGGTTGTTTTTTCTCAGCATTCCACACAGTACAACCTTTGCCGTTCTCTTCAGCAGTCGTGCGATGATTGGTTTCTTGAACAAATTGTTTAAACTGCCCCACGGTAATTTCACAGCGGCTGATGGCAAAGGGGTTTGGAATTGAAACTAAATGCTGCGGGCCTTCATCCGATTGACGATCTTTTTCGTTTTCCGGTGATCCCATCAAAAATCGATCTGGACGAATTGCTACCATCGCAGGTGCCAATTTGGCCTCGGTGGCATAGCAAGTTTGCGCTAATTGCTGGGTAACCGCTTTTTCTTTGGCATTTTGACCACCTCGTAGCAAAACATCCTCACTGGCATGGATTCCCTGAGAAAAAATCAAACTCAGCAGCAGCGATAAAAAGCGGCAGCTTCGTAACACCGAGCTGCCCCTGGCCGAACACAGCAAATTCTTTGGCTGGTAAGCATCGTAGGGTGCATTCAGCGAAGTGCAATGCACCATTTCTCTGTTCAATGTCATAAAAAACCGTCCTATCGCTTAAAACGCAACCAACAAAGTAACCAAAAATGGTTATGACGGATAACGCTCCGCTTATTCGTCCTACATAAAGCTAAACAACCCGCAAACATCAAAAGACCCCATTGTGTCATTTCGACCAAAGGGAGAAATCTTGCGCCACCGCAAAAGATTCCTCTCTGCGTTCGGAATGACAGCAAACCCAAAAATTAGGGTGCTATTCCGCATAGCGCAATGCACCAAGCAGCGGAGCACGAAACCAAATCTATGACGGATTACGCTGCGCTAATCCATCCTACAAAAACCATAAAACCACAAATCACAAAGAACAAACCATCAAAAAGCCCTGGCGATGCGAAAACCCAAACTGAAGTTGGCAGCAACGGTGAAGTTCCGGTTACGGTTAGCCGATCGCAAGTTCAGTGGACCGATGCTCCACGAACCGCCCCGAACCACCCGGCGATTACAATCCCCGCCATTGGCTTCCTTCCACGCCGAGCCATCTGCTGGCGCGCCTTGATAATTCTCATGCCAGCAATCCTCCACCCATTCCCACACGTTACCTGCCGTGTTATGCAGGCCGAATGCATTGGGGTTAAATGAATCCGCTGGTGCAGTCTGTTTACCATCCCATTCACTGCCGCAACCAGCGCAGTTTGCATAGATTTTGCCGACGTCATTACCCCACCAGTATGCCGTTTCGCTTCCAGCCCGTGCGGCATATTCCCATTCGGCTTCCGTTGGCAGGCGGTATTGCTTACCGGTTTTGTCCGACAACCATTTAACATAGGCTTGCGCGTCGTTAAAGCTCACATTGATTACCGGGCGTTTGCCGCGCCCCCAACCACCACCACTGGGTAATTGCCGCTTGGTGGCGTTGGCAAACGCATCGTATTCGTCAAATGTGACTTCATATTTGCTGATTTCAAAAGCGTAGGTGATGGTGACTTCGTGTTGCGGATCTTCGTTAGAACTTCGACCAGCTTCGGTTTTAGGCGAACCCATTAGGAATTTTCCGGGTGGGATACGCACCATTTCTGGCTCAAACGGAAGCCGGGATTCTTGTGCTGCGCGCAACTCATCATTAAATCCTGCACCGTGTTGATACGTGCGGTTAAGCTGTACTTGAATAGTACCTGCGGATAAGTCTGTTGACGCCATCACGTTGATCGCTGCGCCATACGTCAGCCAAGCCAGACTGCGTGTAATCCGTACGGCAGCAGCCTGCCCGCCGCGCGCAAAATGGATGGTGTTGATCGTCGTGGCATTGAGGGTATCCGATCCGATGGATACGGGAAATTGAGCGGTTTTCAGCTTGCTTTGCAGCGCTTCCATCAGTACTTGCGTATCTTCGCGGTGGTTGAGCGTGACGCGCCATTGGGCATTTTCCTGCGCCATTTGGTTGCGTTGATAGTCGATGAATGCGTGCTGGCCAACGTAATGCCAGGCCGCGTATAACGTACCGGTGCCGAGCAGCACCCAAAACAGCAGGATTAAGGCCGGGCGCAGAATCAGCGATTGATTGGTTTTAGGCAGCAGCTTAGCCAGAGCTTGTGGAATACGGAAATCCAACAAGCCCAGTTTTCCGCCCAGCAGGATATTGGCAAAAATCGGGTCGTTGATCGCATCGTCCTGAGAGAGTGCGCGCAAGTCATCGAGCTTTAGTTTAAGTTGCAGCTTAGGCGGTGTTCTGACTTCAAGGCTCAGCGAATTGGGGCTGTCCTTATCGGTCAGACGGTTGAATAAGCGCTGCCAGGCAGTGGCTATTTGTTGCCTTTCGTCACGGTCCATGCCGAGTAGGAGGTATTCCCGCAGCCAATCCGGCAAATGCGCATGCGTCAACCACGGCAAGCGGCTCAAGCGCGCCAGCCGCTGTTCGCGCTGCGGTAGCGGATCGGCTGTACTTAAGTTTTCAAATAGCAAATAATCCAACGCGCGTGTCAACGCCCAGTGCGGCTTTGGAAATACCGCCACTGCGCGCAACAGACGCAAACCATCGGCATGCAGGAATTGCTCCAATTGCTGCACCAGCAAGTCAAGATTCGCACCATAAGGCGGGCGCTCACCGAGCCAGGCATCGGGTTCGGCAGCGATCAGCGCGGGCAGCGGCGATGGATCCGTTTTTTGTAACATCAGCTTGTGCGGTTGCGGCGTGGTCAGATGCTCGACCAGTTGCGGCAGGTTGTCTTGCGCCAGCGGCAGCATCAGAAAGTGGTGCTGCGCCAATAGTGCTGCGTGTGCGGTACCGGCATCGCGCGGGTGCAGCCAAACTTTGTCCTGCCAAGGCGACAAATCATCGAGCCAGGTGCGAATCTCCCCGCTATATGGATGAAACAGAATCGCTGTTTCGCTGATGATCAGTAAACGTGCGGCTTCGTGCCGCGCCACCAGTTGCTGCAGTTGGTAGTAGCTAGCTTTGCTGTCGTCGTCATGCCAGCGCACCAGCCAGCGCGGATCGTCGCGAAAGCGATAAGTGTTGATTGGCAGTCCGAGTGCTTTAAAGCGCTTCTCCAGTTCTTCCGCCAATGCCGCTTGCTGGTCGTTGCGATGCTGGCTGCGCACCAGCAGTAAGTGTTCAGGAGAAACACGGCGATTGCGGTACACCGGTTGGAAAAAACCACCGTTGCGCGCGGTGGCTTCGATGGTGGCGGTGATATGCAGGCGATTCGTCGGTACCTGCCGCGCTGCGTGCAATTCGCGTAATGCCTGCTCGGCCTTGGCGCCGCCAAAAAAGGGTTGCAGTAAGCGATCAAAGCGAAAATGATGCAGCAGGTCGTCAACCGATGCGGTTTGTTTGCGCAAAACCGCGTTGCGTTGATAGCGCCAAGCCAAAATCAACAGCACCGGCAACCAAGGCAATGCGAACAACGCCCAGCCGATATTGCGCACGATACTTTCCCATTCTAATCCCACGTAATCCGGTTCCGGTTGCGGCCGGGGCGCGATGTGATCGACGATGGCAACGGTTGCAGTGGCCGGTTGCGGTTTGCGTCGGGGAATCGGCTGTGACGGTTTTTCAGGGATTTTTATGGTCGGCGGCGGCGGTGGTTTTGGCAGAAACCAATCCGGTCCTTTGACCAGCAACACGGCGATCACGCAGACGATCAGCGCGATGCCGCCCATGATCCAGATTTTTTGCGTTTTTTGCGCGGCTTCTTGCGCTGCAACGAAGGCACTGCGGCCTGGTGAGCTGATACGGTTTTCCTTTGCCAGGGATGATTGGCTTTCACCTTTTAGCCATTGTTCAAACAACACCGGAAAACGTGCTTGATCTTGCGGATTGCGGCAAAACAGGGGCCTCAGCAGCGGCGCAAGATCGCTCGCATCGTGGGGCAATCTTCCTTGTCGTTCAAGACGCTCCAATAGGCGAGCCACCGACATCCAAACATCGACGCCGTGCGCCATACCCTCGGCACGCAGCAACGCACCCAATCCATCGATGCGGGAATAAAATTTGCGGCTATCCACGGATTTAGCTTAGGATACCGGTTGCGCTTTCCAGCCGTCGATCAAATTTTTGATACGCTCCTGGTCTTCTTTGTGTTTCAGCAACGTCACACTGGCGCTGGTGGTGAACACATCGAGCCATGCGGTATTGGTTAAATGCGGCGTCTCTGCTAACCCTTTGCCGCGCTTTTGCAGTAGTTGCATCCAATTCAGCAGTTCCGCGATGGAGGGCTGTATCTCCAGCCGGGCTTCGTTACGCAGATAATGGAAAAAAGAAATACCGGCTGCCCAAACGCTTTTCTGCGCATTCGGCACGTGCTCTTCCGTTTGGATTTTGATGCCCAGCCGTTTCTCGATAATCTCTTCGATGGTGACATTGTCGTCAATTGAAGAACCGTTGCTGTTGCTGGGTTTGCTGCGGAAAGCCGGCAATTCTAAGTGGTAATACACGCAGCGGCGCAGGAAAGCATCCGGCAATTCGCGTTCGCGATTACTGGTGATGATCACAATCGGACGCATTGCTGCCGATTGCAGCGATATCGTGGTTTTCTTGCGCGCGGTTTCGAACAATTCCGGAACATCAAAACTCATGCGTTCGATTTCGTTCAAAATGTCATTCGGCACCTCGCGCGGCGCTTTGTCGATTTCGTCGATTAACACCACCGAGCGCCGTGGTTCTGCAACCGGTTGCGATTCGCCCGACACATCAAGACAATCGTACAATCCAAGCTTGCTGACGGCGTCTATTCCCAATGCTTGCAAGATCGCCATGCCAAGCGCTTCAAAACGCAAGAAACGCCGGGGATCGTCGTTTTCACCATCCCTGCGGGTGGCGCGGAATCGCCCCAAGGTATCAAAGTGATAAAACAAATCGCGGCTTTGCGTATCCGATTTGACGGTGAAAGCCAGCGGTCTTTGCCAAGCATCATTCGGATTTTGCGGATGATCCAATTCCCATGCCAGGCTATAAGCCAGTTGCGACTTGCCGCAACCCGGCTCGCCAGTCAGCAACAGCGGCATACCCAGCTCTAGCGCCACATTGACGGCCGTCACTAATCCCTGCGGCGCCAAATAATCCTTCGGGTGCGTCAAATCATCGGGGTTGAATCCGGGTAGATCGCGCCATTTTTGCGGCTTAGGATGCTTGTTGTTGGGTCCCAAGTAATAGTGCGGTTCTAAAAAAATTGACATGATGGGTTACTCTCGGGTTGATTGGTAGTTTTGTAATAACGGGAATATTTTTTCTTTCAAATCTCCAAGCGGGATGGCTGAATGCTTGGAAAGTATTTTTCGAATCGTGCTGCGTAAATGTTCTGGTATTTCTTCTCGGTTTTTTAGCCAATCTTCGACATCTTCGGCAACGTTCGGTGGGCCGAGTGCCGGCAACAACGAATTTTGTAACCCATGTTGGGATAGCAGTTTCTCCAAATCCCGATACCACCTCGAAGATGATTGTTTCTGAAATAACCGATCAAGCATTGAATCGCCCAAGTAATCCGATTCGCAAATCAGCAAGAGGAAATGATCGGGAGAGTTGGTGCCGAATGTGAGCTTAGACCATGCTAGCAGCAATCCGGCGATGAAAGCATGATTTTTAACCTCGTCCGCAGTCAATTCACGGAAAAAAATATGCGATGCTTCTTTACTCTGCAGCATCTTCAAAATATCCGGTTTTTCAGGATTGCGATCCAAGCGGTGCCCCAAAAGCTTCCATAAATACGCTTCGCCTATTGATGCCAACTCAGCTTGCTGAATTCCTGTACTTTTATTTCTTAGATTTAGCCTTGTTTCCAGCAAACCAAAGTCCGGAGCCTTCTTGGGATTAGCGATCTTGTGCTCTTCAAGCAAATGCGACAGCGTAAACCGCACCGCGTTAGGCCATTCGTTTCGGAGACCGAAAATACAAAATCCATAAGCCTTTCCTTCGTTAACGTGTCGCCTTTCGGGGACATGATCGTCAAAATGTCCATATTGCGGCTTTCTATCCAACAAACCCAATAAATATTCCGGGGTACGTGGCGGTTTTGTTTTTGACTGATCAACAATTCCCGGTTTCACGCCATTTTGATTCCGCAATACCTTGTAAAGTGCCGGGTAGCTGTTTTCAGTGTTCAGCACATAATGGGTTCGTGGCCTTAGTGGTTCCGGAATAAACGGTTCGTCAGTTGAAGTACGCAGCACTGCGATGAATTTGTTGGAAACATTGCGCGCATCGTAGAGTGCTTGCGTGATCACAGTGCCTTCCCAGTCTACCCCTTTACCTTTTCCGGGAACTTCGAATCCGCGGAAACGGCGATAATAGATTCCGGTGCAAATGCACAACACATGCGTTGCTTTATCCAGCGAATTCAACATCCAGCGTGGCCAGCCTTCCGGTGGAGAGCTGTTTTCAAAGTCGCGGTCAATGATCGTTACTATGCCATTCTGGCGCAGGCACTCGGATAGACGGAGTACCCACTCGCGGTGCTCGTCGGAATCGTGGCTGTAGCTGATGAATACTTTGGTCATTGGGCAAATGTACTGAATGTCCAATGCGTTGTCAAAGGCGTGGCTAAGCGGATGAATTGCCGGTTCAGAAAGAAAGTTTCAGGCAAAAAACTAAGGAAGCTCTGATTAAGTTATTTATTCCAGTTTTGTCGACAAAGCCATCGGCAAAGTAGCTAATATAGGCATTATTGTACGATTTGTAGCTGTAATTCTTAGCAGATTGCATACTATTCTGTCCCCTGAGGCTGATTTTCAGGGGTATTGGACGGAATTATCCCGTGGTTGGCATTAACACCTTACGAACATGGTAGAGATTAGCCAGAGCAAACAACAGATGAAGCTGTTGTGCATTCTTGAACAATCCTCGGTAACGGACTTTGGTATAACCAAATTGTCTTTTGACAATACGAAACGGATGTTCAACCTTTGCGCGTAGTGAAGCTAGCATACGATTGAGCACGACATGTTCTGCTGGCAATTCCTCACCGCGCTTGCGTTTGAATGGCATACCCCAGACCGGCTCTTCCGGCTGTCGTTGCGCTTCCAGATTGCGATCATTACGAGTATAAGCCCGATCACCCAATACAATTGCCTCTTCGCCATGTACCAGCGCATCAATCATGTTGCCATCGGCCACTTTGGCCGTGGTAATTTCCAGGCTATGCACCAGGCCGGAATCGGCATCTACGCCTATGTGTGCTTTTAATCCAAAGTAATAGTTGCTGCCTTTCTTAGTCGAACTCATCTCGCCATCACGTTTGCGTTGCCGGTTCTTGGTCGATGGCGCAGCCGCTATCAGCGTGGCGTCAACTATCGTGCCCTGACGCAGCAATAATCCCTGTTGCGCTAACCGCCCAGTTGTTTCAGCAAACAGGCTTTGTGCCAAGTGATGCCTCTCCAGCAGGTGGCGAAACTTGAGGATCGTCGTCTCATCAGGCATAACATCTTCTCCCGCATCTAGTCCTGCAAATTCACGTAGCATCGGCACATCATGTAACGCTTCTTCCATTGCCGGATCTGAATAACCAAACCATTGCTGCATCATATGAATCCGCAGCATCGCTTCCAACGCAAATGGCTTGCGTCCCAAACCTGCTACCGGATAGTGCGGCGCGATCCGATGCGTCCAGTCTACCCATGGAACCACTTGCTCCATTTCTTCGAGAAACTTTTGCCGGCGAGTTACTTTCGGTTTCTTGATAAATAATGGAATCGATAATACTAATTGTTTCATCAATGCATTCCCTTGCAGTGGTTACAATCTACCGCGTATTTTACAAGTTTTTGGGACTTAATCAGAGTTTCCCTAAGGAACTACTGAAATATTCGTCGTACCGGCGAAAGCCGGTGCCCAGTTCGTTGATTCTTCCGGATTCCGGCTTTCGCCCGAATGATACATTCCAAATAATTCAGCGATTCCCTAAGAGCATTATTTACGTGATTTTGGTTGGTTTAATCCCAATTCATACAAATTATCCAGAAAGGGACTTGGGTTGGAGGCAAAATATTCATCCTGTTGCCGCCAGTATCCCTTGAGAGAAGACACGTCTGCCATCGCCATATGAGAACCTTTGGCGATGATGGAGTCAGCTCCGATGTCGTTGATGACCAGATCCAAGTGCGTGCCGCAGAATAAGTGGTCGTAGGCGTTCAATTCGTGATCACTAAAGCAGTGTGACTGATCTTTATTGATCCGGCCATTAAATAGTTTTAAGCGGCATATTTTACGTACGGATCTTGGAAGTAAGAAGCAACGCGCTCTGGATTATTCTGCAGCATCAACATATGATCATCGACAGCGGCATGTAATTTCTCCTTGGTACGCACCGGAACTTTCGAACCGATAGCCTGCTTCAAATCTGAGTTTAATCTTTCTTCTGGATTTAATTCCGGACTGTAGCTGGGTAAATAAAAGCATTCGATCTTTTCCTTATTTTCTTCCAGCCAAGCCTTCACTGGTTTGCTGTGGTGCACTCTCAAATTATCCAGGATCAAGAACACTTTCTTCCCTGCATCCTTGATCAGTAGTTCGAGAAATTCAATGAGTCTATCTGAATTGAAATTTCCATCAATAATCTGCCAGCGTGCACAGCCTTTGTTGGTTACAGTGGCAATCATTGACAGCCGTTGCCGCGTGCCAGGAGCGTAGGTCACGGGTGTTTTTCCCTTGGGTGCAAAGCCACGTCCTCGCACATCCGTATTGACTAATCCTGTCTCATCACCCCAGTGAATCTCCCCGCCTTCAGTTTGAGCGCGCTTGGCAATATCCGGATATTGCTCATTGAGCCATTGCTTTACCGCCTCCGGGCGTTGTTCATAAGCACGTCGGATCGGCTTCTGCGGGGTAAATCCCCAACGCTTGAGGTAGTGTCCCACCGTGCGTATCGGCATGGATATGCCACATTCCTGCTCAATTAACTGTCTTATCGCCCCACGATTCCACAACGCAAAATCCATCTTCAGTTGCTCAGGACGCTTATCACAAATAAGCCGTTGCAATCTCAACTCCTGCTCTTCGCTTAGGCTGCGTTTGTCACCCGTACGTCGGCCGCGTCTACCAGGCTTTAGTCCAGCTGCACCACCTTCTTCATAAAGTCGAATAATCTTCTTCACAGCCGTGTCGCTCAGCTCCGTAACCTGCGCTATTTGCCCAGGTTTCCCGCCTCGCTTGTGAAGACGAATCACTTGCCGGCGACGTTCATGCAGCGCTTCATCTCTTAAGGTTCTTGCATCTATTTTTTCCATCCTCCTACGACATGCAAAATCAACAAAAATCAAACTATTTATTGGCCGGATCTATAATTAATGTATCGCGCATTTAATTCATTCCGCTCTAATTTACAGTTGCTCCCCTTTTACATATCCGTACAATTTCATAATCCTATGTCAAGATAAAGTCGTGGAATTGCTCCTGCTACATATCGCACACAATCAACTGGAAATGAATGTTCGTTTTGTCTTATTTTTCACCGTAAGTACAAACACGAACCGCTTCGATCTATTTATTTTCTGAACGCAGAATTTTCTTTCTTCACATTGTGTTTTATCCTGCAGAATGATGTCTTAATCACTCCTGATGTTACAAAAAATGTATTCCAGTTCGACGAAACTTCTCATATTTTTTCCCCAACTGCAATATTAGTACTTAATTATCTTCACTATTTATTCACATTTCCTGTGTTAGCTTACCACGCTGCAATAAGGGCTAAAACGGCCTTTTTTATATGACACGAAAACAGTTTTTACTTATTAATCAGGTTACGATTCACTTAAAAAATTTAGAACTAAAAATGCTTAATAATGTAAATATTATTCTTTAAAGAAAAACAAATATTTATAAAAAGGTTAATCATTCAATGGGGATACTCAGTACATTACTTCTGACACCGGTATTAGGCATTCTGATACTGGCATTAATACCGAGTAAAAACACAGATCATATCCGCTTTACAGCAAATCTAGTTGCTACGATTGTGTTTCTGCTAAGTTTCTGGCTAGTTCTTGAATACGATAAATTAGATGGCGGAATACAATTTTATGAGCACTTTGTATTTAATCCCAAATTAAATACTGCCCTTGCATTGGGTGTTGACGGATTATCACTGCCAATGGTGGTATTAGCATCTTTGCTTACAGTCATTGCATTACTTGCCTCTTTTAATATAACGCGCAATATCAAAAGCTACTATGTCTGTATCTTGTTGCTGGAAATGGGCATGTTGGGCGTATTCCTTTCTCAAGACTGGTCTCTGTTTTATATCTTCTGGGAATTGACTCTAGCGCCACTGTTTCTGCTTATCGATCGTTGGGGAGGTGCACGCCGACATATGGCAAGCTTGAATTTCGTGCTGTATACGATGGGCGGTTCAATTTTTATGCTGATCAGCTTATTAGCGATCAGTCAGTATATGCCGCCTCATGGTGGCACTTTGATGTCCGCGATGACTATCGCAGCGCAAAGCATGCCCAAGGATGAGCAGATTTGGGTTCTGATGGGCTTCTTGATCGGCTTTGGTGTCAAAATGCCAATTTTCCCAATACATGGCTGGCTACCTTTAGCACACGTTGAAGCACCCAGTCCTGTCAGTATTTTGTTATCCGGCATCCTGCTTAAGATGGGTGCCTACGGCATGATAAGAGTGGTTGTTATGTTGCCAGAGGCAGCACAAACGCTGCAAACGCTATTAATTACACTTGCTTTGATAGGAATGATTTATGGCGGTGTTCTGGCATGGCGGCAAACAGATATGAAAGCAATGGTTGCCTATTCTTCTGTAAGCCATATGGGGATTATCCTTTTGGATATCGCAACCATGAATAAAACAGGCCTAATTGGCGCGGTCTTACAGATGACAGCCCATGGTTTGGTAGCGGGCGCAATGTTTCTGTTGGTTGGTTTACTCTATGAGCGTACACATACCCGGAATATTCTGGACTACAGTTCTCTGGTCAGGGTAATGCCGCGCTTTGCCTTATTTATGACAATTACGCTATTTGCAGCTATGGGTTTACCGGGCACAGTAGGTTTTATCGCAGAATTGCATGCAATCGTTGGTGGATTTCAACAATGGGGGAATCTAATGATATTGCTCGGAGTTAGTATTCTGATCGGAACAGCTTACGCCATGCGCACCATCGGTATGTTATTTACTGGCCCTGTAAAGCCTCAAATGCGTGATATTGAAGATTTGAAATTATACGAACTGATCGCTGCCAGTTTTCTGGTTGTATTAATCGTTCTGTTTGGTTTATGGCCTGCTCCTTTGATCGATCTTTCAATGGCAACTATGAATCAAATGAATGGCACTATCAGTCAAAGTATTCAATAGGATTAATGATATGACTTCTGAATTTCATGACCCACGCAAACATATTATCGAAACGATAGATCATCTGGACCATATCTTGCCAGGACAGCGTCCGCTTCATAAATTTATACATCACAATACAATTCATGGTTTTCAGCATCTCCCGTTCGAAGAAGGGGTAGCAGAATTTGAGAAACTGACAGGTATTTATGGCTATTTGCCTGATTCTAAAAATCGCGAACTGTACCAGCAAGGCAGAATTACTGATGCAGATTTATCGGCTGCTTTTGCGCAGGCAAAGAATTTACATGCGGAGCAAATTGTTTTTCAAGCAGGCAATCTGACTATCAAACGTAAAGACATTTACCATGTTGCATTGCTTCATGAGCTATCAAATCTCTCGATTAGCCAGCTCAACTGGTTAATCGAGGAACGCAATGTACTTCACACAATTCAGGCGGATGTTTCCAAGGAGGCTCGCACACGACTGCTTACATCCAATACTGATCCTAGTGTAGTCATCAAACAGCTATGGGAAAGCATTCTCAACAAACTCGATATTGAGTTAACTGATTTACACCCAGAAAATATGCTTGATCTTTCAGAAGAACAAGCGAAGGAATGGCTTGAAAAAATCAAAACCAGTCTTGAAAATGGGGAAGGAATTCCTGTTCACCAGAAAATGAGAATGGAGGCCGAAGCTAAGTTAGATGAAATGCTGGCGCAGATTGGTGACAAAATTACGCTACGCAGCTTAGTCATGGCATTAAGTGGTATCGATATCCTTTATTCCATAAAGCCACAAATCATTCGAATTTGTTCATCCGTACTGGATGAAGGCGTTGCAGCCTGGCAGCTACCTGAGCGCAATCAATTAGGGCTTTATGCTGCTTGGCGATCCACAGAACATTTTGATGTAAACCCTTTCCTACATGATTTACCAGACTGGCAAAATATTGTTGATGAGACGCCGGATGATCCAATTGATTGTATTATCCTGCAATTAACCAACCTGGAAATTCCTAAAGAAAAATGGGAAGGGTATATACAACATCTCGCGCTTGAAATCCCAGGATGGTCAGGAATGATCAATTGGCGTCAACATAATCCCGATTATCAAACTGAAAATAATGCAACTTTGCATTTAGCTGATTACTTAGCCATTCGTCTAACCATGGATAGATTATGGCTGAATCAAGCTTGTAAAGATAATTGGAAAATAGAGGCCAGGCTGGGGACTATCGAATACTATTTCCGCAAGAATTTATCGGAATTCATGGTCAGAAAACAATTATATGAAGGTAATTTACCAGAGTATCTGACACATCTTGCTAAGGATCTGATCATGCGCGCGGGCTCGGAGCGCCAAAAACGTGAAGAATGGCAATCTTTAGCTGATTTAGCGTGGACTTGGCAATTCAGCCCATTAGTAGAAAATGATTTTGAGCACGCAGCTTTTAATAGTGGCTGGCGGCTTTTTTGCCTATGCCAGCATTTGGGACTTACTGCTGAAGATATTCAAGGCATACAGAAAAATGATCTCCTGAAAATTTTAGCAGTATTAGATGAATTTACCGCCCCGGAACGCAGTAAAGTGTGGCTGTATGCTTATGAATATCATTACAGAGAGGATTTCTTTCAGACTATACGCGCGAATACCAATCGTGGACGATGGGCTAAGCGAGCTCAGCGACCACAAGCACAAATTGTAACTTGTATGGATGACCGCGAGGAAAGTTTACGGCGCCAGTTAGAAGAGATAAATCCAGCTATTGAAACCATAGGTGCAGCTGGATTCTTTGGCATACCAATGAATTATAAAGGAATTGATGATACTGAAATTAAAATGCAATGCCCCGTTGTAGTAAGACCTGCAAATGATGTAAATGAAATACCCAGAAAGGGAACTGAGCAAATACTACAAGAACATACCAAAGGGTATCGCTTTTACAAAAAGCTCGCCTATTTAATGAATCAATCACTTCGACGTAGCCTCATTTTCTCGCATGCGGTCATAGATGCCTTGGCACCGATAGTATTTATGGGTTTAGTGGGCAGAGTATTTTTACCTAAGTATTTTTTAGCGTTTAATAATTCACTGCGTCAAAGCATAGAAAAGAAAGTTTCCACTGAGTTAATGTTCAAAGCGCCTGCGTCAGATACACCTGCAACGGCCGATAATCCCCGTTCTGGTTTTACAGATTTGGAACAAGTTGAAAGGCTATCAGTCTTTATGCGTACAACTGGTTTATCGTATGGCTTTGCTCCAATTGTATGTTTGTCTGGTCATGGTTCTACCAATCTGAACAACCCGCATGAATTTGGATATAACTGTGGCGCGTGTAGCGGTAAACGTGGCGGCCCAAATGCAAGATTATTTGCTGCTATGGCAAATCGCCCGGAAATTAGAAAATTACTGGCGGAACGTGGAATAAACATACCAGATGACACCTGGTTTATCGGTGCAGAACATGACACTTGCAGCGATGAATTCTTTTGGTTTGATCTTGAGGATATCCCACAAAGCTCATTACCAGCTTTTGAAACTTTTAGAAATGATTTGGTAAAAGCAAGTAAAATTTCTGCTCAAGAGCGCTGCCGGCGCTTTGTTTCAGCCAATAATCCCCAAACACCTGAAGAAGGCAAAGAGCACGTGAATTTACGGGCAAACGATTTTTCTCAAGCTTTCCCGGAATTCAATCACGCTACTATTGCTGCAGCTATTGTCGGCCGGCGTTCTGTGTCACAAGGTACATTTCTTGATCGGCGTGTTTTTCTAATTTCGTATGATCCAACACAGGATGCAGATGGCAAATTGCTGGAAAACTTGCTGCTAGCTGTTAGTCCGGTCGGTGCAGGTATCAATCTGGAATATTACTTTTCTACGGTAAATAATGACTTTTTTGGTTCTGGTTCAAAAGTTACTCATAACATCACTGGAATGTTTGGTGTGCTTGAAGGTACCAGCAGCGATTTACGTACGGGCTTGACTAAGCAGATGGTCGAAATCCACGAACCACTTCGCTTGCAAGTACTGGTCGAAGCAAAAACTGAAATACTCGGACAGATTTATGAACGTCAGGCCAGTATCCGCGAGCTTGTCGGTGGTGGTTGGATTTTGCTCAGTGCAATTGATCCCGATACCGCTGAAATATCAGTTTTTGAACGGGGGATTGGGTTTGTTCCTTGGCAAGCTGATAAAAAAGAAATACCTGAATACGAGTCATCCATTGCCTACTATCGAAATATAAACGTGCCGTTACCTCCCACTTTAATCAAACAACCTAATATGATGACAGGAGTTTAGAATGGATTATCTGGTCGCTTTAATTCCTCTACTGCCATTCATTGCTGCTGCAATCATCGGATTTGGTTTTTTGTTTAATCGAATCAGCGATAAGAAAGACGAGCATATTAGTTCGAATATTACTAAAAATGCTATTACTCTATCCTGCCTGATCGCTATCAGCTTACTTGCTACTGATTTATTGGGTATGAATTCTGATTCAATTACGATAGGGAGATGGCTTGGTAGCGGCAGTCTCATTATTGAATTAAATTTTATTACAACAGGTTTTAGTGTCATCGTAGCTGCTTTATTCTCAATTATCCTGGTCATAATTGCGCGCTTTTCAACAAATTATATACATGCAGAGCCTGGGTTTCACCGGTTCTTTTTCGTTCTAAGCCTGTTCTCATCCGCAATGCTCTTGCTAATCCTGTCTGGTAATGCGATCGGTACGTTTGTTGGCTGGGAACTCGCCGGACTTTGTTCATACCTATTAATATCCTTCGCATATGACCGGCCCGTTGCAGCCCTTAATGCCACGCGCGTTTTTGTTACTAACCGTATCGGTGATGCCGGTTTTATCCTGGGGATTGCCCTTTCTTTCTACTTTGCCGGCACAATCAATTGGTTAAATTTGAATGAATTAGCCGGGAGTCTGGCAACGCCTACCGCTACTGTAATCAGCTTATGCTTTGTAGTTGCTGCGATTGCTAAATCAGCACAATTGCCATTTACGCCATGGCTGGCAAGAGCGATGGAAGGACCGACACCTTCAAGTGCAGTATTTTATGGTGCAGTGATGATACATGCCGGTATTTTCCTGGTCATTTTACTGCAACCGATTATCGAGAAAGCACCACTTACAATGGGTGTGCTTGTGGTCATAGGATTATTCACAGCCATCTATAGTTTTATTGTCGGATTAACACAAACAGATGCTAAAAGCTCACTGTGTTTTGCCATCTCTGGACAATTAGGGCTCATGTTTCTGGAATGCGGTTTAGGTTTATGGGAATTGGCAAGTTGGCATCTTTGTGCGCATGCCATCGTTAGATGCTATCAAGTGTTAACCGCTCCTTCGTTATTGCGCTATGCATATGGTAATCCCATGCGGCCAGTTGCATCTAAAATTGCCAATAAACGCTGGCTATATATCGCATCGCTACAGCGATTCTGGCTGGATCCTATTACCGACAGGGTATTGGTTAGGCCTATCAGCGGCTTAGGGCATGACCTGGATCGTTTTGATAAAAATGTTATTGACAGTGCCATGGGTTCGCCGGTTTCTTCAAACTATATGATTTCATCACTTACTCAATTAGAAAAAAAACTCAATAAAAAGATTCAAGGGGGAATACAGCTTGAATTCGTTCGCAGCAGTGGAATAGTGGGCAAATTGTTTGAGTGGATAGCAAACATCATGAGTTGGTTTGAGGATCGCCTTGTATTGCGTGGTATCGGTATGGATACAGTGGATATCGGGAGAAAGCTTGGGCAGCTCGCAAATTCTTTTGAACAACTTATTCTCAAACCACGCTATCTGGTTTTGTTTGTATTCATTGTTTTAATGATTGCTGCTTCAATTTGAGGTTCTGATGGATATTACAAATATAACTTTGTGGTCGGAAACAGTAGCTTTTCCTATTTTGTCGGTATTAACGCTAATTCCGCTGGTAACTATGATTTCTGTGATGTCGACCTCTTCTCCAGCCATGGCTTTGCGGCTTGGCTTTGTTGGGGCCATAGTAACATTCTTACTCAGCATATACCTTCTTACGGTCTTTAATGCGGATCTGCCCGGCATTCAGCTCTATGAACGATATCAGTTTCTAGGAATGACTTATAGTGTTGGTGTGGATGGTAGCAATATTTTATTCGTACTACTTACTACAGTTCTGGCATTACTCACGCTTATTTATACCTTCACAGCACGACACGTGTCGGATCGGACGCATATCGCCTCGATACTTGGCTATGAAGCGATTCTACTCGGCGCTTTCGTTGCGATGAATGCAATGCAATTCTGGTTATGGTGTTTTCTTGAACTGATCCCGGTCGTTTTAATGACACTTCGATCCGGATCAAGTCAGAACCGGCGTTGGGTTGTTGCGCTAGTGTTACAACACTTTAGCAGCGGCTTAATGATGGTGTTGGCCGGTTTCTTGATGCTTGGATTTAGCATTATGCTATCGACAGATGTCTTGTCGTTTGATTGGCTTGTTTTAAAAGAAAGTAATGTTAAACACGAATATGCCACATTGATTTTTTTCCTTCTCTTATTTGGTTTTGCAATACGCATGCCATTATTCCCGTTTCATGGATGGTTACCAGTAGTTGCTGAGCATGGAACCATCGCGAGTGCAGGAATTTTTCTAGTCAGTCTAAAACTCGGTGTTTATGCTGTCATACGTTTCTTGATTCCTCTGCTTCCAGAAGTTGCAGAACAATGGGCATGGTTTGTGATCATGCTCAGTTTAATCGGCATTTTCTACGGTGCACTGCTTGCATTCATGCAGATTAATTTTCGCCGTTTGCTGGCTTTTGCGATTATCAGTCAAACCGGTCTGATTACAATTGGTTTGTTTGATTTTAGTATCCATGGAATGGAGGGAGGTATCACGTTAGCCATAGCTTTTGGTATGGCAACTGCTGGGATACTGCTGAGTCTCGGCATGATCTATAAACGCACTCATACTGCATTTATACCTCGTCTCGGTGGTATGTTTGACACCAATGCAGCTATTGCGGTTTTGTTCGTAATTTGTGCTTTAAGTACGATGGGTATGCCCGGAACACCGAGTTTCGATGGCATCCATTTATTGATTGACGGCACTATCCAAGGGCAAGGATGGCTCATTGCAATTGCAATTTTATTTGGAAACGTTTTAACGGTTGGATTGTTGCTACGCGCTTTTCAGCAAATATTTATTGCTAATCCCAAACGTTTCCAAGGACCATACGTGAATGTGCATCACGCAAGCTCTCAACCATCCCCCAGAAATGAATGGATTATTACAATCGCTATCTGCGGTTTACTTATTACAACCGGAGCTAACACTTCACCATGGCTAAATATCATAGACCAAAGCATTAGCGCTACCAGTAGCGGTAATTCTCATTCCAGCACGGAATCCCCCCACCCAGACAAGCTACTGGCTACACAGTATATTATTTCAAAGGACAATTAGGATGATTGAAGCTGATTTTCCACTTTTAAGCCTAACTATTATTATCCCTATATTGGGAGCTGTACTAGCTGGCTCAATACGCAATACTGATCTCGCAAAACAAGTTGCTTTTTTTATCGCTTTGCTATCTCTGCTTCTGACATTCTTCGTTCTCATCTTATTTGATCCTGATAAAAGTGGTTTTCAATTAGTTGAGCGTCATGGCTGGATATCGGTTTTAAATATTGAATATCTGGTTGGAGTCGATGGGATTTCGGTATTATTTTTACCGGCGACTGCACTGCTCACTTTGATGACGATGCTTGCTTCATGGAATACTGTTTCTCATTCCTCACGCTTTCATTTTTCTTTATTGCTGGCATTAGAGGGGGTCAGTATTGGAATATTTTGCGCACTCGATACCGTATTATTTTTCCTATTCTGGGAACTTTCTTTACCTCCATTCTTCTTCTTGATTGGACTATGGGGTATAGGTTCACAGCGTCGTAGTGCAGCCATGAAATATACATTATTTATGTTATCGGGCGGCGTCACGCTGTTGCTCGCAATTATCGTACTGGCCACGAACCATGCTACACAAACTGGCGGTCAAATACCCAATGATTTAACTTTTAGTCTGCCTGTTTTACTGGGAACACCATTACCACATGATTTGCAGAATCTTGTTTTTCTGTTGTTATTATTTGGTTTTGCGGTTAAATCACCATTAGTTCCATTCCACACTTGGTTACCGACGGTAGCGATGGAAGGTCCGACTCACATTGTCGCTATTCTAGTAGGTCTAAAGTTAGGTGTTTACGGCATCTTACGTTTTGCAATGCCGCTAGCGCCTGTTGCTGCGGTAGAGTTTAGCTGGGTTTTAAGTGTGATTGGAGCCTTTACATTGATTTATGGCGCTTTGATAGCGCTGCAACAAACGAATTTGCGCCGTTTGCTTGCATACGCAAGTATCAGTCACGTTGGATTAGTCATGGTCGGTATTGCATCGTTAAACATGCAGGGTTTTCAAGGGGCCGTTTTTCAGCTGCTTAATTTCACCCTTATTGCCAGCTCACTCATACTAATTGCCGGATTTATACACCATCGGCTCGGAAGTACTGAAATTGTTCACTTGGGCGGACTAGCCAAGGTTATGCCAAAATTAACTTTCTTTTATTTTCTTTTTTTATTGGCCAGTATTGGCGTACCCGGAACCAGTGGTTTTCCGGCTGAATTGCTAATGATTATTGGTGCACTGAATGCGCATTCAGTTTTAGGGGTAGCTGCATTATCCGGCGCAATTCTTAGCGCTGCTTATATGCTCTCCTACACTCGCCGGGCCTTCTTGGGTCCAATTATTCATAATGAAGTAAAACAAGTGATTGATCTACAACCGCGAGAAATGATTTTACTACTCATTCCTGCGCTGTTAATATTGTCATTTGGTTTATATCCAGATTATATTCTTGATATAAACCAAGTGGCTTCGGAGGCTTGGCTGTCTCGCCTGACCATGCAGTCTCCCTAGCTTCTAACTCATAACATACTAAATATAAATAGGAAAATAATAATGAGAAATGTCAATACAGGAATCGATTATCTACTTGATTTAAATACACGACATTCCCAAGCCTTTATGGATTTAGCCACGGAACGCCGCAGGTATAGAGGCGAGCATCCTACTGAGATTGCTGCATTGAAATGTATGGATGGCAGATTACACCTACCGGTTATGACACAAAGCGCACTCGGTATCATTCAGCCATTTCGTAATCTGGGGGGTATATTTAATCTAGGTTGGCCATTTTTTCAAGCAACTATTGACCAATGGGTGGAGTATTCCATTAGCCGTGGCAGACATTGTCTAGTCTTTGTAACTTATCACTTTGCGCGTGGTGACACACATCGTGGATGCAGAGGGTTTCAGTATGACACTGACGCCGCCAAAGCTGCAGCGATCAATTTGAAGAATCAATTTGATTCTGTGTATGGCAAAGGTGGCGCAGTAGTTCCGATTGTTTGTGGAATTGAGACCGACTTAGATGCCTTAATTTTACACGGAGACGACGGTCGCTCTATTGATCTAGCGAATGCAAAAGAATCTTCTCAACTCGAATTAGAAGAAATGCTTCGTTCACTCTACCCATCAATGCCTGAACGGGTTATTCGTGATCTGATACCACTGATTCGGGGAAATATTAAACACATTGCAGAGATTCGTACAACAAACAGGCCAATCGAAGAAGCCGAACACAAAGAATGGGTACTGGGGGTTGGCCGTGGATTTGACTGGTTGCATGTCATCAATACAGCTTTTATTGTTGGGCCTTTTGATCCGAATCTTTCGGTTGCCATTGAAACGGCTGGCAGACTTCTGAAAAACAATATTGACGAAGGCCGAATCGATGCAGATGGTGTCGTACTCTTGACTTCAGCGGTATATAGGGATGAAGCGGGTCCCGAATATCATCTTTCTAGGGAGAAGGCATTATTTCTTAGCAAATTTGCACTCAACATCATAAAAGACAAAGTTCCTGATTTGGCGCCGCATTTACAAATACTGACGGGACGTACTAACTTAAATACCAGGAAATTTGAAGTGATAGAGCGAGTTGGGTAAAGCATAGCAATCTGATGCGAATTAATGCTATCAGCCTTTCATTTTCGGGATATGGAATAAGCAACACGCTCACCACTCGAGCAAGTAATTTTTATATTATTACTTCGGCAATCGGATTGTCGTTTGGGATGGTGAGCGTGTATTTCAATTACCTAGCTTTGATTTTATTTGATCAATTTTTTTAAAAGGAGGCAATAAAGTTAATTGTAGTTATGTGACACATACTAAATAGAAAAGATGTTGCACAGATTACTTCCGGCTTATCAATTTATCGTTGTTCCAACAAAAGGAGATACACCATGGGTTTATTTGATTGGCTTTCAGGTCTTTTCAGTTCTAAAAGTGACGAAGAAAATAACGATAGTGAAAACAACAAGGGCAGTGATGATGAAGGTGCGGAAGTTATGCAAAGCACATATGAGGAAACCGAAACTCAGAATCAAATCGTTAGTGATTTGATACCACAAAGTACACACGAAACCGAATCGAATTCAGTAGAAGCTGATACACGTCACGCTAAAGACGAAGCATAAAAATCAATTCTAAAGTTAACACCAGTAGGAATCGCCGCACAAAACAGAATCACGAGAACTTCGTGCAAAATAGCAATTACGAAGAAAAAAGATACATAAATAAGCATATGATCTCGTTGTGGCATACTCATAATCACATTTGAAAAGGGGCTTAATTAAATATTTAGTTCCATAAGTTCATACATGCAAGATTCAGCTGCTTTTCAAGCTAAATTTTTATTCCGCGATCTTCAGGCCGGAATTATAACTGGGACAATGGCGATCCCTTTGACAGTCGGGATTGCAATGATGTCAGAGTATCCCATCAAGGTTGCACTGGCTACAGTTGCTCTGGCCTGTTTTATTGGTTGGATTAATGCCTGGATCAAGCCAGGAAACTATATCGGTGCACCCGGTGTGGCGGCAGGCTTGGCACCCGTTCTTGCATTGGGTGTAGCAAACTTTGGTATGGAAAATATGGCTTTTGTCATTTTTCTAACTGCATTCATGCAGGCCATTATCTGGAAATTCAATCTACAAAAATACATTCTTCTGGCTGTACCCGAGTATCTGGTAGAGGGCCTGTTAGCCGGTGTAGGATTGAAGATCGCCATTAACTTTTTTGCCATGATTTATGAAGTGCCAGAAGGGTTGGCATCTGAACCATTCTGGAGTGGCGCACGTATCCAAATGCTTCTGATTTCCATATCTGGATTTGTGGCTTTTTTGTATCTTTTTACCAAATTCCAAACAACGCAACCGGCTATCCCCTATTTTGTGCTAATTATTGCTGGTGCAATACTGGCGCAATTTATTGCAATGCCTATGTTGCATGTTGAAGATGTACCGCTTAACCTGTCATTGCCCCTGCCTCACTTTGACAGCGCATTAACTTGGCTGTACGTCATTGGTTTTGCAGCCATGCTAGCCATTATTGATGTGATCGAGCAAGTCATGAGCAATGCAGCCATTCAGAAAATTGATCCTTTGCAGCGTAAATGCAATACTAATAACAGCTTATTGGCTATCTGGATTGCCAACATGGGCTCAAGCTTTTTTGGCGGAATGACCAATCTGGATGGTGTGGCCAAAAGCACTACAAATAAGCTAGCTGGAGCCTATACCAAATTCTCGGTGTTGGTGATCGGTTTGGTTATTCTCTTCTTTGTATTAAATACCCAATATCTGGAATATCTGCCCAAATTTTCTTTGGCTGTCATTATGATTTTTACCGGCTGGAAAATGATCATGGGGTTATTGCATGTAGCTCATCAAGGTCAATATGCTATGATTTTGGCCACATTGTGCGCCCTGCTTGTGTATAAACAAGGTATTTTCGAAGGATTGTTACTTGCTTTAGCGATGCATGGTATCGTCAATTTTATTGTGCTTCATCATGCACACAATATAAAAGCACGTGCAATCGTTAAAAAATATCTTGAACGTTTTGCCGGTGAAGGCGGCGTGGACTAGGAATTATTTCTAGTCAGATTGTTGGCGCACAGATAAGCTTAGGATGGCATCTGCATTGCTGCGAGAGAATACTTTTTCAGACGCTTGCTGCCAAGGCAACCAAATGTAGTTCAAATGTTCCCTGGCAGCAATCTTTACCGGAATTATATCGGGCAAACACAAACCAAACACATGTTCGGTATTGATTCTGACTTCCGGTGCATAGCGCCAGCGCCATTCTTCGTAAATTTCATATTGATTTTCAACCTGCCAATCTGATAAAGAATAATCGGCTGCATTCAAGCCAGTTTCTTCAGAAACCTCACGTAATGCGGTTTGATGCAGTGTCTCGCCTGGATTCTGGCTTCCTGTGACCGATTGCCAGTAATCTGGATGATCTGTTCGCTCCAATAGTAGAACCTGGAGATCGGTAGTGTGAATAACAACCAGAACTGATATCGGAATTTTATACATTACATAAAAGCAATTAACTACCCATTCACTGGCTTTGTTTCAGTTTGGCGCAAGCGAATGTTTAGTTCTTTTAATTGCTTCTCATCCACAGTGCTAGGCGCGTGTGTTAACAAGCATTGTGCACGTTGTGTTTTAGGGAATGCAATCACATCACGGATTGATTCCGAGCCTGTCATCATGGTTAAGATACGATCCAAACCGAATGCAATGCCCCCGTGCGGCGGAGCCCCATACTGCAAAGCTTCTAACAGGAAACCAAATTTCTCTTGCGCCTCTTGTGCTGAAATATTCAAAGCACGAAACACCTTAGACTGAACATCCTGACGATGAATCCGTACCGAACCGCCACCAATTTCAGAGCCATTTAGAACCATATCATAAGCTTTTGAGATTGCTTTGCCGGGATCTGTTTCCAATAAATTCTCATGTCCATCGACAGGTGATGTGAAGGGATGATGTAGCGCTTGCCAGCGATTTTCTTCTTCATCGCGTTCAAACATTGGAAAATCAACAACCCATAGCGGTTTCCAGCCAGATTCGGCGTGACCATGCTGATGACCAATTTTGATACGTAATGCACCTAAAGATTCATTGACGACTTTAGTTTTATCCGCGCCGAAGAATATCAAATCGCCATTCTTTGCATTAGTGCGCGCAAGAATTGTTTTAATGGTTTCTTCCGGCAGAAATTTCAGAATCGGCGATTGCAACCCTTCAACGCCATCGGCCAGATTATTTACTTTAATGTAAGCCAATCCTTTCGCGCCGTAGATCGCCACAAAACTGGTATAGTCATCAATTTCCTTGCGCGACAACTCCCCGCCTCTCGGCACACACAATGCAGCAACGCGGCCATCCGGCTTCTCCGCCGCTTCACGAAACACCTTAAAAGGAACATCTTTCATGATGTCGGTTAATTCGGTAAATTCTAATGGGACACGTAAATCCGGCTTATCCGAGCCATACCTGAACATCGCGTCTGCGTAGGTCAACCGCGGGAATGGATTGGGTAAATCGACATTATTTAAGGTCTTGAACAAGCCACGTATCATTTCTTCCATCAGAAACATAATTTCATCGGCCGACAAGAAAGATGTTTCAATATCGATTTGCGTAAACTCCGGCTGCCGGTCAGCGCGCAAATCTTCATCGCGAAAACAACGTGTGATCTGATAATAACGATCAAACCCAGATACCATCAAGAGCTGCTTGAACAACTGCGGCGATTGCGGTAATGCAAAAAAATGACCGGCATTAACCCGTGACGGGACCAAATAGTCTCTCGCACCTTCCGGTGTGGATTTGGTCAACATCGGTGTTTCAATATCCAGAAACCCATGCTGATCCAAAAACACCCGCACCGCCATCGCTACTTTATGGCGCAAGCGAAGGTTGGATTGCATCACCGGGCGGCGTAAATCCAGATAACGATGCTCCAATCGGACGACTTCACTAATATTGTCATCATCCATCAGAAAAGGCGGTGTCAGTGAGGTATTCAACACCTCTATCGCTGCGACCAGAATCTCAATCTCACCACTGAATAAGGATGAGTTGATGGTTCCTTCAGGGCGTCTTCTTACCTTACCTGTGATTTCCAACACAAACTCATTGCGTATTTTTTCTGCGGTTTGGAATGTTTCTACATTGTCAGGATCGCAAACGATCTGTACCAGACCTTCGCGATCGCGCAAATCGATGAATATCACACCACCATGATCTCTGCGCCGGTGAACCCAGCCAAAAAGAGTCACTGTTTTATCAAGATATTCGGCATTAATGGCGCCACAGTAATTTGTACGCATAATTCTGTTCAATAGTCTGAGTGGGGGATTTATGATTATTTATTGTTATTCTGCGAGGTATCGATATTTTTACGATAAAAATTTGTTAGATTGACGTCATCTTAACAATAAGAACTTTATAGCGATACTCCACGGCTAATCAATCAACAGTTGCCGTTGCAGTCGAAGGCGGATTGCTTTCTTTTGTTGCTACTGCATCCGGAGCAGTAGATGCTGCTGCTGGTTGCGCACTATCCGCACTATCTTTTGTGCCCGCCTTAGTATCTGTCTGCTTTGTTTTGTTATTTTTGAAGTCAGTGACATACCAGCCACTGCCTTTTAATTGAAATCCTGCAGCGGATATCAGTTTTGTATAGTTACTACTGCCGCAAATAGGGCAAACCGCAATCGGTGCATCGCTAATCTTTTGCAAGTGTTCTTTCTCGGCACCGCATGAATTGCAAAGATATTCATAAATAGGCATAGAGACCTCCAACAATCCAATGTATTGAGAAACCGGGCATTATACCTTAACCATCTTTATTTGATATGCATCTATATCATTCCAGACTATGCGAATAAAGAAACCAAACAAGAAAGGCAGGATGGGTAACCCGATTTCCACTTACTCCCTTTCTGTAGTTCATTCTCAGTAAATTTTAGAATATGGGAAATCCGAACTATATTCCTGTTAAATAAAAAGGTTTTGTGTTCTAATTCCATTGATCTCAACAACGATGAAGGAGCACTCTCATGATTCGCCTATCTATTTTTCTAACTTGCATTTGCTTTGTTCTGACCAATTCTGCTACCGCCAGTCCGTTGGTATCCAGCACTTTTGATAGTGATGCCGATGGCTGGACCGGGCTCACAACAGATGGTTCCTCTTCTTGGTCAGTTGTAAGTTCTGGTTTGACACCAGCTTTCAGTTCGGACGGCGTTCCCGATGGCTCCATCGTACTGGCCGATCCAGACGGGCAATGGAGTTATTTTAGCGCTCCCAGTAAGTTCCTTGGAGATCAAAGTGCTGCCCTCAGCGGCCGCCTCCAGTTCGACAGCAGATATGTTATCCCTGGCACGAGTTATGCCAATGAAGCAGAAGTAGTGCTCAAAGGTGCGGGATTAACTCTAGTTTACGATATCACCAATAGCTTACCCGTGTCCTGGACTCACTTTGATGTAGCTCTCACAAGCGGTGCCTGGCGAATCTCCGACACCTTCTCCGGCGCTTTCGCCACGGATGCTCAAATGCTCGCTGTACTTTCCAATCTGGATTCCCTCTGGATCAACGCGGAGCATTTTACCCCGATCCAAGAGAATATCGCCCTGGATAATGTAAACCTTTCTGCACCAATTCCTGAGCCTGAAATCTATGCAATGCTATTAGCCGGACTCGGTTTGCTTGGCTTTACCGCAAGACGAAGGAAACAAAATATTTAGCTCGACTTTGACAGCACCGCCTTATTTGATCTGATTCAATAAAGTTTAGAATCGCTATCCGCGATAATAAAACCACATTGGATCGGATCACAAAATGCGGTTATTTTCAAATCAGACCGACGCGCCCTTAAGAAGATTATTACAGCACATACCGCGCCAGATCCTCACTTTGTGCCAGATCCTTGAGACGCGTATCAACATATGATGCATCAATCATAATGGTTTCTCCGCTGTGCTTGGTTGCATTATAAGAAATTTCTTCGAGCAATTTTTCCATGACAGTATGCAAACGTCTGGCGCCAATATTCTCAGTTTTACTGTTCACGGAAAACGCAATCTCAGCCAAACGCTTAATTGCATCGCTGGCAAATTGCAATTGTATGCCTTCTGTGGCCAGAAGCGCTTCATATTGACGGGTGAGGCATGCGTCCGTATTGGTTAGAATCTGCTCAAAATCACTGACGCTCAAGCTCGTCAGTTCGACGCGAATCGGGAAACGTCCTTGTAGCTCCGGAATCAGGTCAGAGGGTTTGGACATATGAAATGCGCCACTGGCCACAAACAGGATATGATCGGTTTTGATCATGCCGTATTTGGTTGATACGGTTGTGCCTTCAACCAGAGGAAGTAAATCCCGTTGCACGCCCTGGCGCGAAACATCAGCACCTGTACTTCCTGCGCGACTGGCGATTTTGTCTATCTCATCCAGGAATACGATACCGTTCTGCTCCACATTCTGTATCGTTGTCAGTTTCAATTCTTCATCGTTAATCATTTTCGCGGCTTCTTCTTCCAGCAGCATTTTTCTGGCTTCGCGGATCGTCAGCTTGCGGGTTTTCTTTTTATCCCCCGTCATATTCTGAAACATCCCTTGAATCTGCGATGTCAGATCCTCCATTCCAGGCGGGGCAAAGATTTCCATATTGGCACGCGGTGCGGCCAGTTCGATTTCAATCTCCTTGTCATCCAATTCGCCTTCACGTAATTTCTTGCGAAACTTCTGCCGTGTCGCGTTATCCTGGCCTTCAGTATTTGAATTCAAGTCAAAATCCCTGGCAGCCGGTAGCAAAGCATCGAGAATACGGTCTTCTGCACGATCCTCCGCAAGAGGTTGTTTCTTTCTGGTTTCTCTCTCGCGCGATTCTTTAACCGCTGTTTCGGCCAGATCGCGGATAATTGAATCGACATCCCGCCCAACATAGCCAACTTCGGTGAACTTAGTGGCCTCAATTTTAATGAAGGGGGCATTCGCTAATTTTGCCAGACGGCGCGCAATTTCAGTTTTTCCCACGCCTGTCGGCCCAATCATCAGAATGTTCTTGGGCGTAATCTCTTGACGCAACGGATCGGCAATCTGCTGCCTGCGCCAACGATTTCTCAGCGCAATAGCCACTGCGCGCTTGGCTGAGTCCTGGCCGATAATATGTTTGTCCAGCTCATGGACAATTTCCTGCGGGGTCATTTGAGACATAATGTTAATTCTGCAATAGATAAAATATGAACAGGACTTCCGAATTACAGATCGAAACAAATCGATTGCTCGATCTCTATAACAATAATAATTGCATACTTAATACGTTGACAGGATTAACTCAGTCGATGGTTTCAATGACATGATCCTGGTTAGTATAAATACAGATATCCCCCGCTATTGTGAGCGCTTTTTTCACAATCTCCTTTGGCGTCAAATCCGTATTTTCCAAAAGCGCACGGGCAGCAGCCAATGCATAAGAACCGCCGCTACCAATAGCGGCAAGGCCCAATTCCGGTTCAATCACATCGCCAGCACCGGTAATAATCAGTGTAGCATCTTCGTTGGCAACCACCAGCATCGCTTCCAATCTACGGAGAATCCGGTCTGTGCGCCAGTCTTTGGCCAGTTCAACGGCCGCACGCATAATATGACCATGATGCGCTTCCAGTTTGCCTTCAAATCGCTCGAACAAGGTAAAAGCATCGGCAGTACCACCAGCGAATCCGGCCAGAATTTTATCATGATAGAGTCTGCGAACTTTGCGTGCACTGGATTTGGCCACAACAGCGCCAAGCGTTACCTGGCCATCACCACCTAATGCAACCTGACGGCCGCGCCTTACTGAAACAATTGTTGTCATGGAATTTACTGAACGTATTACAAAATATCATTATAACGTATAAAACATAGCCGATTCAGACTGAAAGATTCTTTGATGATCAATCTCTTTTTTTCGCCCGTGGATGTGCGGTATCATAAACTTTCGTTAAATGTTGAAAATCCAAATGGGTATAGACTTGCGTGGAAGTAATATGCGCATGGCCCAACATTTCCTGAACAGCGCGCAAATCACCGCTGGATTGCAGCAAATGAGAAGCAAAAGAGTGCCGTAAAATATGCGGATGTACATTTTGATGGATGCCTTGCTGTCTGGCCCTGCTTTTCAGGCGATGGCTGATGGTGCGAGCGCTAATGGCATCCCCATGCTGCGATAAAAAAAGTGCAGTCACTTCCGGTTTGATAATCAATACGCGTTGTTCAAGCCAAACTTTTAATGCTTGAATCGCGAAAGCGCCGACAGGGACAATACGTTCCTTCTCCCCTTTCCCCAGAACTTTTACCGTTCCCTCCGCAAAATGGATATCCGCAGGCTTCAATTGCGCTAATTCCGTCAACCTTAAACCGGAAGAATAGAATAATTCAAACATCGCACTGTCGCGTGCCATCAAAATGCCATCGGGCGAGAAAGTCAGTAACTGCGTAGCTTCATCGGGTGAAAGCGCGTTGGGCAGTTTTTGTGGTGATTTGGGAACACGCATTCCATTACAGGGATTATGCTGATAGTGGTGTTTACGGATCAAATAATTATAAAAGCTGCGCCATGCCGATAACATTCTAGACAAACTTCTACCAGAAAGTCCTTTGCTATGGAGTTGCGCAATGACATGACGGATATTCAGAAATTGAACCTGTTCCAAATCGTCTTTATTTAAAAGTTTCAGCAGAACACGAATATCGCGCGCATAATTTTCACTGGTAAGCGGTGACAAACGCCGTTCATAAGTTAAATGATGGATAAATGCGGCAGCCAATGATTCAGGTTTACTGCTCATTGGTTACATGATCTTGAATCGCTTTACTGCTTAAAGTTTCCGCTTGATCATAGCGAGTAATGGTGGTACACACCAGTTCCCCTAACCGTTTTAAATGCAGTGTCCCCATTTCGGGATAAAATCTTTCTGCATCAGGGCTGCCCAAAACAAGCAAACCGATGGTTTGTGTTGTATTCAATGGAATCATGGCGAATGAATTGAGGTGCTCAGCGCCTTCACCAAACCATTGCTTGATCTCATCCGCGATATGATTGCCGCAATAAGGTTGTGACAAACTTGCAGCAATGACATGAATATCTTCACTGCTGGGCGTAAATTCGGTATAAGGATTATTGCTGCAGGAAATATTCCAGAAACGCATTGCCACAAGCGGAACTGCGAAATCTTCTTTCAGGCTGAAATACAACACATTAAAAAACTCGTCCAAACTGGAAACAGAAAGCAGCGCAATTGCCAATCGGTGCATTTTTTCACCGATGGCATCATTTTCTTCACCAAAACTGATCAGTTCAAGTAATTTATCCTGTAATACGCGATTCCTTTCCCTTAATGAAAGTACTTGACGCTCATTCAGTGAAATCACTTTATCATCCTGCGGATGAGAAATTTGAATATCTGCCAGTAAGTCGGCATATTCATTGAAGAATTGCGGGTGCTCCTGTAGGTACTGCGCGACATCTTCAGGTTTCATCATTCTTCCTTGGTTGTTTACAAATTTATTTCACCTTCGAATACTGTAACTGCCGGGCCAGTCATCCAAACGGGTTCATCCTGCCCCTGCCAGCTTATCGTCAACTCACCGCCACGTGTGCTGACAATTACCTGACTATCCAACAAACCCTGATTAACGCCCGCAACGACTGCTGCGCAAGCGCCTGTTCCACAAGCCAGGGTTTCGCCAGCGCCGCGCTCAAAAACCCGTAACTTGATATGGCTACGGTCAATTACCTGCACGTAACCAACATTCACTCTTTTGGGAAAACGCGGATGCGTTTCTATCAATGCGCCTTCAGTATCTACTGGGGCGTTTTCAATATTTTGCACGACACGTACGGCGTGCGGATTACCCATCGACAAGGCGCTTATTGTAACTGGCTTACCTTGTATTTCAAGCTGATAAGTCAAAGCAGTTTTCTCAGCAACAAAAGGAATTTCTTCCGGCTCGAATATAGGTTTTCCCATATTAACCGTGACATTTCCATCAATTTCCAGTTTCGGAGATATTACGCCGCTCAGTGTTTCGATGCGAATTTCGTTTTTTTGTGTTAAGCCATGGTCGTGCACATAACGAACGAAACAGCGCGCGCCATTGCCACATTGCTCAACTTCACTACCATCGGCATTGAAGATACGATAACGAAAATCAGCCTGACCTGTAGCTTTTTCAACCAGCAATAACTGATCGCAGCCGATACCGAAATGACGGTCGGCGAGTAAACGAATCTGTTGTTGATCAAGATTTACGGGTTGATTGATCCCATCCAGGACGACAAAATCATTGCCCAAGCCCTGCATTTTAGTAAATTTCAACTTCATGAATTAAACATTCCAGCGATTCAATTTTGTTAAGTTCATCAAGTAATCATTCATGATAAAACCATCCCCGATATCCACAACACTATCACCCGTAATCTCAAAACCATAATGCTGATAGGCTGAAATTGCCGTCTGGTTATGTTTATTGGCCGTCAGGCTTAGTGATTGCAAATTATTTTCCTGCATTATCTTAATGGCATCAGCCACCAGCAATGCCCCATAACCTTTGCGATGATGATCACAATGAATATACAGTTTGTCAATCTTAAGTTCGTCCGCTTTGTTCGTACGCATACAACAGGAAAAACCAATAATCCCATCATCCAAAATCAGTTTTCTCCACCAGATATCTGAACTCAGTAGCTGCTTGTTAATTAACTCCGGCTGGTAACGTTGCGCCAGCATATAACCGATTTGTTCCGATGAAATGATATCCGCATAATGATGGCGCCAGATCGTCTCAGCCAACATTGAGACGTCACGCACATCATACGACGTTAAAGGTAATACATCAGGTGGTTTAGTATTCATCAGCAGGTTGCAATGTTGCGATACACTACACTTGAACTGGGTAATATCCAGTTATTTTCAATATTTATCACTTCAATGAAATTTTGAATCCGCCAATAAATATAGTGACTGTGATTTAATCCATAAAGCTCTTATTGTATTAATGCTAATAATACACTTCACTTACTCTGGGAGGGAATTATGCACTACCCGCCTGATAATTTAAGGAACTTACCTCGACTGGAGAAGTTGCAGTCACCATACTGACTGAACGATTCTCAACGGACTCTAGCGATTCGATGAATTTTGACAATCAGCGCTGCCTCCGCACATCAAGCATTAAATAGATCTGATCGGCAATGATCAATATCCAAAAGATAAAGATCATTATCCAGTCATTTCAGAGCCGGAGAAAGAACTAAACGCATTCCTCATAAGTCTGGATACTCTATCCAGTGAAGCATCTACAGACCCAAGAATGCATGAAAACGCACCGGAACGCACGCCGCTTCTCGCATTGTTCCTGATATTAAGGCATTGCAAATATGCGTTATTTATTACAGTCTGGTGACAACGTAAGTGGAAGTCTGTTGAATTTCTGACGCATTGCGTTTATGACTTTCAATAATGCGGGTTGCCCGACAATCCGGGCTTCCAGCTTACGCTTATTAGGAAAATCCATAAATGAAATTCCGATCAGCATCGTCAACACGCCTTGCCCTGGCAGAAAAAGCATCAAAAAACCCGCTATTAGGAACACAATGCCCAAAATATTTTTTATAACCAAACCGATGATGCGTAACACTGGATGATGATCTTTCATCCAGTGACGAGGGACTCGCAAATCAAAGTAATCGCTCGGCAATCGAATCAGAATCCAGGGAATTGCGACTAGAGAACCAATAAAGCCAATAACAGATGCCGCGGTCAAACCAACAAGAATATTGACAGGCCCCCATTGCTGAATGATTACAATGATATCTTCCATGACACAAAAATCCAGATATGTGGAACAAGATTTTTCAAACTTAACTGGATAAAGATCTATGGACAGAAATTTAGCAAGTAGGTTGGGAAAGTATACTGCTGCCTGTCGAAGCAGGCAGCAGTATGATGTCTAAAACATCAGAGGTTGGATCTTGATCAAGGGACTATCCGGTTGTTCAGAATCTCTTTGCTTGAGTTATTCCAGATAACGTCGGTCAGGTTGGAGTAACGGGTGATAATTTGTGCTGCAATACCACCTGAGAACAAGCCTGCCCAGCCCAGAATCACAAAGCCCCAGTGCAAGGGTGCACTGAACAGTTCTTCCATGAACCAGAATGCATGACCCCATTCGTTCAATCCTACGTTTGGCAGAATCATCAGCGGGCCTGCAATTGCCATAACCAGCGGGAATGATGTGCCGCGGCTATACAGTGGCAAACGGGTCATCGCGTACAGGTATGAGGCTATGCCACATACGATGTACATCGGGAATGAGCCGTAAAACACCACTACGTGACTTGGCGTGAAGCTAGTGTCACGAATAATCACTTGGTGCCACGATGCATCTTGTTCGGTGAAGAAGCTTCCGCCCCAGTAAACACCAAACAAATACACACCCAGCCACATCATCCAGTAGAAATAACGTTTGATCTCTAACTTTGGATCCAGGTTGTCCAGTTGTTCTTTCGTGTCACGGGTCTTCAGGATCCAGCCCCAGGTGATCAAAGCAAATAAAGGCATCAGGGTCATGTGTACGCGCCACAGTCCCATCCACACTTTGTCAAATTCCGGTTCCATCGAGTCCATGCCGTGTGAATATGCAAATGTCCTTTGATACCAGATCCAAAATATCGCCACCAATAACATGGTGAGCATTCCTATCTTGTAGTACTTTGAGTCGTACCACAGCGACATGTCATAGTTAGCGCTCGAACTTGCGCTCGTTGTGCCATAAGTTGTTGCCATTTTTTGTTACCTCCTATTAATTAATTTAACAAGCTAGTTAATAGAAATGAGTGTTTAGCATGGAAAAATCAAATATCCAACTAAACACTTAATTTAGACAGGTCATTTCGCAAAGAAAGTTCCCGTCAACTCAAAATTGTTAAATCACGCATCAAACAAATAGATTATTCAAATTCCGTCAAATGTATCGCATATTTTAAGAAATATTGATTTTAACTACAAGTAATTAAGAAGTTAAAAACTAAATTTGGATTAAAAAACATGCTGTCACAAAACTGTAACATTACTGTTATATAAAGGTTGCCATCTTTTATGGCTTTCTTTTTAAACCTTGGATCAAAAACTGACTATGAAATCACTCAGATTTTTTTTAGCAACCGTAGCAGTAATAAATTTATGTACCCTATCCAACGCTTATGCGATGGATTTATATGTTGACACAAAAACTAAGCAAATTTTTGCAGAACCTGGGCCTGGCCGGGTACACATGGGTTCATTTGTTAAGGCTGAAGAAGCCGGAAAAAAGGCAGAAACACCCAAAACACCATCAGCACCAGCGCTGGCTTCAACCGATGCTTCGAGAAAAACAGAAGTAACTGAATTAGCTCCAGTCCAAGAGGATCAGAGATTGGAAGCAGGCAATAGAACTGGGGGTGACCGCCTGACAAGATTGCGAGAAAAGGCTGAGAAAGAACAGCTTAAAGGTCAAGTTTCCGTACTCGAAGAGCGTGTCAAAGAAGTTGAGAAAATACACGGGAATTTTGATGACCGTGGATTGCATTGGTCAACCAAGGATGGCAATTTTTCAGTATCGCTCAATGGACGGATACAACCAGCCTCACAATACAATTTTATCAATGAACCTGACCCTGCTTTCGGAACCAACACGCCGAATGAATTGAATAGCGGTATGAATATCCGCCGTGCACGTCTTGGCGTTGAAGGTACTTTTTACAAAGTATGGGATTACAAATTCGAATATGACTTTAGCCGTGGCAATGGCTCAGTCGGATCCGGCATTACCGATGCATTTGTACGTTTAAATCATACCAATGCATTATCTTATAAAATTGGCTCATTTAAAGAACCATTCAGTTTGGAAGAAGCTGCCAGTAACCGTTACCTAACATTCATTGAACGTCATATGTCGGTCAACTCATTCGTCGACAATCCCAATACCTACAAAACAGGTATCGGTGCCAACTACGCTGTTCAGCGGTGGCAAACCGGCTTGGCTTTTCAAACAGAACCGATTGGTTCCTGGTCGGCTGCTTCCACTTCTGTAAACGCTAACGGCAATCAAAGCCGCAATAACGGTTCTGGCGACACCGGCTGGCAAGGCATCGGCCGTGTCAGCGGCAGACCCTGGATGGAAAGCGAAACCAAGTTCATGCATGTCGGTATCTCTGCGGGACACACCGCAGTTAATACCCAGTATCGAGCAGACGGCACAATGGTTGGTGAAGGATCCAACGGCGGCGGCGGCGGGATGTCGTTCTTTGCCTTCCCTGGAACCAACGTAGATCGTACTAATATACTGAATACCGGCAACTTAAGCACAGGCGCGCTGAGTGATCCGCTTCACCGCCGGGTGAGCAGTTACGATCGCTATGGCGCAGAATCATGGCTTGTTTACGGTCCATTCTCAGCACAAGGCGAATACTTACGCACCAATATCAATGGCACCGGGTACAACGATGAACATCTGACAGGTTATTACGGTTTTGCAAGCTACTTCCTGACCGGCGAATCTAAGGCTTATCATGTCAGAAATGGTGCGGCAAACCGGATTAAGCCTAATCGTCCATTTCAGTGGAACGGCGCCGGCTGGGGCGCATGGGAAGTCGCTGCAGGCTATGATTACATCGACATGAACTCTGGCGTGATTAAAGGCGGAAAGGCGGATATGGTTAGGTTCGGTTTAAATTGGTATCCCCATTCGAATGTTAAATTCCAAAGTAATGTTATTTATATGTTGGATATCAACACTGCGGGAACTCCAACCACAAACACAAATGGGTATTCAGGCGGTGCCGGTGCACGTACTCACGGATGGAATAATGCTGATTTTGGCTCATTCCTGACGCAAGTTACAGTCGACTTTTAGGTCTGCGCAAGAAATCTGCAGCTTAAATTGCGCGTATGTAAACAGGGAATTCGGAATCTCATTTCATGAATTCCCGGTAATATCAGCTTCGATTCTACTAACAAGCATTTAAGTACTTATCTATCAAGATACTACTATTGTCAAAAAACATACGTTACTATTCTCATACATAGCGTACTGAAGTTGCTAGGCGTGCGGTAGCTATCTCAATCAAATGGAGGGTGAAATGTTACAATTACACAGCCTTAAGTTACTGAGTTTGTCTTTTTTATTTAGCGCATCATTTAGTATCATCAGTGTTGCAAGCGCTCAAGCGGTTATAAAAATTGATGGCTCGAGCACCGTTTATCCGATCACAAAAACAGTCGCAGACAAGTTTCAGATCGCAAAAAAAAATGCAGTTAGCGTAACCGTTAATATCTCCGGTAGCGGTGGCGGTTTCAAGAAATTCTGCCGCGGTGAAATTGATATCGTTAATGCCTCCCGCCCGATTCTAAAAAATGAAATAAAAGACTGCAAAAATTCCCGGGTGCAATTTATTGAGATTCCGGTAGCATTCGATGCATTAACCGTGGCGGTGAACCCAGAGAATTCTTGGAGTACAACCATGACGATCGCGGAACTGAAGAAAATATGGGAGCCCGCAGCTCAAGGTAAAATTACCAAATGGAATCAGATAAACCCGGCATGGCCCGATGAATCTTTCAAACTCTATGGTGCAGATGCAGATTCCGGTACCTTCGATTACTTTACCGAGGCCATCGTTGGCAAGATCAAATCAAGCCGGAATGATTTCACCGAATCCGAGGATGACAATGTATTAGTAGAAGGAGTAGCGAGTAACAAGAATGGGTTGGGTTTTTTTGGCTTTGCCTATTACATCGAGAATCAAACTAAAGTGACAGCAGTAGCGATAAACAATGGAAAAGGCGGCATTCTCCCGTCTGTCGAAACCGTTGAAAATGGAAGTTATCAACCGCTATCCCGACCTATCTTTATCTATGTCAATGCGAAAGCAACTGAGAAACCTGAAATTAAAGAGTTTGTTGAATTTTATATGAAGAATGCAATTCTCCTAGTAAAAGAAGCCGAATTCTTTCCGTTACCACCCAGAGCCTACACCACCATGATGGAGCATTTTAACAAGAAAAGAGTGGGAACGGTATTCAATGGCATATCAGCTGTGGGTCTCACTATCGATGAATTAATCAGACGAGAAGGCCGGTTAGAATTCGAGCACTACTAGAATAGGTGTTACGAAATATTTATACCCCTTTGAGAAAATCCCCGCCGCAATCAGCGGGGTATTAACTACGCTCTTCAATCTGCGGTTTTCAACCAGCTTTCGGTCCAAGGGACGGGGAATTGAACCCGCAGAGATTAATAAAAACAACAATGCTTTATGCTTGGAATTAAAAACCAGAATTTTAAAAACAACTATATCAATTGACCCTCATCCTCTACCACATATTCCGCAGGAGCATTTAATGCCCCTACACTTTGATCTGGTTTGGACAAGAGCAATATTAAAGAGTAAAATTCCGGCTTTTTACACTGGTTATTTTAAGCGGAGAAATTTATGTCTATCACAATCGATCAAAAAGCACAGGTAGTGCGCGATTATCAAAGGGCGGACGGAGATACTGGCTCTCCAGAAGTCCAAGTTGCACTCTTAACGACCCGAATCAATGACCTAATCGGACACTTCAAAACACATGTCAAAGATCACCATTCCCGTCGTGGCTTGTTACGCATGGTCGGTCGTCGCCGCAAGCTACTTGATTATCTAAAAAAACGTAATAATGATGCCTACCAGACTCTGATTGAACGTCTTGGTTTACGCAAATAAGCGCTCCTCGCAAAACTGTGCTGGCAGCAAATCAAGTAGATTATTTTCCATTCAAATTGTTACACAACCGATGCTATGGTTTGAGGGCAATTCATAATTCGGAAAAATTTATCAAAAAGGAAAAAGGGATTGTTAATTGAAACCTATTAAGAAGAGTATTACCTACGGGCGCCATCAACTTACATTGGAAACAGGTGAAATAGCACGACAAGCTCATGGCGCTGTAATGGTTACAATGGACGATACAGTAGTACTTGTTACTGTGGTTGGTGCAAAAACTATAAAACCAGGACAGGATTTCTTTCCACTCACTGTGGATTATCAAGAAAAATTTTACGCTGCGGGTAGAATACCGGGCAGTTTCTTTAAACGAGAAGGACGTCCTTCAGAAAAAGAAACACTAACTTCTCGATTAATTGATCGCCCAATTCGTCCGCTCTTTCCCGAAGGTTTCTATAACGAAGTACAGATAGTAGCTACCGTAATGTCTGCGGATACTGAAGTGGATGCAGATATTCCTTCCATTATCGGCACTTCCGCTGCGCTTATCCTTTCTGGAATACCGTTTGATGGCCCCCTTGGCGCTGCTCGCGTTGGTTATATCAACAACGAATACGTTCTTAATCCAACAACTTCAGAACTTAAAGACACTCAATTGAATTTGGTTGTTGCAGGAACGCAACAAGCCGTTTTGATGGTGGAGTCAGAAGCAATGGAGTTATCGGAAGAAGTAATGCTGGGCGCGGTTATATTTGGCCATGAGCAAATGCAGGCAGTTATCAATGCAATCAATGAATTTGCTGATGAAGCGGGTGTAACTGCGTGGGATTGGACTCCGCCTGTAAAAGATACTTCGTTTGAAGAAAAGATTGCAAGCCTGGCAGAAGCCGACTTACGAATGGCTTATAAGATTAAACAGAAGCAGGCACGTTCTGAAGCGATCGAGGCTATTAGTCAACGAATATCTACTGAAATCGGTGTTGATACAGAAGGCGGACCTGATCTGCAATCCTTCAAGGAAGCATTCTTTGCATTGGAAGCAAAAATTGTACGTAACCAAATCCTGGATGGAGAACCCCGAATCGATGGCCGTGGTACACGCACTGTAAGAGCCATAACAATTCGAAATGGTGTGCTACCTCGCACACATGGTTCAGCACTATTTACTCGCGGTGAAACACAAGCCTTAGCAGTTGCAACACTGGGTACGGCGCGTGACGAGCAAAAAATTGATTCACTGCAAGGTGATTATAATGATCGGTTTATGCTGCATTACAACATGCCACCCTATGCAACGGGAGAGATTGGTCGTGTCGGCACTCCCAAGCGCCGTGAAATCGGGCATGGACGTCTTGCAAAGCGTGCCATTGCCGCGGTTCTGCCTTCCCCTGAAGAATTTGGTTATTCCTTACGCGTAGTATCTGAAATTACCGAATCAAACGGCTCCAGTTCAATGGCATCGGTTTGTGGCGGCTGTCTTGCCCTTATGGATGCGGGTGTTCCGCTAAAAGCGCATGTAGCTGGCATTGCAATGGGCTTAATTAAAGATGGAAATCGTTTTGCTGTATTAACCGATATTCTCGGTGATGAAGATCATCTGGGTGATATGGATTTTAAAGTAGCAGGTACGGAAAAAGGCATTACTGCATTGCAGATGGATATTAAAATCCAGGGTATCACCAAAGATATCATGCATGCAGCGCTGATACAGGCCCATGAAGGACGGATGCACATCCTGCAAATCATGAAACAAGCCCTGCCCTCAACCCGTGAAGATATTTCAGTCCACGCTCCCCGTATAATCAAAATCAAAATCAATCCAGAAAAAATTCGTGACGTTATCGGTAAAGGCGGCGCTGTCATTCGCGCACTCACGGAAGAAACCGGTACGACGATTGATATCACTGATGACGGTCAGGTAACCATAGCTTGTGTCAGTTCTGAAGGCGGTGAGCTAGCCAGAAAACGAATAGAAGACATTACTGCAGAAGTTGAAGTTGGTAAAATTTATGACGGTATAGTGCTAAAATTACTTGATTTCGGCGCCATTGTCAGCGTTCTTCCAGGAAAAGACGGTTTGCTGCATATCTCACAAATTGCCAATGAACGTGTCAACAATGTTTCTGATCACCTCAATGAAGGCCAGCAAGTTCGCGTAAAAGTACTTGAAGCAGATGACAAAGGAAGACTGCGTCTGAGTATGAAAGCAGTATCTGCCGATGGAGATAGTACTGATTCTGGAACGGAAGAATCATAGAATGATTAAATCAAAAACCCTGTGCTCGTGACAGGGTTTTTGATTTTCCAACAAACAACCTACTTGGCTATTTGCCTTTCGCGCATTTCATCCAGCGTTTTACAATCAATACACAGTGTCGCAGTAGGACGGGCTTCAAGCCGCTTTAATCCAATTTCAATCCCGCAGCTTTCACAATAACCATAATCACCAGAATCGATTTTTCCAATTATCTCATCGATCTTTTTGATGAGCTTACGCTCACGATCACGATTACGCAACTCAAGCGTCATATCAGATTCCTGGCTTGCGCGATCATTAGGATCAGCAAAAACTGTAGCTTCATCCTGCATGGTATGTACTGCACGGTCAATATCTTGACCCAATTCAATTTTCATACCTTCCAGTAACTTACGAAAATGCATAAGCTGATTAGGATTCATATAATCCTCACCTGCTTTTGGTTCATAGGGAGACACTTGTTTACTTTGCAGCTCTTTTGGCATCTTTATGGCTCCTCTTTAATCCCAGATTCCGTAGCGAAAAAAAATCGTATACTATTACCAGAAAATTCATTGTATAACAAGTTATTTATACAGCTCATTACATACTTTTTTTAGAATAGCATAAAACTTCAAGTCTAAATCTGTAACGCCACAAACATAATAACAAACATTTTTTGACTCACCATAACACAGAGTTGAACGTAAATACCCCAACTTACGTTACACAGAAAAGTATTTTACAGTCTAGAAATGGGTCTGAAAGAAGAAATGGATTAGCGTATTCGAACTTAATTCAGATTCGGTCTGGTTAAAAAATGTTTCATTTGTATTCTACCATTGCATCACAACATTTCATGCTGGAAGTATTCCTCCGTCTGGATGTTTACGACTAACAAGGCATACGCAGCCCCTTCAGACACACTTCATAATGGAAAGAGACAAGTAGGTGAAGTCATTACAGTTCTCTACACACTACTTGACAAACAACCATTTTCACCGTAAATTTCGCAGCTTGGAAATAGACTGGCATTGATCGGTTTAATTGCAACAACTATGAGATGGGTTCTCCTATGCAATCCAGCTTACAAATCCGGCTCATGGTTGAGTTATAACGCCTCAGTACAAACCTTCCAGAATCATATTATGTGGCAGTCAACGCCTATAATATTTCTGGAAGTGACTTTTGAAAATCAACCATCCACTGCGCTTGAGATATTTGCACACAGAATTCGCGTGTAAGCAGAAATTCCAAAAATGGTCTCGTAGAAAGAAAAAATGTAAATTTTCGTGATTGATGCATTCAAGCACGAATAATAATTAGACAGACCGCACAACCGAGAGATAGAATTTGTTACTGTTATTCTCGCAATTGGTTAAAGCAACGTGAAATCTTATTCTTGATTAACGTATACCTAAATGTGTGCCTGTTGTTGCCTCATCCACTAATATCGCCACAAACTAACCCGCTGATCATGATTTCAGTTAACACTTTTGCAAACTTTCTCCCAATTGAAGCACTGCCGAATTGGACTGAAGCACAGCGCATCGTCAAGCAAGATGAAATATTTCAGTATAAGCAACACCATTTAGCCGTATGACGCACACATGAAAGATTGGCTGCAACATCTTCATCCATTTAAAACTGCAGATGCTCGTCGCCTTGCAATCTTATTTGCTATCGTCTACTTCGCTCAGGGCATGTCCGCGCTACCCATCCAGGTGATCGCTATTAGCTTCAAAGATCATGGTTTGGAGGCTGATGATGTTGCAACTTTCTTTCTGCTCGCATCGATTCCTTGGTTCATTAAACCGATCTACGGATTAATCTCGGATTTTCTGCCATTGTTCGGCCAGCGGCGCAAAAGTTATCTGCTACTGACTTCGGCGCTGGCGTGTATGGCAGGATTGACTGCCGGGTTTTCGTCGCATTATACCTACTGGGAACTTGCCCTTCTCTATACGACGATGGGGCTGGGTCTCGCCTATAACGACGTTCTGACCGATGCGCTGATGGTGGAGAACGGCAAATCGCATGGACTCACCGGAGCATTTCAATCGGTGCAATGGACCGCAGTCACTGCCGCATCAATTATCGTGGGACTGTTGGGCGGATATTTTGCCGAGTACAGGAATCTGCAAGCCGCTTTTGCCGTTGCAGCGATATTTCCTTTTATCGTACTGCTGATGACTGTATTTTTCGTACGCGAAAAACATGTAGATCCCAAAAATAACGGATTCAAGGAAATCTGGGCAGCACTGCGGGAAGGATTCGGAGAACGTTCGGTGTGGCTGGTAGCCGGATTTATCTTTTTGTTCAATTTCAGCCCGTCCTTCGGTCCGGCATTTCTCTATTACCAAACCGACGTGCTCGGCTTCAGCCAGCAATACATCGGCATCCTAAGCTCAGTCGGTGCAGCAACCAGTATCGCTGGCGCATTCATTTATGCACCTCTGTCGCGAGCAATGCCGCTGCGCCACTTGATCAATTTTGCCATCGGCTTATCGGTAATAACCTTACTAACTTACCTGGCTTATCGCGGTGAAACTTCCGCACTGTTCATTCATGTCATCTGGGGCATCACCGGTATGATCACTACTCTGGCATTTCTGGATCTTGCTGCGAGAGCATGCCCCAAACGTGCAGAAGCGACCTTCTTTGCATTACTTATGTCAATTTTCAATCTCGGCACGCTGGCTTCACAGAATGTCGGCGCACACTTGTACACAGAACTCGGCGAAGGACCGTTTGCATATACTTGGCTTGTAATCATTTCCACGCTCGCTACGGCTGCAATCTGGCTGCTCGTTCCGCTGGTACACATCGAACGCATCGAGTCGCACGCACGACACCATTAGCATTTTTCCCCGAATCACTTGACCTCACCATTTCGCGCTGATGGTAGGCAACTTCGCCATAAGCAAAATTTATTTTGAACACTATGTTACCAAGCGCACAGAAGCGCAATCCCTTTCTCATTAAAATCGGTTGCATCACACGTAGAGTATTAATGTGACTCGTAGCATACGAACCGAACCCGATTCGTTTTTAAATGTTTCAACTTAATATGAGGAATTCATCATGAATAAAGATCAAGTGAAAGGCGAAGCAAAAGACATCGCTGGAAAAATTCAGGAAGAAGCCGGTAAACTGGTTGGCAGCAAAGAGCAGCAAGCCAAAGGACTGGAGAAGCAGGTCGAAGGAAAAATACAAAAAGGTGTTGGCGACTTGAAAGAAACCGTCAAGAAAGCATAGCACTACCAGTCGCGCATACATCAAGGATGTTTTAGTATGCGCGGCAATACCGCATAAAGTATCGATAGTGCATTTCTGCTTCGTCTTCAGGGAAAGTTTACAACTGATTCCTCGGATATCGAGTGCAGTATCTCGGCAGATGCCTGCTTCCAAGCTTTCATTACCACACACAACACTGTAAGCACCATCGTCCTAATCAATAATCGCTTTGCTCTAACATCATGCTGATCTGTCAGTCTGGAGTCATGAGCAGTTTATTCAATTCTGGAGAAAAAATCATGAATATCAAAAATAAATTCATTGTCCTAACTATCTCGTTTGCCGTCTGCTTGTCCAGCGCAGCCTATGGACAGGAAAAACACCAGGAGCATCAGACTAAGCCCGACACCTCAGTGGGAACAGGAATCAACGACAGCGTCATCACCACAAAAGTAAAATCCGCCCTGCTTAAAGACACCGGCCTGGAAAGCTTGGATATCAAAGTTGAAACCCGCAAAGGTGAAGTACAGCTGAGCGGTTTTGTGCACAATCAAAGTCAAATCGACCGTGCCCTCGTGATTGCGCGACAGGTAGAAGGCGTCAAACAGGTCCATAACAAAATGGACATAGAGACCAAAGATACCAGTGTAGGCGACAAAATTAATGACAGCGTCATTACGACTAAGGTAAAAGCTTCGCTCTTCAGCGATTCAATCGTCGACAGCTCCGATATCAGTGTAGTGACACAAGATGGGGAAGTTCAACTCAGTGGATTTGTTGAAAACCAAGCTCAGATTGACCGGGCGATCGAGCTTGCAGGAAAAATCGCTGGCGTAAAAAAAGTCCTCAACGAAATGAGTATCAAGAAGTAAAAACGCTTTCTCCTTTATTCAGAGCGTTACCGTTTCTGAATTTTGATTAGCGACAGATAAACTACCCGACAGCTTGCCGCCGGGTAGTTTATCTCGTACTGATGCACATATGAATGTACCCACCATCAAATGGCAGGGCAATCGGGCTAAAAGAGGCTTGAAAACAGAAACAAGATGAGGTATTAGCTTTATCATTTTGATTTCAAATGATAGAGAAACCGATAGCGTCAATTATCCATCACTTTTCAAGCATTGAAGACCCGAGAGTAGACAGGCAAAAGAAACACCAGTTACAGGATATATTTTTTATCGCCTTATGCGCTGTTATCTGTGGGGCGGACAATTGGGTGGCTATTGAAGAATTTGGCAAAGCCAAGATAGACTGGTTCACTAAATTGCTTGGTTTGCAGCATGGGATACCCGCGCATGATACCTTTGGAGATGTTTTTGCAGCGATAGACAATGAACAGTTTGGCGAGTGTTTTTCCAACTGGGTGTCTGACTTAGCCAGTCTGACTGAAGGAGAAGTCATTGCAATTGATGGTAAATGCTTAAGGCGTAGCATTGATAAGGCTTCAAGAAAGGCAGCTATCCATATGGTCAGTGCATGGGCGCAGCACAATAGCCTGGTCTTGGGTCAGGTTAAAGTGGACAATAAATCCAATGAAATTACGGCCATTCCCAAGCTGTTATCGCGACTGAATATTGCAGGAAGTGTGATTACAGTTGATGCCATGGGTTGCCAGAAAAGAATTGCTCAGCAGATTATTCAACAAGGTGGCGATTATGTCTTGAGCCTGAAGGGCAACCAGGGTAACTTACATGAAGATGTTGCCACGTATTTTACCTCGCAGTTATCGCCTGAAGCCGCCATGGTGACTGTTGATGGGGATCATGGACGCATTGAAACACGTACTATCTGTGTGACAGATGAGATCGCATGGTTAAAAGAACGTCATGCTTGGGCAGGACTACAAAGTATCATTGCGGTTACAGCAACAAGAGAATCAGAAAATAGAATCACCGGGGAAACGCGTTATTTCATCAGTAGTCTGAGCGCCAATAATCCGGCTAAACTGGAACATGCTGTTCGCGCTCATTGGGCTATCGAGAACAATTTACATTGGGTGCTTGATATTGCTTTTGATGAAGATAGCAACCGGACACGCAAAGGCCATAGTGCAGCCAATCTTGCCACTATCAGACATATTGCTTTAAACCTGATAAATAAAGAAAAAATATCAAAAGTCGGTGTAAAAATAAAACGATTAAAGGCCGGTTGGAATAATGATTATTTGCTCCGCATTATTGGAGTAATTTAAGCCCGATTGCCCTGCATCAAATGGCCTTCTACAATCGCGCTTTCCTTCTGATTTACCAGATCGTGCAACACTTCTCCCCTATAGAATTCCTGAACTTGCCAAATAGCAGTTTCTTTCACCATTTCAGAACAAATGCTTCATGATTGATACAATCCCCGTACGTAACACTCAAACATTGGCACTCATTCCTCTTTGACTCTTCGTCTCGTGATTGGGACGAGAACGTTACAACGATCGCAGAAACGGCAAAATCTCTGGAAATTCCCGCGCTGAGCCAGGGAATTTACCTATGATTAATTTAAATTTCATGCTTGGAATGCAACGATACCGCAATGGTTGAAAAAACTGATGCTGTTTGATAGTAAAATACAGCCCAGCAACAAAGCACGCAGCAGCAAATTGCAGAGCCTTAAACTCCAATAGATTTGTTAAGGATTCAGATCATGTATGTAACTATTGTCTATGCCTCAGTCAAACCGGAAAAAGTGGAAGCATTCAAGGAAGCCTGCCGGTTAAACCACGAAAACTCCATTCGCGAAGCGGGTAACGTTCGTTTTGATATTTTGCAGTCCGCAGATGATCCGGCAAAGTTTGTATTTTACGAAGCCTATAAAACCCAACGGGACGCCGCTGCGCATAAAGAAACTGCGCATTATCTGGCATGGCGCAATACCGTGGCGGATTGGATGGTTGAACCGCGCAAAGGCATCGTCTATGACGGTTTGTATCCAATCGTAAACAACTGATGTTCAATTTCTCCATCGCCCGGTTGCCGCGCATCGAATTTGGCGCGGGGGTATTAAAAAAATTGCCGGATATTATTGCCAGCTATGGTTCGCGTATCCTACTGGTAACAGGATCGCGATCTTTTATTGACTCCAGTCACTGGCAGCCTTTTATCGATCAACTCCAGCAACGTTCAATCCGTTGGCAGCAGTGCATGGTCGCCGACGAACCCTCCCCCGTTCTGATCGATGATCTCGTCAAAATTTATGCCAATGACACTTTTGATGCCGTGGTCGGCATCGGTGGCGGCAGTGCACTCGATGCCGCCAAAGCGATTGCCGGATTACTGAAAGTACAGCGCTCCGTGATGGATTATCTCGAAGGTGTCGGCCCGGAACTGCCCTACGAAGGACCGTCTATACCATTCATCGCCGTGCCAACTACCGCCGGTACCGGCAGCGAAGCGACCAAAAATGCTGTGCTCAGCGTGCAAGGCGAGCAAGGTTTTAAAAAATCTTTCCGCCATGACAAACTGGTTGCCGAGTATGCCATTGTCGATCCGGATTTACTCGCCAGTTGCCCGCCCAGTGTAATCGCCGCCAACGGCATGGACGCATTAACGCAACTGCTGGAATCGTATGTTTCCCTCAAATCCAATGCATTCACCGATGCCTTGGCGATCAGCGGCCTGCAAGCCGCCCGTGACGCGCTGATCCCGCTCTTTCGCCAAGAAGGAGAGCTTGAACAACACCGCGAAAAAATGGCTTACGCCGCCCTGCTCTCCGGCATCACACTGGCACAAGTTGGCCTGGGTTCGGTACATGGCCTGGCATCCCCATTAGGCGCTTTTTACCCGATCCCGCACGGTGCCGTCTGCGGCACCCTGGTCGCCTCGGCTACGCGAATCAATATTCACAGCATGCTGGCGCGGGAACCGAACAACAAAGCGCTGGCAAAATACGTACAGGTCGCTGAAATTCTCTGCCAAAAAAATTTCTCAAAATCGGCAGCCGCTTTTACTGCTTTGATCGACCTGCTGACAGCTTGGATCGACGAACTTGCTTTACCACGCCTAGCGCATTACGGTTTGCAAGAAACCGCATTCGTTAAAGTCATCGCCAATTGCCGTGGCAGCAGCATGAAAACCAATCCCATCGTTCTGAATGATGAAGAAATTAGGCAGATTTTGCTGGAGCGTTTGTAACAGTTAAAAGCCAAGTTAAATTGAATGATTATGGGTTTGTGCGGCATCAATTGCGACCTGTAACGCTACGGTATACAATCCGGTATGATAAAGACTTTCAAACATAAAGGGCTTCACGCTTTCTTTACCACTGGCAGTTTATCTGGAATTCAGCCACACCATTCGGCAAAATTAAGAAGGCAATTAATAAGACTTGATCTTGCTAAAAGCACAAACGATATGAATATTCCAGGTTGGGAATTACATGCCTTAAGCGGCAAGCTTGCCGGTCATTACTCGATAACAGTAAACGGTAATTGGCGAATGACTTTTGCTTTCGAGGACGAAGACGCTATTCTGGTTGACTATCAAGATTATCACTAGGAAATATTCAATATGAGCAAAATGCATAACCCGCCACACCCCGGCGAAACTTTAAGAGAAGATGTACTCCCTGCACTCGGATTATCGATCACCAAAGCAGCCGAGCAACTGAACGTTAGCCGCGCTGCTTTGTCGCGCGTTCTCAACGAACGCGCTGCCCTATCTCCCGAAATGGCATTGCGGTTGGAAAGCTGGTTAGGAGTGGAAAATGGCGGAAGCGCTGATCTCTGGGTAGCACAACAAGCTGCTTACGACTTATGGTTAGCTCGCCAAGCAGGTATTCCGCAAGTAAAGCACGCAGATATCGAGCAGCTCACCAGTAACCGATTGAAACAGGCTCATCGGTAGATCAATCCAATATCCCGATCCGCCGCTCGTCACAGCCAGATAAAATAATTTCAATTAACTATGCAATGACTGAACAAAACAACTCGACCAGTAAATCGGCAAACCAAATTCCAATAACAGCCTACCTATCCTATCGCCAGAGAAATACACACAATGCAACAGCACTCGAATTGCTTGAAAAGCATTGCTCGGATCAAAATATCAAATTTGTTTATGACAATCAGGAAATCAAGCCAGGTGAAAGCATCAAAGCTTTTATGGATGAATTGGCTTCCGCTCGCTGCATTTTCATATTCCTTACACTCGATTACTTCGAATCTGCTTATACGCTGTATGAGCTGGTCACCATCGACCAATGGGCTGACCTTGATCGGCGTTTTATCCATCCGATCCGGGTCACAGAAAATATGAATGCATATCAATGGACGAATGCAAAAAAATACTGGGAAGAAAACAAAGCTATCCGTGACGAACTGGCACGCCTACTCAATACCGATCCTGAAGCTGCGTGGCAACAAATCGAAACCGTTTGGAAAAACGTCATTTCACCGTATTTGGATAAACTTCACCCATCGTTGGAGCACGGCGATAAAGACAAAATACTTGGCGATTACCTTATTGCCAACCGGGCCGCTATACACTCAGCAGTCGCAGAAGAAAAAGAATTACTGCATAGTACGATCAAAAGGGAAGTGACTGAGATTCTAAAAACCAATTTTGTGGCAATCGATAAGTTAGCACGTGAAATCGGCTTAGCGCCAGGGATAACGGCAAATGATATTGCGCAACATTGGGTAGACGAAAGCGAACTCGAAAATGCTATTGCTGTTTTAACTCGCGTCATACAAGACAAACGAGAAAAATTAAAATTTTCCAACCCGGAGCAATGGGGAGAATGTCATTTTCAAGCAACTCAGATTGGCGGTTGGCTGCTGATCAACAGTGTCGATTCCAATTGGTGGTTCAATCATCAATTGAAGATGAAGCAATTGTCCAACAAAAGTATAAGTCGCAGATACTCGTTAATGCATCCTCCGTATGTTGAAGTCATTGTCTCTCGAAGCCTGTTACAGCAGGCCAGATTTAAATTAGATTCCAAAGGAATTGCGCAACCGGCAAATGGTAACGATGAAATGGCACTATTTGATAGTATTTCACCCAACGCAACCGAAATGCAGCTGCTAGCACCGATTTACAAAGATTTGCATAAATCGGATCAATATCCCCCTGAACCTCAAGAACTCCGGGATGGTATTTATACACTTGCAAAATCACATTTTAATGTCAACCGCAGACCGATCTATTACCTCATGTCGGAAGCTACACTCAAATTGTTTGAAATTCAGACATGGTATCCGGAGATGTCACAACAATCAGCTGAATATATTCAGTTTGTTTGTTTTAATCAAAGCCCAAGTAAAGATACATCATCACCTTACCATGATCCAAAATCATTGCTTGACCAATATGCCACGCTTCTATCGCTGAAGTAACAGGGAAATTCTTATGTTTACGCCACCACAATTACAACATTTTCTTCCACCGGATTTAAGAGTCTCAAATCCAAGCAAACATCTGCATCATATCTTTGATGAGAACGATTGTTACGCACTCTGGGCTGCTTATGCTGCCGGTCGTCCGTTACTGGTCCGCGGCAAGCCGGGTACCGGAAAAAGTCAAATGGCCAAAGCCATTGCTGAGCAGCTAGGTTGAGCATTTGTCAGCGAAGTGATTCGCGGCAATACGGAATTGAGTGATTTGCATTGGCATTTTGACGCTATCGGCCGACTGGGTGAAGCGCAAGCCATGAGTAATAAGCCGGGATTATCCGAAAGTGATTGGGAAAACCGGATGAATCCGCGGCATTTCTTATCACCGGGCGCTTTCTGGTGGGCGTATGACTGGCAATCGGCAGAATTACAATATCATGCTTGCGCCAACAAATGGCGCCCCAAACCCCAATTCATCCCAAACTCGCGCGTATCCAGTCCGGATGGCGTGGTGTTGTTGCTGGACGAAATGGACAAAGCCGAACCGGATTTACCCAATGGTTTGCTCGAAACGCTTGGCAATTATCAATTCACTGTGCCCTATATTAATCCCGATGATGAGAACGAAGCCTTCAAGAATCCAATCACAGCCGATCCTGCGCGCCTATTGGTCGTAATCACCACCAATGAAGAGCGGGAACTCCCAACAGCTTTTGTGCGCCGCTGCCTGGTACACACATTGAGAATGGAAGAATCGACTGAAAAATTAGGTGATATCGAAAAACGATACAGCTGGCTCATCGAGCGCGGCAAGTTGCATTTTGGCAAACGCATCGCCGAACCCGTGTATTTGCGAGCAGCCGAATTGCTTTGGAGCGATCGCACTGCAAGCACTTATTCCCGCTATCCGCCCGGACTTGCAGAATACATTGACTTACTCGGTGCGTTACAAAGTCTTAACCATGATGAACAACAACAGCGCCTGGAAAAAATTGCGTCCTATGCCTTGAAAAAAGAATTGGATCAATAACGATGGTTTGGGAGCGACTGGTACTGATTCATGCAGCGGGAGAAAATGACGAAGCGTTGCAAAAAATGGCGCAAGTGCTCGGCTACGAAACAAAACCGCTACAAATCTCGTCTTTTCAGCACGAATCCGATAGCGATAGTTCCGATAACACGCACAAACCTGAATCCTCGTTACCAATCAATACCACCAGCGAACCTGCTCCACGCCCTTCTGCCCGATTTTTACGCGTTAACAAACGTGAACAACTCACCCAGTCAAATGATTTAAATACTAACCAACCACATTATCTGCACGATCCGAGCTATCGTCTGACTGCGGAATCAGCACCTAAGGGCACCTTCCAATTCGCGCCTCCGCGCCCATTATTCGCAATGTCGCGCTTGCTGCCGTTTCTGCATAACGGTTTAGGGCAGCCCCAGAAAACCGGCAAAATAGATTATCCGCGGGTAACTCGGTGGTTAGCAAATGCCAAGCCCATACGGCGCTTGCCTAATCTATCCCGCAATCGTTGGCCGCAGCGCTTACAAATCATCGTGGATACCCGAGCTGCTCTGGAACCTTACTGGTCTGATTTCGCTGACATTATCGCGCAGCTTAAGAAGCTGTTGGGCACAGAGGCTGTCACTTCCTTGCGATTTGAAGAAGATACACTGGGTAAATTGCCTGCGCAGGTAATTGCCTGGCCTACACAAGAAAATGATGATTGGTTTACATGGCGTGTGCCTGCTGCCGATGTAGCAATCCTAATTTTGAGTGACTTAGGAATCAGCGACTCGTATCCTGAAGCGCGGATTCGCTGGCAACGGATGTTTAGACACTTGCACACCCATTCAGCACCGATACTGACACTGAGCCCCGCAGACCAATCACCACAAAACTTATCGCTATGCCGGTTAATCAACCCAAATCCGCTAAATGATACCTATCGCGTACCTCGCCACCCGAACCGACGCGGTTTTAGGTTACCCCAACCTGCCGCGGAGAAATTCGAAGATATTCTGACACTTTTATCGCCTTTACCCTTGATTGACAAGGGATTGCTGCGGCGTTTACGTGATCAATTAAAATGGGGAAGTAGCGAGCTGGAAAGCCAAATCTGGAATCATCCCGATGTCCATCGAACCAGCCTTGGTATTCGCGTGCATGACTCAGTGATTAAAAAATACCATCGGCGGTATCAACAAAAATTTACCCACTCACCCGAGTCCGCGAAATTGTGGCAATGCGTGCAAGAACATCATAAAGAAGCATTCGAAGGTCTGCATCGACTGGAAGCACTCAATCACTGCGTAATGGAAGTTAGTGATCAAACCAATGACATCCGTCACTATTTCCAGCGATTGTGCGCCACGACGACGCAGGAAACAACGCAAAAAAATGCTTTACTGATGCAGTGCCAAACGATTCTGAATTGCCTTCCTACAGATGTTTGGCGCAGTTCGATGGATGACTTGGCGTATGATTTATACGCAATGGCACACCAAGAAGATATCCGCGCAGGACGATGGCCTGATCACTTAGAACCCGGTTTCGATCCAAGCCGTCTGTTATGGGTGCTGGATGAACAAAAGCACAATGAGCGCGTGCAATGGCAAGTCAAGCAAATCGGATCGCGCGGTGAATTGATTTGCCAGCAACGTACCCAAAATACTGAAGTTGTCCCCCCAGTCGTTCAATTTGACGCACACCCTGCATTCCCGCCGACTTACCGCTTTTCTTCCCCGGCAGACCAAAACCCGTCAATGATACGCACTGGTCAAACGTTCAACTTAAATAATGACATCATCACGATACAAACCGCATGGCAGCGGCTGGAACTGGAAGCCATCGACAAACCTGATTGGGCTACCGACATCTGGTGTAATGCCGAAGGCTTATCTGTCAGGCTGCCGGCCTGGCGCGGCGTAGCACATACAGCCAAGTGGTTTACTGGGGAAGCAGGCAGGGCGGGTTCCTGGCTTATTCCATTACCATTCGGTATCGATCAATACGGCCTTTATGCAGATCTGTTCATACACCCTCAAATTACCGAATTATCCTCTTCTGAAGAGCTCATCACCCAACGCTTCCGCTGGATCACCCCCGGCACCTTCCTGATGGGCTCCCCGGATTCAGAACCGGAAAGAAGCCATAACGAAACACAGCATGAAGTCACACTGACAAATGGTTTCTGGCTGGCCGACAGCGCTTGTACGCAAGCATTATGGACAGCGGTAATGGCTGAAAATCCCAGCCATTTCCAGGATGATCCGAATCTGCCGGTAGAAAATGTCACTTGGCTCGATGCGCAGCAATTTATCGAAAAATTAAATGCGCTGTTTCCGGATTTGTACACCAATCTTCCAACTGAGGCGCAATGGGAATACGCCTGCCGTGCTGGCACCCAAACACCGTTTTCTTTTGGAGAAAATATCACACCCGAGCAAGTCAACTATAATGGCGAGCGTCCCTATGCCGGAGGCGAGAAAGGCCTATATCGTGAGAAAACAGTGCCGGTAAAATCATTGCCGGCGAATCCATGGGGATTGTATGAAATGCATGGCAATGTGTGGGAATGGTGCACGGATTGGCATGACAAATACCCCAAACAAGCGGTAACAAACCCACTTAGTCCTGATGAAGGTACTTACCGTGTCCTGCGTGGCGGTTGCTGGTATGACCTCAACTGGCACACGCGTTCCGCTCGCCGCGCCGGAATCGAGCCTGTCAAGCGCAACTTCTACATCGGGTTCCGCTTGGTCCTAGCAAGGTAGTCGAATGGAATGGACTCCTCCAACTAAGCAAGGTAGGACGGATAAGCGTAGCGTCATCCGTCAACAAATTTCATACAACAGGTGTACAACCAAAATGGATAGCAAGGTAGGACGGATAAGCGCAGCGCCATCCGTCATAACCATCTTTCACACCACCCATCACCATTGACACACTATCCATCACCCCTTACATTTCCCCCATTATCCTGCATCATTGCGGTGTATTTTTTAACAAAATTGGATACGGATACAAAATTTGTGGTCAATGAAATTGATCATCTTGACGGATGGCGCTGCGCTTATCCGTCCTACTCATTCATCCTATTTTCCTCAGTTGATTCCAGTAAAATTGCCACGAATGTATTTCTGGTAAGGGTTTGCGACAGAATAGGAGGCTCACCCAATGGGTGAAATTAAATTTGAGAAGAAGACACTGGTCGAGGCGATCAATACTACTTTGCAGGAGACGGAACAAACGACGGCTGAACAAAGCGTAGCCACTCCTGGTGGCCGGTTTCACGTTCGCTGGGACGAAGGCGGAAGCGCCACAGCACTGGGGCAATTACCATTCTTTGCCGAGTTTTTGGAAGTTTCTGGGTTATTCACCCGCTGGGTGGATGGATGTCCAATGGATTACACCAGTCCCAACGCACCCAAGGTAGTTGATGTGCTTGGCACCTGGCTATTATCGATCTTGGATGGACAGCGGCGCTATGCACATGTTGCCGGGCTGCGCGGCGATGAAGTTGCTCCCCGGATACTCGGCATGAACAAGATCATCAGTGACGAGAGTCTGCGTCGCGCACTGGCGCACTTGGCACCGGCCCCATGCAAGAAGTATGGTAGCGAAGAAGAACGCGCTGCCCACGCAGTCCAACTGGCGAAGAGCACAGCATGGATGGATAAAGCCTTGGGTGAGAGTACCCAAGAATCTTTACGCACACCCTGGATACTCGATGCCGACACCAGCGTCAAACTGTTGTATGGTCACCAGGCAGGTGCCGAGATTGGCTACAACCCAACCAAGCCGGGACGGCCGAGCCATACTTTGCACACCTACTGGATCGGCAACATTCGACTGGTGCTCGATGTCGAGGTACAAAGCGGTAAAGCCAGTGCGGCGAAACATAGCCTACCGCGCCTGTGCCGGCTAATTGAGCGACTCGCTGCCGAGGAACGCCCCGCCCTGGTGCGCGGTGACAGTGCCTTTGGCAATCAGGGGGTAATGGTCGAGATGGAGCGAATTGAACAGCACTACCTCTTCAAGCTACGGCAAACTGCCGGAGTTAAGCGACTGATCGAGCGGCAATGGCAGCAAGGCGACTGGCAGAACGCGGGGCAAGGCTTTGACGCGGTGGAAGGCAAGCTTCGGCTGACGGGTTGGAGTGGTGCGCGGCGTGTAGTGGTACTGCGGCGGCGAATCAAAGACAGCATGGCGGCAGCCGAGACGAGCAATGAGAACCAGCAGCCGATGCTCCACTTCATTGACCATTCAGACAAGGTTAAACTCTGGGAATACGCTATATTGGTGACCAATACAAACTACTCCCTCGACGCCATTGGCCAGTTATACCGGGATCGGGCCGACTGCGAGAATGGCTTCGATGAGCTGAAAAACCAATGGGGCTGGGGTGGCTATACCACGCAAGACCTGGAACGTTGCAACCTCTCAGCGCGAGCAGTCGCGCTCATCTACAATTGGTGGAGTTGGTATGTCAGACTGGCACACCCGAAGACACGCCTGGAGGCAATCACTAGCCGTCCCATGTTGCTCAGCGGCATTGCCCGCCTGACCCAGCATGCCGGTCAATCCCGATTGCTGCTCACTCTGACTCACGCAGCCGGAGATCATATCAAGTCGATGATCTCCAATATACGAAAAGGTCTTGATCATGTTCTGGCAAATGCGCCTCAGTTGACCATAGCGGATCATTGGGGCGTACTTGTACGTTATATCATTAACAAAATTATTGCGACCAGACCGAAAAATTCACAGCTCCTCGGTTTCCTTCCACCCTCTTTGGCCATTGGAGTGACCTAACAGAGGAGTTTAGGTTCATCACACATTACTACACATTCACTGGATAACAACTTGACCCATGCCAAACTACCGGCGCAACCGGCAACCTGGTGGCACTTATTTTTTCACGGCTAATTTGCTTGACCGCAAATCGCAATGGCTGGTTACGCATATTGACGAACTGCGCATAGCCGTGCGGAAAACTCGGCAATTGTATCCGTTTCATATTGATGCCTGGGTTGTGCTGCCGGAGCATTTGCATTGCATTTGGACATTACCCGAGGGGGATACGGATTATTCCAACCGCTGGCGCTTGATCAAGAAAACTTTCTCCAAATCAATTCCCAAAATAGAATACCGCTCTGAGGCCCGGATCAAACGCCATGAACGCGGCATCTGGCAGCGGCGTTTTTGGGAACACACTATCCACAATGACGCAGACTATGCTGCTCATATGGATTACATCCATTACAATCCGGTAAAGCATGGCTGGGTAAAATCGGTGAAAGATTGGCCTTATTCAACGTTTCATCAGATGGTTAAGAAGGGGATTTACCCAGAGGATTGGGCGGGGTGTGAAGCAGAAGCATGGGAGACCGGTGAAAGGAATTGATTCGCCGGAAATGAATTGGACTACGATGGATGACGCTACGCTTATCCATCCTACAAAAAATAAGATTGGTAGGACGGATAAGCGTAGCGCCATCCGTCAACAAATTTCATACAACAGGTGTACAACCAAAATGGATAGCACATTATTACCGCCCGCTTTCCCCGCCCCCTGGGCCAGCGAATGGGGTCAGGATCGGTTTGGTTTATACATGGATTTGAACTATCAAGGTATCCGCCAGCGCTTCCGCTGGATCATTCCTGGAATATTTCTGATGGGTTCGAAAAAATCGGAACCGGAAAGCAGTGATAACGAAACCCAGCACCAAGTAACATTATCACATGGCTTTTGGCTGGCCGATAGCGCCTGCACGCAAGCCTTATGGATAGTAGTGATGGGAAAAGAAAATAATCCCAGCCGCTTTCAGGATACTGCGAATCTTCCGGTAGAAAATATCAGTTGGAATCAAGTACAACAATTCATCACACAATTGAACAAGCTTTATCCGGAACTATTCGTCCGATTACCAACCGAAGCGCAATGGGAATATGCTTGCCGTGCCAGTACCACAACACCATTCTGCTTTGGAGAAAATATCACACCAGAGCAAGTAAATTATAATGGCAATTATCCCTATGCGGGTGGAGAGAAAGGCCTGTACCGTGGAAGAACTGTTCCGGTTAAATCGTTGCTGCCGAATCCCTGGGGATTATATGAGATGCATGGCAATGTGTGGGAATGGTGCACCGATTGGTATGAGGAAAAATACTCCACTCGAGCAGTGACCGATCCGGTTGGTCCAGCAGACGGTACTTTCCGCGTGCTGCGCGGTGGTTCCTGGAACTTCAATGGCGGGGAAGTGCGTTCCGCTTACCGCTTCAGGCGCGGACCTGTCAATCGCCTCATCGACATCGGGTTCCGCTTGACTCTAGGTTGAAAGAGACAGGCAAGAGGAGGCCGGTAGGCCTCAAAAAGATTGCCTTCGGGCAGACAGTCGAGACGGAGCGAGACGGTCAGGCCGAAGGCTTAAAAATTTTTATACAAACACTTCCCCCAAAAAATCAGCAATCGACCGGTACGCCCGGTTCGCCGCCACTTCTTTGTACACCGTGCCAAAACTCGGATTATTGGCTTTCGGGTTGGTGAAAGCGTGCATTGTGCCGCCATACACATGCACTTGCCAATCCACGTTGGCTTGGGTCATCTCGGTTTCAAACGCGAGCACTTGCTCCGGCGGCACCATCGGGTCGTCGTGGCCGTGCAGGCAGAGCACTTTGGCAGTTATTGGTTCATTCGCAACGTTGCCGGGTGCAAAAATGCCGTGAATGCTGATCACGCCTTTGACATCCGCGCCGGAACGCGCCAGTTCCAGCACGCACATGCCTCCGAAACAGTAACCCATTGCGGCAACTTTCGTGGCATCGACTTGCGGCAGTTGCCGCACGGCGTGCAATGCGGCGTTGATCCTGCGGCGCAATAAGGCACGATCTTGCGCAAACGGCGCCATCAACGCACCGTTCTTTTCCGCGTCGCCATCTGCACCGAATATGCCTTTGCCGTACATATCCACTGCAAAGCCGACGTAACCCATATCGGCGGCTCTTTCCGCGCCTTTGCACGCCAGTTCACGCCGCCCGCTCCAGTCGTGCGACACCAGCACGGCGGGTTTGGGTTTGCCGGTATCGTGATAGGCCAGGTAGCCTTCGAGTTGTGTATCGCCATCCTGATAATCGATCGTTTTTATAATCATGTTGTCACCTTGACTTGAAAGTAGTGATAATCTCACTGCGTGTCTTATTATATATCCCTAAAATTGACTCAAAGGACTTGATCATGACAAACAAACTTAAACAATTTGCAATCGGTGTTTCAACGCTATCACTCTGGGCATTATCCACTCCCGCTTTCGCGCAGGATTTTCCGACGCAAAAGGTTTTACCGCTGGAATTATCAACCCAGGCTGCAATGGCGGCAATCAAAAAATGCCATGACGATGGCTTCAAAGTCAGCGTAGCCATTGTCGACCAATCCGGATTGCTCAAAGTACAGCTAAAAGCCGATGGTGCCGGGCCGCATACATTAGATAGCAGCCGCCGCAAGGCCTACACCGCCAATAGTCTACGCGATTCGACGCATAAATATGCGGTACTGGTGACGCAAAAACCGGAATTGCAAAGTTTGACCCGACTGAACGAAAATATTTTGTTATTGGGCGGCGGTTTTCCGATTAAGATCGGCGGTGAAGTGGTCGGCGGCATCGGCGTGGGCGGCGCACCGGGGATTGAGTTTGATGAAGTGTGCGCCAGTGCGGCGCTGAAAGTCTTGAAGGCGGATGATAAGTTTGAGAAGAAGTAATTATTTATTACGCATCATCGCTGCATAGCCAATGAACAGCTCTTCCAGGAACAGCCGGGGATTCAGCGGATGATGCGACAGTTGTTGCTTGGCATTTAAAGCCCGGGCAAAAGTAATACATTCCAGTAAATCAATCTGCCCGCTTAGTGTTTTAATTGGAGTCAACTGGTTCAAATAGTAGCGAATCTTCCCGGTGGTGCGGTAACTGACCAGGTCGTAGCACCACTTTTGCAGCCAATTGACGACGACAGAAAGACTAGTTTGCTGCAAGGCAGCGGCCAGAGAAAGCGGATCCAGTTGATTGGGGTGACCGATTTGCTGGATGAATTGCTCATAGTGCGCCGCATGTTCCCCTTTATCCAACAACAAAGCCTGTAATGGAGAATAGCTGGCGGCTGCGAGACAACCTGCAGGATCACTGATCGCCTGCTGTTTTAACCATGCCACAGAAGTTTCAACATCGGGAACCGGAATGGCGATTTGCTGGCAACGGCTGCGTATCGTCGGCAACAAACGTTGCGCTTGATGCGTGACCAGAATAAACAGAACATTTTCCGGCGGCTCTTCGAGTTTTTTTAACAGCGCATTGGCGGATGCCGTATTCATCGCTTCAGCCGGATAAATCAGGATAACTTTGTAACCGTTTTGATGCCCGGTCATATAAACAAAATCGGTCAGTTTGCGGATCTGATCGACACCGATTTGCTGACTGGCGGTTTTCTTGGTCGCAGTGCTGCCGGATTTTTCCTCGGTCTCTTCTTTTTCGCTATGCTCGCCTGGATTGACTGTTAACGCTTCCGGCATGACCGGATAAAAATTCGGGTGACTGCTTTGTTCAAACCATCCGCAGCTTAAACATTCCCCGCACGCTTTATGCGCTGCAGTCGGCGCAGTGCATAACAAAGATTTCGCCAGTTGACGCGCAAATTCATATTTGCCGATTCCCTTTTTCCCTTTGAGCAATAATGCATGCCCGCGAAATTCGCGATTCTGCGTCAATTTCCGCCAGATTTCCTGCTGCCAGATAAAAATATCAGCCATGATTCAGCATAACTTTCAGTGTGCGTTCAACTGCAGCTTTGACTTCGGACAAAGACTGACTGCTGTCGATAAGCTTGATTCGCTCAGGGAATTGTTTGGCTCTGTCCAGATAAGCGGCACGAACTCGCTGGAAGAAATCGGCTTGTTCTTTTTCAAAACGATCAACGCTCTTGATTTGACTGACGCGTTGTTGCCCTACTTCCACCGGCACGTCAAAATAAAGCGTCAAATCGGGCTGTAACTTGCCTTGCACCCATTGCTCCAAAATCGCCAGTTTACCACCATCCAATCCCCTGCCTCCGCTCTGATAGGCAAAGCTGGCATCGGTAAAACGATCGGATATCACCCATTGGCCTTGCGTCAACGCAGGCAAAATGACTTTATCCAAATGCTCGCGGCGTGCAGCAAACATCAATAGCGCCTCTGTCTCAGGATGCATCGTGATGGACTTATCCAGCAACAAAGTACGTAGTTGTTCGCCTAATGGTGTCCCGCCCGGTTCCCGCGTAACAACAGTGTTCAATCCCGCACGCTGCAATAGTTCGACAATCCAGGCAAGCTGAGTCGATTTGCCCGCGCCGTCAATGCCTTCTAGCGTAATGAATTTGCCTTGCTTCATGCGATTCCAGTTTTCAAGTTTTGTTCAGGTAAGCTACCATGCACGGACATTCAATTATCAATCCATTCTATCATGCCCATTGATGCTATCGGTTTGCTGGATACCGCTCAATTTATCGCTTCACCCAATTGTGATGAACGCCCGGCGGGCACGGAAATCAGCTTATTGGTGATCCATAACATCAGCCTTCCGCCGAACGAATTTGGCGGCAATGGGGTGATTGAATTATTTACCAACCAAATCAACCCGCAGGCGCATCCGTATTATCAATCCTTGCAAGAACTCAAAGTATCCGCGCATTTTTTCATTCGCCGGGATGGTGCGGTGATTCAGTTTGTGTCCTGTCATGATCGTGCTTGGCATGCCGGTGTATCCAGTTGGCAAGGCAAAGATCGCTGCAATGATTACTCGATTGGCATTGAACTGGAAGGCAGTGATATCACGCCGTTTACTGATGCGCAATATACAACACTGATTGCACTGACACAGTGCTTATGCGGCCACTATCCGATCAAGGATATCGCCGGGCACTCCGACATCGCCCCCGGTCGCAAAACCGATCCGGGGCCTTATTTTGATTGGGAAAGATTTGACAACGGTCTACGCCCAGACGTGATCAGGCGATCAACACGTAGCACACCAACGTAATGACTGCTGCACCGATAAAATTAAGCACCAATCCTTCGCGCGCCATACTGGTCATTGGCACCAGGCCGGTTCCAAATACAATCGCATTCGGTGGCGTGCCCACCGGCATCATGAACCCGTAACTGGCACTCATCGCAGCCGGCACCATCAACAAAGCCGGATCAATGCCAGCAGCTACGGCTGCGGGCGCAAGAATTGGCATTAATAAAACAGCGGTTGCCGTGTTACTGGTTGTTTCCGTCAGAAAGGTAACTATCAATGCAACGGATGCGATAATAATCAGCGGATGCAAACCGGCAAGTACCGTCAAATGTTCGCCAATCGATTTCGACAACCCGGTCTCAACAAAAGCCTGAGCAATCGCAATACCGCCTGCAAAAAGAATCAGAATACCCCAAGGCACTTTGACGGCCGTATCCCAATCCAGCAACTTTCCGTCACGGCCATTGGGAATCAGAAACATAATGACTACAGCAATCAGCGCAACCGTCGCATCCGTCGCGCCCTTAAGACCGAGCCAAGTGCTCCAGCCGCCAAACGGTTCCGTGCGCGTTACCCAGGCCAGAACAACCAAACCAAAGATAATTAGCATGCGCCGCTCTTCCGGGCGCCATGGGCCAGCCTGCGGCATAGCCAATTCGCCCACATAGGTTAAATGACGCGTTAACCACAAACCAGTCAACGGTATCATCAGTAGAACAACGGGCACGCCCCAACTCATCCACTGCGTGAAACTCACAGCAGTACCCGTGAAGTTCTCATACTCCTGCATGAAAACCAGATTCGGCGGCGTGCCAATGGGAGAACCCAGACCGCCAATGCTACTCCCGTAAGCTAACGATAATAACAAGGGTAAAGCCAGCTTCTTATCGTTACTTTGAGCGATAACAGCGAGCGCCAGCGGCAACATCATCAACGTGGTTGCCGTATTGGAAATCCACATACTGAGCACGGCGCACGCACACAAGAACCCAAAAACAATGCGCCGGCTGCTACCCCCACCGACTATCCTGATCAGCCCCAGAGCAAGTCGATGATGTGCACCGGAATGCGCCAACGCAGCGGAAATCATGAACCCGCCCAGCATCAATAAAACCAGATCGCTGCCATAGGCCTTGGCAACTTCTTCTTTCGACAGAACACCAACCAGTGGAAAAACCGCAAGCGGAATAATCGAAGTAGCCGGTATCGGAATCGGTTCAAAAATCCACCATACGACACACAAGATCACAACGGCGCCTGTCCAGCAGGCTTTGGCATCCCAACCGAATGCATTCATGGTGATGGCAAGTATTGCTGCTAATAGAGGGCCGAGAATAAGTGCCCAGAAACGTATAGTTGTCATGACGAAAATCTATCTTTGTGAAGGTTATTGTTGAGCTGGCAAACACGCATGGATGAAGCACTTATGGAATGGATACGAGAGCATCATCCATGACTTGCAGGCCCCAGGCGAAATAAAAAGTCGCTCATCTTCATGAATGCTTGATGTCAAGACAAAATCCTTTGCTTCGCTGACGCGGAGTTAACATGGTTTCGCTACAATTCTTTTTGCGTACTAACTGCTTTGTTGATCATGTTATTCACGCATCATTAATCTGACATGCGATCCAACTTCGTCTTTAAAACAGAGAAAAGCAATCGCAGGCTTCATTTTGCTATCCGTTTTTCCTAATTCGGGCTCAAATGCAATCACACCACAACCTTTCTTAGCCAATCCATCATGAACATTTTTTCTTTCGTTGATGTATAGCTTAAGTGCTTCAATATATTCAATATTTGGAGTTGTTTTATAGTCATCGGTAACGATTTTATGATTTCTTGCATCCAGCGTAATGATGAGTGAGTTAATATGTTTCTGTTCTTTTTCTCTTTCTTTTTTTTCCTTTTTATGTATTTCCTCAGTAATTATCGATGGAGAAGATGACACATGTATTTTACAATCAAGATCGGGAAATCGTTGATTAGGAAAGTGTAAAATCTCCAGTCTATCTGGAAGCAAGAGCCGACATCGATATTCATCCGTAACTACTTTTCGGACAAAGGGTCTTCCCATGGGATCAAAAAACAGTTTTGATCGATAAGTGGCGGTGCTTGTCGCAATGCGGACAAAATCGCGGTCTTCCGCAAATCGAGCTTCTATGATGTGATTAACGGTTTCATCACCAAGTAAATAGGTTTCTTCTTTATCCTGAATGCAGGTGCGAGATTTCCAAAAAGCAGATTCTGCGATCACTCGTATCTCTGGGTATCTCGTATCTTTGCTGGGTGTTTTATTCCAAGTGATAGTATAGGGATGTAGATTCGTGTAATTATCGTGATAAAACCAGCACGCTTGTGATATATCTGGAAACGATTTTGAAACGACGGTACGCTCACCACTTACTTCAATAATGGTGTTATCCTTACTTTTTGATAAGGCGGCTCCCCCAAATTTGGGGACTTCAGCTCGAAATTGAATATTTGTGTCTTCGTCGATGGTAAAAAAAATAGTAATTACTGTTAGGAGAATAGCTGTAAACGCAAACAATCTGAAAAAACCGTAAGAAACAATAAACGTGATCGCTCTACTCCAACGGTTTTCCTTTTGATGTTCTTTTTCCATTTAACGATTATAATTCTTGATAAAGTTTTTGTGGGATGCGCAAAATACAAGGAATCACATCTTGACATCATTCATTCACAATCAGCACGTTAACCACGCACCACCCGATAATCCGCAACCAACCGACATTCTCCACTCGGCGCAACTTCCACCACATCGTTCGCCGCATTGGTGGTTTCCACGCACAGCAAACGCTTGTAATCGTCATTTTCCAAATCCGCCATATCTCTGGCAATTTTCTCCCAGGGGTTCCACACCACGGCAGTTTTGCTGCCTTGCGAAGTGATTTGAATGCGGCGGTTGAGGGCTGCGTCGTCGATGGTCAAGGTGTTGCCGACGTTCAAATAGATACGGTCGACTTCGGCGGCGATGGTGACGTCACCGGTTTGCTGTTTTTGCATGTTGCCGCCACCGGCTTTGTCGAGATAGTCGCAACCGGTCAATCCCAATACTTTTGCACGAGCAATGTCGCCGACTTTGAAGTAAGTATGAAACGCTTGCGTGATGGTGAATTTTTTCTTGCCGGTGTTGCGCGTGATCAATGACAGGCTCAAGGTGTCGCCGATTACGATTTCTTGCCGCAGGCTGAACGAATGCGGCCAGATGGCTTGCGTTTCCGGCGTATCATCCAGTCCAACGGTCACTTTGATATCCCCATGACTCAGTGCTTCGGTGGCTACCACATTCCACCCGCGGTTGCGCACAAAACCATGCCCCGGACGGCCTTTGCCTTCGGGATCGGCACCGAACCACGGCCAGCAGATTGGCGCGCCGCCTTTGATCGCTTTACCATCATGGTAATACGCTTTCTCGCTCAAAAACATCACATCTTCCGGCTCACCGGCGGGCTGATACGACAACACCTGACCGGCATGAATCGAGATCAGTGCTCTGGCTTTGGCGGTTTTCACCTGAATCATCGGCAGTCCGCCGTTGCCCGCGATAAATTCCACTTGGCCTGCGATGCCGAATTGCGTGTTGAGTTGTTCGATTGTCATGATTTTCCTTTGTTATTAATTGATTGAAATTAGTTTTGGGTCGGTATCACCCGGCTGGCGGCAAGTTTAGCACGGCTCCGGGCTTCGCCGGTATCGGCGCCATTTGCCAGTGCCACGCCCATGCGGCGGCGTTTGAACGATTCGGGTTTGCCGAACAAGCGCAGATCGCTTTGCGGCACGCTGAGCGCTTCGGTGATCCCGGAAAATGCGATGCCTTTGCCTTCGAGTTGTCCGTAAATCACCGCGCTGGCACCCGGCGCCAGCAATGACGTATCCACCGGTAACCCTAGAATCGCGCGCGCATGCAGATCGAACTCACTTTGCTTCTGGCTGCACATTGTCACCATGCCGGTATCATGCGGACGCGGGCTGACTTCGCTGAACCAGACTTGGTCGCCTTGGATAAACAATTCCACGCCGAATATGCCAAGACCGCCCAGATCACCGGTAATTTCCCGGGCGATTTCGCGCGCGCGTTGCAATGCCAGCGGTGACATCGCCTGGGGTTGCCAGCTTTCAACATAATCGCCATGCACCTGCACATGCCCGACCGGTTCGCAGAAATGCGTTTGAACGTCACCGTTGGCATCCAGCGCACGCACCGTCAATTGGGTTATTTCATAATCAAAATGAATCACGCCTTCGACAATCACCCGGCCTTGATTGACGCGGCTGCCGCTCGCGGCATAATTCCAGGCTGCTTCCACTTCCCCGTCATGATCGATGCGCGATTGCCCTTTTCCGGATGACGACATGACCGGTTTGACGATACAGGGATAGCCGATTTTGCCGTCAATCGCGGCGCGTAATTCATCCAGGCTGTTGGCAAAGGCGTACGGCGAGGTCGGCAAGCCAAGTGTTTCCGCCGCCAGGCAGCGAATGCCTTCGCGATTCATCGTTAATTTGGCGGCACGGGCTGTCGGAATCACGGTCGCAATACCGGCTTGCTCGATTTCAACCAGCATATCGGTCGCGATGGCTTCGATTTCCGGCACGATAATGTCGGGCCGTTCCTGTTCGATCAGCGCCCGCAACGCTTGTCCATCGGCCATATTGATCACATGCGCCCGGTGCGCTACCTGATGTCCCGGTGCGTCGGCGTAGCGATCCACCGCAATGGTTTCGACACCCAGACGTTGCAACGCAATAATGACTTCCTTGCCCAACTCGCCGCTGCCCAGCAGCATGACTTTGGTCGCTGACGGACTCAGCGGTGTACCGATAACCGATCGTTTATTCATGGTATGTTTTCCTCAGTTGCTGTTCTTTTTGTATTTTGTTGTTGTAATGCCCATTGCACATGCTCGCGCACTAACGCTGAAGCATCATCCAATCGGGCTTGTAATGCTTCAACGATTTCGTTCGCGTAAGGCGCGTTGCCCAAACCGACGGCGATATTGCGCAGCCATTGCGGATGACCGATGCGGCGAATCGGCGTGCCTGCCAGTTTCGTCTCAAATGTATCCTGATCCCAACCAAACAACTCTATCAGCGATACATCATCCATGCCATTGCGCACATGAAAATCGTTTTCGTTGGTGATTTGGGCGAATTTATTCCACGGGCATACCAACTGACAATCATCGCAACCATAAATGCGATTGCCAATCAGCGGACGTAACGCTTCAGGTATGCTGTCTTTTAATTCAATCGTCAGATAGGAAATGCATCGCCGCGCGTCGACCTGATAGGGCGCGACAATCGCTTGCGTGGGGCAAATATCGATACATTTGGAACAACTGCCGCAATAATTTCCAGTTTCATCGTCAATGGGCAGCGGCAAGTCCACATACATCTCCCCGAGGAAAAACATCGAGCCCGCTTGGCGCGACAGCAATAAAGTATGTTTGCCGCGCCAGCCCAGCCCGGATTTTTGCGCCCAGGCCACTTCCATCACCGGCGCGCTGTCGGAAAAAACCCGGTAGTTGAACATCCCCGCTTCAGCTGTCATTTTATCGGCCAGTTTTTGTAAACGTGCGCGTAAAACCTTATGGTAATCGCGCCCCAACGCGTAACGCGAAATAAATGCCTGCTCACCCGTATTAATCACATCCCAGCTATTTTTGGCAAAAGGCGGCGCATAATTCATGCATACGGAAATGATTCGCTGCGTTCCGGGCTCAAGTTCGGCAGGCCGGGTGCGTTTGGTACCATGTTTCCCCATATAATCCATGTCACCGTGATATCCTTGCTCCAACCAATTAAATAGGCCGGATTCCACGGCAGACATATCCGCATGGGCATCGGCAATACGAATGTCGTGAAACCCGAGTTCCTTGCCCCATACTTTAATGGCAGCCGCTAAGGCGGCATAATCCGGTAATTTATTTGTTGAGATATTCTCTTGCATAACGCGCATTCTAAAGATTCTGAGCCAACACAGAACTTGACATATTATCTTGCTGATGAAGCCGCAACATTAGATTTTGGTAAAAAAATGGCTACTTGCCTGCATTCCGGATTGATTATTTACCTGTTTGGCAATCTCGGAGCAGGCAAAACAACCTTGACGCGCGGTATTTTACACGGCCTCGGCTATCATCATGTAGTCAAAAGTCCTACATATAATTTAGTTGAAATCTATAAAATTTCTAAGTTATACTTGTATCACTTTGATTTTTATCGGTTCAACGATTACCTCGAATGGGAAGAAGCAGGCTTCCGCGAATATTTTAATTCAGACTCAATTTGTGTGGTGGAATGGCCTGAAAAAGCCGGTGATTTATTGCCAAAAGCTGATCTACAGCTCTTCTTCAGCATTCTTGAGACCGGCCGCAGTATCGAAATCCGGGCTGGCACAGAAACAGGAAAACAATGCTTGATACAGTGGAAAAATCAGAAAGAAGTGTGATCGCATATCTTAATGGCAATCAAAGTGCGCCCATAAGACATGCTTTCCTGCCATCTTTTATTCTGAGTTTCTTATTTTTCTTGCTATTTCTAAGTCAATCGGCTCTGGCTGCGGACACCACCGTTCAATCGGTGCGTGTTGGATTAACACCCGACTACACACGCATCACATTGGAATCCGATCAGCCGCTTGAGTATGAATTAAGTATGCTGGAGAATCCGTATCGCGTTGTTATCGATCTAAGTCATACGAAGCTTTCCCAAGCGCTTACTGCGTTACCTCAGAAAGTAGACGCTATTGACCCTTTTGTACAGAAAATTCGCGTAGGTCAATTTAAGCCCCATGTTATCCGGCTGGTATTCGATCTAAAATCAAATGTCGTACCACGCACATTTGTAATTGAACCCAAGGAAAATTTTGCGCATCGATTGATATTGGACATTTATCATCCGGATAAAGCTGGCAAGGCCGATTTGAACGCCCGTATCGATCCCTCTGCCATCGCCGATTTCGAAACCGACGTTCTGGATGAATTGGTTGCCACACTGGTACACGACGGCAATAAATTAAAAACAAATCAAACGCCACTTATTCGCCCGCACTCCCCCAAACCACAGCTTAATCAAACCAAGCAACCCGTTAGTTTACAGGCAGCGCAAGCCCGCAAACCCAGTAAGGCGCCACAAAAAATTTTGGTCCCGAGGATTATCATCGTAGCGATTGATCCTGGTCATGGCGGCAAAGATCCCGGCGCAGTGGGTTACCAAGGCACCCACGAGAAAGATATTACTTTGGCAATTGCCAGAAAGCTTAAAGAACGGATCGACAAAGAACCGAATATGCGCGCTGTTTTGACCCGTGACGGCGATTATTATATTTCACTCCCGCAACGGCGTATTAACGCCCGTCGCGTCAATGCAGATCTGTTTGTATCGATACATGCTGACGCCAATCCCAAATCACACGCGCACGGTTCCTCGGTATTCACCTTATCCGAACATGGCGCCACATCAACCACAGCCAGCTGGCTTGCCAACAAGGAAAACAGTGTCGATAGTGATTTGATGGGCGGGATAGACATCACATCAAAGTCAAAAGATATTAAAGAATTGCTGCTGGATCTGTCACTCAATGCAACCATCAATGACAGCGTCAAATTGGCCGAATATGTTCTAAAACAACTGGGTGGTATTAATCATTTACATAAAAGAAATGTTGAACAAGCCGGTTTTGCCGTACTCAAATCCCCTGATATCCCTTCCATTCTGGTTGAAACGGCTTTTCTCAGCAATCCCAAAGAAGAAGAGAAGTTGCGCAGTAAGAACTATCAAGACAAAATGGCCGATGCCATGTATTTAGGCATTAAGAAATACTTTGCAGACAATCCGGCATTAGCACGCGCCGCTGAAATGGCTCAAGTAAAATAAACACCTTTTCCCTTGAAGAGCATTATTCAGTTCAGTCTGTTTCACAATAACCATATACAATAGTTTTTTCTTGTCCCGGCAGATTCACGGCACACTTAATTAAGTTACCCAGGTCTTTGTATAGTTAAAATTTACCGCTATTGGTTATAAACATAGCCGGCTTTACTATGAATGAAACCAAGCCTAATTCGACACATACCAGCCATCCTCAGAAAATGATGAACCAGTGGTATCAACTTTGCACCAGAGAGGGTTATCCACATATCTGCCTGACCGGTGATTACACTTTAACCGCGCTGGAAAATATTTTGGAGCCGTTAGCTGGCGAACTTACCGAACAGGCTGAAAATAAGAGCCTTTATTGGGATTTAACGGGCATTCGACAAATGGATACCGCAGGCTCAGCCTTGTTATGGCGCGTCTGGAAAGCGCAACGGCCCGAACATTTACAATTGCGTCCTGAACATGAAAAGATGTTTAAACGGCTGGAAAGTCTTCCCAGTCTCCAACCGGAAGGTAAACCGAGAGACCTACTATGGCCCATAACCGCTTTGGGAATGTTAGCGCTACTTTTATGGCAACATACCTTGGGCCTTATTATGCTGATTGGTCAATTGCTGATTGATGTTTTTTACCTAATCCGGCATCCTATTTATATTCCATGGCGTGAAATCTCTGCGAACTTATATCGCACCGGCGCACAGGCTTTGGGTATTACAGCTTTGGTTGGATTTCTGATTGGCATCGTAATCAGCTATCTTTCTTCCAAACAATTACAGTTATTTGGCGCAGATATCTTCATTATCAATATATTGGGAATTAGCATTATTCGAGAATTGGGTCCAATGCTGGCAGCAATTTTGGTAGCCGGCCGTTCCGGTTCATCCATGACGGCGCAACTTGGTGTTATGCGCGTAACGCAGGAATTGGATGCTTTGACTGTTATGGGTATCTCGCATAGTCAGCGTCTGATATTACCCAAAGTGTTAGGACTTGGCATTGCAATGCCATTATTGGTCATGTGGACCAGTGCAATCGCCTTGCTGGGTGGCATGGTGGCGGCAGAATTACAGTTAGGCTTAAATTATCAATATTTTCTGACCGCATTACCGGATTCTGTCCCCATAGCCAATTTGTGGCTAGGACTTGGAAAAGGGGTTGTATGCGGCATGGTCATTGCGCTTATTGCGTGTCATTTTGGTCTAAGGATCAAACCCAACACGGAAAGCCTGGGTGAAGGCACTACTTCTTCTGTCGTGACAGCAATAACAGTGGTTATTATTATCGATGCGATTTTTGCCATTGTTTTTTCTGATGTGGGGCTTACCTAGAAGAATGACAAATCCGGAATGCATCATTGAAATTGAGGCGCTATCTACCCGCTTTGGTAATCTTGTTGTTCATCAAGATATCAATTTGTGCGTTTATCGTGGAGAAATACTGACACTGATCGGTGGCTCAGGTAGCGGAAAAACGACATTGCTGCGCCAAATGCTTGGCCTGGAACAACCATCCCAAGGCAGTGTTAAAATTTTTGGCAGCTCCCGGGGGGATCCCGGCTTTAATCTACAGAAAAAGAAAATACGAAGCCGCTCCGGTGTGCTTTTTCAGCAAGGTGCGTTATTTAGCGCATTATCTGTGTTTGATAATGTCGCTTTACCGTTACGTGAATTACACACGTTGAGTGAAGAAATGATTCGTGAATTGGTTATGATTAAATTGGATATGGTCGCCATCGAACCTGAACACGCGAACAAAATGCCCGCAGCCTTATCCGGTGGGATGATCAAGCGGATCGCTTTAGCGCGGGCTCTGGCATTGGATCCTGAATTATTATTTCTCGACGAGCCCACTGCCGGATTGGACCCGGAATTAAATGAAAGCTTTGTAGAACTGATTCTCGCATTGCGCAGTGAAATGGATCTAACAATTGTCATGGTGACACACGATCTTGATACACTGGTAGCATTATCCGATCGAATTGCAGTCTTAGCTGATCAACAAATCATTGTAACCGGCACCTTGGATGAAGTATGCGACTTTCAGCACCCATTTATTACCAGTTTCTTTAAAAGCATACGACATAAAAATGACCAAAAAAATAATCTGGAGCAAACATGGAAAACCGCGCCCATGCCCTCGTAGCGGGCATATTTGTTATTTTCCTGAGTATCACAGTGACGTTAGTCGCAGTGTGGTTCAGTGGTAACAATATCCAGCGCAATTCTTATCTCGTGGTAACCAAAGAATCTGTGAGCGGACTCAATCCGCAATCTGCAGTACACTATCGCGGCGTCAATATCGGCAAGGTTGAAAATATCGAATTTGATCCGGATAATCCGCAACAAATTCTGATTCAGATCTCAGTTGACGAAAACGTTAGGCTTCAAAATACTATTTATGCACAATTGGGCTATCAAGGCGTCACTGGATTGGCTTATATACAACTCAACGATGATGGGGTAGGAAATGAGCAATTACCAAGCGACGCACAAATTCCGATGCGCCGGTCATTACTCGATGAAGTGACCGGATCGGGTCAAGACTTGCTCACCAATGTCAATAAACTGGTATTAAAAATGCATCAATTGCTGGACGATCAGAATCAAACACATGTCTCGCAAATTCTGCAGAATATCGAAAAAGCCACCAGAAATTTTGATGGCATTGCCGGCCGTTTACAACCTGTATTAGAGTCTTTCACTGAACTCACTGCTGAATCCGCTACACTGGTTAAGCATTTGGATCAACTGTTAAGCGAGGTTAATGTTACTGTCGCAAAAATCAATCAGAAAGAAGGCATTTTTGACAGTTTGTCGCATAGCACACAGGAATTGGCAACTACGATTCCTGAGTTGCGTAAAGTGAGTAACAGCATTGCACGTAATTCAAATAATTTAGATAAAGTTTTGCATCAATTGGAAGAGAATCCACAAAGCTTATTATTCGGCCGCCCTCCATCATTAGCGGGACCTGGGGAAACAGGTTTTGTTCCTCCTTCAGGCAATATCCAATGACAAAAATAGCTCTTTTATTAATGCTTAGCGCTTGCCTGCTCTCGGGTTGTGTGGCATTCAATAAATCGCAATCTCCGATTTCTATTTACGATTTTGGCATGCAATATGCGCAGCCTGCCAAGCCTATGCCGCAGCAACCCATGCAGCATCGGAAAAGCTTGCTGATAGCCGATGCAACAGCACCTTCATGGCTGGATAACAATGCAATCCATTATCGGTTGTTGTATCACAATCCTACGCAATCTTATACTTATGCGAGCAGCCGCTGGATAGCAGCACCCGCTGCCTTGCTTACCCAGCAAATACGCAACCGCATCGTTGCAAGTACCAACGAGCAAGTCATTAAAGACAACAGTACTGCAAAAACTGACTATGCTTTACATATCGAATTGGAAGAATTTACCCAGCTATTTGAAACGACGGATGTTAGCCATATTGTTATTGGCTTGCGTGCTAGCTTGATTGAACGCAATACGCGCAAGCTATTGGCGCAGAAAGATCTCAGCATAACCGAAAAAACGCCCACTGCGGATGCAGCCGGCGCCGTATTTGCTTTAAGTTCGGCAAGTAATCGGTTAATTAATGAATTGGTGGATTGGCTGACCGCTGAATTGCCCCATGATTAGCCCTAACAGGCCGTTGAAAAACTATCTGCGTTGCCGCTACGGTGTTAAAAACAGACTCAAAATGCTCATTTATTATGCATAAACTGCGCTTTTTCGCCTGTTTTTGCCTTGCATCGGCTGCCTCAAAAACGTTTTTCAACGGCCTGCTAACACCCGCTGCCAAAATTAATCACGAGTTTGATTAATTTATTATTCTCTTATGTTAGTATCCCGTAAATTTATTGTTTCAGGGGTTTTCTCATGCGTTTATTGACTGTCATACTACTTTCAGCCTATCTACTCAGCGCTTGCGGTCTTAAAGGACCGCTTTATCTTCCCAAAACTGATGAAGCAAGTCGTGCGCCAGCTATTGAAACTGAGAAGAAATGAGCGGCTTTCCTGAATTTAGCTACCGCAACAACGAACTCTATGCGGAATCTGTGCCATTAAAGCAGATTGCTGATGAATTCGGCACGCCATGCTATGTCTACTCACGATCCGCCTTAACTCAAGCTTACCTGGAATTTGATTCTGCTTTTGCCAACCGGGATCATTTAATTTGTTATGCAGTAAAGGCCAATTCCAACATTGCTATACTCAATCTATTGGCACAGCTTGGCAGCGGCTTTGATATCGTATCAGGCGGGGAATTGCTTCGTGTCATTAAGGCAGGCGGGGATCCAAAGAAAATAGTTTTTTCCGGGGTTGGCAAAAATACTTATGAAATGCGCTTGGCACTGGATGCCGATATTCTATGTTTTAATGTGGAATCTGAAGCGGAGCTAATTACTTTAAATCAGACCGCAAAAGACATGGGCAAAATTGCACCGGTTAGCTTACGCGTAAACCCAAATGTTGATGCAAAAACCCATCCATACATTTCTACCGGCCTTAAAGAAAATAAATTTGGTATTCCGGCCAGTGAGGCTGAAAAAATTTATCGATCTGCTCACCAATACGCTCACATCCGTTTTACCGGATTAGATTGTCACATTGGTTCGCAACTGACAGAGCTTGAACCATTCATGCAAGCAAGTAACAAAATGCTTAATCTGCTCGATACCCTGCAATCTCAAGGTCTCGAAATTACGCACTTGGATTTAGGTGGTGGATTAGGCATTCGCTATACCAATGAAACACCACCGTCGATTAATGATTATGTTTCCGCACTGTGCGCCTGCACACAGCAAGTCAAACAACGCCTATTAATTGAACCAGGCCGCTCGCTCGTAGGTAACGCAGGCATCCTGTTGACTCGAATTGAATACCTGAAGCATACGCCCTCACGCAATTTCGCCATTGTCGATGCGGCAATGAATGATTTAATGCGTCCAGCACTTTATGATGCCTATCATGAGATTCTTCCAGTCATTAGAAACAAAGAAGAAATTAAAAATTACCAAATTGTTGGGCCTGTTTGTGAAACAGGTGATTTTCTGGGTCATGATCGCAAACTTGGGTTGATCAATGGAGATTTATTGGCAATCATGTCTGCCGGTGCCTATGGCATGAGCATGAGTTCAAATTACAATACCCGGCCACGCGCGACTGAAATTATGATTGATAAAAACACAACCCATATCATCCGGCAGCGCGAAACCATTGATCAATTAATCGCTACCGAACAAATCTTATCGTAATTTAATGACATAGAATTTGGTGATGCACTCAATTGTAGTAATATGCCTTATCATTTTATGACAAATCAGTAATGACAAGCCTTTCTTCCAGTTTCGATGATGAACAGTACCAAGACCATATTTTGCAAGGTGTATCCCGCACTTTTGCATTAACAATTCCACAGTTACCCGAATCTTTACGCCGTGTTATCGGCAATGCTTATCTTCTATGCCGTATCACCGATACGATTGAAGATGATAGCGCTTTAACCATGGAACAAACCAGGCAGTTATCGCACATGTTTTCCGAAGTGGTGTGTGGAAATACATCAGCCGAAGATTTTGCACAAAAGCTACATCCCCTGCTTTCCGGCCATACAATTCCCGCAGAACATGATTTGGTCAAAAATACACCCGCGGTCATTCGCATTACGCATAGCTTTAATCCTACGCAGCGCAATGCATTGGAGCGTTGCGTTCGAATCATGGCGCAGGGCATGTCCGACTATCAGGAAACAGAATCTCTGGAAGGACTTAAAGATCTGTCCGCAATGAATCAATATTGTTATTACGTTGCCGGGGTGGTCGGTGAAATGTTAACCGAGTTATTTTGCGATTATTCAGAGGAAATTAATAGTCACAAACCTACCCTGATGAAACTTTCCGTATCCTTCGGACAAGGATTGCAGATGACAAATATTCTCAAGGATATCTGGGATGACCGGAAACGCGGCGCTTGCTGGTTACCGCAAGATATTTTTCTTAAAAATGGGTTTAATCTCGCTGACTTGCAACCAGGTACATCCGATACAAAATTTCAAGCCGGATTAGCAGAGTTATTAGGGGTTGCCAAAGAGCATTTACAAAATGCGCTAATATATACAAGTTTGATCCCTCCCCAGGAAAAAGGAATTCGACGATTCTGTTTATGGGCAATCGGTATGGCAATCCTGACTTTAAATAAAATTAATCAGCACCGGGATTTTTCTGAAGGAACACAAGTTAAAATAAGCCGCCGCAGTGTTAAAGCTACCATCGCAACAACCAGTTTGTTTGCCAGTCAGGACTGGATATTAAAGTTACTGTTCAAGCTCACATCCAGCAAGCTTCCTGAAGTAGCTATACACAAAGATACTTATTTGAGAGACAAAACAAATAATTAATAGCCTTTTATCTCTACCAAGTTATTATAATATTAAGCCAATCTAACTTAAAAACAATATAAAAACACAAGGCATTATGAAATCATTGGTTACTGGTGCAACAGGATTTCTTGGCTCTGCTGTTATGCGATGCTTGCTAACAGCGAATCATCAAGTTCGTGTATTGGTTAGACCGGATAGTGATCGCAAAAACCTGGAAAACTTCCCTGTTGAAATTACTGAAGGTGATCTACGGGATCATCAATCGCTAAGTCGCGCAATTAAAGGCTGCGACAATCTATTTCATGTAGCGGCTGATTATCGTCTTTGGGTTCCAGATCCAGAAACCATGCACAAAATTAACGTTGATGGCACACGCGCACTGATCCTAGCAGCGACTGAAGAAGGCATAAAACGCATTGTATATACCAGCAGCGTAGCAACTCTAGGTTTAAAACAAGATGGAACGCCTGCTAATGAAGAAACGCCATCCAATTTCTCCGCCATCGCAGGGTATTACAAACGCTCAAAATATCTGGCTGAACAAATGGTGAAACAATTGACTGACGAGCACCAATTACCCTTGATAATCGTCAACCCGTCGACCCCCATTGGCCCCGGAGACATTCGCCCCACACCAACAGGCCGTATTGTCTTGGATACATTAATGGGCCGCATGCCTGCCTATGTCAATACCGGATTAAATATAGCGCATGTTGATGATATTGCCTATGGACATTTATTAGCTTATCAACATGGAAAACCGGGGGAACGTTATATATTGGGCGGTGATAATATGACCTTGCTGCAAATCCTTCAGACCATTGATGAAATCAATGGGACCCAAAAGAACCGAATCAATATACCGATCGGCTTAATGCTTCCAATGGCATGGCTAATGGAAAAAATCGCATCGTTCACACACACTGAACCACGGGCAACTCTGGACAGTATTCATATGGCAAAAAAACTAATGTTTTTTTCCAGTGATAAAGCGCACCGTGAATTAGGTTATCAATATCGGCCCTCAATTGAAGCACTTAAAGATGCTGTTAAATGGTTTAAGGAGAATGATTACTGCAACTGATGAACTGATGTCAGTATTGTCTATAGTGCATTAAGCTTCAACATCTTTAATCACCCCACCCCTCTCAGTCTTTTGCAACATAACGCCTTGCTGTTGACACAACATGATGTTGCATTAAGAAAGCCTGTCAAAAGAATTTTCTGGACTTTTGTCAATTATTGATCCGGCTAATATTCCGGTCGTCCGCCAAATCAGATCCAGTTCAGAATACCTCAATCTTCTCCGGTTTGAATTTAACCGGTGCCAGCATACCCTTACGTGCCCGATGTAACACAAACGGTTGCAGTTCTTCCCATTTTAATACCCTTTGCAATGATTTATTGCCTGCACCCGTTCCCTTAATTTGCAGCGACGAACCTTCCGGTAGCACCGTCGTGGCAATCAACGACTCACCGTCATTCAATCCGAGAATGATAACGCCCTTCCCGCTCGACAATTCCTTCATTTCGTTGATCGGGAATAACAACAGTTTGCCGTTGCTGCCCAGTGCCGCAATCAGATTGCCATTGGCAACATTCGCCGGTGGCAGCAATATATCCGTTTTGCTCAGCGTCATGAAAGCCTTACCAGCCTTCTGGCGGGATACCAAGTCTTTAAGTGTAGCAATAAAACCATACCCGCCGGACGAGCTAAACAGATATTGGGTATCCGGCGCAGCGGCGCACATCACTGCCGCTTTCACCTTGGGAGGCATATCCAACAAGGAAGCCAGCGGCACACCGTCGCTGCGGCCACCAGGAATGTCCGTCGAGGACAAACTGTAGGCACGCCCCCCGCTATCCAGCACCACAACCGGATAAGTTGTGCGTGTTTGCGCAATAGCCAGTAACTGATCACCATCCTTAAATGACAGTGTACCCATATCCACTTCATGACCCGTGCGTTGACGTATCCAGCCATTCTTAGACAGAATAACCGTACAGGGCTCATCCGGCACGGATGCCGTCTTTGCCACCACACGCTCCGCTGCTTCGATCAATGTGCGGCGGTCGTCGCCATATTTTTTTACATCCGCTTCAATCTCGCCGATGATCATGTCGCGCATCGCTGTTTCATTGTTCAAAACAAACTTCAACCCTTCTTCTTCAGTTTTCAGTTCGTTCATTTCTTTCTCGATACGGATGGCTTCGAGACGGGCCAACTGACGCAATCGAATTTCCAGAATATCGTCTGCCTGAATTTCAGTAATCCCAAATTGCGACATCAAATCCGCTTTGGGGTCATCCGCTTCACGAATGACTTTGATGACTTCATCAATATTCAGCAGTACCACCATGCGGCCTTCCAGGATGTGCAGGCGCTTTTGCACCTGATCCAGCCTGGTACGGCTGCGGCGAGTGACCGTGGTGGTACGGAATCGCGTCCACTCGGTCAGTAACTCCAGAATGTTCTTCTGGTTCGGTCTGCCATCCAAACCGATGGCGACCATATTGGCGGGTACCGTTGATTCCAGACTGGTATGCGCAAGCAACAGGGCGATGAATTGCTCTTGTGGCATGCGCGAGGAGCGCGGCTCCAGAACGATACGTACGGAAGCATCTTTGCCGGATTCGTCACGCACAGTTTCCAGCGCGTCGAGAAACAATTGCTTCATCTGCTTTTGCTCGATCGACAACTCTTTCTTGCCCGTTTTTATCTGCGGATCGGCGTATTCCCCAATTTCTTCCAGTACTTTTTTTATGGAAACACCTGGCGGCAATTCATGCACCACCATGCGCCACTGGCCGCGCGCTTGTTGCTCTAGGGTCCAGCGTGCGCGCACACGGAAAATGCCCCGGCCTGTGGCATAAGCTTCGCGTATATCCTTAGTGCTGGAAATCAATTGACCGCCGCCTGGAAAATCCGGCCCCTGGATGTGCTGCAATACGTCATCAACACTGATCGCCGGGTTATGCATCAGCGCCATCGCTGCATTGCCCACCTCACGCATGTTGTGCGGCAGGCATTCCGTCGCCATACCGACCGCAATGCCGGATGCGCCATTCAGCAACAGCAATGGGAGGCGTGCGGGCAAATCCACTGGCTCCTGTTCTGAGCCGTCATAATTCGGACGGAAATCCACGCTCCCCGCGTCCACTTCGGACAGCAGCAACTCAGCATATTTAGTCAGTCTGACTTCGGTATACCGCATGGCCGCAGGAGAATCGCCGTCACGCGAACCGAAGTTTCCCTGACCATCGACCAAGGGATAGCGCAACACAAAATCCTGCGCCATGCGCACCATCGCTTCATAAGAAGCCGAATCACCATGCGGGTGGTATTTACCAATCACATCGCCAACCACGCGTGCCGATTTGACCGGTTTTGATCCCTGAATCAGACCCAGGCGATGCATCGCATAGAGAATACGGCGCTGCACCGGCTTCTCGCCATCGGATACGGAGGGCAGCGCCCGCCCCTTGACCACGCTGATGGCATAGCGCAGATATACTTGGTGCGTGTATTCAGCCAGATCAATGCTGCCGTCGCCGCTATCACTTCCGCCCGGAGAAGACTCGGGCGGTACGGGCGGCAGCTTGGTTTCCTGCGGCGTCGCTTGCGCCGGTAAGGAGGAATCCAGCGCGTCAAATAGATCCAAATTTTTCATTTTTCGTTAAATATCCGCTTCCACTTCGTTGCCATGTATCGTAATCAATTCCTTGCGTTCGCTGGCATGCGACTTGCCCATCAGGGTATCAAAGGTTCCCACTGCATGTGCCACATCGCCAAGGCCTATCCGCACCAGCCGGCGCGTGTCCGGGCATAAGGTGGTTTCCCAAAGCTGGACCGCATCCATCTCCCCCAGCCCCTTGAAACGCGAAATGGTCCAGCTACCTTCCTTGATGCCTTCCTGGCGCAGGCGCGCTTCTAATATATCCAGTTCCACCTGATCCAGAGCGTATAGCTTGCGTGGCGGTTTGTTTTTTCCCTGTGCCGGTACATCCACGCGAAACAACGGTGGCTTGGCAATATACACGTGCCCGTGTTGAATAATCTTGGGAAAATGCCGGAAAAATAAAGTGAGCAACAGCGCCTGGATATGGCTGCCATCATCATCGGCATCGGACAGGATGATGATTTTTCCATAACGCAAGGCACTCATGTCCACATCGCTATCCAGTTTGTGCGGATCAATCGCCAGCGACACCGCAATATTGTGGATTTCCTGGTTAGCGAGAATCTGCGATTGATCAACTTCCCAACTGTTCATGCCTTTGCCACGTAACGGCAGCACTGCCTGAGTCTCTTTGTCACGACCCGCCTTGGCCGATCCTCCGGCGGAATCGCCTTCCACCAAAAACAGTTCGGCGTTGAGGCCTGTCAGTTCTGAATCGGTGAGCTTACCTGGCATCACCGCCACGCCGGAGCCTTTTCTGCGTTCCACTGTTTTAGCGGTTTTGCCGCGATCGATGGCGTTCTTGATAGCCTGCTCGGCAATCTTCGTCGCTTCCGCTACATGCTCGTTCAGCCATAAATCCAGCGTATCTTTCATGGCCGCTGCAACCAGCTTAATCGCCTCACGCGAAGACAATTTTTCCTTGGTCTGGCCAGAAAAGCTCGGATCCACCATTTTGAGCGCCAACACAAAGCGCAGCTTGGACCACACATCCTCGGCCGTCAGTTTTACGTTGCGCTGCATCAGTCCATGCTGTTCCGCGAAGGTACGCACACTGTTAAATACCACATCGCGTAAACCGGCTTCGTGCGTTCCGCCTCCCAATGTCGGAATCAGATTCACATAAGATTCGCCCCCGCCGGAACCGGCAACCCATGCCATTGCCCATTGCACTCCTTCGCCGTCCGAGAAAGATTCGTTAGCGGCCAAATACTTTTCACCACAGAATGCCGGCGCAATCGGCTCATCCTCAGCAATCATCTGATCCAGATACTGCGCGATCCCTCCCTCAAAATGCCATTCCTTGACATCAAAACCCGTGACTGTCTCGATATTGAGCAACACTTTAACGCCCGGCAGCAGCATCGCCTTGGCACGTAACAAGTGCTCCAGCTCTCCGCGATGCAGTAATGGGGAATCAAAATACTTCGCATTCGGCCAGATACGCAGTGCCGTACCGGTGTTGCGCACGCCGCAAGTACCAATCACCGTTAACGGCTCGATGACTTCGCCGCCGGCAAAAACGATACGGTGTTGCTTGCCTTCGCGCTTAACTTCCACTTCCAGGCGGGTGGAGAGCGCATTCGTCACTGAAACACCCACACCGTGCAGACCGCCGGTGAATTTGTAACTACTGTCCGCGTCGCCTTTGGCAAATTTACCACCGGAATGAATCACCTGGAACACAACCTGTATAGTTGGAATATTTTCTTCTGGATGTAAACCGACCGGAATGCCGCGCCCATCATCTGCTACGGCGACTGAACCGTCACGATAAAGTGTTACTTCGATGTTCTTAGCATGGCCTGCCATCGCCTCATCGACAGCATTATCGATGGCCTCCACCACCATGTGCGTCGGGTCCGTGGTACGTGTGTACATACCCGGCCGCAACTGGATAGGTTCCAGCTTGCGCAAGACCCGGATCGAAGATTCGTCGTAAGTTTGTTTTGTCATGATTGTTACGTTGATTTACGCGGATTCCATTTCGATACTTTCCTCTCTAATCCACAAACTAATTGCGCCAACAGAAGGGGTAAAACATATCATGTTTTAGCCAAGCTTCGTAGTTGAGCTGTATCGGATTGAATGGACGGATGGGCAAATCATCGGTTTATACAGTAAATTGACTTCGAATGTAAAACTAAGATGTACTCTGAACTGCTATACCGTAGATCTTGCAAAAATTGCATTGTCAGTATTCAAAACAGAGGAGACAGTTCTCTCTGTGAAAAGCACACGCCTTTTTAATGTGATATTTTATTTATCAACAACATAAAAAGATGGCATAATCTTATGCACAATAAAGAGAAAAAGCTATGCAAATTGTCGCATCATTCTTAGTTTAAATAGATGGCAAAATGATTAAATTAAGCACTCCTCGAAGAGTTACTGAGAAATAAAACATTACATTAAATTTATTTATAAGGAAGGATGTAAGTCAACTGATGGCCGTATTTTTTGGTAATCCGAAAAAAGTCCAGTACTTGATATGATATTCAAAAAGATAAAAATCAGATTTTGAGTGGTAAAGAGATTATTGTGATAACGATTCATGTATGTCTAAAGACAGTAATGCAATGAAAAAGAAACACAAATACAACCGCTGATCAGAATAGCGGTATGCTGATAGAGCTTACCGGCTTGATCATTGTTCGAAAAGTTTTGTTCTTTCATCCCAGTTTCACACAAAAACACTCTAATTAGCATCCAATCCGACAGATATCCGGTCTATCCGGTGCCCGTCACATCAAATCTGAACAAATGTATTTTTTAAAGCAGAATCCCCCCTTGCCGTAGTGGTGGGAGGCATCACCACTGGAAAAATTATTTTATGATTCATATAGCAAACAAGGATGAAATTCGATCCCATACTTCCCTGCGAGGCTGGGCTGCTTTGATGGTCGTTTTCGTCCACTTTCGATCCTTTTTTCATCCATCTATCGATCCGGATGAGATAACATTTTTTCTTTCCAAAGGCTATCTTTGGGTAGATTTTTTCTTTATCCTCAGCGGTTTCGTGATGTCATATGTCTACGACATCGAACATCCGCAGCGCCATAGCACTCGAGATACTTTTCATTATCTAATTGCACGCATCGCACGAATTTATCCATTGCATTTCATTACGCTGGTAGCAACACTGCTGTTCTTTATCACGGTTGCGCTAATAAACTGGGGCTTGGAAAAAGAATCCTGCTGCGTGTTCGATGGCTCCTTACGAAATGCCGAATCATTAGTTGCTAACCTATTCCTTATTCACGCATGGGGTATGTTTGATTGGGTAACATGGAATCTCCCATCATGGTCTCTCAGTGCAGAGTTTTTTTGTTATTTGATCTTTGCCGCGCTTCTTACCCTGGATGGTGAGAATCGGAAACTGGCTTTGATTGCGCTGGCATGCACTACATTGCTTTTCTATTGTTTATGCCTTGCTACCAGTAGCGACGTCGATGAGAATTTTCAACTATCCACCGTGCGTGCTGCGTCAGCTTTTACGATCGGTATTATGTTGTTCCTGGGGCGCGGCGTGATTTCTGCTATCTCGGAAAGACGCCTGACGTATATTCAGATCACTGCAAGTATTGCACTTTTGCTTGCGTTGCACTTTGGCCTAACAGATATTTTATCTATTGCTTTGATGGCCTTGATCGTTCTGCTTACTTGGGAAGATCGCGGCTATTTATGCAATTGTCTTACCACGCGCCATATGCACACGATTGGACTGCTATCGTTTTCTATTTATATGTGGCACTATCTCATCAAGTTTATTGCAAAGAACGACTGGGAGTCCTATACAGGGCTGCCATTGCAAAGTAGTACCGCTGGATCGATACTATTCGTTGCCTGTTTGATAGGTTTAGTCATTCCGATCTCAGTTTGGAGTTATCGATTCTTGGAAATGCCTGCTCGCAAATGGACTAACTTACGATTGAATAGTTTACTTGAAACCAAGTATCCGTCAGAGTGGCAGCCTGCATTGGCACCCAGTCAAAGAAAAAAGAAAACGTTTCTTTATTGGCCATTTATCAGATAGTTAATTTTTTTGAAAACTAAGCAGCTTCATCTTACTTAAGGCTCTGTAGCAATTAATTGTTGAATTGCTAGTCAAATATGCATCGGAATGTAAAAGAGGGGTTATGCATCATGAAAGCAGCTGAATTCAAAGATTGGATAAAATCGATTGAGAGGATGAGCCGCGGTCAGCGAGACAAGCTTCGAGAAAGATTAGAAAGAAAAGCCGGTGCTGATACGATCATAGAATTGATTGAGCAAGGGCAGAATGAAGAACGAATTTGTCCCTATTGTCAGGGAACAAAGCTGTATCGGTGGGGTAAAGCCAGTGAGTTACAACGCTACCGATGCCGCCACTGCAATCACACATTTAATGCCCTGACAGGCACGGCATTGGCCCGATTACGCCACAAAGACAAATGGTTTGATTATGAGCAAGCGATGGTTCAAGGGTAAGTGTACGTAAAGCAGCGGTCAGCTGCGGAGTAACCACGAACACGAGCTTTAAATGGCGTCACCGTTTTTTGCGAACGCCTGCACTCCATCAATCTCCCAAAATGAATGGCATTGTTGAAGCTGACGAAATGTATTTTCTGGAATCTTTTAAGGGACAACATCATTTACCGAGAGCCGCACGCAAACGAGGCGGCAAAGCTGCCAAGCGCGGCACATCAAAAGAACAGATACCTGTGCTAGTGGTGCGCGATCGTTATGGTGAAACTGATGACCGTATACTGCATGACACAAGCGCAGAGCAAATCGGAACAGTGCTTATCCCTTTGTTAAGCAAAGATGTCATTCTCTGCACAGATGGAATGCCCGCCTACAGACAGATCACCAGGAATGCAAGAATTGTTCATCGTCCAGTCAACATTGCTGCAGGTCAACGAGTTATCAACGATGTTTACCACATTCAGAATGTTAATGCTTATGGCAGCCGACTCAGACAATGGATGGCGAAGTTCCATGGTGTGGCAACACGCTATCTTGCAAGTTATCTGGGGTGGCATAGAATGATTGACCGTCTCGGTCAGAACGTTACACCAACCCTTTGTTTCCTAATGTCACTTGGGAAAACAAGACAATTTCAACAGTTAATTACTACATAGCCTTACTTAAGGAATTGTTGCGGCACGCGTAGTATCTAAGTCCGCATTGGTATTACGATATCGCGGAACTTCGGCGCAACTACGGCGAATGGATTACTACCTATACCGATCCTAAACCTAGTCGATATCACCGTGGCTTCAAAGCCTGACAGCTCTCCCAATCAGGTATCATTCTTTCTTTTATTAAGTTTAACAACCATTTCTTCTATGAGGAAAATGATGACTCTCAAACTCCATATCATTATTTGCAGTACGCGACCAGGCCGTGTCGGGCCACTTATAGCTCAATGGTTTCATGAAATCGCAGTACAGCATGGACAATTTGAAGCTCATCTGATTGACCTTGCTGAGTTTAATCTTCCTGTTTATGACGAACCCGAACATCCTATGCTTCAGCACTATCAGCATGAGCACACCAAAAATTGGGCTGCCAGCGTCAATGCGGCAGATGCTTACGTGTTCGTCACACCGGAATATAATTTCGGCCCGCCGCCTTCTCTTCTGAATGCACTTAACTATGTCTATAAGGAATGGAATTACAAACCTGCCGGGATGGTCAGTTATGGCGGCGTTTCAGGCGGACTCCGGTCTGCTCTGATCGAGAAACTGACCTTGACCACTCTAAAAATGATGCCAATGGTGGAAGCGGTGGCGGTGCAGCAAATTTCCACGTTAATCGATGGAAACAAACGGTTTACACCCAATGAACATCACGTAAATTCGGGAATATCGCTCCTCAATGAGCTCTACAAGTGGGCACAAGCTTTAAAAACGATGAGATTGTAATTTTTTCCAAAATCTCAGTCAGTTAATTGCCAAATAAAGCAGGTTAAATTTCCGAAAAGATGTAGTCCCAACTGATTTCTTGCGGTTAACTGAATGGAAACATATCTAACACGAATGACACGCAAGGATTGAAAGCTTATAGGGAATGGATAAAAGAAAAGCGCCAGTTTATATAGGATATAAATGAGCATCTTTAGCCTGTTTTTAACACCGCAGCAGCAATGCGGTTAGTTTCTCAACGGTTCGTTTAGTTTCAGATTAATCACTGCTGAGTTACGCTAGAAATTAGTATGATGCACTGACTTTTCTTGTTCTTTTTAAGCCGCTGAGTTATAACAATTCGTTCAGCACTCGAACAAATCAATTATTTATTAAATGAGGTAGTGTCATGAAAAAAATCGTTGCAACTGTTTGTTTTAGCTTAATACTGCCTTCCTGTACATGGGTTAAGGTTACTCCAAACGGAGAAGGCGTGCGTTTGGTACAATCAGCCCGAGCAGTCGAGTCATGCAAAAGAATAGGGAAAGTTAATACAAAAGTTGAAAGTAAAATAGTGTTTAATCGTGATCCGGAAAAAGTTGCAGGGGAACTTGCGGATCTTGCACGGAATGAGGCGGCTTTAATGCGCGGCGATACGATTGTTCCCGTTTCTGAGATTAATGACGGAAGACGCAGCTTCGATGTTTATCAATGTTTTCCAACAAAAATACAATAATTGGTATAGCCATATCGACATATCCTAATTTTCTGCAAATCCGGTCAATGCTCTTCAGCATTGACTACATCGATGACAATCCTTTTTCCATACAGGAATCCCATCAGTCCCAAAGTAAGAATGCTTACAATTTTTCGAATCTTCATTATGGCGCGCATCAAAGAAAGACACTTGATTCGATCGTATGGACTGTACAGCATGGAGATCACAAAAATTGGCGGAATAACGTAATTCATTTTGAGTCTGTTTTTAACACCGCAACGGCAACTCAGTTAGTTTTTCAACGGCCTGTTAAAGCAAAAGAGCTGATTTTCTATGCTAAAGCCAAGAATTATAGCGCTTTCAACACCCCGTTTGTGCGCTGCCGTACAGACCGCAGCAAGTTTTACCATTATATTATTTCAAAATCATGATGTGATACCAATCGCGTCTCGAAGTTTGGTCATTGGGTAAGATAACTTTTCCACCGTTGGCCGCCTTGATTCTTTACTTTGGAAAAATACCATGGACAACCAACAACGCAAAAGCAGCTCCTTGCTAACACACGCACTCGGAGTGATAATTGTCGCGACAATTTGCAATACAGCATCGGCTAATGATTCAACGGTGAAAGCCGATACCGCGACGCCGCCTGATATTATGTGTATGATGAATTGGGCACAAACATTCTACCCCAACCTGTTTTCACCGCCGGTATCAGGCGTGCAATTCTCTTCACCCTATACTTATCGCTATTACCCCGACACCAATGCCTATGTAGGCGTTTCCTCTGCAGATAACCATGTCTATTATCAAGGACCAAACGATGCCTCGCCGCAGGATATGGGTGATTTATCCGCTTTGCTGATAGAAGCGGGATGTGGAGACAAGCCGTATCCTGTCATCTTTATTCATGGTATCGCTTCTTCTGCAAACACATGGGTATCTTATAGAGATTATTTAATTAACAATGCTGGTTGGACATTCGGCGGGATTCCTGCTTTCAATCCGGACACAAAAACAGTTGCTATAAGCTGCCCATCGGATTCTACTAGCTGTACGGGGAGTACTGGTAATTTTTACACATTAAATTTCTCCGACAATCAGGAATTATTTCTTGATGTTCAGGGGGGAGAATTAGCAGTAATCATTCAAGCGGTTTTAGATGAAAATCCCGGGGCAACAAAAGTCCTTCTGATTGGCCATAGCACAGGCGGTCTTGCTGCTAGAGAGTATCTGCAAGGGTTAGCTCGAGTGTTCGATTCGACAACGACGATTCCGTATCGGGGGGATGTTGCTAAACTCATAACCATTGGAACCCCGCATCAAGGAAGCTTTTGGGCCGAGACATGTCACGTTAACTTCGATATTTTCGACATTTTCGATAAAGTCGGCATTTGCGATCTTCTACCTTATCATATTGACTCAAACAGTGTTTCAATCAAGGATTTACAACCCAACAGCGCAGCTTTGAATGTACTTAATGACTTGGCTACGCATCCCCTTCCATCCAATGTACGCTATGTTTCGATAATTGGAACGGGGCAATCAACTTTGTCCAGCTTGGTTGATTTCCAAACAGGAGATGGAATCGTAACCGACACTTCCCAGAACCTTATAGCGGTTACCGGAGATCTTCCTCTTCTACAGAAATCAACTACGATTGACATTCCTTTCCGAGATTGTGGTAATAAAATAAAAGTGCCGGTTATCGGAAGCGTAGGTCAAACCCATACCTGTGAGACAACGGATATTAGCGTAGGAGCAGAAATTTTGAGAAATTTACAATAGTTAGCAATGCGATAGGTTGTGAGTTTATGGAACATGTCGGCATTAGTCGTCGATAATCTACGCAATCCGTCGTAAATAGAGCAAAATAATGAGTAATAGTGCGTTTACAGTACGGCTACTTCGGCATTCTGATGCCATTTCAAGTAGCGGGCATATTTACAAAATTGATACTCCTCTATTTACAAAGACCGCATGAAAAATAGCCGATTACCCTTTAGGGTTGAATAGCTCGAGTAGTATAGAATTACTCTTTTTTCGATAAAGCTATCCTTATTGGGTTAGAACTTAAAAAATGCGCATTGCCATAATCGGTGCTGGTTGTTCGGGTCTCACTGCGATCAAGAATTTAGCGGAAGCAGGACTGGAAGAGATCGTTTGTTATGAAAAAAACGATCAAATCGGCGGTAATTGGGTTTATACAGCGGCATCAGGTGATAGCAGCGTCAGCGAAACGACCTATATGATTTCCAGCAAATGGATGTCGCAGTTCAGTGACTTTCCGATGCCTGATGACTATCCGGATTATCCGAGCCATCAACAAATACTCGCTTATTTCCAAGCTTATGCCCGGCATTTTCAGTTAGACAAATACATACGACTGAATATTGCCGTCCTGCATGCGGAAAAAATTGAAAAAGAGCGGTGGCGCTTAACTTTAAGTGATGGCACACAATCTGAATGTGATTACCTGCTCATTGCCAATGGGCATCATGCAGTTCCGCGTCATCCCGAATGGAAACGCAATTTTACCGGGAAATATTTGCATGCCCATGCGTTTAAAACCAATCAGGGATTAGAATACAAGCGGGTATTGGTGGTGGGCGTTGGAAACTCTGGTTGTGATTGTGCGGTGGAAGCAAGTCGCGCCGCCGCCCGTGTCGACATGAGTCTGCGCACACCGCAATATATTATTCCCAAGTTCGTTATGGGAAAACCAACCGATACCTTTGCTGCTTCTTTGCAATGGCTACCGCAGAAAATACAAGACTGGTTACAAAAAATCTCTCTGCGAATTCAGATTGGACGCTATCGTGACTACCAATTGCCCGAGCCTGATTTCTCACCCACGCAAGCGCACCCAACGATCAACTCGGAAATATTCGACAAGATACGGCATGGCAAGATACACCCGCGCCCAGGTATTCAAAGCATCTCGGATCAAACAGTCCATTTTACTGACGGCTCGTCATCACAATACGATGTTATTATCGCTGCGACTGGTTACAAGATCAGCTTTCCTTTTTTTGATCCGGATTTTATTAACTGGGAAGATGCTGAACAGGTTTCACTTTACTTGCGCATCTTTCATCCCGGTCACTCCAGTTTATTTTTCATCGGATTGCTCCAACCGCAGGGCTGCATTTGGACACTGGCCGAGGCACAGTCCAAATTGATCGGGCAATTGTTGACTCGTAAAATCCAATTACCCTCCAATTGGCGTGAACTAGCCATCGCTGAAGGAAAGCACTGGGCAAGTCAATTTATCGCCCGCCCCCGCCATTCCATTGAAGTGCATTACTATCCCTATCTAAAACAACTCCGCCGTATGATCGAAGGAAAAAAGACTCGATAAGCAGCACTACAACTATCTCAAAAGTAGCCAAGGTCTTGGAACATATCATTGCACGCAATGTCTTTTATAGTAATGGCATTTTAAAAACAGGACTTGCTGAATGACTACACGCTGGCCGGCAAAGCAAGTACGCCAATCCAACCCCCAAGAACATTAATGCAAACGAATAACCCTGTATAGGAGAAGAATAATGGCAATTACACTAAATCACACCATTGTGCCGAGTTTTGATAAAGTCGAATCGGCCAAATTTTATAGCCGTTTGTTTGGCTTTGATTATGTCGGCGTGTTTTCGCATTTCATCGTAGTACGTGTTAATGACACGCTGTGCCTGGATTTTGACAATAAGGAAAAATTTGAATCGCATCACTATGCATTCAAAGTTTCCGAACAGGAATTTGACGACATATTCGCGCGGCTAAAAGCTGAGAAAATCAAATACGGCAGCGGCCCCGGCCATGCCGACGATATGGCGATCAATCACAACTACGATGGTCGAGGGGTTTATTTCCGCGATCCGAACGGGCATTTACTGGAAATGCTGACAGTGGATTATGTCATCCCTACTCAATAACAAGAATCGAAAGACAGTAATCATGCAAACATACCATGTTCATATTTATTTCTCGGAAAACGAAATAGCGCTTGCTGCGGCAGTCCGGGAGAATCTTGTCAAAGCTTTGCCACAATTATCCTATGTCGGCAAGCTGATTCCAAAACCAATTGGCCCGCATACCAAGCCCATGTTTGAAATCCATATCCCGGCATCAGAGATCAATGAAATCACACGCACTATCGATGAAATGCGGCAAGGTCTTCCGGTGTTAATTCACCCAGTGCAGGAAAATGAATTGGAAGCACATACCGTTTGCGCAAAATGGCTCGGGCAAAAGCTTCCACTCGATATTAGCGAATTATAGATTAAGGAATTTCCGATCAAGTCTTGCGACAGATTCAGAATGGGCGGCGACATGTTGATACATTTGCGGTGAGTTTGCTGGATCGTCAATGAGTCCAATATATTCAGCACTTCCTTAACAGAACCATTCAATCATCCGTAGAAGATTCAGTCTTTTCTGTCTGCTTCTTCCATTTGTCGTAACACTCAAGACCGCAATAATACACGATGTAATCAGTCGCCTTAACACTCGTTGCTTCGGATAGCGGTATCTCTTTAAAACACACCTCACACGCCACTTTTTCCGGCTCAATTATTTTCTTTTGCTCAATCATTTCAAAATCTCCTGGAACTGCAGATCAGCTGTACATAATTTACTCGATCGTATCTCCTGATGAAAACACTACTCCTTTATCTAGGAGGCGGTGGTGGCGGATTACCCGGTGGTGGCGGAGGTGGTGTGAAATTTGCCGGTGGTGTAGAAATTTTTGGACCGGTACCGCTATTCACAGGTTGATCACTGGTAATTTTCCCTGAAACAGGAACACGATGACCTTTTGCATACATGCATTGAATATAGCTGATGTCGTATCGCTGCTGAGCAACATACCCTGAAGTCGCCGCAGTACCTGAACCCACAGCACTACCCGCCAAAAGACCCGTGCCCGCACCAATCGCAGCACCTTGTCCACCGGCTAAAGCTGCACCCGCAGCAGCGCCAAGCCCGGTTCCAATTGCCGCGCTTTCAACGCCACTGGTTTGAACTGATTGCTGCGGCGTTCGACCGCCAATTTGTTGAAATGCATATTCCCTGCATTCATAATCATCAGCACGAAATTGCTCAAAACTTTTGCCAGAACCCGGCAATGTCATAACGCTTGGGCCTGTCGGCAGGCTGACACAAGAAATCAGCATACCAGTCATCAGCAACATGAATAGTCTTCCCGGTATAAACATGCTTGACCTCATCGCGTTATTGTCCAGGCGGTTGTGGTGCTACCTGCAACCAGCCGCCTGGACAACTCTTGACATAGGGATAATAGCCATCCGGGTTTTGGCAATAGTACCAATAATTGGTTTGTGGTTGGGCCGGCTGAGCCTGTTGCTGCTGTATATAGACCGGCGGTGTGGTCGGCACGATCACCGTCGGGGGATAATAATAAGAAGGCGGATAATAAAAAGGATAACCAAAGCCATATCCGCCAAACCCATAGCCCCCATACCCGTATCCACTATAAAATCCTGGTCCGTAATAGCCCAAACCAATACTGAAGTGACTATGATGATGGCTATGCGCCCAAACAGAATTACTTGTCAGGATTACAAATAACGCTATTGCCAGATACATCAGTTTATTATTTCGCATAGAACCCCACTGGAAATTTGTAATGTAAGACTCGAGATTAGACTGATACATTACCTCAGAATTCCATTCACATACAGCACTGTCCCTACCACGCCTGCCAAGAATTGTTTACACGATATTATTCTTTGAATGGTGCTATTTCAGGCTCCACGCCTTCGATCTGGGGTATGGCTTTTTGCGGATGCCGTTTGATAATCTTTTTTAGTTTTTCATCCTTCCCGGCACCCTGGACGTTGCTCTGCTGCATTTCCGTATCTGATGGAAATTCCTGGGATGCAGATGTTTTATTCTCAAGTTCGGCTTCAGCCAAGAGCCAATCTTCAAGATCATGTCCATGGGTATAGCCACGCTTCGCGAAGTGGCGGTAGGCAGCCTCACGAATCATCGCTTCACGCTGTTCATGGCTGAAAGCACCTTGCCACATCATGCTAGAATCGCTTTGTTGGTTAACGGAAGTGCGTGTCAGTTTGGCCATAATAATGTTCTCCATCGTTGATGATAAGGGGCACGAAGCTGGTGGGCTAGCCCATATGCTGAGCATTTTTCGTGACTTTCAGGTTAATTTGTTTCCACTAATCAGTGATAACAAAGGTTCTTAATATCTATATTGAAGATCAGCTTTCACCTACATATCCATTTCATTTATTTTATTCAGCGCCACTGGTTTCTTTTCTGGCAAATTCGCAATCATGACATCGGCCGTAAGTATCAAACTGGCTATCGAAGCAGCATTCTGCAAGGCGGAACGCGTCACTTTAGTAGGATCAAGGATACCCATTTCTATCAGGTCTCCATATTCCTCTGTAGCCGCGTTGTAGCCAAAGTTACCTTTACTTTCAACAACCTTAGCAAGTACCACTGAAGGTTCTCCACCAGCATTAGCAACAATTTGCCGCAAAGGCTCTTCCAAAGCACGCAGCACAATCTGGATACCGGCATCCTGTTCAGTATTGTTGCCTTTCAAGGCGCCGATTGCAGCTCGGGCTCGCAGCAATGCCACACCGCCGCCGGGTGCAATACCTTCTTCCACGGCAGCACGAGTCGCATGCATAGCATCTTCAATACGGGTTTTTTTCTCTATCATCCCCGTTTCAGTAGCAGCCCCCACTCTGATTACTGCAACACCGCCCGAAAGTTTGGCCGCACGCTCCTGTAATTTCTCCTTGTCGTAATCACTGGTGGGTGCTTCAATCAGCTTATGAATTTGTTCGATACGATTCTGGATCTGCTGAGTATCCCCAGCACCGCTAATAATCGTCGTGTTTTCCTTATCCATTTCAACACGTTTCGCCTGACCCAGATATTCCAATGTGGTTTTCTCCAGAGAAAGACCGATTTCTTCGGTAATGACTTTACCGCCGGTAAGAATGGCAATATCTTCCAACATGGCCTTGCGCCGATCACCAAAACCAGGTGCCTTGACAGCAGCGGTTTTTAGTACGCCGCGAATGCTGTTGATCACCAAAGTCGCCAGCGCTTCACCCTCAACATCCTCGGCGACAATCAATAATGGGCGGCTAGTCTTGGCAATCTGTTCCAGCAATGGAAGCAAATCATTGACATTAGATATCTTTTTTTCATACAAAAGAATATAGGGATCATCCAGGGCGGCAGTTTGCTTGTCAGGATTATTGATAAAATAGGGAGACAGATAACCGCGGTCAAATTGCATTCCTTCCACTATCTCCAATTCATTTTGCAAGCTTTTACCGTCTTCAATCGTAATCACACCTTCTTTCCCAACTTTCTCCATCGCTTGAGCAATGATTTTGCCCACAGCAGTATCAGCATTGGCGGAAATAGCGCCAACCTGGGCAATCTCCTTGCTGGTAGTGCATGGTTTGGAAGCTTTCCTGAGCGCTTCTATGGTGGCAGCAACCGCCATGTCGATACCTCGCTTCAAGTCCATCGGATTCATGCCTGCTGCGACAAACTTCATGCCTTCTCGCACGATCGCCTGTGCCAATATCGTAGCGGTAGTGGTGCCATCCCCCGCCACATCGGATGTTTTGCTGGCAACTTCTCTTACCATCTGTGCACCCATGTTCTCAAACTTATCCTCAAGCTCGATTTCCTTCGCAACAACAACACCAGAATTAGCAACGAGAGGCGGACCATAGGTACGTTCAAGAATGACATTGCGTCCCCTCGGACCGAGGGTCACCTTGACTGCATTTGCCAGAATATTTACACCATCTACAATCTTGGTGCGGACTGCATCATGAAACAGGATTTGTTTTGCCGGCATGAGAATCTCTCGAATGATGTTTTACAACTCTGATCAGGCCTCTATTACAGCCAGAATATCTTTTTCCCGCATGACGAGCATTTCTTTATCATCAACTTTCACAATTTGACCCGCGTGTTTGCCAAATAGTACTTTGTCACCCGCTTTTATCTCTAACCGATGCCGATTGCCATCTTCCAGAATCTTTCCTTTACCTGTGGCGATTACTTCACCTTGATTGGGTTTTTCTGCTGCAGTATCTGGAATCAAGATACCTGTGAGGGTTTCATGCTCACTCTCTAATTGTTTTACCAGCACATAGTCATATAATGGACGTAAAGACATAGTGCATCTCCTGTTTCAACTTATTTCTTGTGGGTAGCGTAAATCTGAGTAATCTGTATATAAAATAAGTCTGTACTTTATGAGGCACAGACTTAAATAGGAACATTCTTCAGTCTAAAAAAGTACCATTCATTTCTGAATGGCAACTGATTTCTCTTGGCTACTTAATTTCAATCTGCCTGGAGGTTTTCCCATTCTTCTTCGGCAAGATCAATTCCAGCACCCCGTTTTCATATTTTGCTTCAGCTTTTGTTTCATCAACATCGCTATCCAACGTAAAACTCCGGTAGCTGGAACCTTGATAACATTCACGGCAAATAATTCTTTCACCCTCTTTTTCTTCTTTTTCTTTTTTTGTCTCGGCGCTGATGGAAACACGATTACCATCCACCTGCACTTTGATATCCTCTTTATTAACACCAGGCACTTCTGCGTGAATGGTATAAGTTTTATCGTTCTCGGTTAGATCGATTTTAATGAGCGGAGCGGTGTCCATTTCATTGAATAATGGACGCAGTCCAAATCCTTTAAACCAGTCTTCCATGCTAGTGAATGGGTCGAAACGGGCGATATCGCCAAGCCGCGGGGAACGTTTAACAATATTTACCATGGTATTTCTCCTTTAAATGTTTAAAAATTGCTTTCCATTAAGTATCGGTTTTCTTACTCACCTTTATGTGTGAGGAATTGAATATCTATTCCATTCACATCAAATTCTTCCAGTTCATTATTGATTTCTATTTCAGATTCGAGCCTATCTTTCGCAGCATCAGTCTCATCGCTTTTAAAAACTCGATTCTCGGCACAAGAGTCCGCAGCAGTAACGGCCATTTTTGGATGAACAATCTTTTTCTTTTGATTCATGGCCTTCTCCGAAAGTAAGTTTTTCGTTTTAGACAAGCAGTACTAAGAAATTCAGTTTTCACTCAGTCTGATCAATACAATAGAAACTTCTTGAATTTCTCTGATATTCTCCAAATATTGTGCGAAATCTTTGAAACTCTGCACGAATACCGGCAGGTGATAGTTTTAAGTAAGCAGCAAGAATTTTAGAGTCTGTTGTTTCCAGAAAAAGGCTCGCTTCTAATAACTGATGCAATGCAGGAGATATCACTTTTTTATCATCGATAGCATCAATCAAACGTGCTGCATGCATCTTTGCGCGTCTTACTTGACCCGTTTCAATAAACTTATGGTTAGCTTTCCACTTATTTACGTAATTCTTTGCCTTAAGATCATCTTGAATTTCAGATTGTTTCATTTGAATTAATCCTGAGTCATGAAGATAAGCTAGTATAGGAAGTCCACCCCCCCAAAAAAATAGGCAAAATGCTTATTTTTAATATCACAACACAAAATACTTGCTATATGTTTTAAGGAAGCTCTGAATAAGTGCCATTTCGAGCAAGAGCGAGAAATCTATCACATTGATTATTAAAGATTCCTAACTGAATTCGGAATGACAAATGCGAATTATTCAGAGTTTCCTAAGGAGACTTCTGAAATAAATTGGCTCTGCACTCTAATTTCAGATACGCGATCTATAGTTCTCCTCGTGGCAAGACCACAGGGAATTACAAGTTAAAACATGGGAGTTAGATTTCAATCGGCACACAAGTCAATTTAAATCCGCTGCAAAAAAAGAGTTCGATATACCAGTTTCTAGCTGTTCTTAGATCATTAGTATTCTTGTCTGATATTCACGGTTCGCAATTGCTCGTAGAGTTCGCGTTCTTCCTGGGAAAGATGCTGGGTACTCGTAAATTGATGCGTAAATAAAGGTCGCCATGCTGATTACTTCCAAATTCCGGCAAGCCTTTTCCCTTCAGGCGTAACACTGTATCGGGTTGCGTGCCAGGCGGGATTGTTACATCGACTAGTCCAGCTAGTAAAGTGGGTACTTTCAGAGTGGTTCCGAGAACAGCGTCAGGAAGCGCCAAGTCCTCGGTACGTAGTAGATCTGCGCCCTTCCCGCTCAAATCGCGGATCGGGGCTGGAATGCACCATTACAAGCAAATCGCCGCTCACACCGCCACTAGTTGAATTTGGCATTCCTTTTCCTGGAATACGCAGCGCCATACCTTCTTCAATACCCACAGGGATTTTTACCGTAAGCTCTTCAGTTTGCTTTACCGCACCACTGCCGTAGCATTCCGGGCAGGGATGTTCGTTGACACTGCCACGTCCGCCGCAGGTTGAGCAGGGAACAATGTGCTGAATCAGCACATGTTCTTCTTTCCGCTGGCTATGTGTAATACGCCCCGTGCCACCGCATGCATCACACTGACGTGGAGCAACGCCACCTTCTCCTCCCGTTCCATGGCAGGCATGACAAGTAACCGGCCGGTTAAAATGGACTATTTCCTCCCCGCCGTGGACAATCCGATCCAGCGTCACATAGAAATCTACTTCGATATTCGCGTCACGCGAAGGCCCTTTTCGATGATGTCGAAAAAGACCGCCAAATAAATTGTCAGATCCAAAATCAAAATTGAGTCCGCCAAAAATATCTTCAAAATTGATACTGTTAAGCAAATCCTCCTGACTGGTTCCCGCTACACCTGCGAATCCACGCGCATCATATTCAGCCCGTTTTTTAGGATTTGACAGGATTGCATAGGCTTCAACAATTCCTTTGAATCATTCTTCAGCGTCAGCCTCCTTATTGCGGTCTGGATGATATTTTAGGGCAAGGTTTCGAAAAGCATCTTTGATCTGCTTCTGATCGGCATTCTTGGCAACACCCAGCACTTCATAATAATCACGCTGATCGGATATGATTGCACCTTGATTCGGTTTTTGACTTTCAACAAATACTAAACACGGACTCTACTCTTCCTTGTCGTTTCTTTCCGGCTTCTGTGCATATGACTTACTGATATTGGCTAGCTCATTGAGTCGTTCTGCCACACTTTGATTGAGACTTCCTTCAGGATATTTGCCATTGACATCAGCTTCCCCGGCAGGCAAACCGGTCAGCAGACTGATCGCTTGATCAACATTTTCTACGGCATAAATTTGGAACTGTCCTGCGGCCGCAGCGTCAACCACATTTTGTCGTAGCATCAAGTGCTTGATATTCGCGGCAGGAATTATTACCCCCTGATCCCCTGTTAATCCTCGCGCTGCGCAGATATCAAAGAACCCCTCAATTTTTTCGTTCACTGCTCCGATTGCCTGCGCTTGACCGAGTTGATTGACTGATCCAGTCACTGCCAAGGATTGTTTGATAGGCTTATTCGCCAGATTGGAAAGTAGCGCGCACAGTTCTGCCAAGGAAGCGCTATCGCCATCGACAACGCCATACGATTGTTCAAACACTATGCTGGCGGAAAGCGCCAATGGCTGGTTTTTGGCATAACGCGCAGCAAGGAAAGCGGAAAGGATCAATATACCCTTAGAATGGATAGCGCCAGAGAGCTTTACTTCTCGCTCTATGTTAATCAACTCTCCTTTGCCCAACCGGCTGGTGGCAGTAATTCGAGTTGGTTGGGAAAAAACAAAATTCCCTAATTCGATGACAGCAAGACCATTGACCTGCCCGGCTACTTTACCCAGCGTATCGATCATTAAGGTATCACGCAAAATTGCTTCATATAGCCGATCCCTTACACGATCCTGCCGCCGTATCTGAGCATCAATCGCTTGTTGAATATCACTGGCGGATACTACAACATGGCCTGTCTCACGGGCACAGTAATCGGCCTCATGCAACAAGTCCACTACACTGCGCATGTGCATGGAAAGCCTTTCCCCATCACTAACTAGCCGTGCGCTGTATTCGATCACCTTTGCCACGGCATAGCGGTCATACGGCAATAATGTTTCTTTGCGTGCCAGTGTAGCGATCAAGCGAGCATAGAGTAAGTGTGTATCGGCATTACGTTCGATACGCTCCTCAAAATCAGCAGCCACCTTAAACAACTCACTGAATTCCGGATCGTATTCTTGCAGCAGGTAATAGAATATGCGATCCCCAAAAAGAACTATTTTGATATCTAGCGGTATCGGCTCCGGCTCAAGAGACACGGTACTGACAAGGCTATACATTTGCCCCAGTGATTCAATGCGAATCTCGCGCGATTGCAGCGCGCGCTTAAGACCTTCCCAAGCAAACGGTTGCATCAACACTTTGCGCACATCCAGTAGCAAGTAACCCCCATTTGCTCGGTGTAATGCACCTGGTTTGATCAACGTAAAATCCGTGACCAAAGCTCCAAACTGGGCTATATGCTCTACTCGCCCGACAAGGTTGCTATAAGTCGGGTTATCTTCGCTAATGATAGGCGCACCAGATTCTACCATGAGGCAGCTTGAGCACATAAGGCTTATGCGGCTGAGAGAAATTATTGATATAGCACCAGTCAGCAGGCTTATTTGCTTGGTTTGCTTTTTCTTCAAGAAGTTGCCGCACCAAACTATGTTTTCCCATACCCGATGGGCCAAGCACAAAAAGATTGTAGCCTTCATGACGAATGCCGGAGCCAAAGCGTACTGCATCCATGGCGCGCGCCTGCCCGATTATTTCTGTCAAGTCCTCAAGATCAGCCGTGGTCTGAAACCCAAATTGCTCAGGGTCGCAGAAATTACTTAACTGGGACGGGTCCAATGGAGTATGGTTTTTTTCTATTTTATTCTGATTAAAAATAATCCCACCTCGTTTTATTTATCATGAATACTGATGCCCTCGGCGCTGGGAATAATGACTGGACGGCCGCCACGCAAAACTGCAGCAGCTGAATTTGAAGTGCCTAGATCAATGCCAATGATAGCCATATACCCTCCTATAATTTTTCGAATCCTTAATTCTTATCAATATGCGATGCAAACACTATTTTCAATACTATTGGATGGCGCTACTTGCCGGAAAATCATGCAATACTGGCATTTCATATATTCAATATACAGCCATCATATTATATGAACATCTCTAATGCTCATGTAATATGATTATACGTGTGACACGTATTTATTCAGCTCGTGTTCTGGATTTGCAAGTAGCGGAGAAATGAACTCGCAGAGATTAAATACTCGAACGATACCGGGATTCCTTTTGCCACTCATAATTCACCAACTTGGCAATCACAAGAATTCTTCCGACAGCAATTCCAGCAGGTCGTCTAACAGGCCGTTGAAAAACGTTTTCGAGGTAGCCGATGCAAGGCAAAAACAGGCGAAAAAGCGCAATTTATGCTTAATAAATGAGCATTTTGAGTCTGTTTTTAACACCGCAGCGGCAACGCAGATAGTTTTGCAACGGCCTGTCAGAGTTTCAGGAATTACAGCGCATTGGAATTGTTATCAGAATTATGCAAAATCAATTGCAGGATTTGGACGATGCCCTACCTATCGAGAAATAGTCAATTCCATGTGCTGCGAGGATATTAGGATTATACAGATTCCTGCCATCAAAAATTACAGGGTATCTTAATGCAGCAGCAATCTTGCCGAAATCAGGGGCGCGGAACTCTTGCCATTCGGTAACAACTATTAATACGTCTGCACCTATCAGGGCGGCTTCTTTCGTTGTTGTTAACTTCAAATCTTTACGTTGTCCGTAGATAGATTGCGCTTTGTTCATTGCTTTCGGATCAAAAGCTTGCACCTTAGCGCCAGCCGTCCACAAAGCTTCCATCAGAACACGACTCGGAGCCTCGCGCATGTCATCCGTATTATGTTTAAATGCCAATCCCCATAAAGCAATAATCTTCCCTTCCAGATTTCCATCAAAGAATTGACTAACTTTATGATACAGTACATTTTTCTGTGCTACGTTACGTTCCTCCACTGCTTTTAGCACCTTAGGATCAAAACCGGTACTTTCGGCACTATGTATTAGTGCTTGTATATCCTTCGGGAAACAACTTCCACCGTAACCTGCACCTGGATAAATATAGTGGTGCCCGATGCGAGGGTCGCTACCGATCCCCTGGCGGACTTCTTCGATATCTGCTCCTAATCGCTCAGCCAGATCCGCCATTTCATTCATAAAACTGATCCTAGTTGCCAGCATGCAATTTGCGACATACTTAGTCAATTCCGCGCTGCGGGCATTCATAACGATAATCTTGTCGCGATTACGATTAAACGGTGCAAACACTTCCCTGAGCAACTGTATCGCCCTTGGCTGTTGAGTGCCAATAATAATCCGATCAGGCCGCTCGCAATCGCGGACAGCAGCGCCTTCCTTAAGAAACTCAGGATTAGACACCACATCAAACTCATACTGAATTTTTCGGCTTGCCAATACCTCACGGACAACTCCCGTCACTTTATCAGCCGTTCCAACCGGAACTGTGGATTTATCCACAATGCATCGATAACCTTCCATATAAGTTGCTATTGATTTGGCTGCATCCAATACGTATCTTACATCTGCATTGCCCGATGTATCCGGAGGTGTGCCCACAGCAATGAATTGAATTTGGCCATGCAATACACCTAACTTTGGGTCAGTTGTAAACTGCAAACGTTCCTGCGCATGATTGCTCCTGATTAAATCCTCCAAACCCGGCTCATATATTGGGACGATGCCTTGATTCAGTTTATTCACTTTGTCCGAATCAACGTCGACACACACAACATGATGTCCCGCATTTGCCAAAACTGCACTCTGAACCAAGCCAACGTATCCAGCGCCGAAAATTGTGATTCTCATAATTTATAATAAGATTTGTACCAATCAACAAAATGTGCCAAGCCAACTGGCAGCGGCGTATGCGGTTTAAAACCTATCCACTTGTCCAGATCATCATTATCTGCAAAAGTAGTTTGCACATCACCTAACTGCATGGGCAAAAAATTCTTCTTCGCAACGATGCCTAAAACATTTTCCAAAATAGAAATACACTCCAATATCCTAACCGGCTGGCTGTTACCCATGTTAAAAATGCGATATGGCGCATGGCTTGTGGCAGGATCTGGATGACTGGAATCAAAAGCGGTATCCGATTCGGCTGGTTTATCCAACACGCGAATCACGCCCTCCACAATGTCATCAATATAAGTAAAGTCACGTATTATCCGCCCATGATTGAACACATCAATTGCTCGTCCTTCCAGCATCGCTCGAGTAAATAGAAACAACGCCATATCTGGTCGTCCCCAGGGGCCATAAACGGTAAAAAAACGTAAGCCGGTTGTGGGCAAACGAAATAGGTGGCTGTAAGTATGCGCCATTAACTCATTGGCTTTTTTGGTTGCAGCATACAAGCTAATCGGATGATCAATATTTTGATGCTCGTTGAATGGTAATGAAGTATTACCGCCATAAACACTTGAGCTGCTGGCGTACACCAAGTGTTCAACTTGATGTTGACGGCAGCCCTCCAAAATATTAATAAATCCTTGTATATTAGAATCAATATAGATATATGGATTCGATAAAGAATATCTTACACCTGCTTGAGCCGCCAAATGGATTATTCGTTTAGATTTCTCACGCATGAAAATTTCGCTCATGCGGCTCCGATCCGATATATCTATTTGATAGAAGCTAAATTTTGAGTGTGTCGTTAAGCGTGAAAGACGGTCTTTCTTGAGATTAATATCGTAATAGTCATTTAGATTATCAATCCCAACTACATTATCTCCTCGCGCTAATAATTTCAGCGCAATATGCATACCGATGAATCCGGCTACTCCGGTAACAAGAATTTTCATAGTCTGTTGATACAGCTATCAAAGCTTGCAAATGGAAAAAAGATTCTGTGAATCATCAATCAGCAAAAATTAATCCAAAACGCACACAATAACATCAATTGGAACAAAATCTTGTGAAGAATATGATCAGGCGCCTTTCAGTAGCGCATACCTGATTCAGGTTACACCTCTGAACTGTAAAGCCCGAGCGTGGAATTTAGCCCGGACAGCCTGGTGAATCATTTGTTATCTGATGACGGATTCCGGCAAGTTCAATATTTCAGGTATCTTTTGTACTTGTAACGCGATTTAAAAGTCGTATGCACTATGATATTGATAGGACAAAAATAATTAATTATGCCAAAGGTACGATAGAGTAAACTTTCAATATTCTAAGAGGCTTTATGATTTGAGAATGAAGAATCTGCGCCTAATTATATGAAATTGTTATACATCTTTTCTCGTAGCGATCCGTGGCGTAGCGCGCTAGTGCTCGTATCACTGATTCTGGCCGCTGCAGCAGAGGGGTTCGGATTATCCACATTACTTCCGCTGCTGAGCTTAGCCAGCAACCAGTCAATCGGCGAGCATTCAGCACTCGGAAACATCATGGAGCCTTTGTTGCTGTACGCTGGATTTCATCCGTCCACGTCTGTCCTGTTATTAGTGATCTTCGCGGCGCTGATAATCAAATCAGCACTGTTGTTGCTAGCAAAACGCCAGGTCGGCTATACCGTCGCACAAGTTGCCACTGATCTACGCTTGCGCTTACTGCATTCTCTACTTTGCACTCGCTGGGCGTATTTTACGAACCAGCCCATTGGAGCACTCGCTAATGCATTCGCGGCGGAGGCTGCTCGCGCGTCGCAGGCATATTTGGCAGGTATCACAATGGTATCGCAGCTGATCATCGTGATTGCTTATGTGATTGTTGCCGGAATGACATCCTTGCATGTGACTATAGTGGCTATTTTGCTGGGCATCATTACCGTTTTGCTTCTCGGCCACCTTGTCCGTATGACACGAGCAGCAGGCGCACGGCAAACAACTTTGCTAAAGGAAGTCATTACTCGCCTCACCGATGTTTTTCATGGTGTCAAACTGGTCAAGGTTATGGGGCGCGAGCCGATCGTCGCGCCGATGCTTGTGAGCGAAACCGAACAGTTGAATGTTGCGCTCCGCCGTCAGGTAATCACCAAAGAAGTTGTTGCAGCACTCCAGGATCTGGCATTGATGATCTATGTTGTTGCCGGCGTATATTTGTGCATTGTAGAGCTTGGTCTCGATATTTCTCTGGTATTTATGTTGGCACTCGTTTTCATCCGCATACTGACAAGCCTCAATAAAGCGCAGCGACAATACCAAGAAATGGCCGAGAACGAGAGCGCATATTGGTCGCTGCTATCGACCATCAAGGCGGCCGAGGCAGAGCGCGAAACAATTACCGGCGACAAGAAGCCTTACCTTACGCGCGGCATAACGTTACGCAATGTGGTTTTTGCTCACGATACGCACAAGGTGCTCGACGCAATATCTATGGATATTCCAGCCGGCGAGCTGACCGTACTCACCGGGCCGTCCGGTTCCGGCAAGACAACCGTCATCGATCTGCTTGCACGTCTGATCAGCCCGCAATCTGGCAAGATTCATGTTGATGATATAGCACTTGGCGATTTAGATGCAGCCACATGGCGGCACATGATCGGTTATGTCCCGCAGGAGGCTGTATTGTTCAATGAAAGTATCGCGTTGAACGTATCGCTTGGTGACCCGGAGATCCAGCGCGCTGACATCGAAGATGCATTGCGGCGCTGCGATGCGTGGCGATTTATCGAGCACTTGCCGGAAGGCATCGAGAGCAGCGTCGGAGAACTCGGCGCCAAACTCTCTGGCGGCGAACGTCAGCGTATCGCAATCGCGCGCGCGCTTGTGCGTCATCCGCAACTGCTGATTCTGGACGAACCCACATCAATGTTGGATGCCGCCAGTGAGCAGGCAATGTGGCAAATGGTGGCAAAGCTGCGCGGGACGATGACTATTTTTGCTGTGTCACACCAGATCACGCCACTTGCAATGGCTGATCGCACGTATCGTCTCGAGCACGGTCATGCCACGGCGCTTTGCCCAGAAGAAGCCTTACGCGCCGCTACCTGAGCTGCTAGCACACGCAGGTAAGCATCAACGCCATCCTCAATGCGAAAGCACTGGGATCGATTCAAAAGCTTTGTACGGTCTGGCGAAACCGCAAGCACCCTAAGAATTGCTGAGGCCAGCGCGGAATCGTCGTGAACCGGTACCAATGGGCCGATTGCACCATCTTCAAGAATCTCACGCGGTCCGCTTGGACAGTCCGTCGACACTACCGGGCAACCGCACGCAATCGCTTCGATCAACACACCGGGCAACCCCTCCCATGCGGAAGACAAAACGAGTACTGCCGCCTTCGACATCCAAGCAAACGGATTATCAACATGCCCTGGGAGAGCAACATCGGCATCAAGGCCGAGTTTATGCACGAGTTTCTCTAACTTATCGCGTTGACGTCCTTCTCCCAGGATCACCAGATGCGCCGTTCGCTCTGCACGGATTTTCGCAAAGGCACGAATCAGCGTCGGGTAATCTTTCTGTATCGTCAAACGGCCTACAGCAAGGATGAGCGGCACGTTAACATCAGTTGCCCACGCGTGATCGACAGGCTCCGCGGCACGATGCGCGATATAAGGCCCGACCACAGGATTGTAAATTATCGTCACGCGTTCACTAGACAAACCGGTAAGGCGTTGAACATCGCACGCTACACCTCTGGACACTGCGATGATGTGATCCGCCCATGGATAAACGATGCCAAGCGTGTACCGGAGTATGCGGCGAATCAATTGTTTTAACGGGGGCCACCAGCGGATATTTCCAGACGGAAAATTACTCGCACGAAGAACGAGAGGCACATTTGTCTTGGAGAAACGGCGCGCAAATATGGCGACCAGATTGACATGACTAGCTCCGGAAAGCAGTACATCTGGCCGTTCTTCGCGGAGATAGCGCGCCAGCATCGGTATCGCACTGGCAGTGAACAATCCGCGTATGTTGATGCGATGATTGAGCTTTTCGAATGCGTGGTGCCAGTTTTGTTCGAGCGAAACCACCCGCACACCAGAATGCAGAGCAACGCCAGTACTTTCACTGGCGGAGACAACCACGAGATCGACCGCATGCCCTCTTTCTGCAAATCCGTTGGCGAGGGTAAGAACGCGATGCTGTGCACCGCCACCGCGAAGGCAATAGATGAATATGGCGATCCGCATCTCAGTCTCCTTGCCGGACTTCACAGACATGATGAAGAATTGTTAAGTAATGTTCCACCGAATCATCAAAACCGAATTCCGCCGCTCGCGCGACCGATCTCTCACGTTGCGGCGGCGCTGACAATGCAGTTTCTATCGCACTGGCCAAATTTTTATCGTCTCCGACCGGAACAAGATGCCCGAACTCTCCATCAGCAAGAATTTCTCGCGGACCGCTCGGGCAGTCCGTGCTTACGACCGTGCAACCGCAGGCAAGCCCTTCGAGTAATACGTTGCTGAAACCCTCCCAGGCCGACGAGAGCACGAAAACCGATGCACGGGACATCCACGCAAAAGGGTTTTCGACAAAACCAGGCATGTAGACATCGGCTTGAATACCGAGATCTCTGACAAGTTGTTCGATTTGATCGCGTTCCTCGCCTTCCCCTAAAATTACCAAGCGGGCCTTGTGATACGCACGCACACGAGCAAAAGCCCTAACAAGCGTAGGATAATCTTTCTGCCGTTTAAGCTTCCCGACCGCAAGCACAACCGGAGGTGCGCCAATACACAACCATGGATGATCGATGGTCTCTCGTGACTGGCGGGATACGAATTCGAAATCAAGCGGATTATAGATTTGAAATATTCGTTCTTTGGGAATTCCGGTTACAGTCACAAGATCTTCAGCCACTCCACGTGAAATTGCAATCACTGCTTGCGCGTTGCGATAGGTACGCGAAATTAGCCAGCGCAACAACTTCGCCACCAATGCCCCCCACTTCGCCGTCGATGCAGTGAGATTTAAATTAACGGTGATTACCACAGGTATGCGGGTGCGCGATAACATTCGGCCCCATAGTGCTGCTAGATTGGCAGGTGTCGACGTGGAAAGCAGAACGTCAGGATGTACCGTTACAAAATAGCGAGCCAAAGCAAACAGGCTACTCAACACCCAGAGTCCCTTGATGTTTCGGATTATCGGCAGATAAGCCATGCGAGGTTCGAGCGCGAATAACTTTGCACTGGGCGTAACTGCGGCGCGAAATGGACCTTCATCACGCACGACGACGACATCAACCGCGCAACTGTGCTCCACAAACCCGCGCACAAGCATTAGGCTACGCCGTTGAGCGCCGCCACCAGACAATCCGGAAAAAAATACCCCAACACGTAAAGGTTTTTCCATGCCCACTATCTCGCATCCTTTCTCGGGAAAAATAACCATTGCCTGTCCAGAAAATCTGATCGACTGCCCAACATAGTATGCGCTTATCGAAGCTATTCCATCTGAGTTAACACGAAAAATCAAAGAAATAAATGCAATCCGAATCTCAAGCTAAATTTTTAATCTCTCCCATTGGAAGTATAGAAAAATAGGCTCGTAAGATCGAAACGCAGAGGTTATGATGGCGAATACGAGTATGACACTGTAATTATTGTTGATATTGAAAGGATATTGCGTATGTTATCAACCGAGGTCACTATATTCATAAACTGCTATGGCATTGATGGAGAAACATTGTGAACGAAAAATCCGATCCCATAGTAAAGAAATTCGCCGCAGTGGTTCTCGCTGCTGACCGTACAAACAATGACCCTATCACTCGGCATACCGGTGCGGCCTGTAAAGCTTTTGCGCCCGTTGGGGAGGTTCCAATGATTATCCGTGTGCTGGATACCTTGGCGGCTTGCGATCTAATCGGCACAATCATCCTTTGTGGCCCTCCTGAGTCCCTTCACACGCATTGCCCGGAATTAAAACGGCGCATTGCTCTGAGGCAGGTAATCTGGTTGCCGAATCTAAATTCTCCCAGTCGTAGCGCTGAAAGCGGTCTCAACCACGTACCAAACGATACGCCAGTATTATTAACTACCGCTGATCATGCATTGCTCACCCCCGGTATCGTGCAAAACTTCTTGCAGCAATCTGTTACATCGCAAAGTGATGCCACTGTTGGCGCCGTCACAGAACAAGCGATTGCTGCCACTTTTCCCGGCTCCAAGCGAACCATCATTCGTTTGCGTGATGGCGGATTTCGAGGTTGTAATCTGTATGCTTTTTTTCCGCAAGGACGCGCATTGGTGAGATTCTGGCGGCAAGCTGAAGATTTACGTAAACAGCCGTGGCGATTAATCGCGCGAGTACTCGGATTCAAGGCAGTACTTTTTTATGTTTTCGGTTTCCTAACACTGCAGCAAGCTTTGAAAGCTGTGTCGGAAAAATCAGGAGTAAAAATACAGGTGATTATGCTTGATGATCCGCGAGCTGGCATAGATGTTGATAAAGTTGCAGACTTATTGCTTGCTGAATCCATACTCAACCCACAGTCAATCGCTGATGAACATGTTAATTCATCCTGAGTAATTTCTACCTGTTCTTGTCATTGATATTCACACTGTCATCAGTGAAATGCTGATCAAACAGATCTATGAAATTAATTGAACGGTATATTGCACGCGAGATATCGCTACCCTTCACGGTAGTTATCCTTATTTTGGTCGGTTTATTCGCCAGTTTTAGTAGCGCTCGGCTTTTGGCGGATGCCGTGACAGAGACACTAGGGGTCGCCGCTCTGCTCAAGCTGTTATTCTTAAAAACGCTGATTGCACTGGAAGTATTAGTCCCCATCGCACTTTATATTTCAGTCATCATGGGCCTCGACAGACTCAATAGAGACCGGGAATTGAATGTTATCCTTTTGATGGGTATCAGTGGGACACGCATTGTGCTTATCATACTGACTCTAGCGATACCGATTGGTATCCTCAGCGGTCTGTTGTCAGTCTATGTCCGTCCTTGGGCCTATGCAGAGAGTTATATTTTCAACGCGCAAGCAGAGGCGGATCTCAATACCAATCGGTTTCAGGCTGGTCGATTTTATGGCAGCGAGAAAACCGGCAGGATCGTTTATGTGGGCAGCAAAAATGACGCCGATAAGGAAATGCAAAGTATTTTTCACTATATAAAGAAGTCGGATAGTAGTGAAATTGTTATTGCCAAACATGCCCGTCAGATTCAACCAACAACTAATGAACAAAAACCGTATATCTTACTGACCGATGGTGTAGTTTATCAACTCAGCAATACAGCGAGCATCGATGATGTCATCCATTTCGAGAGCCTGATTTATTTTAATGTTAATGACTTTGTCCTGGATTATCGGCGTAAGGCAGCTGCCACCAGAACCCTGTGGGAATCTGATGAACCGCATGACATTGCCGAACTACAATGGCGCATGTCCCGTCCGCTTGCTACGATATTGATGGCTTTAATCGCTGTAACATTTATACGCATCTCACCGCACCAGGATAAGACGGATCTATCCTATATCCTCGCCGCTGTAGTTTTTGCCACCTATTATAATTTAAGCGGATTGGCTAAAACATTGGTTGAACAAGGCGTTGTCGGCAGCGTACCGGGGGTTTGGTGGTTGGACCTACTCATGTTAGTTTTCCTTGCCATCTATGCATTGTTATCAAAAAATCAACAATTCTTGCATCAGAAGTGACTATTTACCGCTATATCGCGGACCAGATAATGATTGGCTTTTTATTTACCCATGACAAATTTGTTCTCTCCCAACTCATAGCAAACTTTGGTCAACTGAGGCGCATTTGCCAGAACATGATCAAGACCTTTTCGTATATTGGAGATCATCGACTTGATATGATCTCCGGCTGCGTGAGTCAGAGTGAGCAGCATTCGGGATTGACCGGCGTACTGGGTCAGGCGTGGTATAGCCACCCCAGCCCCATTGGTTTTTCAGCTCATCGAAGCCATTCTCGCAGCCGGCCCGATCCCGGCATAACTGGCCAATGGCGTCGGGGGAGCAGTCTATATTGATCACCAAAATGGCGTATTCCCAGAGCTTAATCTTGCCTGGATGGTCAATGAAGTGTAGCGCCGGCTGCTTGCTCTCATTGCTCGTCTCGGCTTACCTCATGGGGCATCCCTGGGGGGATCGGCAGGCATTGAGCTCCAGACTGTCAATCCGCGGATCACTCTAGGCTGGGGGGTAATTCATAAATAATAAATTTGTATCAATGACTTGTATTTTGGTAACCATAATCGTGCCATTATCGCGGCTTTAGTGACAATTTCCTTCAGTTTTCCATATTATCTCTTAATTCAGCCAACCATCTATTCGAGTTGATTTGACGTCATACAGCTGGACCTCAATTTTCAAATTTCCTAGCCGTAAACATAAACTACCAAACGAAATACATGTGCCTCCTGTATCTGCCTTTTGAGCACCTTCATAACGAAAAGACTGTAAATCTATTTTTACAACTATCAGGCTGAGAACAAACAAAACCAAGAATTGTGGCAGCCGTTCAAAAACGTTGCCGATGGCGTTCAAACTTAGAGAAACAACAAAAAATGACTCCGATTGAGAAAAACCATGAACTGATAGTAGATGCCTCGACGGTATTCAACGATATTAAACAAACAAGCGATCAAGAATAGGCTGCCGCTTGACTATCTTTACACCACATTAGGCTATAGCTCGTATAATTTTATGTCTACCGAAGAAACACAGCAAACTACCCGCATCTTGTTGATCGATTCGCATCCCATCACGTTACTGGGATTGAGCACCTTGCTAGAAGCTAGCAACGACTTAGAGGTTGTCGGTAAATTGAGTTCAGCGAATGGCATTACGGAAATATTGAAACAGAAACGGCCCAATTTGGTGCTTATGGATCTTCATTTTCCGAAAACAAATGGGATAAATTTGATTCGTGAAATAAACGCCGCAACAGAGAACACCGCAAAAATTGTCATTCTGACTTCTGCGTTAAGCCAAGCAGAAACCTGCGACCTTATAAGAACCGGCGTAAAAGGTATTCTATTGAAAGAGATGGCTACATCGCTCATCATGCAATGTTTGCGGCGCGTACAGTCTGGTGGCGAATGGATAGAACGCAATTCCATGAAACATGCATTTGAACAGATGCTGCGTCGTGAATCCGAGCACCAGTCGATCGCGGATCAGCTATCACCTAGCGAAATGAATTTGGCTACTTTGATTGCATCAGGTCACAACAACAAATCGGCTGCACGCCAACTGCTAATTACCGAAGGCTCTGCGCGTGTTTACCTTAATCGCATCTATACCAAACTGCAAGTCCCCAATCGCCTGCAGCTGGCAATCCTTTTCAAAGAAAAAGGACTCGTCTAAAAATCATCCTTCACGAATTCCTGGCTATCTCGCATTTCAAGCAGTCTGCTTGACGCCTCGCGATCACTACTTCTGTAGTACTTCTGAAGAAAATCAAAATCCTAATAGAGCAATATGTCGTATAGCGTGGTGGCAGCTCTTACAGCACGAAAATTAACATTTGTTAACTCATGAGTTAACAAATGTTAACTGCGATAGTTATCATAGAGTAACTGTGCAGGCACTGCGATCTTGAATAATATGTGTATCAAGAACTTATTCTTATTGAACCGGAACCTCAATCGTGAAAGAGCAACGCACTAATGAACGATTTAATTTATGTTGTCTAGTAACTTTTAGAGAAGGACCAGGCTGGTCTAGAAACATCAGTACAACCGGAATTTATTTTTCGACAAAAAAGGTTCTCAAAGAAAGTGAAATGATTCAATTCACCATACACCTGAATCAGGAACCTAACGTCCAATGCGATGGAAAAGTGGTGAGAACAGAACAACGGACAGACGGCTATGGTGTAGCAATTCAATTCACTGAGCTGTTTATAATTGTATAACAAATTGTTTCTACATATTGAATTTTAGAAACCTAATTTCTGAGTTATTAGGTACAAGCAGTAGAAGAGCAGGTATTTTTATTTTTTATAGGGAAAGGGGATTAGAAATGAAAGCAATGAAGAAATTAGGCTACATGGTAGCACTGGCTGGTTTATTAGCAGTTGGCTCGGCGAATGCTACTCCGACTGTTAAGGCCAGTTGGGGTATCCACGACGACCCAGCTGAACACGCTAGTGTATCTTTTCTGCCAAGTGCTGGCTTGTTTGATCACGTGTTCACATTTAATTTGACTGGGTGGAATGATCTTGTGTCGATTGCGGTCACAAATGATTTTTTAAAATATAACATTAATAGCGCTTCCTTGCAGTTTTGGAAGGAAACCAGTATTGATGGTAATTATACCAATGACCTTTCTTTGGGTTCGTTTTCATTTGATTCCACAGCAGTTGGCGCAGACTTTGGCAACATTGGGCCAGGCAATTACTATTATGAAATCAAAGGTTCTGTCGTTGGTGTGAAAGGCGGCACCTACACAGTAGATTCCTATATTACTGCAGTCCCAGAACCAGAAACCTATGCAATGTTACTGGTTGGTTTAGGTCTAGTAGGCTTCACACTACACGGCAAAAGAAATCGGTAGTTTAAATTGGGTTTTGAATATTTAGAATTGATTTATGTCTCTACTTTAATAGGTGATTGTGATGAATAGATTTAGTAAATATGTGTTTGGTGCTTTGCTTGCAACTCCGATGTTAGCTTCTGCTGCGGTCGATCTTGTAACGAATGGCAGTTTCGAAGCTGATCCTCAATCGAGCGGAAGCTGGAACATATACAGCTCGCTTACCGGGTGGAATGGCAGCCCGAATATTGAGCTGCGTAATAACGTTGCAGGAACAGCCTATGATGGAAGCAATTTTGTGGAATTAGATACATACTCAAACAGTTCGATGTCGCAACTCTTAACAGGCGCTTCCGGTTTGTATGAACTTAGCTTCTGGTATTCAGCCCGTCCGGGCACAGGTACTACCAATGATTTGTCATTTTCATTCGATGGGATTGCTAGCGGAACCGTTCTGAACGGGATTGGTAATTCGGGATCTGATCACTCTTGGCAACATTTCTCACAAATAGTAAATTTCGATGGAAATGGTTTGCTAACCTTTAGCGCCGTGGGAATCAGCGATAGCTATGGGGGTTCACTCGACATGGTTTCATTCACCTCTGCCGTTCCCGAACCAGAAACCTATGCCATGCTTTTGGCTGGTCTAGGCTTACTAGGTTTCATGGCACGCAGCAGAAAAGAATCAGTAGCTTAGATTAGACCTAGATTAATCCAGAACGGGAGCTTCGGCTCCCTTTTTTTGATTCCAAGAATCCCGGGCTGTTAATCCGCAACTCACTCTAGCTTGGAAGTAATTCACATATTATTGTGTTATATCAATTGATTGACTTCCAGTGAGATGAATCGTGCCATTATTGCGGCTTTGGTGACAATTTTCTTCAGGATTGCACAGAATTTAAGCAATAATTTATGCATAGAGAGTACTTATTTTCAACAACACTTATCCAAGTCCTCCAGAAGCCTGCGATAGCCCGCGACGGCGGAGCCGACCGAAAACTCGGCAGCACGTGCTCGTAAGCGCACCACATCCGGCGGGGCCGCTAAGGTCGCAAGCATCGCATCTGCCATCGCTACGGGATTTCCGATGGGCACCAGCGAGCCGTAAGCACCATCCTGTAAGATCTCTCGCGGGCCATTCGGACAGTCGGTACTGATAACGGAACATCCGCTTGCCAACGCCTCGACCAGCACTAGCGCAAAGCCCTCCCACGCTGACGACAAGACAAATATAGAGGCGCGGCTCATCCAAGCGAAAGGATTGCCGACGAAGCCAGGCATGAGGACATCACCCCACACACCGAGGCGCTGACAGAGTGCCTCGAGCATCTTACGTTCGCTACCCTCGCCCAGAATTACCAGTCGCAGATCGCGTTCCTTCCGTGCGATGGCAAAGGCATGGATAAGAGTGGGAAAATCCTTCTGGCGGTGCAAGCGTCCCGCACCGAGAACAATAGGACACGAACGATCAGTGAGCCAGGGGTGTTCAACTAACATCTTGTCGGCATGGGCGATTGCTTCGACATCAACAGGGTTATAGATCAACGTGATTAATTCTGCTGGAAGACGCGCTGTCTGAGCTAAATCCTGCGCTACCCCGCGAGATACGGCGACAACAGCATCAGCTTCAGGATAGAAATGCTGAACGAGTCCAGGGTAAGACCGGCGAAACACGCCGTGGCCGTGGTGTGCCACGATTGACAGTGTATTGTGCTCACTGACCACCAACCGGGCAGGGATGTCGGCGGCGGTACGCGCGATAATTGCAGCGAGATTGGATTGCGTTCCTGCCGCAAGAATGGCATCGGGTTTCGCAATACGCAGATACTCTATAAGTGCAGGGAGATGCCAGAATATATCCGGCTTCAGAGGTGTCAAAAGGGGTAACAACCGGAAGACTTCATGAGGGCGCGCCCTGAGCAATGCAAGGGCACTGGAGAGTGCATTACTACGAGGCAGACACCGGATGCTAGCACCTAACTGGAGCTTGAAGGTTGCTCCAGTGTCATGGCCCGTCAGGACCTCCACTTGAATCCCGGTCTTCGCAAAAGCTTCGGCCAGAAGCAGAACGACGCGCTGCATTCCACCACCCTCGAGTGTACGCACAATCAATGCGAGAGAGCGAATTGGCGCGGTTGCCATGATTGTCAGCTTACCAGAACAACCGACGAAACCTTGGCATCAGCGCGTGATGCCATATGCCCGCCGAGACAACGGAGAACGCCAGTGTTCTGTAACCATTCTGATGGAATAGTTCGCGATATAATACAATCATCTAGAAGCCAAATTTTTTTATCAGTAAGAATTTGAATCTCATATTTAATTATTAATATTTCAGTCAATTTTAGCTCTAGCATTATTGATCCGGTCATTACCAGGACAAATCGCACTGCTTAATGGCCGAATATCCTAAATTTCTGACGCTCATGTGAATGATCAGGAACAGCATGGCGCGCAAGGTTTCTTAGCTGAGCATCAAACAATTGGTGGATTGCCTGAATAAGTTGTGGTGATTCGGTGGAATAATCAATTTGCGCACCGTCAGGAAGTTCTTTGGATTCAATACGAATCTAATCTGGTTTGGCCGCTTTTAATTCAGATAATCCGGGCATGTCAGCGCCGTATCTTCTTTCTAGATCTGAAAAATTTCCTTGTTGATAATCATTTACCATTCTAGACAAATAGATTCTTATCAAGCCTATTCGTTCTTTTTCTGATTTGTCTTTAACAATAATTTTCTGAATTCCTCCACTGTCCGTTTTAGAAAACACATGTGTCGTTTTCTTCAGATCAAGTGGTATAACATGTGCCTCGCGCTTGGCGATTTCATCGAGTTTTTGTTCATCTAATTTCTCAGCAGCATAAGCAGGTGCGGCTATAAAAAAAACGAGAAAGAAAAATTCAATAATCAGTCTCTTCATTCTAATTCTTCAATAAAGTTTCGCATCGCATTAACAATATCACAAAAAATCTGTAGCAATAAGGCGAAACCAGGATAAAGATATATAGTGTTAGAGTCCTGCCAGCATGTATCGCCTGGATTTATACCGTTTGCGCTGATCGGAGACAAAGCGTCCCTTGGGTTGACGAAATTAACAGGCAGTTGAAGAACGTTTTCGAGGCAGCCGATGCAAGGCAAAAACAAGCGAAAAAGCGCAGTTTATGCTTAATAAATGAACATTTTGAGTTTGTTTTTAACACTGTAGCGGCAACGCAGATAGTTTTCCAACGGGCCTGTTAAAGTTACTTGCAAAGCATAAAATCAGGTAATTCTAGATCCTTCTGTGGTTTTTATGTTCAATCTTTATGGGTTTAAAAATTTCTACAACAATTGATTAATGCAGATCAGCTGTTTCCTATTTTTATTCACATGGAACGGGGATCAATACTCGTCGCTTTATTTGATGAACAAAGACTACAGCTTCTCAAACATTACCGTAGCTATTTCATGTCTCCGCACAGTGATTTTTACCTCTCCGCTTCGCTCAATTTTAAGTGGATTGATTATTTGCTCAGCCAAATTCACTCGTTCAGCTTTATTGAATTTTTTCCATGGTTTGATGACAATTTCAATATCTTTGTCGCAAATGTTATATCCGCGCACGAGCCAGCCGTTGCCGTTATCTGTCTCTTTTACCGCACTGAGTAAAAAAGAGGGGTTGTCTATATCGACAAAGGATCCTGAAGAAGAAAACATTCCACTATGCACGTCTGTTGAAATAGCGCGTAATGGCGAATCAAAGCTCCATGCTTGCAGAAAATTTTTCTGACCCAAAATAATTGAATAATAAAAATCCCACTCACCAGGCATTTGCGCCTTTGGCGTTTCGAGATATGGACCCGCGTGTCCATTGCGTGTGGACAAATCATCACGTGAAAGCCAACCGACGCAACGCAGCAGAGTGATGGCAATTTCATGGCAAGATGTCACTTCCACTTCAGGCAAACCACGGTTGGCAGTGATCATATCAGCAACAGCTGTAAACACACGTTGGTGCGTTTCTGGACGGGGCTCTTCCACCCATGTTGAATCATGAAAAGGAACTCCAATTTTTCGTCTGACAATCTCAAAGTGACCATCATATTTGGCAAACTCAATATTTTCTGCAGCGAAAGGAAAATGAACCCGTAAGCGATGGTCCCGGGCATGATTCTCCACCCGCGTATGAATATCTATACGCGGGACTCCGTTGGTAAGCGTGATGGTGGTCGTAATAGGAAGTTCCACCATCTCATTTGACCGTGCTCTCCTATCCATGCTTAAACCTGAAGGAACATTCAACACAAGAGAGACAATCATAGCTTGCTGAACAGACCCGCGCACGATTCTCACATCGCGTAAAACGGATTGATTTTGTGTGCTGTCCACTGCCGGCGGGGAGAAATTGTATTCGTCGCCACAGTCCCCGCTATCAACAAAACGGTTCAAACCGTGATATATCCTTTCCGTTGTTTTGTCAGTAACAGTAAACGTTCGATCATTTGATTTTAGCTCAACGGCAAAGAGCATGTTTTCAATCACATACGGCGGGCGGAGTTTTGGGTTGGAATAGCATGCGATGAGTTTCCGCAAAATAGGTAAAGAAGCCAGCGGTGCAAGCAGATGCATAGCGGGTGAGATCTTGATAGCGGAAGGATCGTTTTTCTTTGCACGAATGTGGAAAGTCTTCCACCCCAAGGCTGGGACATCGCTCGCCACGAAGATGATATTAGCGGATTCAGGTGAACGGGCATGGATATGGAAAGTTTCTATGCTGAAATCATTGATATACTCCTGAAGCGCCTTCACACTTTCATTCCATACATCCACTTTTGGGAGGTCGTTCTCCGCAACAATAGCATCGACGAGTACGATCGAACCATCTCGCTCAAGACGAATGTCCTGCACGGCCAAGTTACCGACGCGTCCTTCATGCACCATTCCGAGCAAACTGCTCAGCTTCTCGCGCTGCACACAAACATTGGTCAAATCAGTTGTCTTTCCACTGGAAGATTGATGCTGCATGATATTCCCCGCTTCGTCAACGATTTCGAAGCTGGAAATGTTTGCTGGCAGGATAATGCTTGCACTGACTACGTCGGTACGGGGAAAAGAGAGCGGATTAAAAACTATGATAGATGATAGATTAGATCTATTGGGTAATGGCGCATGGTCAGTTTTTATTACTAACGCCAGCGCTTCAAGACTTTGTTGGGTAATCTCTTCTCCTATTTGCTCCACTTGATCGAAGCGCACTTTCATCTCTTCGTGAACCTGGTCAATGGAACAGCCACAGATCGAGTCGTGAGGATGACATTCCATCAGCAGCTGCCATGCTTGACGAACAATGAACGCTGGTTTGTTATCTGTCGAAACTAATGAAGCGAATAAACTAAACGGCTCTGCCCATTTCTCCAGTAAATTCTCACAGGCGTGATTGCGTTGTTTAATCCACATCCGCGTGGACAAAACACCTGGCAATAAATGGGAGCGTTTGGAGGAACGCAATTCACCGACAACTATAGAGATTTCTGATTCTCGCTCTGTGATTTCAGCCTGAACTGCTTGGAGATAGGCAGGTAATGTCGAATGAATGACGCAGTATTCATTGAGATTTTTATTCGCGGCTTGAATGGCTTTAGTTATTCCGTTCGGTGGCGCCATGTGATCCGTGCCGTACATAACCAGAAAATGCGATGAAATAGAATGGGGCACAAGTGAATCTGCGGCTTTTTTAATTTGTTCAGTGAACTGCGCGTGATTATCTGCGTTAAGACCTGCACCGTTGCTGTAAGAGTCGCGGAGGTACATCAGCAGCACACGCGAGCCGTCCGGGGACTGCCACCAAAACTCGGCAGGTTGATCATCCAACCCACGCCAGAGACAAGCGTTATCAATCCCAAACCCGCGCAAGATTTGTGGCATCTGTCCAATGTGGCCGAAAGAATCAGGCATGTAACCGATCATCATTTTCTGACCGAACTTACGCGCCTCGCGATCACCCGCCAGCAGATTACGAATATGCGCTTCGGGACTAACGAGAAACATATCGGGCAAAATGTGCCAGGGGCCGATCAATATGCGCCCATTGCGGACGTGATCCTTTATGGTATCTTCTGCTTCAGGCCGCATGATCAGGTAATCACCAAGCATTATCGTCTGCCCATCAAGCATGAAGTGTTTGTAATTGTGATCCTCGGCAAGAATGTCAAGGAGGCCATCCACAAGATGAACGAGTCTCAAGCGAAACTGCTGAAAAGTAAGATACCATTCGCGGTCCCAGTGGGTATGGCAGATGACATGAATCGTTTTCATTTAAACCCCTGCTGTATGCGGAAAGGGAATTTATGAATCACATAAATTGGCAAATCGGCAATAAAGCTTTTTTTGGAGCAGAGCCACTGATTATCTGGGATATTATAGCCAATTGGCTGCCTAGAATTTTGTTGAAGCCCAGTCTGCATTTTTGCGATGAACTTGTGCTCGGCAAACCATTCAAGGCGTAGCGAAATTAGGTCTGATGGGAGTTTATATCTGCTCACCTCACACGCATATTCCTGAACTGCCACGGATCATCCTTATCCAGCTCCTCACTGAAAAGCTGGCTTCTGCCGCGCAATGGAGTCCAGTCTCCATAGACCCCTACAACCTCACCCAGGTATGGTTTGGCAATCTCCAGTACGAGCGCATGATCGAAATCGTCTGGCTCCACCACGCCAGCCTCAGGATTGCGTAGCGCCCATACCATGCCAGCCAGCACCCCGGCGGCCACCTGCATGCTGGTGGCGTTGTTATAGGGCGCCAATCGTCGTGCCTGCTCAATGGAGAGGCGGGAGCCATACCAGTAAACACCCTTGGCACCTCCCATCAGTAACACTCCCAGCTCATCCATGCCCGCGATGATCTCATCGCGGATGATTCGCTTGTTGTGCTGCGGCTGCCAGTGCTTTCCTGCCATTTCGTGTATGGAGAGGACAGCATCATCGCAAGGGTGGTAAGCATAATTGACAGTTGGCCGGTAGACCACTACACCGTTTTCTTTGAGAGTAAGATGATCGGTGATGGAGATGGATTCGCCGTGTGTGATTAGGAAACCGTGGTATGGGCCTTCGAGAGGTGTCCAACTGCGTACGCGGGTAGATGCGCCGGGGCGGTTGAGGTAGATGGCGGCATCACAGCCGGATCCGTGGCGGGCGCCATCTTCTGGCCAATGCTGCTCATGAGTACCCCAGCCCATCTCCGAAGGCTGGAGCCCTTCGGAGATGAAAGCATCCACCGACCAGGTATTAACGAATTCGTCGCGCTGCTTGCGTCTAGCCGTAGCCTGAGTATCGCGTTCGGCGATATGGATCACCTTGATGCCGAGGTGGCATGCCAAACTGGCCCAATCCTCATGGCAAGCCGGTTTTTTTACTGCGATGCTACTATCCGCAGCGATATCAAGTAGTGCTTGCTTGACAAAGATCGAGGCAAGACCAGGATTGGCGCCTTGAGTCACGACCGCTGTTGGACCTAGCCCGTTGGCACGTCCATATGCCAAGATTTCTTCACGTAACGCGTAATTCGTGCGTTGCGACACTGGTTTCGAACTGTCGATGTAACCGCCGGGCCACGGTTCGATACAGGTGTCCAGGTAGAGCGCATTACGCTGACGGCACAACTCGATCAGCGCCAGACTGGAGATATCGACAGACAGATTGAGCAGGAAATCGCCCTTATTTAAAAAGGGCTCAAGCACCGAGATATAGTTTTGTCTGGTTAGCGTGTGCTGCAAGAATGTAACGCCAAATTCGCGTGCGATGGCCACACCACTCTGATCTGCGGCAATGATTTTGGCTTGTTGCGGAAGAATCTCAAGATGCCGAAACAGCAGCGGCAGGACGGCCTGGCCGATACCGCCAAAACCCACCATCACCAGGTTGCCAGGAAAATGTGCATGTTTGATTACTGATTTCATCTGTTGTCTCTCAAAATAGATCCCGCAACCGGTAATAGAGCATCCCCAGCATCAACGCCGGAGTACGTAGCAATCCCCCCCCGGGAAAGGAACGGTGCTTGATACGCGACAGCAGATCGAAGCGCTCCGCCTCTCCGGCAATGGTCTCAGCCACCAGTTTACCTGCCATGCCTGACAGCGCCAGGCCATGACCGGAAAACCCTTGCAGGTAATATATGTTATTGCCCAACCGCCCAAAATCTGGCGCCTGATTCATGGTGATATCGACAAAGCCGCCCCACGCATACGGCACCCGCAGATCTGCCACCTGCGGGAAAACTGCCAGCATGCGCTGCCGCATCCATCCCGCCAGATTGGTTGGCGTCACAGTGCTGTAGCTTTCACCGCCGCCAAACAGCAGCCGATTATCGGCCGTTACGCGGAAATAATCGAGCACCAGATTAGTGTCAAATGCTGCTGCCCGCAGACGGATCAGTGCATCTGCGCGTTCTTTGTCCATCGGCTCGGTGGTGATGATGTAGGTGCCGACCGGCATAATGCGCGATGCGAGTTCTGGCGCAATGCTTTTGCCATATTCTCCAAGATAGACATTGCCAGCCAGCACTACGAAGCGGCAGGTAACCTTGCCCTGCTCTGTCTTGACAAACGGCTTGTCACCACGTTGGATATGGATGGCTGCTGAATTTTCGAAAATCTGCACAGCGGCAGTGCGCGCCGCAGTTACTAGGCCAAGGCAATATTTCAAGGGATGGAGGTGGCCCGATTGGGGGTCAAAGGCGGCTGCATGGAAACGTTTACTGGCGATCCAATTACCTATCTCGGCAGCACCAATAGATTGCAGCGGATAGTCGTAAGCATGCGCCAGATGCTTGACCCACGCCTCCAGTGCCCGTGCTTTTTTTGGATTGACAGCCAGGGTTAGGTGGCCGGCTGTGTACTCGCACTCAATGGCATACTTGTCAATGCGCATGCGCAGCAACTGCAGGGCCTCAACCGATATATCCCAAGCGCGGCGCGCATTCTCAACGGACATTTGTGCCTCAATCGCTTCCTGGCCAGTGAAGCCAAAACCGGCCAGCGCCTGACCGCCATTTCTACCGGATGCCCCCCAACCCACACGTTGCGCCTCCAGCAATACGACCGAATAACCGCGTTCTGCCAGCTCCAGAGCGGCCGATAAGCCAGCATAACCGCCACCTACCACGCACACATCTGCCGTAATACTCCCCGCTAGCGGCAGAGCGGCAGGCAGCCTCATTACAGATGCTTCGTAGTAGGAATTACTAGTCAACTCATCTTCCAATTTTGATTTTCCCCAGCTCATGACAATCGAAAATTCCCAAACGATTTATCTTTTGCATGGTTATCCTGCGCATGCAGTAATTTGACAAGGGGCGGAACCAAATGCATGTTCGAAAATAACATTACAATCCTTCCGATCGAGTGCAATCATGGCCACATTTGCCAGAATATTCACACCCTCAACAGTCTGGTTACGAAAAGTATAATGGAACAAGATTTGTTTTGCCGATATCAAGAATCGCATGAAAGAATAATTTATGGCTTTACTATGTTTAAAGCCAACTTAGATAATGAATCATCCTCTTAAATAGAGATGGCCACTTAACTTTATTAGCAAATACTTAACATCAGTAGTGTTAGGAGATTTTACTGAATAGATTCAGCTGGTTATTAATATGCAACAGGGCTACTTGCGCCCGATATTTTTAATCAACTGATCGACAGGTGTTTTCTCGAAAAGAGTCAGGCTCAAAATCTGTAGAATTGTATAAAGCGAGTCTACGGTATTGAGCCTCTTTTTCAAGATGGCGGCCAAGACATAAACAGTGATGACAAGCCATATCTGTGTCTCGACTGCGTTCTCAGTGGTTCCGTAGAACTGCTTGATACGTAACTGGCTACGCACTGACGAAACGTGCGCAAAGGAAGGTGCTCCATTAATTGAGCAAACACCAATTTCCCTGCATGCATAGGCGATCTCTTGACAAAAGTCAGAAGTTTGGCGCAAGTTGAAATCAATTACAGAAAAATATGTCATTTAGTAATTATTGTTCAATGATTTATCATGCGACAATTCTCGAATTCCTGGACACTGCTGATCAAATATCATGAAAATCCATCAACTGACTGAAGACCAAGCTTATGCCAGTTTACGAAGTGGCGCCATTGGATTGTCTGAGAAGGAAGCACTGAGACGATTGCAGGAATACGGCCCGAACCGCGTGGAGGAAATTGGTAAGAAACGCTTTCTGCCAAGCTTTATTAAAGAGTTTACGCATTTCTTTGCATTAATTTTATGGCTGGCTGCGCTATTGGCTTTTATTGCAGACTGGCATAAACCTGGTGAAGGAATGGCCACACTGGGCTATGCTGTTGTTGGGGTAATTATAATCAATGGCATTTTTTCATTCTGGCAAGAATACCGGGCGCAAAAAGCCGTAGCTGCATTACGCAATCTGCTCCCTCGTCAAACCAAGGTCATGCGGGATGGAAACATTCGGCAAATTGCTGCCGATGAACTCGTGCCAGGAGATATTATCCTGTTGAGCGATGGCGACATCGTACCGGCGGATTGCCGCCTGTTGATTGCTTTTGGTGTTCGTGTCAATAACGCCACGATTACTGGAGAATCACTGTCTAAAGCACGCACGACAGAGCGTTCCATGGAACAAGACGTGCAAAACAGCGCAAATGTGTTGCTGGCTGGCACCTTTATGGTATCGGGCGAAGCCAGGGCATTGGTTTATGCAACCGGCATGCATAGCGAATTTGGCAAGATTGCCCATTTGACCCAGGTGACAGACGCTGCATTATCTCCACTGCAACTCGAAATCGTGCGATTGAGCCGATTTATTGCAATACTATCGGTATTCATTGGCGTGGTGTTTTTCCTGATTGGATTGTGGATAGGCTTGCCTTTCTGGACGAATTTTATTTTTGCAATTGGCATTATCGTTGCCAATGTGCCTGAAGGATTATTGCCGACCGTGACGCTGTCTTTGGCCATGGCTACTCAACGTATGGCTAAGAAAAACGCTTTGGTGCGCCATCTCTCTGCTGTGGAAACACTCGGCTCTACCACAGTCATTTGCACCGATAAGACAGGCACGCTGACTCAGAACAGAATGCAAGTAAAACAACTGTTTATGTCAGGGAAGTTTTGCTTGTCGTCCGATAAAGCGCAACTGCATCAGCATCCGTTATTGGATGTGGCAATGTATTGCCACACGCTAAAACGGACAAACAAAGAAGGTAAACAAATTCTGCTGGGCGATGCAATGGAAATTGCCTTAGTGGAATTAGCCCAGATGACTATCGCAGTCAATCCGGATTTCATACAGATTGCTGAGATCCCATTTGATACCGACCGCAAACGCCTATCGCTGTTATTTCAAACGCCTGATGGAAATAAACTGTATTGTAAAGGCGCATTGGAGACTGTTTTGCCGCTTTGTAATTCCATTTATCTGAATCGGCAAACGAACCCTCTGGATGAGAGACAGCGTCAGCTTTTGCTTGAAGCGCAAGAAACGATGGCGGAACAAGGATTGCGTGTGCTTGCATTAGCTTATCGGTGCTGCCCCTCAGGGATTGATACAGAACACCTGGAACAGGAATTGATTCTATGTGGATTAGCAGGCATCGAAGACCCGCCCAGGATTGAAGTTTCTGCCGCGATTGCAAGCTGCCGTTCAGCTGGTATTAAAATCATCATGGTTACCGGTAATCATTTCAGGGAATGATTTGCGGCGCATGTCAGCAATCCAGCTCCAATTAATGCTGGATGCCAAGGAAATTATTTTTGCCCGCGTCGGTGCTGATCAAAAAATGTTGATTGTGCAAGCACTGAAGAAAAAGGGCGAAGTGGTTGCTGTCACGGGTGATGGTGTTAATGATGCGCCGGCATTAAAAGCTGCAGATATCGGCATCAGTATGGGGATTTCCGGAACCGATGTAGCCAAGGAAGCAGCCGATATCATTCTACTGGATGATAACTTTGCCAATATTGTTGCAGCGATTGAGGAAGGACGGGCGGTTTTCGAAAATATCCGTAAGTTCATGACCTATATACTTAGTCGACCCTGAAAAAGTATCAAACGACAGTTGTTCTGGAAAAGCTGCCCGGGGAAACTCTTGCTTACTAAAATGCATGCCCTGGTAGTTTAAATTTCCATCAAGGAATCCGATAAATTTGCAGTTTCCGCCATGGGAAAAAGAGCCAAAAAATGGCCAGCAGCCATTGTTTCAGATTCCAGGCGGCAGCAGCCATCAGCAGGTTGATGCGATCGCCAATAGCGCCTTTCAGATAGTTCCTCGCCATTCGATAATCCGATTTCAGGTGGCCGATAATGGGTTCAATCGCGGCACGCCTCCTGCACTGTTTTCGCTTCTTGTCTTTCTGGTATCGGGTATCTTTCTTGAGTCCTTTTCCGGGCAAAATGATCTGGGTTCCATTGACTTCACGTTTGCCGCGGTAGCCGCGATCGCATACGGCTTGCTTGGCTGCTTTCCCGCGCGAAATCTCAACATGACGCAAGATCTCTGGTAACGTATTGCTGTCATGCAGATTCTGTTCGTGACTGATTACGCCGACGATCAGATTACCTTTTGCGGTACTGGCGATCGATGCTTGGCTAGCGTACTCATATTGTTTGTGGTCTTTCCCCTTGGCGACACAGTACACTTGCGGTTCGTGCAATGAGTAGATCTTGTTCTTATCGTTTTGCTGTTGCCGTAATACGCGCTCATACAATAGAAAGTCCCGTTGATAGCATTCAAACAGACAGTGCTGCGGTAATTCCCTCCTGAGTTCCCGTATCAATACACCTGCAATGGTTCTGAGCCGCTTTAATGCGCGTTTGGCCTTAGCTCTTTTCTTCACGTGCCGGTAGTACCGAATATCCAGGCGCAGTGACTTCACTTCTTTGACGAAAGTGCGCCGCTGTGAAATGCCGTGGGCGGGGCCAATCTTGTTGAGGCGATTGATAATCTTGATCGCTAGTTTGCTATCTGTCGGGTACGTGATGTTCTTCTCATGCACAGTCGTGTCAACATGAACCACATCTTCCAGCGCCGATTCCCCATGCAAACCAACGCTCATCTGGAAAATCCGCTCTACCCCTTGCGCACCTATGCGCTTGCGAAAATGTACTAGCTCCGTGCTATGGCAAGGCAGCTTCTGCTAGAATTCTTTCATGCCGCAAAAGGCCTGGTAATAAGGATTGCGCTTCCACTGCAATACTATCGATTCGTCACTCAGATTCTCTAACTGCTTCAGTATCAATAACCCAACCATCAGCCGGATCGGCTTACTCGGCGCACCTGCCGCCGTCGTGTAATGGATGGAAAATGATTCCTCAAATTCTTGCCAGGGTATCGCTGATGCAAGCTTCAGCAACAAATCATTGGGATCAAGTTGCATCAACAAATCTGTTCCAAACAAATTCGGTTGATGAATCGTACTGCTATGTCTTAGCATTTTTAATCACCATTTCGACCAGAAAACACTTGGATATTTTAACATTTCCGGTCGTTATGAGCATTAAGAATCAGATCATTCAAGCATAGTATCAAGTGCTTGTGGATATTTCAGGGCTGACTACTTACTTCAAATGTGCCTGAGCTGGTCCCATATCTTGCGTTTGTGCTATTCAAAATCCCGCTGCCGCTAACCATTATCCAAATTCTCGCGGTGGATCTGGGTACGGATATTCTACCCGCGCTCGCACTGGGTGCTGAAGCACCCCATAAAGATGTGATGAAAAAACCGCCACGGGCGCGTAGTGAGCGATTGCTCCATTGGCCATTATTGGGCCGCGCCTATTTGCTTTTAGGTGTGACAGAAGCGATAGCCGCGATGGCGGCATTTTTTTATGTCCTGCATGCGGGAGGCTGGTATTACGGACAAATGTTACCAGCCGATAATCCGCTGTATCTGCAAGCCACTACCGCATGCCTATCGGCGATTATTGTCATGCAAATCATGAATGTCTTCATCTGCCGTCATCCAAGCGAATCTGTTTTTCATTCTGGCTGGTTTGGTAATCGTTTGCTGCTGCTTGGCATCGCGGTGGAAATTATCTTAATTCTACTAATTGTCTATACGCCGCTAGGTAACAGCATGTTTGGCACCGCGCCCATCGAGATCGATGTTTGGCTGTATGCAATTCCATTTTGCCTGGCTATGCTGGTACTAGATGAACTGAGCAAAGCGCGGTTACGGTAATCTGGCAATAATGGAATAGATACCCGCTACCCTAAACGATGTCAAAGTGCCAAAGCTCCACTTAATCCGATAAGAGTATCTTCGAGACTTACAAAACATTATGCACCTTGAAAATCAGCATACCCTACCCATGTTATGGGCAGGAATAAGCTAATACAAAAACTTTTCAGAATTAATGTTAGTTTCTCCTATGAGCCTTTATCGACGATAATGGCTATCTGATTTTACTCACCAAACAAAGGCAATCTGCAAATGCAAAAAGAAACCCAAGAGAAACCCAAGCGCGCGGTCGTGGCGGCTGTCCAACTGCCAAGCGTAACCGACATGGAATTCGAAGCATCGCTGACCGAGTTACGCGAGCTGGCAAAAACACTGGGGTTCGAAGTTGTGCACACGTTCACGCAGAAGCGCTCCAGTTTTGATTTTACGGCCTACTTGGGCACCGGAAAGCGGGAGGAAATACGCCAGTTCGTGAGCAACGAATTTGGGTCTGCCGGATGGCAAGAAACCGGGCAGACTGCTCCACTGGACGCGGACGGTATCGACGTCATCCTGGTCGACCACGAGATTTCACCTTCACAGGCGCGCAATCTTGAAAAAGAGATTGCCTGCGCGGTGATGGACCGCACGATGGTCATCCTCGAAATTTTTCATCGCAACGCACGCTCTCCCGCTGCGCGCGCACAGGTGGAAATCGCGCGCCTCGGCTACATGGCGCCGCGTCTGCGCGAAATGGCAAGACTCGCGGGACCGCAAGGCCGGCAGCGTAGCGGTGTGGGTGGCCGGGGGGCCGGTGAATCGCACACAGAGCTGGACCGGCGTAAGATCCGTGACCGGATCGCTGAACTGCAACTGGAAATCGTCGCGATGGACGCCGAACGCCAGATACAGCGTGCACGACGGCTTGAGCGCCGGGGGATCGCTTGCGTTGCGCTCGTCGGTTACACAAACGCAGGCAAATCCACTTTGATGCGCGCACTCACCGGAAGCGAAGTGCTGGTTGCCAACAAACTTTTCGCTACGCTCGACACCACTGTGCGCACCCTCCACCCCGAGAGCGTACCACGCGTACTCGTTAGCGATACGGTCGGATTCATCAAGAATCTGCCGCACGGACTGGTTGCTTCGTTCAAATCGACGCTCGACGAGGCGCTTGATGCAGCGTTGCTACTGCACGTCATCGATGCGAGTGATCCCGGATTCGAACGCCAGCTTGAGGTCACCGACGAAGTGCTGAATGAAATCGGCGCGCAAGATATCCCGCGCATCCGTATCTTTAATAAGATCGATCATGTCGGAGATGCTGCGGCGCAAACAGAATGCGAAGTTGCGCTCAAGACAAAGTATCCAGCCTGCATGGTCATGAGCGCGCGCCGCCCTGACGAAGTCGCAAAACTACACCAGGCGATCGTTGCGTTCTTCCAGAAAGATCTCATCGAGGACGAACTTTTCCTTCCCTGGTCGGCACAGCAACTACGCGGTGAAATCTACACAAGCTGTAAAGTATTGGAAGAACGGGCTGATGGTGAAGGCGCTTTCTTCCGAGTCCGAGGCGAACCCAACGTGGTGAAAAGCCTGCGCGAACAGTTCGAACAAGTCCGGTGAGATAAGCGTAATCGGATGGGTAAATTGTAAAAATTAGGATTTAATCCTGACTTATTCAAAATTAGAACTAAATAAACCCTAACAGTTGGCACCGTTCAATTTCTCAAGCTGAGAAGCGCTGACAATCATCTTTCTTGCCATTCAACGACTTGTCCGGTGCAATGCCTTGTTATGTGTATTTAGTGCCAATCCTCTCAAAATACCCCCAAAGAATATCCATATTCTTTGGTCAGAATCAAACAAACGAGACCAGCATCTTTATACTCAAAAGCAATGAGATAACGGCGAATATCTTTTTCAAATAAGCTTCTGGCAAACCATGGGAGCAGCGAGCTCCATAGGAAGCCGAAATTGAGCTAGCAATCGATATTGCCAAGAATGCTGGCACATCAATGAATCCAAGAGTATAGGGGTTGCTCAATGTGATAGACCAGCCGCTCATCATGTAGCCGGCAGTACCCGTGATAGCAATCGGAAATCCAATTGCAGCTGAAGTACCAATCGCTCTTTTTATGTTCACATTCTTATAACCCAGGTAGGCAACGGTGAGAAAACCGCCTCCCACTGCAGCAAGTGCTGATACAGATCCGATCCCAATTCCGGCCACAATTAATCCACGAAAGCTTACCGGTTTTGAGCTAGGTTTCGGTTGCCAATTAAGAAACATTTGTCCCGCCACAACTGCCATGAACAACGCAAAAAATATAGCAATGCAGGCTGAGTTAACGCGGGCGGCAGCCTGGGTAGCCAGAAAGCCACCCAGAATAATTCCGGGCGCCATTCCGCCAACAACTTGCCACACGACGGCGCCTTGATAAGCATGTGCGCGAATGCTTGCTGTTGAAGAAATGATCATGCAAGCCAGCGACGTTCCTAATGCCAAGTGAACCGCGTTATCACCGCTTATACCTTGGTAAGTAAAAATGGATGTCAGCAGAGGAACCAGTATTCCACCGCCACCAAGTCCCAGTAAGCCCGCCATAAAACCAACTAAGGCACCCAATACAATGTACAACAGTATCCATTCGATATCCGGCATATAAATCTAACCTATTATTTTGTTTTTTTGGAGCAACCAAGCGGCCTCCGTTGACGCAACTTTCCCTTTCAATCCACCTGCGACATCCTTGCTTCCAACAGACTTCAATTGGTAGGAAGCGCCATAATGTCGCTTTACTTCGTCCTCGTTCACTGAAAACGGCGGGCCATCCATCAGTAATTGATCGTATTCATAAGTGATCAGCAACTGCGGCGCAGTATCGGTTATGTTCATCAGGTGTGACGTATAGTGTTCTCGTATGCAAGCAGGCAGAGCAACCAAAGCAGCGCGATCGTATATCGCGCTTATGGGCCCAAGATATCCAGCAGACACAGCAAAAATATCGCCCGCTAATATATCGATATCTTCAGCACGATAGCGAGCCAATTTCCCAACTTTGGAGATTTCCGGTTCTAAACCAAGTTCTTTAAACAGCTCGTTAATGGCGAGTTCGCTTAGCTCTGCTCCAACAACTCGATAACCGCAGGCAAGCAACCATGCCGCATCACGTGTTTTGCCACACAATGGCAGGAAAATTCGGTTGCCTCTTGTCAGATTTAGTTCTTCAAAATGTTCTATTAAAAACGGATTTACTTCGCTTTCATGAAAACCAATATCCCCTCGCTCCCATTTTTGATGCCAAAAACTTGCTTCCATAGTAGCCCCTTAAATTCTTAAAAGATTAATAACAAGCCATCAACCTTATGGCTCGAGTGTTGTGCTAAGTTGTGTACTGAGCTAGGATAAAAGCTCAAGTCGACTTGAAGTCAAGTATTAATTACAACAGGTGAAATTATGGATATAACTGAGGTCGCAAAGGCATCTGGATTACCAGCCTCAACGTTACGATTTTATGAAGAGAAAGGACTGATCCAGTCAAACGGTCGAAATGGTTTGCGCCGTTTATTCAGCGCCAATGTTATAGAGCGGCTGGCTTTAATATCTTTAGGGCGGAGCGCCGGTTTCTCGCTTGATGAAATTGGTGAAATGTTTACTCCTGAAGGGCCTGATATTAATAGAGCACTGCTTTTAACCAAGGCGGGTGAGTTAGACAGAACAATTGAAGAACTGATTTCTATGCGTGATGGGCTCCGTCACGCAGCGGTCTGCAAAGCACCAAACCATTTTGAATGTCCAAAATTTCTTCGTCTCCTACGCATTGCTGGTAAAAATCGATTTCGGCAACCCAACAAATTGAAAGAAAAAAAGCTTAAGCGCGAAGTGCAGAAAACGTAAGGCAGATGGCTTTAAATCTTGATAGAGACGTATAACGCTCACCATAACCGGCAGTAAAAAGTTGTGCGACAAAGAAATGTCATTATTTGGCGTTGTGATGGCCGATGGCCGACCAATTTATCGAGTCTTCCCTAAAATAGCACCAAACAACTGGTGTTCTGGAAAAGCCACTCGAGAAAATTGTTGCCTACCAGAATGCATACTCCGGTAGTTTAAATTTCTATCAAGGAATCCGGCAAATTTGCAGTTTTCGTCACGGGGAAAGAGCCAAAAAAATGGCCAGCAACCAATGTTTCAGATTCCAGGCGGCAGCGGCCACCAACAGGCTGATGCGATCACCGATGACGCCTTTCAGCAAGCTTCAGAAATGGGATCATTGGGATCAGGCTGGAGTAACAGATCTGTTCGTTGATGAATCGTACCGCTACGTCTTAGCATTTTTAATCACCATTTCGACCCGAAAACACATGAATGTTTTAACATTTCCGGTCGTTATGATCATTAAGAATCAATTCATTCCTAACTAATATCAAGTGCTTGTAGATATCTCAGGGCCGACCAATTATACGATCCCCCTGTTTATTAAATATTAAATATCATATATTACGTTATACGAAGAAAAACAGAGGTAATCAAATGTATAACCTAATAGATAGAATTTTTGCAAGTTTATTGTCTTTAAATGAGGAGGATGAAAGAAAATTTGCTGATAGGAGAAGGGACATTACTCATATAAGCCATATCCTTCACGATATGGTTATTATCGATACCAAAAGTTCTGCACTACTGACTCATGTTTCAGTAATGCTGGCTGTAGTTATTGGCATGTTGTTCACATTAATTGGACCCAATGAAAGCGGGAGTATGTTAGCGTATATGCTGAAAATCGAAATGGTAGCCTATGCGCTAGTAGCAATGGTTCTTCTCAGGTGCCTCGATATTATGGGACCGCCGTTCAGAAAACTCAAAAATGGAATGCAAGAAATAGACGCCCAATATCATCAAGAAATAGTGATCAGAAGGGCGATATATCAATTAATGTCTCGAGTGGTTTTTGTTCTAACTGTTGTGTTGATTTTGATTACATTCCTGAAGATTTTTGGCTTTCAATAAAACATTGCTCGCATAATCACGTAATGTACTCGGACCACAAAACGCGTCGTTCGTTTTAGCCCGTTACACTTTCTTTCCACCAACACGTTGTGACGTTAGACGATTCACACTACCCCGCAGAACCCGAGAAAACCGTTGAGGAACGTATTCAAGATAGCCTATACAAGGCAAAACAAGCGGTAAAGCGCAATTTATGTGTGTTAAATGAGCATTTCTGGCCTGTTTTGGCAACGCAAACAGTTTCCCAGCACCCTGCCAGGCCTTAGCTTCTTGACCCGCGCCGCGTGAGTGCACAATAATAATCACAAGATGCCACCATCGAAATTACTCTATTCCCACTCAATGGGAATTTACTTGCAACATTATGATATTATTATATTTTATTATTGTTTGTAACTAGTTTGTAACATTCATCCATAAGAAAAATTCTTCTAAAAATGAAATATTCAGTTATTGTAATAGTTTACGAAACTATTGACTGATTCCATTGATAACAAATAGTACTTACAACATCAATTCAATTAGTTATTACAAGCAACAAGAAATCTCGTAGAAGCATTGTAACGCTTACTTACATACTAACAAGTAGGTTAGATGTAAAAGCTAACCACAATCAACCCGTGAATATACTTTAATAGCAAAGCAATTACTTTAGAAATTTCATAAGTAACTTGTTATAAATTACTTAATCATTCACTAAGTGATATCTCGAGCCAGCATTATGATAGGTATGACTATCTGTCCAAGAAACTTGATGCCATGAAGAAATGGAACGATTATTTTGTTAAGATCATTAATAAGAACATTTCTGGTCAATGATTTCAATGCCCGACTGTCTTTACTTCTTTATCTTAAAAAAGCGTTCGCTGATCGTACTGATCTACTGTAAAAGTATCTACTCCTAACATTTTTAGATAATTTGCTGCCGATTCAAGCTTTGAAAAGGTACGAAGTCTATTACGTTTCGTATACAAAGTTCCCAGATCTCCACTTAGTTTTAGAGTGACTATCCATTCATTCAAAGAGTTTCGAGTAACAACCACGTCCGTAATCTTATAGTTCTCGATATAGGCGATTTCTAATTTCCTGTTACCGACAGCAATTTCACGTTTGTAAAACACGTTTATTATCTTGTTTTTATTCATATTTGTTAAAACTATCTCTCTGAGATCCCCAAAACGTGCATATTGGGAATATGAGTTTACATAAGTATATATAGGAGTTCAATGAACTCTTAATAAACTTAATAACATCTATAAGGAATCAAAATGAAGTTTGTAAAACTAGAGACCGTGAAATCAATGACTGGTCTATCGAGAAGCTCAATATACCAGCTCATCAATGAAGGAAGGTTTCCCAATCAGGTAAATTTAGGATCGAGATCCGTTGCCTGGGTTGCAAGTGAGATCGAAGATTGGATGAATAACTGCATAGCAAATAGAAGTATCTAAGCCATTAAAAAGAGAGCCAAAAGCTATTTATTTATATTATGAGTTTTGTGAGTGCTTAAGCATAAAAAAACCAGAGACAAGAAAGAACTCTGGCTTGCAAGATGAATATGAATTTTAACCAATTATATTTATATCGAACTGTAAGTCTAGACTCTAAGATCTCTAACTAAAAATATAATTAAAGAGAGCAATAAATGTTTAAAAACAAAGTCATAAAAATAAAAAACATTCAATTCACAGTGTTTGCTGATCTAAATAAAAAAACAGCTAAATCATACGATCTTTCAGAAGATGGGAAGCTCGTTAAAGGCCCCATGAGTAATTTTTGGGAGGGAGCATTTCAAACAGTCGAGTTGCCACCTTCGGATTTGTCAGACTTTATTATGGCACTGCAACCTGGGTATTTTTTAATTCAAGGAGTACATCAATCACTAACCGACGGTTGTTGTCCAGAAGATACTGCTCGATTAAAAGAAACCTTTCCATTTACCAATAATCCCGGATTAATTTGTATCGATACGGATTCGGCCCATAAATTCGGTATTAAATCTGTTGAAGAATTGAATGATGCACTGGAAAAGATCGAGCCGGGTTTAAAAAATATTCTTAAAATAATGTCGACTTCGGCAAGCAGTTACGTTTCTATCAATGGCAAAGAAGGAAATGGCTTACGGGGAATTCATACTTTTATACCCATTGATAGCACCCTCAACAATGAATCCATTTTAAAAACTTTGCATATAAGATCAATAATTGCTGGTTATGCTTATCCGAAGGTTACCAAAGCTGGGACAATTATGATTAATTCTCTAATCGATATAGCGCTTTGCACAAGCAACCAGCCTATATTTGAGGGCGGCGCTATATTAAAAAATGAATCAATAACACAGAAAAGGGTTATTGAATCCTTCGAAGGTGAAGTATTACAAGCGAATTCATTACCTCCATTAACAGAGCAAGAAATTGCTGTTTACGAAAGAATAGGTGAAGAGTTAAAAGCAAAAGTTAAAGTAGAGGCAGCAATAGCTCGTCAGAAATATACATCCGAAACTTCGATAAGAATAACAAGTAGAAACAATAAATTAACCGATGAGAAAGCTCTCGATATTGTGAATCAAGCTATTGATCATAATAGATTGCCAGCAGAATTTATTATACTTCTTGAATCAGGAGAAGAGGTTACTGTTCAGGAAATTCTTGATAATCCAAAGAAATATCATGAGGTTGCCTGTGCTCATCCTTTGGATCAGGAAATTCTAGGTAAATCAATAATCTACTCTAATCAAGAAAAACCACTCATCCATTCGTTCGCTCATGGTGGAGACGTCTTCTTTTTAGGGCCAGATTCAGAAGAAGCGGTTATGGATTGGAGCATAGCGCTTAAAGAATTTGTGCTCGATTTTAATGAAACACATGCACAAGTGATGATTGGGGGGAAACATAGAATAATGAGAACTGTAGCTGCAGAGATCCATCATGAATCAAGAACTTCCTATGAATTCATCAAGCAGGAAGAGCTACGTAAAGTTTATGCCAATGATCAAATCCAAGTTGGAGAAAAGATTATAGGAGAAATGGTAGTACCGATACTAAAGGACAAAATTTCAGCGTGGACAAATCATGAAAACTCAATAACTTACAAAGGAGGAGTTGTTTTTGCACCAGGTAAGCAATTACCGGATGATTATTATAATAGCTGGCAAGGATTTGCAATTGAGCCAATCTCTGGAGCCAATATTGATATCATAAAAAAACATATTGAATTAATAATATGTAAAGGTGATCGTCAATTAATTGAATATTTTTATAATTGGATAGCATACACATTTCAACATCCCGATAAACCAGCTGGATCAGCTTTAGTATTACGAGGTGAAAAGGGATGTGGAAAAGGATCTATTGGTCATTTCCTCAGAAAAATTTGGGGGCAACACGGAATTCACATTAGCAATCCCAAGCACTTGACTGGAAATTTTAATGCTCATTTAGCTGACACATGTTTCTTGTTTGCAGATGAAGCCTTCTATTCGGGTGATAAACAACATGAAGGCGTACTTAAAGCTTTAATAACCGAGCCCACCTTAATCATTGAAAGAAAAGGATTGGATGCCGAGAGTCTTCAAAATTTTTTGAAGATCTTTATGGTGACTAACAATGACTATGCAGTTCCAGCATCCAAAGATGAACGACGTTATTGTGTTTTTGATGTTGCAAGTAACCGGACAGGTGATAAAAAATATTTTGATGAACTGCATGCAGCGTGTGCTAATGAGGCAATTCAATCTGCATTTTTATTTGAAATGTTGAATCGTGATATTACAAATTTTCATACCGGCGCTATTCCTGAAACTCAGGGGTTGAAAGACCAGAGACTAGCTTCCCTAAGTTCAGTAGGAAAATGGTTCGTTGATTCGTTAACTCAGGGTTATTTTGACTTGAAAGAGGATAATAATACTTTGTGGCATAATGAGATGACTTCGGAAAACCTATATTCTAGTTATGTAACTTGGTGTGATTCACAAAGAATTACTTATAGAATGAGTCAGAATTCATTAGGCAGATATTTAACAAAAATTTTTGGCCAAAACAGAAAATTAAAAGGCGATAAACGAGGCTATTTTTTTGGATCGTTGCTGGAAGCGATTTCCAAATTAGAGAAGTATGAGAAAATCGATTTAGGTTTAATGGCTGATGATGACTCGCTGCATTTAGATACATTTGAAGCATCGAATGATGAGAGTATAAGCTCAGAGTTTAACTTTGGCATGATTGATGAGCGAGTTGCCCCATTAAGAGTAGTTCGGTAATTAATTGCTAGACACATTGGACACATCTTTTTATCAGCAAAGAATGTGTCATTTGTAACTTATTGATTTAAGATGTTTAATACGGATAGACACATTAGACACATTTTTTCGATGTTTTCTTTGTAGGGAGTTTTACAAGTACTCCTATCCTTTGTTTATGAGTATGTATTTTTTTCTTCCCCCCAATGAATAAAAATGTGTCTAATGTGTCTGATGTGGCGAAAGCCAATAGACATCAGACTTTCAAAGCAGACACATTATTGTATAAATGGGAGCAATGTGTCCTAAGTGTCTAGACGCTCGTCTGAGTTACACCATAGTTTCTTTTTTTATGGCAGGCCATGAAACCAACCAGACCTAATCCAAAAAGCAGCATGGCATAAGTTTGTGGTTCGGGAACGGCACTAACATTAACGTAATCGTAGCGAGTCGTTGATTCCCAGATTGCACCAAGCCCTATTCCGCCCGTGAGGATAGGGTTGTCATCATGAACATGTCCTATCGGTGTTCCATTGATTGTGAAATCGAAGTTGCCGCCCACTGCCTGAATATCTACTATGTTATCAGTACCATTGAGAATGCCTGGATCTAAATCAAAATGGGCAAGTTCTACACGTTCCCCATCCGAAGATTTTTGAAGAGATACGATGTTTGGGGGAAATCCGGGGTCTGCATTTGGCGTATATATATATATATTTGATAATACGTTCCTTCAGCCCATCCATGCATATCTTGCACCCGAAATGCAATTAAGGCATTGTACCAATCATCGCCACCTCCCAGTGGATTGAAACGGGTCGTAATATGATAATCCGACCAATTGGATCCTTCATGAGTCGTGATAAAACTATCCCTAGTACCAGGAGTAGACCCTTGCAATCTGACCCAGCCATTGTCCATCGTGGCAGAACCTCTTTCAACTTCCCATTCAGAACTCAGATTAGCGTCATTAAAATCATCGCTAAATAGAGTTGCTGCATGAACGGAATTTACTACTGCACAAGTTACCCCGATTAATAAAATTTTGAAAATTTTAACCTCGATATTCTTCATTTTTCATTTCCTTTTATATGCAAGAAAAAAAGATAAGGTAGAGAATTAGATTGTTATATTTAGTTAGCTGTTTTGCTAACTTATTCAATTGCACACATGAATACCCAAACTTTTTGCATTTTTAATTGGATAAATTTAACTTAAAGAATAAATACTTATCTTGATATTTCAAACCAACGTACATTTTTACGTAAGCTAGATTAATACAGTTTTTGTATAAATTACTTGATCTATATCAATAAAAGATGCAGGTAGCATGAATAGACCTTTAGTAATTGGATTAACACAAGATTGAATTATTGATCTTCTTTCAAAATCTTGAAACCATTCATAGAGCGTTCTTTCATAATCATGTGGTTTGCAATGCTATTAGACGAAAACTGGCCTGTCCGGTCAGATAACAATTAGCTTTACTGGGTGAGTGTTAGCTGTAATATACGAAGAAGTATTGAGGTCATTGGTACGTGCTTTTTTAGCGTACTCAATGATTTTAATGCTGGTAACAATAAATGCTGGAAATGTGAAGTTTCGGATGTTGATGAACAGAAATGGAGCGATTTCTGAAACAGAAAAAGAGGGTAATGGAGATAATAATTAGCTGGATTTATAGAATCGACTTTCAGTATGATTGATATTATCTTATTTAGTATGAAGAACTTTAATTATCCACATATTCTGTGGATAACTTTGTGGAAAAGACCGATATACATTCATTAACTTATGGAACGGCAAAGATATTTTTATGCCTGATTAATAATTTAACAGTTGAGTTATGATATATTTATCAGGCAGTTACTGGAATGTTCAATTTCTTTAAAAGGTTAACTAAAGAAATGCTTATATTTTGTTGAAGTTGTGGATTATTTATAAATGTCAAGTCAGATGATTGGTAAAACAGATAAATACGGTCATATCGTTATTATTCAAAAAGATATAAATAATAGGATCTCTGCTTATCTGATTTTAGTCATCGACCAGAATTAAAATAACTTTAGCTTTTTTTATAATTAAATTAATTCACTTCTTGGATTTCTTTTTAGATCACCACAATATCTACATTAGTTAAATTCAATCCAGATCCGATGGTTACTATTTGAAATGCAGCCACAGCTCCATTACCATCACTATCATAGAATAAAGTTCCGGCAGTTTTATTGTAGATAATGAAATCATTGGAATCCAATGCTTTTGTGCCGACCCTGAATTGACTGGCCAAAAGGGTGCCAGGTGTGCTTAATGCAGTAAAGACAGCGTTCTCAAGCTGGATGGAGTCATTAACTACGTTATAGTCAGTGATTATGTCAATGTGACCTTTTGTAGTAAATTTGAAGATATCGTTACCTGTTCCACCCGTTAAGATGTTAGTACCTGCACCTCCATCAATAACATCATTACCTGTATCGCCATTTAATTGATTGTTAGCTGAATTGCCAGTTATAACATTAGATAGCCCATTCCAGTGCCATTTATCATAGCTGTACCCGGTAATATCAGATTAGCGGGTAGTGTGTAAGTCAGCCTGCTACCTTGGATATAGATATCTCAATTTCGATGATTTCTTAGTCAGCGAAAATAATAGTTAATAAATTAATTATTATTTTTTCTTACGTGTTCGAGCATTTGCCTTATCCCCTTGGCCAGTTGAATATAAGCGTATGTGAGTGTCTAGTTGTTTGTCTAATGCTAGATCACCAGCATCAACTTTTGCTGGGCTTCGAAGTTTTGATAAAATACCAGTTAATATCTGTGCAGTAATTTTGATAATTACGTTGCCTTGGAGATAAAATTCTTTGAATGCCTCAAGTTCTCTATTCTTCATCAACCCAGGTTGCTTATCTCTACAAATAATGAATCCGAGCTTGCCATACTCTCTCGTCAAATAACCATTTACTTGTCGATATTCATCAATTCCAATTTCCTCAAAATTTTTAATCTCAAACACAACTTGCCGTGTTTCATAATCCTCCCGAATACGCTTCCAAAAGCCTCTTAATCCTTGATTAGTGGCAACAATGTCTCTTCTCTGGACGGCACATTTATTGGGATGTAATTGAATGTTTGTTAATTCTTTTGCAAAAGCAATATCAATTACTCTTTTACACCAATTTTCAAAATCTGAAGCATTTTCTGCTCCAGTAGGAATGGTTTGCAATTCAGAAATAATTTGACCAAGCTTAGTTGATCGTTCTTTAGTGCTCTGTGAATCTATGGTGATTTCGTATTCATCGTAAATCTCCTCTGCAACACTCTGATCGATTTCTTCTTTTAAATTGAGAGCACTCCAATAGCATGGATGAATCATTAAAATGTCATGTGTTGCAATATTTCTATCAGGCTGCTTTCCATCATGAGAAAAGATCCATGTGCTTCTTTGTAGATCAAATACCCCAAAAAAACCCACACCATATAGTGCTTTTGCAATATCTTCCTCGGATCCCAGTATTGCTGCATGTTGAAGTGTGTCAGCACTAATTGAAGGGTAATTTAGAACAGTTCTAATTGTTTCCACTGCATGTGAAACTTCAAATTTAGCAGGCCCATTTGAAAACGCTGCTGTAAGTTTGGCTATACCTGGAAAGACACTAGCATATTCTTTTCCAAGATCATCGAACCGGATAGTTGATATTTGTTTAGATGATGACTTGAAATCAATATCCAATAATTTGTCTCTTTGATGCTTTCTAGCCTGCTCAATTACAGAATTAAATAATGCAACAACATCTCGTGGTCTATAAAGGGTAAGTTGCAAGCATTTCTTAAAACCTTCTCGCCCATGTAATTCATTAGTAGTAATTGTGTTCCAAATTTTCACATCACTTTCTATCTTCAAATTATATGCCACACGAATACGCTTACATACCATATAGAACAACTCTTCTGAATCCCAATGAAGACGTAATATTTGACCTTCTAAGTTTCTTGAGAAGTCAGGATCTTCCTTCTGTACAGCTCTAAAGATGTTATCCCGAAGAAACACAAGTGCATGTAATTTTTCACCTAGCGATAATCTAACTTCGTCAGTTCCATAAATGATTCCATCGACAATTCCAATTCCTATTGTGTCAGGTTCATAGCCTTCATCTAATCTATCGATAAGCACAACAATCCCAAAGTTTAAAGATTGTATGAGTGACGTAACTTCTTCAGTTAGGATACGTATATCCAAAATACCTGGAAGGTCTGCAATTCTGTCGTTGGGATTATTAATACCATGTAAATTTTTTCTAAGAGTCACACGTAATCTATCAAAAGCGTGGTTGCCACAACTTTTCCACTTATCTAAATGAGTGTTAAGGGTCTGATAATTTCGAATTTTATCTGCTGTCTTGTAGCTCTTTTGACAGACAAGGGCTACCTCTAGCAGCATTGCATACTTCCATGCCAGTTTGATACCCGATCTTATCCTGCTTACTGAATCTCCAAATTGTTCGGCTATTGATCTAATTCCTATTACTTGCTCTTCAGCAGGAGCGATAATAATAGTTGAGTATTTACGAGCTTCCCAATCTTTGGATAAACGATAAGTCAATGCACTCTTGCCAGTACCTCTTCGACCAACAACTATAAAACGGTCTTTACTTTCATATAAAGTTCTGTAATTTTGAGATTCATAAAATGTTTTATCAAGCATTTCATGATCACGTTCTGCTCGAACATCACCGAATAAATTAACTGTCATGACTACCTTTCAAAAATATTTCAATTCCAAATTCTCGAAAACCCAATATGGAGTATGCATTTACCTTAGCCGTAGGATGAGACTATCAGATATTCCCAATGATGATAATTAATTTAGTTGGAAATACTAATCCTCACGGTTTAAAGTTGATCAATGTGAATCGATGCAAGTTTCTATATGTGATGCAACCTGATTAATACATATACATGGGAGTATGTGTATAAGTAATCTTTCTCGATAGATATATTTCATATCGTAATCGCTGGCAAATGATATGTCATAAAAATGACCCAATCTACTTTGTTCTATTTGCAATTTCGATACTTATATCGTATCAAAAAGTATAGTTTGTGATACATCATTGCACACATGTCTCAAATAATGTCTTATAATTATATTCTTCTAACATTATAGGAATTATAAGACATGGAATTAGTTGGATATGCTCGGGTAAGCAGCACAGGCCAATCTCTTGACGTGCAAGTAGATAAGCTTAACAAAAGTCAATGTGACAAGATCTATCAAGAAAAGAGATCAGGTGTAACTGCTAACAGGCCAGAGTTAAAAAACTGTCTGGATTACGTTCGAGAAGGCGATGTATTAATTATCACTAAGCTTGATAGGCTTGCTCGATCTACCGTTGATCTTCACAATATCCTGAAACAATTAAATCATAAGGGAGTGGGCTTCCGAGTTATTGATCAATCGATTGATACAACCAGTCCAACAGGAAAATTACTTTTTGGGATATTGGCCAGTATTGCTGAGTTTGAAACAGAACTTCGAAAAGAACGCCAAATGGAGGGTATAAAAAAGGCTAAAGAGAATGGAATTGCTTTTGGACGTAAATCCAAATTAAAAGATAAGCAAGTTGAGGAAATGCAACAGAAACGTTCTGAAGGGATTTTGATAAAAGATTTAATGGCAACGTATAAATTATCTAAAGCTTCGGTATATAGATTACTAACAACAGAGGCCCAAACTTAGTAAAGCATATTCTATTATCGACACTATTCCAACTCAGAAATCACTGATCTGTACTAGCCTGATGTTTTAGAAGTGGGGTAGATTACAATCAAACTAATCCCCACCCTATGATCCTTGTTTAACAGAGGGTCTATTCTCACCCAAGAAAAAAATATTAGTTAATGATTTTCCACAAAGAAATCCAAAATTTTGGTTAATGCTGGTATACGAAATTCGTCTTTTTCAATAAAAAGCTCATGGTAGGCACCTGGAATGATTTGCGGTTTATCACCAAAACATCGACGTTTATTGGGGTTGCTTTGGAGGTTATTACAAAACTCATTTTGGCCATCCGAATTTACTGCTTTATCATCACCAGCCTGTAAGACCAGTACAGGTATCTTAATTTTATTAGTTTCTTTCTTAGATCTTAATTCTACTGCAATTTCACAAGCTTCAGCAGCCCAATGTGTTGAAGGCCCCCCCAGTTTCACATCATGGAAGTTTTTATTTTCATAAAGATCGGCGACCTTTGTGCAACGTACAATGCTATGTGTTAAATCGTCTTCACTTCCAGTGCATGCTGGTCTACTGTAATCACCTTTCAGAGCCACATATCTAGGCTCACTAATCCCAAAAACATTTTCTCTCCACCAACGAGTCGCCCGAACTGCTCCACAACCTTCATTAATGAAAAGCAAACGATCTCCTGGTTCGTGCATTGGAGATGACAGCGCCGCTGCTTTAAAATCGTCAGGATATTTCTCAATATAAAGTGTTGCAATACCACCACCCATCGAGTGTCCAAGTAAAAATATATTTTTATGAGGAATCTGTTTTACAACATTGTCAACGAAATATTTCAGATCCTCTACATAATCGTCAAATTTTTTTACATGACCCATTTGCTTGTTCTGTGTCATCCTTCCCGAAAAACCCTGACCACGATGATCCATTATATATATAGAGTAACCCTGTTTGCCTAGGTCATATACTAATTCCTGGTATTTGATATACCCCTCCGTCCGACCGCTAGAAATGACAATGGCTCCTTTTTCATCATTTCTAATAAATGTCTTGTATTTTATTTCCACTCCATCTATCCCAGAAAAATTGCCGTTCTTACCATAACCATCCCAGTATTTCACTATTTCACTCTGATAAGCCTTATCAAATATATCTTCCGTGATTAGATTGTATTTGTTAGCGGGCAATGTCTTTGCTTCGATTGAATTGTTTAGACTTTGAACCGACTTTTCTCCTTTCGACTCCTGAGCGGTATCGGCTGTGGTACATCCCATAAGTAATGCAAAAACACCGAAACATAAAGCTATGGTTGTCTTCATAGTATTAACCCCTTTTATTGTGCAGTAATTATTCTACAACTAGAATCACTTAAAAATAAAGCATAACTAGATTAAATGTTAACCCATCATCAGCAAATGCTAAGGCATAATCCCCTAAGTAACTTTTTTACTAACACATATAATCAACTTTGGGCAATAATTTTCTACCCATGTTTTCATGAGCGGAAATCTATTTGTCCTAATCCATTCTAGGTAGTCTTGTTTATTATTCCTTGTATGACGACAATCAAGCCAAGAACAAAAATGAAATAATCTCTCAGTAAAGCTTTATACAATTTTGTAAAAGAATATTTTTGTCTTACAATATGATACTGATTTAATATCAATAAAAGTTTGCAAAAGAAACTTAAAATTCCAACTATCAATAATGAACGACAGAAATAAGGTTATGGAGTGGCAAGTTGAAAAATATTTATAATTTGTGAGGATGAACCATTGGATCTTGAAACTTCAAGGGTAATTGCAGTAACTATATACAAGATAACTAGCTTAGTAACCGGAGTTTTATTATGTTATATGGGATTCAAGTTATTTATGGCAGGAATATGGGGACATTCTGGGGAAGTAGAAGGATCATTCAGGGACAACAAAATAATAATTAAAAAAGCTGCACCTGGTACTTTTTTTGTATTAATGGGTGCTTTAGTATTAGGAATAACCATATCCAAAGGTATTGACTTTAAATCAACAGAAAAAATCGAAAGGGGTCACAATGACAACGAAAAGCCAAAGCTGGTTGATTAGTCTGATATTTTTATTTTCCACTGTTGTTGAATCATCAAATGGACTTACCCCTGAAGATCATTATAATCTTGCTAAAATGGCATATAGCAATAATCAATGTAAAGATGCAATAGCACATTTTGAGAAATATTTGGAAAGTTCAGAAATAAAAACAGATAAAAAAAACTCAGTCATTTCGGCGATTTCTTGGTGTAGAGAACGGCTCTTCGAAGAGGAAGTGGAAAAAGCAACCAGTGCTTCCGGAAGGTCCGTAAATCCAGATTAAGATGATCAACTTGTAATTATTATGCAAGATCAGCATATAAAAATACTTCAAGTAAAATATGCAATCTTACAATGTAATTCTTTTAAAAATTTAAATGCCATTAATGACGTCTTAACATCAACTCACCCGTTCTGGAATCTTAAACCCCAGATAAGTACCAGCACTAATCCCCATCAAAGCTAATAAAGTCGGGCTAAATTCGGGCATTCTCAATGTCTTAAATACCTCTACTACAAAAATAAAGCCAAGAACAAATGTCCAAACAAGCATCTGAAATCGATGAAAACTGATACCGTTGGCATCAGTCAATAAGTCTCTCATAAAACCTTCCGAAACTGGCTTGCTAAGAGCCGTTTTAACTTCAGCAATTTTGTCATTCGTTTCTCTAAGCTGAGCCTCCTTTTCAGCTAACTGAATGTTAGACTTGCTAAGTTCTTCCATATTTTCGGATGTGCCTGGAGGATTAGCATTAATTATTGATTGTAAATTAGATATTTTTGCTTTAAGTTCTAATACTTCAGCATTCAACTTACTTTCATCTGGATTTAATTTATCCAATTGAATATCTACATTTTCTCGTTTGCTACTATCAATCATAGCAGCTCCCAATGCTGTTCCAGTTCCAATTCCCATGAGAATTAGGGCTTGCTCAGTCATTGTATTGGCAAGATCTCCTGTCACTATCCAAATAAATAAGAAAGCTGCAAATATTAGGAAAAACCAAAATGAAGCTTGAAACTTCGCCAAACTGAAAGGCTTCTTACCGGGCTCCGGCATGGGGGGATTTGAATCTCGAATAATATTGGACTTAGTGGCAAGCTTATAAAATATAATAAGAGTTCCTAATAACAGTGCAACATAAAACATCAGCCATTCTTTCTTAATAACAATTAATTCAATATGTTGCTCGGAGGCAGAAGGTAATATTTGTTGATCGCCATAACCCAAATTTACTTTTACTGCCCGGATTAAAGGATAAGGACTACCGAGTAAGGATATCCATTTATCTTTATTTTTGTCATTACGCCCAAGTGTAATAGTTATAGTGTCATTTAAAGGATCAATAGATTCTGCATTCAGGCCATCTAAACGATAACCATCTATATACAAAATTAATTTACCTAGCTCAAACTTTTCCTTTCCTAATTTGATTGCATCAGCAAGTCCATCAACTTTAATTGTAATTTGCTGACCTAAATTTGCCTGAGTAGGATTAATCGATATAACTTTAAGAGAGGATGTAGGCGAGAATTCAGAAATTTTAGTATCAGCAAGTTTAGACTCAGTTGTTTTAGAATCTGATGCCTTGGATTCCGTGGCAACGGGGTCAGCTGCTAAAGTAGTAGAGACAACCAAATTTACAAATACTATTGTTAGTAGCTTAAAGACATGTCTTGTAATATCTGACATCCTAAATAATTGCATTTATGCTCACCTCGAATAGATAACAAAAAAACTGATTCATCAATAAACCTTTTTATTTATAGATATACTCTTAAGTAAGGGAAATTTCCATTCGAATTATCTAGGTAAAAGCTGTCCTCAATGAATAAAGTCCTGTTACAGTTCTAAGTAAATGACGTGGAGATTGTATGGAAAATTTAATCGCTGGATTTTCTTTTGACAATTTTAATTACACATCTCGACATTTCTATAATTTACTCTCAAATTTAAGCAATCATCTTTCCTGCTGAATTTCCTACCTTGAAGCACATAATAATTGGCTCTACTTTTTGTTAAGTAACTCCCAGTATTTTCATGTACTTCTGTTACTTTACAAAAAGTATCATAACAGGGCATTGACAAAGCATTCTTGATCTTATGATTTAGATTTGAATATTTTTTGGCCGTTAAAACCAAACTAACAAATAAACAATTAAGAAAATGAATCAAAAACGTTCGAATGGCGTTTTGATGATAGTTTAAGGCAATGTGTAAATTGTAGTAGTTCAAACAAATCAAATGCTTCAAAATATGCATCCATGCAATAATTCTCTAAGAATCTTCACTTTCGATTATCACATTACCATGACTATCAAAGCGAAGAGTATTCTTATTCATCTTACGACTGGTAACTAAACTTTGTGCAGCATCGTAATGATGTTGAATCTGCTGGAGTGAAGTGCCACTAATTTTAGCTATGTCATAAACATTAAGTCCAGCCAAAATCCTCATAGTTATCCAAAGATGTCTTAACGAATAAAGTGTCTTGGTATCATCAAAACCAGGAAATTTTGTCTTAACCTTAGAAACTAGCTTATTGAAGTAATTGTAAAGGTGCTTTTTATCAATAACTGTGTTTTTGATATAAGCTGAAAACACATGGTCTTCTCGTTCAGTATATTTTGAATACAATCGAATCCGTTCAAAGACATCACCTCGCCTCACTTCAATCGTCCGATTTTTATTCACTTTTGAATTTTCAGCTCGGATAATCAGCTCTGCAAAAGTTTCCTTTTCTGTTAAGGAAATGTTTTTTATATCTTTCCACTTGAGCAGTCTCAATTCTTGAGTTCTAAATCCGCCATTTGCCATCAGAATGATGAAATCATTTATCAAACGTCTGTAGTATTTTTCCTGGTCATTCTGTACATCTTTCGCTTTATACCAATTTTTAGAGTAGATAGTTAACTGTTTGTATTCTTCACTCGTATATGCTTCTCGAACTGATTCATCTTTAGGGACTTTAATAACGCCAAAATCCAGGATGTATGTTTGTTTTAAAAATCCCTCAGATTGACCGAATGCATACATCTGTTTAATTGTAATTGATTCATTACGAACAACGGTTGCTAAAATATCCGATTTTTTCATTCGACGAAAAGCCAAGTATTCTCTAAATTTTTTTGTATCAATATTTTGAATCTTGGTATTTTTGCCAACAAAATCAAGGTAATGTTTTGTATAGGTTTTTATGTTCATTAATCTACCTTTTGATAATTGCCGATTCTCAACCTGATTCTGAACATAAATTAAGAAATGATCTCTCAATTCTTGAGCTGTAATTGAGAATATTTTTTCGTTATTGTGGATCTTTGCTTTATAAAAGATGTATTTCTTCTTAGCATTATCAATAGCATCTTCTCTATTCTCAGTTTTAAGCGTTTCTCTAACATATTTTTGTTCTTCGCTGATCCACATTTGGAATTGCCAAATTTTTGAAGTTGTTCTATAGATCTTAACTTCACCATCATAGATATCAAACGCTTCTCTTTTGGAGCGATTTGGTTGTTTTTTAGGGACTAAGTTTGATGTCATTTCTGCACATTAATGAACAGAAATCATAAGCAGAGTTGATAGTTGCAATTACTCTGTAGAATGATTTCTAAATTGTGTAACTAAACTTTTATAAGTCGCTAATTTTACACAATTTAGAATAAGATTGTAAATGATATGTAACCATTTAATTACTATAAATCATCAAGTTATATATAAAACATCACTCCCACTCAATTGTAAACAACCTGAGATTAGTGATGATTTTTAAGAATATAAATTATCTTATGTTTGAAGATACCATTAAAAATACCATGATTACTTATCCTCGCGTAAGCAGAATCGAAAATTAAGAAAACAGCCGGGGTAACTATGCCTTAATTACCTAATGCGTAGCGGTCTTAATCTATTTAGTCCACCAAAAGGATCTGCCGTTTGAGCTGCCTCGTTGAGCAAGTTTTGAACATTAATGTAGTCTGCAAAAGCAGTGCCTGAATTGCCGGTAGCCGTACTCCGTGTCCAAATTATTATATGCGCGTTCCAGTTTGCAGGATCTTTATTAAAATCTAACAACTGTTGCACAGTAGGAGCGTAACCAGTGCCATTAAAGGCGGAATTAATATAATTTTTTCCCTGCACCTCCATAACTATTACATAATTATCTTTATTTGTTCGGAGTCGCGGATAAATTCCAGGATATCCTTGATTGCTCTCTAATCCCGGTTCGTTATCAAAAGAGTCAGGCCCGCCGACCGCCGTTATTCCAGATGCTGCTATATTTGTAAAAATGGTGTCAAGATAAGGCCCAGGATAATTAGTTATTTGGCGGACAAGCGTTTGTGGAAAAGCCTGCACTAAATGCGCTTGAGCTTGGCCCAGCCCAGCATAGTGCAAAGGATAATTAATAGCCGCGCTACCGGCAGCGGTTTCAGAAATTGCTAACATAGCTAACTGCGGATTGTCACGCAGCGCAAGACCGCCGCTGTTTAGAGACGCGGCCATCGCATTTACCATCAAACGGAATTTTTCTACAACATAAGGATTTTGCCACTTAATCATGTAACCGTTGCCAGCTCCAGAATGTATAAGGTCTCCACCTTCATAGATAGGATCGGTTAGCATGTAATCCGGGACGCAATGATTATTTGTAAAAGTTCTTTGCGCCAATAATATACATAGTTTTCTAACATCAGCGCCGCTTAACTGCAGCTGCGTTAGGCGGGTATGAATGAAACTAAAATCGTACACGCCTTCACTTGGTTCGAGATAACGCCAGTTCACACGTTCTTGCATGCCGCGATATGCCGAACAAGCTGGCAAATCGGTGCTAAGAATTGTCGATAACGAGTCAATTACATTCCCACCTTCTGGCTTGATAGAACCCATATAATGACCTGGGTAAAACCTGACCCTCTCACTCCTCCGAGCAGGATCAAAAGTCAAACAGCCGAATCCTGGGTTAACTATGGTCATAGGTAACTCCCGGTTTTCAGAACCACTTCAATACTTAATAGATCGACTGAATCCCCGGCTGATATAGTAGTCAGTGAATAATCTAAATACTGGTCTACGCCAAAATCGACGTTAGTAGACTTATCTGCAAAAAACCCAGCCGCGTGATTGGCGTTTAACGTTCCATTACTCTGAGTAAAAAAAGTATTAGCACCCGTCCTTAAAGCCTCGGATATCAGTGTCTGACCGCCAAGATTGGTCGCCGCTGGAGCGATCTGAAACACTAGCGAGTTGTTTGCAGATACAGCATTCTTACCCATGCGACATTGCACAGCCGCAGCGCCTATAGCTCCATGCTTTTGGGTACGTGTAATTGTGTACAGCGTGTCACCGTCACTATTGAGCAGCCCGCCTGGTATAACAATTCGAGTGGGCAAGGGGTAATCGCCCACTGCTGCTAAATTCATCGTAGGGGTTGTCTGTGTGCCGAATTGAATTTTAAACAGGGTGGCGTAATCTTCGAACGGTCTCCATAACCCTCCGGTGTAGATCATAGGCAACGGCCTGGTTCTTTTCCCCGTCCCAGTAAATGCTGCAGCACTAAGAAATGCCACTGTGTTTTCAGCGGAGGTTTCTGCGAACATCGCAGGGGCTGAAGCAAAAACATTGTTTGTTACGGGCACAGGGCTGCCATTCAAGTCTTTGAAGCCGATAATATTACCGCCGCCATCTCGCAGGTACGACGACACATCCTGATCCTCTAACGTCCCCAGCAGGTTAATTTGTCCCATTATGTGCCCACCTTATGAATCCTGATGTCACCTGATTTGCCGGGGTATCCGATAGCTCCCAGAAATCCGCCTTTCGGGATGTACCACTTCTCGCCGTTGCCGGAAAATAGATCGCAGCCGGTCGCACCGAGGACTGAGGCGGCATCAACACCAAGCGCATTCGCCTCCTTGCTTACAATCTTGACGAAGCAATTTGCGGTAGCCACAAGTTGATACCATCCTGAATCCAAAAAAGGACCAACCTTCGCTCCAATTGAATCGTTGAAACCCAATTTTGTAAGCTGTGCTTGATCAACAATATAATTACCTTCTGTTGCCATTTTATTTGCTCCTGCAAAGTGATTAATTGCATACAAATTTAATGGAGTTTTTTTGGATGAAACGGGGGTATTTCCGCTTTGACTTACAGGCAATAAAAAACCCGCCTGAGCGGGTTAGTTTTCTACTTGCAAGTATTCGTTTTAAGTCAACTGACCGGATAAAATGGCTGCTGTTCGTGCTTCAACATCAGTTACCACCCCGGCAGTATTTATTTTGTCCAGCGTGTACATGATTGCCTGCTGTATTGATGTCAGCGCCATATCAACGTTCTGCGTTCTTGGGTCATCAAGAATCGACCAGAAATCATCAATAACGGCATCGGTCGCACGCAATTCTTTGGCTTTGATGCGCTCAGGCGAGGTAAACAGAAGCTTAAAGCTAATAACATCAATCTTTTTAGGCGTTGCAACCACTTCTGCAGGTGTTGCAGGCTCAGGCGCTGACCATTCTTCAGTTTCAGTATTTAATAGCCAACCAGATTCAACTTCATTGGGTACCGAAACAAACTGAGAAGCGATGCTTGGGTGAAACAATTGAGACGGGTCTCCGTCAACAACATCGACCGCTGCATTGTTAATAATTCGAGCATTTTTCATTATTTTGACCCCGCTTTTAGTTTGAACTCCCCACACCAGCCATCATTCAGCATCATGGGGAAATGTGAATAGATGGCATCATCTTTGCCAGGAATTGGAGTAGGAGGAAATCTGCGACAAAAACCTTGCTCATCATCAATTCCCAAGAAAAACTTACACGATTTGCATTTCTTCATGCTTACCACTCCACAATAACCAGTCCATCACCACCATTACCACCAAATCCGCCTCCAGCCGTTATGCCACCCCCACCTCCACCAATGCCGCCGTTGCCACCAGCAGAACCACCAACATTGCTTCCGCCTCCGCCACCTCCACTCCCTCCATCTCCCCCGGCTGCAGTATTAGAGCCTGCCCCACCAGCACCGCTTCCGCCTTTGCCGCCCGGCACGGTTCCGCCGCCACCAACAAACCCGTCGAATCGGAATCGTATGGCCGCGTTAATTGGATTTCTGGCACCGCTCGCCCCGCTTGTGGCATCTATCACGCCAGCGTAATCAGGTGCCCCCGTTGATCCTTTAACCACATTACTAAAAGCACTTGCGCCCCCGGTTACTCCAGTAGTGTCGATGGTGCTTCCGTTTGATACTGCACCCCCGCCAGAACCGGCATAAGCTGCAGTATTACCGCCATCGCCCAATTGAGATCCGGCACCGCCGCCTCCACTACCCGCCGTATTACCAGATACTCCACCGGTAGCCTGGAAATCACCACCAGTTCCCGTGCCGCCAGCAGACGATGATCCACCGGTTGCTGATATCAACGCGCCAAATGAGGATGTCCCGCCCGCAGATGGCGATGCGCCGCCAGCACTTCCTGCGCCCACGGTTACGGTGTGACTCGCCCCTGGAGTAACAGCAAATTCACCGTGCGCATAACCACCGCCGCAACCACCCCGACCAGTATTTGTGCCGCCGCAACCAGCACCAAGCACCCTCACGCGGATTTTAGTAATTCCCGCTGGAACCACAAAAGTTCCGCTGACATTGAATACCTTCCACAATCTGTTGCCGTATTCGCCCGTATAACCGGCTGGGACTACTTTTGCTGTATTGGCAAAAGATACTGACGAAGATACAGCCGATGCAGTCTCTTTAACGCGCGCCATTATGCATTCTCCTCAAAACCAGAGATTCTTGCCGTTACATTGGATGATCCCGACACTCTCAGAACCACTCGCTCACCAGCGCCCATAGGCTCACCGGTTAATTTGAAAACCCCGCCATTTTTGGGCACTAAAACGTTTGATTCAACATAATCACCGGCAGCAGGCGTTGCTGAAGTACCTATGTAAACCTTAGCGGTCGCATCATTTGAGGCGCTTGCGTTAACCAGATTTATATTCACTGTCCGGCATTTACCGGTCGCAACCGCCCCAGTATCAACGTCAGTGTCTGCGGTTAGCACGCCAGAATAAAACTTTCCTGATGGCATTTAGAATAATCTCCTTAATATAGATTGCCGAAATAAAATCGTCGCGCCATGTTGTTTTGCAGGTAATCTATAACCTCTGCTTCAGTAGCCAAAGCATCCGGCAGTTGCGCCAATGGCACTTTGCCGCCCGAATCCAGTGTAGCTACGCCATTTGCTGCGGCTCTTTGGGTTAGTGGGATGTATGCCGAAACAGCATTCAATACATAGGCGTGCGTAGCCATTACGATGGATGGGTCAACCATCAAGGTGATTGTCGCTGCATTAGCGGTCTCTACAATCAGCCGGTAAATGCTATCCCTAGTCATGCCTGACGCTAGAATAGGTTTGAATTCCGGCGCTGTTACACCGATATAAATCGGGTTTCCATCAGCATCATCAATTCTGAATTCACGCACCCAGAAATCACCCACTTCCGGTGGCACAACCAATTCAACGATGTACCAAGCCGCATTATCAGGATCTTGAGTTATTGAATTTATGTTCGCCCGGTAGACCTCGTTAACCAACGTTGTCGATGAGGGTGTGTGCGTAGGCAAAGACCCGTTGCCATCGCCAAGCGCCACTTCCGCTAGATCGACCGCAGTCGCATGCGCAGCCGCGTAAGCCATGGCTGAAGCACCAGCATTGGTCAGTAATGTGTAATAAATGCTACTCATGACGTTTTAGGGTAAATAGTATTAGTTGATATTCCAATCATTGCAGCACCTATTCGCGTTATGTTTTCCCATTCGGTCGGCTGTGATGCAGCCGGGTAAACAACTGTTGTACTCCCGGATAACATCGTGGCTCCGATGTAATTGGTTTTGCGCCAAGTTGTCAGCATCGCAAAATAAAGAATTAAGCGTGCTGGTATTATAGAACTCAGTATGGGTGCCATTTTGTCGATGTTTTCCCATGTTGTTTTGGAAGAATCGATGGCGATACGGACGCGGCTTGTGGAGAATTTTGTTGAGTCGGCTCTTAATAATGGCGATAGCTGATTAGGGTATGTGCCCGCCTTGGTTTGAGCCATTTGCTCAATGGCGTAGCCGTTGGGAAATAGCAGCTGCAAATACGTGGCTAGAAAATGGAACCCACGCCCATTCTTATTGCGTGATTTCCATGCTTTGTACAGATAGCGGGTGGCAGTTTCTTCCCTTTCGCCATCGATTAATGCCAGCCCGTCAACGTTTACCAGCTTGCGAATCAAATCCATTGATCCCAGGTGCCCAACACCAATAACATTCAGGTCGAAGGCGCTTTGCGCCATTAAAGACTCGAACAGATCGATAAACAGATTGCGCAGATCGTTTTCAACATCATCAACGGCAAAGCTATTCTTGAGCGGTGTCAGTTCAGGTAATTGCGCATTCGGGAAATCCACTTACCCACCCCATGACGGAGGCAAGACATTTTCTGATGTGACGGTTACCGTTAAGCTATCCGCAGAAACATAACGCCACAATTCTGGCCGGTAATCACCAACAGGCGCAGCGATAGTCACTTTGATATCTGCATTTGCATCGGATAGTGCCGCTATTTTCTCTTTAAGTAACGCATAAACCCTTTTGTAGAGCGGTTTATTCGCACTTCGCTTTGAGCCGGGTTGATCTTCACCGTATTCCGACAAGATTGTTTCAATGATTTGCGATTGCACGTCACCGGCAACGTATGCCGTGGAAATGCTGGCCGTAATAGTCATGGCTATTTCTGAGCGCACCGGTGTCATGAATTTAACCCGATAGCTATTGTCAGCTTTCAATATGACGCTGCGGATACCTTTCTGGGTGGCGGTTAAGTCTATTTCTGCAATTAAATTAGGCGTGACCGGCGCTGCTGGATTTGGCTCTGTCAGGATATCTTCGGTGCCATCGGCTGATAGGCAAGCCACGAATAGCGTATTAATGTTGTCTACATTAGATCCGCGCGCCACCTCTTCGATGGCTTCATTCCAGATCGACAGAAATTTAGTGTTGCTGTATGCACGCCTTACAACGAAGTCGAATTCACCCAGAAACACAGCATTATGATTGTATACGGACGGGTATTTCACCAGGTCACGCAAGGTAGCCATGTCAGGCGGGTTTATGCCTTTTTCCAGCAGGGAATTGAGCGATAACTCAACATAGGATTCGGCTGGGGATTGCAGGTACTCAAAGGAAAATGGGGAACCGGCTGCAGCGGAAATTTCACCTGCGGAGCGCGAGATTGTGAGCGTTATAACCTGACCATCGACCGGCTGGACTCCCACAATATCATCCTGACCGAAGCGCACATAAATACGCTGCCTGTCATCAACTTCAACATGAAAAACACGCTCATCAGGCCATGTATTAACATATCTTTCGCGGTATTCATACTCGCCATCCGTGTCGCTTACTGAAATTCCGCTCAAGTAAGTCTCATCGGTTGGTGCCGGTATCTCGATAGGATAAAAAGGCGCGCTTCCAGATACTGTGTGATTGATCAATTCACGCTTCACTTGCACCGCATCGAATGTACCGGTTGAATTTGCATTAATTACAGCCGATGTTTCAATAATGTACGAGAGTCCTGCTGAATCAATGATTGTTCTGCCGGTATCGACCGTGAAAGCGGTGTTATTGCCATTCTTGACTGTTATTCTTACTCTTCCTGGGCTTGCTTTGCGGATAACGCCACGCATAGCAGCATCAGCAAGAACGGTGGCATCGCGCACTTTCTCGAATGGTTCAGCCATTGCCGTCTCAATTTGCGAAGAGAACATCGCCAGCATGGTAGCCATGGCATCCAGACTTTGCAGAATACGCGGGTCACCGGCTTGATATAACGGGGCAACGGCAGGATAGGCCGCGACAGAATCTACAATTGCTTGCTGAAAGTCTTTTTTAGTCAGCATTTCATCGCACCTCTGGAACCGTGATTGCTTGACCGGCCACTTCAATTACCAGGCCGAGTCTATCGGGCGGAGTCTGTACGCTGTAAAGATTTACCGCGCCACTTGGAAGCGCCTGAAGTACAGGAACGTCAGCTCGCAGCTTCTCTAGCAATGCTTCCGGCGCGCCATCGGCTTGCGGTCTATGTAACAATGAATTTATGTCTTGGCCGTACGAAGAACCCAGATAGCCGTTCACTGGCACTTGAAGCCAGTGGGATACCATTTCTTGAATGTCGTTGCCAGTAATTGGATTTGCCATGCGCTTATCGTAATGGCAAAAGCTACAGTGTTATGGTGGGTTTTTCCTGAAACTAGAAAGCGATCTATCAAGTAGTACTCAAACTGAATCAATCATTAAAACCTGAACTCATACAGATATTTTGTATTATGTAAAATAGAACATATTAATAATTATTACAGCAGAAAATTTCATAAGATCTTATACAGAAAAAATTCTCTTCAGCGTTCCTTTCAATCTATTCACATTCTTCCGAATATCCCTAATTCCGTGAAGTGATATAAACCTTTAAAATCAATATAAAAGATATCTTTGTTTAAATAATGAAGCATCAAATAATTTGTAATGATGTGGCTTTTGGGCAGAAAAAATGGAAGACTTAATAAATAGTATAGACTGCCAACAAATCGAAATAATTACTGGAGAAAATCAGAAAACAATTAAGCAATGGAAAAAAGGAACTAAGAAGATACCGGAATCAGCTATCAGGCTTTTGAAGTTCTTCTTTAATGGTGACGCTAGCGCTTTTCTTGGTAAAGATTGGGCTGGTCATTACTTTAGGAATAGCTTGTTATACATACCTGAATGGCGGCGCGGTCTAACTCCTGATGAGATTAGAGCGTTATTTTGGCGAGGCCAGCAAGTATCTAGCTTAGAAAATGAAATCGGGTTACTGAAACGGGAATTAGAAAGACGCAATAAAGAAGTAGATCTACTTGAAATAAAAGCTGATTTTTATAGGCGTCAGCTAGTTCTTGAAAGTCAATTTGGTTGGATTTTGCAGAAAAGTTTTTCTTAGATACAAATTATTTCTGAAAAAGAAAACATTCAACTGATTTGATTTTTAAAGTTTAAAACATCTATCGAATGACAATTTAACCCGCTTCGCCAGTGCTATATCGTACTTGATTCTAATTTATCAATGCCTTATATTAACATTATTTTACGATATGACTTTTTTTAACTACCGTTGGCAACATTAAAAAATGAACATGGCATACCAGGTCCAAGAAAAGTTAACGGATTTTTTGGTCCAAGTATATATTCTGGCCATTTTTCAGACAATCTCTGCACTGACTGATCATCACAATTAATAGAATGCTGAACCGACATCGAATTTTCAGCATATTTAATTAATTCGTCTATTATTTCACAAGCTCTTTTACTACCGATTACTACAGGAATGGTTACACGTATATTGCTAGAAAATGTGTCTAAACAGATGTGTAGTATTTCCCTTTTAAATTTACTAAAAAATTCTAAAAAATCACCATAGTCAAATTGTTGATTATTTCGCAAATAAATTTGAACATCATATATATAGCCAGGAGTCTTTTCTATAACTTCTAATTTATTAGCCCACCACCGCTTAATTAAATTGATCGACAATATGTATCTCAGCCCTTGAGGCGCTGAACCGATTTGTGCCCACTCATTGGGAGCGATTTCTTTAAATGAAAATGGATTAAGATCGACATATTTCATAGCAACAATATCTTTATCAGGCGGTAGTATTGGATGCAAGTCATTATAGTCGGTACAAAATTGCCAAAAACCTTTATCAATGTCTCTCATCAATTGTAACAATCGTTCAATATCATCCAAATGACCTTTTCTAAAATGAGCAGCTCTGTTTCTTATGTGTACAATCTCATCCATTTTCACTTCCCAATTATCTTGGGGTGGAAGATAGCCTAAAAATAGATCCCAATTATTTTTTATTAACTTCAATAAGTCAGAAAAATTAATATAACTTAGCGGATTTTCATCGGGCGTTGGTATGTGTTTAAATGCTTTATCTGCTTCATAAGTTTTTTTTGTGTCATCGAATTTAAACCAATTAATTCCTTTCTTAGTCTTTAATTCAACATATACCATTTCCCGCAGCCATTTTTCAAGCTGCCAAAGACGAGCGTATAAAATGATTGAACTTTCATTAATCTCTGATATTTTATCCAGTTCAGATAACATATAATTTTCAACTTCATATATGGTTTAGAGCAAATTAACGTTTCCCATAATCGGGGCGTTATCTCACATACTACAATTATAACTAAGTAACAATAATAAAAATATTAGTTAAATTCAAGCAAACTGATTTATCAGCGATGGCGTATTAAAAATATAAAAACTATCAAAAGGCGTTCAGCAATAATAGGAAGGCTGGATAAACTATTATACTACTAGGGTTCGGGCAGCATGCCCCCAGTCGGGGTCATGCCCTTCGCGCCGGACGACGGCGCGACCCCTCATTATCAGGAGTGGAAGCTATCAACCCAGAAATTCATGCTATAAAATAGATGTACTCACCCCAACTGACAAGCTGATGTTAGGAATGAAGAGAAAAAGCTATTTTGCTGCGGGATCTTCCATATCAGAATCAAACAACACCCAGAATTCACCTGTCGTGCCATCAAGCATGAATCGGTTTGTATACACAATAGTGGTTGCTAAGTATTCAGTTCTGAATTCATCGGCCATCACAAGCGTTTCTACATCTGAATCGCCGTGATATGTGGCTTTAACTATCGGATCTGATTGATCGCCAAAATTGTAGCCGTTCGCATTCAGGATGTCCTTTAATGCAGGCCAATAGGGTCCGTAGTCAATATACCTTCTACGGTCTTTAGCCAGGCGATCACTGACAACCTTGAGTCCGAATCCAAGTAAGTCTGAGAATCCCTTATTCTCGCGCAGGCTTTGCGTTCGGCTATTAACCTGTGCCTTGATCTTCTCAGGATCAAATAAATATTCTGTAAATGCCATAATTCAATTCCTTTTTATAGATAAGACAAGGTGCCGCTTACAAGCTCAACTTTATCCGCTGCGCCCGGATAGTTTGCAATAAGATGATCCCACGTTGGCTGTAAAACATTCCATACCTTAGTCTTGCCATCAAACTTGTATTTGCCATCACCCGCCGCCACCGCCGCAGATTTTATGTTCTCTTTCCAGACATTAATATCAGCCCATGAGGATGAGGATACTTTGATGCCCACAATGCTCGCGGGTGCCGCTGTATTATTGGTTGCAATCGCTACCGGTACCGGTGTCACCGTTTTGATAGCTTCCTTCAGCACTCTTTGCAGATCATACGGAAGCATCCGATTTTCAATCGGTGATATGCTTTCAAAATCGAACCACGTCAATGAATTTAACATAAAGTTTGTGGCCTGGTTGCGGATTTCCTCTTCAGTAGAGCCGGTAAGGGCAGACCTAAACATATCGACTGTGATAGTTTTCATTATCTGCAGACCTAGCCAGTATTCCGATTCACTAAAATCAGCAATTACCAACTTCAGATGATGAGCGATTGCGTATTCACGCAGTGCATCATAGTTATTTAATCCATCAGGCTTTTTTGTGACCGCAACGTTACTCGGCACAGTAAAGTAGCTGCCGCGAATGGATTTGATGATTCCTCTTTGCGAGGCCACAATATGCTTTTCAACTTCAGTATTTTCCTTCGTTATCACGAATGGAAAATAGGGCTGCGGAAGAACGTAGTTATAGTGACTGTATTCTGCCAATACATCAGTCTTGCGTCGCTGTGCGATTTCTGGAACGAGATTATTGAACGCATTTTGAATACTTCCATTGCTGTTTACCATGTCCTCAATTTTAGCCGCCTCATCCAAGCATGCATCGTAACCGGAAGATCCTGGGTAGATCACTTCATCAGCATCCTTGATATAGATATCCAATTTGTAGTTCAGGAAATCGCCGGATTTGGTGGCTGTCACAACTTTATTACCAGCGACATCCGCTATACCCAGCGCGCCATCCTTGAATCGAACAAACATGCCGGTAACAACAGGCTTGCCTTCATGCACATCTCCGCCACCTTCGGCCACAATCTTGGCAACTTCAGCCGGATAACTGCCATGCTCAGATGCCTGGCGGATAAAGTTGTTTTTGGATTCTTCAATCATTGATTTGGCCATATCCACTTCGGATTGCCAATCGTTTACTATTGGACCGCCTTCTATGGCAGAGACTTTAAATGAAGGCCACACTTTGCCGCGTAGCATCTCAATAACATCATCGTCTTTTTGTTTTCTGTTTCCTCTAATTACCTTAAACACGTCATCCAGGTTTACAGTCTCTGTTTCGTTCTGTTTTGTGGTGTAGTTATAACCGGTAGTTTTTGAAATGGTTGCGGATTTCTCAAGACTGTTACGCAGACTAGATATGCGGGAATTAACATCGGAAAGCAGACCTTTGTTTCGTGCCAACGCAGACTCTGTCGCCCTGGGGTTGTTTATTCTGTCGCTTAGCATAAACATCTGCTTCTCAAGATTCCACAAGCCAAGAATCTTGTCGATTATGAAATTAACTGGGCTTGGATTGGAGCGTAGGAAAGCATTTTGCTTGCGGATGGTGTCAATATTGATCATCTGCTTATCGCGGTTTGTCGCCGCCCTGGTTTCCGCTTCCTTGGCAGAGATTGTTTCCTGCATGCGCTTCATTGCATCGGCATCGCCCACAACTTCAATGAGCGCTTCCATTTGTTCTTTGGATAATCCTCCGCTAACCGCAACGTTGTCGCTACCGCCAACATCCATTACCTGGCCTATCCAATCAGCCTTTTTATTAACCATGGAGCGCTTGCTGGTGTCGAAAGTCCCATCTGCATCGTAATAATACGAGTTTACGCGCTCAGTTTTATTGCCTTGACGAACGCCACGGCCATTGCGTTGTTCCAAGCTATCGGGTGTCCATCCAATGGTTAAATGGTGTATTGCCTGGGTTCCCCTTTGCAGATTGATACCAACCTCCGCTTTTTCATTGGCGATCACAACGCGGTATTTATTATCTTCACCAAACGCATTAAAACCATCTTGAACGGCCAATATTTCATCTGGCTTATTGTTGATCTTGCCGGTTATTATCGCAATTGCACCCGATGGTATCCCGGCGCGTTTATTTAATAAGCGCTTGATCTTGTTATGCAGTGGCAGAATGTCACAGAAAATAATCTGCTTAACGACCGGCGACTTGCTGCCATCATCCATAATGCCGCGCGGCGTAGCTTGTTCATGCTGGAAGTTTTCAAGCATTGCGGCAAGTTTTGGCGGTACCGACACATCCAGATCCAAGCCAATTTTTTCCGCAATATCCTCAAATGCGCTTTGGGTTTCCGGGGTCATGGTGTCAATGGCGATCCGATTGCCGTCAATAATGCTGGCCACCACCTTAATTTTCATTATCGTGACTTCAGTACCTGACTCGTCTTTGGTTGTTTTGCGGCTAACAACAGAAGATTCCGATGACATTGGGGTGAATCTTGGCCGCTCTTCCGTGAAATTTTTGGCGTTGAACTGACTTACCGCATCCTGCGCTTTGTCTTTCTGCGCACCAATGAAGTTGTAGAATGTCGCTCTTTGATCAAGTTCTGGATCTGCGATCAGTAGCGTCATTTTATTGATCAGGTTAAAGGGATGGCCAATCAGATCCAATTCCTCACCGAAATGTGCGGATACCGCTTCAAATGCCTCTTTTCCGCCGCGATTTGGTTCTTTTCCCGCCAGAGTGTCGATTGCAAATCTGAATGCTCTTTTGTATACGCCCAGCCTATCAACAATATCTCTGGTCAATGTAACGGAGGATGCTTTCTCTTCGCGGTCCGGAACAATGATTTGCTCGCCGACATCTTCAGCCGATTTGATGGTGGCTACTTCACCAATGGATTTTCTGAGTATGCTTACGTTATTCAGTCCAACGAACACATCGGTTGTACGCGCAACACCATCAATCGTTACATCATCCTGATTCTCTTTCTGAACAAAAACTTCCATGAAGTTGTCAGCACCCTTGATGCCAAGGCACATATCATTCACACGCTCATGACCTACCGACAATGACAACATTGAGTAGATTTCCAATGGGCTATTGGTTATAGCGGTTGCCGTCAACAATAGAACGCCGTCACCAAGCTGTGATCTGCCGCGTATAAACCAAGCTTTTGCTTGCGCATCCAAGCCACGTTGTGAAGCGGGTGATAAAGACAGGAATTTCGCGCTTTTGAAATCTATTGTTTGCGCTGAATTCTTGAAAATGTGCGCTTCATCGATCACAATACTATCAACGCCCAAATCCTCAAGATACGGCGCGCTACCGGTTTTTTTAGACAAAATAGAAACCAACCCGGCTTGCTTACTCTTCGCCCGCTCATCTTCTTTTTTATCCTCGCTCTCAGCGAAACTGGCATCAACTCTACGCAAGAATTGTTCATACTGAGCAATGGTTTCATCGCGCAGGCGGATGCGCTCGAATGCTTCCATTGTCATAAAAATCTTACTGTGGCGATTCTCCATGACTGCGGTCAAATCAGCGTCAAAGTTGGTCGAATTAACCAATGCTTTACCGGCTTTGTTAACCCGCAGTCCAACAAACAGCAAATCATCTTGATTCGTGTATGCGCGCTCAGTCTCTTTGCGCCAATTCGATAGCACTGAATTGGGTACGACAAAGAATGTTTTCTTCTTAACACCGATGCTTTGAGCGTATTGGACGGCGGCCAAGGCGGTAAGCGTCTTGCCCAAGCCGACCCCAAACCCATTAATGCCGCCAAATTCCCGGCTTTGCCTGCGGATCTCAGCAAATTGGTACCCGTGCGGAGTTATCAAATCACTCATTCCCTGTATTTTCATGGGAGAGCTATCTTCAACTTGCCGGAAGCGCAATTTTGTTGGATCTGAGGATATTCCTTCAAGTCTCTTCATAATCACGCTATTGCCGCGCACCCAGCCGTTGAATTGCTCATTGGCAGTGTTGACCATTCTGCGCAGCTCTTGCAGGGCTTTAGCCTTTTCCATGTCGAGTTTTGCGCCACCAAGCGTAATAGTGCCGTTCTTCAGGTAATCGCCAATCCGGTTAATCAGTTTTTCACGGTCAGTTAATTTGCTTCCAGGGATATCAATATCGACACGCTTTTCACCGGTTTTTTCATCAAAGACAACCACCGCTGCAGGATGAACAAATCGCCGCAGGAATTCGGCCTTTTCTTCATTCGTCACATAAGGCGTGAATAGATTAAACGTGAGTTTTGATACATCAACCCGGTCCACCCGGCTATCAGCATCCAATTTTTGCCGCAGCAGCTTATCGCGTATTTTGTCATCGGTAGCTGCCGCAATCTCAGCATCAACACGTTTTAATAATTCAGCATAATTGCCCACATAGTAATCATCCGCGCGCGTGACTGATTTGCCATCAGGCGAAACGCACCAGGCTTGGTCTCCAATCGGGTCAAAGTCATCGCCATAAATGCCCTTGGCATCATCAAGCGTTACCCATGCCGATCTGGTTTTATAGCGTAACCCTTCAAAACTGGAATCAGCCGTAATTTCCATTGTGGCAACTTCTTGCTGTACGTCTCCACGCCATACCGCTGAGAATCCGGTTTTCTTCTGGTAATGATTGCCAATAGCGAGCAAGCCATCTTTGATTTTTCCGCCAATGGATGATGGGCGGCCTTTGGCTATCGTTGATGCGCGCTGCATTGCGTCCGACAACGCGGGATACTCGTCAACATACTTGACCCCCACCTCTTCACTAAGCCGCTCTTCCAATACTTGCGCAACCGACATGCCCACCACACCAGCATTCCAGTGTTTGCCACGCTCACCATCATCAGATAACCGCTTGATCTCATTAATTGCGCCGCGCGCCCAAGCAGGAATATCAAGCGCCTGAGAGGTCTCAGTCATGTAGTCAAAATACTTGATCGCATCAGCCCAGGTTACTTTGTTCTCGAAGGCGTTGTACGGCGTTGCCATATTCCCGGCCAGCTTTGCCATATCGACACTTTCTTCGCCTCGCGCCATGGCTACCCATCGGCCATCCTGCATTTGCAGGGTTTGCCCGGATTGGGTAATGGTGTCGTCGTCACGGTAGATAATTGGCGATGTTTCGACGGCTCCCAGCAGATCCCAGTTAATTCTTGAATCCGGGAATCGTTTAAGCATTCGGCCTATTTCCGCAACATTGGCCGGATTGATTACGCGGTCAACGTCCCGGAATTTATTGGGATCTTTGGGTACAAATTCACCCAGGATAAAGCGCTTCCCTTCCCTGTCGAAGTAATGGCCATCAATGAATTCCTGCCATTGAACATTGGCTTCAATCAGGCTTTGCGGTGACTGTTCGCGCAATTCCGCTATCTTATCCAGTGTTTCCCGGCTGTATTTGCGAAAGGCTATAACGTCCGTCATCGTGTCAGCACTTGCGGTACCGAATACCGAATTGGGCAGGCGATACGCGCCCAGGAACTCAGCCATAAAACTGGCTTTTACGCGCAAATCCTCCTCCTTGCCGCCTTTGCCTGATACGCAGCGCGGTGGAGTAATGAAAACAGCCAGACCGCCCGGCTTTAGCTTTTCCAGCGAACGCAGTATAAAATAATTCTGCAGCGGCTCTTTCTGGTACCGGTTATCTAATAACTGATTGCCGCCGCGATCAGCAACACCGCCAAAAGGCACATTAGTGACAATCGCATCGTATGATTCATCTGGGGTATTGGCCGCCACCTTCTCGAACGCTGAAACAGTGGTTGAATAGCCCGGACCATCATTTACCAATCCATTGATACGCCCGGAAGTCTCATTCAATTCGATAGCATCAACAGCCGCATTAATCGGCGCAACAGCACCAAAAACACCCACGCCAGCGGATGGGTCTAACACTTTACCGCCGCTAAAGCCTAATTCACTCATCAGATCCCACACCCCTTGAGCTATCGGTTTGGGTGTGTAATATTCATAGGCACTGCCCTTTTTGCCATCAGCTCCGATCAATGCGCCACCGGTACCGGAATATTTGGCTAAAGTGGCTTTTTGTTCATCAGTCAGGCTATTTGCATCAATTTCACCGGAATCAATGCGGTCAAGCAATGCCATCGCTGCGGTATTGTCTTTCTTGCGTTGTGCTGGCTTGCGGTTCGGGTCGAATTCGTACAGGTGCGCAGTGGATTTGCGCTCAACTGGTTTATCTTCGTCTGGTTGATCTGTTTCGACAATGGGTGCCTGCTGCCCGGCACCAACCAAGCCAAGTCTGATCATCGCCTCTGATTTGATCTTTTGCGCCTGCCGTTTATCGGCAAACGATGGATTGCTGGAAAGAATCTTGTTTTGTTCTAATATTGTGCTTTGTATTTTTCTTTTTTCTGCGAAAGAAATCATTGTTAACGTCCTGATGATGGCAATTTATGACCATCATCATAGAGACGCTACAGCCCTCAATTTGCTTGGTTTTCCGGTGGATAACTGAACACACTATTGATCTTTTTAAAATGGTGTGTACAATACACAACATGAACAGCAAAGAAATTATCAAACAACTTGAAAAGGATGGATGGTCACTACGGGGAACCAAGGGATCGCACCACGTTTATACTCATCCTGAGAAAAGCGGTCATATCAGCGTTCCGCATCCTAAAAAAGACCTTGGCATTGGTCTCTCAAACAAGTTGTTAAAACAAGCGGGGCTTAAATAAGAGGAATTACATGAGATATCCAATAGCAATTGAACCTGGTGATGACAAGCACGCTTTCGGCGTGGTCGTTCCTGATCTTCCAGGCTGTTTTTCTGCGGGCGATACGATTGATGAAGCAATCGATAAAGCAAAAGAAGCAATTGAATTGTGGTTAGAAACCGTAATTGATGATGGCGGCTCTGTGCCTCACCCTAAAAGCATCAGTGAGCATCAAGCCAATCCTGAATACAAAGGCTGGGTCTGGGCAGTCGTCACAATTGATCTGGCCGAATTATCGGATAAGGTTGAGCGCATAAATATCACGCTTCCATCGCGCGTACTTCGTCGTATCGATGCGGCGGCGAAAGAGGCTGGGGAATCTCGCTCAGGATTTATTGCTAAATTGGCGTTACATGGTTAGAAAATTGCAACATCAGCAATCTATTACATATCGCTAAGCATGCACCTTCGCTGAATATGGTAAGGATTACTTATTGGATCTCAGGATATAAATATGACAGAAGAAATTGAAGCTGTGAAAGAAACTGCTAAAGCAGTTCAAGAAGTAGCAAAAACAACCGGGCAAGCTATCGAAGCAAGTAAGGAAGTGGGTGGCTTCATTTCGCGTTTCATATCTGGTCCATTAGAACAAGCCATTGGAATATATGAGGACAAATTAAAATATATGCGTTTGGAAAGGCAGGTGAGTTTTATACAGAAAACAAGAACCCTTATGAATAGTATCGGCATTGATACTCCAATTAAACCAATACCTTTAAAACTTGCCATTCCTTTATTTGAGGCTGCTTCGCTTGAAGATGACGATTATTTGCAGGATTTATGGGCAAAATTGCTTGTTAATTCCACTATTGAGAACGGTCCTATTGATCTTAATCGCACACACATTGACATCTTGGAGAGGCTCTCCAATTTAGAAGCAAAGATATTATCGGTTATCTATGCACTACCAGAGGGCGACATTAGTAATAAGTTACTTATAACAACAAATTTACCATCTGAAATAGTAATCCATGATGAAGATAATAGAGCGCAACCTATACCACCAAATGCAGAAGTTATACTTGCCTTAGCAAACCTCGCACGCTTAGGTTGCATCTCACTACCAACCACATGGGGAGGAGGCCAATTATTTGGCCACATTTATCCAGCTGTCTTGGGGAGAAGCTTAGTAGAAGCATGTACGCTAAAGCCAAGCCCCGCTTAAGATTTTGTGTGATGTCTATGCCAGTCACAATTTAAACGCCTTTCTCAGCCTCGTATAGCAGGCGCGTTAGCACATCCGCCGCATCATTCAATTCTTTATCAAGCGATTCCATCAAACCGGCTTGCTCGATCCTCGCCGCAATTTCATCAAGTCGTTCGTTGAATCGGTTGATATCGGTTTCGGATTTTAGGGCTTCAAGTTCGGCCACGAATCCGGCTTTTATGGTATCAGCTGGCGTTATAGTCTGAGGCTCTTCGGTGGATTGCGGGATTTCTGTTGATTCACCACCGGTTTCATCACCACCAGTTTCAGTGCCCTGGTTTTCATCCTCACTACTTCCACCCTTAATCTCCCCAATAGTTTTGGGAGTCCAATACAAATCAAGCTCAACACCGGCATCAATCAATTCCTGAATGCTGATATAACCAAGTTCGCCGCCGTAACCAATATTTGCAAGCCCGAACGCCTGCAATTGCTCATCTTCCATATCCTTTTCGGTAATATGCCAGTCGCCTGCGCCTTTGAAATAGTGCAGATAGGCAATCGCCTTATCGCCCATACCATCCTGACCGTATGTTTTTGGCATGGTTTGGATTACGTTGGCAATCTCGATCAACTTATCCTTGAAAAATTGACCTTCCTCGCCACGAATACCCATTCCGATTGCAGATAACTGAGCCTTGCCGATGAACTGTTTTAACAGCGGCATGACTTTGTTAACATCTTCTATGGTGACTTGCGGCTTTACCTCTGGCTCTTGAGCTTTCGGCTGCTCATCAGTGATTCGCACGGGCACAATAGAAGTTCCGCCGTTAATCAGTTTGAGCGCTGTAGGCGTGCCATCCGGGAAGGCTCCCTTGTAGTCGCTGTGAATCTTGTCATACTCCGCTCTGGTCATTGGCCACATTCCATCAGCGTCAAGTCCGTCTTTGCCTAATCCATCACCAACACCCAAAGCATCACGAATTTCCTTGATACGTTTAACCATCTTATGCTTCTCGATTCCGGATTGAACGGTTTGCAGATTTGCGCGGATGCTTCCGGCCTCCTTAATCAGCTTTATTTTTTCAATACCGGATATGCCATCTAGTGTTGCATCACCAATAATTTTCACCACATCGTCAAGGATTGCAGAATCATTGGTAATGAGGGTATGCATAGTATTTTCTTCCTGTAGTTGTTCAAAGTTATCTTCAGCTTGGTTCGCGGCATCTTCCTGGATGTATGCCAGTAGATCCTCGAATGGCGGCATCACTTCAATTACGCCACCGCGTGGCTGGCAGAATCCGTATAGATCTCTGGGTGTAAGGTTTTCGCTATCCAGCAAGTGGCCGTGTTCGCCGCTTACCTGATTGATGAATAACCAGTCTTTAAAAAAACTAATAGCCGGTTCATCACCACTGTATTCGAGTGGAATATCCTCATCTTCAGCGAAGATCGCATCGAATTGACCGGCAGGCGTAAAAACTTTATAAACGCTATTCATCATGATTGTTCACCCGATAATTTATTTGCTTCCCGAATTATCCTGCCTTCATCACCATAGACATTCCAGCGAACGAAGCGAGGATCATCACCGAACATTTGTGCTAGCTTGATAAAAGCTCTCACTTCCCGCATATCACCATGCACAGAAAAAGCGGAAGGAATTTCTCTTGATGTACTGCCAGGAATTAGGAATGTGCCGGACTGTCTGGTATAAACAACCGCATATCCCTTACTAACCCGCTTTGTTTTGCCTCGAAACTTCCCGGCGAACACTCGATAATTTTCCCAAGATCCAATGAATTTTGCATTTGGGTCTCTCATCCCCCAGCTGCTAAGTAAATTTCCTTGGTCAACAGGATCTAGCGCATCAAACCAGCCGTCATCAACAATCTCAATACCTGCTGACAACTTATCCAATGCCTGCTCATATTCGCTTTTGAATTGATCACGTTTTTCTTGGGCTTTATCCTTAGCGCTATCCTGAATAGTTTGAAGCGCTTTCATGGCAGGGGTTAGATCGGCCTGAAGATATCCAGCCATCAATGCCGCCATTTCCGGATCTTTGGCAGCCATCATCGCGGCATCCTGTGGGGTTGCAAGATATTGGATTCCCATAGACCATACTTCAGTAGTTTTATCTGGATACACCTTGCCGATGTAATGATCGATAAAATTATCATCATATGCGCCCTCGTTGCTTTTATAGCCTGGGTTGCGAGTCAACGATTTAAGGGAATACACTTTCTCGCTCTTTCTTCTTTTCAGCAGATATCCATTGGATGCCGCTTTAGCCGCTGAATCAGCCTCAAGATGATGAGCCATTTCATGCCACAATATTTTTTTATTGAATTCGCTTCCTGGACGGATAACGCTATCCTCGAAATGACCTATGCCGCTCGCATTGGCGCGCTTGCTTCCATTGGTCTCTAATCTAACTTGCCTGAGTTTGCCCCCAGTGATGCGGTAGAATTCAGACATATCGCGGCGTATATCAGCTTCTGGATATCCCATTTTCTTTAGCCGGGTAATAGCCGATTTTTCGATTATTTGACTACTCGCCCATGAATCCGCCTGCTCCTGAGTCACTTTTGAGCTATTCAGCAGGGTATCTATGATCTTTTGACCGACAGGGGCAATACTGTCCTTTAATTCGGCAATGCGCTTTTTATGATCATCGTATTTCTTTTCACTTAAACCTCTAATCTGCCCCCACACTTCGTTTTTCTTTGCCCTGGTTGCTTCATACTCGTCAGCAGCCTTGTCTATCTCTTCCTTGCTGTATCCATTGGCTGCATTTATTCCTAGCAACTTTGCTAAAGCATCTTGCAGTCTGTCGTATTCCTCATCAGCCGCTTTTCTTTGCGCAGCAATTTCCGGCGTATCTTCTGGCGCGGTTTTGGTGAGCGCATCCACTGACTCTAAAACCGAAATAATCGCCTGAGAATCAACATCAAACACATTACCAGATGATTTGAAGTGATCGAATGATGCAAACGCCCATTTATCTTTATCGCTACCTACAACTTCTGTAACAGCCGCCAAAAGATCATTTCTGACATCTGCATGTTCGTCACTTCGATCTTTTGGCAGTAAGTTGTATATTTTTATCAAGGTATCGGCTTCAGCGCCACGCAATGCTTCATGAATCGCAGAAAGGCCATTACGCAGGTAATTGGTCAGCGAATCGATTGATTCAATAGGTTTAGATGGATCTATTAGCAGGCTAACAGCAGGCTCAATGTTTGATACTGACAGCAATTTCCGTATCTCGCGCACGCGCTTGACCAGAGTAAGTTTATTTACCCCGGCAACATCTGGCAGGTTTTTGCGGATAACCCCAAGCTCGCGTATCAGTTTGAGTTTTTCTGCACCGGCAATCATTCTGTGAACTCCGGTAAATCGACAGTTTGACCGGCCAACTCATGGGTTGAATCAGCCAGGAATTGAATCTGTCCGTGGGTAACGAATGAATGGCAGACTCTTGCTACCGACTCGAACGGTTGATCTCCCTTTGGGCAACCAGCTTCGCGCCAATCTTCAATATCACGATTACCCTTATCTGTAAGTGTTTTGCCCCGTACTAGAATTGACGGCGCGAATGTTGGCTTTTCAACATCACCGTTCCATGCCCATCTTGGACCGGAACCATCACCATGCTTAATGATATGAACTTGTTTGCACCCAGGGCACATAAAAGAAAGCTGGCTATTTTGATCATCAGCCCGCAGAATCTTGGATAAGGTACGCATGGCGGGCTACCCGTTCGCTTGCTTGTCAAGTTCCGCCCATTTTTCAGCGGCGGAACCTATAAGAGCATCAAATTCTTCACCCTTACCGGCTTCAATAATCGCATTGGCAGATGCTTCGATCTTATCCAACAAGGCTATTAGATCATCCGTGTCTTTGTCACCATCCACGACCGATTTAAGGAATTCTCTGGCCGCCTTCATATCTTCGGATTCGGCTTCTATTTCAGAAGCTGGTGGGACTTCGATTTCCGAAGCGACAGGGTTTAATTCTGTCGAATTCGACGTAGTTGGAACGTCCGTATCAGTCCCTGCATCAGGTTGTTCTGCGGTCTTTGTCAGATCATCTTCTTGGGGTGATGGGTTTTGCGATTCTTCAGCTACAGTTTGGTTATCTGTGCCACCCGTTGATTGATCCGCCGCAGCCTCACGCAACAATCCCTTACCATAAGCAGCTAGAATATCTGCATCAGTTACGCCAGATGCCTTGATGTCATGGCCGCTAACTGCATTTATTTCGCCATTTGTGCGAATAATCAGACTGGTTATGCCATAGCCATCAAGCCCCGGCAACGCTTCGATCAACGATGCTATGTCCACGTTGAAATCGGTTTCTGGAAGGATTGGCGGTTTTGTATCCTCTGGTTTTCGATCTTCAGCAGCAACCTTGGCAATTTCCAATTCATTCTGCGCGCTTTTCAATTCGCCCTCCAAAACTACAATTTCATCCTTCAACGATTGAATGTTCTGCATACGATCCACACGCTTTGCATTTGCACGAGCAAAAGCCGGGCTGTTCTTTTCAGCCAGTTTCAGGATGCGGCGCGCCACTTCACGGATATTCAGATCCTGGCCGCGCTCAGGTGCCACAACAATCGTGATATCTTTCTTGTTTAACAGCCATTTGTAAGAAATAACATCATCATTCGGTGACAGCTTTGCTGGTGTTGCATCAGGGTTGTGAAAATAGATCGATACGGTTTGCCCGTCTGATAGCTCATAAACCACAGCCACATTCGCCACGCCAAATTGCTTGAATGGCTCGGTTATTTGCATAGCTACAGGTTTAATTCCCGTGCCCATACGCTCCATAACGCCCTGCAATACTTCCATTTTGCGTTGCAGTTTGATGTAAGGCGTAACCAGCGCATCAAGCGCCAGAACACCGTCAGAATCAGCAATAATTTCAGCGATGCTAACAGCATCCAATAGCAGGTTTTCGCCCGAATCTGATTGCCGTATCTCATACAGAACCTGATCGATAGTGGCGTTATATGGCTGCGCGTTTTCATCCCAATGCACTTTTCTTGTCATGGCTTCTAATCCTTCCGGTGGTAAATTTTCTAATTTGATAGGCTGGCTCTTATTGCCGTGCTTGAGCCACCATTTGAGTTGATTAATCGATAGTGGAATTATGCTTTTAAGACCCTTCCAGCCGCGCTCATAGCTATGCAGATAAGCATTTCTCGCTGTTTCTTCATCCGGGAAAGCCAGCATGATTTTGTGTTCATCGAAGCGGCCATCGATATACTGATTGATAGCGTATGCAATCTCAGACTGCGGATACGGCCCCACAAAACAATCAATACCGTCACCATCTGCGCCCTTGGTGCCGCTGATATAGCCATAATGCGCTGCCATGCGAGAAGTCCAGCGCTTGCCGGTCTTTGAATCAATACCGTTTCGATAGGTGCCGCGCGGCTGCTCTATGGCTATCGAGAGACCCTGGAAAGAGACTCTTCCCATTTTGTAGTTACCGGCCTTGCACTGCGCTTCCGTGGGTTCGGGAATAGGATTCTTACCAAAAGCGCCACCATGGGCAGCGTTTTCGATGTTTAGAAATGTGGTATCAGTTGAGTGTGTCATAAGCAGCATGTTAAGCCGCTCACAGCACTGTATTTGGTGGGTTTTCCGTGAAGCGATGGTAAAAAAACAAAGCCCGGCATAACCGGGCTTGTCTATTTCTTTCTGGCTGTGTTAACCAGATATTCAGACTGAGTTTGTTTGTACTACGGTACTGCCACACCACCCGGCTCGCTTGCCCCCGCTGTACGTTCGCGCCAATCCTTGCTTGATCATTTCATCACCGACATTAACGCCATTCACCATAACATGAGCGCTTATCCGGAAATACTTATCTCTGGTTGGATCGTGTAACGCAACATCCTGGGCATTCATTACCTGGCCAGCAAGATAATTTTTAGCAGCAATCGCCCCGGCAATTTCTTGAGGGCATTTCCCCTTCATTTCCGGAGCATCGATTCCGCTTATTCGTACCGGCATGCTCTTGCACAAAACATCTGGGCAACCAGCAATATTGACGGTGAACGTATCACCATCGTGAACCTTAATCACCGAATCCGGCTTGATCACAGTATCGGCATATACCGAATCGCAAGCGGATAGTAATGTCATCATACAAAAAACCAATAAAAGAGACCCACTAAAAAAATTCTTCATGCTGTTAACGCTCCTGTGTATGTTGCTATTTCCGCTCTGACTTCGGCAATCGCCGCTTTCAAAGCATCCCTTTTCCCAATCAATACTTGCTCCATCTTGGGTGCCGCCGTGCGTATTCCTGCGGGTGGCCGAACCTTTGCTGCAGCAAGTAGTTTCTGGAACTTTGAACGCCCGGAGTCCATCGCCTTCACAATCTCAGCGATTGCGGCAACGTGATCATCCTGGTTTCTAATTGGTAGTAATTTGTTATTCAGTAGAACTTGGAAGATATCGCCGGTCTGTTTGATTCGCAGCACAACTTTCTGAGAGTCTGCAAAAGTCAGCAGCATTTCCCGGTAACTTACCCCGGAATTACGCTTAACTGCTGTCGATACGTCTTGCTGAACGACATTCGCACCAGCGCGAGAGAAGTATTTCATGGCTTCTTTTGCGGCCTTGTCCTTGACTGAAAGATCAGCGAAACTGAATAGTAAAGATTTCATGTTTGTTAACTCATATTTATGCAAGTAAGTGATATCCAGAATACACCAGCAAAAACACCCAAAATCGATGCTTTTACGATATCAACTTGGCACATCTGTACTGCTTGATCCCGGCGTAACGCCCCCATGCGTATGCGTATCACCGATATTTTTGCTGTTATGTTTCAGTGAACTGCCATTGATGGTTGTGTTGGTTCCATTAATAGTCACGGTGGCAGCGTTAATCTCAAGCGTGGCTGCATTAAGCTTCAATGTCCCATCGGCTGTCATTTCTATGTTTGCGTGGTGAAAGCGACGATAATCAACTGAGTTTCCAACCCGTGGATTTCGATAACTAATAATGATCGGGTACCGAGCATCAGCACCAATAAATTCAACCCAAACAGTATCACCAGGATTGATTTCTATTTCGGTAGAGTGCGCTCCTGATATTGATTTATCTCCTATCGGATAATCAATCTCAGCTTCTGGGAATACATCTCCACCATTAGTAAGAGCAGGTATCTCGACACGGCATGTTCGTTTATTCTTGTCATATGATTTAACAATCGCCGGGTAACGGCCAATCATTTGCCCGTAATCATTCATCCTGTCATCCCTCTAAAGAGCCAAGCCAAAGCCGCGTGTACTGGTTACTTCCGCTGCCATCGGTACCGCTCTGGAATACGTGTGCGGCGGTAATAACAACAAGCGGATCGCGCCCGGTAAAATTGATTAAATCACCGGCTGCTATGCCGGTTGATAAGTTGATGTTCGATATCTTGCGCTGCACCAGGCAGCGTGACATATTACGCAGGCGCTGCGCATTCATGAACGGCGCGTAACGCACGCTCCTTGGCTTTCTTTGATCGCCCAAGACAAAGCCACCGGCATCATCTAGCGAGTAAAACCAAGGAATTTCATGCCGCTCAAGGAATCCGCTGTTAATATAATCCGATGCGTTCTCAGGCAATTCCATGATCGGATCTTGCTTAAACAGATCGGGCAGGCGAAAGAATTTTAACCGGCCATCCTTCCACCGAACGATGCCGCCCTCTTCCTGTAATGCCCTGGCAATATGAAAGCTTGGGGTATCCCCTACCGGGCAATAGAAGCGCGGCACCGGAAAATCTGCATCAACTGCTTTGATAGTCGCGCCAGATGCGCGGTAGATTGCCGACAAAACAGCATTTTCTTTAATAATCGCCCGGCTGCGCACAAAAGCTATGCCATGGCAGGCATCAAGCATGGCCGTGATCTGAATCACATCCATTTCACGATTTCCCTGCACAAGTCGGTTCTCGATCAATGTGGATTTGATAATGCGCAGCGTATCGCCTGACGATACAGAACTACCGCCCGCCGTTATGACTTCCCCCTCACTCAATTTCTTGGCCATATCTTCGTCAGCGCGTATTTCTGCTTCGAGCGTGACTGGAATTGGGGACATATCTGAGCGGATTATGGCGGATTTTATTAAATCGCCACGTATCTGTTCGCCGCTATTGAGGTATAGAATCACAGGGCAGTTATCACACTGTTATGATTGTTTGCAGAAATGCCTTTTGAGGCAATTCCATTTGATATTGGTTAATTTCCTGCTGAACTTCACTGGATGAACGGCCAAAAACATCGACTCCCAGGGCGCGCGAAGCTTCAAGCTGCGTAGATGTTTCAAGCTCCGTCATAAGCATGAACAATGGCTTAATCAAAGCCCATTCTGAATAACTGATGACTGTATTTGCAGCAATCGCAGGCAATGGCGGATCAACACCGTCATTTGCCTCAAGATTCGCATATCCGGCATAGAATTCTGTTGCCGCAACCGCCTTGGCAAGCACGGTTGCGGGGTCTAGCACGATACTATCAGGACGCTCATTCATGAGAAAATTATCAACGAGCGCTTCTATAGTAGCCATTTGTCAGCCTTATGCGTCTGGTTCAACAATCATGTAGGCCACAACGCTGGTATCAGAACCGCTGCTTGACGTAATGGTGAAGCTGGTACCTGCGGTACGGGCAGAAACCCGCAGTGATCCAGGCGTGCCGCCGTCTGCTTGGGATGTCAAGAAAATCCGGCTATTTGCTGTTACACGAGTATTTGTAACAACTTTAGAGCCAGCAACAAGCGTTACAACTCCCATTGCCGCGTTAGAGCCTTCAACGACCTTTGGCGATGCTTTGCTCACGTAATACTTATCGACATCTTCAGCGCTGATTACCTCGCTGTTAGCAGATCCTTTTTTGGTTTGAAGCTTGCCGCCTAAAAATGATGGGCTTGGCATATCAATTTACTCCTGTCATAGTTAATGAAAAAAATTATGTGTAATCTCCTGAATTTCCAGGAATTACCTCTCCAAAGTAGTGGTAAAACATCGTTCCAGTGAATAGCAATATCTGTGACCTGTTTTCCCAATCTCTGTCCGGGTTATCAATCTGCATAAAACAATCGACAATGGGTTTTGCTCTCAAGAATCTCTGAGGCGTGCCTTCGTAAATCTTTGCGTTGAACAAGCCGCCTCTTGAAATGAGATTCACCAGCATGTTATCGATGGAACCGGCCACGGTTTCCTCTAAAGCAACCTGCCCTTGATGCGCAACCTTGGCTTGCTGTGGCTGCCACATGGTAGTTCCCAGAATCCCAGGGATTTCTATCTCGCCACCGACCGATACTTGAGGATGAGGGGCTTGTTTGATTAGCAAGTAATTTTGCTCAAAGCCTTCTATTTCCATAGTAAAGTCGCTATTAATAACCTTTGCACCAAGCGCTTTTGAAACGTTGTAGAAGCCGTGAAGATATGCGGTATTAGAAACTGTCATGATTGGCTGTCCTATAGTTCATAAGTGAATCTGATGAACAGAACTTTGCCTTACTGAATCGCCATGAACTGGCTGTTTTTCCGGTTTAATTCCCCCGGATTCGAGGGAATTGGATTTGTGAATTGATTGCAGGCGTTAAGGCGCTGCGTATTCTTTACGGCACACGATTGCTGAAGATACGCCGCCCAGTCTCAGACCATCATAGAAATACTGCGCCCTGAATACCAAAACTTTCCCCAGCAGCTTCTTGAAGCGTGGATATTTATTGAATTTCTCGCACACGATCTGGCCATCTAAAAGCATCAAATCAGCAAGCAATTTGTCAAATTCGTGTCTGATTTGCTCATGACTGGCGTTTTTGATCACCTTTTCTTCGTCCGGTGTGTTGTAAATCAGCCCCTCACCAGCCCGCTGCTCTGGCTGCACGATATCTACCGGCACGCCCATCATTTCGTTGCGCAGCAATTCATAACCAGGATCGTGCGCACCTGTTGCGCCCGGCATAATGTCATTGGTATCGATTGTGGGACCGCTCGGACCGTCAGACGAATACCCGGCTTCGATAAACAAAAGACCTTCTCTGGTAAGGTGTATCCGGTTTAACTGGATTGCCTTTCTTGGCCTGAAATTGGTCATTAACCAATATGGCTCGATGGTTCGGTATTTGAACCCGGTAATCCATCTTAAAGCGCTTGATCGCTGTATCATCGCATCCTCCTGTTTGTTTTTATTAGTGAAAAGCTATGGTTTCCGGTGATGGCATGATTCCCCACACCTTTCCATTAGCATCTGTAATTCGTATGGCTGCTATCGTGTATATGCCTGAATCTGCAATGTCATCTTTGGCAATGTGCATAACCAAATAACTACCACCAACTATCTCTATCTCATTGTCTGTCATCGCATAAGTGATAGAAAATGAGCCATTAGTCAAAGTCACCGCTATGTCGGCAATGTCAGCAATAACAAACCCGGAAGCCACAGCCATAATCACATCAACATCGGTTGCGGCGTATATTTTCTCTTTTATCATGCCGCTTTCAGCCTTATAGTTGGATTGCTCTTGGTCATCAGAATCGTTGGTTTATTTCTGGATAATTCAATCACCGGCGTGAAGCGATAGAGTGCAATAACGAAATACCCGGAAGGGATAGCTGGCAGACTAATATTGGACGATCCCGCAACGGCAGACCCATTCCCGGATAATGCGCCAGTGGAATTGTGTTGCCGATAACGAACGGACAATCCTGAAAGAGCTGAATTTTTACCGATCAACACTCCATTTGCAGCGTGCGCTCTATACTTAGCCGAATTACCAGAAAGTCTTGAACCTATACCCGCCAGCGCTACGCTGGCCGAATGCGTTCTGAAGCGCGTTGCAGAACCATTAACAGCAGATCCCTGTCCAGGTAATGCACCACTTGTATTGAATATATTGGAAAAGCTTGAGGTTGTTATTAACGCAGAAGAACTTACTCTAAACAGCATGTCCTGCAGATTTCCGCTGCCAGCAGAAGTAATTTCTAAACCTACGCTTACAAACAGATACTCATTATTAAGCGTTATTTCTGTGCCCGGAGTAAACGTAACCGGCAATGACAAAACCATTGACGTACTCAAATCCGCAGTTGTCGCAGCGGAAGTGATGCGCCCGGATGTAATCTCTACCGCGCCAGCGCCGGTTGGATCTGCTGACCGCCAGATTCTGACTCCAAGCTTGAATCGTCCTGTATATGCGGAGGCTGCTGACAAGATCCTGAATGTTAGAGTCCAATCGGCATTGGCAAATTTACCGTTAATCAGATTTTCTGATCGCCAGCAATCTCCAATTGCATCGGATGGCGCAGCAGATGGCTGTAACGCAGATCCCCATTGCCCACTGGTCCTTGCTACTTTAGACCCGCCATTCTGAACACATGACTGGCCAGCAGCATTAGTACCCGCAGTCCATCCGGTGCTAGTTGTGGCAGCAGTAGGCGCAGTTCCACCATCTTGTAGCGACCGATGAAGTGTCGCCCCGGATGGTACCGCATCCTTAAAATAGAATATTTTTGCTGTCACTTTACCGCTCTACTTATGAACGCAAAGCCGTGTATGTCAAAGAGCTGCAAGAAACAGTATCACCGGCAGCTATAGTGGTGCCATTCGAAATAGCAACGTCATAACTAAAGATTCCATTTCCTGAAACCGCGCCAGAATTCTCCACGGACAAATGTACCGTTGTGCCCTGGATATCAACGATATCCGCGCCAGCAGCAATTCCCGTACCAGATGCGTGCATGCCAATTACAAGGCCAGCAGCAGATCCAACCGTAACGGTATCTTCACCAGGGTTGCCAGTTACCGTTGTCGTAACTGATGCCCCGGCAGTCAAATGAATCACAATCGTGCCGTCAGATTTCTCTAACGTTGCGGCTGCCACCGGTGACGCATTACCTACTGCGTTAGTATCCGGCGTTATGGCATTGGCTGTTGCCGTTCCTCCTGATGACGCGCCAAATGCCGTAGCAGACAATGGCAATGTGGCAACCACGGCACCGGGAGATCCCAATGACCCGGATAATCTAAATTTTAAATTCCCCGATGCGCCAATTTGCCCCGTTACTGCATCCGTGGCAGCATTACGCGCTGCTATTGAGTGTGTTGTCGTCGGCATTATTTTTCTTCCTCATTTTGTTCAACTGTTTGCGGTACCAGCAAACCTATCCCGGCACCGGCAATAATGATTTGATTCATGGTTAATGTATCCAAATAGGACAAGCCCCCGGCACCGACGCACAGAGCGATGAATGTGGTGATTGCTCTCATCGTGGCGCGCTCATCACCAAACATATACATAAACAATCCCACGCCCATGTCTGCATGCGCCCACTTGCGGCAATAGGCAAAGAACATTCCGAACAGCCCCGATGCAACAAACAGAATGATCTTGACTGCCTCTGCCACGTCGATATAGTTTTCTATGAATGTCATAATGCCGCAGCCAATTTAATTGCGACCTTGCCAAAAGCCACGGCATCCATTACAGCTTCGCGCACACGATTCGCAGTAACTAGCTTGTTGACTGACGAATTGAGCTGCTTTGCCATGATCTGGTAATTTTTTAAAGCCTCCTGTTCCGCGCCCGAATAGCTGCCCCAGTGAATCGAAACAATCTTTTCAACCACCGCATATTGCGAGATCAGAACTGAGTAATCATTCATGAATTCCTGGAATGCCGTTGTTGTTGAGTCCAGATGAGCAATGGAATGCTTCCACTTCTCAACGAAGAATGCGTACTGATTCACGGCATGCGTTAACTGAGACTCTTCAACACCGCTCAACTCGATTGTTTTGACCGTTGCCAGCACTTTGCCGGTCATAATTGCATCGTTTACTGATGCAATATTTGCCAGATCATCGGATTTATTCAAAACAGTCTGGCACCCGCCAAGAAGAGCAAAAACCAATAAACACAACGCTAAAACTGATTTCTTTATAACCAAAATAAGATTTTTCATAATATCTCCAATAAATTAAGCGATTAATCCTTCTCGCCTATTGCTTCCATTGATAGTTAATAGCTGCATCCTGTTCTGGCCGCTAATAAGTGAGCAATGCACCCATCCTGAATTTGGCTTGCCGGATTCGTAGTTCTCAAGGATCAATTGATCGTAAGTAAGATTTGCTGATATCCACTTTGCCACCTCATAATTCGATACCCCAGGTATCTCGAAATCCACCGCCTGCCCGAACATGTGCTGTGATGTTTTGCTTCCACGCAACGCCTGATTAAGTTCAGAACACCGATACCCGCTATTGGGAGAAAATGGTTTTTGAAAGTGATTGCGCACTGGCTCTAAGATCCGGCAACACACAATGATTAACGGATTAATCACCTCTTCGGGCGGCGTATTGTCTATGCCAAGCTGCGCTGCTTTATCGGAACGTATTAATTCTTTTAGCGTGAAATGTGGCGATAATTTGGTATTCAGATCCATGTTTTATAACCCCTTGCCACTTAATAGCTTTAGGACAGACTCTATAGCGCCCGTGAACTTGCCAGCCAGAATCAGCGAGACAATGATTATTGAGTAGCCAATGAGCGTTGCTGTCATGTGCATGCCCTTGATAAACCCAGACTGATTTGCTTTATCTTCAATGAGCTTTAAAGCGTTGTTCTGCGCCAGCAGAGTCACTGAACTGATCTTGGCTTCAAGAGAGCTTTCAAGGTCTACCATTCCCTTCTCAAGAGCGACTATTCTTGCTTCGTGCGACCCCATTTGCATTGTGTGTGGGCAATGTTGATTTTCCATGTCTATCTTCTCCCTGCTGTTGTCTTGGCAAGGATGCCAATCGCTCGTATTACTGAATTCAAGCGACCGACAATTGCCGATTGTGTTTTGGCTTCCGCTTCACGCACTTTCTTCCAGTCTCCAAACGGCTTGCTTTCAAAGAAATCTTTCGCCACACTTGCAGGCAGATTCAATGCGTCAACCAAAGAGGTATGGGAATAAAGGCTGATATTAGATGCCAGGCTCATGAGCGACTCTGACCAGGTTAAGAGTGATGAGCGAGAGGCAGGTACTAACCGGAAATCGGGCGGGTGGCAAATCGCTTGCCGCCCCTCCTTTTGGTAATGAAACAATTCCGTTTTCGTCGAACTCTATTTGGAATAGATGATGTAGTTTTCTGCGACCGGCAAGATACAGATCAAGTAATGCTTCAAAATCGCTCTCTGGATAACCGGCTATGACTTTCATCCGGCTAACAAGGAACTGATCAAAATTGCCCTCACCATCTATAGGACTTGGGCTGTTATCGCCTTCAATTGTCATTTGAGCGGCCATTCCACCTAGTAACCAGTGTAATTTTCCAGATATGTCTGGAATTTCACCGCTTACACGCTCAATTGATTCTGCCATCGCGCCGGTTAGGTGCCTTATATGCCAGATATCCCCACCAACTTCACCGATCTTGATATGGGTTTCGATTAAACCGGAATCGTTGCTACCATCTAAATAGTCTGTATACCGGCCTTTGCCAATCGTGAAATCCGGTTCGCCATCTGAAGTGGATGCCAAGTAGTGACAGACAGTCATGATTCTTTCTTGAACTGTCCAATGCGCGGGATCTTCGATAATATCCTTGCCCTTCACACTTTCGACGGCATACCGAAGCATGGCGGTGTTGGTCGCCTCTTCTAAATGCACCGGCATGGATGCAATCTTTATCGATTCGCCAATTGATAGTTCTCGCAACTGCACTGTTAATCGCCGCATTCTGAGAACGGGAAAATAAATCACCAGCAACACCTCTTATGGTCATGAAACTACATGCCATGATTGTGCTAAATTGTGTTGATGGAATTTGGTGGATTTTCCGCTATTGAATTTCTATCAAGAAGTACGTTTTGTTACCTACCGCACAGATGTATTTGAGAATTATATTCATAATTAAATTTCATACTAACTCCCAGTTAATATGAATACCGCATGACGAAGTGCTTTCTGAGCATAGCCGGATTCGTCAAGGAAGTAGGTTTAAGCCATATCCCAGTGCCCTTTTTCGGACTCTCTCTCGGGGCACTGGATTCATCTGTATTTAATTCATGGAATATTTCGCGGCTAAAAGTTACAAACTGCCGTACTTAACCCAATCATCCCGATCTATAGCCGTCAGTGTTGCAAGTGTCATCGTTACCGCCTTCTCAACATACCGGCCATTTCTATCAATGGGCGATGCTATCGGGTCATTTATGGCCTCAATAACCAATGGGGAATAGATGCGATTCTTGTACTTCATAGCTACTGTGGTGGGCGCGATGGATGGCACCAAGGCATCAATAAATCCGGTGTTGCCTTTGACGGCCTGAGCGGATCTTGCTAGCACAGAACCATCGGGAGAAAGTTTTACTGGCAATGCCCACTCCATTAACTTGTTAAATGGTGCCTCTACTTCAGCAAATGGATCACTCCATGCCCGGAATAAAGCGGTAACCTGAAACTTAACAGGCGGCATGCCATTGAATACTTGCGTTGAATTCAGTTTGGTAATGCCGGTTCTGCCCTCGAATTGTCGAATAAAGTCATTTGATCTTTGCTGCGCTTGCGTGGCCATGCTTGAAGCATCATCGCCTTTCAGAAAGGCATCAATTAATGGCATCAATGCACCCGATTGCAACATAGCAAGCAGCGTGGGCGCGCGCGATTCCGGTCCGGCATGCTCAAATGGACTCTGCCAGCTCAAAGATATTTCCATGCTGGCTTCAGACAACGGAGCAAGTACGGTCACTGGATCTGCTTTGGCTCTCGACCAAACACCGTCATCATTTTTCTTGATTTCATAGAAACTGGCTATCAAATGTGGCGATAGGCCATCCCAAAGTGATGAGAGTGATTGCCCTTCCAGGCTTGGCGGTTGCGATGATGTTCTATTCATAATTTAGATGTAAAAAAGCGCTACCGGACGTTTTTCTCGATACGGTAGCGCTCAAGGGCTGCAGTTAATCTAATGTTATTACTTCAATCCAGCTTTTCTGCGAATCTTCATCGATTTTGCCCGGCGCATTCTTGCTGTGGCTGAGTGGCTTTTCATGCGCGCCTTACGAAGCCCAACCTTCTGGGCGGCACTCAATCGAACGGTTCCAGATACGCGCTTTCTGATGCGCATTTTCTTGCCCTTGCGAATCGCCATTTTCATCTTGTATGCCGCATCCAAAGCCGGTTCCTGATCGCTGGCACTAAAGGCGAAGTTATCAATATCAGAATCAGATTCATCCTCGCCTTCTGGCAATACGGACGCTACTAGGTCGCGCACGCGGTCAGCAACGTCGCCATCCCAGTCATTTAGCAGCACGTCAAGATCCTCGTCTGAGGCACCTTTACTGGATAAATAGTCCCATGCTGCATTGAGCGCCATATCCAGAACGCCTTGCTCATCATCAGTGATATCGCCGTCATGATTTTCATCAGCGATTCCAACCATTAATGCCAGCAAGCGATCCGCATACGTTTCGCCATCATCAAGATCATCCGTTTCCACCCATTGTTGTATGACTGCGGCAACAGATAATTTAATATCTTTCAACGTGAAGTCATCAGCGCCCATCAATTCAGATCCGGTATCTTCAACCGAATCCAGAACAGGCTTAGTTGAAGCTCCGCTCTTCATTGCGTCTCGCAATACGTCAGTCACTGCTCTATTTGCTAATTTCATGTTCTAATCCTCTTTTAATAAATACCCAAGAAATTACCGGGACAATGTTTGCGTGACAAAAATCTGTCTTGCAACACCGTCGTAACGCAGCCAATACGAAACATCCATGTTGTCATAAGGCCGTATCGCATTAGGCCGAACGTCGAATTTCCACGCCTTGCCGCCCATATCCGGCGAATCGCTTGGAACCAGCCAACCCGAAGCTTCCGCGCCCTCAAACAACAAGGTGAGATAACTACTCATTCGATTTACCGCTACCTGCATTGGCAATAGCAGAACATCTTTGCCATAGCGGGTAACCGCATCATCAATACTGGTTGACATATCAGCTACCGAGATTAATTTCTTCAAGCTGTTATCCACCAAAGCGCAGGTAATCTCATCTCTGAACACGTAACTTCCGCCGCCTGAGAATACTTCCCATAACACAGGATTTATCTTGGCTTTTGCAAGCGCATTCAATTCCTGGTTACTTGGGAAATACGTCTGAACCATGCCGGATCTGCGAACAGGCCATTCTTTACCAGCTATCGGGTAATTCTTTGGAGCAAAACCCCTGGCATTTTTCTGTGCGTTACGCAGGCACGCATAAGCAATGTTCAGCGTGGCTGTGCCAAAGAAGCCCTTGGGATTGATGCCGGTAGGGTCGATTGATTTAATCGGGGTCCAGAAAGCCTGCATCAAATGCGATGTTTGGCTCGCGCCCATATTCAGTTGCTCTACAAATGCGATAGCTGCATCCACATCAAGACTTCCCGGCACATCGAAACGCAGTTGACGGTTAGTATCAAACGCCAATTGCGCCAATTCACTTAACAATGCCACGGCCTGAGACCCGCCCGAAGCAATATAAGCGTAGTCGTGAACCGTATCGTTCAGCTTGATTCGCGCAGCTGCGTAATCATCGTTTGAATAGGTCGTACTGCCCTCAACAAAACACGTCAAAACGCTTGATTTAGCCCATTTCTCCTTGCCGTTTGAGTCATAACCATAAGCATCCGAAGTAGGCTCAATATCAGCCGCAGCACCGGTTACACCGACAGTCACCACAACAGAATCGGTGATTGCCGCCACAACATCAGGCAGATAAGCAGATGCGCCAAAATCATCCTTCGCAAGCGGATCTAAAGAGCCAGTGAATTCATACAGCAGCAGACCGTCTTTATCCTTGATGCGCAGAGTAAGCGTAGCGTTTGCTACCGCAGATCCACCAGATTTCTTTTCATCCGCGCGAATTTCTACTTTAATGCCGTCGTTAAAGCATTCCAGGTGTTTAATTGCAATCAGATACGTTCCCACCGGCTCCGTTGCTGCTGGCAAGCACGATAATGCTGGCGCAGTTGAATATCCGGTTCCAGGGGTTGTTACCGTAACCGAAGTGATAACCCCGTTACTGAATACCGGCGTTAGCACCGCGCCAGTACCAGGACCGCCCACGGTGATTGTCTCAGTACCGGCGTAATCCTTGCCGCCACTCACAACAGTTACCGAAGCAACGGCCCCGGCATTGACCGTGGCCGTTAAAACAGCGGGTGTATGTGAAGTTGCGAACGCTGGTGTATCGGTTGTCGCTGTTACAACAGCCCACTTCAGCACCGCCGCACTGGTAACGAGGCGCTGAACGACGGCTTCATACGCGCCATTATTCAATGCCTCCACCACATGCACCCAGGCTTCATTCAATGCCGATACCCGGATTTGCTCACCATTACCCAGCTTTCTCTTGACGTTTCCACGATCCACCTTGAAAGGTTTGTCGATTCGACCGCGTAGAGAACGCATCATGATTGCAAATACCTGATCTCCATTTACAGAGGCTGGTATTTCTGAATTGTCGCGCAGCGGGTTAAGCTGCACGCCCACTTCAGAGCCAAGCTGTCTCACAAAATTAACGGACATGGTTTATTACCCCCCTTTAGTTTTGTGGGAACTAGACGCTTTTTTTGCATCAGCTTTGGCCTTTGCCTCTGCTTCAGCCGCTTCCTTCTCAGCATCAGCCTTAGCCTTTTCAGCGGCAGCTTCAAGTTCAGCTTGAACTCTTGCAGCATCCGCTTCAGCCTCAGCGCTGGCCTTGGCTTCCGCTTCAGAATCATCTTGCACAGGCTCATCAACCACTTCCTCAACGGTCATGGCCGCATACTGGTAATCATTCAGCATGGATATTTGCCCGATATTCGAGGCCAGGCGCTGCAATTGATCGAAGCCTTGTAACTCAACTTCGCGCCTGTTCTCGCCTTCCGGATTGCATACATGCCGCAGGAATAATCCAATGTCAGGCAAGGAAATATCCCGTGGCATGTTGTTTGTGATAACCACCTTAACCGGGTAGGTCGCGTCAGCGAATGCCCCGATTAAGCTGGCAATGGCCACCTTCACGAATGAAGGTGATCCCAGTTCTATTTTTCTTGCCATAATTGCTAACTCCTTATTAACGTTACTTTGAATTTGCTTCAGTTATTAATCTGACGCTTAGATCATGTTTGTAACGTTGATAATCGCGCACCCAAGAGAAGCTTGCTTGTATGGGTTAACTGCGGTGAAATTGCGCGCATAGAACGCAGCCCCACGCTTCATGTCAGCATTAACGGCTAATGGTTGAACGATTGGCGCTGTCGCATCACCCAAGACAAACGGATTGAGCGCAACGTTAGTAGCTTTACCGATGCAAAGAATTTGCCCAGCAGCCGCTGTGTCAGTCAAACCTTTTGGTGTGTAATACACGTCAATACGACCGAACAAACGACCGATACGGTATATGCCGGGTCTTTCAGCGATTCCAGAAGGCTCAAATATTTCGCGCGGCAATGACATCCAAGCAGAGGCAATGTATTTGCCGACATACATGTGCGTAATGCCGTGATCCATCGTATCAACAGCCATTTGTTGCGATACCGCGCCCAGTGGAGTGGCGAAGTCGAGCCAAATTTGCGCACGGGTTTTCTGTCCTTTTTGGTTAGGCCAGTCGAAGTCATAATCAATGCTGTTGTTTTTGGCCAAACGACGCGCCTTGAGCAGAACCTGGTAATGCCGCTCATTGGAGAATTGATTTTGGATAGAAAGAATGCTCTCGCCATAGGGATCAAGACCAAGCTCATTTGACATTTGCGTGGCTGAATCAATGGTTATTTGAGTGATCGCTCTCCATGGTGAAGCGTACAATTCGTACATGGTGGCGGCGGCTATGATGGATGGCGTGAATTCTGGTGCGCGCTCGTAATCAACAAAACCTTCCACCGCCACAGGAACGGTTGTGCCTAATGCCGGGGTTGTGGTCAGTGAATAAACGCCGGTATCGGTATTGATCGATCCGCCGATGACATAATCAGTTCCAGCAACATTGATCGTCCCGCTAATTGTGGAACTGCCAGAACCTGTTTGATCCACCTCTTTTGCAGCAACCACGCCATTGACATAAACCAATGTTCTGCCACGCAACAGTTTGATTGTTGCCGCTGCTGAATCACAAGTTTCATCGGTTGCCTGAACCGCTGTTAGCGCGCCCGTAACGGCACCGGTAGATACCGCTGGCAAAGATACGTGAACGCGCGATGCTGAGATGTATGAATTGCCTGAGTTAGCACCATCCATTGATCCGCCTGCAGCGTACTGACCGTAGGTGTTGCCTGCCTGATGCGCCATAACAGCCAGAACGCCTTTGTTAGAACCAATATCCGCTGGCAGATAATGTGCAAAAGGAATTGCATCACCCATGGTAGACAATATGGCAAGCACGGCGCGATTCGGCTGCAATCCAAGATTGTCTTGATGGTCTGAAGTGGCAGAATCAAACTTGTACTTTCTTTTCGCGGTATCGCTCGTTGAGTATGCTAAATGCAAGCCAAGCTCAATAATGTCTGCGGGGGCATTGCAACCGTGCTGCGATTCGTAGATATCAATACCGTCAAGAATCGCCCGTGTAACAGCATTCCGCGCAGCATCGCCTTTTTCTCCAGATGGCATTTCATCCAGGACTATTTGCAGGTTTTCCGGAACTTTTACGCCAGTATTATTCTGGTTGATCGCCGCTGCCATAAAATCATTAGCAGCCGCAGAATCGAAGGTGCCGTCTTTGTTTGTGCCTTGATCTCGCAACCCAGCCGCAAATACTGCTACTTCGGCGGTTTGTTTCTTGAGATATTCTTGGTGAACCGTTCGCTTGGTCATAATTCTTCTGTCCTATGGTTAACATTTCTCACCCGGACGGATGACCGGGCACCTCCAACGTTTTAAAACATTGGTAAGTGCCTATTCTGGAATCTGGAAATTTGCTGAAACGGGGGTTTTTCCGGTTTTATCAACCGAGCAGGTCTAAATCACCACGGCGGTTTGTTACATAGCGCATTGCGAACGGACTGATATTCATAACCGTCTCAGGTTCTACTATCTCGTATGCCAATCTAACCTCATCTGATATCACGATAAGCATCACATCGCCTTTCTTTATCATGAAGCTGCCATCTGCCCCGGTAGGCTGTTCTGGCTCAATCAGGAAACGAAATTCATTGGCAAATCCATTATTCGCATCCTGCCGCTCCATCATCGGCGATGGCGAGAATGGCTCAGCCTGAAGCGCATAGCCGCTGCCAAGGAAATCGTAGGAAATATCCTCCTCATCTTCCGCGCTCATGACACCAATCCCGCCAATCGTTGGCATACCAGAAATCATCGATTCATTGTTTCTATTAACATACTTCCTGTAGATCTGGCACTCAAATGAATTAGGGTGATTGATGACGATATTGCGCGCCATGCGATTAATTCCTTTCGGTACATTCGTTAACATATCGCTCCTATTCTTTTAATTTTGCAGCAACCTGCTTATCGGTGAATCCCAGCCTGCGTAATACTTCAAGATCCGATGCAGACAATTTTCCCGCTGCAAGCGCGGCTTCTATCCTGCGCGTGGCGGCTGGTTTCTTGGTCATGCGTGTTGCCTGCTTTGCTTTTTTATGCAGGGATTCGCGCTCTTTGGCTCTTTTTCTCTCTGCTGCACGCTGATCACTGGTTTTGATGGCGTTTACACGCGCCTTCGCTTTCTTTTTGATCTCATCGTCATGCTCTTTCTGCTTTATTCGATGCTTGGCTGTGTTGTCTTGGGAATCACGCAGCTTTTCCATGTGTTTCGATAGGAAATTCAGCATAGACGTGGATGACTCGACCTCAGACATGACGCGCAGAACGTGCTTGCACGCCACGCCCTTCAGGTTTGGATTGCGTATTTTTGGAAACCCAAGTTCTTTTCGACCGGCGTTGAAATTCCCGATAGTGCTGATATAACGAAACCAGTACCGATGCCGCCCGCAATCACAATCGAATGCCAGCTTTTGTTTTCTGAGCCAATTGGCGGTTTGTTTGGGATCTTTACGCTCTTTGGCGGTCGATGCCATCAGCTTATTGGCGGCTTCAGCAAACGCATTGAAGCGCACAAGAACATGATGCCTGGTAACATCGGAGTTCGGGCCAGCATTGGTAATGAAGCGTACCTCATTGTTAAATGCCGAAACCGGAACCGCCATTTTGATCTCGTTTCTAGCTCTATCGATGTCGCTATCTGATCCAGGAACCTTAAGCGGTTTGGATGACGCAAGGTCTATAACCTGACGGGCGGTAATACCATCGCCGTTAAAGTTCTTTTGCGCCATCCGCATATTGTGACGGAATTGCGCCAGATCATTGGTTGTGATCGGGCGCACGGCACCACCTAAGGTTGTAAAAAGCACCCGGCTGGCATCCCATTCGCCTTGAACTTCGCGCTTAGTAAGTATTATAGAATTGGGTGACTTTTCCGCAGCCTCCCGCTCAAGCCTGTCGGCTTTGGCGCGATCTTTGGCCTCGCTGATATGTCCCTTGATCTTGCCTAAGAATACATTGACCATGATTTGACGCTAGGCCGCCCAGGTGGGGGAGAAATTAAACCGGCTATCTGCCTTTGATTCAAACCCTGTTCTGCGTTTAATGGCGTATAGCTGCGCCTCAGTAGGCAATGTCAGGCGCTTTTGCGGCAAAGCTTGATCGACCATATCCAGACCTGCAGCTGCCATAATCACCAGAAATTCATCACGGCGGCCATAGACACGTTGCGAAACCAGCGTCAGATCATGCGCCTCATCTGGTTTGGTTTCATACGATATCTGCGTTTCCCAGGATTTGGTTCTTTCAGAGAATAGGCGTATTTCTTTATAGAAATTTTTGGCCGCAGTGGAGTTCTTATCTATCATCAGCGGAATCCTCAAATAGTGATAATTTCGCCGCGTGTAAGTGCGTTAAGCGCATCAAACATATCCAGCGCTTGCTCAATCGTGCCGGAACGCGAAGCGTGCAAGCAGGTTGCTAATGCCGCCATCTGCCCGCAGGTAATGCCTTCAGATATGCGAAAACGCGGTCCGGATGAATCCATTCCATCCTTTTCAATCGTTTGTTCTGGGTTTGATCTAGTAGCCCGCTCCGAAAACACCAATCTTTGGCTTTTGTTGTCATTGGCAAAGCCGGTCTTGAACGCAAAGAAAGCGGATATCGCAGCCTTGATATCGTCATCAGTAAATAAGCTGTCGTAGGGTATTTCTGGGTTGTTGGTTATGACGATACAGCCATCCATGCGGTCAGTTCTGTAGTCAGATTCAACGCTGACAACCAGAACATTAGAATCAGGATCAATAGCCGAAAACAGGGTGCAGGCGCGCCCGCCATAGCCAATGAATGTGGCTTGGATTTTGATCATAGCGCTCCGACAAGAAAGGCGATAATGACAGAAGCAATTAAGGGGTAAACCACTACAACCATAAATGTGGGAGTGCTCTCACCCCATAACACATCTTTAGCAGGCATTAACCACCCGGGCCATGAGAATATCCAGCAGAACAAGTTGTACGGCCATCCGATAACAGCGGCCAGAATGACAATCCCAAGCTTCTGATTGATAAACTCATAATCATCCTGATTCCTCGCGCACATCCGCAGCACGATTAGCGCCCAGACCAATCCGATTAATAGCCAACCCAGGGCAAGGTTATTTAGCAGATCAACATCAGCATCAATGTAGATTTCCATCAAAGCACATCCTCCTTATCGTAGTTAACTTGCACAACCACTTGATATCCAGACGGGTCGCTTGGATCTCCATCGGTGCCCTTACCATCATTCGGGTCGCTATCTGCAGGCGCGCTGAATAATGGTATCGATGCTCTTAATGTGACATCGCATGCCAGTATTGTTAAATTCTTCGAGTCCGTTTGAATGGACATGGCGGGATTGTCTGGGGATTCAATTTGCACCGGCCAAGTGAGATCCTGACCGGCAAACGTGTAGGTGGCGAAAAAACGCCTATTCTCCATGTTGTCCAGATATAAAAGGAACTGGGCTGCCAATGATCTGGCGGTTGGTTCATCGAATGCACAAAACACAACCTGCGCGCGAACATCGCCAGAAATAACCCGCACCTTGAAATCACGCTCTTTGGTATCGCCCGGCAATATGACTTCCACTTGTTCGGATATTTGCCGCGTGTAATCACGTCCGGAGGGCGTGTAATCTTTTGCTATGGCCACAAAGATAATGGGCATCTTTGCCGGTTGGGTGGGTGCGCCATCGGTATCGTTGCGCTGCCATGCTGAAAGCATATCTTCTATAGCATCAACCATTCTCGAAGGTGCCCACGCAATGCTTTTTGCGAGACCGCGCGCAACATATTCATGCAGCCCGCTGGTGGTAGGCGCTATTCCCGCGTAGAACGCGCCCATATATTCACCAAAAGCTACTTTGACTGGCTCAAGCATTCCCCGCCCTACCGTGCAAATCTATTAAGCATGCGACTGACAACAGAACCGGCTTCTTCCTTTACCTCTTTCACGGGGGAAACAAAACCTGGTAACGAATCCATGTTTTTGAAACTTTCCATATCCCGCTGGATTGAATCAAGCGTTCCACCGGATACCATGATGGGCGCAATATAAGACGCATCAAGCACCATGGAAGGGTCGATACCTTTCTTTGCCAGCATCGATAGCAATTGCTCGTTTTCTTGCTGCAACCGCTCTATTGTTTCGCTGGAAACGTTGCGCTCACGATCCAAGCTATCCAGCAGCATAACCATTGCTTGTTTCTGCTCGTCTTGCTCAGCCGCGTAGATGTCGTCGTAAGTCAGCTCACCTAAATTGCCGCCCATGACATCATCCAAAACCACGCCACGGAAAGAATTGCCCAGGTAATTCGGCTGCATCACGTAGTCAAAACCGTAGAACGCTGGCTTTTTCTCATCAATCGCGGAAGAAAACCCGCCAACCCTGCCATTCCATGCCTTAGCCGCAATTATTCCCGCTGCGGTATCCAGGAATTCAGCCTGATGCCGGATGATTCCCTCTGGTGTTGCGCTCAGGTGTGTGGTAACGAATGCGGGATCGACCGGCACATACTTGCCGCCATCCATACCGCCCTCCGATGGCATCATGCCAAAGCGCACGCGCGGGAAATGGCCGTAATATCCCACCATCCCACGGGATGAAACCATTTCCTGACAAGCTGGGCTATTAATAGCGTCGCATATCAATTTAGTATTGAAATTACGCGCCTGCCCGGTATGCTTTCGCCCCCTGTCTTTGAGGGAATACTGAATCATTGGTGTAGATATAGGCATATTGACTCCTTGTTTTGTCTAATTGAGTCAATAATGCCTTCTGAAAAAACGCGCTTACCCGCAGTTTTCCGGTAACGCGTATCTGTTGCGGAAAATCAAGGCATTTCTGGGGTTGCAAAACCATAACATCATGGAATTATCATGTTCATGGTGCAATCACCTTATGCCGCAACCTAAAGAGAAAGTAAAAGCCAATAGCTTCCTTGCCAGCATCGGCATGACAGCACGCAAATTTTCCGCGTCTAATGTGGTTCCAGTAAGCGAAATCAAGGAATCTGACGCATATCTGTATGGCTCTGGCCAGACCACGGTCGCATCATTGCTTGGCAGCACAAGGCACGTAGCAAGATCGCGGCAGCAGATTTACAACAAGTGGTCAATGATGGAATCGGACCCTATTGGATCGACTGCAATAGGATTATTGGTTACCTGTGCGCTTGGTGGGCATGAGACAAGCGGGGATCTGGTTTTCATCGAGAAAACGGTGGAAGCTAAAAAGAATAAAAGATTGGAAGCGGTTGTTGATGAAATATCAGCTTCTTTGTCACCGATTATCAACCGCGAAGCGCGTTCAATAGCCTACACCGGGACTGCTTTTGGGGACTCTTACGCGCGTATTTACACACAAGGATCGCGCGGCGTTGTGGATCTTTACACCGGAGAAATGATCAGGCCGCAATTGGTGCAGCCGTTCGAGAGGGGGAATAGAACAGTAGGTTACGCCGTATACACGGGACCCCGTAACTTTGACCGGCTTGACATCACCCAAATGGCCAGACTCAAAATGCCGCGCACGCAATGGGTGGCGCAGTTCGGTGTTGTAGAGAAGGCCGCTAAGATAGCCATCACCGAAGATAATATTGATAACCTGCCAATCATGCCTAGCATGGCCGGTGGGTCGCTGTTTTATAACGCGGAAGGACCTTACGATAATCTGTATTCATCGCTTGTCGGCATTGTTGGCCAACGCTGGCTTGATTCGATTGATGAGCAAATGCTGCAAGTAAATCTAACGTCTATGACGATTGAGCAACAAAACAGATTCCTGGCTTCCATAAAAGCCATGCTGACCTCTTCAAAACAACGCGCTGAAGATGCTGTTAAGAATGGTCAGCCGGTGTTGGAGCGGATCAGACACATTATCCCCACATTCAATGAGAAACAACTCACCACTGTGAGTAATTCCAATGGCGGGCAAACCGGTCGAACCAACAACATCAGTATTGAAGATATCATGCTTCACGCGCGCATGTATGCGGGCGCTATTGGCGTCGATCTGGCTATGCTTGGCTTTGCCGACCAGTTAGCTGGCGGGCTTGGTGAAGGCGGTTTCTTTAGGATGTCGGCACAAGCAGCAGAAAACTCAAGGATTATTCGTAATTCACTGGCAGAGTTTATTTATCATGTTATTGATATCCATACGATGCATAAGTATGGAACGGTGTTTGATCCTGATAAGCGGCCATTTACCGTTAATTTCTATGGCTCAATATCAGCGTTGGAAGCAGAGAAGCAGCGAACTAAAGCCGATTCGATGAATTCCGGCATGATGCTGGTGCAAGCCATGCAGCAGATGAAGGACTTGGGCGCAACGGAAGAAATGATGAAAGAATTCTTATCCAAGACCATGATGCTCGACGAAGATCAGGCAAAAATGTACGCGCCAATTGTAAAAATGAAGGACGAAAACCCGGATGACGGACCAGGCGGCGGTCCAGGGTTTGGTCAGGGATTCGGTCAAGGAAAAATGGATAGCGCAATAGAAGTCGAGCCTCCAATCATCCAAAACCGCAAACAACGCCGCAGAAAAGGCAGATAACCCATGTCCTTATACAATAACGTATCAGAATCGCTATCCAGGCAAGGAACGATTGGAGCGACCATTTCTGGCACCACGTCAATCACAGGCGCAATAAGCAGCAAAGCAGCAAGCATGATGGGTGGCGGTGAGTTAGCTCAGGCCGTAACGAACATTGGCGGAGCCATGGCAACCAATGTGGTCAGGAATGCGATTAACCAGCATATCCCTATCGAAGCCCATAGAGCATTGAACGTGGGCGGCGGTGTCGTGGGCGATTTAATGCGCGGCGATGTTAATGCTGCCGGTCTGCGCGTACTCGATTCCGGATTGCTGAATGATTTTCTACCGGGAATGAGCGGCATCGCTTCACAAATCAAATATTGGGGCAGACCAACGCCACTATTTGGCGGCATCACGCCTACTGAAGCCCGGCAAATCTACCAAACGATGCGAAATGCCCGGCTATCGAAAAAGAATCTGTTTCTGATTGAGGTATCAAGCGCGCTTATGGGTGATTGGATATCGCAGTGGTTCAATCTGTTCGCCACGGAGCTTGATTACACACCACTGACCATATCCGCAGATAAACGCAAGGTAGGCGGTGCTGTTCTTGATTTCCCTCAAAGCAGCGAACCTGTTGAGTTGCGCGTAACCACAATGGATGATCAGTACGGCACGATAAAACGCTGGTATGAGCAACATCATGCGGCAACCATATCCCAGGATGGCACCACCGGCACTCCTAGCCAGTACGCCATACAGTTCAAGATCGTGCATTCCTTTATCACTAGACAAAGCACACCAGCGGAAGCTTACGAGAGCATTGGATGGTTCAGGCCATCGAATCTGGAAATAAGCCTATCCCGGCGCGATGATGCGATGCAGGAAATCCAAATGGTTTTTTCCCAACTAGACACTTTTATTAAATTGTAGATAACCACATGGCAAATATTAAAAGCGACAATCAAGGATTCCTGATAGGCGAACCGCTCGACCTAAATAGAACGTTCGATCTATGGAGCGATATCAGGAATGACATGAGAGCCGTTAGACTGGCGCTCAGTGGAAAGGTTGTGTCCGGATTACCATCTGACAGGCAAGTATCAACCAATCGCAAGAGTGACAACGAACGCATACCGCAGCAACCCGTAGCCGTACCGCAGCGAAGGGATGATGTCGCACGCCAATCCAATAATAATTCGCCTGTCTCAGCAGCACCGGCCACCGTCACCCGCAAGGCTTTACTAGAACCATTGAAGCCCGCAGTAACACCGGGCAATATCAGATCACGGGCAAAACCGAGCGCAAGCGCTGAAAGAGACACGAAAACCGGGCGATTTACAAAGAATGGCAGCAGCAGCCCGTTATTCGGCAATGAAAGTGCTGGCAGCAACGATAGGTATGTTGATAGCCCGCCACCCTACGAAGATAGCACGGTGAGCATGGCAGCGGAAAAGATTGCCAATGCTGTGAGTTCTGCCAGCAGCGGGATGGAAGAGACTGATCCGGCAATCAAAGCATTCAGCGAAGTAGCGCAGCCCATGGCGCGCGGTTATGAGATCCTGACAGCCGGTACCGGGCGGGAACAAAAAGATACTTTCAGATGGTTTAGGAAAATATTCGGTGAAATAAAGCTATTCCGCAGGGATGAAACGGTTTTCAATAAAGCTGCCAATAAAAGCCTCAAGAATATTGAAGAAAATCCAGCCGGTGGCGATGCATCAGGCGGCGATAGCAGCTGGCTAAGGAGATACATTCTCCCGATACTTGCTATGGCATTGCCATTCATTGCTTCCGGGGCTTCCATAACCGGCGGGGCAATTGGCAAAGCATGGGAGTCTACTGTAACTGATTTTAAAACAGTAGCAACCAAGATTCTTAGCGCATGGGATTCCACAACAGAGAAATTCAACAATGTACTCAGCAGCATCGGAAGCAAAATAGACTCATTCTGGAACGCTTTCACGGGATTTGTAAAAGATAAGCTTGGCATTGATATCCCAAAAGCAATAAAGCCGGTAGCTGAAAAAATCTCCGAGAAAGTATCTGGCGTAACGGACTCTGTAAAACGTGCTTATGATGTCGCAAAAGCTAAAACCGGATCAGTATTAGAGAATGTAACGCTTAAAGGATATCGTCACAAAGCGATGTTTGACGGTATCAAAGGCGGCGATGATCTGGCGAAATATGGAACCTATACCGATGCTGAAGCGCAACGTATACGCGCGTTAAAGACAAGCGCGGCCAACACATCAGCCAATATTCCAGGCGGTATGTCCCAAGAAATACAGGATAAGATATCAGCCCAGGCCAAGAAACATGGTCTTGACCCGGTAATGATGCAGAAAATAGCAGCCATGGAAAGCGGCGGCAATCCTAATGCTATAAGCAAAACAGGCGCTCTTGGGTTATTTCAATTCACCGGCCAAACAGCATCAGGCGTGGGCATAAAGAATCGGTTTGATGTCGATCAGAACATTGAAGGCGGCATGAAATTAACAAGCCAGAACATGGCTATGCTTAAAAAAGCAGGATTGCCGGTCACAGCAGAAAATATTTACATGATGCACCAGCTTGGACCAAGTGCCGCACAAGAGATCATACGCGGATCTGTGGGTGGAAAATCGAAGGCTGATTTATCAGCCAATACCCAGAGATCGATGAATCTTAACTACGGAGCAAATAGCCGAACGGCAGCAGAGTATATTGATACTAACCGGGTTGCACTGGATAAGCGTTATGCCGCAACCGTGGGTAATGTCCAAACCGCTCACGCGCAAGTACCAGAATCACCCAGAATGCCTTCACCTCAATTGCCAGCGGATGAGCCATCAATTGTAGAGCCATTGGCAAGCACTGGCAGCAGGAACCAGAACGTTATCGCTTCAGCGCAACCGGAAGTGGGTCAGGATGTCAAAGACCGGCGTATTGCTCATATTGTTACTGGTGGGTTAAGTAATTGATAAGCATACGGCATCAACTAACACATCATGGTATTACCCAAAAATGGGGCATGCTGCCCGATCCCTGACGCGGATTATCTTTATCCTGACTTCCTCTTATTGCCAAACAGAGTTTAATAGTTCTTGCCTTTAATGACTGACTTTTGAGCATCGACCCTTTGCTACAAGCATTGTTAACGCCTCTTTGTTTCCGGTAAGCCACACTATAGTAAAAACGCCGTCTGGCCCCCTTATAAATGTACCGCCATACATTTCCTTACGTTCGCAAAATGACGAACTAATACACTTGTCAAATATTGGAATTTCGTTGCCTAACTCTTTTACTACCCACTCGCCTTGTTCATTGCTTTGAATATATTTTTTATTACTAACGTCGTATATCGCTGCGTGGATTCCTTTATCGCCATGCTCTACACCGGCTCCCGCTTCAGCGATACATATATATGTCTCAGCAGCATATGCAATGTTTGATATTACTACGAGTGCTAACGCAAATAACCTTACCATAGTCTGCTGACCTCTTTTATGGAACAACTGGTTCCAGGAATTTAAGCTGAAATTTTGCCGCAGAGGCGTCAATTTCACCCGACCGGAAACGCTCCCATATTTCGTGAACTATCGGCACCATGTTATTAGGATGCATCAGACCGCTTTGTCCAGAGGTGATTTTTAGCCAAATCGGTTCCAGTACATCATGGACAGCTAGCCGAGCAGAATCTAACCAAACGGCATTTTCTGAAGTGAGGTTCCGCGCACCAGACCAATGCAGATATCTTGATAGAACACCCCATGCTTTCATCAACGACGAATGATCCCAATAAATAAGTTTCGGTGCTGAAGGTTCAAGCGATAAAATAATCTGGGAAAAAATTTGAAGGAGCTCATAATCCGGGCTTAATTGAGCAATTGTCCTCTTAAAGAGATTCTTTTCATTTACGCACTTCTTGTATTTTTCAACCGATAGGTTGGCACCAGTACTAATGACTAATTCCTCGAAAAGTAAATACTCGATACCGTTACGGCCTTCAGCGCAAGCGTATAGCAATGAAGAAAATTTCTTTGTTCTTTTGTGGTAGTCAAGCCATGCCATGCTGCGGTAGAGATAGCTAGCTGAGTCAAACAAATCAATGCCAATAATTTCGTCGGGACTCTTTCCGATGTAATTAGGAATGTACATTACAAATTTGATTCACAAGTTGTATATCCAACAATAAAAGTCTCATAATCTTGAATGGATTTTCATTTATTTTCCCCATTTAAATAACAGGGCAGATTAAGATCCACAATAGTAGCATGGAGTTTAATCCTACTGTTTTTCCCTTATTGCTAAACAGGTTTATATTTTGTTTTTCCTGTCGCTAAATTCTGTTTTTATCCTGCAAATATGTTTTCTAGGCTGAATAATCTCTGCTGGCATATGCGCTACACGCGCAATAAATCTGTTAAACGCAAATATTATCGATATGTTTTGAAGGAAAAAAATGCCTGATTGAATCAGGCGTTGATGCTGAGGAATATGCTGAAATGCAATCCTTCAAAAGAAAAATTCTCACCGAATTAAATAGCGATGTTGATTTTATCGACCACAAATGAGGGCTGAAAAATCAACAAACCATGCAACTTTCACAAAATCGCAAACTGAACAGAATGCTTGAGCAAAGAACATGACGCATGAAATAGACCAATCCCTACTCCCCGGCATCCTGCTTGAAATCAGCGAGCTGATCGGAATAAAAGCCACGCTCAAGCTGGTAGCCAAATACGGCGGAGTGCGGTTGTACGTGCCTAAAACACTTAGACCAGATCATGACCTGGTTGAAATCATAGGACGCGAATCAGCGGAATACATGACTGATCGTTTTGGCGGCGAAGTGCTTGAAATCCCAAAAGCCACCTTGGCCAACACGGCGCTTAGAAATATCTCGATTAGGCAAGAATATTCATTCTTAAGCCAAAGACAACTCGCACTGAAATACCAAACCACTGAACGCCACATCAGGCGGATTCTGTCGGGTTGCGATCAGAATGATAATCAAATGGATTTGTTTTAAATGGTGAGCAAATGACTCTATCAAAACAACGTTGGGAAGAAATTGAAAGAACGCTCCACCATTCATTTGGCATGGTAAAACTCAAGTGTGATGGCTATGACATTACAGCGGCGGTCGAGACCTGTAAGATGAAGCTGCACGTAATGATTTATATCGATGGCCGATTCGAAGGGAAATGGTTGGATGGGAAAGATGAGCGCTGCATCAAGTTTTATCAATGTAAGAAGAGGTTCTCTGCCAGAGGAGCAGCTCGGAAAAATTTGATAGCAGCGTCAAATAACAAGCGGCTTGGCAAAGACTATAGAGCTATGTGTAAAAGTCATTTGGAGGACCATTTTTTTTGGTGGACTCCATACTGGACAAGCCCCAAGGCGTTCTGTCGGCATATCCAGAAAACTTGCCAATCCATTGAGTTTATAGAATGACGGACGATAAAAAAATAACCGATCTCTCAGTTGTCAGGTATCAAAAATACAAGGCAGAAGTCGAGCTAATTGATGGCAGGAAATTATTTAGTGATCCTAATTTCTGCGAGCACAGAAAATTTCTCATAGATTCCAAAAGTGCGCAGGTTGAATGCAAAGATTGTAAAACGCTGCTAAATCCAATGTGGGTGCTGGAGCATCTATGTAATGAGGAAACGCGCTTCATGCGCGAGAAGAAGCGGTATATTACATTACTCCGAGAGTTCAAGAAGAAAAGCAAATGCAAATGCAAGCACTGCGGGAAGTTTACGGACATACGTCTATAAAAAAAGCCCGATGAAAGACGGAGTCAATCACCGGACCTAGTAAAGCGGCTTCTATGTGCAATAGCATTGTCGGCAAGGATTCTGAAAACTTTAATTAAAAGGTTAAACTTGTGAAAACATTTAAAACGCTTATTGTTTTATGCTTGCTTGGTGTGTTGCTTGGCATATTGCAAGTTGTGGGAATGAGATTTGGGCAAACCATATGGCCGGAGGAAACATTACATGTTGTGCATTATCTATGCATAGAGGGTGACGATGGGGATGTGGCATGTGGAAAAATCAAAGATCTGGATTTGGCAAAGAAAATTAAACAAGGAAAAACTCTGTGAAACTACTGATTATTTTGATTGCTGTAATAATCGCAGGCTGCCAATTGCCGCACGAACGTCGGGAAATTGAAAGACAGCAACTTGACCGTGCTCTAGCTGACCCATCATTAACTTACGAGCAGAAAGCCGAACTCGTGCGCCAAAGCATGAAATCGAAACAAAATTCTAGTGGTTACCGCCCGGTAGTTGATCCTGCATCATGCAAAGGCTGTAATTACGAAGGCGATCTCATCCAATGCCGCGCCATCGCCGCAGATAACACAAACTATGCTGGCAACACGTTAGGTGGCGCTGCGGTAGGAGCCGGAACGGCGGCATTAATTGGCGCAATCGTTGGCGTAGATGCCGGAATGATGGCGGCAGCAGGCGCAGCTGGTGGAGCAATCGGAGGACTAGGAAACGAAGCGCTCACCCACAATCAAATGATCGCGCGCTGCATGGCCGGACGTGGGTATAGTGTGTTGAGGTAAGCAAGAATGACTTACTTATAATATACTTTAGATAGTAAAAGGAAATAAATTATGACCACAACAAGTAGTATTGAATGGACGGAGCAAACCTGGAATCCAGTTGTGGGATGTACAAAAGTATCTCCAGGCTGCAAAAATTGTTATGCAGAATCTATGGCACAACGTCTGAAAGCTATGGGAACGCCAGGATATGAAAATGGATTTAAGTTATCTCTAGTACCGCAGCGTTTGAATGATCCTCTAAAACGTAGAATACCAACAATTTACTTTGTTAATTCTATGTCTGATCTTTTCCATGAAGAGGTACCATTTGAATACATAGATCGGGTATTTGAAACTATTTACAGTGCTAGCCACCATACTTTTCAAATATTGACCAAACGTGCTGAACGCATGGCTGAATATTTTTCTGGAAAACAAGCACCATCCAACGCTTGGCTAGGAGTTTCTGTTGAGGATAAACAATACGGTATTCCTCGAATAGATCAATTACGTCAAATTAATGCTGGAATTCGTTTTCTTTCAGTCGAGCCTTTGCTGGAAGATATCGGTAAAATTAATCTGACCAATATTCATTGGGTTATTGTAGGTGGTGAATCTGGGCCAAAAGCACGACCAATGAAACAGGATTGGGTTGATGCGATTCAAGAACAATGCAAAGAAGCCAAAGTTGCCTTTTTCTTTAAGCAATGGGGAGGCTGGGGAGCTGATGGCAAAAAGCGCGCAAAAAAACAAAATGGACGTATTTTGAATGGCAGAGTGTGGAATGAAATGCCAATTTCATTTATGTAGTCAGACACTGAATAAATCTTAAATGAAATAGATAATGACAGAAGTTCACTATGAATGGAAACCGGGACAACCATATCCACTAATTCAGCAACATAGCGTAGTAAAGCATGAGATATTGCGCTCATATCTTATAGCTTACATTAAAACGCTCATTTCGAATCCCAGGAGAGAAGAGTTCAGGCTTGCTCTAATTGATGGTTTTGCTGGAGGCGGAGCTTATCAACATGCACTTGATAGCAAAGAGCTTCTTGGTTCTCCTTTCATAATGCTGGAATCGGCAAAAGAAGCTGAGCTCATAGTCAATAAAGACAGGCATAAACCGATCGTGCTTAACCTAGATTTTTTCTTTATCGAGGAAAATCGCCAAGCTTCAGAACATCTGAAATATGAATTAATTAAACGTGGATATGGTTCTAGAATCGATAAAGATATTTTTCTGCATACTTCTTTGTTCGAACAACAAGCCGACTCAATTATAGAATATGTGAAGAAACGCAGTCCTCGTGCGGCTAGGGCAATTTTTTTATTAGATCAATACGGTTATTCTAAAGTGCCTAAGCTTACTATTAGGAAAATAATGCAGGAGTTGCATGGGAGTGAAATCATACTAACTTTCGCTGTGGACTCCATGCTTAATTATATAACTGATAAAACTGACGTGACTCGCGAATTGCTTGATAAGATAGGCATTCCTGAAATTTTGCGTGGGCGTACTATCGAAGATATAAAAGATAAAGAGCCCGACTGGCGTTTGTATATTCAATCCTGTTTATACAAAGATTTGGTAGATGGCTGTGGTGCTAAATACTTCACTTTATTCTTTATAAGATCAGAAAAAGGGCATGGTGATTATTGGTTAATACATTTTTCACAGAAGGCTCGCGCTAGAGATGTTATGACTCGTATACATTGGGAGAAAAATACTAATTTCATTCATTATGGCGGCCCAGGAATGGAAATGTTTTCTGCTCTTGGCTATATTCCATCATATGATGGGTCATATACAGGGCAACCAGGCTTTCTTTTTGATGATTATGCGAGAGATCAAAGTATTAAAACTCTGATGGAACAGATTCCATACATAATCTATCCAGATCCTGATGGTATGCCGTTTGGGGAAATGTTTGCAACCACATGCAATATGTCGCCTGCGTCCGCTCAAGTATATCGCGATGCTGTGGGAGAGTTAATTCAGTTGGGCGAGTTGGAAGTTATTGGACAAGATGGCAGTAAGCGTCGTTCAGCTAAAAATATCCACGATACTGATCAAATTATTGCTCATAGGCAAACAAGATTTTATTTTTAGGGACATATTAAAAGAGCAAGGGTTGTTAGTGCAGTAGGTAGATCTAATTGACACTACTATGAATCAGTAATAATCTGTAAAACCTTCCTTCCAGATCATCCGGGAGGATGCGCGTCCGCCTTAATATTCCCCTCATCCGCTGCCATCATGGCGGCATGAATACTCGACCAATCAACGGCATCATCATCCAGTGCGCGGCCACGCTAAATGGGTGCTGGCATAACGTGCAGGAAACGATCAATGGCACCAGGTTACCAAGCACAAGCCCTTTATGCCCCAATCCTGAGCGCGGCAATATCATCCCGGCGTATCCTGGGCTTTCGATATGAATAGCGATTCCAGTACCAATTAATATCACCTCACCAGGATTGATATCAACAAAACCGTCATTGTTAGCTGAAATCGAAGGAAATGACACCGCCATCAGATCGATACCGGCGCTCCCAGATGTCTTTGGTTTCAGATGATCCTCAGTAACCATGCCATTCAATATACGCAATTCAAATTTCATACTTCTCTCCTTTAATCAAAAATTCTCATGATTCAAAGCTACCAGATTATTTGATGCAGTTGGTTTTATCCTAGAATAATCCCGTCGATTCTTTACCTTCATCACACTATTGGCAGCATCAATCAAATCCCTAGCCTTCAATTCGCCAAAAACATCACCAATACGCTCATCATCGATCTCAATATTCAATTCCCGCTCGATTGCGATGATTATTTCCAGGATCTTCATTGAATCCGCACCCAGATCATTAACAAGACCCGTTTTAACGAAAATCCTTCGTTTGTCACACTTCAGCGCCTTTGAAATGATTTCTTTGACTAATGCTGTCGTTTTTTTATTACTCAATCCAAAACCACTCCTTTTAAACACCAGCAAACATATCATCAACCTTTTCCTGAGCGGTTGCTGCTATTGAGCCACCAGAACTTCCTACACCACCTTCCGCAACAATGTAATTCACATCCTCAAGAAAGAAAAAGCACACCGCATCCCACAAATCCGGTGAACCCATACCATCCCACTCAGTAGACCCTTTTGGTGGCACGCGGATGCGCCCTTTATCAGTGAATGTCTTGGGTATCCGCGATGATTGATCCAGCATCACGTTTTTATAATCCAGTGTCAGCACTGATAACCGGCCTTCCTTAGCTGCTCTGGCCGCTTGATGCATGGCTTGCGCGCGCAGATTGAGGTATCTGTCCTTATTCTTGTTTTTAAAGCACGGATTGCCCCAGTTAACCCGGTGAACAACCTTATTCAAATCTTCCAGGTCCTGGCATACGTTGATACCCAGGCCACCTGAATCGACAACATGGGTTACATTGCTGTACTCAGCACCCTCATCAGCCAGATAACCTGAAAACACGTTCGAGCGGATCTTGTTTGTCAGTAATGGAATTTTGACCAATTCCACTCGCCGCGCATCCGGTCCCATGTCACCATAACCAATGACGCGCCCGATAACGCACGACGATTTATCCCGCAATCCTTCACCAGATGCGATATCACCGCTCACAATCCAGCCAAAATTCTCATTGTCATCAATTATTCTTCCGCGCCGGTACATGGCCTCGGCCACTTTCCGATTCATCATGTGCTTCGAGGAATCCTGCGGTGAAATTCCTAGCAGGCGAACATTCCTCTCATCATCGTCGTACTGGTCCCACAGCTCTTTGAGTGAGGAATCGCTAACAAATGGTGAATCAAATGAACTGAAACGCAGATTATTCCATTCACCACCATTGCCGATTGATAGCTCATTCTGAGTTCTATAGAAAAAACCGGCATTGCGCGTGAACTGGCTAGTTAAAAGCATTCGATTGTGCTGCTCTGTCAGCGCCCCGGATAATGTGGTCAAAACCGCATCTGGCAGTGTTGATGCTTCATCACCAATCACCAGCAGCCATTCACCATGTCGACCGGCCATTTTGTTCGCGGTTTTTTCATTGGCTGTTTTGCTCTCAGTAAACCAGATCGGCTCAAATCCCTTTATCCGACAAGACGCATCAGCCAATATTTCAAGATGTTCTGCAATCCATCCGTGCCTGCCGCGCCTGATGCGCTCATGAGAAATGCCGATTTCTTTCCATACCGTGGCCTTGAGCTGGTCCATGTCGTTCGCTGTAAGCAAGGTAATTGACATTGGGTAGCACAACTGATGCCACAATACGATAATTGCTATACCGGCTGTCTTGCCGGTACCGTGTCCTGACGCAACAGAAGTGCGCGATCTCGACGGCGATACGCTGGCAAATAGTTCCATTTGCTGATCTGACGGAATAACGCCAACCACTTCGATGGCAAAACGCTCAATATTCCCGGCGTAACGCGCACAAAACGGCTTCCATCGCGGATCTTCTGGCAGTAGAACTCGTTTAGTCATCAATCAATCCGCTATCGTGATCTATAACAATCCCAATCCGTTCGCGCCTGCCAATAAGCATTTCATTGCGTTTTCTGGCCTCTTCAAGCGCCCTGTCGTATATTGCATCCAGCTCTTCCTTTGGTGGGAATACATTGAGGTTGATATCTTCTTTCAGCTCAATCTTATCTTTCCATTTGTCAGGATGACGATTCTTTAACAAAATAAAGGCCGCAGCGGTATCGGGTGGGTAATGTTTGATTAATTCAGTCTTGGTAATTTCACCTTTATAGTTGCTCACATGAGTTTCGGGGTGCGAATAACCCATTGCTCGTTCATACAGTCTCTCGGCAACTTTTGAATCCGCGGCTATCTTTCCCTTTTTTATGGCAGCTCGAAATCCTGCGTGATTTTTCTTCCATCGCTTAATCGTACTAACGTCAACCTCAAAGAACTCTGCTAACTCATCATCAATAGCACCTAATAGGCACAATCTATATGCTTGTTTATTATACTTTTCTCTATAGCCTGTCGGTCTGCCAACAGATCCATTATCTGACTCATCGTCATCTTCCGAATCATCATTGATGGTTTCTATATCGATGGTTTCCGAAACCTTGGCATGGTTTCTCTGCGAAACCTTGGAAACCTTGCTTTTTGACTCTGAATTTATTGTTTCTTTGGGTGTTTTTGTGGATTTTGATGGTTTCTCACTCTTCTTCCACTTATCACGAAGAGAAACCTTGCGCACACCTGGAGCTGATACCGGCAATGCCATGGATTCAACTAACCACGCATAACCCTCACGCGGATCTGACTCCCATGTGTTGCGTACCTTTTTCCACTCTTCCGGGGTTAATTTTGGTTTTGCCGCCATGATTGATTACAACAATTGCCGCTGTACCGGCTTATCGACCTGGGACACAATAACAGCGCCTATCCCTGATACCGCGCACTGATTGCTGAATCTGGTTAATTTTCTCTTACATGTACCCGTTAAATTAAATAATCGGTCAACTGATGCAAGCAATTTCGCCCCGCCGCGCATGTCATCGAATGTTTCTGAATTAAGCTCAATGAATCTTCTAAACGCATCTTGCACATCCTGCGATGCAGAAAATAGTCCGGTTACCGTTTCGCTGATAGCATTCATCCTTATTTTAAGCTTCCTCAAAACTTCCAAATCTTTCTGTCGACCGGCTTCCCATGCTTCCATCATCCATTTGGCCATATCGCGCTCTTGTAATGCTCTGGCACTTAGTTCCCAGTCATCTGATTCGCCGTAAATGTAGTCGATTGATACATCATAGAGCCTGGCCGCCCTCAAAACGACCCAATGCGGCACTGAATTCGTATCAGTACCACCCTCGATCTTTGCCAGTTTCGTTTGATTGGCATAACCTAAACGCCGGGCAGCTTCACCCTGCGCCATACCTATCGATTCTCTTGATGCGCGCAGCCTGAGACCCATGTTCTTTGCCAATGCTGCGCGTGAATTTGCTTTAGGAACTTCTAAGACTGGCTTTTCTTCGACCATATAAACTATTTACCTCGTGTATTTGTCGATATTCATTCTGTGGTACCGCGCCTGCTATTATTCAAAAACCTCAATTTTCCAACCACCACCCTGTTTATTTGATTTCTTCTGAACAGCTATAAATCTGAATGGGTACAACCCTGCTGCCACCTTGATCTTCACTCTCGCGTCATCCATCCAATATCCTTTTACTTCATGCGCTTCGAGTTCTCCCGATGCTTTCATTACAAAGAAATCTACCGTGTAAAAAGTGCTATCAGCCAATCGCAGCTTTATCGCCTCAAACTTCCACCAAACAATCTCGCCGCACGACTTCAACGCTTCAAGATGCTGTGAATAGGCGATCTCTGTCTTATTCATCTTGCCGGTTTTCATGCGACCAAGTGCCTGCAGGTTGCGCATTGATTCGCTGCCTGCGCTTCCATTTTTGATTACTGCTGGAACTGATTTAATACCCGGCACTAACACAGGGCTTTGACCGGCAACCTTCAGCGTGCCGTTTTTTATGCGATTCTCGATTTCTTTCTTGAATGCTGGAGAAAACGCGCTCATTCTTTGTTCAGCTCTTCCAATTTGTCGGCCACCTGATGCAATTCTTCTGGTGTAACTGTAGATGTTTGAAAATGAGGCTCATATTCGCCTTCAAAATTCTCAGTAAGCAAACAAATGCAGTCACCGGAAAATTCTCTTCTTACTTGTATTCTGCTAAATGACTTAATAAATCTAAGCATCCGTATCACCATTCAACTGCTTCAGCTTATCTGCGATCTGGTACAGATAATCAGCATTGTCATTAGTATGTAAAAAGCTTATATGGAATCTGCCATTATGTTTTACTAGATCACCAACAGCATCGCCGCACGCATCCATTACATTGATAACACCATCATCTTGCTCTATGAATTGCAGGGTGTTGCCGCCATTTAATTCAAGAAGTTTTGCGGCTATCTGGCGCAATCCATCAACTTTGTCATAAAGGTATTGCAGAGCAAGGCAATATCGCCCGTTATACTTATACAAATTACCAATGAAATAGCCTAATTCGTCTTTTATTTTGATGTCTCCATCGCTGTCCTCTATGAATCTTAGTTGCATATCAATCCCCCAACCTATTAATCTGGATTCTTAACAAATTCTGATAGTTCGCCTGCCCTATCAGCCAATTCATTAACTTCACTAGCCAATTGATCATCACCGTTCTTTTTTGCCTCTTCAGCGTATGCCAGCAATGCCGCTCTCGCATTCCGGTCTTGCAGTTTTATTACGAAGAATTCGTCTTGGCTTTTTGGGAATCCGTACTCAACGAATTCCGCTATCCATGCCAATGCTCTGTCAAACCTTTCGAATGACTTGAAATATCCGGCGCTTCTTAACTTATCCAAACGAATAAGTGCGTATTTGCATGTGCCGTCAGCCGTGGTGTTTCTTATTAACCTCATATTTCACTCCATTTAAAATCTGTTGGTGGTGGGTTATGAAGCCCACGTAGCAACCTCTTTTCAGATTGCCGTTGCACGTTCCGTCATCCGGTCATTACACCAACAACCATGAACACTCTAATAAAGCCCCTTAACCTTGTATTCATTCAATATTAAAAATATTAAAGTGCCCATGGTTGTTGCCACTCCGAATAGGCATCGGAGTACCGCCGTTCTGTTGGCTACTGGATAGATTCTTTATAACTTGTCGCATTGCGCAGTTAATGGGTTCCTTAGCCTTCCACAAGGGATTTACACTCACCAACAACTAGCAGCACTGAAATCCAAATCTTTTTACTGATCTGCAGAACCTTGCTTGTGTCCCGGAAATCAATGCCGCTAATTCTTGGTGCGATTGGATTGCTAAAGTAATCAGCGCACGTACCAGCCATTTAGTTTCGTTGTTAACCATTCTTGCTATATCCTATCTTTGCCCATTAACCAAAAGCCAATTCACTCGAAAATATCTCTGACAGCAAAGCCATGCCTCTCGCCGTGATTCGCGCCTGTGTTTCCACCCACTCAGAACCGTCCGGCCTTTCACCACGGATGATCTTATGTTCCATCAGCCCTCTTTTCAGCTTTTCCGAATAAGCTAGATATCCAGACCCCATCGGTCTACGATATATCCAGCTGCGCTCAACAAGCGTTTGCTTCAATACCTTTTCCTTAACTTGCAGAGTTTTGGCCGCGTCCCTTATACAAAATGATCCTTCGCTGTGCGTTGCTATGCGATCAAGTGCCTTGGCTTTTGGTGCAAGCTCTACGACTTTGTGTTCAAGGGCTAGCCGCTCTTGCTCAGACTCCATAGCTAATTGAAGAATTTGTAACTTCGATAGCTTGGCGTAGTCGATAGTTGGTTGTGTTTCTAGCCCCGTCATCCGGTCATAAACCTTAGCCTGCAATTCGTAGCTATAACTCATAGCCATCAGGCATGCCTCCCGTTTTGGGAAAACGTAACAAGGTTTCTTGCGATTCATTGAGTCCTTGTAGATGCCGGAAAAATTTCCCGCATCTTTCTCACCCAATACCTGTAGCACTTTTTTTAAAAAATCTGAGTGGGCAAGAATCGCTTCACCATCTCCACGCTGAGAATTGATGAATTCAACCAGCTCAATACTGGTCATAGTCACGGTTTTGCCGTTGTGGATTGCTATCTCACTCATGGTCAGACCTCTTCCTTATCCAAATCCACCAGCCAAAGGTAATCTTCAACTGTTTTAATTGGCCTTGTTTCACCTTCATCAATACCGGCCTCGTACCCCTTGTCACCGCATTCATTTTCAAAAAGAAACCAATCAAGCCCGGCCTTGGTATCACCGATCAAGGTGGCAACAATACTGATATAGTCAGAAAGCCGATCATTCACGAATTGGTATAAGCAGGTATCGCTATTAAGCCCCGGATAGTCACCGAATAATTCATGGAATTTCTTCATGAATTCGCTCTCGCGCTTTACGTTCTCAACTAACTTTTGAACCAGCTTTGTCCTGTATTCTTTTGTCGGGTCTTTATGGTCTACAGATCCTGCTGCGGCATTGTTAACCGGTGTCGTGTTCTCAGTAACGAAGTCTGTCATTTATGATCCCTTATGCCGCGTAATTATTAATAACCTGACCAAACAAATATCTTTCAAAATCATCAAGCATTTCTTGCGTAATCTCTGACAGGCTTTCAAGTCCAAGTGAGTCCTTAAATGCTGCCTTAATGCGCTCTGCTGTGAGTCCTACAGCGTGCGGCAACATGACATCATGACGATCTTCATGGCTGGCAGATCCTTTGTGAGAACCGTGCGCCCAAGTCATATGGTGCTTGTGGCATAAAGGCACGCCGTACCAGTGCAGTGGTTTAATTCTCACTCCGGAATTCGCCGATGTTTTTACGTGATGCATAACAACATCGCCATCGCACGGTTTAATATGTGGTGCAAACTTGAATCCGCAGCACGGAAGCGATTGAACGTACTCTTTGTGCATTTCCTGGGTATAAATGCCCTTCTCTTCCATCGCATCCCAAAGCTTGGGATTGCGAAAATAGCCATCACGGTGCATGCTTTGAGCCAGATAATTAGCCTCTTTTCTTTCAGGTTTCCGCTGCTCTTCCTGTACCGGCGCTTGAATTGGCGAATTAATTACCATCGGAGCGATTGCCACCGGCATATCAATTTGCCCAAACAATTTAAAGAACAATTCGCGGTACATTGGATCAATATCGATCTGAACACGAATGGTTCCATCCACAAGCTCTTTCATGCTTCGTCTTGTGCCTGATACTGCTATGGCTTCGTTTTGACTCATGCAAATAGCCTCTCTTGTTTTGCGTATTCAGCTACTCGCTCGCATGCTGCATGGTAGTAATCAATATCCAATTCACACCCAACCATTTCATAATTCATGTTGTTACAGGCTATTGCGCTCGATCCTGAACCAAGGTGCGTATCAAGTATTTTCTGGCCAGGTTTTGAATACTTAAGCAGTAGCCATTCATAAAGCGGTACCGGTTTCTGTGTTGGATGAATGCGCTTATCATTCTTTCGAACGTCTCCGCCAAAACTTCCTTGGTGCATGCCATTCCACATATATTTAAATACTCGGACAGCGGTATCGAATGATGCGTAAGCCAATTCAGCATCAGCAAATGTGCTTGCTCCATTTACTTTGTCCCACACAATCCAGCATGGCGAACTAGAATCAAATAGACCGGCAAAATGATTTGCACCCCAGATAATCTGATTTTTGCTCACACGCTGCAGCTCAATAAAATATTCTCTATCCGGCACTTCCCAAGATTTGCACTCACCATAGTGCTTGGCACGTTGCACACCAAGGCTTGAATATCCTTTGCCGTAATATCCAGATTTGTTAGGACCATCAAAATACGGAGGATCGACAATAGCCAAATCAAAATGCTTGTCACTCACCGTCCGCATGTATTCCATGCAGTGAATGTTGATGATCGTGGCATTTTTGATGGTTTTCTGGCTCATTGATTACTTATAAATCAGGTACTGAACACCGAAAAATTGACGCACTTCAAGAATGCTGTGGCAAGTATTGAACTCCTGCTTTTCACCAAAATGCTTGGCCAAGAAATATAGCCAACCTGGGGCATTCTCAGACGCTTTTGCGGTAGCGTTCCAATCTTTAAAAACGCCTTCTAATTTACGTTTAGTTATCATTACATTTGCTTTAACTTGCACTTTAAATCTCCTTGTTATTGCTTATTATTCTGTTGCTTATCTAAATCAATTATCTTTTTAATTTCTCTCAGATTTTCTATACCCAAAGATTCGAGAGAATGACGAACCATGCTGCATATAGCTTTTTTTTCTATCTCTTCTCTTAGTTGACTTGTTGGCTCGTCAATATGCAGTCTCGACCAATCAGGAGCGCCAACCACGTAGCCACGGCTCTTATTAAATCTATAGCCGTCATCTGTAATAATCATGGTCTTGGTGACGCGATCCACCTTAGCAATACACTTCCCTTCGTACCGGCAAATGCAAACTTCATCACCTGGTTTTAGGTTTTTTAGCCATTCGTACATACAATCATCCCCACAACTCATTGCCGTGACAGCAATCTTTCTCTGCATTACAAGTGCATTTTTCTTCAGCTTCTTTTACTGTCATAGCACCACACTCAACACACGGCGGCTGGCTTCTGTCAGGCTCTTTTGATTCTGGAATATAAGAGAAACATGGCAACCAACCATTACAATCATCAACATTGATTGACAAGCCTCCATGAAGCATAAAAACACGGTCACGATCTTGACTCAAGATTCCAGCTTCCATGTATTTGCTGAAATTATGTTCGATCATCACTTTCTTTCTAACCGGGCAGTCGCTCATTGGTTTGATTTCTGTGACAATTACCTTTTCTTCTTTTTCGAGAATCATTTTCTTATCCTATTCAAATTACGCCGCCAGGTTAAAAGCGGCGTTCTCTTTTCTGGTTTATGCCTTTTGGTCTGTTAACTCTGTCGCATGATCAAGTCCTCCTTTTTGTTTTTCTTTTTCCTTGCTCTCAATTCATTCAGAATTTGATCTGCAAGTTGATCACCGTACAATCTTCGCCAAAAAGCTATGCAGCTAAATTTGTACTCTCTGGTGAAACACATTTCGATAAAGTCAGCACCTTCTTTTACTGTCGGTTTTCTGTACTTAGTTTTATCTTCTGCAGGCTTATCCACGAATCACATTCTTATGTACTTATGATTTGTTAATTATTTTCTTGTCGAGAATTGCGTGGGCTTCGGCAAATCTTCTTGCTGACTCTTCTCTCGACACAGTTACTTTCCCTGGCGCTGGTAATGCGACCAGTCTTTCCGGCACTGTGCTAGGCAACCTTCCATCAGAAATTTTCTCTCTTGCTTTATCGAAAGCTGACTTCCAACGGGCGCGGATCGATTGATATGGATGATTATTCAAATCGTTGCCAATATCAGCAGCAGCCCAGTAAATCGCCGGATTCGACCATTCATCATTACCGGTTTTACGCCGGTGCATTTGCTCGACGGCCTCAACAAAAGCTTGCTCGTAATCGATTGTTGGTCTGCACGCCAGCTTGAACTTATCGCAGTCAGGCATGAATGGATACTGTGCTGACAGGCCGCGCTTTATTTCTTCCGGAGTAAATCCTGCAAGCTCTTCACCCCATACATTTTTCGCATTAGAAATACCCATATCTTGACCATCTGCACAAATTATTCCGGTGCAGTATTCAGCAAGAAATCTATTACCAAACCTTCCGTGGAAACGTTTGAATATTTGATCAACCCAATTGCTTGGCAATGGTTCCACGCTCTATTACCTCCCCATGAATAACTTTTTCTTGTACTTCGTTACTAAAAATCGATCTTGCTGCGATTGATGCTTGTTGCTGCTTTACTGTCATCTGCGTTAACGCATCCGGCTTTGGCTCATCTTCCCATCGGTGTTGATTTAAGTAAGTTGCTGGGTTTGGTATGAATCCTTGCTGCCATTGCTGCGAATTTCTTTGCCACTCCAATGCAGCAAGTATTTTTTGCAATGGAGGTTTAATTTTTTGCCATTTTTTAAAAGCATCTTGCTTCCCAGTTTTGTTTGGGTATGCATTCCAAAATAAATCAAAATTTGTGATTTTCTGTACTGATGGTTCTATGGTGGTTATATGATGGTTAATGGTGGTTCGGGTGTCATGGGTGCTAGGGGTCTCGCGCATGGGTGCTAGGGGTAGTGCGCATCCATGCAAGGGGTCTCGCGCATCCATGCAAGGGGTAGCATCGGCGCGAGGGGTAGCATCCATGCAAGGGGTAGCGTCAGTGCTAGGGGTAGCATCCATGCAAGGGGTTGAAAGCATTTCAAGATTAATTCTGTAATGCCGAGATTGACCAGGATTGCCACCTTGATGATTAGCAACAACAGTTAAGAATCCCTCTTCAATAAATTTGTGAAGTATTCTTCGTGCTTGAGACTCGCTAACATTGATTTTCTTTGCCACACCTGAAATAGATGGATGCAAGCTTCCGCCTTGATCATTACACCAATCAGCCAGTGCGAGCATTGCTAACTTCTCGCTTCCTCCGCGATTGAAGTTATCCCAAACTAATGACATGACTTTTATGCTCATCTAAACCACAATAAAAAACCCAGTGCGCCAAACAAGGGAGGGAACAAAGCGCACTGGGCTGCTGTAAAACCGGGAAGAGCTGGCAGGAATCGAACCTGCGCACATAAAGGATAATGTGCCAATCTTTTTGCAGCCCTTGTGTATGAAACCCAATTCAACACTCCACCGATATCTCGTATCGTCTTGATGCTGTTTCCAGCACTTGGGTTAAGAGGTTTATTCATGGTCTAGTGAGTTCATGAATTCTGTTAATTTTTTGCTGCATTGATTGATTTAACATTCAAGGCAGAAAGTTTTGAATCAACTAATGCTCTGGCATCCTTGACGCTTCTTTCCAAATCTATTAGCTCTTGCTGCGCTTTAACCAACTCATCGTAAGTTTCTCCGTCAATGAGATCAGTAATTGCGTGGCAAGCTTCCGCGCTTTCTTTTATCAATGATTTAAGGTGTGAAATTGGTTTATCTTGAGAAATTATTCCTTGTTGCTCTACTGAGCCTGCAACGATATCCATTGGTCGCAACATTTCATTCAAACAGTGCAATCGAATGCCATCCGGCAATGCTTGCAGGATCACTGATAGAAAGTTTGAATCAAGGAAATTCTTATCTTTTGTGCGGTCATCAAGCCAGCGGAATATGCGCGTTGCATTTACCCGGTTGCGCGTGAACATGTCAGGGTGATTTGAGAACTCTTCTACCCCAGGCAATCCATTTGGATAAATCTCATGGTATTTGTTCACTATCGCTTCTGCAGTAGTTTCACGACTCCACTTATTTGCCGATTTCCACCCTTCAACATGGTCAGAAACAACTGAAATCCACGATCTTTTATGTGATTTATGTTGCATGACTTACCTCAATATTTTTTCTAAACTAGGATGATGAAAAATCATGCCGCATCTTTTGAGTTTGTTTGGGCTTGCTTGCTTGTTCCTCGCAAGAACCCCCAATCAACATCTGTTCGCAATTCTTCGCACCTAACTGCACCTTTAGATTCGCGCTCTATATTTATGCATAGATTTTCTCCGGCAATCTTGTATCCGTATGCAACGTTCCTGAGATGCTTGAGTGTTGTCTCGCAGTTTTCAGCGAAAACGACTCTTTCGTTTACTGATAACGACTGGATATATATTTTTAATTTCATGCTGCACAGTATACACCGTACGGTGTACTGTTTGTCAACACCAAATAGTGAATTTACCAAATGATGATTACTTGTTGTAATGCAGATATGGCTATACAAGATATCCGCAGAGCAAAACTACAAGCGATGGTTGATGCGCTAGGACTGAGTGTTGTCGCGAAAAGATTCAAGAAACCAGATCGGCAAATTAATGACATGCTGGCTGGAAGAAAGTCTTTTGGCGAGAAGGTCGCAAGGGCAATGGAGGATGTCTCTGAACCCAAAGTACCTAATGGATTTTTCGATCAAGATGACAACACGATTACTTTAAATGTAGACGACAAAGAGCTTTTGCAGTTGATGCGACTGATGGTTAAGTTGCCTCCAAAAAAGAGAACATCATTGAGAAACTTTCTTGATGAGGAGGTTGAACAAGACAAAGAACCAGCCATTAATGGAAATAATAAATAACGAAACAATTGATCAGTTAAAAATTAACGTTATTTACATCAATGCCTGGTGTGAAATGGAAGAATGCAAATGCAAGGCTAGAAAAGGATAATAAAAATGAAGAAAAAACTAATTGCAGCATCAATAGCCGGTGTTTTAACAATCGGATTGGTATCAAATGTCTCAGCGGAATTAATCACTTTTGACGGACTGGCAGGAAGTCACATGCTCGGAGAGGACATAAGCCGTCACGATAGCTTTGTAACCGTGTTCACCAATAGCTCGGTAGCCAATATTGATGGATTTAAGTTTACCAGCATTGGAACTAACCTTAATTCATCAATAAGTATAGACAATGCATTGTATATGGTTGATATGCAGAATTGGGGCAGCAATACGGGGCTGTCTGGGTCTGTGATTGATACGTTCTTAACAGCTTGGAACGGGACGGATTACGCGATGTTTTCACCCTCATTGACATTCAGTCTTGCCAGCAACGAACCATTTTCACTAAATTCCTTGGATTTGGTTATGTGGCAGGCTGGTTATGGCGAAACTGAGACTACTATTACAGGTAATTTTGTTGGTGGTGGCTCAATTAGCCAATCTTTTGGACTTGATTCCACCGCTCTTAATAGCGACATTCAGATTGGGAATGACTTCACCCACCACGACCTCACCGGATTCACCAATCTTGCGAGCGTAACAATCACCAAAGACAGCACTAATTTCCTTGCGATAGATAATATTAACGTAACACTGCCGCCACCAGTTATTATTCCTGACCCTGATCCAGTATCACAGGTTCCAGAGCCGGAAACATACGCAATGCTACTGGCGGGGCTTGGTTTGATTGGGTTCATGGCACGCCGCAGAAGATCATTAACAGAATAACTTTACAATAAATGCAGGTAAGTGAACCCGGAATTCGTTAATTTCGCCGTCACACCGCTTTATGCAGCAGCATGCCCTTACCTGCATCATATCAAGACCAATGAGGGCGCAAACCCTCATCAGATACTTGCTTCAACATCCCACACGTTGTATTTATGGGCTATTGGTGTTACGCAGCTAATCAATCATCCGCCATTATTATCAGGTACCGCTAGAACATTAGGTGAGGCGATTCACTTTGCTACCCAATTCGGCTTCACAAATGTTGACACAAATAGCCGCAATCAAGCTAATACGGCTTTAAGAGAGTTCATTTCCTGTAACACACCGATAGTTTCCAAACTAAAAAGACAATCTGGCGATTACGCGCTGGCAGCTTGGCATAATCGCATCCATTACCTGATGGGCGCGGAACCGGCTTTTTATTCGGACCATATTGATCCATCGTCTATCACTGAAATAATACTGGAATACGGCAATAACAATCCATTCGCTGCAGAATCAAACGGTGAATTCATTCGCAGCTATATCCGCAAGCGCGAAGCTATGCGAAAAATTGGCGCTATTCCATGCAACACGGATGATTTCGTATCAAAGATTGAATTTGTTCACGCAGATCATAACGAACAGGATTATTCAACCAATAAGAAAAACTGGCAACGTCATCGCATTATAAAAGTGACTGATAAGTATGTTTTTATTGATTCCTATCCATTTTTTGGCAAGGCTTATTTGCGTCAAGGGTGGCAGGCAAGAATCATTTACATGCGTATTCTCGATAGAGAAATATTTGAGCGGGATGGAGAGTATTACCACAGACCATCACACGCTACTTTCTACTCAGAGCAAACTGTAAAAAAACGCCGATGGAAATGCAGGTTAAATGATTTAGAAGAAAATATCGTTATTGAACTTCCATCCAATGATATTGATTGGGCTATGAAAGTATTGGGAATTGATGCGTGGCCAACAACTATTTCTGTTATTAAAAAAGCTTTTGTTAAGAAATCATTCATTACTCACCCTGACAAAGGTGGGAGTAATAAAGATTTCATCCAATGCAGGTCTGCGCGTGATTTTTTACTTGATATGTGTGACGATGAATAAGTAATTAATCGCTCTACACGCACCACAGAACCCGCTCAGGCGGGTTTTTTATTGCCAAAAATTCAGGCGTAAGAAAAAATATTCACCATTTGGTGTTGACTTAATGTACACCGTATGGTGTAATAATCTCATCAACACCCCATAAGTCGTAAGCGCTGGTGAGTTGATCAAGCAACCATACGGAGCGAGTAAAAATGGTCAAGTGCGTAATAACAATCAGGACTGCAAGCAAAATTCATAGCCCAATTGAGGGTTTATTCAAATCAACAATGGAAGCCACGATGCATGCATTAGCAATGGTCAGCGAGCCTCCATACATCAAGGTAGCGGTGCTGAAATGAGCTTATCAGAGAATGCAAACCTTTCGCCAGACGCGATTGAGAAGCGAAAAAACGAAATTCTTTGGGATGCCCTGGAACGCGCTCTTGATGATGTTCTGCAAGACCGTGAGCATAAAGCTAATGCCATCCTTGTTTTCAAGCACGTTCAGGCAGCTTTCACTAAAAGAATGGGGAGGATTGATCCATGGTCAACCGAACATAAGACACTTGAGGGCTACGTGAATGCTTTGGATGTGATGATTCTGACCATGGAAGATAGTGATGATCACTCCGCGGTGAATATTGTTATCTCCAACACAGGGGCGCAACCATGAATGAACTAAAAGGTTTCAAACATCTGATATTCGGGATCGCCGTGGTGATTGCAGTTGTTAGCTTTATTGATTTTGATAAGGCAAACGAACGGTGGTGTAAGACATACGAGTTTTGTGAGGATAAAGATCATGGTTCTGCACAGTGAATTAAGTTTCTGGCGGCGCATTGGTAACTTTGCTTGGTTCTTAAAGCGCGGATATTCGCCAAATAAAGCATGGGAATACTCAAGGGTTGCGACATGAGCAACGAGCCGTCATTAACCGTTCGAGCATCCTCTTGGCCAGGTCTTTTTGACTGTGCGTATAGATGGGAGGGAATCCACTTGCTGGGTATGCGCAACACAGTCGGGCTGCGAGCTGCTCTGGGTACTGCAATTCATGCTGGAACAGCGGTGTTTGATCAAAGCAGATTAGATGATTCTGGTGTGAGCATCATAGATGCTGCTGGCGTAATGGTGGATAAATTGCGCGATCCTGAAAATGAATTCGATCATGGCAAGGATGATATCACTATGAAAGAGGCGGAATTTATTGGGATATCTCTTGTATCCGAGTATTGCGCCAAATGGTCACCAAAATACAACTTTGTGGCTATCGAAATGGATACCAAGGAGTTTGATATTGATTGCGGAAACGGAGTTGTTATCAGGCTGAAAGGAACGCTAGATAGAGCAAGGATTAAGAAAACCTCTATGGGTGTCGGAATCGCGGATTTAAAAAGCGGTGGAAATTCTGTTCAAAACGGCGTTGCAGTAACTAAGGGTCATGCTGCGCAAATAGGCACGTATGAATTGCTGTATGAACACACGACCGGGCAACAAATAACCTCTGAGGCTGAGATTATCGGACTAAAAACCAAGGGCAAGGCGGAAATAGCTACCGGGGTAATAGGTAATGCGAAACAGATCATGGTTGGGGATGAAAACAATAAGGGGTTGATTGAGTTTGCTGCAAATATGTTTCGGAGCGGCATGTTTTACCCAAATCCGAAATCGACCCTCTGTTCTGTGAAATATTGTCCTCGATGGAAAAAATGCATTTTTAAAGGAGATTAAATTAGATGAATGAAACAACGGCAAAACTTGGGGATTTAAAAACCCCACAACCTGCAGAATCTAGGATGCCTGAAATAACACCAGGATTCGGATCGCTGCAATCTTTCGAGCTGATGCAACGCACAGCAAAACTACTGATAACCAGCACATTAGTTCCTGCTGCCTATCGTGCAAATGATGAAAAGAAAGGACCGAATCCTAACGCTCTGGCCAATTGTGTTGTAGCGCTCAATATGTCGCATCGAATGAATGCTGATCCGCTGATGGTAATGCAAAACCTTTATGTGGTTGAAGGAAGGCCAAGCTGGTCATCGCAATGGATTATCGCTGCAATCAATGGCTGTGGAAGATTCTCGCCTCTGCGATTCGATATTAAGCAGATTGGTAAAAAATCAGTCGACTATGTTTCAACCTATTGGGAAAACCGAGAAAAGAAAACCAAAACTATAACCGAAAAAATTCAAGACAAAGTATGTGTCGCATGGGCGATTGAGAAAGGTACTGGTGAGCGCATAGAGTCCCCTCCGGTCACTATTGAAATGGCGGTTCAAGAAGGCTGGTATAGCAAGAACGGCAGCAAATGGAAAACCATGGATGAAGTCATGCTTCGCTACCGCACAGCTAGTTTCTTCGGGAAACTCTACGCGCCCGAATTGCTAATGGGTTTGCAAACCGTTGAAGAAATACAGGATGCAAGGGTAATAGATGCCTCACCAGACGGGCACGGCGGCTACTCTGTTGATATTGATTCTCTGAAACCTTCAAAACCTGAATCCAGCGATATTGAGTCAAATATTGTTGATGCAGAAGCTGGCGAAATATTGAAAGATGAGCCAGCTACGCAGCAACAAATCGAACAAGACAAACCAGAAATCAAAGCCGAAGAAATTCAATCAAAAGAATCATTCGAGCCATCAGCAGAAGAGCAAGCCAAGATTCGTGCGCGCGAAATAGCGGAATCGCAAGCTGAATTCAGCATCGATTGATCATGACAAGCAATCAAGTTAATGAGATTAGCGTTCAATCCCAATCATGGATGGTATCACTGGGATGTCTGCGTCCACCTGCTGATGAGAGAAGAAATGCCTGTGTTGTGGAAGAAACTAAAAAGCCCAGAAAAAAGAGGGAGGCTGACAGAAGCAAAATGCTTGTCAAAAGCCGCCCAGGTAAAAAACTGCGTCGTGGAATATTCGCGCTACTGCGGAAAGGAATTGATGATCAGGTTCAGGTTTACGATCTGCTTTTTTATCGCGGTTTCATCAAGCCGCCAATTCCTGGTAAGCGCGGTAGCGGAATATCTAAACTAGAGTTTTGCATGTATCTGTCACAAGCAATGGTGAAACTGGGAGTGCCAAGAAAAACAAAAGGTTTCCTGTTTGTTTCGATGTACAAGGAGGGCAAAGATGTAGGGCAAATAGCAAAAGAGCTATCTACAAGCCGGGCTTTTGTAAGGTTGCGATTAATAGAGGCTGGCTTGATAGAGAAATTGCCTCAGAAAGTAGCAAAAATTAATCCACCCGCTTGGAGCAAGAGCGGAATCATATCAGCACCGAAAAATTAACATAGGAAATAAATCATGAAAAATTTAGCTGTATGCAGATCGCCAAAAGGCTGGGTACCGGACCTGGAAAAACTCAGAGAAGAAATTTCAATACCTGGCAATGTAGGTTATGCGTGGAAGGAATTACGCAACGGCGATCCATTCATTGAAGTAGGCCAAAACATCATGCTGGTTTGCGAAAAACAAGAGAAATTGTTGCCTGCCAGCGTTATTAATCGGGAGTTAAAACTGCGAGCAGCTGATTTGTGCAAAAGACTTGATGTAGCCAGACTTACAAAGAAACAGTTGTCGGAATTAAAGGATCAGGTAACTGCAGAACTGTACGCAAAAGCTTTTGTGACAAGCAAATCAATAAATGTCTGGATTAATACCGAACATGACTTGCTGTGTGTTGAATCAACTTCGAGCGCCCTTGTTGATGATGTGTTGACGCGCATTTATAAGCACCTTGGATATGAAGGCGCAATACTGAGATTTTCCAATTCAGTGGAAATGTTTATGCGCAGACTGATTCTTGATGATGATTCAAGTATTGATAATCTTTCCTTGGGCAGGAGTTGCGTTCTTGAAGATGCAGAAGCGAAAAGCAAAAGAATCACGTACAAAAATGAACACCTGGATACGGTCGCGGTTACCAGTTACGTTCTGCATGGTAAGCGCCCGGTTAAGTTAGAAATTGTACTTGGCACGGATGAATGCTTTTTCACGATTGATAACAAATCGATGATTAGCAAAATCACCCTTCCTGATCTGGTTGAGGATCGCTCTGAATTCGACACAGATGATGACTATTTTGATAACGAGTTCACTATCAGGTCAGGACAGTGCTTAAAGATAATCAATGAACTCATCAGCACTCTGGGAGAGCAGCAGCTATTGAATGAGCAAGATAAGGCGGCTTAATCATGGAAATCAGAACTTCAAACAGGTTAGATATGCATCTACGAGACCGGGAAATTGATGCAATGAAAGGGATTCTTCGGCTAGCTGCAGCTCAATTAAATAGTTCAGATGTTGTACACATGAGAGGATCTGGAATCCCAAGCCAAGCGGGTTTTTGTGCTGGCGAATTGCTTGAAATCAGAGACATGATTGAAAGATTGGGAATGAGCATTGGCGCTGATATTACCTTGACTGATTTAAACCAGAAAAAAACAAATGCCTACCAATCGATAGATAAAAATATGTCATTAATCGAGGTTAAATAATTATGAAACTAGAAATACTGAAAGTACAAAGTCTAATAGCAGCAAAACAAGTAGACCTGAAATTAAAAGCGGCAATTAACTTGATCTGCGGATCAAACGAAGCAGGCAAATCGAGCATTTACGAAGGAATTATTCACGCTCTGACGGGAGAAAGTACCCGCGTATCTAACAAAAAAGATTACAAGCACTTGGTAAATGATGGCTCAACAGTTGGCTACTGCTACCTTGAGTACGATGGCGGAAAACAAGCAAGCATAACGCTGCCAAATGGTGCCAGAGAGATAAAAGAGCAAATGCACTCAGCCCTACCCTATTTACTCGACCCCAAGCTTTTTTCTGCGGCTACCGAGGAAAACAGACGCTCTCTAATTACAGAGATAACGGCCACAAAAAGAGACGTTAATAAAATCCGTGCGAAATTGCTGGAACGCGGATGCAATACAGCAAAGGTTGACGGAATAATACCTTTTTTAATGTCAGGATTTAGCAATGCTGAAAAGCAAGCAATCGAAAATACCAAAGATGCTCGATCAAGTTGGAAAACAACTACCGGTGAAGTGTATGGCGATAAAAAAGCGGTCGCTTGGAAGGCGGCGAAGCCAGAAGTGGATCAATCAGCAGTGGCCGTTGCACAAAAAGCGCTCGAAAATATCAGCGCTGAGTTTGATGAAGAAAACAAGAAACTGGGATCACTTGAAACAGAGTTTAAAAATGCCGGTGAGAAAGACAAGGAAATTAATGGCTTGCGTGAAAAATCAGAGAAGATTGAGCGCATTGAAACCAAGTTGGCGCTAGATCGTAAAGGACTTGCCTTGATGACGGTCAAAGTAGAGGACGCACGCAGACTTTCGCAAGGATCAACGCCTGACAATATCGCGTGTAAATGCCCATCATGCGATTCTGAGTTATTTTGGAATGGTAAAGAACTTGTTAAGCGTGAAGGTGATTTGCAAGGCGATGAAGATGCTGCCGTGAAGCTTCCGGAATTAGAAAGCGCACTTACATTGCTCAAAAATTCAGTGGAAAACGGCGAGCGTGATCTTGTGGCGGCGAGATATGCAAAAGACAAGCTGGCAGAGATTGAGAAGGCAGAAAAAGAAGTAATCAGTGAAGAAATAATCAATCAACTTAAGGAAAAGATTGAGGCTCTGAGAACAAAACGTAAGGTAGCGCAAGAAGCACTGGATTTGATGAATGAAAACACAAAACTTGCTGCTACTGCCGATGAAAAAACCGAGAAAGCAGCCGGATATCACACCGATGTTCAAGAATGGGGCGCGATAGCTGCAGCACTTGCACCCGATGGGATACCCGGTGAAATACTCAAAACAGCAATAGCGCCGGTCAATGACCGACTAGCAAAAACATCCGAGATAACCGGCTGGAAACTGGTTGTTATCTCTGAAGATATGACCATCAGTTATGGCGGCAAACCATACGGCCTATCCTCACAATCGGCCAAGTGGCGCATAAACGTCATGATTGCCGAAGCAATAAGCTATGTGACCGGGCTTAAATTCTTCATGTGCGATGAATTTGATCTACTCGACAATAACGGGCGCATTTCATTTATAAAATGGGTCGATTCTCTCGCTCGCTCAAACGATATCGAAACATTAATGGTTTTCGGAACGCTGAAAACACCTCCTACCGGCTTGCCGTCAAGCATTGAGACTCACTGGATTAGCAACGGCGTTATTGGTGCTCTGGAGGCGGCTTGAACGATGATTAAAATTATCCAGCTTATTGTTTATAACGGCGCATTACTTGCGCTCTGCGATGATTCAAAAATACTTGAATATGACGAAAGATCAGGAACGTGGCTGACTTTTTCATCAATAAACTCAAAACTTCTTGAAGAACTAGCAAAGAAAGAGGCGCGCGATGAGTAACCAACATGAATGTACTCAAGAACGATTCTTGAATGATGTGAAAGACCATCAAATCAGTATCGAAAAAGATGATGGGGTACATAGATTTGTCAGGTTCAGACGTGCTGAAGGTGGTAGTTATTATTGGTTCGATTTAATTACTTGGCCTGGGAATCTGTGCATTTCTGGTGATTGCGGTACTTACGTTTTCTCGAGAGTTCACGATATGTTCGATTTCTTCAAGATGGATGATAACGACTTCAATAAGAAGAAAGGCGTGCTGCTGAATATCAATCCGCATTATTGGGGTGAAAAACTTAAAAGTATTGGAACAAATGCCGGGTATATAGAGTTTGACGCTGATATTTTTGAAGAAAGAGTCAAGAATCATTTTGAGGACGTCATGTGTGATGATCTTGGAGATGAAGAAAAAGAAAGGCTTTGGAGCGCAATTAAAGAAGATGTCCTTTATCACAAGGACGATGAGCATAGAGCGTATGACGCGGTTCATGGTTTTGAGTATGAGGGCATTGGGTTTACTGATTTCTTCGATAGTGGCGGCACCGAGGAATACACATTTCACTATATCTGGAATCTGTACGCGATTGTGTGGGGAATCATGAAATATGACGAGGCAAAAAATGCAAGCAAATAGCCCAGAAAAACCAATATTCCCAGAATCCGAGGAAGCGGCGAAATTTGTCACAGGCATTAGCGGGTGGGTTGATCGTTATGGCGGGTTCTTCGGTACTAACGAGAAATTAGCAAGATATTCTGGATCAACGCACAAGCATTGTGGATGCGGAGCGGCTATCCCGAAGAATTCATATTGCGAGCCATGCTGCAAAAATAAAAACTCGGAACTTTACTTGATTATAGAGAGGCGAGAATGGGATCAAAAAACGCCGCTCTTTTCGCAATCTCATGATAAGTATCTCTTTGATAAAGATGATCTGTTTGATTTGATGTGCGAAGCCCAAGTGACAGATCCCGATGAATTAGAGCTGTTTATCTGCGAACCAAATCACTTGGGGGAGATTGAAAGCGATTATTGGGCTGATTATTTGCCTGATGATGGTGAATTGCCACCTGAAGTTGAAGCCGCATTAGAAGAATTTAACGCTGTAATACGCAAATCAGAGCCAGTTAGTTGGAGTCCTGGGAAGTTTGCAGCAATAGTTGATTTGGAGGCAAAACATGATTGACATTAATCAATTCTGCGGAAAAGACGATATTCGCAGCCATCTAAACGCACCATTCATTGTTGACAACAGAATTGTTGCAACTAACGGACACGTAATTATCGTAATGCCAAACGACGGCAAAAACGAGTATCCGCAATGCCCGGAAAGGTTCAACGCTGCGCGGGTGATAAATATAATCGAATCAGCGACCGCATGGGTAACTGCGAATAAAGATGAAATGGTTTTGCCGGAGATGGTGCCTTGCCTGGTGTGCCGTGGCACAGGCAAGGCAAAGAAAATAAAGTGCAAAGAATGCGAAGGCGATGGCACTGTTAATGCGGAAACAGACTACAGCACATACCATGATCTTCAGTGCGCGTCATGCGGTGGAGCCGGTTATGACAACAATCTGGAAACCGATGAAACATGCCCGGATTGCAATGGCTCTGGGAAAGTATACGAGCCATACGCTTGTGTGGAAATTCTCGGAATCAATGTGCAAGCAAAGTATTTGCGGCTAATAATCGACGAGGAAAGCCTGGAATTCTCTTCCGCAAAAGAAAACGGAATGCTCGTGTTTCGGACAGGCTCTGACACAATCGGGGCAATCATGGGCTGTCGGATTTAAAAATGCCCTGCTACCTAGACAAACGATTTTGCAGCCAGCCGTGTGCGAATGCCGATTGCAGCCGGAATTTTAACGATGTCGTGATGGCGCATGCCCGCGCATGGTGGGGAACTGAAGGTGAGCCGCCTATTGATTTTTCGGATATGCGCACTGATGAGTGTGGGTTTGTGCCAATGAATGGAGACAATAAGAATGCCTGATTTTGATAATGATCACTTAAAGATGGTTGAAGAGTGCGAGTTCAATGAATCGCTACTTAACGATTGGGAATGTGATTTTATTGATTCGATACGCAATCAGATTGATGAAGGTCGGAATTTGAGCGAACGGCAGATCGAGAAGCTTGAGGATATCTGGGAAAAGGTTACTGAGAATGCATAACGAATATTACCTGCAAGACAGCAGATCATTTGTCGGCAACGACATGCTTTTCTGGAAGAAAGACGGCAAGGGATACACAACCAATTTACGCGAAGCCCATGTTTACACGAAAGATGAAGCTGTAAGACAGCACCAATGCCGGGAAACCGATATACCTTGGCCGAAGGATTACATCGATGCAAAGACACGGCCAGCTGTTGATGTTCAGTATGTTTCGGTTGAAGAGGCATTGAAGGATACCGGGATCGCGTTGATAAAACCTCAGAGACCAAAGAATGAACGGTACAGGTGTCACGGCTGCGGTGTTTTTATGAGCGAGATCGAATATTACTCAGCACCTTGCAAGAAATGTGACTGCGGTAACAGACCCTAAAGGATTAATTATGAACGATCAACACTCAAGTATGGCCATGAATGCAATCAGTCACGCTGCATTAATGGTGCAGCACAGCATACAGCAAGCAATATGCGACTATCAAAGCCCAAGCGCAATTTATCGGCCAAAGGTTTTTCCTGATGGAAATGCATGGTGCGCTTTATATGGCGACAATATACAAGAAGGCGTGTGCGGCTTTGGTGATACACCAGCAGAAGCTATTAACGATTTCAATCAACGCTGGAATGGTTGGGGTAAGTATACGAAGGATAAATCATGAGCGCACAACATAGAAAAGTAATTGTTTATGAGGGTCGGTATAGCGGAACTCCAAATCGATACGAAAAAATTGAATATGGAATCGGAGTTTTTATCCAATTCGGCCTGGCTATCGAGGAAGATGAGAAAGGATTTAGTAATTACAGCGTTGCAATTGTAGAAATGCCGGATGGGACTGTGCTTACCCCACCGCCAACTATGATCAAGTTTATTAATGACGAATCGGAGTCTGGCAATGGCATCAGTAAATAAAGTAATACTCATTGGTAACTTGGGCAAAGACCCAGAAACTCGCTACATGTCGAACGGCGATGCTATTACTAATATCACCATAGCAACGACAGACACCTGGAAAGACAAAAACGGCGAGAAGCAAGAAAAAACTGAGTGGCATCGCGTTACGTTCTACAGAAAACTGGCTGAAATCGCAGGCGAATACCTGAAGAAAGGCAAGCCTGTTTACATCGAAGGCAGGCTTGAAACCCGGAAATGGACTGACAAAAGTGGTGTGGAACGCTACACCACAGACATCATTGCAAATGACATGAAGATGTTGGGTAGCGGCGGTAGATCAGATCGTGGTGATTCTGGGAATGATGATGGTTTTGAGCAAAGCAGATCATCCGCGCCAGCCGGGTCCAAGAGCCGCACACCGGCAGGAACCGGGTTTGATGACATGGATGATGATATCCCGTTCTAGCGGGTACCAGGAGAGCTATATGGGCTGGAAAAACGTAAAAGAGCATTACCGCATTGAGCATATCGTGCACGTGACTGATGAAGGTATCTGCATAGGATCACAATACGCCAGTGAATTGATTGTAATTGGTTTGGACGGGAAGTTAATTAAGAAAAGTTCACTTATTTCTGACAATGAAAGCGGCAATCTTGGGCGGTATCTTAAAGAAATGAATAGCGATCTCTTAATGCTAGAGAGTCTAGTTAAATCTGAGGACAAATTCGATAAATCGATCACGGTTTATACCTATGACGGTGGGGAAATTATCGAAAAGCAATGCGAGATTCCTGGATGGCCGAACGTTACTCATGACGGCGATTTGATGTATGAGAACACATATTCAACTGACAGAGAATTTATTGTGGCGGAGGCGAAATGTAGCGCTGCTACGGATATAAAATTTATTGGAGAGGCAATAAAACGGGCAGAAATTGAATTATCTGAAAGAATAAAAATGCTTGATGAGTCGAAAGCAAACCTAGCTAAATTGGAAGCTGAATATGGGTAATCAGGTCAAAGAGCATCCAATATTATTTAGTTCGCCAATGATATGAATATCGTCCCATGCCACACGTGTGAATCAGAGACAGATTTGACGTGCCGGGACTGTGAAGAACCGGTTTGTGAAGATTGCTGCGTTGTCCCGACAATTCACAACCAGATCGAGTATGCGCTTTGTAAATCGTGCGACATGGGATACGAGGTGGAAAGATCCATTGAGGCAGACAGAGAATGGAATCTGTCTGAGCAAAAACGCATCAAGAGGGAAGCTGCGAATGCCAAGCGCAAAGCCACATATTGGAAACCTGAAAATATAGAAAAGCGCAGGACGGAAAAAGCAAAAAGGAATGCTGAACGAGTTGAGCGCAACAAAGAATTGTTGGCTGAAACTTTCAGGATAGTTAATTCGATGATGGGTAGATAGCTGGAATTTAAGGTGATATCAAAATGACTCTTAAAATAATACCGAATTATAAAACTCCAAGAAAATGTTGGGGCTGCGGTTATATCTGGAAACCGGAAACTTCAATCACTAAATGCCCTGCGTGCAACTGCTATCAAACTGAGGAACTAAGGCTGGAAGATGGCTATTAATTTCGGTGAAAAGAAAAGCGACGTTGTCCAGGTTTTCAGAGGAAAAACCTTTTCTGGATACATCATCGTGCTGCCTGACGATGTTATTTTTAACGGTAATTCGATTGAAGAAATAGAGCAAGTCCTGGCAAAAATGAAAGAATTAAAGGGCGAGGTTAAAGATGTCATCAGTAATTGAAATAATTAAACAGCACTTGGTTGATAACGGTTTTGATGGACTTGTGAACGGTGATGCGGAATGTGGCTGTGAATTAAGTGACCTGCAGCCATGCGGTGAAAGCTTCGCTGATTGCAAGTCAGCGTACAAATATCCAGATCCGACAGGGGAAAGTAACTTTCTAATGTTCGAAGAAAAGCAGGAAGAATCGAAGGATGATAAAAATGCCTGACTTAAAGCATATACCTGAAAACGAGCAAGAAGGCGTACTAGGAACATTCTGGGCAATGCTGAAAGAACTAGAATCAATCGCTCATAGCAACGAAAACGATGTGATTCTACGGCATGAGGTGACCGCGTATTACAAACAGTGGAATCGCATAACCGGCGACAACAAAAGCCCACGTTGGGTAAAGGCAATCGAATAATGAAGCTACAGCGAGTTCAGCTTAAACGTACCAAAGGCTGGCGTATGCCGGAAAACACGGTGAAGGTGGACCGCACGACAAAATGGGGCAATCCATTCGTTATCGGGAAAGAGAATCCATTTATACCTGGCGCTATGGTTCAAGATAGACGACATGCTTTTGTTCTTTACCGATCGTTCGCTCAACACAACGATAAATTGATTATCGCCGCAAGAATGCAACTTGCCGGGAAGAATTTAGCGTGTTGGTGCCCTACTCCTCATGAAATGTATCAAGAGGATGAATGTCACGCAGCGGTTTTGCTGAAGATTGCTAATGAGGTTTAGGAATGCCAAATAAGTTTGAATTTGTGCAATGCGAATGCGGTAATGAACCTTCGATATTAAATATTAGAAATAGCGTACTTGGTCTTGTAGTTGCTGGCTGCAGCAGCTGCAAGACTTCAGGTCCGGCAAGAATGACTGCAATGAAGGCAATTGCAGAATGGAATAAAGGCCGAAGAGTTCTTATCAACGGCGAACAGGTTTCAAATAGCAACGTAACGATTAATTAATACAGGCAATTTATATGACGGATATATTAATGAAGAAACTAATTAACAAAAAAACATTACTTTCACTCATACCGCTGTCTGAGAAAGCCATTTATAACATGGAGAAACGCGGCGATTTTCCGAAGAGGATCGCTCTTACAAGTCGGAATGTAGCATGGGTTCTGGCTGATGTAGAGGCTTGGATTAATGAACGTCAGGAATCTGGCAAAGAGGCTACGCGCCCTGGAAGAACGGTTATCGCTTCTTGATAGTCCAACCATCAATCATGTCTGCCCAATCCTGCATCATGGCTGTGCGTTGCTCACGATACTCGGCTTTGTTGTAAACAAGCCGGGTACCACGTTGTTCATGAGCCAGGCACTTCTCAATCCAATCCGTGTTGTATTCTGCTTCATGCAATAGCGTGCTGGCTGTTCTTCTCAGATCGTGAGGCCCAAATTTTTCCAATGACTTGCCATCCTTCTGAGCCGCCTTATATACCAACTCAAGAACACGGTTCAATGTAGCGTCACTCATCGGTGCATTTGCATCGTAGCGCGAAGGCAGCACATATTCAGATCCGCCAGCAAAAGTTTTTAGCGCAATAAATATATCCAAAGTCTGGTTTGATAAAAAGACAAGGTGCGCGCGGCGTAGTTTCATGCGCTCTTTCGGTATTGTCCAAAGCGCATCAGTAAAATTGATTTCAGTCCATTTGGCATTTGTTAATTCACTTTTGCGAACCATTGTTAATAAAAGCAGCTTACATGCCACACGAAATTGAGGACCGGCAGCCACCTTGTCAAGGTATTCGTACATCAATCCGATCTCATCTGGGGATAAAGCGCGTTCCCGTGGCTGGAATACGGCTATAGTTCTTGGGCGCACCATATCAGCCGGGTTTATCACATTCTGGCCACGCTCATTTGCCCATCTAAAAACCTGCATTACAATTTCGCGCGAATGAATAGCCGTAGCTGGCGCACCGCGCTCAACTATTTTGTCGCACAAGGAACGCAAATCATCGTGATTGATCTCGGACAGTAATTTATTCCCGAACGTATTTTTTAGCTCACGCTCGTAACACGCCCTGCGCATATCGCGCGTTGAGTCGGCCATCTCTGCACTTTTTAACCATTTTGTCGCCCAATCTCCGAATGTTTTGGCACCTTTATCATGTTTTTTGGATCTCGCCTTCTCTTTTGCCGGTGATTTCCCTGATGCTATAATGCGCTTCGCCTCATGCAACATCGTGCGCGCATCAGCCAATGTAATGCCGCCTATTCCGTATTTCCCGAAAGTGATAGTTTCCTGCCTGCCGTTAAATGTGTAGTTATACCGGAATGAAATGCCACCTGATTTTGTAACCGCAACATACAAACCATCACGATCAGACACTTTGTACATCTTTTCCTGGGGCTTTAGATTTCGTAGCTTGGTATCAGTCAGCAATTTATATCCTTATTATTCAGTCCATTAAGTTATATATACATCTCAATTAATGGCATCAATCAGTCTTTTAATACCATGATTTTTAAAACCGAAAAAGTATATTTAAGTTACTGTTAATGAATGATTTATTACATATCAATACCATGATTATCCGAGATATCAACGGATGGTATTGATGGATACTTTAGACTTAAAGATGAATCATACCATCGAGTAAACCATACATAAAACTTTCTTGAGGATGCTTTCTTGTGCATGATATTACCAGACGCAATGAACAAAAAACCCGCACTGGAGCGGGTTTGGAGAGAGTTGTTACAGTTCTGTGCTAGGCATTGCGAGACATACAATCATTCCCACTCAATTGTCGCTGGTGGCTTACCGGAAATATCGTAGACGACACGATTGATACCACGAATTTCGTTGATAATCCGGTTGGAAACCTTGCTTAATAACGAGTATGGCAGTTCCGCCCAGTTGGCGGTCATGAAATCCTGGGTTTGCACCGCTCTGAGGGCTATAACGTATTCATAAGTGCGCCCATCCCCCATCACACCCACCGACTTTACAGGCAGAAAAACCGCAAATGCCTGCGATGTTTTCTCGTACCAGCCGGAGCGTTGCAATTCTTCGATAAAGATTTGATCTGCTTGTCTTAGTAATTCGGCGTATTCGTATTTCACTTCACCGAGTATGCGCACGCCTAAGCCGGGTCCGGGGAACGGGTGACGAAATACCATTTCGCGCGGCAAGCCAAGTGCCAGCCCCAATTCACGCACTTCGTCCTTGAAAAGCTCACGTAACGGCTCGAGTAATTTCAGATGAAGTGTTTCCGGTAACCCGCCGACATTGTGATGCGATTTGATTGTGTTTGCTTTCTTGGTTTTTCCCCCGGCAGACTCAATCACATCGGGATAAATAGTACCTTGTGCCAGCCATTTAGCATCGCTTATCTTTGCCGATTCGCGCTGAAATACTTCAACAAATTCCCGCCCAATAATCTTTCGCTTGGTTTCCGGATCGGTAATACCTAGAAGATTCCGGTAAAAATCACGGCTGGCGTCAATATGAATTACTTTCACGGTCAGGTTACTGGCAAAAGTTTCCATCACTTGTTTGGCTTCATTGGCACGTAACAGACCATTGTCCACAAACACACAAGTGAGTTGATCACCAATGGCACGATGGATTAATGCAGCAGCCACAGATGAGTCTACACCGCCGGATAAACCCAGGATTACTTGATCCTTTCCAACAGTTGCACGAATCTTACCGATCGCCTCATCGACATATCCCGGCATATTCCAATCCCGGCCAATCCCGCAAATATCGTGTACAAACCGCTCGATAATCGCTTTACCTTGCAGTGTGTGTGTAACTTCAGGGTGAAACTGAATACCATAAAACTGCCGCTTGTCATCTGCCATGGCGGCAATCGGCGTGGCAGCATTAAGGGCCATCACCTGGAATCCTGGAGGTAAAGCAACCACTTTGTCCCCATGACTCATCCAGACATCCAAAACATTGTTTCCAGCCGGATTCGTGCGGTCCTTAATTTCCTGAAATAACACACCACTTTGCGTTGTTTGTATTTCTGCGTAGCCGAATTCCCGCACCGCTGCATTTTCTACCGTACCGCCCAATTGCGCCGCCATGGTTTGCATGCCATAGCAGATTCCCAAAACCGGTATATTTAATTCGAAAACAATTTGCGGTGCGCGCGGTGTCTCATCTTCAGTCACCGAAGCAGGGCCGCCGGAAAGTATGATTCCTTTGGGCGAGAATTCCTTGATAAATTCCGGGCTGACATCATAAGGATGCAATTCGCAATAAACGTTTGCTTCACGAACACGCCGGGCAATAAGCTGTGTGTACTGCGAACCAAAGTCCAGAATGAGAATTTTTTGATGCATTAAGATGAATTCTTACTTAACATGATAGTTGGGCGCTTCTTTGGTAATCTGCACATCGTGCACATGTGATTCACGAATTCCCGCAGAAGTAATCTCGACAAACTCTGCTCTATCGTGCATCGCAGCGATCGTTTCACAACCCAGATAACCCATGCTTGAACGCACGCCCCCCATCAATTGATGAATAACTCCGGAAATACTGCCTTTGAAGGGAACACGGCCTTCCACGCCTTCGGGCACCAATTTGTCATTATTTTTTTGTTCCTTTTCCTGGAAATAGCGATCACTGGATCCTTGTTGCATGGCGGAAAGTGAGCCCATACCACGATAGCTTTTATACGAGCGGCCTTGAAATAATTCAATTTCTCCCGGTGCTTCTGCCGTTCCGGCAAACAAACCGCCCAGCATAACCAGATCCGCCCCTGCTGCCAGAGCTTTAGCAATATCGCCCGAATACCGGATACCGCCATCGGCAATGGTGGGCACGCCACTGCCCTTTAATGCTTCGGATACATTGTGTATGGCGGTAATCTGCGGAATACCGACACCCGCCACAATCCGCGTGGTGCAAATGGAACCGGGGCCGATACCAACTTTCACCGCATCCACACCATTATCCACCATCGCTCTAGCCGCCGCAGCTGTTGCAACATTTCCGCCAATCACCTGAACGGACGGAAAATTCTTTTTTATCCATGCAATGCGATCCAGAACACTCTGCGAATGACCATGTGCCGTATCGACCACGATCACATCAACGCCGGCTTCAACCAATGCGGTCGCACGCTCTTCACTTCCCTCCCCGACTCCAATCGCAGCACCGACGCGCAGACTTTCTTGTTCATCTTTGCAAGCCAATGGATATTCCGAGGTTTTAATAATATCTTTAACCGTAATAAGACCGCATAATTCAAATTGATCATTGACTACCAGCACACGCTCAAGTCGATGCTTATGTAATAACGCCAAAACTTCCTCGCGCGAAGTATCCTCTTTGACAGTCACTAACCGGGTCTTGGGAGTCATGATGTGCTTGATCGCCTGATCGAGATTTGTTTCAAAACGAAGATCCCGGTTGGTCACAATACCAACAACTTTCTTGCCATTCACGACAGGCAAACCAGAGATCTTATGCCGTCGTATCAGTTCAAGGACTTCACGCACAGTCATGTTCGGGTGAATGGTAATCGGGTCCTTTACCACACCGCTTTCAAAGCGTTTGACTTGTGCCACATGTGCTGCTTGGGCTTCGATTGACATATTTTTATGAATAATCCCAATACCGCCTTCTTGAGCCAGAGCAATAGCTAAGGGCGCTTCGGTGACCGTATCCATAGCAGCCGATACCAAAGGAATATTGAGTGTAATGGTGCGTGTTAATTTTGTCGCCAAGCTGACATCACGCGGCAAAACCGTTGAGTGTGCAGGAATTAGGAGAACATCATCAAAGGTGAGCGCTTTTTGAATCAATTGCATAATAACAATCCTTTGCAAAGCGACATTATAGCCAAATTCAAGTGTAAATTTCGCCCCAATTCAGCCAAGAATGCAGCATATTTTCAATTATTATGATTTAATGCGATAAATCTTCAAGTTGCATAAATACGATACCGATGTATTTCAGATACATATATTTCTGGAGCACACAATGAGAATTTTTGTATTTAGCGGATTAATAGTACTATTCAGTATCACAGTCAACGCGCAAATTTATAAATGGGTTGATGAAAAAGGTAAAACGCAATACACAGATGTACCGCCTCCACCCGGAGTAGCCACGGAAGGACGAAAATTAAATATCAAGTCGTCTCCTGCAGCCGGCAATAATGAAACGAGTAAATCTAAAAACCTGACCGAAGAAAGACATGAGTTTGACAAACGTCAACAGCAAAAAAAAGAAGAAGATGTGAAACAGCAAGCCAAGGCTGAAGAAAACAAAAAAAAATGTATAGACGCGCAAGGACAGCTTAGACTATATACTGATTCACCGCGTTTAACTGTGCCTGATGGGGCGGGTGGAATAGTTTTTGTCGATGATGATGCACGGCAGAGAAAAATTGCAGACGCCAACAAAGCGATTGCAACATATTGCAAATAAACAAACGTTTCAAAATTAGATGGCAGCATTCTCCGGCAAATTAATATTTTTTATTATTCTCTTTTTGACAGGTACTTTAGTTAAGGCTGAAGTACCTGTTTCATATCCAGCTCAGGAAAATAGTACGCGAACTGGGATTGATGCCGCCTCCAGCCCTAATGCTACAAAATCCGGAATGCAATGGCAGATCCTGCCCGGCGAAGATATTATGCAGATCGCCCGCCTGATGTTTCCTAAAGATCCTGCTGCACGCGACAATTTTATTCGTGCAATTATTCACACCAACCCGGAACACTTTCCTGGCGACACCTATCAACCAGTGCCCGCAGGATCCATCATTCAGATTCCGGATTTAAGAACAATTAGCACCTATGCAAAACCGGCAGTCAAGACAAAGAAATCAAATCCAGCCAACAATCTTAGCAATACAAAACATTCAGCCCCCCCGGAAACCGGGAAATCCGGCTTAAATAATAGTCACCCGGCATTGAAGCTTATCGCGCAATTGGAGCAAATCGCCGAGAATGAAGCCAGCGAACTCAACGCATTATTAAAACGCATCGCATCACTCGAAAAAAAAATCGCCGCGATGCAATCCATGCTGGCATTAAAAATGGAAACACCCAACGTACAACCCAGCGGGACCACAAGCACTCCGCTTGCAGAAAACATACAACCTCTTCAAGACACAGCAACGCCTGCCGCCGATAACACACAGCCTGTTGCACAGACAATAACGCCGCCGGAATCTAACGGCCAGCAACTTAGCCATCCAGCAGGACCAGATGAAACCAGCAGCAATGCCTCGATGGAATTCACTTTTCTCTCGGATAGCGTACTTCTTTTGGGGCTATTATTGGCGCTACTGATCCTCATCTTGATGTTACGCAATCACCATAAAATCAAAGAAAGATTTGCACGATCCACGGATGCATCGCTACCCGATGCAGCAGAACGGTACCGGTACGAAGCCCTCTTGTTGCGCCGGAATGACACCAAACAAGCCAATTCACCGGAGAATTCACCCGAAGCATCCGGTCAAACGATAGCCGCAGCACGCGCGTTAATCGAACAGGACAATCCGGATGCTGCGATTCAATTGTTACAGAAGCAACTCGCAACAAACCAGCGCGACATCCCTGGCTGGCTCCTGTTATTCGAACAACTCTATAAGTCAAATAACAAAAGAGATTTCAAAAAGAATGCCCGGCGTTTTAAACGCATGGGGGAATTTTCTGATATCTGGATACAAATCCAGAAATTAGGCAATCAGCTCGAACCCAATGAACCGCTTTATTTTGACGAACTGAAGCGCAAAGAAAAGTTTTTTTCTGATGCATCAAATCCTGGTTAGAAAAGCTCTGAATACATTGTTGATTTAATCACCTAAAAATTCTTTACTCAGCAATTTTCAGGTGATTGGCTGTTCTGACTAGATCACCAAAATGTCCGAATGGGTCATGGCAAGCCCAGTACCAACAATCGCAATGGGTACTGAAGCGCCCCCGCCACTACCATCCGCATCATAGAGCAGCGCTCCTGTCACATCGTTGTATATGATGAAATCATTCGCATCCAATGCTTGTGTGCCAATTACAAACTTACCGGCCGACAGTGTTCCTTCCGTCTTTAATGCTGCAAAGATATAATTATCAAGCTGAATCGTGTCATCAACTACGGTGAAATCAGTAATTGCTACAATGGAACTATTACTAAAAAATACGAAGTTGTCTATACCCGCGCCTCCAGTCAACTTATCACTGCCATCTTCGATGTACAACATATCATTTCCCCTCCCACCCAGTAATGTATCATTACCGGTACCTCCATAAAGCCAATCATCACCATCACCACCTTGCAGCATATCTTTTCCATTACTGCCGTACAGCGTATCGTTACCTTTGCCACCAGCTAGCGAATCATTACCATCTTGACCATCCAGATAATTGCCCAAATCATCGCCCGTCAACGTATCGTTATAACTACTGCCTAAAACGTTTTCGATTCCACTCAACGTATCATTGCCGCTACCACCAGTGGCAGTACCCTGAGAAAGATTTACTGTCACCGAGGAAGACGCATCATCGTAATATGCCCAATCCCAACCTTTCCCGCCTTGCAATATGTCATTGCCCGCACCACCTTTCAGATCAGTACCGTTATCGCCGCCGATTAACAAATCATCACCTTTACCGCCCCACAGCACACTGTAACTATCACTAATGCCTGTCAGTGTATCGTTATAGGCGCTACCAGTAACACCCTCAATACCATTTAATCTATCGTTGCCATCCCCGCCAGAGACTATGCCAGTAGCAAGATTGACTGTGACAGCCGAAGGAGCTGAATCATAATGAGCCCAATCAAAACCTTTTCCTCCCCCTCCTATCAGCAGATCATTCCCAAGCCCACCGGTGAAATCATCAGATACGTCATCCAAGCCAGTCAGTTTGTCGTTCCTATTGGTTCCAATATATACAGTCATGCTATTTCCTTTAAGTGAATAGTGTTTCAAAAACTTTTCGATGTAATATTTCGATCGAATCAATATTTTTCAACAAGCGTAATGGCTAATAAGTGGTCATATGATCTCCTTAAGGTCAGTAATGCTTCAGAAACGTTTCGATGTAATATTCCGTCCGAGTAAGCGCCCCGACAAGCGTGCTATGACTGCACTCCCGCGAAACGCATCTTCAGTCAATCCATTTTCATAGCAATCCAACCATTGGCGCGACTTTGGGTCACGAAGATGTTGCTGGCGTAGCCCTTCCTGGAGAAATCCAATTGAAGTGGTACTTTTTTGTGAGTGCTGATTGTTGGCAATAACCATTGTAGTTAATTTATGCAATCCGATTTGGTTGAACGCAAAGTCAAGAATTAACAACGTCCCGATAACTGCAGCAGCTTGTTTACGGTCGTCCTGATTGGGAATTCCAATGAGTAATTCAGCACGCCGATGTGCGATCTGAATATCCACTAAGCTTGCAAGCCCTATAGGCTTTAAGCTACTGATTAAAGACCTCTGCGATTGATCAGCCTGCTCATCTTTTTTGATTACCCAATGCACAGTCCTGGATTGTGCAACCGGGAACTTATTGTGCCTGAGTGCAACAAGCATCGACTCAGTGCTTTGATTCCGGCGTCCCATCGGAAGAAGCTGTTCCATAAATTCTTCATTAGCAAAACATTGCTGTAAGTACGGCAGATCACTCTCTTCGGGGATCGTCAAATGTATACTGTTGCCCGCAATGGGCGAACACCATCGCTGATCAACAATAAATAATCTATCCAGCAAAATAGAATGATTTGGAAAATTCACCAATCCTTGCAAGATAAAATCGCGAGCAGCCTGATAGTTCTTTTCACGAAATTTCTCATCGATTAAAGTGATCCAGTAATTTAGATTCGGTTTCACAGACATATCCGCTGAATTTTTCACATCAAGTTTTAGGTAGGATAAAACGCACTTTGAGATTCAATTCTTATAAAAATACCTTAGTTGGCTGCAAAGAACCCTAGCGATCTATGCAATACGCTATTCATAAATTGGGAACTAGGCTATAGAATCAGAGCGATCTGCGCTGTGACAAAAAACACAACCACTGCAAGATGCCTTGACACGATTGAAACAAATAGATTATTAGACCGGCAGAAGGCACAACGAAAAAGCCATTGGTTGGAAAATGTGTCTGCATTCGATAAACCACGCTCGGAAACGGAAGCATTGAGCCTCTAGTATTAAAAACCGGATTACTCAAACGCTTCCACAGCGCAATAACCAGCAGCGAAACTGTTTTATTTCAAAGCAAGACTCTCTAGCGCTTTCTGATGATCCCATTTTCCATGAAACAAAAGACCCTTTTTCTCAGGAGTGCGGTCACTGGTCCAAGTTAAATAATTTCCATCCGGCGTAAATACCGGCAGACCATCAAAACCTTCTTTATCGGTCACACGTACAGGGTCTTTTTTGCCATCTACATCGACGATATAAAGCTCGAAATTGCGATGGCCATGCACATTCGTTGCAAATATGATGTATTTTCCGGAAGGATGATAAAAAGGTGCCCACGACATCACATTAAGGCGCGTGATTTGTTTCTGATCCGACCCATCGATAGCCATCGTAAATATTTCCGCTTCCCGGCCATTCTCCGAAAAACGGCGCCAGACAATACGCTTCCCATCCGGGCTAAAAAACGGGCCGCCGTCATAGGTTTTCGTGTGGGTTAATCGCTTCACATTGGAACCATCTGCGTCCATGATATAAATATCGATCAAAGCGGATGGATTGGCTTTAAACAATGCGGTTTCTTCTTCGGATAATTCACCACTGTACGCGCGGCGATTGGAAGCAAACGCGATCAGCTTACCATCCGGCGACCACGAAGCTTCAGCATCGTAACCCAAGGTTTTAGTCAGATTTTTGATATTGCCACCGGAAAAATCGGTTTCATAAATATCGTAGAACTCATCGTAATCCCACGCGTACGACTTCTGCTCACCCGCTTTGCGGCGTTCGATCTCGGCAGCCATTTTGGCTTTGGCTTCCTTATCCTCATGCGTCGAGGAAAACAGCACTTTCTCCTGCGACGGATGAACCCATGCGCACGTGGTCTTGCCGGTACCCGGTGATACCTGCGTCACCGCACCAGATTCGACATTCTTCAAAAAAATCTGATAAAACGGATTATCATCCGCCACTTCCGCTTGATAAATCATCCATTTTGAGTCGGCACGGTAATACGCTTCACCGGCACGTTTTTCCTTGACGGAGAGCTGGTGTTCATCGGTGATGAAACCGGCGGCATTGGCACTCAGCGCTACTAAGAAAAATAAAACTGGGGAAAACTTGATCGCGGATTGTGAGTCATTCGGCCTGCCAGCAAACATTTTCATTTAATATCAAAACCCTTAAAAATAATTCAAATATCTTGTGCTTCACAAGATCCGGTCTCAATTGTACAAGTATTCGATGATGCTTGTTAAGCCGATACCGCCACCTGGCAGTAACAGCGCGAGTAATGCTGGCCGCTGTACGATTGGCAAAAAAGTGCTTTTCTTAACATTGCGGATCTCGGTCAGCAAGTTATCTGCTTTGCTTAATTCACTGGATGCAATCGCCACCAAGCGCATCCGGTAGTCTTCATAGTATTTCAATACCATTCCACACTGCTTCTCAGCACTTTTTCTCAGCAAAAACAGAATAGTAATTAGATATACCGATGCCAAGAGATACACAACGATTAAAGCCAGCGAGAAACCGAGATTGTCAAAAAGATTACTGCGCCCAATCGCTATGATCAGCATTAAAATAAATGGCAAATAAATCAAATTATTGATACTGTTTACCAGCTTAGTGATCAGTACAAAATGTAGATAGGGATCGAGTTTGCTTATCGAAATCCCCGTCATTATTGATTGTTGTTTGCGCATTTCCGATGACCATACTGTTTTATCTGAATTAGTTTGGTCCCATTCGATGCTTTCAATAAACTGCTTACAAGCGATTGCTTCATATGCAACCCAAAAAACCAACCCCCACAATATGAAAAACTGAAGTGTTACAAGAATATAGTGCCCATACAATGTGATAACACCGCGTGCAGGAAAGTTTAAATAACCCAATCCCCAAAACGCATATAAGGTCAATGTCAGAGAAATTGTACTAGTTAGAAAAATCCAAAGGTATCCTTTTGATTCCTTGTATTGAATAATTTTCTTGTATTCGCACCATAACACTGCAATATCGAAACTTTTTTCATCGGTATTTTTTTCTTTAGAGAAATGTAGAAATGGGCCTTGAATAACAGCTTCCTTCCATCTTCGGAAACAAGTTTCTTCTTTACATTGCTTGAAATTTTTCTCGATGGCCTTGATCTCTCGCCCCCTACGAGGATGGAAAAAATATATAAAGAGAAGAATCATCATCATAATTCCTGCAAATCTGATAACCAGATTTGGCCAGACACTGATTCCTTCCAACAACAAAAATGGTTCTCCGTAGGTATGAGCCGGGTAATTATCTTCATAGATCAGGAAGAACAAAAGAAACAGTAATGCAGAAACAGGAAGTAATATAAAAACAATTTGAACCGGCGTGACATTTTTCCAGCCGGACTTAAAGAAACCCCAAGAAAGATAAGCGGCGAAAAGGAGCAGTATTAAAGTAACGCAAATAACTGGCCAATCAATCTGCTTAGTACGAACCGGTTCAATTGTTGTTTTGCATTCCATGAAATGGTTGACTAAACAATTGCTGTTATCGATTTCACTAGACTCAGTAAATTTTAGGGTAGAGTTTTGTATCCACTTATCGAGAAACTCATTGGTGGGTGATGCTAAATGAATGGCTTGTGTTCTTCCAATTTCAAAAATTTGAGGGGCTAATAATGCATTAAATTTATTACTTAAAGTTATCTTAGATTGACAATTATTATTGTCTGGAGTTGGCCATTCTTCAATTACCTGCGGATTTAGAGCTACTAATGTCGCAAGATATGTCGAAGTCTGATAGCTATCTCGAAAAGGCATTACCTTATCTTGCAATTTTGGATGCAGCGAAAAATCAAAATTGCTGGCGATTACTAAATTTCTTGCCCATGCAGATTGATCCTTATGCAGAAAACGGGCATCCAGATCCGTCGTGAAGAAAATTTTATGTTTAAAACTATCCTTTAATGCATGCAGAATTAAAAGCTTGTCGTAAACATCGGTCCCGATGATTCCGATTGCTTTGATTTGATCCCTATTTCCATCAGCGGAATCCAATTGTTCGATTTTGTCGATCAATCTTCTTAAATAATCGAATTGATTACGGCCTTCGGCATGCTCGGGTGATGCATCGTCCAATTGCGTCAAAAGATTTTTTTGTTCTTTGGTATTTTTCTCACTTTGCGATTTTTTATTCGATTCATCGAACTCTGGCAACTTTCCATCTAAGCCACGCAAATAAGTGAAATTTTTGATTAGTTCTTTTCCTCCTTTACATTGCTTTTTCAAAAGAGAAGAAAAATGATCGACCAGGCTTCTGGCATATAGAGAATCCTGCTCGCTAATGAGTACCAGTTGATCTTTACAGTCTTCCTTAATTATTGGAATCTTACGATTAACATCCCGTTGTTCCAATTCCCAAAGAAGCGCTTTTGCAAGGTTTCTGTCTTGCCCGATCGTGCGAACAATAGAACGTTCGTCCAATAAACATTGGATTTTTACTTCCCCAGCTTTATCTGAACATGTTTGATTGATGTCATTTTCAAGTGCACCAACTAATTCCTTATTTGAGATCGTTGCACCTGGTGAAAAAATTCTGAACGAGTGCAGTTTTTCTACATTTTCTTCGATTGATTTGCTATTCATTAACTCTATTAATAAAGACGTATTGGTTGGTCCAATTAATGAAAAACTAAATTGTTCAACTTTTGATTCGGTATTCTTTAAATTTTGATATAGCAAAAAAATGAAATCCCGATATTTCCCTTCAGGAATCTTGTCTTCGTTTAACCAGATAACCAGTACTTTTTCTGATCGAGAATTATGCGCGTACCATTCATAAGGTAGAGTAATTTCGGTATTGATACAGTATTCGGGTGACAATCCAGTGTTTAGATTTGAATATTTAATATGTTCATTATCTTGAGGTGTATAACCACTTGAACCAAGCGCAGACACCACCGCATAGCGATAGCGAAGCCGATACTCAACCGGTTCGGAATAAGAACTGCCAAACACACTTACCGCAACTACTTTTAAACTAACAGTTTTGTCACCAATTTCCTGTTTAATTTTTTGAGTGAAATCAGTAATTGAACAGTGGTCACAATCATCATTTTTTTTTGCCTCTTTTTTGTTACTTATAGATACGGCCAATAAATAGTTTGAATTTTTGTTGATTTTGCATGTCGTAGGAGGATGGAAAAAATAGATGCAAGAACCTTAAAAGATGAAGCGCTGCATGAACGTCGCCGGCAAGTGATTCGTCTTCACAAGCGAGGCGGCAAACCTGGGCAAATAGCGCAGGTTACGGAGCTGAGCGACACGGCTGTGAAGAAGATTATTCGACTTTATGAAGAAGGTGGTGCAGCTGGACTAAAGCCTGGTAGACGCGGCCGACGTACGGGTGACAAACGCAGCCTAAGCGAAGAGCAGGAGTTGAGATTGCAACGGCTTATTTGTGATAAGCGTCCTGAGCAACTGAAGATGGATTTTGCGTTGTGGAATCGTGGGGCGATAAGACAGTTAATTGAGCAGGAATGTGGCATATCCATGCCGATACGCACGGTGGGACACTACCTCAAGCGTTGGGGATTTACCCCGCAGAAGCCGATCCGACGTGCTTATGAACAACGCCCGGAGGCGGTAAAGCAATGGCTCAATGAGCAATATCCGGATATTGCCAAGCGCGCTCGAACTGAAGGCGGGGAGATTCACTGGGGTGATGAGACAGGATTAGTCAATACGGATGTGCGAGGACGTGGCTTTGCACCCAAGGGAAAAACACCCGTGACCTACGCTCCTGGCACGCGGCAACGGCTGTCAATGATTGCCACTGTAACCAACAAAGGCTGTGCACGCTGGCAGATTATTGATGGAAATTTCAATTCAGATAGACTCATTGAATTTCTCGAACTACTGATCAAGGATGCAGGGAAGAAAGTGTTCTTGATCCTGGATAATTTGAGAGTGCACCACAGCAAACCAGTGAAGGCTTGGCTGGAAGAAAATAAGGAAAAGATCGAATGCTTTTATTTACCCAGCTACAGTCCGGAATTAAATCCAGAAGAAAGATTAAACTCAGATTTGAAGCAGGCTATCGGTTCGAAAGTTCCGGTGCGTACCAAGGAGAAATTACATGCCGCTGTCGATGATCATATGTTGATGCTGCAGAATAATCCAGAGCGCGTTGCTTCTTACTTCCAAGATCCGTACGTAAAATATGCCGCTTAAAACTATTTAATGGCCGGATCAATAGGAACTGCTCGGTTACCGCGATCGGATCTTGCCAGAGCCGAGCATCAATCTTCTGTTCATCTATTAATGACAATTTTTTATTGAGCGGATCAAATGGCCGTGAGCTGGTTAACGGATCGATCAGCGCGCCAGTCGTGAGCATGATCAATAACAGTATCGAAATCAGACCATTCTTAGAATCTTGATTATTGTCGTTTCCCATAGTTCTTCGCTCGCCAATGATTATTTAGCTAAATGTCATATTCCTGGCATTATGCCGGTGTTATGTGACTTGTCTCAACATACCAATGATGTTTGATATGATGCTAAACATGCAGTGAGCAAAATCACACTGCCCTGCAAATAGTGTGAAATTCCCGACAATCATCAGAATCCGTTCAATCTCCTTACAAAATGCAAAAATCATTAAACCTCCTCAGCGTAGCCTTTTTTGTTCTTGTTTTCTCCCTCTGTATCAGCCCGATTGCCGCGGCAAGTACTACAACCTTCCATCACCACATGGAAATCCAATTGTCGCCGGACACTTCTGAAATCCGCGTCAAAGACCGGATTCATATCCCGGATTCGGTGCGCAATGGCAAAGAATCCGTGCAGCTCGAATTCTTTTTACATGCCGGTTTATCAATCACGGATGTTGAGGGTGCTGCAATTCAGGTGGAAGAGAAAGAAATTACTTTGAAATCAAGATCGATTTCGATCCGGCAATACATCGTGACAGTGCCACCGGATCAACAAGCATTCACGCTGCAATTCAGTGGCAAGATCCATCACCCGGTGCAAGGCTCGGGACAGGAATACGCGCGCAGTTTCGGTTCGACGCCGGGGGTGATTTCGCCGGATGGTGTGTTTCTGGCAAACTCCAGCGCATGGTATCCGCAGTTTGCAAATGATGTCATGGTGTCATTTCGCCTGGATATTCAAGTGCCCGCCGATTGGGACGTGGTCAGTCAGGGCACGTTATTGCGCGAGAACCGGACAAGCACAATGCAAAACATCGTGTGGGAGGAAAAGCAGCCGCAGGACGATATCTATATCGTCGCGGGCCGCTATCAGCGCTACACACAATCCGCCGGCGCGGTGAATGCGCTGGTGTATTTGCGCAGTGCCGATCAACCGCTGGCGCAGAAATATCTGGATGCGACGGCGCAATACATTGCGATGTATAACAAGCTGCTGGGTCCCTACCCTTACACAAAATTCGCGCTGGTCGAGAATTTCTGGGAAACCGGCTACGGCATGCCTTCCTTTACGCTGCTGGGTTCCAAGGTGATCCGTTTGCCGTTCATCTTGCATTCGTCGTACCCGCATGAAATTTTGCACAACTACTGGGGTAACGGCGTCTTCGTCGATTACGCCAAAGGCAATTGGGCGGAAGGATTGACCGCTTATCTGGCCGATCATCTGGTTAACGAACAGCGTGGCAAAGGCGAGGAATACCGCCGCGACGTGTTGCAGAAGTACGCTGATTTCGTCAATAAGGAAAAAGATTTCCCGATCATCCAGTTCGTTTCGCGCCATAGCGCCAGCTCGGAAGCCGTCGGCTACGGTAAAACCATGCTATTTTTCCACATGCTGCGACAGGAATTGGGCGATGAAAATTTCGTGCGTGCCTTACGTCAATTTTATAAGCAGTTCAAATTCAAACAAGCAACTTTTGCAGATTTGCTCACGACAATCAACGCAACCAGCGGCCAAGATTTCTCCGCGCAGTTTGAGCAATGGGTACACCGCGCCGGTGCGCCCGATTTGGTATTGCGCGATGCAGAAACCGAACGTACGGCGCAAGGATTCAAGCTCAAAATGACAGTTGAGCAAACGCAACCGGGCGAGCCCTATCGTCTGCGCGTTCCCGTTTCTGTCACGCTGGAAGGTGAAGATATGGCGACGCAATCGCACATCACCGTTGATCAGCGAACGCAAACCATCGAAATGGATTTCCACACCCGCCCGGTGCGTATCGACCTTGATCCGCATTTTGATGTGTTCAGGCGCTTGGATAGCCGTGAAATCCCTTCCGCGCTGTCACAGGGTTTTGGTGCAGAAAAACCGTTGCTGATCCTGCCTGCGCGCGCAGACAAACAAATCTTAGAGGCGTATCGCGCGCTGACGGCGAATTGGCAAAAAACCCAATCGAACCAACTGGAAGTGATTACGGATGATCAACTCACCGCTTTGCCCGCAGATCGCACCGTGTGGATCATGGGTTGGCAAAATAAATTTGCCGAGACTGTCGCCAAAACTTTGGCGGATCGTGGCGTTTCTTATCAGCAAAAAAAATTGCAACTGGAGCAAAAGACCTATCCGCAAGCGGAGCATGCCGTCGTATTGACTACCCGGCAACCATCCAATCCGGATAAAACACTGCTATGGATCGCATCGGACAACCCCAAGGCGATTGCCGAGCTCGCCAATAAATTGCCGCACTACCGTAAATACAGTTATTTGGTATTCAAAGGCGACGAATTAACCAATATCGACAAAGGTCAATGGCCGATCACGCAATCGCCGCTCTCGCAATGGATCAAGCAAAAAGACAATTACGCCATTCACACGACGCACACCGGCATCACCAAACCGCGCCGCGCATTGGCGGAACTACCGCCGGTTTTTTCCGAGAGCCGCATGCTGAGTGATATTACGCATTTGTCCAGCGAATCGTTCAAGGGACGCGAACTAGGCACCCCGGAACTGGATACCGCAGCAACGTATATTGCCAAGCAATTTCAGCAAATCGGCCTAATGCCCGGCGGCGGCGACAATAGTTATTTCCAGATTTGGCAACAGGATGTCGGCGTGCCGAAAGGCAATATCACACTACGCAATGTGATCGGCATTCTGCCGGGCACCAACCCGCAACTCGCCGGGCAAAGCTTGCTCATCGGCGCACATTACGACCATCTTGGCATGGGCTGGCCGGACGTGCGCGCCGCGCACCAGGGGAAAATTCATTACGGTGCGGATGACAACGCCAGCGGCATCGCTATCCTACTGGAATTGGCGAGGCAGATCGTGCCCAAATGGCAACCGGAACGCACCATTATTTTTGTCGCTTTCACCGGAGAGGAAGCGGATTTGCTCGGCTCCAAGCATTACATCCGCAATACCAAAAATTATCCAACCGAGAAAATCATCGCGATGTTGAATTTGGATACCGTGGGACGTCTGGGAAACAATCCGGTCACGGTGTTCGGCACCGGAACCGCGCGCGAACTGGTGCATGTTTTCCGCGGCGCAGGCTTTGTCACCGGTATTCCCGTCAACGCCGTGCAAGATGACTTCGGCTCCAGCGACCAAGCCGCTTTCATCAATGCCGGTGTACCCGCCGTGCAATTCTTCGCCAGCGCGCACGAGGATTACCACGCCCCCGGCGACACCGTCGATAAAATCGACTCCGCCGGATTGGTCAAAGTCGCCGCCATTCTCAAAGAAGCCACCGAATACCTGGCCAACCGCATCGAACCATTGACGGTCACGTTGTCATCGCAGAATGCGCAAACTGAATCCACAGAAACAAAAACCAAAGAAAAACGCACAGCCAGTCTCGGCACAGTACCTGATTTTTCGTACCAGGGCGAAGGCGTGCGCGTGGACAACACCCTCCCCGGCTCCCCGGCGCAACAAGCGGGACTACAACCGGGCGACATTTTGATTCAACTGGCTGGGCAGCCGATCAGCGATTTAGCGTCGTATGCGGCAATTTTGCGCACGTTGAAGGCAGGGGAGAAAGTGGAATTGCGATATCGAAGGGATGATGCGGTTATGGTTACCGAGGCGGTGTTGGTGGAACGATAGCAGCATTATTGCTGATTCTAGTTCGCTTCGATTGCTGGAACCGCAACCGAGCCGGCGGATAAAGCTTGCCGTCAAAAATAACAGAGTGTTACCCTATGAAATATTGGTTTTTCCATGCTGAAACGATCGTGCTCGTAATTTTTTCTCACGGATTGAATCGAGCAAATTCTTAATGGATCGCATCGGGTGCGTTTGCTTCTATGAACTACCTTATTCAATTTATCAGTTGCTATTAAAACATGATGATAGATAATATTCACAGTGATTACACGACATTATCGACAGGATTATTGGACAAAATGTCTTATATATTACGTTAGGCGTCGCGATGTCACGCAAGCCGATCCCCTCGTTCGACCTCAACACATTCAGCGGCCCCTTCCGCGCTGAGTCCGATAGGGCCTGCGCAGTGCTCGGTGCCGCGCTATTGGATGCTCGGCTTGAGAGCCTGTATGACCGCCGCCTTCGAGACTGCAAACAAGAACTACTTTCGGGCAATGGATCGTTGAGCACATTCTCGGCACGAATCCGCATCGCGCGCGCACTCGCCTGGATCAGCGAAGACGTTCGCTACGATCTCGATAAAGTACGCGAGATACGTAACGAGTTCGCACACAACTTCGACCACGAACTGTCGTTCTTGACTCAGTCGATCGCCGACAAATGCCGAACGCTCCGAGTAGCGCAAGTGTTGATCGACGCGAACGAGCACGCGGCCTCCACACCACACTGCAACCTGAGCGCAACGATGATTCGAACCATTGGTTCAATGTTTGAGCCACCGAGACAACGGTTTGAGGTTACCGTCGAGATGCTCGCCCAGCACCTTGACGAATTGCCAGGAGACTCGTTCGAGTATGACGGTCCCAACCTGCGAGAAGAACTCTGGGCGCTTGGGTCACGCGTAGACATAAAGATTTCCGCGACTGGTACGGTGGGCGCCGTCCCGCCCAAAGCGGAGGGGCGGTGACACCTAACCCTGCGTTGCACCCGGACGTCCCATGGGCAGCGCTTCGCGCCCGCCCACGGACCGCCGGTGAACATGTACGTTAGGACAAAATGGCCAATCCATTACGAATAGGTGAGTCAGTATCACATGGACCGCGCACACTGCTTCAGCGACCAGAGCTGGCAGCGCTTATAGGTTGCGCATGTGCTGATTGGGCGTACATCGAAAGCTCTTTAACTATGTTTTATGGGCATTTGATGGGTGTCTATCTCCCCAAACATCCAGAATTTGAACCCCCATTACATCCTGTCGCCCTCCAAGTCTTAAATGAGCTCCAAAGCATTCACGCCAAAGTAAATCTGGTGAAGAAATTGGCTGACTGGGTTATCAAGGATGAGACACAAAAAAAGGATGTGTTATCTGTATTGGATAAATTAAGAAAAGCAGGTGAAGGTAGAAATTTGGTAGCTCATGGAGTTTGGGGCATTTGCGAATCAGAACCTGAAGCTCTAATACTTCTTCCTACATTCGGACATCAAATAATTTACAAAAAACGAGATTTCGAGTTAATTCTTGAAAGAATCCAAAGTGCTAAAGTTGAGCTTGACCGCATACACCATGAGTTCTATCAGCAGCGCCGTAACAGATGATCAACCATGCCCCCTTTCGATCACTGGCGCTATACCCAAACATGTGCAGATGGCACTGAAGTGCCTGTAATTTTCGACAGCCAGGAGTTGATCCCCAAAACTGCACATCATTTGCATCCATGCGATTACATGGCAGCCACTGCTTACACACGATCTGCGTTCGAAAAATTGATCCGCAAACACTGCGAAGACAGGAGCAAAAAACTTGTATTCAAGTCACAGATTGGCAAAATTATGCTCACCATCCAACTAAGGTTCACTCTTACAAACCCCATGCCTCCTAGGATCAATCGAATCAAAGGAAAGCAAAAACAACGTGGGGAGACTGTGTAATGCCCACCTGCTGGATCATTGCCGGTCCCAACGGCGCAGGCAAGACCACATTCGCACTGGAATACCTGCCCAAGGTGGCGGAGTGTACTCATTTTGTTAATGCCGATCTGATCGCAGCCGGCCTGTCTCCGCTGGCACCGGAACGCGAACTTGTTGCAGCAAGCCGTATCTTTCTGAATGAGATCGAAGAAAACATCAAACGCCAAGAGAATTTTGCATTTGAAACCACGCTTTCAGGCCGTAGTTATCTGCGCCTGATCAATCGGCTGCAACATGATGGCTGGCTAGTGGAGTTAATCTATCTTGCCTTGCCCAACGTGAAAATATCAAAAATGCGTGTGGCGGAAAGGGTTGCGCATGGCGGCCACAATATCCCGCTACGCGATATTGAGCGGCGTTTCTCGCGCAGCCTTGGCAATTTATTCCATATATTCAGTTATAAGGTTGATCGCTGCACTTGTTTCATAAATGATGGCGAAAGCCCCATTCTAGTGTTTGAACAAAAAAGCGATAGTCGTGATATTCTCCACGAAGTTTATTATCAACAGTTATTAAAGAGCATCAAGGAATGAAGATCACTCTGAAAACAACACCTTCCGAAGAAGGTCAAGTAATCCTGGATTCGCTGCAAAAAGCCGTAACTCAGGCACTTGAAAAGAAACGCCGCCTGGGTCACTACGCCGTGGTCTGGCGGGATGGTAAGGCGGTGATGATCGGCGAGGATGCGCCGAAGGTATCAGAAAATCCTGTCAGCTAGAATTGCGCGGCCTAGCCGAAGCAGATCAGCGCGCTGATGCGACTCATTTTATAGCGTTTATGCTGACCGCTTAAGCGTGGGACTTAACAATTAGTAATCTCTTGATGGCCTGTTAAGGAACCCCTGATTAAGTCCTTCGACAGGCTCAGGGCGAACGGTAATTTTGTCATTTCGAGCATGGCGAGAAATCTATGGTGTTGATTCGAAAAGATTCCTCACTGTGTTCGGAATGACAAAGATGCGTTATTCAGAGTCGCCTTAATATTCCCTGATTTCTCATTAAAATATAAAATAACCTGAACAAAATAATGCAATCCGATGATATCTCCCCTACTATATCGCGATGAAAAATTATTTTTCCCCTGTTCATTTGATATTTTTCGTTCTTCTGCTTGGCGTCATGATGGCGCTTATTCAGGTGGAGTTGTTGTCATTTGCTTTTGCGAAACTGGGTTTGCCGCCGGCATTGGGATTGATGGTACTGTTTCTTTCCTTGCTGGGCAGCGTCATTAATTTGCCGGTGACGCGTATTAAAAGCCAGGTACCCATACGGGAATTCACACAAACCGTGTATTGGGGGCTGCTCAAAGTGCCAGTGCGCCCATTTCACAATGAAACACAGATTTCCATTAATCTCGGCGGTTGCCTGATACCGGCGGCATTGTCGCTTTATTTGTTTTCCAATAGCACGTTGAGCTTGTCTTCCACGCTGCTGGGAATCGCTATCATTACTCTAATCAGTTATTTTTTCAGCCGCCCAATTCAGGGACTTGGCATCGGTATGCCGATACTGGTTGCTCCTGTCAGTGCGGCGCTGGTTGGTCTAATACTCAGCCCGGAACAAAGCGCACCGCTCGCTTATATCAGCGGCACATTGGGGGTATTGATCGGCGCTGACCTGCTGCGCATGAAAGATATTTCGCGGCTCGGGACGCCGTATGCATCGATCGGCGGCGCAGGTACCTTTGACGGGATTTTCATCACCGGTATTGTTGCGGCATTGTTGGCTTGAAGCTTCAATGCCAATAAAAAACCCCGCCGCAGCGGGGCCGGTCAATATAACCATTCTTAAGAATTTAGACTGTTTCTTGCAGTTTTCTGCGTTGTGCAACAAACCCCAATAAGCCAAGGCCAGCTAACAACATCGCATAGGTTTCTGGTTCTGGAATGGCTGCTATGGCATCGATTTCGCCTTCGCCAGGGGAGTAAAAACCGCCAACCAGACGATCTCCCGATACGACCGCAAAGTAATTATAGGCACCTGTGAAAGACCATTGTGTTGTCCAGTCATCAGCGTTCTTCAAAGCGCTTGAATCATCCACACCTTTCGCCCACACATTGGTGATATGTCCTTCTTCGAGCAATGCGCCAGAGGAGTCAGAGCCAAAAATGCGGAATTCAAAAGATTCCCAGAATTCACCCGTGTTGCCAGAAGTCCAGCCATGGTCAATTGCCGGAATGGCGAGAACAGAACTCAAGGCGGTGGCACTATACACCACGATGGCTGGATCATACTGCAGCCAATTATGATCTGCTGTCGCCATAGCGGAAGCAGCCGAAATTCCAGTGATACCATAAGTCGACCCATCCGCCCAGCCGGTAGCACCATTACCGCCACTTACATAACTGAGATAAGCGGTTGGTGACACAGTGCCGCTATTCACTGTCGCGGTATCAATCAATGTTGCGCCGCCAATTGTGGTCGTAGCAAAAGCTGAAGATGCTGTTGCGGCAAGTATGGCGGTAGTTATTAGCGCTCGTTTAAACATAAAATCACCTCTTTAAAAAATAATCCGTTCAAAAATTTAGTGCCATTTACCTTCAAGGTAGATACTTAATTTATTGTTTTTTTAGCCAACCCAATCAGGAAATTGAAGTCTATCATATAGAAATTTTCTATTTAAAAGAATTGTCCTATAAAACAACTAACTTTGTCCTAGCCTCCTTGAGAAACAAAGCAATATAGATTTCATCGGATTTATTCCAGCCATTTCTGTAATTTTGACTTCGACCTCGCTATACTCTTCGATATGATAAGCTCATGCCTGCATAATTCCGATTCACCAAACGAGCACTTGCTGCATCGGCTATATGCTTTGCAGCAGCAGTTTTTGCACATTTCGTCGGAATCCATGCAACAGGTTGCAAGTGAATTTAATCTGCCGGTCAGTCAGGTGGCTTCGGTTGTTGAATTCTATTCATTTTTTTACACACAGCCTTGCGGCCGCTTCCACATTTTGTTCAGTAATTGCACCAGTTGCGGCTATCTGGCGGATGATCAAAATCTGATGTTGATGCTTTGTCAGCGATTAAAAGTCACGCCAGGCAAAACGCGCCATGATGGATGCGTCAGCGTGGATGAAACTTCCTGTATTGGTCTATGCGATCAGGGGGCATCATTGCTGGTCAATGGCGTACCTATCGCCGCACTGAATCCAGAAAAAATTATGCAGATCGCTCAACGGATTACAACCGGAGCGCCTGTCACTGCTTGGCCTGCGGAGTGGTTTGAAATCCACGATACCGTGCATCAGCGCAATCTGCTGTTAACGGAACGTTTGGCACGTGGCAGCGTATTACAAAAAGCGTTGCAGCAAGGCGCAAACGAAATATTGGCGCTAATCCAGCAATCCGGCTTACGCGGCCGCGGCGGTGCGGGGTTCGACACCGGCAAAAAATGGCAACTCTGCCGCGCAGCGCCCGGCGATGCGCGTTATGTCGTCTGCAATGCCGATGAAGGCGAACCCGGCACTTTTAAAGATCGATTTTTATTAAGCGAACAAGCCGATGCCCTATTTGAGGGCATGGCCGTATGTGCATTTGTCATTGGCGCGAATAAAGGCTTTATCTATCTGCGCGGTGAATACCGCTATCTGCTATTCCACCTGCAAGCCGTGCTTGAACAGCGCCGTAGCTTAGGATTGTTAGGCAAAAATATTCTCGGACATGAAAATTTTGAATTTGACATCGATATCGTCGTAGGTGCCGGCGCCTATATTTGCGGTGAGGAATCGGCGTTGATCGAATCGCTCGAAGGTAAGCCCGGCATTCCGCGCATCCGTCCGCCGTTTCCGGTCACGCACGGCTACCTGGGGCAGCCCACCATCGTCAACAATGTCGAGACATTTATTGCAGCAGCGCATATCGTCGCACACAGCAGCGCCTGGTTTAATTCCAGAGGCACAGAAAAATCGCGCGGCACAAAAATCCTCAGTATCAGCGGCGATTGCCAATTACCTGGAATTTACGAATATCCGTTCGGTGTGCGCATTCAACAAGTCTTAGATGATTGCGGCGCGCGGGATGTGCAAGCAGTACAAATAGGCGGCCCCGCCGGAAAATTGCTCGGCGTAGCGGAATTTGACCGCACAATTGCATTTGAAGATGTATCCACCGGCGGATCGTTTTTGATATTTGGGCAGCAGCGTGATCTGCTGGGCATTCATCGCAATTTTGCGCAGTTTTTTGCGCATGAAAGTTGCGGTTTTTGCACCCCTTGCCGTGTCGGCACGCAATTACTGAAAAACAACCTGGACAAAATCGCCGAAGGTCGCGGCACAGCTTATGATATCGCGGAACTCAAACAGCTCAGCCAGTTGATTCAGCACCATTCGCATTGCGGCTTGGGACATACGGCAGCGAATCACATTCTGGATAGTTTGCAGTATTTCCCGCAAACCTTTTCAGCCAATTTGAAGCAACACTTCACCGCACAATTCGATCTGGATCAGGCATTGGAAAGTGCTCGCCATGTAACGCACCGTGACGATGCTGCGGCACATCTGGGTAACGAATAATGCCAACGGACCCAAACACAATTCGTATCGACGGCAATGAAATCCCGTTCAGTGCGGGACAAACCATCATGGATGCCGCATTGGCTGCGAAAGTTTATATTCCGCATTTGTGCCACTTCCCTGGCTTACCGCCGAGCGGCAATTGCCGGTTGTGCGTGGTGGAAATCGGCAAGCGCAGTGTTGCTGCGTGCATAACACTGGCTGCTGCCGGACAGGAAATCCGCAATAACACACCGGAATTGAACGAAGTACGCAAAGCCGTCACGCAAATGCTGTTCGTCGAGGGCAATCATATTTGTCCGTCGTGCGAGAAAACCGGCAATTGCAAACTGCAGGCGATGGGTTATTATCTGGGCATGCTGGAGGACCATTTCCCGCAATTTTATCAACGCCGCGAAATGGATGCCTCGCATGCCGATATTCTGCTCGATCGCGGCCGCTGCATTCTATGTGATTTGTGCGTTCGCGCCAGCCGTGATGTGGATGGAAAGAATGTGTTCGCCATTGCCGGGCGCGGCACAGATGCGCATCTAATCGTCAACTCTCCGACTGGAAAATTAGCCGACAGCCCAATAGAAAAAACCGATCTGGCGGCAACTATCTGCCCGGTGGGTGCGATTCTGATCAAGGAACAAGGCTATCAGGTGCCGATCAGACAACGCATTTATGATCAGCACACCATCCGTGAAATTGGTTTGCAGGAAAACATTGCGAAGAAAAATGATGATTAACCTCAAAATCAAAATAATCGTCACTCCATTAGCGAGATGTTTTGGCTGCTACATGTCTTTTCTGACTAGGGATGAACCCCTGGTCAGTTTGACCGGATACATGGAATTTAACCGCTTGCCATTGACCGGAATCAAACACTGCTGCCCGTGTGATATCGGTTTGATTGAAGACGGTATGTGCAACACAGAAAACGTGCATCTGTTGCACCGCCCCCCCTTACAAAAGGCACAATGAGTTTCTCCATCGATATCTGCGAAAAAGCCGGTGTGCGCACGTTGCATTTCGGATCCGACTGGATACAAGGTGCAATGCGCATCGCACGTCCATGGCATCTGGAGCTCGACTACACCCGGGAAATGATGGCAAGCCTGTTGCTCAGAGACGATGCGCGCTTTCCGCGCAAAGTGCTGCTGATCGGTCTTGGTGCGGCATCACTGACCAAATTTTTATATCGCAACTACCCGCTGGCAAAACTGACCGTGGTTGAGATCGAACCGCGTGTGATAGCAGCCGCAAGGCAATTCTTCAAACTGCCGGAAGACCCGCTACGCCTGAATATCGTAATCGCAGACGGCTCAGAGTATATCGTCGAATACGACAAGACTTACGACCTGATTTTGGTGGATGGCTACGACGCCGATGCGCGACCCGGTGAACTGGACATGCTGCCGTTTTACCAGATGTGCCGCGCGCGATTAAACAATAACGGCATCCTTGCGGTGAACCTGCTAGGACGCAGCCGCGGGCACCAGGCAAGTCTGGAACGCATCAAAACATCGTTCGACGCGCGCGCACTGGCTTTCCCTTCCTGCGACAGCGGCAACGTCATTGCCATGGCCGCGACCGGAGAGAAGATCGAGATACCCATCAGTGAACTCAAGAAACAGGCACTTGAATTGAAAAAAAAAACCGATCTCAATCTGCTACCGACGCTGACGCGCCTGGAACAGGCAAAATCTTGTCCTGGGGGAATTCTTAGGATTTAACTGATGTCACGCAGCCTTTGGCATTATCTCTAAACGAAATTTCCGCTCTCTCAGTATCGACTTTCTCAGCTAAGCACTTCATCAATATTTTCGCGGCGATCTCGACGTGATGTTACGTCATAAAGCGCATTCTAAAATGCTAACCGGAACGGTCTTGTCATCGTATGTGGCACACACACATTTTTCTTGGATCGTGCCTCTATCTTGCATTATAAACATTTCATTTGGCGAATAAGCTTGCTAAAGTAGTGATATGAAGAATTTGCTCTGCCCCTTAGGCGGAGCTTTATTCGGATGTTTCTTTGCATTAATGACATTCAGTATATTTATTGTAGCTATTGCAACTGCGGTGAAGCCGGATTTCAAAACCACTTGGGAGATTGATCACATGAAAGTAATTCAAATTATTTTTTTATTCTTTTTACAGAATGGAATACGTAGATCACTAGTATGTTCGGTAATTTTTGCTTCGATTTTGATTGCAGGTTGTGGAATTGGTGATTCTGTTGATAAAATTACCAAAAAGGTCGATGAGGTTACTGATAAAGTTGAAGATTTAACTAATACAACAAGTGATATTGCGGGAGATACAGTCGCTACAATTGATGATGCAATAGACGCTTTAGATCGCAACTCTGCATCCTGGCAATCGGTATTGCAGGATGTGACCAAACAACTAACCGCAGATACTCAATCGACAATACGTAACGAGATTTCCGATTTGCTCAACCGCAGCGTGGCAGCAACCGGGACAGAATTGCGATGCGATCTTGATTTTATCGGTACGCGCGTACGGCAAGCATTGGTGAGAATTCGCGCACATTTGCTTAATGAACCTGAACCTCTCGTCGAACCCGCGTTATGTCATGTCGTGCCCGCAGCTGTCGATATGGCTTTGGATGCCAACCGTCGGAACAAAGTTGAGTTTTTTGGCTATGATTTCGATACTACACCGATTAAGGTCAAACTATACGACAAGTCGCGTGCAGTGGATGTATCTAAACATCTGCATGTACTTACGCACTACCATATGACACTGAATTTAGGCGGCAATGGTGTTCCCTTGTCAAATGCGAGTAATCGTTTAAGTCTGGAATGGAAAAATGATCAGATTTCCAGTATTGCTGTGATTCAACCAGCGACACCGGTATGCAAGGAAGAAATTAATACTATCCCGCCGTCTGCTGAAATAACGTTTACACCACCACATAAGCAAGGAGACAAAGAATTTTTTGGGTTTGGCCCAGAAATCTGGGCGACCGCCGAGTGGATTAAGGAAGATAAGCAAGTCAAGTTCAAACTTTGGATGAAAGCTTTGCAAACAAAACCTGATATTACGCTTCCTTTTACAAAATCAAAATCGCCAACAAAGGCAGAAGGAACTCACATTGTTTCATACTATAAAGCGCCTACCGGTTGGCGCATTGAGAGCATAGAAAGTGATACAAAGAGTTCTGCACATTATGTAGATACTGATCACAATGAAGATCGTCAAGGTACTGGCCCAAATGGGCCGGTTAAGGAATTTGTATTCCGTGGTGACCAGAAAGGTGACGATGCCGGTAGCTACACAGGCGTTGATGTGCGTTTTAATCCTTTGATCATTAAGTTGGTTCAAGAAGAAAATTGTGCGCCGGCATCAGCAGTCAAGTTTTTGCAAGATAGAGGACAGCTATCGGCGGCTACGATAAAGCGTTTAAATCCAGAGTTAATGAAATTGCAGCTCAGGAAACCTTGATGAGATAAATTGCTTGATTGCGTTCATACACTAAGGCTTGTGTTTGAATGCAATCAACGATGCATCACATACTTAGTCAGCTCTAAAATATCTACAAATACTTGATATTAGGCAGGAATGCACTGATTCCAAATGATCATAACGACCAGAAATGTTAAAATATTCATGTGTTTTCTGGTCTAAATGGCACCGGAAAACGGGTAAAGGTTAGAGAACAGTCTCTCATTTCATTTTAGAAGAGACTAGAAATTGACGTTTCGAACCTAAGAAGGTATAGTGTCGCCTTTTCCGGGGTGTAGCGTAGCCTGGTAGCGCGCCTGGTTTGGGACCAGGATGTCGGGAGTTCAAATCTCTCCACCCCGACCAATTTCAGCTCTAAAATTTAGGGCAAGCCCGACTTGGTGCCCGTAGCTCAATTGGATAGAGCACCAGCCTTCTAAGCTGGGGGTTACAGGTTCGATCCCTGTCGGGCACGCCACAAATATTTCTATATCGTGTGGATAGCATTCTCAACTCAGTTTGTGTAAATTAAACCACTACACTTTTCATCTTATGGTGGCTGTAGCTCAGCTGGTAGAGTCCCGGATTGTGATTCCGGTTGTCGTGGGTTCGAGTCCCATCAGCCACCCCATCTGATTATCTTCATCGCAGCGTGGATCAAATATTATTTTCTTAATTTACGCACAGTAAATTTACGGTAATAATTCAAAAAAACCTAAGCGTGACTTTGTTTGCCCAAAAATATATATTATCGGCTGAATAGTTTATTAACCTGTAATCCATATTATTTTTCAGGAACATTACCATGAACCACAATCTGTTCAATAGCCTGCATGAACTATCCATCGCACAGGGAAGTAGTGCAAAATACTATTCACTTCCGGCTCTGGAGAAAAGTGGGATTGGGAAAGTCTCTCGTTTACCGATATCGATCCGCATCATACTGGAATCCGTATTGCGTAATTATGACAATAAAAAGATAAATGAAACGCATATTAAGCAATTGGCGAACTGGAGACCTAATGCAGTTAGAGTAGACGAGATACCGTTTGTCGTTTCTCGCATTGTTTTGCAAGACTTCACCGGCGTGCCACTTTTAGTGGATCTGGCTGCTATGCGCAGTGCCGCGGTAAAATTAGGTAAAAATCCAAAACTGATAGAACCATTGGTACCCGTTGATCTTGTAGTTGACCATTCCATTCAGGTTGATTACTACGGAACCAAAGACGCTCTCACTCGCAATATGGAAATTGAATTTTCCCGTAATAACGAACGCTATCAATTTATCAAATGGGGAATGCAGGCTTTTGACACCTTTAAGGTGATACCGCCTGGAATTGGCATAGTGCATCAGGTCAACCTCGAATATCTGGCCCGCGGTGTACACCAAAAAGATGGATTAATCTTTCCGGATACACTGGTAGGCACCGACTCACATACCACGATGATTAACGGGATCGGTGTCGTCGGCTGGGGGGTCGGCGGTATCGAAGCGGAAGCCGGCATGTTGGGTCAACCGGTTTATTTCCTTACACCCGATGTAGTTGGTGTAAATCTGACCGGTCAGTTACGGGAAGGCGTCACTGCAACTGATCTGGTTTTAACGATCACCGAAATGTTACGCAAAGCCAATGTAGTCGGTAAATTTGTTGAGTTCTTTGGTGAAGGAACTGCTTCATTGACATTGCCTGATCGTGCAACGATCGCCAATATGGCGCCTGAATACGGGGCAACGATGGGTTTCTTTCCAGTTGACGACATCACCATTGAGTATTTCAGAAGCACAGGGCGTAGCAATGACGAGATTGTGGCATTTCAATCCTATTTCCAGGCGCAGGAAATGTATGGTATCCCTCGGAAGGGCGATATCGACTATACCCAAGAGCTAGCGCTTGATCTGAGTGTGGTCTCACCTTCGTTGGCTGGGCCAAAACGCCCGCAGGATCGCATTGAACTCACAGCGATTAAATCTAAATTTACTGAACTCTTTAGCAAACCCGTCAAAGAAAGCGGTTACGGGAAACAAAGTGATGATATCAATCAGCGTTATCCAACACGCAACATCCGCACGCAGAGTCCTGATGTCTGCACACATATTGGCTCTAATATTCTGGAAGAAAATCGGCTGGCACCCCAGAATTTGCATAATGCATCCGAAGTAAACAGTCATCATTTGACAGAGAAAGTTGTCCCAGCAGAACGCCGAATGACATCCCGCAACGTCACTGAAATGACCAGCAACCGCCCGACCCCTCATCTTGCCGAAATCCCTGCTACTGAATTGAATAGTTCTTCAGTGAATTTGGGGAATGGTGATGTATTGATTGCCGCCATCACTTCCTGCACAAACACATCCAACCCAAGTGTCCTAATCGCAGCCGGATTATTAGCAAAAAAAGCCGTTGAAAAAGGATTGTCGGTTAAGCCCCATATCAAAACATCGCTGGCGCCCGGTTCGCGGGTTGTAACCGAGTACCTGACCGTCGCGGGACTGCTACCCTACCTTGAGCAACTTGGCTTTAATTTGGTCGGTTATGGCTGCACCACATGTATTGGCAATGCGGGTCCATTAGCAGATCCGATTGAAGAGGCTATCGTCAAGAATGACTTGGTCTGTGCAGCCGTACTTTCAGGAAATCGCAATTTTGAAGCGCGCATTCATTCGAACATCCGCGCTAATTTTTTAGCCTCGCCACCGCTGGTCGTGGCTTATGCTATCGCAGGTACTGTTTTGAAAGATCTCACCGCCGAGCCTTTAGGTATCGGCAAGAATAATCAGCCGGTTTGGCTTAAAGACATATGGCCCAATAGCGCAGAAATTCATGCACAAATGAAATTCGCCGCCAACGCGGATACCTTCAGGAAACTCTATAGTAATCTCACCAAAGACCACCCTTTGTGGAATGATGTGACTTCTGTCAGCGGTCAAACTTACAATTGGCCACAATCCACCTATATCGCAGAACCGCCCTTCTTTCAGAATTTCACACTGCAACCGGCGATCTCCAGTGGCACAAATGACATCAAGAATGCTTACGCATTAGGTATATTTGGTGACTCTGTTACAACGGATCATATCAGTCCGGCTGGCTCGATCAAAGACACTTCCCCAGCCGGACATTATTTGCTGGATAACAACGTCGCCAAAGCCGACTTCAATAGTTATGGCGCGCGGCGTGGCAACCATGAAGTGATGATGCGCGGCACATTTGCCAATGTCCGCATCAAGAACTTGATGATCCCGGGCAGCGAAGGCGGTATAACACTTTACCAAGCCACTGCCGGCACTATACCGGAGCAAATGAGCATTTATGATGCCGCGATGAAATATCAATCACAAGGCATACCCACAGTCGTTTTCGGCGGCAAGGAATACGGTACCGGCTCAAGTCGCGACTGGGCTGCCAAGGGAACACAATTATTGGGAGTCAAGGCAGTCGTTGCGACCAGCTTTGAACGTATACATCGCAGCAACCTGATTGGCATGGGTGTACTCCCGTTACAATTCAAAGGCAATGACAGCGTCGACTCACTGAGCATTAAAGGCGATGAACAGTTCGACATATTCGGTTTGGACAACATCCAACCGCAAAAGGATGTCACCCTGGTAATCCGAAGAAATGATGTCAGCAGCCAATCGGTACAGTTACTGTGCCGTATTGATACGGCTATAGAAGTCGATTATTACCGGCATGGCGGTATACTACCTTACGTACTCAGAGAATTGATGACTTGAGTAATCACTGCGACAGAATGAATATAATTAAGGAAACTCTGATTAAGTCCTTCGACAGGCTCAGGACGAACGGTAATATATTGATTACGTTCGTGGTGAGCTTGTCGTACCATGAATGTAATCAACTTAATCAGAGCTTCCTTAAGAGCACCTCTAATAATTCAAATTACAAAATGAGCTTCCCCCGAAAAATAGTCTTCCAAGGGTGACGTACAATTAACGTTACTATTGAGAGGAAGACGATGAAGAAGATACCGAAGCAGGAATACACGACCGAGTTCAAGGAGCAAGCGGTCAAGCAAGTTGAATCACCCCGGGTTCTCTGGAGGCTGTTTGGTTTAAGTAACTTTGGCAGAATCCAAGTTGGCTAACTGCCGGTAGTATTGTGCCTCAGCTTCCGCCGGCGGTATATAGCCGATGGGTCCAAGCAAACGCTGGTGATTGAACCAGAACACCCAGTTCAACGTCGCCAATTCAACGGATTCCCTGTTTTTCCATGGCCCCTGCTTGTGAATCAATTCAGCTTTGTAAAGCCCGTTGATCGTTTCGGCTAGTGCGTTATCGTAGCTATCTCCTTTACTGCCAACCGACGGTTCTATTCCAGCCTCGGCAAGCCGCTCCGTATAACGGATAGAGACATACTGGGAACCCCGGTCGCTGTGGTGAATCAAGGCACCCAGCTCCGGTTGCCGGGCGTATAAAGCCTGCTCCAGCGCATCCAGTACGAAGTCCGTGTGCATGCTGGAACTGACCCGCCAACCCACGATGCACCGGGCAAACACGTCGATGACGAACGCGACATATAGCCAGCCCTGCCAGGTGGAAACATAGGTGAAATCCGACACCCATAACTGGTTTGGGCGATCCGCCTTGAATTGCCGGTTTACGCGATCCAGCGGGCACGGCAGCGCCTTGTCCGGAACCGTGGTTCGCACAACCTTGCCGCGCCGCACACCTTCCAGCCCCAACCGTTTCATGAGCCGTTCAACAGTGCAGCGAGCTACCTGCATTCCTTCGCGCTTAAGTTGCCGCCATACCTTGTCGGCACCATACACCTGCAGGTTAGCCTGCCACACACGCTGAATTTCTGGCATCAAAACCTCATCGCGTTGGGCACGAGTGCAACGCAATGCCGGATTGCGCCGCTCGGCCGCGTGACGCCGATACCCTGACGGGGCGACCTGCAATACCTTGCAGATCGGCTCGACCCCGTGGGTGTCACGATACCGGTCGATGAACGACCTCAGGATTTGAGTTTGCGGTCGAGCTCCGCCTGGGCGAAAAAAGCACTGGCCAGTTTCAGAATTTCATTGGCGCGACGTAATTCCTTGACCTCACGCTCCAGTGCTTTGATGCGTTCGCGCTCTTCACTGGTGATGCCATCTCGTAGGCCTGTGTCGATCTCGTGCTTCTTTACCCAATCATGCAATGTCGGCGGCGCGCAGCCGATCTTGGGCGCAATCGATTCTATCGTCGCCCACAGCGAAGGGTACTCACTGCGATGCTCTTGCACCAGGCGGACTGCTCGTTCTTTTACTTCGGGGGAATATTTGTTTGTTTTGTTCATCGCTCCATTCTCTCAAGATTTGGAGCCTCCTCAAAACCCGGGGCGATTCATGGGATACCCGCGAATGATACCTTTGGAGATGTTTTTGCAGCGATAGACAATGAACAGTTTGGCGAGTGTTTTTCCAACTGGGTGTCTGACTTAGCCAGTCTGACTGAAGGAGAAGTCATTGCAATTGATGGTAAATGCTTAAGGCGTAGCATTGATAAGGCTTCAAGAAAGGCAGCTATCCATATGGTCAGTGCATGGGCGCAGCACAATAGCCTGGTCTTGGGTCAGGTTAAAGTGGACAATAAATCCAATGAAATTACGGCCATTCCCAAGCTGTTATCGCGACTGAATATTGCAGGAAGTGTGATTACAGTTGATGCCATGGGTTGCCAGAAAAGAATTGCTCAGCAGATTATTCAACAAGGTGGCGATTATGTCTTGAGCCTGAAGGGCAACCAGGGTAACTTACATGAAGATGTTGCCACGTATTTTACCTCGCAGTTATCGCCTGAAGCCGCCATGGTGACTGTTGATGGGGATCATGGACGCATTGAAACACGTACTATCTGTGTGACAGATGAGATCGCATGGTTAAAAGAACGTCATGCTTGGGCAGGACTACAAAGTATCATTGCGGTTACAGCAACAAGAGAATCAGAAAATAGAATCACCGGGGAAACGCGTTATTTCATCAGTAGTCTGAGCGCCAATAATCCGGCTAAACTGGAACATGCTGTTCGCGCTCATTGGGCTATCGAGAACAATTTACATTGGGTGCTTGATATTGCTTTTGATGAAGATAGCAACCGGACACGCAAAGGCCATAGTGCAGCCAATCTTGCCACTATCAGACATATTGCTTTAAACCTGATAAATAAAGAAAAAATATCAAAAGTCGGTGTAAAAATAAAACGATTAAAGGCCGGTTGGAATAATGATTATTTGCTCCGCATTATTGGAGTAATTTAAGCCCGATTGCCCTGGTTATTTAGCTTGTATTTATTGCATACCATTGGCGAATTGTGCTTATCGCCAATTGGCTTAGCGATGGTTGTAAAATTATCACCGGACAAATTTGCTTCATTGTTAATGGGTGTGTGGTTTTTATCAACTGCAGCAGCAAGTAAATTTGCAGGAATTTTAAGTTCTTTGTACCCCGATCCGGCACTGCCTACAGTTACAAAATTTTTAGGCTTCTAAATCATAATCTTATATGAGTTTTTCTTGATTTTCGTAATTATATCCGGACTCGCATCCGTGATTTTATTTGTACTCACCAAAACATTACAAAAGATGATGCACGACATACAATAATTGTGCTCACATCGATATAAAATTGGTCAGATTGTCAATCATCGTTATGCTTTCGGCTACGCTGTAGCAAATTTAATTTAGCTGAAATCAAAGCTTCGGAAGAAAAATGAGTATCCCCTTCGAATATTGGTTGCATCACGCTTTTTTTTACGCATTACTCTTTTTAATCCATTATGCAAGTGGGTTATTAGTAATACATCGAGATTTTAAAGTTAACTACACACGAAAAATAAATCATTTCGCATTCTTCTTTCTCCCGACTTTACTGTCGTCATTCATTGAATATAAATATAGTGCAGCAACATTCTTTATGGATATGGTGTGCGCCTTTATTTTTCTGACATTTTTTATCGCGCCATTGCGAAATAGAATTAAGCCTCTTCTTGTGATGTTTCACTCGTTTGACAGACCAGAAGATAGACCGCTGACACTTACTTGGCTTTATACACAATTTATCGCAAGTTTTTTAGTGCTTATCCCAATGTTAGCTTACTTCGAAAGTCACGATATGCTTCCGCTAATTATGATCATAATTATAGCCAATGGTGTCGGTGACGGCCTTGCAGAACCAATCGGTATAAGATATGGGAAACGAAAATATACAACCTACGCATTATTTACTAAAGAAAGATATGTCCGTAGTTATGTCGGCAGTGCTTGCGTATTTGTGACAACTTTTATCGCAATATTAGCGTTTCATCAATATTTCAATTCAATCCAGCTAATTACCGCTCTACTCACAATACCAATTCTGATTACTTTGGCTGAAGCTTTTTCTCCGCATACCTGGGATAGTCCGTTCATATATGCAATTGGAGGCGCTTCACTTATTGGTATTTTTCATGTTTTGTAATGATTGATAGCAATTAAGCTGAGCCAGAACTGATCAATAATTTTGAGCAATACTTTCTCCGGAAAATAATAGACTTAAAACTCATTGTCATTAATGTGATCAATAGAATTAAATCACTTTCATCTATGATGATGACCACCTCTATGGCTGCCGCCCCGATGCTCTCCACCGGAGTGCCTATGCCCGCCAATGAAGTGTTTATGGCCGCTATCGAAATACCTATGTCCACTATCGAAGTGCCTATATCCGCCTACGTAGCCTTGATTTACATAAAATGATGGCTGATATCCGTAACCATATGCAGCACCTCTATAATATCCACCTCCATAATACGGGGTAGCCACACATCCATTCAGAAAAAGAATTCCAATTACAGCAAAAAGGGTAAGAATTCTTCTGGCATACATAAAGTACCTCCACAATAAATCACGCGTTTATAACGCAATAAATACCAAATCAATATTGATATTCCGGTTTCATTGTGTAACCTTTGGGCTGAATGCTGACTGAACACAAATCAAGCCCTATCAAGGAATCTCTTTACGCTAATGCGCCATTTACATGGATAGAATGTGACAAATCTGACGATCATGGATGGGTATCATCGTTCAATTTCAAAACATGCTTTACGATAGAGTCAATATTAAAGAAGTATCGATTTCGGCTTGGTTATTCTCCGTTCAGGATTGGCACTATAGACATAAACAGAAAATTTGCCGCAATGACTTGTTGTTTCATTGAGAAGAAGTAGTGTAAGCTGCAAAATAAATATGAATAACGTGAAAGTCCATGAATGTCGGCGCGAACATGCATGAACAATCTCATAGTCATCTTACACATTCATCTTGAGAGCCTAGCCAGACTGCAACACATTCTGGGCAAAAAACGGCGAGATCTCCACCTATGAATCATAAAATTCTATCAAAACAAAAATTGCCACTTTCTCGGCTTTTAGGTCGGCACGTGTGTCGAAAAGATGGTTAATTCCAACCGTGTTGATTTAGGCGAAGCAACGCTCGCTATTTCTGATGCGGTCGATTTGGTCGGCATCACTGTTCTCCAGCATGGAAAGCGTGTCGCATTCATGGCTTTGGAAACAGCTCGCGCCTTTGGAATCGAAGAATCATGGCAGCGCGAGTTGTTCCGTGCCGCATTAATCCATGACTGCGGCGTCTCCTCTTCGGAGACACACAAACGCCTGGTTAATGAACTTGACTGGGCCGGGTCACGCGAGCATTGCGAACGTGGCTACAAATTGATGTATGATTTCGAGCCTTTTGCCAATTTGGCAGAGTTGATTCTCCACCATCACACCCACTGGGAAAGTCCTCTTCGTCAAGAGATAAAACCCGGAATATTCCTTCTCTCAAACCTGATTCATCTCACTGATCGTGTCGATGCACTCGTCGCGCAGCACCAGGATTCCGATCTGCTCCTCGCCCGCAAATCCATCCTCACACGCATAGCGGCTCTTTCGGGAAGCTTCTTCGATCCTGCCCTGGTGAAGGCATTTCTGGAAACATCTGCCAGTGAGGCATTTTGGCTCACACTGGAATCGCATCATCTCGAGCGGCAAATCAACGAGACCGTTTTACATTTTGCCGACACCCGCGAGCTAACGAGCCCTGAACTCATGCAACTGGCAAAAATCTTTGCTCGAATTGTAGACGATAAAAGCAGATTCACAGCCGAGCACTCAATCGGGGTGTCCCGTCTGTCGCGCCTTCTTGGACAGCTCTCTGGATTACCCGCCAAGGATTGCGAACTACTGGAGATTGCCGGTCTCCTTCATGACATTGGCAAGCTCCGCGTTCCGGACGAAGTGCTTGACAAGCCTGGACCGCTCAACGAAGCTGAATTTGCTGTAATCGAGCGTCATACATTTGAGACGTGGCAAATCTTACGGCGTGTCCGGGCCTTTGATCAAGTCGCCGAATGGGCTTCGTTCCATCATGAATCAATTACCGGTAATGGCTACCCTTTCCACCGGCACGATGGCGAAATCCCCATACAGGCACGGATTGTTGCAGTAGCAGACGTTTTTCAAGCAATGGCACAAGACCGCCCCTATCGTCCGACAGCCGGACCGGACGGTGTTCGTGCAGTGCTTGCACGAATGACTGCTATCGGGCACCTTGACTCCACCCTCATCGCCAGAGTTGAAGCAAACTTCGATGCTTGCTGGGAAGCTGCAACTGGCAAGGAGCGTGTAAAGACAACCTGATATTGATACTGGGCGTATCAATCCAATTTGATTCTAACAAAATCGATCAGTTTTCAGTTAGCATCGGCATAGAAAAGCACACTCCTGTTTAATAAGCCTGATGTTTTGCTAAAAAAGGAGATCTAACATGAGCGACATCAATAAACTGGGCCTCCCCATTGTACTATTGGCAGCATTATGGGGAGCTGTCAGCACCACTTTGAGTTTCTTTGAGATCATTAATGCGCGACGTGACATTATGTTCGAGTTGGTCGATAGGTGCGGATACTGCAGTGATCAAACACTTGGCCCGCTAGAAATCTATTTTACCAATCTCCTCCCGCTTACCATCGGAAACACTATCTTCCTTGGTTTGATATTTTACGTGATTTTATCGATTCCACGCCACATGAAGATTGAAGACAATACCGAAGCCAAACATTTGAAATCGGCCTGTATGATTATCGCAATACTCCCTGCTTTTGGCGTATTCGCTTTTGTTGCCGGCGGAATATTTGACATGGTTATGCTGATTCGGTCTCTTAAATAATGAAAAATTTCTCGACGAAAGCGCTCGCTCTTGTACTTTGGTCTGTGATTTTTAGTTTTGGTGGCTGCGCGGTCATGGATAAAAATATTCCGGATTGGTCACACTATCGTAACCCGGATAAAGTGAATGAGCTGCAGTTGGCATCCAGCAGCATTGGGGAAGGCAATCCCGTGCTACTTATCCACGGTTTCGGTGCCAGCAGCTATAGTTGGCGGCATATTATTGCACCTCTGGCCCAGAAATACCGCGTAATCACCATTGATCTGAAAGGCTTCGGCGAATCCCCAAAACCGCGCGACGATTTATATTCCGTTTACGAACAGGCCAGATTGGTAAGAAATTTCATCGTCGAAAATAACCTGCAGAACATCCACATTATCGGACATTCCTACGGTGGTGGTGTGGCCCTGGTTACTTCGGTATATTTAGCATCATCGCATCCGAATCTACAGAACAGCCTGGTATTGATTGACAGCATTGCCTACCCGCAGGATCTTCCAGATTTCGTAGAGTTGCTTGCTACTCCCGTACTCGGGCCACTATTGATCTACACGATCCCAAACACGATTCAGGTGAAAAGCCTGCTAAAGAAAGTATATTTCAATGATGCACTGATTCCGCAAAGTGCCATAGAGCATTACGCCGGCAACCTGGACAAACCCAATGCAAAATACGCGACACTAACCACTGCACGGCAAATGCTGCCTACCGACCTGCAACAATTCTCCGGCAATTATGCCAACTTGACTATCCCCACTTTGATTGTGTGGAGCAAGGAGGATGAAATCGTGCCATTGGCGATTGGTGAACGCCTGCATGCGGATCTTCCCAATTCAAAGTTGGTTGTTCTTGATGATGTTGGTCACGCGGTTCAAGAAGAGAAGCCATCGCTGTTACTTCCGTATTTGCAACAATTTCTGGATACAGAAACGCGCCGCCCTATTCCAGGCAGTAAATAACAATCTTTGCAGCAAAAGAATCCGGAGCGCAAATCCAAAGACCAAATACCAAATACAAGCAAGTCCGGACAGTTATTCGGCTCTTGACAAGAATAAATATAGTATTTGACAACCTAAGAGACGTTCAGTACATTCGATCTTGTTCTAGTGAAAAGGTTTTTTTCTAGAGCATTTTCTTGATATTTTTGACTTAAAATTTGGTGCTTTAAAACCATTATTGAGTTATTGGATCGTTGATCTGGGTTTGAAGCGATATCACTACTTTATGGAGAGTATTATGGCGCGACATAGTGTGATTGCAATAGCAACAGCATCTTTACTTTTACTCCCTGCTTCTGTTTTCGCCGCTGGATATGGTGCAGCAGGTTGTGGACTGGGTTCGATGGTTATTGGATCAAAACCAGGTGTAGAGCAAGTCTTTGCTGCAACAACCAATGGTACATCAGGGTCTCAGACTTTTGGAATTACATCCGGGACTTCAAACTGCGGTGATCATGGATTAGTAAGCATGAATAAAGAGCGTGAAGTTTTTGCGCAAGAGAATTACACCAGTTTGGTTAAGGAAATGGCGCAAGGTAAAGGCGAGAATCTGTATACCCTCGCCAGCTTATATCAGTGCCCCGCCGACAGTCATCAAGAATTCGGTAAAATGGTTCAGCAGAAATTCGATCATTTAGTAGCGAATGATCAAACAACCTCAACTGAATTACTGAATCAGCTTGAAAATCAACTCACGCATCATCCGAAACTTGCAAAATCCTGCAATATCAAGCTTTCCGCATTAAATTAAGTAAAAATGGCAGATGGATATAGGTGAAAGCCTGTATCCGTTTCGATATTATTATCACTTCTATGGTTCCTTTGTGCAGCCTGCTCGTCTTGTAGCTGGGTTATTATTTTGGTTTTGCTTATTTCCTGTATCTGCTCATTCAAAATATCAGGTCACTACTGATTATCTGGCTGAATTACAACAGCAAACCAGGCAAACAAACCTAGCCGATGAACGTGTCTGGCACTTATTATTAAAGTATAACAAGACACTATTCGGCGGCATGATCAGTGAAGCCGACGGCATGGAGTTTTTTAATTCTCCACAAGGGAAAACCGATCCAGAATCAGAACTGCTAGCGACGCTAGCCAGTTTCTTTGTTCCGCTAACCGAGATTGCAGAAGGCAAAGAGCATCCGCAGTGCAACTTTCCCGCCCGCTTCAAATGGTTGAATCAACAATTAGCATTCGATCCCCAGCGCCTGGAAATACAAACATGTGACCGGCTCGACCGCTGGCTAACAGCTTTAGATCCCGTCGGGGTAACATTAGTATTTGCATCTTATTTCATGAATAATCCGGCATCCATGTTTGGGCATACCCTGATACGCATTGATAGCCGGAGAACGAGCAGTGGTAATAATTTAATGAACTATGGCGCAAACTATGCCGCGATCCCGGATACGGACAATGGGTTTCTTTATGCATTAAAAGGTTTAATAGGCGCATTTCAGGGCCGATTTGCAATTTTCCCTTATTACACCAAGGTGCAAGAATACAATAATTGGGAAAGCCGCGATCTTTGGGAGTATGAGCTTAAGTTTAACCAAGATCAGCTGAATATGATGCTTCTCCACTTATGGGAATTGGGCGGAACCTATTTTGATTATTATTATTTCCAAGAAAATTGCTCATACCATGTGCTTTCTTTGTTAGAGATCGCCAATCCCAATCTGCGATTGAAAGATTCGTTCTTTTTTAGTGTTATTCCGGCTGATACGGTAAAAGTCGTGATGGCGCAGGAAGGATTGGTAAAACAGGTCGTGTACCGGCCCGCGGTGCTCAACCAGATGAATCATAAGCGTTTCAAGATGGTCGATGATGAGAAGCGAATATTACAAGGCATCATCAAAGGAGAAATCTCACCAGAAAGCACGTCCTTCGGTAACCTTTCCACTCAATCACAGGCCCTTTTGTTGAATGCCTACATGGATTATCTCCAGTATCAGAGCATGCAGGAAAAGAGTGACAAAGAAATAAAAATTCCGCATGCCGTTTTGTTAGCCAGAAGCCGCCTGCCGGTTAGCGATGATGAGAATGGTGAAATTACGCGCTTCTCCAATCCGCCAGACCAAGGTCACGGTACGGATCGCTTGCGTTTAGGGATGGGACTCAATTCCCATGAGTCTTTCATAGAATTAGCCTATCGCCCGGCTTACCACGATTTAATGGCCAAAGATGTGGGGTACGACAAAAACTCAGAAATCATTTTTATGGACTTTAAGCTCCGCTATTACTTAGAATCCGAGCGGTTAAGACTGGATCAGGCAAAAATTCTTTCTATTACATCGTTCAACCCCTACGATCCCTTGTTTACCAAACTTTCCTGGCGCGCCGATCTGGAAATCGACACACTGAGAGACCACGACTGTAATTATTGTAATTCCTTCAAAAGCAGTTATGGGAGAGGTATTTCCTATCGGCCAGATTTTTTCTCACCCCTGCTGTTATTTTCTTTCGTTGACTTAAAAACAGAATTTTCCAGTCATTTGAAAGAAAATTACCGGTTAGGTGGCGATGTTGAAGCGGGCGCGTTTTACGATATAACTAAAAATTTGAGAATCAAACTTGCTGCCAGTTATCAGGTTTATATTCTGGGTGAAAATAAGCGCTTTTTCACTTCTCATTTTATAACCCGCTATGCCCTATCACAAGATCTTGATCTAAGGCTGGAATTAAATCGCTATGATCATAATAATGAAGGAATATTTTCAGTCAATTATTTCTTTTAAGCTGCCAAGTCTAATTTAGAGTCTTCCTACGGCCTATCGAGATTTCCTAGAAATAATAAAAACGCATCACGATATTTGCGATCGTGCCGCCAAAACACATCCGTATGCGTTCCATCCGGAATTCTCCAGAAGGTTTTCGGTTCAGCCAATTGTTCAAAAACCTTTTCACCCAGCTCAGGCTCAACAACAGCATCTTTTTGCCCATGGATAACAAGAACAGGAATGGGTGAAATAGATTTCAAATCTGCTGGCGCCCAATGATCGCTTAATAAAGCATAGCTGAGTGGTTGCATCGGCCAAGTGAACCAATTGTGAGACAGTTTAACTCTGGCAATGCGCTGAAAAGACGCAAAGGTACTGTCCACAACGACGAGCTTTAAATTAACCTCAGATTTCTTATCGATCGCAGTACGTAGCGCAACAATACCCCCCATACTTTGACCATAGATAATAATGGGGCCCTCTCGAGATTTATTTTTAACCACCCAATCCAATGCCGCGTAACCCGACTCCAAACAACTTTTAGGGTTAGGTTCTCCTTCAGATAGCCCATATCCAGGATAATCAAAAATAAATAAGTTATAGCCTTCAGCGGTGATCCAGGCCAAATGCAAGTAGTGGGAAGTTAAGTTCTCAGCATTGCCATGAAAAAAAATAATCGTTGCCTTTGCCGGAGATTCTTCTGCGGGAAACCACCAGCCATGAAGCTTTCTTTGGGCGTTATCGGTGAAATAGATATCCTCAGGAGCATATCCCACGGCTTTAGGATCGTAGTACAAACGTCCTTTATTCGGATAATAGAAAACACTTGAACAACTGCTGAGTAAAAATACGCCAGGAATAATCAGAAAAAACAGTCGAGCAAATACTCTTCTCATAGAGACCCCAAGTATTCTGAGTTTGATACAGGCCAGCTTCTAAGTTGAAGCAACAGAGATCCTATTCAAGATTGAAGCAAAACGATCCGATAGATTCGTAATTACTGATAGATTGTATTATTGTGCAGAATCCAACCATTCACATGTTTCCCTTCCGGGTCATGATGTGTCCAATGAATGACCCCGCCTTTATCATTCCATTCGTATTCACCGGAAAATTCAACTTGATCATTTAAAAATAAATTATCAATTCTTGATGACAGATCAATATTATGTGAAATCAACAGAGTTTGCTTTGATTTTAATTCAATGATAAATCTTTGATGGCGACTGTCCTCAAGGTCATCAGACAATATGGCAGCTACTGTTCCGGTTCCATAAACTTGCACATTGCTTTGACCATCAGCAAATAATTGCGCTAATAATTCATCGCTATCCGGTTCTAATGCAACAAAATCTGAAATTACACCCGCTCTTAACAATCCATTAAAAACATCCCCATAGACATAGACTTCTTCGCCTTTGGTTCCAATATAGTTACCGGTATCGGGATAGTAGCGTAGTAAATAATTATCTAACCCAGCAGTTTTTCTTCCTTCCGGACTAAAAAACTCCGGATAAGATTTTTCTGCAAGATCAAATAACTTATTACTATTAACCAAAAGGTTTCCAGCAAATGATATTGCCGGGATGAATGCCAGAAGTAGTAATGTCGTAAATTTCATCGTTATGCGCTCACTCCCGATAAGGTTTATTCTCAGTAACCAGAGGCATAGTTTCTTTAAAAATCTTCAGTTTGTTTGTTACGGCAGGGATTTATGATTCTGTATTGCTGAATACAGAAACAACATATTGAGTATCGGCATATCAAAATATCAACCACCGTCGCCTTGCCTGCGCGCCCATCCTTACGTCCGGTCGCTCGTAAAACGCGACTTATAGAATTTAACTATTTGTCTAACAAGTGAAAAACATCTATAGTTGGCAGTTAATTTTTAATTTTATGTGATTGTAGCCCCCGTGTTACTTGGACGGGAAAAACAAAATGGTGCGTTTATACTTTATACTAGGAACAAATCTATTATTAAGTAATAAGGATTTAGGAAAAAACCTCATCAATTTTATGACATTCCGTTCCAGATTATGAGACATTTTTTGTCGTATATATTACGTTAGGCCTTCGAAAGCAACGCTCGAAACGCGCTGGCTAGTTTAACTTGGCTACCTAATCCAAACCGAATATTTCCTTCTCTATGGGAGATGAAATGACTGACATTACATCGCCAAAGAATGCAGTGCCAGCGTCGATCTCATTTGACGTGAAGTACATGCAAAAGGGCAAGCACAGCGTCATACTAATACTTCCAGAGGCTTATCACGCCCCTATCGGCCTCATAGTCGCCTACTGGGGGAACTTCGAAGTCATCTTTGATTCATGCCTCGAAGGACTCATCATAGGCGAAATCGATGATGGCAAGGTAAGAGAAACTAAGGGATGGAAGCATAAGGGATTCAAAAAAAGGCGAGAGCTGTTCAAGGACATTTGTGATGAATGGCTTGCAAGCTGGGATCCAGCTGCCGCCGCGAAGCTGACGTCGATCATTGACTCCGCGTCCCATCTACATTCGCGTCGCAACCTGATTGACCATGGAACTTACGGCTACACAATTCCCGCCCAGAGCTCTATTGCCAAAGGCTGCTATGCCTATAGCAACGCAACAGAAGAGAAGATGCCATTCGACGAACATATTCTAAAGAAGATATACCACGACATCTCTCATACAACAGCTAATTTGGTAAGAACGTTCAGCTCTTTCGGAAAAGTTGAGGGGCAGTTCCACACCTTACCAGACTCAGAGATACTACGAATCTACCGTGAGACGACACACCCATGGAATCCAAACCCGGCAAAGCGACCAACCGAGCTCTAACCCAAAGCCGCACACCATATATGGATCAACTTCAACTGCGGTTAAGTCTCAAATGCACCCAAAACAACTATACGAACAAGCATTGATGCACATGGAACGCACGGGTTCACGGATTGGCTAAACGAGTGCCTCAGCCGCAGAGTGTCCCCTACAAGGACGGATTTGTCTTTCATTGACCGCAGAAACATTTGGTGATGATGAGCTGTTCGCTACCATCAAAGACTTCTCCGCTGAGTTCGTGCGAATTTCAGGTAAGGATTATCAGTCAAAAGAGTGGGATAAGACTTAACAAGTCATTCCACCAGACCGTCAAAAAGCTGCGCTTTTTGTCGTCCGCTGAATTCGCACGCTAGGTAAACATACGAAAAGAGACGACGACATCATCAAAGCTTTGGAGTATGTGAATGTCAAACCGAAATCTTAGTAAACCAGTTACCAGATTTGTCCGCATTGGTGAACCATTTATTCATGATCACTTAATCGTTCTGACCCAGAACTGTATCGAACAGGCGGTTGAAAACTTTCTGCGTTGCCACTGCGGTGTAAAAGCAGGCCCAGATGCTTATTTATCATGAACAAACTGCGCTTTCTCGTCTATTTTTGCCTTGCATCGGCTGCCTCGTATACGTTTTTCAACGGCCCGATAATGGGAAATTAAAGTAGGCGGCTTAATTGCCACTTAATTGGTAATTCAAATCTTTTTTCTTCTGCAAATTGAACTCGGAATTTTGTCTACCTCACACCCATTGCACTAACGCAACGATAATGTATAAATCCATCTGCGGATTGGCCTGATAAACACCATATTTACAATGTATCCCGCTACGTTATGCTATTCGTACAGGGGCTGTTATACTTCAGTGAGTGCCTATAAAAAATCAATGCGCAATTTAGCTCTCTGCGTTGCAACAAATTTCATCCTGATAATAAGAATCGAAAAATAAACTGTGAAAAAACTACTATTAACTTTAGCGCTGACTTTCGTAAGTACCAGTACGTTGGCTGAATGGACCAGGGTGGGCGAAAGTGATAAGAAAGGCGGTTACACAGCCTACGCTGACTTAGCCTCTGCTCGCAAGGTAGGAGATAAGGCTAAAATGTGGGCTTTATTTGACTATAAAATAGTGCAGAAAGTCTCCGGTGTGGAATTTTTATCTGAAAAAATCCGGCGCGAATACGACTGCAAAGAAAAGCAAATGAGAATCCTTGCTTACTCATTATTTGGCTGGAATATGGAGAGTGGCGAGCTTATTCGCTCATATAGCCAACCCCAAAAATGGGAAGCAGTACAGCCTGGAAGTATCGATGAAATGGAATGGAAAGTAGCTTGCGGGGAGTAAGTCTTTGCTACCCCGCAAACATAAATATCAGTCATTGAATGCAATGTAATTCGCGTTTGCTTGTTATACCACAAGCTCTATTTATTCCTCACGGGCCTACAGCCGTCAGATTCCAAAGAATTACCGCCCCCGTTCTCTCCCTGAATTAAGTACGCATAAGCTGCATAAAGAAACGGCATTTCTTTGAGCCTGACAATTAAAAACAGATCCTTACAAAAATCTCCTGTCAAAAAACTTCCGTTTTCCTATTTACGCCCGGCCAGGAACGTGGCTAAGGTTTGCTCATAGGTCGCCAGATCAACCGGATTAGGCAACAGCTCAGCGACCCGGTTCGCGGCCAACGGGTTCTGATTGGCCAGATAGTAAGAAATACCAAAAGCGGCTAAAGCTTCGCCAGGAGTGAAGTTGCAATGCTCATAGCGATTGATCGGCATGTTAAAGCGATTACTTTGATTCCCGGCTGCGGCTAATTTTCGCCCGTACAGCGGCTCGTGCCAGTATGGCACCTGCTGGTCTTGCAGTGTGTGCAGCGTGACCAGTGGAATGTGCAAATCCCCGCCGGTTTGGTAGTAACTCTCCAGTTCAACCGATGCTGCTTCATCGGCTGCTACCCGTTGCGCCGATTGATTCAACAGAAAATCATTATCGGATCCTCTGTAACGCCGGGTTATATTGTCAAACGGGTTGCCACCCAGCTTTTCCTTTGCATCGTTGGTGCCAAACACGTTGTACCACAGTGCATCCTCTACGGAAGTATGCAACGATCCCAGATAATCGTTGGGGTCATGCGGCATCTTGGTAACTTTTACCAGTTGGTCTAATTTACTCGCATTTTCAGCGGCAAAAATGATTGGTTCCATTTGCGCCCAAATATCTGGCCAGTTTTCAATAACTGCCGGGGGAATACTCGTTAGATCGCTCCCTAGTAGCACGCCAAGATCGGGGAAAAAGTAGTTAAAAATTACGCGCACATCCCCAAAGTAATTAATCTGACGTTGAAAATCCCCAATCGGAGCGCACATCGCCAGACCCGAAACAAAGATATTCGGATATTGCTCGGTCAGTAAGGTGGTAACGAGGCCGCCCTCGGAAGCGCCGATGATGAGAACGCGGTCAGGTTTGCCCTTCTGCGCTGTGTAAATATCAACCAGATCCAGAATTTCTGCCACGCCTTGCTTTATCGCCAGACCATTCACACTATAGCTCGTTGTGGCAAAGCCAAAGCCCAGAGCATTGGTGATATCGGGAATGCAAAAGCTGCCAATACAAAGCTGAGATTCTGGAATCTCTATCGGGTTCGTAACATCCACATAGCCGTGAGCCCAGATGACCAACTGGTTATTGTAGCGCGCGGCGGGCGGCATGCAAATGCGGTAAATGGCGCCACTATCCTGCCGGTTATCGGGATCACACGCACTTAACCCACTGCTCAAATCAGTAACAGATTTATTAGGTTTGTGCTGGTTCGCTGTGGCAGAAGCTGCCGTTGGACCGGTTACAGCAATGCTGACCAAGGTAAAAACCAGGATCCAAGCCAAAAGTGAAATTCGTTTCATCGGGAACACCTCTTACAGAAATGTATGTGAATGGATTATAGCTAATTTCGATTTGTTGCTAACAGGTATTTCTTAAGCCATTTGATGGCGCGAATTGTGCGCTATGATCGGAATAACATTATTGCGGAGCAGCAATCAGTACGCAATCAGGAAAACTCACGTCATTACCTCTCTGAGTGGCTTGGATTGAGTAGAGCCTCAGATGTCATGCCCGAATGCGACTGTAGTTGAGGAAATATCACACGTTCTTCATAACGCACATGCGCGGCAAGCAAATCGCCAAACTGGCGCAGACGCATATCAGGCTCCAGTAAACAAGGGCCGCAGGCAAGCGCATGCAATTCCCCATGTTCAGAAAGAATACGCGCGACAGCCTCCGGATCCAGTGCATCTGCCGCAAGCCGGATCAATTGTTCTTCTTGCGCAAAGTGCGCAACCAACACCGCATGCCAATGCGCTTCAATCCGTTTCAGTGCTTCTGAATGAGCGATGTTGTCATTAGCATCCGCTGCTTTCCGGGCAGCACGTGCCATTACCAGCGATGTATGGTGTTCACGTGATAACGAAAGCAAAGCGCCAGTTCTGGGCATGTTGTATCGAGAAAAGGATTAAAAAAACAAACTTGCAAGACTGCCTGCGATCTTTGTACGATCGCTAATTATTTTATGTTGTATGCTGGGACAGTCAACATTCGACCCATTCTTCAGTGGAAGACGCATTCTGATCAATTAGGATAGTGCTTTCAACCCAAAATCAAAAGAGCCGATTGGTCTTTCTTCGTTGCGACTTGCCGCTGACGCCCAATTCACACTGATCGGGATTTATATAAACAAGTACATCAATACAATGTCTTAAGGCCGGTTTTCACATAATCTGGAAGATTAATCTGATTTTCGATTCGATCGAGAAATGTTGAATCGTCAGCAACCGTTAGCGGATCCAGTTTCAGCGGCACGACGATTTCCGAAAGCGGCGCCGCCGCGCGCTCTAACCCGCGCGATGCGCCCGTGAGCTCGCGCTCACCCGGCAGTGGTAGCCGCGGACGCAGATCCATCCCGGAATCTTCCAATTCATCAAGGGCGAGAGTCCATTCTTGCGTTACTGCCAGTGCACTTGCCAGCTTTGTTAGGAGCGTGCGATGCTTTGTTTTAGGTTGCTCTAACTCACGCGCCAATTCCGGCAACCGGAGAAGTGCTTCACGAAGCATACTCGTGGCCGTTTTTAATGAGAGATTTCCAACCGATGGATCAGCCGTTTCCTGTTGCAAGAAAATAATCCGCTTTAATCCCCCGATTCTCAGCATCTCGCCTACAGCTCCCAAACGCCGCATCAAACCGGAGATTCCATAACGTGCAACGCCATTGATCATAACCAGACGAATAGCAGTTTCTTTAGCCTGCAAAATACTTTCATAAGGATCGCCAGACTCCTTCGATATGACGATAAGATCGGCACGCTTGCCTGCTTCAAGCGAACCAAGCACAGCTTCCCATTGCAAAATTGAAGCGGCATCCCGTGTCGCCATGGCAACAATATCACGATCACTGAACACAGACCCCATCGCTTGACTGACCAACCGGGCTACTTTGAGTTCTCCCAAAAAATTCTTGCTCCCCGAAGGCGACCAATCGGAACCGATACCGATTCGAACCCCAGCCTCTTTTGCTGCTTTGATCTTTGCGGTTTCGCCATACAACAGCAAATTGCTCATCGGAGACCAAATCATGGCACCTTTTTCTTTTCCGAGGGTGTCAAAATCCTTTTCTTTTAATCCGGCACAATGAATCCCGGCCAACTGCTTATTAATCGCCCATTTTTCATCCGCAATTTGAAGGGATTGGAAATGTTTATTTGCAGTTTCATCGACGCCTTCACTTAAATGGAGCAGAAAACAAGTGGCTTTTTGCAGACGTTCGAAGAACCGGTTCGCATTCTTGGCTTCGACATCGGCAACTCTGGTATCCGCTTCCGGTAGCGCTTTTTCATCAGTCTGCTCCACATTCCGCACGACGCCACGATAAAAGCGGCGAATCCCGGCATTACTGAATAACTGTATCCCTTGGCTGGCCGTCACTCCCCCAAGCAGGCTCTTGCATTCCACATAACGAATGAGCGCTGGCACCAATTCGGGTGATTTCCCAATAATCTGCATCGGACCGCTAATCAACTTGCGATAGGCAGGAATTCCCGACCATTGGTCGCGATTGCTGTATTGCTTCGGTACATCCCAAAGGCACAGCGCGTTATACGCCAAGTGATTGTGCAGCTCTATCAGACCGGGATAGATTGTCCCGCCAGTTTTAACCACCGGCACATCCTCAAACCCTGCCGGACAGGATGCTTGCGCTTCATTAACCGCGACAATGCTGCCTCGATCAACATAGATCGTTCCATTCAGAATCACCCGGAACGAGCTGTCCATCGTGACAATCCGCCCGCTCAACGCACATTTGCGGCCCATCAACGGATCAATCGGATCTATACGCGCTGAGGTACTCATAATTTTGGCACCAATCCTTTCGGAACAGTAATCGTAATATTGCGCCGCTTGGCGTTCACATCAGCTCCCGCACGGCGCGCCCAGTTATCGGATTCCCGCATCCATGCCGGAAGTCCGGGTGGAAAATCAAATTCGGGAATAAGAACTTTATCTCCCGGTTGCCACGATTCGCCATACGGTATTAGCGCTTGCACCCGATCCGGATGTTGGATCGCGGCGTGGAGTGTTTGCAGCGCGGCATTCCATTTGGCCAGCATTGCCTTTGTGGCTACGCGCAATTTTTCCTTATCCCCGTCTGAAGCGCTTTCCGGCTGAGTTGGGTGCGTAATCGGCACATACGTCACCGCGGCACTCTGACCATCCCGTGTGGCAGACCATGTTTTCCAAGCTTCGTCAGCCAGCATCCCGAGGGTAATGACGGCTTCAATCTTCTGACCAACCAACAGCGCTTTTAACCAGCGATGCCGGTAATCAATGATTCCCACGGCTTTTTTGTTTTTTGCACTGACGCTTCCATACACGCTGTACAAGAATGTATTAATCATGACGTAACTGCGATCGATTCCCAGCTTCGCCAGAAACCCTTGAATCCGCTGCCCCGCCTCACCAACCAGAATCCGCCGCACAACTGCTTCGTTTTGCGCCGGATCTTGTCCGATCAGAAGAACACGTGGTGATCCATCCAATCGCCCCCGATGAAAGATCGGCCCCCATTCCACACGAAAATTCTCGATTGGATAAACAGCGGAATCAGGATAATTCTCGCACAGGCTTTTAAACGGCTCTTCTATATAACCAGGATCGAATGGATGTGCCATCTCTGTCTCTCCTTCACTGATCTATGAGATTCCATTCTAACGCGCTTTTTCTGAAAAAAAATAAAAGATACCGCAAATTTTTTTGTATGAACGAAATAGTATTAGCATGCACCATCTTGTTTGCAAATTAAGAATTAGGACAAATGTCCTAAAAAACAGTGAGCATCTGACAACAGCATTAAGTGACTTGAACAGTTAATATAAGCCGTTAATATTTAATATTTATTTAAATATAAGCAGAATAGAGTTTATTTTTTATTCACACGTATGCAGAAGGTGAAAATTATGAAACTTTGAGCCGCTTGCAAAATTATCCAACGACAAGTGAGATAAGTTTAATAAAGACTCCTTGCAAGTCGTTTTTATATATAAAAATATCTGAAAAATAGGCAAAATGCTTATTCTTTTATTAAACTGGAAGGCCTAATATGATTAATAAGGATTGGTATTTGGAAAATTATCTGATTAGATGAGGGAGTCTATGAATTTGGGATCTGCCAAAATTGATACTGAAAATCAATTATTAGAGTTAGTACCTGAATCGTATGGGCGTTTATTTTCTGTATACATCCGAATCGCTAAAAAGCCTGGTCGGTGTCCCGCAGATGCGGTGCATCTTAAATAAACTTCTAAAAGGAAAAAGAGATCATGAAACAAATGAAATGCTATACCCTCGCGCTTGCAGCTACTGGTTGCCTCATAGCAACTATGCTGCCAGCGCAAGCGTCTGTCGTCTGGGGTAACAGTGCTAGCTCTGGGAACGTAAACTTGGAAGCCTTCGACACAACGACGGGGCTTCTCGTTCCAGGTCAGCAATTCCTCGTTCCAAATCCCATAGCCGTAAATGACAACGGTCGTGGCGTTGCAGTTCTTGGGAATGACATATACTACACGACAGCTAGTTCGGGAAACATATACAAGACCAACGCGATCACGCATGCTGACTTGGGTATCGTGGTGAACACAGGTTTCAATGGGATTGCAAACATCGCGACGGATGGCACATACCTGTATGCTAACGACTACCAAGCCACTAACGGTGTTATCAACAAGTACACTACCGCAGGAGTTCTTGCTGGTTCAATCACTCTGACCGGTCCGGATGCCGTTGGCGCTAATTCGCGCGACGGTTTCGAGGTGCAAAACAATCCGAATATCTTAGGGGGAGCTACGACCTTCATCGCTAACCGTTATGATGGAGGTTTTGGCCCGACGAATGGCAGTATTATCGGAGCCTACGACGTTTATGACAGTAATGGAGTCGAGATAATCTCGGGTTTTATTACTCCGAATGACCAAGGGGTTGGCGGCGCTACCGGGATTGCTTTTGACGGCACTAACTATTTTGTTTCCGACATCTTCAACAACAGATTGCTCGAGTACTCTGGCCTTGGTGTTTACATGACGACCATTGACCTATCGGGTATCCCAAACCCCTATACCGGGCGTTTACTAGAAGACCTCTCTGCCGTTGGCAACACCATTGATAACCCCCCACCAGTTCCAGAACCTGAAACCTATGCCATGCTACTGGCCGGACTGGGCTTGTTGGGTTTTATAGCACGCCGCCGGAAAGAAAACGCTTAATTTGATTTTATTGCAACTCCAACTAACCCCGCTACCAGAACGGGGTTGGTTTTTTTCTGATTGAGAGATCAAGAAAATTCTCAATCATCACCACTTCAGGGAGTTTCTGAATAACTTACCTTTGTCATTCCGAACACAGTGAGGAATCTTTTGGATTAGACAACATAGATTTCTCGCTATGCGGAAATGAAAGTTATTCAGAAGCTAATTTATATGCATAAAGCTTAATTCCGCAGAATCGGAATCAGAAAGCACAGATACAATTGTGGAAAAAGCGCAATCTATTGTGGTCCCCTGATAAAACCACGAGGAATCGCAAGTTCATTTTGAACTAAAAACAAGCCTTATTCCAATTACAGATAGAAATGGCAATAATTATATTAGTTTAATCTATTAAAAACAATTAGTTATATATTTTATATGTTTGCATGTCTATCGAGAATTGGAATTACGCCTACAAATAGTTACAGTTCGCACAATGGAGGTTCCATTAGCAGTACCAATGATTGCATCATCTTGTTCTTCTTGCTCTCCATAACCCCAAACTTCTTTCAGTACTTGATTGGCAATTTCTATCGGGAAAAGCAAAGCGCCAGGAAAAAGTTGCTCTGGCCAAACTGACTCCGTAATAAATCTATTTTCTAGAACTCTCATATTCAGTAAAAAAACCTTGGAATCCAATTCGAGTAAATCTTCGAATTCAAATTTCAAAACATCATCCCTATCGGAGTTATAACTAATTTCATCTTGATCCAATAACCAGAGTTCATCCAATTGAAATACAAGCTCTCTGAACATTCGTGTTGTTAGAGGAGTGTTGCCATGAGAAATTATGAAGATATCCTCGGCGACTGCACCTAGATTCAACAATATTTTACTGGACTCTAAAGATAAACCATCTTGCTGCCGGAGAACAGTTACTTGTTGATCAGCCCATGTTTTCAGCACATCTGCAGAAACAGCAGGAATAGCAACACTACGATCTAAACGATCCAGTTGATCACCAACAAGCATTCCAGACAAGTTCGAAATGGTACCGCCAAATAACCCCCCTACTGTAATTACACCTTTTCTTAGTCCAGAAAAAAACCATCCTCATGAATTGCACACCTGCCCAAAATCTTATTATCTTTATTCACCATGGCAGTTATCCCGTCTGAAACTGCAGCAAGACTTCTTAAGAAATTTTCATAAGAAAACAAACCTGGACTAACAACAGGTATTAATCTCTCAAGTAACTGCTCGGGTTCAATTTGGCGCCAATCTCCGGCAGAAATCGTTTTTATTTTCTGATTTAGCCCCTCTTTCGTCCAGACATCTACTTCCAAAGCCGGCGCAATTGCACCAACGATTTGAGAAAGCGAAAAAGGAATATTTTCCCTTTTAGATCCAAAAGAAAAGCTGAGCGAGCTCCGAACAACAGAAAGTAGTGCTTTTTTATCCTTAAGACAAACAGAAATGCGAGTTCCAGGGCGACGCAATTTTTCACTACTTAATGGCGGACGCAGAATAGAGCGTAAGACCAGTCCTTTGGGAAATTCCAACACCCACTGATTCTCAGCATCGTCAGGATGGGAATCATAACGACGTGTGGTTACCTTGACGTGATCACCCAGCATAAATACCGCAAAAAACCCAATCCCAAAACGACCTACTGCATCAAAACCGGAGGCAGCAAGCCCAGGCCATTCACTACGCAACGAGGAGTCACGCCAAAGTGAGCGGCCAAAATCTAGAAGAATCTCAGTCAAAACATAACGGCTCATACCGATACCGGTGTCTATTACATGAAGCCAATCTTCACCGCCGTGCTGCTCCAATTTAACTTCAATAGATCCATCGTTTTCTTCTAATCCACCAATTGCACGGCAGGCAAACACTGCATCGCGGGCATTCTGCAACAATTCTCTTAGAGCCAAATACGGTTTATCACCATATAGTTTGGCACCCCCGAAACGCTCAACCACCGATTTGACATTACTGATTTGTAATGAAGCATTGACAGGATGCCAACCTTCAGTGGGAACATGACGCGAGAAAGCTTCTGGTGTGCGAATTCCAGCAACCTCGTGAGCTACAAGTGGATCTAGTTGATGATCTCGAAGCAAGTGATAAGCTGCAGACAATTCTTGATCCACCAGCCTGGCGGCGTCATACGCAAGCCACCAAGCATCTTGTTCTGCAGCTGGAAAGGGGTTACTTGTAAATAAAAGTTCTTTCCGATTAGTATCACAATGGGGTTGATGTAAACGTGCCTGGAACTGCCAGTGGTCGCGAGAAATCAACTGTGGCTGATTCATGGCAAGCAATAATCGAGGAGCTCGTTTGGCATCAATATGCGCAGCATCAGCAACCCGTAACAAAATTGCTACCTTAAGCATATTGACTGTCCAGTTAGCTGGTGCCAGATTTACCGGGGCAGACACATTTTGCCGTGCAAAAGACTCAAGTTCATGGGGATTCGACCAATGACTTTGGGCTATCACACCAATAATATGGCCATAAGCTTCGCGCAATTCGTCGTGGGGAAACAAATGAAAAGGTGCTCCGCCAATTGTATCACTCCAATTGGCGAAAGCCAATCGGAGCGCCCGTTTGGGATGAAGTACCCGCAAAGTATCAAATAAAACAACCTGGAAAGCCTCTGAACCTTCAACAAGCTGCTCTGGACTATACTGTCGTTGCGCTACAGCATCCCGCCACTCAGTCGTTTCGCGCAATTCATTAATGCCACCAGTAAATGCTGCACGACAATGTGCCGCATCATGTAACAGAAATGCTCCACCAAGCACGAACACTTCGGCTGGGTTCAAGGGATAATTGGGACCAGAGATTTCAGAAGCAATACGCCATAAGGAATCTACATGCGTAATATCATGCAGCGTAAGAGACGGTAATTCACTTTGAATTTGCTGAAGCAGCAAAGCCACTCGCGCACGAAAATCACGATAAGCTTGAGCTAGTTTGTCTCGTTGATTATTAAAATCATCATCGCGATGTGTAAAAGCATTCTTCCAGAGAGAAGATTGTTCGTAATCATTCATAACTCAATCCCTCAACTAATTTACATTGCTGACCCAGTCTGCTCCTAAAAATTGCTGATAGGTATCCCAAAAATACAAAGCTTATTAACTCTAGAAAAATTATTAACCAATTTAAGGAATGCTATATTTATTTAATTCAATCCACCTTTCTATAGCTCCAATACAACATAAACCCGGTAAAAATCATCCCGCCAAACAAATTCCCCGCAAGCACCGGCAGTCCGTTCCACAACCACCAATCCACGATGGTGATATCCGCGCCCAGTAGGATACCGGCGGGGATCACGAACATGTTGACGATGGCGTGTTCGTAGCCGAGGCCGAAGAAGGTCATGATAGGCAGCCACATCGCGGCGATTTTTCCAATGGTGGCGGTGGAAGTGAATGCCATGACGGCGCCCAATGTTACCATCCAATTGCACAGCATCGCACTGGTAAAGGCGGTGATCGTGCCATCCAAACCGAGCTTGGCGTATTCAAGTGTTTTGGTTTCTGCGATGGCGATGGTTCGTTGCAGCGCGGGGATGGTTTCCGGGTCGATCGTTCCCATTTTGGTCGCGACGATGCAATACAAATACGCATAGGTGACACTGCCGATCAGATTTCCGGTCAGCACCCAGGTCCAGTTCCTGAGCAAATGACTGAAGGGTGTTCTTTGATCTTTGACCGCAATCGGAATCAGCGCGAAATTGCCGGTTGCCAATTCCAATCCGAGCAGAACGATCATGACAAAGCCCACCGGAAACACCAAAGCGCCGGCAATACCCCAGCCGGTTTGTGTTGCCGTCAGAATCGCCAGCGTGGTGGCATAGCCGAGAAAGGCACCTGCCAGAAAACCACGAATCAGCAACTGCTTGACCGGTAGACTGGCTTTCTTAGCCCCTGCCTGTAACATGTTTTCGACAATTTCTTCCGGTTTCACGTATGCCATGGCATTGGCTCCTTTTGCAAATAACTTCAAATCAGAAGCGTGCGATTTTAGCGCATAATCGCGCTGAACCGATGACGAGCGTTATCCCGGGTTTGGCGTTTCAGGCAAAAAAAGCTGCAGCAGATCGTTGAGAAAGCGCCTGCCTAAGACGGTGGGTTTAATGCGGTGATTATCATGCACCAGCAAGCCGCGTTGTTCGGCTTCATCCAATTGTTTCTGAACGGCGGCAACCGGTAGGCCGGTACGTTCTTGAAATACGGCCGTTTCAAATCCGCCGGTGAGCCGCAATGCGTTCATCATAAATTCAAAACCCCGGTCTGCGGGAGTCAGTATCTGCTGCGTCTGGATTAACGACTCTGCTGCATTGGCTTTGGACAGATACTCCTTCGGTTGCTTAGTGCGCATCTGCCGCACAATCTTATCGGCAAAACTGATTTTGCTGTGCGCGCCCGCGCCAATACCGAGATAGTCGCCAAATAGCCAGTAATTCATGTTATGGCGTGACTCCTTCCCTGCCCGTGCGAAAGCCGAAGTCTCATAATTCCGGTACTGATGGCTTGCGGTCGTTTGCTCTATCATCTCTTGCATCGCCGCAGCTTGCTCATCATCGGGAAGATTGGGGGGAAAGCGGTGAAACAGCGTATTCGGTTCCAGCGTCAAATGATAAGCGGAAATATGCGTGACGCCGAGAGAACACGCCATTTCAATATCAGCTTGCGCTTCTTCCAAGGTTTGACCGGGCAATGCGTACATCAAGTCGAGATTGATATTGTCGAAATTCTTTAACGCAATCTCCACCGCACGATGCGCTTCCTGGTCATCGTGCACACGCCCTAGCGCCTTTAAATGCTGCGCATTAAAACTTTGTATGCCGATCGACAAACGGTTGATGCCTGCGGCACGAAAATCGGCAAATTTTTGCGCTTCAAATGTTCCGGGATTGGCTTCCAGAGTCACTTCGGCAAAATGTTCCAGCGGCAACAATGTGCGCACTGCCGTCAAGATTGCATCAATCGCTTTGGCGCTAAATAAACTGGGTGTACCGCCGCCAAAAAATACGCTGCTGAGCCGCCGCCCCCAAACATCTTGCAGAGCAAACTCGAGATCTCGGATTAATGCTGCAACATATTCTTCCTCCGGTGCCTGGCTGCCCTCCCCGCGAATTGCATGCGAGTTAAAATCGCAATAAGGGCATTTCTTCAGGCACCACGGAATATGGATATACAAACTTAGCGGCGGCAATGACTTGAGCTTGGGTGATTGCGAACCGAGGATCGATGCCGGTGAAATCATCAAAGTCACGAAGCGTGGTTAGCCAATTTTGCGTAAAGTTAATAGCGGCGGGCTGGATAATGCTGAGCGCGTACCCAGCATGCCGGCCACTAAAACACCGATCACACCGATTGACGTACCAACAAGCCAAATCCAGGGATTAAACGTGTAGTCTAGATGCAAGACATACTTACCGATGACATAGCCCAATACGCTGGCACCGGCCGATGCAAATAATCCGGCCAATCCGCCCAAGATTGCAAATTCGGCTGCCCAGGCACGTGACAATTGTTCCCGTCGGGCACCGAGTGCTCTAAAAATAGCCGCTTCATAAATGCGTTCGTCTTGCGTAGAAGCAATCGCTGCGTACAACACGGAAAAGCCAGCCAGTACAGTAAACACAAAAACAAATTCAATCGCCTGCGTTACCTGATCGATCATTTGTTGCACTTGGTTGATGACGATTGCCACATCGACCACCAAAATATTCGGAAAGGCCCTGACCAGTTCATGCATCAACGCAATTTCTTCGGGCGGCACATAAAAACTGGTGATATAACTGACCGGATAGTTATCCAGCAAACCAGGCGGTACGACAACAAAAAAATTAACCCGGAAACTATCCCAATCCACTTTTCTCATGCTGGTGATCTTAGCTGAAAAGGGGCTGCCTGCAATATCATAAGTCAATTCATCACCCAGCTTGACACCGATTATTTTAGCGATGCCTTCTTCAATCGACATAACCGCTTCGCTGCTATCCGCATTCCACCATTTGCCTTGAACAACTTGGTTATCCAATGCTTGTTGACTCGCCCAGGATAAATTGAATTCGCGCCGGATATGCCTTTCAGCATGCGGATCATTCGGATAATCCTCCGGCGACACATCCTTCCCATTAATCTTGATCAAACGGCCTCTTACCATCGGAAACACCGGCGGATGTTCAATGCCATATTGCAGAAAAAATTCCTCCAGCGGCTGCAATTGATCCGGTTGAATATTGACCAAAAAATGATTCGGCGCATCGGGCGGCAAGCTAGTATGCCAATCGTCGATCAAGTCATCCTGAATCAATGTCAGCACCAGCAATGCCATCAAACCCAATCCCAGTGCCACAGCTTGCAATACGCTTGAAACCGCGCGGCGGCTGATGCTGGCCAAACCATAACGCCAGGCCCCGCCGGCTTGATGCCGGAGGCTTGATAGTACTCTGATCAGTAACCAACCCAGACAACCAAAAATGACAATAGCCGAGACAAATCCTATGACGATATAAAGCCCCAGTTTCAGGTCTTGCGCTTTCCAGATAAACAAAAGCGAGAGAGCCACCAATCCCAATAAATAGCCAGCTATGCTATGCGCATTGGATAAGCCGATATCCCCGCGCAATACCCGTAAAGCCGGAACGCTACGTAAATTCAGCACAGGCGGTAATGCAAAACCCAGTAACAACACCAGCCCTACCAGTAGGCCTTGCAGTGCTGGCAGCCAATTGGGCCAGGGCAATTCCGTGTCGACAATACCGGTCAGCCAGTGAGTCAGAATCTCCTGCGCCGCAAAACCAATCAGGCATCCAACACTGCTGGCGATAACGCCCAGAACAATAAAATAATACAAGTACAGATAAAATAATTGTTTCTGACTGGCTCCCAAACTGCGCATCACCGCACACCCATCTAGATGACGCTGTGTAAACCGACGCACTGCCAATGCTATCGCCGCCGCTGCCAGAACAACACTGGCCAGGGCCGCCAGGCTTAAGAATTTTTCTGAACGCTCCAATGCGGCTTTAATCTCGGGACGTGCATCCCGGATCCCTTCAATTCTCTGTGCTTTGGTGAGCCGAGTTTTCGCCCAATCACGAAATTGCTGCACCGCTTTTATTTCACCCGCCACGAGTAACTGATAGGAAACACGGCTGCCTTCCTGAATTAAACCGGTATCTGACAAATCGGCTGCATTGATCATAGCGCGCGCGCCCATATTGATGAATCCCACCGAGTGATCCGGCTCACGCACGACCAATTCGGTCACCGTCAACTGGGTGTCACCTACATCTACCATGTCACCGCCTTTAAGCTCAAGCCGTGTCATGACTTTTTCATCGACCCAGATAGTGCCCGGTTGTGGAATTCTGCCAGCAACCTGAATTTCTGCTGTTTCTAAAGATCTGCTGGCCAGGTGCACACGCCCGCGCAGTGGATAGCCCTCTGTGACTGCTTTAATCTCAGTCAGCAGATTGTTCTCGCCATTGGAGACCATGCTGGGAAATTTGGTCAGCGTTGAAACAGATAATCCAAGCCGGCTAGCCTCATCGGCATAGTGTTCGGGTAAGGGTTTACTCGAAATAATCAGTAAATCCGCACCCAGCAGTTGATTGCTTTCGCGCGAAAGTGCCAGTTCCACCCGATCAGCAAAAAAACCCACTGTGGCCATTCCACTGACTGCAATGACCAGCGCAAAAACCAACACATTGAGTTCGCCCGCGCGCCAATCACGGTACAACATGCGAAAAGACAGCTTAAAATGATTCATGGAGAAAAATATTACCTTGCCGAAAATATACGAGGAATTATCAACGATGCTTGACTATATAAAACAATTATTGCACAAGCTTGCCATCCGCCAATCGGATTTGGCGCGAACAACGCCGTGACAGGGCTTCATCATGGGTAACCAAAACCAATGTCGTGCCATGTTCACGATTAAGTTCGAACATGAGCTCAATAATTTGTATTCCGGTGGCGGAATCGAGATTTCCCGTGGGTTCATCGGCCAGCAATAACTTGGGATCCGTTGCAAATGCTCGTGCAATAGCAACTCGCTGCTGCTCTCCTCCGGATAACTGTTTCGGATAATGATGCAAGCGCATGGACAATCCAACGCGTTCCAGTAATCTACGCGCCGTTGTTTCAGCGTTTCCGGCTGCAGAGAGTTCAAGCGGCAACATCACATTTTCAATCGCAGTCAATGCAGGAAGTAATTGAAATGACTGAAATACAAAACCCAGAATTTTGCCGCGCAAGGCAGCCCGGCTATCTTCATCCAGAGTAAAAATATCAATTGCATCCAGGTGAACTTTCCCAGACGTCGGCAAATCCAATCCTGCCAGTAGCCCTAATAAAGTAGATTTACCTGAACCGGATGCGCCTATAATTGCAACGGCCTCACCGGCGTTAACCTGCAAATCGATATCCTGCAATATGGTTAATTGTTTGTCGCCGGTATTAACCTGCTTAGTAAGTGCTTTGGTCCAAAGAATGGGTTGTTTAATAAAGTTATCTGACATGAAAAATTTCCTGATTATTCTGACGTTTCTTTTTACTTTCATTGCTCCTGCTACAGCGGCATCAACCAAAACTGTAATGGTTTTTGGTGATAGCCTTTCTGCTAGCCATGGCATGCCAATCGAAGCTGGCTGGGTTGCGCTACTTACACAACGATTACAGACCAAATTCACTGATTATCAAATCATAAACGCAAGCATCAGCGGTGAAACAACGCTTGGGGGACGCAATCGAATCAAACAATCACTTGAAACACATCGTCCTGAGATTGTTATTCTTGAGCTTGGCGCTAACGATGGTTTGCGTGGCGCTTCTATAAAATCCATCTATGAGAATCTGGCAACTATTATTGAAATATGCCAACAAAACAATTCTCAGGTTCTACTCGTCGGCATGCAATTACCTCCCAACTATGGCATGACTTATACCCGAAAGTTCCAAGCCATTTTTCCGCAATTGGCTGAAAATTATCAAATCAAATTAATACCATTCCTGCTAGCCGGTTTTGGAGAAAAACACGAATTTTTTCAAGCTGACGGGATACACCCTAACGAAGTCGCACAGAAAAAAATTGTTGAAACTGTCTGGGAAGTTCTGCAAACCATGATTAAAACTGAGAAAATCGCCGCCAACCCAGATAATTAGCTGCATATTATACCACTTCGATTTAAGTGAACCGAAATCTAAACAATCATTGATTTTCCAGACCATCGATAAATTTCTGCAGATCTTTCGACAAAGGCGATTGCAGTTGCATGCGTTCCCCCGTATTGGGGTGTGTGATTTGCAAGGTATGCGCGTGCAAAAACATTCTCGTTAGTTTGTTCAGCCCGCGGGCTTTAGCCAGTTGTTTGTTGATTTCGAAATCACCATATTTATCGTCACCAATGATTGGAAACCCAAGATGCGCCAGATGAACGCGAATTTGATGTGTACGGCCGGTTTTTATTTCGGCATCCAGTAAACTGAAATTCTTCCAGGATTTTTGCAGCTTGAATATCGTATGAGACAACATCGATTTGTTGTCATCATGCTCACCGGTTGATACTGCAACACGCCGCTCGCCACTTGCCGTAACATACTTGTTAAGTGCCAGTTTGACGTGTTGCTTAGCGTTGTGCCATTCCCCTCCAACCATCACCAAATAGTGCTTATCCATCAAGCCCTCACGAATCTGCCGATGCAATTCAACCAGTGCTGTGCGTTTCTTTGCGAGCAACAAAACACCGGAAGTATCTCTATCCAGGCGGTGCACCAGTTCCAAAAATTTCCAAGATGGATTTTGCGCACGCAATTGCTCAATCACGCCAAAACTAATTCCGCTCCCGCCGTGAACTGCCAATCCGCCGGGTTTATCAATTACCAGTAGCGCATCATCTTCATACAATGTAGCGAAGGTAAAGAAATTTGATGGTGCAATTGCAGGCTGCCGGGAAGAATTCTTCTCGGTTGTTTTGATCGGCGGAATTCGAACAATATCGCCCAATTGCAATCGATAACTGGCATTTATTCGTTTCCCGTTAACACGCACTTGACCGCTTCTCAATAGCTGATACAGGTGACTTTTGGGCACATTCCTGTATCGCTTGAATAAAAAATTATCAATCCGCTGGTCGCTCCCTTCTTCTTCGATACATTCTTTGACGACTACTGCAAGTGGTTGAATATTATTATTCGAATTTTTAATTTTAAGTGTGGCTTTCAAGTTAGTTTACAAACTGCTGTGAAGAAATATAAGGATTTTGCTTATTTCATTTTAAGTTTCTTTCTGTAAGAATTAACAAATTAATTACAAAAAATGACATATCATTTTTTATAAGATACTGATTAGAAATCAAGGTAGCTTATAAAGAAGTTTTATTAACAATAATTAACATAAAACAAAGTTCCGTTTGGAACTTTATGTAAAATCTGTTACCTTAAAGGGGGCTAATAAAACTTATAACTTATGTATTAGAACAGAATAAATAGGTTTTATTCTGTTCAAGATTACAAAAACTTTCATAAAGAATAAATTAACATACTAAAATACATTAACAAAAAGAAATAAATAATTGATTAATAAATATTATAATAAAACTATTAAACCCAAACCTCGTCATTACAACTACGTATACCAAAAAAATCTATCTGAAGAACTTGTGGATAGTGTACCCATAAATAGAACACGTAAGGTTTGTAAATGAAACGAATGTTATTTAATGCGACCCAACCTGAAGAGTTGCGAGTTGCAATTGTCAATGGCCAAACATTGGTTGACCTTGATATAGAATCCATCAGCAAGGAACAACGCAAAAGCAATATCTACAAAGCTGTCATTACACGAATTGAACCCAGCCTGGAAGCTGCATTTGTAGATTATGGCTGCGAACGTCACGGTTTCTTGCCATTTAAGGAAATCGCTCCCTCCTGCTTCAATGAAAGCGCCGGGTCTAGCAATGGCCGCATCCAGGACCTCCTGCAGGAAGGCCAGGAACTGATCGTACAAGTCGATAAAGATGAGCGTGGAAACAAAGGCGCTGCACTGACAACCTACATTTCACTGGCTGGCCGGTATCTGGTTTTAATACCCAATAACCCAAATAGCGGCGGTGTATCTCGCCGCATAACCGGTGAAGAACGCAACGACTTGCGCGATGTCATCGCAAAGCTTGAAGTGCCTCCGAGCATGAGCATTATTGCTAGAACTGCAGGAATCGGCCGAAGCACGGAAGAACTGCAATGGGACTTGAATTACCTGACACAGCTCTGGTATGCCATTGAGGAAGCTGCGAATAATCAGAATGGCGTTTTCTTGATTTATCAGGAAAGCAGTCTGGTAATACGGGCTATTCGTGATTATTTCAGTCAAGAAATTGGCGAAATTTTAATCGATAGCCGAGATATCTACGAGCAGGCCAGCCAATTCATGGTGCATGTCATGCCCGCCAATGTAGACCGTCTAAAATTTTATCACGATGATGTGCCGTTATTCTCACGCTTCCAAATTGAGCATCAGATAGAAACAGCCTATTCAAGAAAGGTGTCGCTGCCCTCAGGCGGTGCAATTGTTATTGATCATACCGAAGCACTGGTATCGGTTGACGTCAACTCAGCCCGCGCCATTCGCGGATTGGATATCGAGCATACTGCATTGAACACCAATCTTGAAGCAGCGGATGAAATTGCACGTCAATTAAGATTGCGTGACTTGGGCGGACTAATCGTCATCGATTTTATCGATATGGATGTGCAACGCAATCAGCGGGAAGTCGAGGCCAGATTACATGAAGCATTACGGCAAGACCGTGCACGTATTCAGGTAGGAAAAATTTCGCGTTTCGGTTTACTGGAATTATCACGCCAACGGCTGCGTCCTTCGCTGGGTGAAAGTAACTATATTCCATGCGCACGTTGCAACGGAACAGGATTTATTCGCGGCACTGATTCCTCAGCGCTGCACGTGCTGAGAATCATCCAAGAAGAAGCCATGAAAGAAAACACGAGCGCGTTGCATGTGCAACTTCCGGTCGATGTCGCCACATACCTACTCAACGAGAAACGCGCTGAAATTTATGATATCGAGGTTCGACAGAGAATTAATATTGTTTTAATACCCAATATCCATATTGAAACGCCTAATTACACCATCACTCGCTTGCGTCACGAAGATATAAAATCAAACGAAATGGTAGCTAGTTATAAGCTGGTAGAGAAAAATGCCGAAGAAAACAGTCAGCTATCTATCGAACAGAAAAATAAGCCTGTCCGTCTTCAAGCTGCTGTTCAAGGCATAAAACTCGCGCAACCGGCCCCCATCCGGGAAGACAGGTCATCGCGTGACACCTCGCTGCTGGATAAATTTTTTAGTTGGTTTAAACCTGCCAATTCGGAGGAAGTTAAACCCAACATTGAAGAAAAACAACAGACTGAGATTGACAAAACAAAAGCACCGCAAGATCGCGGACGTTCGCGAAGCCGCCGTGGACGCAACAGAAATGAGCGCAATAAAGATATTTCTGCACATGATCAGGCCAAACAAAGTGATTCGACTGACCTCAGCAGCGATGCGAATGCCGCAAATATATTAGTGACTGAGCAACCGCGGCAGCGCACGGCAGTTTCGGAGCGAAAAAACAATAAAAAGAAACAGGTTCAGTCACCCGACTCGGATTCTGCAGCAGATACACTTCCAGAGGGCCTGTCCGCTATAGAACAAGAGAGTCCTGAGAATTCCAGTGTCAAATCCGACGATCGCCGGCGTGCACGCCGACATCGCGGCAATAAAAATCGCAATCAACCGGCACACGCTAAAAGTTCTGACGATGAACAAAATTTAGTGACGGAGGAGCCGCTCGATAGCACAACTGGTAGCGAGGATTTTTCAACAGAAACTCAATCGAATGTTGAGATAACATTACCGATCAACGATAAGCCAGCGGTTGCAGCAACTAGAAAACATCACGCAAAAAAAACAACTGCTGCAATCCCGGTTGAAATTCAGCCAGTTCCAATCACTATTGATGAGCAAGCACCGCTAGCTACAGTAGTCAAATCACCTGAGCCCAATGTAGTTAAAGAGCTACCGGATTTTACAAAAAGCGGGTTAGTGATGATTGAAACACCTCCTGAAAAGGTAGAAATGGTTACTGAAGAAATTATCTTGCCTAAACGACCGCGAAAAAGAGTAAAAGAAGCTGTCGTCACGCAAGCAGAACCTTTAATGCAAGTTGAAACGCGCGAATAAATAAAACGCCCTGCAATAATCAACAGGCGCATTTAACCTAATGTGCCTGCTCCCAATTGTCACCGACACCAACGTCTATCAACAATGGCACATCCAGCTGCAAAACATTGCACATACATCCCGGCAACGAATTTTTTATTAACACAATTTCATCATCCGGCACTTCCAGAACCAATTCATCATGTACCTGCATAATCAGCTTGCTGCGTAACTGCTCCTTGTGCAGCCAGCCATGCACGGCGATCATCGCCAGTTTAATGATATCTGCTGCGGTTCCCTGCATCGGTGCATTGATGGCAGCACGCTCAGCGCCTTGGCGGCGATTTCCATTCGCATTGTTGATCTCGGGCAACCATAACCTGCGTCCCAGCACGGTTTCGACATAACCCAGTTGTCTGGCTTTTTCCCGGGTCTGCTGCATATAGCTTTCCACCCCCGGATACCGCGCAAAATACCGCTCCATATAAGCGCGGGCAGCACTACGTTCAATCCCTAATTGTGCCGCCAGGCCAAATTCAGACATGCCGTATATCAAACCAAAATTAATCACTTTGGCATACCGGCGTTGCTCCTGGTCCACTTGCTCCAGCGGAATTCCAAATATTTCTGCGGCAGTCGCTTTATGAATATCTTCACCGGCTGCAAAGGCCTTTAAAAGACCTTCATCCTGAGAAATATGCGCCATAATCCGTAATTCTATTTGTGAATAATCGGCTGAAATAATCCGGTGGCCTGGTGGCGCGATAAACGCTTCCCGAATCCTGCGGCCTTCGCTGGTTCGCACCGGAATATTCTGCAAATTAGGATCTGAGCTGGCTAAACGTCCTGTCACGGCGACCGCTTGTGCATAATTGGTATGCACCCGGCCCGTATTCCGGTCCATCATCAGAGGAAGTTTGTCGGTATAAGTCGACTTTAACTTGGCAAGACTACGATAATTGAGCAACAATTTAGGCAAAGGATAATCCAGCGCAAGTTGCTGCAAAACATCTTCATCGGTAGAAGGAACGCCGGTCGGTGTTTTCTTGATGATAGGCAGTTTCAGCTGGTTAAACAGAATCTCCTGGATCTGCTTGGGCGAATTCAGATTAAACGGCTGCCCGGCAATTGTATAAGCCTGTTGTTCCAAAGTGTGTAATTTCTCGCCCAGCTCATGGCTTTGCTTTTGCAACAGCTTATAGTCCAGCAAAACACCGTTACGCTCAATTTCAAACAACACATCCAGAATCGGCATTTCGATCATACGATAGATATAATCCAGCCGATCGTCACTTTGGATGGCAGGATATAAAGCTTGATGCAACCGTAATGTGATGTCCGCATCTTCCGCTGCATACCGGGTAGCAACATCAATCGCCACTTCATCAAAACCGATGCGGCTCACACCTTTTCCGGTAACATCGTCATAACTGATTGTTTTAATATCCAGATGCCGCATTGCCATATTATCCATATTATGCGGGCGGTGAGACTCCAGAACGTAGGACTGGAGCAACGTATCATGCACAATACCGTTCAGTTGAATATCATGATTAGCAAAAACATGCTTATCATATTTTAAATTCTGACCCAATTTTGGTTTTTCCGCACTCTCCAACCATGGCTTAAGTTTATTCAATGCCTCATCCAGCGATAATTGCTGCGGCACACCGGTATAATTGTGCATCAATGGCAGGTAAGCTGCCTGATGACTTTCAATACAAAATGAAATGCCCACCAGCTTTGCCTGCATTGGACTTAAACTGGTCGTTTCACTGTCCACCGATACCAGTTGCGCAGCATCCAGCCGGACTAGCCAATCATTCAGCTCGTCTTCTGTAAAGATAGTCTGATAAGTTCCTGGATGTGTCTGAACGGCATTGTTGTTTCCATTATCCGCCGCCGCTGCTGTCTGATTTCTGTTGGGGCCGCCTGATTGCGATTGATTTGCGCTGCTTTGTTGCTGACCTAGCTCACGTAACGACGCCTTCATGTCCAGTTGTTCATAGAGCAGGATCAGTTGCCCGGTGTCCTGAGGCTTAGGTGCAAGATCGGTGATTCTGACAGGAAGATCCACATCACATTTAATCGTTATTAACTGGCGCGCGGTATCGAACCAATCCAGTGCTTTACGTAAATTGTCACCAATCGCTCCCTTGAATTCATCAGCATGTGCAATGATATTGTCCAGCGACCCATATTGTGTAAGCCATTTGACCGCAGTCTTGGGTCCCACTTTGTGCACACCCGGAACGTTATCGGCCGTATCGCCGATCAGCATCAGATAATCCAATATGCGTTCCGGCGTTACGCCAAATTTATCAACCACACTCGCCTCATCGAGTACTTCATTGCTCATGGTATTAACCAGCGTTATGTTTGCGTTGACCAACTGCGCAATATCTTTGTCACCAGTTGAGATGATGCACTGCATATTTTCCTCAACTGCCTGTTTTGCCAGGGTACCGATGACATCGTCGGCTTCCACGCCATCAATAATCAACATTGGCCAGCCCATTGCACGAATGCAGGCATGCAATGGCTCAATTTGAACAGCCAGATCATGCGGCATAGCCGGTCTATGCGCTTTATAAGCAGGATACAGTTCATCCCGGAAAGTTTTACCTTTTGCATCAAACACACACGCGCTATAATCCGCGGGGTAGTCCTTGTGCAAGCGCCGCAGCATATTGAGCACACCGTGAATTGCACCCGTCGGTTCGTTGTTACGATTGCGTAAATCAGGTAATGCATGAAAAGCGCGATATAAATAGGACGAACCATCAACCAGCAACAATGTTTTCATTTACAAAATTTTCCTATGAGCCTACGAGATAAACCGGCCACTCACCTATCTGTAGATAAACCCTGGTCAGCAAAAGAGTCATGGCGCCTGTTTGGAATTATGGCAGAGTTTGTTGAAGGAACAGAACGTCTTGATACCATTCAACCTGCTGTCAGTATTTTTGGCAGCGCGCGTACCAACCCTGACAGCCCACACTATAAATTAGCAGAGCAAATTGCCAAACAACTTTCTGATGCCGGTTTCTCAGTTATCTCCGGTGGTGGGCCAGGTATCATGGAAGCTGCGAATAAAGGCGCTTATTTTGGAAAATCACCCAGCATCGGTCTGAATATTCAATTACCCCACGAACAGCATCGTAATGCTTACCAGGATATCAGCCAGACCTTCCGGCATTTCTTTGCGCGCAAATATATGTTTGTTAAATTTGCCACTGCCTACGTAGTGCTACCCGGCGGCTTTGGCACCTTAGACGAATTAATGGAAGCGCTGACACTGGTGCAAACCGGGAAAACCCGGAAAATGCCCATTATTTTAGTCTATTCGGAATTCTGGCGCGGATTACTGGATTGGTTCCAAAAGACATTAATCGCCGAAGGATTTATTTCAGCGGAAGATATGAATCTGATCCAGATCATTGACGAACCCAGTCAGGTAGTCAATGCAATTTTTCAGTATTATGAAACCAGTGGATTTGAACCCACTGCGGCTGAAAGAGAAATTCAGCTCAATCTTTAACCGTCGTCTGCGATTTTAGGTAGAATACAAAATAATCCCGACACACCGGTAACCAATATGTATCTGTACCGACTTATTTTTATATTGCTGTTAAGCTCTACGATACCTGTCATGGCGCAAACTGAGCAGCCGAAACAGCCGAAAAAATCTTCACAGCCGGATAATTTAATACCGTTGCCTGAAATTCCTGAGTTACCCCGTGATTTGACCGATCCGCCACCGCTTCCGCCCGATATTCAACCGGATCCTGAGCTGGAAACACAAGTTACCATTATAAAACGTGGAGAAGATACTATTGAAGAGCACCGTGTCAATGGCGAGCTTCTTATGATTAAAGTTATACCACGTATCGGTCCGCCTTATTACCTGAAAAAAAACACCGGGAGAGGTTCGCACACGCATGCGGGTGAAGCGGGTATTGATGTCAGTCCACCAATGTGGCAACTGTTGAAATTTTAACTTTATTACAAAGCAAAACAAGACTTAATCCCATGAGGCTCGTCAGATCCTACTTCTTTTTCGTTTTTTTATCCTGTTAACTCATGTCTGTTTTTACACCAGTTACTGATAGCCAGCTCACAGCTTGGTTAAAAGATTATGCGCTTGGCCAGCTCATCAACCTGCAAGGTATCTCCTCGGGCATTGAGAATACCAATTATTTTGTCACGACCACGCAAGGCAAGTTTGTATTGACTCTATTCGAAAAATTAACCAGTCACGAATTGCCTTATTATCTGAATCTAATGGCGCATTTGTCGCAGCATGATATTCCCTGCCCGGCTCCGATCCCTAGACTCGATCACAAGCTCTTAGGTGAACTGAACAGTAAACCAGCTACTATCGTTACTTGTCTGCCGGGACAGTCATTAACGCACCCGACCGCAGAACACTGTGCAGAAGTTGGGAACATATTGGCAAAAATGCACCTATCTGGAAAATCTTATCCCGGAAGAATGAGTAATCCACGGGGATTAACATGGTGGCAAGCCAGAGCGCCCGAGATTTCCCCCTATTTATCTGCAGCTGAGAAATCGTTACTCGAATCAGAACTGAATTTTCAGTTATCACAACAAACCATGGCATTACCCCATGGGGTTATTCATGCGGATCTGTTCCGGGACAATATTTTATTTACCGGTCACAAAATAGGCGGTGTTATTGATTTTTATTTCGCCTGTAATGACGCTTTTTTGTATGATTTGGCAATTGTTGCCAATGACTGGTGCATGACCGAGGAAAAAACTTTGGATAGGCTGCGCGCACTTTCACTTATTAAAGCCTATCATACGATTCGTCCACTATCCGTTTCCGAACAGGATGCCTGGCCAGGCATGTTGCGTGCAGGTGCATTACGTTTCTGGATTTCTCGTCTCTATGACTACCATCTGCCACGCCCGGGGGAACTGACGCATGCCAAAGATCCGGCGCATTTTAGAGAAATATTGAAGAATCACGCGGCAGATCCTGAGAAATTGCGGCAGCTCTGGATATAAATAATAATTAAAACTGTTTACCGAACTTTACTGGAGAAACATCAATGGAAATTCATCAAGTCAACGCGAAACAGGGATTGCAATGGATTTTAAGCGGCTTCTATCTGTTTCTCAAAGCGCCACTGGCTTGGATATTTGTTTGCTTTACCTTGATGTTGATCGCGATGGCAATGGCATTCATACCATTGCTGGGAAAGTTTGTTTTTACTTTGATTTCACCGGTATTTCTGGCCGGAATCATGATGGGCTGTAAGGAGATGGAACAAGGTAAACCAATTGAATTGACGCATCTATTCATTGCTTTCAAAACTAATCCGGCACCATTAATTACCATCGGCGGTATCTATCTGATCGGGCAAATTCTAATCATCGGGCTGGTAATGTTGATTGGAGGTTCTCAGATGACAGACATGTTGTTATATGGAAAAAGAGTCGACGAAAGCGAGTTAATGGGTGTAATGAGCAGCATGCTCACATCTTCACTGATTGTATTGACACTTTCCATCCCACTGATGATGGCTTCCTGGTTCTCACCCTTATTGGTTGTATTCCATAATGTCCCGCCAATTGTTGCAATGCAAAGAAGCTTTTTTGCTTGCCTGAAAAACTTCATCCCGTTTCAGTTGTACGGTGTTACGCTCATAGTGCTGACCATTCTTAGTCTGATGCCCTATGGCCTTGGCCTCGTCATCCTGATTCCCACTATTTTCACTTCAATTTACGTCAGTTACAAAGACATTTTCCTGGCCGAACCACTCCGATTTAAAAATACTGAATCAGATAACGATCATCAGAAAACCAATTGGAACAATGCCGAGGAAGGACAGGCCGAGAATGAAAATAAATCAAAATTGGAAACAGTTCCCATAGAAAACAAACTAAAGGATCAGAGCGAACTGGTTCAATGCGCACGATGTAATATATTTATACCACGGAACGAGGCGATTGAAGACAGAGAGCAATTCTTTTGCAGCGAGGAACACCGCCAACAGCATCAATCTGAAGAGAATTCGATAAATAAGCAATGATCTATTGATGCCATTTAAAACTTGTCCATGCACAGCTAACATCTGGCATATTGGTCGCTTTCTTGCGCCGGGTTTAAATTCACCCCCTGTGCCGATTGAAATCTGACCAGGTGTTTTAATGGCCTAGCCACCCCATCGCTTTAAATAAATAAATTAATCAAGCTGTTTCGGCTCTCATCTCAATAAACATCGAACATTTTTTAGATAAAAATAAGCAAAATGCTTATATATTTCTTCAATCAATAATTCTATATTGGCTTGTCTTTGTCATTCGGGGGCAGTTCAAATGAAACAATATGAAATCCTAGATAATCATAAGATAAATAATTACTTAAGCGAATGGAAAGCTAACCATAAGTTTATTGAAATGGGTCAATTAAGACGTATAAAGATACACGCAGCGCGGCTTATTGATACTATTGATGACAAGAAAAGTGTATCTCCTGCACTGCATCAGCTAATAGAAGCGAGTCTGGTTCTGGAAACAATAGATTCCAAAATTCTCGCTGTTTACTTAAAACGACCACCTGCCATTATCCGTTCCGAGTTTCAAAGCATTCGCAGAATTCTCGGAGAATGCGAGAGAAATTCAATAAGTTTTTATTGATCAAGCCAAGGCGATAAAACTTATACCATTCATCAAGTAATTCCTCGTGTCAATAAAGCGGATATCAGAGTAAAGGTGGATGACAATATGGAATAGTGATCGCCGCAAGAAGAAGCATTTTTAGAATTACTCAGTGGTGTCATGAAATTTGCAGCTTATGCATACCCAGATATCAAACACGTTGTCATTTTTCCAGGAGAATAATTATGAATACTAATGACGTAAAAAACCGAGGAATGGGCTGGCTTCGCGACTTGCCAGATTTCAGAGACTACACACCTGAGCATGAAAAAATTCAACCATTGCTTGCAAAGATGAATGTAGCGAGACCTGCAGCACCAGCCTCATTACCAGCTTCAATCGATCTTAGAGCCTGGTGCTCTCCTATCGAAGATCAGCAAGACTTAGGTTCTTGTACCGCGCAGGCTGGAGCGGGATTAATCGAATTTTATCAAAACAGGGCTTTTGGTACCTACACGGATGTCTCAAGGTTGTTTCTTTATAAAACAACACGAAATTTACTTGGCTTGACGGGTGATACTGGCGCATATCTCAGTTCTACGATGGCTGCCATGACCTTATTTGGAGCACCGCCGGAAAAATACTGGCCGTATACCACGGTGAAACCTAGTCCTGTATCCCCGCCTCCGGCACCTGATTTCGACATGGAACCCCCTGCATTCTGCTATGCCTTTGCGCAAAACTATCAATCCATTGTCTATTATCGGCTTGATCCTATAGGGATCACACCAGCTGACCTGTTACAGCGCATCAAAACCTATCTAGCCGGGAATATGCCGTCTATGTTTGGGTTTACGGTCTACAGCTCCTACCGGCAATCTGGGTCCAATGGTCATTTGCCATTCCCATGTCCGAAAGAAAGTACCGAGGGCGGGCATGCTGTCGTTGCAGTTGGCTATGACGATGCCAAGAAAATCAAGAATCCAATATGTGGAAAAGAATCGACCGGCGCCTTGTTAATTAGAAATTCGTGGGGTACCGGGTGGGGTGAAAAAGGCTACGGTTGGATACCCTACGAATACGTTTTACAAGGACAAGCCGCCGACTGGTGGACGCTATTAAAACAGGAGTATGTAGACTCCAAGCAGTTTGGGTTGTAATGGATTAGCGAGGGGTAAGTAATACTTCTGTGCAAACCAAACTTAAAATAAATGGCGTTTCTGACACATGGATTTTTTGATTTATTGACTCTAACCCAAGGAGAACATCATGTTGAATCAATATATTAAGACTTTAAGCGTTGACGTTAAATGTTTCCATGTTCCTCGAGCAGACAACTATTGCGATTCTAAAAACAAACATGGATTCATTACATTAACGATTGTCGCTAGCATTCTTTTTTCACCCTATTACCTAGCGGTGGCAGCTGATGCTCGAGCACAACCAACAATGGAGATTACCAATCCCAATCTAAGTGGCAAGGATATAACTCAAGGGCAAGCGGTGGCACCGGAAAAAATCTATACGCGTGAAGAGATACTTAAAGCTGAGCCATTAAAGTGGGCACCAGCAGGAAAAGCTGATAAACGGTATCTCGACAATAGCAGCTTCAAGGAAAAACAGCCACAGGTAAAAGGCCGCGTCCAGTTGCAACCTCCCGGTCTACCGAACCCGGAAGCCAACAACCAAGCACAAAAGGAGTTCCCTGACCAGTGGCAATTGCTGAAGGAGCTTGACCAGCAGAGTACCGGGAAACCGATTCACAAGGAAACAGCAGAAACAGCTACACTTCCTGCGGCGGCTCCCGCAGCTACTAATTTTGGTACGCAGGATATTTATACCAGTTACAAGGGTAACTACTGGTCTGTGCAACAAACAGCATATCCTTGGGCAGTTGTTGGCAAGCTGCTTATTGATGGGGGAGGCTATTGCACTGCGCAATCCATTACGGGTGCCCCAAAAAATATCATTGTAACCGCCGCGCATTGCGTTTATGACGTGGACCAAGGATTTAAATCCGGCTGGACTTTCGTGCCGGCAGAGCGCAACGGGGCCGCTCCTTATGGTCAATTCAGGTGGGCCAGCGCTCGAGTTTTGACTGCTTGGACAACGGGCGGTGCCCGGCGCGACGATATTGCTCTAATCCGCCTGCAGAACAATAGCGCCGGCCGGCCTGTCAGCTACTACACTGGCTGGTTCGGATGGCGCCAAAACTATCCGTATACGCGCAGCCTGCATTCTGTCGGCTATGCGAGCAATATTTCTACAGCATGGACCTCAATATGCGCGGCGGAAAGTTTCTATGCCAGTTGTGAGGGTACGGATGTTTTGGTCAAGGGATGTAATATGACATACGGAAGCAGTGGTGGCGCTTGGATCGACGAATATAAGCCCTACGAGATCAGCGGTTATGTTGAAAGCGTAGTTAGTGGCCCTTCATGCGCTGGTGCTTTTGGCCAAACCTTTGTAGGTGCTCATTTCAGCGATGCGAATTTTGGTAAGCTGTGTGCAGCGGAAGGCGGCTGTACAACGCCGTAAGGGTTAAGTGAAAATAATTGTGATCAGCTCGATGGGGTCACAGCGCTTTCTACCCGCATCGGTAAACATAAGTCTGCTTAGCACATATGACGGATACGAAAAGCATGTGGCCCACCGCTGGATTCAGCGATGTGACAGGCAATGAGCATAGATTTTAGTTCTAAAGTTCTTGGAAGACTGTCTTTGTGTCAATTGGAGGATATATGAATAACAAAATATGGCTTATTGTCGTAGGTTGTTTCGCTGCATTTCAGGCAGTTGCCGAACCTTCATGCAATTTAGACCTCAACAAGAACCCTTATTATCGGTTGGAGTTAACAGTACCCGCGGCTTTCTGCAAAAGTGGCGCCAATAAAAGCGATCCCAGTTGTAGAGACTTCCCGAAAGAAGGCGCTATCCAACTGCATGGACTGTGGCCTAATTACTCGCAAGGCTATCCGGAAGGGGTTTGTAATACGCACGAATGCCCGCCCAATCGTCCCACCTATTGCGATTATCCATCTCCTCCCCGCTTGTATGAATCTGGCGGCTGGAAAACATTGAAAGGTTTTATGGCTGGGCTGGAAAAATGTCTGGAACGGCACGAATGGGTGAAACATGGCATTTGCTCACCGATGACGGCCCCGGCTTATTTTGAATGGTCATTGACCAAAGTCAAGGAAATTTCCGAAGCGATTGCACCGTATAAGGATAAGAAAATCAGCCGGAAACAATTCAATATGCTTATCGCCTATAAGCTCCCGGATATCGATGGTGCCATACGTTTGAAATGTTCCGGATCAGACTTGTATAGCCTGAGTGTGTACTATAAATGGGGCGATACCCCGCAAGAAGTCATTCCGACTACTAGTGGTCAGAATTCGTTCGGCAATTGCAAGCAGACATTTCGCATACCATCCAAATAATGTAGAAGGCCATTTGGGGAGAATCAAGTTACTGCGATAAGAATGCAAAAGCTTGCCAACCTTAAGTCGTATGAATGTTGTTGGAGAATCGTTTGTTAATAAGAAGTTGTGATGCTAATAAAGAATCCGCCGCAAGCAGCAGGGTATTAATTGCGATCTTCAATGAACAATTTGGTGTAATAAACCATGCAAGATATTGATAACAAAACTCACGACAATATCGAGCAGTCGATTGCAGATATCGATTGGGCGGCTTATCAAAAACGGCAATTCACACCTTCGCCCGCGGCCTGGGAAGATCAGGTTCTTTATTTTTTAATGCTGGACCGATTTTCTGACGAGAAGGAAAAGGATTATTTCGATAATAACGGTAACCGCGTAATTACCGGAACGACACCCCCTTTTCAATTTGAGCGTGATGCCTATAAAGCGGATCGAGCGCAATGGGCTAACCAGGGTAACCGTTGGCTTGGCGGCACATTAAAAGGTTTGGCAAGCAAGATAGGCTATTTGAAACGCCTGGGTATCACTGCAATTTGGATCAGTCCGGTATTTAAACAGATGCCGAAGGACGAGCATTCTTATCACGGCTATGCCATACAGAATTTCTTGGATGTCGATCCCCATTTCGGCACTCGTCAGGACTTGCAGGATTTGGTGGATATTGCTCATTCCCATGGTATCTACGTTATTCTCGATATAATTTTTAATCATGCTGGCGATGTGTTTGCATATGATGCCGACCGCTACACTTCCAGCGATGAGCATGGCAATCATTTTATGGATCCGCGCTGGGATAATTATCCCTATCGAGTTAAAGGATACCGCAATGCCGAGGGCATTCCTGAAATTCCATTTGCCCGGATCGATGCGGCTGCTCAGCCGGAAGCATGGCCCGATCAAGCCATCTGGCCCGCAGAGTTACAGGACTCAGAAACTTTCACCCGCAAGGGTCGCATTTCAAGTTGGGACTATGATCCGGAATTCCGCGAAGGCGATTTTATTACGCTGAAAGACATCGATCACGGAAAGCATGACTATGATTCCGGTGGCAAAAGGATTATTGATAGCTTTTATCCCTCCAAAGCTCTGGTTACCCTGTGCGACATCTATAAGTTCTGGATCGCTTTCGCCGACATCGACGGCTATCGAATTGATACTGTCAAGCACATGGAACCTGGAGCTACCCGCTATTTCACAGCAGTCATTCAAGAATATGCTCAAAGCCTGCGCAAGGAAAACTTTTATCTGATTGGTGAAATCACCGGGGGCCGGGAATTTGCTTTTGATCTGATGGAAACTACCGGACTCAATGCCGCTTTGGGTATTGACGATATACCGGATAAACTGGAATATCTGGCTAAAGGCTACCGTAATCCGCAATCCTATTTTAGCCTGTTTAGAAATTCAGTATTGGTTGGACAAGGCTCTCATGTCTGGTACGGAAAGCATATCGTCACACTTTTCGACGACCACGATCAAGTCCGTAAAGGCGGGAATAAAGCGCGTTTCTGCGGTGACACGCTAAATCGCGGCTATGCTCATTTACCTGCTGTTGTTGCCCTTAATCTCACCACGATGGGCATTCCCTGCCTTTATTACGGCACGGAGCAAGCCTTCAACGGTGCGGGAGATAATGATCGGTATTTACGTGAATGCATGTTCGGCGGAACATTCGGTTCGATTCAAAGCAACGGTCTGCATTTCTTTAATGAAGAACACAAGATCTACCGGATAATTGCCGCCATTAACCAAACTAGAAAAGAGCGCTTAGCGTTACGTAGAGGACGGCAATATCTTCGGGAGATTTCTGAAAGCGGCGAGGCAGGCACTTTCGGTTATCCACACATGATGGATGACCGGATTCTGTCTGTCGTCCCTTGGTCCCGTATCTTTGATAATCATGAAATAGTACTTGCAATCAATACGGATGTCGATCAGTCCCGAACCGCTTGGGTAACTATTGATAACGATCTGCACGGCGATAAATCGAAATTTCTAAAATGTATCTACTCAACCGACACAGCTCAGATCGATACCACAATTACTATTGAGCAAAAAAATGGCAAAGCGGTCCGTTTAACTGTTCCGCAAGGAGGTTTTGTCATCTATGAGTAGCCTGAACAGGCCAAGCTAACATAGCGAAATCATGTAGATTTGAACCACATTTTTCAAACTTACTCCAAGACAACGCGTGAATTCCTTAAGAAAATGCTGATTACGTTAACTATTTCGGTAACTATGGCCGAAAGCAAAAGTGGGATACCCATCTTTTGGCGCTACTTGCCGGCAAACAGCGGGGAACCGTTACCCCCCACCAGCACCATCACGCTAAACCGCAGTTAACTTTGCATACTCGAGCAATAACCATTTTATTCCGGCATGATCAAAATTAACTTGGACACGTGCTTCGCTACCGCTCCCTTCACAATTGATAATGACACCTCCTCCAAACTTGGCATGCAAAACGTTCTGCCCGATTCTCCATGGATTGCTGGAAAATTTTTGCTGGCTGTAAGTTGCAGTTCTTGGAATAGCTGTCATGGTCTGCTTGCCGGCACCCGAATAGTATGGTTTCTGATCAATTCGAGGCGTTGATTGCAACCATTTCAAGCAACCCTCTGGAATCTCATTCAGGAAACGCGATGCGATGTTATAGCGAGTCTGGCCATGCAACATGCGGCTTTGTGCAAAACTTAAATATAACCTGCGGCGCGCGCGTGTCATCGCCACGTACATCAGACGCCTTTCTTCCGCAATACCATTGATCTCATTCAAGCTGTTTTCATGCGGAAAAAGCCCTTCTTCCAAGCCACTCAAAAATACGCTATGAAACTCCAAGCCTTTGGCGGCATGCACAGTCATTAACTGCAAGGCATCCTGGCCGCTGCCCGCCTGGTGTTCACCGGCTTCCAGTGAGGCATGCGCGAGAAATTCTGCAAGGCTGTCGTCTTCGGCTTCGTGCACAAAACTGGTTGCCGCATTAATCAGTTCATTCAGATTTTCCAGTCTTTCCGCACTTTCTCGCTCTTTGGCATAATGCACTAGCAACTCGCTGTGCGTCAGCATGTTTTCAACAATTTGAGGCAATGGTATGCTGCTGCAGCTTTGACGCATCATCACGATCAACTGGACAAATCCTGCAATGCCTTTTAAAGATTTGGGCGATTCTTGCATGACGGCTGCTTCACCGCCGCATTTCTGCAATGCCGTGGCCCACAAACTGCCGCCTTGCAATTTCGCATCATCCAGCAATTGCTCCAGACTGCGCGCACCAATCCCGCGTGCCGGGAAATTAATCACGCGCAATAGCGCGCTATCGTCGTCAGGATTGGCAATCAAGCGCAAGTAAGCCAACGCATGCTTGATTTCCTGGCGATCAAAGAAACGCATACCGCCGTAAACACGGTACGATATGGCGGCATTAAACAAACTGTGTTCCAAAACCCTGGATTGCGCATTGGAGCGATAGAGCAATGCCATCTCAGACAAGGCAATGCCTTCCGCATGCAAGGTTTTGACTTCTTCAACGATAAATGCAGCTTCATCGAAATCATTCGGTGCATTGTAAACACGCAGTAGCTCGCCCTTGCCTTCGGCGGTCCAAAGATTCTTCCCTAGGCGTTCGCTATTGTTTTCAATCAGTGCGTTGGCAGCATCAAGAATATTGCCGTGCGAGCGGTAATTTTGTTCCAGCTTAATCACTTTGGAGATACCGAAATCACGTTCAAATTCTCGCATATTGCCAGAATAGGCGCCGCGAAATGCATAAATGCTTTGATCGTCATCACCGACCACAAAGACTGCCGCGACATTTTGGGTTCCGGCGCCAGCCAGCAATTTGAGCCATTTGTACTGCAATGGATTGGTATCCTGAAATTCATCCACCAGGATATGACTAAAACGTTCCTGATAATGCTTACACAGAATCTCATTGCGGCTCAGCAATTCGTAACTGCGCAGCAACAATTCAGGGAAATCCACCGCACCTTCCTTGTTACATTGCTGCTCATAAGCTTGATAAAATTCAAGCATGCGGCGGGAAAAAGCATCATCAGCTACAACATAGGCAGCGCGTAATCCAGCTTCTTTGGCATTATTGATAAACCATTGCACCTGGCGCGGCGGGAATTTTTTATCGTCGACCGACAAACTTTTCAGGATACGCTTAACTAAAGCCAGTTGATCAGCGGAATCCAGAATCTGAAATGTTTGCACCAATCCGGCATCCTGATGATGCGTACGCAACATGCGATGACACAACCCATGAAATGTCCCAATCCACATACCGCGTGTATTAATCGGCAGCATGGCGGTAATGCGGGTCAGCATTTCCTTGGCAGCTTTATTGGTGAAAGTCACGGCCAGAATACCGTGCGGACTTGCTTGCCCTGATTGGATCAAATAAACGATACGTGTCGTCAACACGCGTGTTTTTCCACTGCCAGCGCCGGCCAGCACCAATACCGATTGATGCGGTAGCGTAATGGCTTCCAGCTGCTGTGGATTCAGATCTGTTAATAAGGAAGTCATGTAACGATTTTAACCAAGTCTTCCAGGATCATACTGAAACAAATTGTATGAAATGGATTCTGACTCACACTGATTAATTCAGAATCCGTTAGGGGAATATTCGCATCCTCTCGTGATTCATGAATTAACCGGAGATCAGCTGGAAATTGCTACGCTTTGCTTTTTTTAACAATTTCCAAAATCAATGGAGTCAATATGAGTTCTATCGCCATGCCCATTTTTCCACCAGGAACAACAATGGTATTAGGACGGGACATAAATGAATCATGAATCATATTCAGTAAAAAAGGAAAGTCTGCTTTTACCGGATCCCTAAAACGAATCACCACAAAACTCTCATCCAATGTTGGAATTTCACGTGCGATAAATGGATTGGAAGTGTCAACAGTAGGCACACGCTGAAAGTTGATATGGGTGCGTGAAAACTGTGGCGTAATGTAATGCACATAGTCATGCATACGGCGCAGAATGGTGTGCGTTACCGCTTCTGCCGAATATCCGCGGGCATTGGTATCACGAAATATTTTCTGAATCCATTCCAGATTAACGATCGGTACCACGCCGACTAGCAAATCCACGTACTTAGCCACATCTGCCGTATCGCTTTTTGCACCGCCGTGCAGTCCTTCATAAAACAGCAAATCGGAACCGGGCGGGATAGGTGACCAGGGAGTAAATGTACCTGCTTTCTGTTTCCAGGGTTCCGCTTCTTCATCATTATGCAAATACAAACGTGTCTGGCCACTGCCACTTGCACCATATTCCTTGAACAAGGCTTCCAGTTTCTCAAATTCATTGGCTTCCGGACCAAAATGGCTGATCGCACGTCCGTTATTTTTTTCCGATTCTGCCACGGCTTGCTTCATTGATTCACGATCATAACGATGAAAACTATCACCTTCTACGATCGCAGCTTTCAAATGCTCACGGCGAAAAATATGTTCAAAGCTGGATTTTACCGTTGAGGTGCCTGCACCTGAAGATCCGGTAACGGCGATAACCGGGTGTTTTTGCGACATTTTAATATTCTCCTAAAAAATATAACATTTAAGTTCACCGGACCAAGTAAAAGTCATCGACGGCAATTCTGTATTAATATGATACTTCTTTCTTTTCATATTTGGCAGCGGTGATCAATTTGTATTCAGCACTGTTCAGATTGAAAGCGATACGATATCGGGGTCTTATTGGAACTTATAAAATTTAAATCATGTCAGATTGGTTGATTGCATACATAGCATGCGTATTGTATACCAAGACCACACATAAATTGTCTTTGGCATTTGCATAAGTCAGAAGAAAATTAAAAGACTGCTATCACTTGATGATTGGATTGTTTTAGGAAAAAATTCGTATGAAAAGTATCAAATGGCCATTGCTCTCAATTTCATTGCTCGCAATAGTGCTCAATAATTCTGTATTGGCTGAAGGAGATGGTGGTGGTGATAGCGGCGGGGATAGCGGTGGCGATTATGATGGCGACGGCCACCATGACGGCGATGGCCATCACCACCATAACCATAATCATCTTATTCTCGGCATTGGTGGCGGCTATTACGATCCCTGGTTTTGGGGTGGTTACGGTTACTACAATCCGGGATTCTTGGGAAATTACTATGGTCCGGGTTTTTATAGTCCTTATGGCTACCGCGCGTACGGTTATGCAGATCCTTTTTTCAGGCCGTATTATACCTATCCACCCGTTGTTACAGCTCCTTCGCGGCCGCCTGTCTATATACAGCAGCCGGAATCCAAACTCGCACAACCGAAAACCAACTACTGGTACTATTGCCAAAACCCGCAAGGATATTATCCGCATATTAAAGAATGTCCGGGCGGATGGACACAGGTCGCCCCTCAACCCTATGCACAATGATGAAGCGAGAACACCATGAAAGTAATTAAACGAATATTGATAGTAATAATGCTTTGTATATTAGCGGCGTGCGTCAGTTTGCCAAACGGGCCTAGCGTTATGACATTGCCAGGTGCCGGCAAAAGTTTTGACCAATTTCGCCATGATGATTACGACTGCCGTCGCTACGCGTACGAACAAGTGGGCGGCATCACGCCCCGGCAAGCATCGCAATCTAGCGGTATAGAAAGCGCTGCCATTGGCGCCGGACTGGGCGCTGCTGCTGGCGCAGCGATCGCAGGAGGAGGTGGCGCGGCAATCGGTGCCGGTACCGGCCTTTTGGCCGGCGGATTAGTCGGATCGGGCACTGCCAGCGGTTCCGCATACGTCAATCAACAGCGCTACGACATCAGTTACATTCAATGCATGTATGCCAAAGGTCATCGCGTACCAGTATCCGGCAGAATCACCAATGACCCGCCACCTGCAAGTGGCAATAGAGGAATTTCATCTCCGCCAGCAAACTTTAATCCGCCACCACCTCCGCCAGGTAATCCACCGCCTCCACCTCCGCGATAATTTATCATTCACCCGGATATTGCATGAATTCGCACGATGATCACGCATGATATTGGTTTCACAAGGGATTTTTCGAAGAAGCTGTGTAGTTACTCATACACCTGACTGAGACAAATTCCTTGTGGAATCAAGAGACAAGTGAGGGCGTGTGCAATTCATGCAATATCCGGGTTAGCTTGTTACTCGTTCCGGATAACAAGCCAACGAAGAAGCGGCACCGTATATGTTAACTTTGCTTACGATCTCTGGGCTAAAGTCTGAAAATTATTCAATACGCTAGGCACCTTCATCGACTGGCTTATCAAACAGCCAATAACTCAGTATCATATTAAGCTAGAATATGCAGTAGAACAGGATCAGTGATTCATCAGCAATCAATGTTATTCAGGATAACAGCTGAGATTTTGGTTACCCATAAACTACAACTGGATTTTAAGATAAAAACATAGGAGTAAAACTGTGCATCCGATTGTACCTATTATCATGGCACTTGGTGCCATTCTCTTTCTTGCAGGAATAGCCGTTCAAATTCGGCTTGGTTCGCAGCGTATTAACATAATAAAACTACGCGGAAAGGAATATAAAGTTTGGTTTTTTGTAGTGATTACTGTGGTCACAGGTGTGGCGTTAATTATGCTATCGGTTTTGATACCGAAATATATGCCTTATCAGCCTGATTCAGCATCTCAATCATCGCAACCCGTACTATCCAGCAACTTGAAATATGAACTGGATTCCGCTTTATCCAGTATGGATCTTAATAACGATACCATAATGAATGCCATCAGCCGGTTCCAGGTGGAATACCAGGAAGCATCGCAAAGAGGTGAGAAAAACACTATGGATTTGCTCATTCTGGAAATGGCCTATCGGATCAGAACCGAACTGCAGAAGAAGGACTACCCGGAAAACAAGATCGAACGTGAAGTAGAACGAATTATCGGCATTCTGAAGCAACCTGCTAAGCCGGGAAACGGAAAATAAAGAAATTACTCGATATTTCTGTAAAAATAATCACTTTATTAATTACTTAAGGAATTTACTATGAAGAAAATGATTCAAGCACTGTTGATGTTATCCGTCCTATTTTTAGCAGTTCCCAATTTAGCACTTGCAGATGAATATCCTGATAAGGCTCTAGAGAAACTGGGAACTGGCCTTGCTAATGCTGTGACTGGGGTCGTTGAAATACCTAAAACGATAATGATCATCGGCAATAGAGATGGCGTCGTCCATGGAATGACTGTCGGATTCATTAAAGGTATTGCCTATACTGTTGGCCGTTCATTGAGTGGCGCTTTCGATATCGCAACATTCCTTGTACCAACCACATCTATTGTCAAGCCTACCCATATTTGGGATGATTTCAACCGGGAAACAACCTTCGTTGAAGCAAAAATGCGCTAATGGATTTTTTCTCTGCATCATGACTGTGATTACTTAGCCGTCATTGCAATACAATAACAGAGACGCATCTATTCAAATCATTACATAAAATTACGCGTATGCAAGGCAGAGAGTGATTGCGCTCTCTGCCCATCAAAACCAATCTTACGCAAACGCCGCACACGCCCCTGCCCCATATCGGCAATCAGTATTTGCACTTTTCCCCAGCCGGCACGCAGCGCCTCGGGTTGCCATGAACCGGCAGCTAACAATACTAGAGAATCAAATACTTCTTCGTTAAGACCGGCAGTATGAGCCAGCGTATCATGACGGCGTTCAATGGCTGCTGCCAAGCGTTCCAGCAATGCCGGATCTTCTTTCACATGCTGCGTAAGATGGGCAACACCAAACGCAACGTGACGGGCTTCGTCCTGAGCAACCAGCCGCGCTATCTCGCCTGTCACCGGGTCTGGCGCGTGTTGATGCAGAAACTGCAATAATGATAAAAAACTGCCTTCGCCAAGCACCGAGAGTAGCATCGCCGATAATGCAAAATCCGTTTCATCAATCAACGTCTTAAGGGATGCCTGGCCACCGGCCGTGGATAAGCCCAGCTTCGATCTGCGCAACAGCGCTCGCCGGGTAAATACTTCGATGTGACGCGCTTCATCAGCCGCTTGGATCGCCAGTAACTGCATCACTTCGCGGAAATGCGGGTGTATTTGCGCGGCAAATCTGGCTGGAACAACTAGTGCCGCTGTCTCGTTCTCGATAAGGTACGTCATCACTTGCACGACTGCATCCTCAATTTCATCGTGCAACACAAATGGCTCATCCCACGGAATCGCTGTAGCAGGATTCCACTGCGCAGCAGCAGCCTGAGCATATAATCGCGCAGCTTCCTCCGCCCAGACTTCCGCACGCCTGTCGAGGGGAAAATCAAAAGCCGGCGCACCGGCTTCAACCGTCGCGCTTCGGCCTGCCAAACCCCAGTTGGCATGCGCTTGGATTTGCGGAGTGGCGGCCTCACCAGTCGGCTCTGCACCACGCCAGCGCCCATCTTCAGCGCCGCCACGGTATAGCACTGCGACCGGACCACCTGTGATTTGTGAAATTTCGATGTCGTGACCTTGCGCGCGGCACCAGCCGCGTAAATGAATGGCTAGTTCCGGTGCATTGCCATACACCGCAACCGGTGCATGCACCGGCACTGTGCGCAATGCACGTTTTATCAACAAATGCCCACCCTGATCCAACCCCAGCCCGCCGAGCTCGACGCGGCACATACCCTCCTCGATCATGGGCAAGACTTGCTTACGCTAGCAACAAATGCATCGATAGTTTTGAATCGATTGGCAGCTCTGGCCAATAATGCATATTTCTCAGTGCGTCCCGGCCTCCATTGTTTCAATCCTTCGAGATCCAGCAAAGGCCTGACTTGCGGATCATCGTACGACATTGACATCAAGAGAGTACAAAATTGCGCCACAGCCGCTTCGGGCGCATCATCCAGCACGGTAAAATTGCAATGATCATATTCACCAGTCTGTGCAAGAATGCGTGTGCTATTCGATGGCAGCGTACCTTCGCGGGAAAATAACAAATGATTGCCGTCGATCATACAGGCCGCATCGACTGCTCCCTCAATTAATGCTTTGGCGGCATGACGTTCACCCCCAATATGGTCGCCGTGTTTACCAACCAGCACATCAAACAGGCGCACCGCAAAATCTTTTTCCGGCTCAAGACCCGCCTCTGCCAAATGCAATAGCGGGATCAATGTCGCCTGCGGTGAGTCGGAGGCACCCACGGCAACGGTCTTGCCCCGCAAATCCTCAATCGACCGGATCGGCGAATCATTACGCACAATGATCACACTGGTGAGATCGCAATCGCTATCGCGCATGGCAATTGCTTTGACTGTGCGACCGGTTTGAACAGCAATGCGTTCGGTCTGCAACCATGCCAGCGGAGAATTCCATGCAACGTGAAAATGCCCGGCAAAATGCCCTTCCACTTGCCGTTCATAGTTTGAATACAGAATGTAATCAAAATCAAAATTATGCTGCGCAAACCACTTTTGAAAACCATCCCAAATGGTGACAACCTTCGGGTCGTATGCAACTGCTCCCAGTAATAAAGTCGCTGACATGCTGTGTTCTCTCAAAATACCGGCAGACCGCAGATAGCCTTGCCGATGAAATCATACAATTGATCGGTTGTCGGTGCCATCACGGTACCGGCGCGCGCATCGCGAAACCGGCGTTCCACACCAACTTCACGTCGAAACGAGGCACCACCGCAAACACGCATCGCCGTATCCAATACCTGAGTAGCGGATTCGCCGGAAGCGGCTTTGCATTCCAATACGCGCAACATCACATCTTCGCGATTTGTCTCCAACGCATGCAGCGTATCGAGCCACAGACAGCGCGCCTGGTCGGTAGCAATCCGCATCCGCGCAAGATACGCCCGGATAGTCGGCAGCTCAGACAATGACGAATCAAGATATTCATAGCGCGTCCCCATCACGTGATTACACGCAGCCGCCGTCGCACCCTCCATCAATCCGATTCCAGTGGCGGCTGTTAGCACATTGAACAATGGCAGCACCGTCTCGAGCATAATCGCAAGACCCTGGCCATCCCCGCCCAGCATGGCATGGACTGGGATTAAAACATTTTCTGCAGTAACCGGAGTGGAATCATTACCACGTAGACCGAGACCATCAAAACCACCCGCTATCGAAATCCCGCTGCTGTCACTCGGCACCAGCCAAAGGGTACTGGCGCCTTCGGCGGCGATGGGTTTGCTCGACCATACATACAAAGTCGCATGGTGCGCCGACGTCACCCAATTCTTTCTTGCGTTTAAACAGATCCCGTTCTGATCACGCCTTGCTGTGCTCACCGGCGCCCAAAAGTGGCTACGCGATCCCGCTTCGGAAAATGCCAATGTAGCCAGATGATTGCCTTGCGCGAGCTGCTTGCGTACCGCTTCAGCACCATACTTTTCTATGACAGCAGTTGCCGTATAATGCATACAGGTTACCATTGCCGTCGATGCGCATTCCCGTGCGAGACACTCAACCACCAGCGCGGCAGCGCGCGGACCTTGTCCCAGTCCGCCTACGCTTTTTGCACTGATCAATCCCAGCATACCGGTATCACGCAAAGCATCGATCGCCGCCTGCGGAAATGCGCCTGTTTGATCTACCTCGGTTGCGTTCTTCGCTACTATCTCTGTCGCGATTTTTTCTACACTTTCTAAATAGTCGGCCATGAATTTTTATCGATGTGGTGATTGCACCCAAACGGGTGCTAAAGTGTTGAGTTGATTCTTACAAGAAGCTACTTACAACAGGCACGACAGCCAAATCAAAAATTTAAATTGATCCGCCAAAACTTGCAGGCGGGGAATCCGCTGCAAGGCATTCTTTGAATGCATATCCATTTGTTCCCTCAGTTAATCCATTACTTTCAACGAGCACAAAACTGACGCATTCTTTCTCTTTAAAAGAATATCTATATTTATCAGGCTGCGCCATGTCCGGCAAAGCTATTTCATAAAACAAAGCATTCTGGACCCACCAGCGGCCTGATTCCGTAAAACTCTTTACCGTATCATCCGGTTCTGTAAAACTGAATTCAATCATATACGTGCCATCAGCATTTCTCGTTTGCGTCCAGCTTTTTATCGTGCCACCTTCTTCGGTATATTCGCCTTTCCACACCCCGATCAATTTGACGTCAAAAAATGGACTTTGATCACCCGCTGTGATTGAGTTGCAACCGGGTAAACCAATCACCAAAAGTATCAAAAAAACCAGTCTCATTACTTTTCCTTTTATTACTGTTAGCCCAGGCATTTTGATTGAGTTAATGTGAAGAAGAAATTATCGCATTTTTTCAATCCTACATTATCCTTATCAGTGAGTAGCGCGGAAATTTGCGCTGGTCTGCCTGCGTTTCTTTCCACCTTATCATCCGATTCATATTTTCAGATAGACACGTAATAGCGCTGCAATAGAGCCGTCATATTCGGCTTCTATAATCATTCCCGTACTGTAAAGCCATACTCGGTTGTATGCCGGGAACCGGAAAATCCAGGATCTGCAAGGGTAACCAGAAGAAATTTATGACTGCAGATAGCCAGACTGCCTGTACATACCATCGTATAAAAGCAATCTTTGTGCATTACTTTCAGGAGATTCATATGTTCAAGAAAAAAACACTCGCTTTTCTCGTTTCCGGCGCGCTCATAACCATGTCCGGAACCATGCAAGCCACTGCTGCGAGCACCGGGTTTGATAATTTTACTGCCTTATCTAGCAACGTTGCTGCTGGTTCTTTACCGGAATCCAGTCCATTTCAACTCGCTAATCCAAGTTGGACGCAAGTATCCATCGCCAATCGCACCAACCAGTTGACCCAAGGTCAAGCCAATAGCGGCAACTGGGACATGATTGCTGCTAACGAGACCGGAGCCGATGCAGGCCGTTACCTGTTTATGCCATTTGAAACAGGCACTGCAGGTGTTCAGCGCATTGATTTGCTGAATCCCGATTATAATACTCGCACCGTAACCCTCGTTGCACCGGGTACACAAGATTTCGTTTCAGGAGATGCCTCTCGCTGGACACCCTGGGGCAGTCTCCTGACAGCCGAGGAATCGTGGGGTGCTGGCAGCACTAAAGGCCGTCTGTTCGAACTGACCAATCCTGTTACTGCAACAGGCACAGGCGATTCAAATTTCGTGCAACGCTCTGTCATTCCGCATGTATCACACGAAGGCCTGGCGTTCGACACTAACAATAACTTTTACTTCATCGACGAGGTAAACGGCGGCGGCATCTACAAGTACGTCTCAGCCAATCCGAATGCAACCAACGGCGACGATTATTTTGCCGCCGGTCAAACTTTCGTGATGCAGGTCAACGGTGGTGGTAATGCCAATGCGACAGGCGCTATCACCTGGACTCCGATCACCGATGCCAACGGCGGCGCGTTAGCAGGCGTTTCCGTTCTCAACAGCGACGGCAGCATTGATGGCCGCTTGTCTGCCGACAATGCTTTAGGAACCGACTACCAGCGTCCGGAAGATCTGGAGATAGAAACACTGGCTAATGGTGACCAGATCTTGTACGTTGCAACGACTACCACGGACGAAATTTATTCCTTTAATCTTGGTAGCAACACCGCGAGTTTATTTGTCAATTCATCGACTCTCGATCAAGCCACAGGTCTCGGCGTAGGGGGAACATTTCATAATCCAGACAATCTGGCTATTGATGCTGAGGGTAACATATACATCGTTGAGGACCAACCTGGCGGTCAAGCCGACATTTGGTTTGCCACGGATGCCAATAATGATGGCGTAGCCGAATCAATCGGCCGTTGGGCTTCCATGTCCACCTTGGGTGCTGAACCAACGGGGCTTTATTTTGACAAATTCAACCCTAACGTAGCCTATGTCAATGTTCAGCATCCCCTGAGTGGTGATGACCGTACAATCATGATCTCCGTTCCTGAGCCCGAAACCTACGCCATGCTCTTGGCCGGTTTAGGTTTGATTGGTGTTTCTGCTCGCCGCAGAAAATTCCGCTAAATAAGTAATTCAATTACTTAGAACTATGCCAAAACGGGAGCCTCGGCTCCCGTTTCTATCTGGCTTGCAATCAGCAAGTCTTATGCTAAAATTATACTCAATAGTTACTTAAGATACAGTAAGTTATACACACGAAAATACTTTTTTTATTTTCATGTCGATGTAACATAAACGTTATATTATCTAAATTGAAATGAGCAAAGATAATTGCAATAATTAAACATGTATATTCTTTTTCTGCAAAAGCTGCTCAAAACTCTCAATTGGCAATGGTTTACCAAATAAATACCCTTGATAAGCATGGCAGCCCGATTTTGCAAGAAAATCGCGCTGAGCTTCAGTTTCCACGCCCTCAGCAATTACGCTAAGATCAAGGTTCTGCGCTAATACAATGATAGCTTTTGCAATAGAAGCGTCATTATGGTCTGTCAAAACATCGCGCACAAAAGATCGGTCGATCTTCAACTGATCCAGTGGCAGACGCTTCAAGTAAGATAGAGAGGAAAATCCGGTGCCGAAATCATCCAGCGAGAAACCCACACCTTCGGCTCTCAATGCAAACATCTTCTTAATAATTTCGTCTACATTAGAAATCAACAAACTTTCGGTCAGTTCTAATTTTAGTCGTCGCGGATTGGCGCCAGTATTCTTTAGTATTGCAAGAACCTGACCCACGAAGTCTTCCTGATGGAACTGGCGTGCGCTGACATTCACTGAAATGGTGAGATGGGCCATCTTAGGTTGGTTTGCCCATGTGCTCAGTTGATAGCAGGCGGTTTCTAATACCCGATGCCCCAAAGGCAGAATCAATCCGGTCTCTTCGGCCAGCGGAATAAATTCAGCAGGTGATACTATGCCGTATTTGGGATGCTGCCAACGCACTAATGCTTCGGCTCCCAACAGAAACATATCGCTATTCATCTGAGCCTGGTAATAAAGTAAGAACTGATTCTTATTAATTCCTTCCTGGAAATCTTTCTCAAATGTGGCTCGTTTTAACGCGATAGCCTCCATCTCCTGATCAAAGAAATGGAAAGTGTTGCGCCCCATTTCCTTTGATTTGTACATGGCAAGATCAGCTTGTTTCATGAGGTCCTCAATAGAAGACTGAAGGCCATTAAACAAGGTTACGCCAATACTTGCAGTGCTATGGTGTGAAATAGTATCGAGCTGATATGTTTGATTCAGCGTTGTAAGAATTTTTTTACAAACATTACCGACATGAATTGCAGAATCACTTTCATTCTCATTCAGATTCGTTAGCAACATAATAAATTCATCTCCTCCAAGACGCGCTACAGTATCTCCAGCGCGAACACATGTAATGAGACGCTGCGCAACCTGCTTTAGAAGCAGATCGCCCTTATTATGGCCAAGTGTATCATTGAGTGATTTGAAATTATCGAGATCAATAAATAATAATGCACCATGATTGTTACTACGAATATTTGCTAACATGGCCTGAGTTATACGTTCATTCAGAAGAAATCGATTAGGTAAGTCCGTTAGTTGATCAAAAAAAGCCAGCTTCTGGATCTTTTTTTCTGCATTTTTATGTTCAGTAATATCAGAATGCATAGCGACGTAGTGAGTAACAGCTCCGTCACTTCCTTTTACTGCAGAAATTGTTAGCCATTTTGGATAAACTTCACCATTCTTGCGTCGATCCCAAATTTCTCCCTGCCAGCCACCAGTTCTTTTGATGACCTTCCACATTTCACGATAAAAATCATTGTTGTGGCGGCCAGATTGGAGAATGCGTGGAGTTTTACCGATAACTTCTTCAGAAGTGTAACCTGTACTTTTTGTAAATGCCTGATTAACACGTAGAATATTACTTCTGACATCAGTAATCATCATTGCTTCTTGAGATTCAAAACAAATTGCAGCAATACATAATTTTTCTTCAGCTTCTTTTCGTTCATTCTCATGGATATACAGCTTTCTTTGCATATCTAGTAAATCTGCGAGTACGCTATTTTCCATGCCAGATAAGACTGGTATGCTAGTATTAAAATCACCTTGACCAATTCTGCGTATTAACGCATGAATTTCTTTTGCGGAACTCCCCAATGTTATCGACAGTGACACATAGAATCGCCAGAGAATGATAGTTGTGCTTAGAGTAACTGTAATAAATATGATCCGAAATATTAAGGCATTATCTCTTGCAGAATCGATGGCAGTTTGTGTACGTATTCTTACTAATTTATAAGATTCGTTGATAGGTGCCATGATCATTGCTTTGACTTGATGATAATTTTCGTCATGCAGCATTTGCATCGCTTTGGCCCGAGCGAATTCCATATCAGAATAACTAGCGGTCTCAATCAATCTCATGGCATTAAGTTCTAATTCAGCTAAGTTATCCGAATGGATCTTGGCTTCATGCATTTTTTCAAACTCATTGTCAACAAAACTTGTCTGTCGCATAAGATCCAATAATGAGATTGCTTGTCCATTTTCAACACGTCGCAATTGGCTATTTGCTGTTACCAGGTCCCAGTAAATAAACGAATACTCTGCTGGCCTAGGTTGTTTACCATCACGTATATCCAGTATGTCCTGAAAGTACCCTTTAAAACGTAAGTCACTTGTCGCAACATATGTTCTAGCCATCCGAGTCAAATCATCTGAGGTGCGACGCAATTCATCTGTCAATTGAAAGGAGATAAGACGCTGATTATTCGCACGATCAACCAACCTCTCAGAATTGACATAGAAATAAAAGGAAACATAAAGTAACAAGAACATGGCTATCACAAACCAAATCTTTTTAAGAAAAACTAATTTGTTTCTTAAATCCATGTTTTCTCTGTTTACCATGTTAGTTTGACTATCATTTTTGTAATCGCTTTTTATCTATTCAATAACTGAGGAAATCCATATGGTACAATTCAACGGCAGATTTATTGTTATCTTTCGTACAGTTATTAACAGAACTCCAAGGCGACTGCGCCGAAAAAACGGGTAGGGTAGAGAACAGGTTCTCGTCTCCCCTCCCTCATCAAACCGTACATGCGCTATTAACGCACACGACTTTCCGATGCTCTTAACGCCAAAGCATGCACATTTGCACGATCTAAGTTGACTAGCGCGGCTGAAGATGTCGCACCTGCGTTCAATCATCGAGCGCGGAACAGCAGGCTTTACTTGTTAGGCCTGTATAGAGCGTCCTCTGCAGCGTCCCGATCACATCCCAGGGTGGTTAGCAACATGGCAATCCCCTGGATCCTCCACTCTTCGGTTGCATGAACAAAGCAGGATTCCTTCCCTCGTCCGGGGTACTGGGCAATATATCTTCGATAACATGCCGACCCTGCTACCCCGGGAGTTAATGAGCGTAACTTCCGTTATCAGCACCCATCCAACGGCCTTCCCCTTCTGACCACAGGACCGGCTCCCTCAATTCGTTTACGAGGCCATGTGTAGGTTCACTTGCGTTACGGCCTGCTCTCTTGCTGTGTGAAAACTTACGACGCCGCTTCCTTATGCTACCGGGGCGAACGGACAACTCTCCGGACGCGACTTCAACCCGCCAGATTAATGCTGTTACTGTGAACGGTCAGATTGCCGCAATCACGGCTGTACATGGATTCACCATAGCGACGTGAGATACTGCGCCTTTTGTTGCCACCGGAGTACCTGTCATCAATCCTTGACAAGAACGATCTTAGGTATTTGTGTTAATGGCAGTTATCAAAGGAGCATCGTTATGCGAAAACGAGATAAAATGCGGGATTGACTGTGTCAAGGCGAAAAATGAAAAACAATGATGGAAAAACAACTTCCTAGATTCTGTTAAGAAGAATTAACAACAGTTTGTTTATTTTTCTTACACTTAAAGCGGATATGTTTATGAGGAGTTTAGCTTAAATTTGCTGATTATTGCTTGAAGATGGTTACACACAACACTACTTCACTTAAACCACCTAAGCCGATTACACCGGCTTAGGTTAGTTACAACAGTGTTTCTTCAAATACTAGCTGCACTTTCCTGTTTCTGAACCATCAGCTTTAGTTTCTGTGCCGTCTTCTTTCACACAAGAATTCTGGCAAACACCTGATTTCTTACATGCTTTACCGGCTGGAAGGCTCTTTTTCTCAATACAGGTTCCTTCAACCAGATAGCAAACTTGGTTAGCTGCACAGGCAGTTTTGCCATCTTTTTCGGTCTCCAGACTACAACCCGCAAAAGCCTGATTTGTTGCGAAAACCATTGCAATAACTAATATCAACGCATTAACTGTTCTTTTAAACATATTTTCTCCTTTTTTAGGTTTACAAATAAAAAAACTCCCCTCTTTCTTTAATTAGAATAGCAGAAAATTTTTCTATTGGGTGCAAATTGTTTTTACTGTTTACGTCAGAAAATTCTTCTGATAAATTTCAATCCGGCTCCCACTAAAGTGCATTTGATTAAATAGATTACTCGGCAAGTTATGGTTTTTACATACTATTTTTCCACTTCCAGCGCAACCATACCCGGAGCTGCCTGAATTCTTCCGCATCAATGCCGTCAGGCAATATTACTACGCTACGCGAAAAAAATTTTCCAGCAGGCTTTAGATTCAGTACCGTTAGATATGGTGTAACAAAGGTGCCACCTAATATGCCACAACTCATTGATTCACCCGAACGTGTAGTTAATGTGCATTGCATCTCGCCGGATAACTCAAAATACTCCACAGCATCGTTCGCAGTAAGCAAAGCATCCTGCCGCAAATAATAAATTAAACTGAATACCAGTGCGACAGCGGCAATCGCTTTGATATCCAAAGGCAGCTCCAATAGCCCTAATAAACCTGCCATGGCGAGATGAGCCAGACTGAGGATGGCCGCAAGCCGATAGGAAGGTTTGCGATGGATGATCAAAACAGACATAGCTAAAAATCACTTATCGATCATTAAATGTTTCAGTGGCTAGAAATTCGGACCATCTATCACCCCAGCAAAATCGTATCCAAGTTCATTACTTGTGGCTGGATCTTGATTTTACCCTGACGGGATACCGTATAATTACGCTTATCTATTTATTGACAGTTTATGTATGAATCCAGTCTGGCAAGCCTATCTACGCAAGCAACATGCTGTTATTGAAAATAATTGTGTGATTCATTTTGGCGATAGCACAAGGGAACTTAAAGATACGCAAACAGGGACTGTTATGGCTGATCTTTCCCATTATGGCTTGATTCGGTTTTCCGGAGACGATGCGCCAACATTTTTGCAAAGCCAGGTCAGTTGCGATATCCGCGAAATCAAGCAGCAAAAAGCACAATACGGCAGTTACTGCACCCCAAAAGGACGAGTTCTGGCAAGCTTTTTACTGTATCAACACAACGATAATTATTTTATGCAACTCCCAGCCAGTTTGCGCATTCCGATACAAAAACGTTTATCACTCTATGTCCTGCGTGCCAATGTGCAATTGGGTGATGCGAGCGATACTCTGATTCGAATCGGCATTGCAGGCCAAAATGCTGCAGCGCTGATTGAAGAAATCACTGGATTGTCCTGTACAAATGAACCGCTAGGGGTCATTCATCATGAAAATATCACCATCCTTTTCCTGACTCAGAACCGCATAGAATTGATCGCACCAATCGAAAATGCGTCTACACTTTGGGAACATTTTAGCCAACGTGCAAAGCCCGTTGGTGCCAATTGCTGGGATTGGTTGGATATCCAATCCGGAATTCCAGTAATTTTACCCGAAACCCAGGAAGAGTTTTTGCCACAAATGATCAATTTGGATGCGTTTGGCGGTATCAGTTTCAAGAAAGGCTGTTATCCAGGGCAAGAAATCGTAGCACGCACTCAGTATCTTGGAAAACTCAAGCGCCGCATGTTTCTCGCTCACATACCTGCAGTGGAAGCGGTAAAAGCCGGTGATGAACTATATAGCATTGATATGGATGATCAATCCAGTGGCAACATCGTCAACGCGGCATTATCGCCAAACGGAGGTTTTGATATTTTGGCGGTAATCCAGCAAAGCAGCGTTGATTCATCCCAGATTCGTTGGCAATCGCTGCAAGGACCTGTGTTGCAAATCAAATCACTGCCTTATTCGTTGCCTGCATAAAAAGACATCACAACGCTGACGGTGATTTTTATTCCTATTGTTTCTCCGCTGTCTGTTCTTGCTGCTTCGGTTTATTAGTGAAACGCAAACTTTCAGGTGCATTGGTACCGCCCGTCACAACAAATGTCATTGCCTCTTCGGTCGTCCAGTCCGTTAGTATCACGTCTTCCATTGGCAAGATTTCAATATAACCCGATGTAGGATTAGGCGAAGTCGGCACATAGACTGCAGCCAGCTTTCTTCCATTATCTTCGTCATGCATAATTTTCGTAATAAATCCAACAGCTTTCATTTCCGATGACGGGAAACTGATCAAAACAACCCGTTGTCCGGTAACAGGCGGCTTGCTTATTGTGTGCAAAAAACGTTTGGTGGCGCCATAAATCGTTTGTACTAAAGGCACTCTGGCCAGTATATATTCATAAATACTAATGACTTTCTTGCCAATAACAAAAGATGCCAGCAATCCAATACCATACAAACTAACTACCGTCAGCAGTGCTGCAACCGCATGCTGAAAGTTGGAATCCAGCAGCCAGCTCGCTGTAGTATCTGAAAAGGGGCGAACTGCACGCGCCATTCCTTTTAATAAAGGATCTCCAATACGCGCTAATAAATTTAATAAAAAATCAAACACTAGCCAGGTAACCCATAGTGGCGCTACCGTAAGAAAACCAATAAGTATGTAGCGGCCTACATGAGCCGAGCGCGCTGCGGGCTGCTCTCCATCATTTTTTTGTATCGTCATGCTCTAATGTCATCTCCAACCGAACAGTAAACCTACTTCAATTCTTTTTGTTTAATCAGCGCTTCTTTTCTTCCAGTGAAGAACTACGATCACCTATAATTTTTTTCAATGCTAAACAGGCTATGATAATATTATTTTGTGAAAGACCGGTATAAATATTAGAAATATCATTTACTGGCAAGGCAGCATGGTTCTTGGTAGAATCGCTGGGCTAATTGCTTTAATCTCTAACATAGAGACTAGTAATGAATGTGTTATATCAAATAATATCGCGATATCTGTTTTCAATTGCTTCGAAAAATTTGGTCAATTTGCACTCTTTTTCGTTCAAAGAACAAAATAACCTATTGAAAAACAGCATCGTATTATGCGAACTCAATTATTAAATAAAAAACATCACCCACCCAGCATCTGATTCAGGGTGTACTTCTATTAGAATGAAAAGGGACTGTTATGTCACATAGTTCAACACAAATCAATAAATATCTGAAGAGCTTACAAAAACACTTAGCTGACGAGCATCCAGATAATCCGACTCTGGCTAACGCTGTAAAAAGTTTTAGAAAAATGGATTATGTCGGACATAGTATGGGACTAATCGGTAAAGATGAGTCGTATGCAACTTGTGTGACATGGTGGCCTATGATCGCTGTATTAGGTACATTTTCTGCAGGCAAATCGACATATATCAACTCTTATCTGAATATGCCGCTGCAACGCACAGGAAATCAGGCTGTCGATGATAAATTCACAGTAATCTGCTACAGCCGCCATAATGAGGCAAAAACACTTCCTGGCATAGCACTCGATGCAGATCCGCGTTTTCCTTTTTTTCAGATAAGCCGTAGCATTGAAGAAATCTCTGAAGCTGGACAAGAACGTATTGATGCTTACCTACAACTTAAAACCTGCCCATCTGAGAACATACGCGGAAAAATTCTCATTGATTCCCCTGGTTTCGACGCCGACAACCAGCGTGCATCTACATTACGCTTAACGCAGCACATCATTAATCTATCCGATCTTGTTCTGGTATTTTTTGATGCGCGTCATCCAGAACCGAAAGCCATGCAGGATACTTTGGCTTATCTGGTATCGGCAAGTGTTAATCGCGCAGATGCCAATAAATTTCTTTATATTCTTAACCAGATCGATGTCACTGCACAAGAAGACAACCCTGAAGAGGTTGTCTCAGCCTGGCAGCGCTCGCTGGCTGAAGTAGGCTTAGTCACCGGACGATTCTATCGAATTTATAATCCAAGTGCTGCCGTACCGATTGCCAATCCGAATGTCAGAGAACGTTTCGAGAAAAAACGCGAAGAAGATATGGCTGATATCAATGCGCGCATGCACCAAATAGAAGTAGAACGCTCATACCGTATTGTCGGAAAGCTTGAACAAACAGCAAAAGGTATCAAAAACCAAATTGTCAATAAACTTTCTGATATGTTAAAAAAGTGGAAAAGCAGGGTCATTTTATTTGATGCTATGGCATTTGGCACATTGGCTGTATTAGCTGGTGTGGCTTTAACGATGACCGAATCCTGGAGTCTCTTAACAACATTCCCAGCTGAGTTCATGCAAGGCGATTCAAACACCTTAGCTATAGCTTCATTCTTGGCGATCAGCATTATTTATATTCATTTTTCTATTCGCCGCACTGTTGCCAACAACCTGTTGAAAAAGTTGGCTAATGAAATGGGAAATGAGCATGAAGCATACAAACAATATATGCGGGCATTTAACAAGAGTACCGCTGCTATTCGCCCGATGTTCCTGAAAGGTCCGGCCGGCTGGAATGAAGTTGCACAGCAAACCATTGATGAAATCATTAATGAAGCCAATGATTACATCCAAGCGTTAAATGACCAGTTTACGAATCCTTCAGGAAATGAAGGCGAGAATTCACAAGTTTAAAGTTTTTTATCTGAACAGGCTCATACTGAGCGTCCCCCGAAAAATAGTCTTCCAAATGTGACGTACAATTAACGTTACATTTGTGGGGAAGATGATGAGGAAGATACCGAAGCAGGAATACACGGTAGAGTTCAAGGAACAAGCGGTCAAGCAAGTGAAGATCGGGAAGTAAATTGGTTTGATAGCGAAGGAACTGGGCGGGTTGAACAAACGCTGCGCAACTGGGTGAAGATGGCAGCGGCAGGCAAGCTTACCGTTGCGGCTATTAAGGTTGTTACACTGGAACAAATGGATCTATCTCGGTTACGTGCTGAGAACGTAAGGCTGAAACGGGAGTGTAAAATTCTAAAAAAGCAACGGAAATTTTCCCTCGCCGAGATGTGTGCGATATTAGATGTCAGCGTGAGCGGTTACCGGTCGTGGAAGTGTGGTGGCAAACCGGATCGCAAACAGCCTCACGGATAATCAAATGCTAAGGCTGATCCAATCTATTCATGCCGAACTCAAGGGGATCTACGGTAAGTCCTAGAATGGTCAGAGAATTGCTTGACCGTGGGTTCCCAGCTTCCAAAGAAGCGGGTTGAACGTCTAATGCGAGAAAACGGCATTCGTGCAAGGCACAAGCGGCGCTACAAGGTAACGACGGACTCCAAGCACAATCTGCCGATTGTACCGAATCTGTTGGATCGGAATTTTAACCCGGTCGCGCCTAATCAGGTCTGGACATCAGACATCACTTACCTATGGACAGATGAGGGCTGGCTATATCTGGCTATCGTGCTTGATCTGTTTAACCGTGAAGTGGTTGTGGCTGGTCGCTAAAACCGCACATGACTGCCGACATCGTCACAGATGCGCTAATGATGGCATAGTTTCACAAGAAACCTGTAGCAGGATTGATGTACCACTCAGATCGGGGTAACCAATATGCCCGCAAAGAATTTCAGAGAAAGCTCAAGAAATACAGCATGATCTGCTCAATGAGCCGTAAAGGTAATTTCTAGGATAATGCCCTAACCAAAAGTTGGTTCAATAGCTTCAAGAACGAGCGAGTACATGGACTGCTTTATGAAAAGTGCGTAGAGATGACTGCCATGAGCTTCAAGTTAAATTGGCTGATCACTCAACAGCAGGAAGAACTGATAGCATAAAACTGTTCGCCTATTGGAAGAACAAAAACATAAGGAACCTCAACCACTTAATGGTTTCTAAATGATTCACTTGCTGAAGACTCTAATTGTTGAAAATGTTGTTTAGCGTACGTAAAAAGACTAAATCGATTTTTAATACCCAACTTGCTAAAAATGGACGTTAAGTGATTGCGCAGTGTATGTTCGCTCATACACAATTTAGCTGCTATCTGCTTGTTTTGTTCACCACCAGTTCCATCCGAAAATGCCCTAAGAATCATACATTCTTTACGGGCAAGCATTGTTATTTTCTCAGTACTCGCATCAGGCGAGATCTTTTCACGTATACGTGAATTTTGGAGAAAAATACGACCGGTTGTTATTCGATCAAGCCACAATTCCCCATCATGAATTTTTTCAATAGCTCTGAGTATCGTTTGCATTGATTCGTTCCTGTGCACTACACCTCGTGCACCGCTGAGTACTGCGCGATCAATTACTTCTTTATCATGTGTCTCTGTAAATATCACAACTCGCGTATTCCCATTGCCGGAAAAATCTGAAATATAATTCACGCAATCAATATCATCTAAGTAAATGTTTAGTATAAGAATGTCAGGTTGTTTCTCCATAACGAGCTGCTTGGCATCAGAAATGTTTGTTGCTGTACCAATAACTTCCATTCGTGGTTCGCTTTCTATAAGTTTTTCCAATCCCCAAAGCACAATTTGTTGATCGTCAACCAATAAAACCTTGATAGGCTGCACAGAAAATTGCTTGACAAGATTCTTAGTTTTATCAATACCATAATATTGACAAAAACATGACTCAAAATTAGTGTGATTCTTACCATTGCTATATTTATTAATATTACAACCCATTGCAGTAGCAATTGTCATGGTGCGTTGCACAATCAAATCACTGGCATAGGCAGTAAAATAGATACAAATATTGGTATCATCAGATTGTAAATTTAACCGCTGCGTTAAATAGATTCCATCGCAATCACCCAGCGTCATATCAGTTAGAATAAGATCTGGTTTGTCTTTTTTTACTCTTACTAAAGCTTCTTGGCTTGAAGTACAAACACCAGTGACATCATATTCCCACTCTGCAAGTATATTCTTTAGGATCTCACCAGAAATATATTTATCTACAACAATCAGAACCTTAGCGTCACCCATCCTTTTATGTGAGATTCTCGCAAGCACTTGATCTGTTCTATTGGCCATTTATTTTTACCTTTACCTTTAAACAGTTCTACAATAATCAAACATTAACACCCTAATCTACATTCCTGAATAAGCAAAATGCTTATTTCTAAAAATTGTTAAAGGGAAATCTTGCCAAATATAAATATTCTATGCTTTTTATTCTCTAAAGAGCAATTTCCGACAAAACTTACAGCCTTCTTAGAGTACTTATAATTTATAAATTTGTTTTCGGATTTAATTCACAAAACTTTAAATATTTTATGAATTCTATTGATCCGGCCTGATTTATCCGTGAATCAGGCTGCATACCTGACGCGTTCATCCTGGAAGAATTTTTTCGCGCGCTCTGGTGATTCTTCCAGAACCTGCATGTGCTCGGTTGTCGCGGCTCTCAGCTTGGTCTTGGTGCGTACCGGAACCTTCGTATAAAGTGCTTGCTTCAAGTCAGCGTTAAGTCTCTCTTCGGGGTTGAGTTCCGGGCTATAACTGGGTAGATAAAACAACTCAATTTTTTCCTTATGCTCTTCAACCCACGTTTTGACTGGCTTGCTGTGATGCACGCGCAAGTTATCGAGAATCAGAAACACTTTTCTTCCCGTATCCTTGATCAGTGCATCAAGGAATTCAATTAGCTTGTCAGCGTTGAATCCCTCATCAATGATCATCCAGCGTGTCTTGCCCTGATTGGTGGCGGTGGCGATCATCGACAGCTTGTGCCGTGTGCCGCCCACGGCAAAGGTTACGGGTATTTTACCTGTCGGCGCATAGCACCGACCTCGCACATCGGTATTCACCACCGCCGTTTCATCGCCCCAATGAATCTCGGCGCCTTCCAATTTGGCACGATGTTCTATTTCAGGATATATCTTGTCTAACCATGCTTGCACGGCTTCCGAGCTTCGCTCGTAGGCGCGTCGGATCGGCTTTTGTGGGGTGAATCCCCAGCGTTTGAGATAGTTGCCAACACCGCGAACCGTCAGCTTGATTCCATATTTGCGTTCAATCAATTGCATAACCGCAGCGCGGTTCCACAAGGTAAACTCCATCTTCAATTGTTCGGGGCGCTTGTCGCAGATCATTTTCTGAATTGTACGTTCTTGCGCTTCGCTCAGCATGCGCCCACCGCCGGCCTTCTTGCCGCGCGCGGCAGGCTTGAGCGCTGCTGTGCCAGCAGTTCGATAGCAGTTGATTGCAGTGTTTACCGCGTACCAACTGAGACCACTCTGCTCAACAATTTGCATCACTCGCATCCCTTTCCGGTACAGACGAATAACTTGTTTGCGTCTCTCGTGCAGTACTTCTCGCGACTGCTTGCGGGCATCTTCTTTTTCCATGACCAATATGACACATTTCGCCCCTTAAAGTTCACGGATAATTCGTTCCGGGTCAATAGTTAAGTACAGTTCTCAGATAATCTAATACGAATCATTAGTGTCCGGCAATTTAGTTGAATAAATTCAGTTGATTATAACTTTCTGGCGTATCCATTTGCACCTCGGTATTTTTAACCAATTGATCGATAGGCGTTTTCTCGAAAAGAGTCAGGCTTAAAATCTGCAGAATTGTGTAAAGCGAAGCTTCGGTATTGAGCCGCTTTTTCACGATGGCAACCAAGACATAAACTGATATGGCAATCCATATCTGCGTTTTGACTGCGTTCTCAGTAGTTCCGTAGAATCGCTTGATACGAAGATGTGCTTGATCCACTTGAAGAATAGTTCGACCTGCCAGCGACAACGATAAAGCTGAGCGATGGTCAGCGCAGGTAAGTCGAAGTTGTTGGCTAGAAATACCAGATGTTTGTCGTGTTCTGCATCATAGAACTTGATACGCCGCAGGTGCTGAGGATAATCCTTGCTAGCCTTGGGAGCCCTTAGGGCAATGGTTTAGTCACAGCGCAGTCCGGTGGATTTGTCCACGGAGCGAGAGTAGACGCGGCGAAAAAGCAGATTGGATTTAGCGCGTGTTACAAAAAATGCTTGTGCTTGGTGCATGGTGTACCAGCGAGAAAAATCGGTGAAGCCCCGATCCATGATGTAAAAGCTGCCAGCTTCGGGTGTCAGGATGTCGAACACATTGACCTCGTGCATCTTGCCATCGCTGATATGAATGAAGGTTGGAATATTGCCGCGCAGGTCAAGCAGCGTATGCATCTTAACGGCAGCCTTGGTGGAGCGGAAGCGTGCCCACGGAAAGACGCTCAAGCACAAGTCAATGGTCGTGGTATCGAGTGCGTAGACCGTTTGTTCCAGCTCGACAGCAAAGCTGTCGCTGGCGTAAAGCTTTCTGGCTGTCTGGATCAGGCTCATCGCGAAATCCATGTAGATGCGGCAGTCGCGCTGCTCGTTGGCATCGGCCAGCGTACTCTTGGCGATGTTGCCTCGTATGCCCAAATGGTAGAGCTTGGCTTGGTGGGCGCGCAGACAGGTTTCGATGTCGCGCAGACTCTCGCGGTAAGTCAGTTGTGCGAAAGCCATGCACAGAAACTGATCGAGATGCGAAAAAGTCTTGGTGGGATATTTGGAGGGGTAGCGTTGCACACAGCGACGGAATGTGTGAAGGGGTAAATGCTCTATGAGTTGTGCGAATACCAATTTGCCTGAATTCATGATGAGAAACCACGTAGATAAACTTCCAGTTTCGCAAAAAATTCACTTCCAAATCGGTGACACCCCAAAACATACTATTTTATTCTACAGATCAATCGCTTATACAATCATCTTGGTTAAATTGCCGGACACTACTGAATACGAATAGCAAAGCCGTGTTAGTTAGCAATGATAAACGCCTCAAGAGCGTCCCAGATGCCCTTCTAAGTGTCAAGTGGTAATTTGAGTGCTATTGACAACATTATTTCGTTTTCTCAAAGTGTAATATACCTCTCTTGCAATATAGCGTTTAACACAGCGAAGCGCTTCAAGTTTCGTGTGACCCTGAGTTAATCGTTTTTCGACATACTCTTTAGTTCTGGCATCTGTTCTTATTCCAATTTTATTTTAAAACAGCATTAATAATCCAATCCCATCCGGCAATGCTACGCATAGTTTCCTGGTTTAATTCAAAGCTTTTTAGCGCGCTTTCCAGATGTATCTCAAGCGCATCCAGACTATCGAAGGCGCGGTTATGAAAGAATTTTTCCCGCAATTCATCCCATACATGTTCCTGCGGGTTGAGTTCTGGCGAGTAAGGTGGTAGAAACAGGATTCGCATATTCTCTGCCAATTTCATGGTTTGGCTTTTGTGCCAGCCTGCACCGTCCATCACCATAATGATATTTTCATGCGGGTAACGTGCCGCGATTTCATCCACGAAAAGTTGCATGCAGTCCCCGTTCACCCAGGGCAGGATTAGGGAATCAAATCGCCCATCCAGTGGGCTGACTGCGCCATAAGCGTAGGTGTATTGTTGCGTCAGCATGGCACGTACCATGGGACGATGGGGCTTCTTGTCCCAGCGGTGCCGTACATCGCTGATGCGGCCGAAACGCGCTTCATCCTGAAACATTAGACGCAGCGGGCGCGAGACCGCAAAAGCCGCCACTTCCTCGGTTAGCCGCTCGGGGAGTTTTTTTTCCACGCCTCGCGCGCTGCTGGGTCGGCTTGTGGATGGCTTTTATCCGGGGCCAGTTTGCGCCAGCCATGCCGTGCCAACATTTGGTACAGAGTAGACAAAGCCAGTGGCTTGCCCAGCCTAGCTTCAACCGCCGGTTTCAAGGGCGGAACAATGACCACGCCACCGGTAGCAGCCTCACTCAGCACTTCATCCAGAATCCTGGCTTCCTGCTCCAAACTGGCCTTGGCCCGGTTACGTAATTCGCGTTTGCTGCGCGTGGCTTTCTTTTCCTCTCCCGTCGCTGGATCATACCGGGTACGCATTCTGCAGGTGACACCTACTGAACGGCCAATGGCAAGCGCTGTCTGCTCCAGACTCAAACCTAGCGACAATGGCAGCACTATCGCTTGCGCAGCTCGAAGTTCTGCCGCAGTCTTGGCTTTCTTTAACCGTTCCATCGCTACCTCAAGTTGCTCCGTCCCACTTGCCTTCCGTGCCATGATGGCCTCTACCAAAAATAAAAGCTATATTATTACTGTTTTTATCTGTAATTGGAATTAGTCTCCCTATAGCAATAATATGCAACGCACTGTTAGCCGCTCTATCACCACCACGATTTAACCTGTGCCTATTGACCTTGCCGGATGAGGCAGGAATCGGATTGACACCGCACGATGCTGCAAAGCTTGCTTCAGATTTTAAGCGCTCTGGGTTGTCTCCAACGGTAATGAGTAGTTGTGCTGCAGATTCATATCCGATGGCTTTACCTGCAATCAGCTCAGGAGCGAGTTCATCAACAATGACTGAAATCATCACATCCAAATCCGCAATTTCATCGTGTAACTCCAAATATCGCCGTGCAAGCGATTTCAATGCAATTTTGTATGCAGTCGAAATATCACGATACCCACTCAAATCTGGTCGTCAGGCGGCAAGGGTTCGGATTAATTGCATTCGAGTCATTGTGCGTAGCGATTCGTGAATCGCCTCTGGTGCAGAGATAATATTCATTTGGATCATTTGTAGTGCGATACGACGAGCTGCAATGGCGGTTTTCCTGCATAACTTGAGTACTCGTAACGATTCTACCATGCCATCACGAGCTTTCGGTGTCACGGTGCGTATTCCAGCGAATGCCGCATGTGTTGCATTTTCCGCATCGATTGTGTCGTCTTTGCCACGCTTGCGCCGGTCTGTTTTATCAGGTGCGGTGACTTCTAAAATTTCGATATCAAATTGTTGTAGATACCTTAGCAGACCAGCACCGTAAGTCCCTGTACACTCTACGCCAATACGTTTGACTTCACCAAATGACTGCATCCAATTCAACATTGATTTATAACCGTGTCGCGTTGTTGGAAAAGAATTGTTAGCAATTACTCGGTCGTATGCGTCGACTACGGCTGCGAAATGAAGATCTTTGTGTGTGTCGACTCCTCCGACGATGCCCTGATGATTGGATGATGATGGATTATTCATTTCAGCTCCCCATTTTCGAATAATGTTATTGAATAGGGATTCACCGAAACCGATTGCCGGGACAAGACAGTAAAGAGATAAGCGATCAGGCCCTTCTTGGGTCACAGGCAAAGGTGAGGTGAAACCTCACCGTCAGATGTTGCCAAGTAACCGACAGATCCGAGGAATGACACAAATGATGGTCGATCGCTGTGGGAGTCAGGAAACTTGGTAACCCTAACGGTACCAGAGCTCCAATAATTACTCATTCAATGATTGAGTCAACCCATTATTAAAAACTGGTACACGTATTCTTACTATCACTGTGATGAACCAATCCTGCGGTTTCCCGCCGTGCCCATAGCGCCTGTTCCAATGCATCCAGTATCAGATCCGTTCGTAATGAACGACTCACTCGCCAACCAACAATATACCGGGCAAAAACATCGGTGATAAAAGCCACATAAACAAATCCTGTCCATGTCGCTACAAATGTAATATCCGCCACCCACAGTTGATTGGGCCGAGTTGCTACAAATTGCCGGTTAACCTTGTCCGTTGGCCGGTCAAGCAAATCGTCCGCAATGGTTGTCCAACACTTTTTGCCGCGTCGAACACCTTGCATTCCAAGCTTCTTCATCAACCGTTCGACCGTACAACGAGCAATATCAATACCTTCTCGCAACAATTGCCGCCATACTTTGCGAGCACCATAAACCCGGAAATTGTCTTTCCATACCCACTGTATATCAAGTTCTAGTCTCATATCTCGCTTGATGCGATCAGGCAATCGATCGGGATCTCGCTCGCGCGCTTTGTGTTCGTAATAACTCGACGGGGCAATCTGTATTTGTCTGCTGATTGGCTCGACCCCTTATTCCGCTTTGTTGCTATCGACAAATGTCACCATCATTTCGGTCGGCGGTCGAGCTCCGCCTGCGCGAAATAGGCCGATGCCTTACGTAATATCTCGTTGGCTCGCTTTAATTCCCGATTCTCCTGCTCCAACTCCTTGAGCCGCTCACGATCCGCAGTCGATATGCCGCCTCGAATTCCCTGATCAATCTCTGTTCGTCTTACCCAGGTGCGCAACGTCTCCGCTGTACAGCCAATCTTTGATGCGATGGATTTGATCGCCGACCATTGCGAGTCATGCTCCTTTTGCTGCTCGAATACCAATCTTACCGCTCGTTCTCGTACTTCCGGTGAATAACTGATTTGATTCTTCATCTCTTCCTCCTCTCAAATCATTTTATCTCCAGAAAATCCGGGGCGATTCAGCACAGATGAAGCACTACAAGCAGCTTACCAGTGAGCAACTGATACCAGATTTCTGGCTTGAAGAAGGCAGGTTTGAACCAATCACAAATTGCGGATGAAGTGGGCGTACACAAATCGACGATTTCTCGGGAATTCAGACGGAACAAGGGTCGACGTGGCTGGCATTCCAAGCAGGCTCAGGAATTACGGGACGAGCGTCGAAAGGATTGCACCAATGCACAGTGTCACTCATTGCTGGAGTGGACGGAAGTTGAGCGATTGATTCGACAGGACATGAGTCCGGAACAAGCGTCTCAGCGGCTTGCTCTGGAAGGCGGACTGCCTATCAGTCATGAATGCGATCTACTTGCACATTTATGCAGATAAGCGCCGTGGTGGGGACCTGTGGCGGCACTTACGCTGCCAGAAGCCGCGCAGGAAACGATATGCGAGTGGTCAAGAGCGCCGAGGTACAATCAAGAACCGGGTCGGCATTGACGAACGTCCGGCGATCGTGGAACAGAAGAGGCGCATTGGTCACATTGGCCGAGAGGAAGTCGCGCTACATTCTGGCAGCGTAAGTGCCCAACAAACATGCATCGGGTGTGACGGCGGCAGTTACGCGGCTACTGCGCCCTCATAAAGGCAAGTGCTACACCATGACATCGACAACGGGAAAGAGTTTGCGGAGCATGAAACCATCGCGGCGGAACTCGATGCGGATGTTTATTTCGCCCATCCCTACCATTCATGGGAGCGTGGCTTGAATGAGAACAGCAATGGGCTACTGCGACAGTATTTCCCCAAGGGGATGGAATTGGTTGAGGTTACCCAAGAACAAGTGCAATGGGCGGTGGATAGACTCAACCATCGGCCACGCAAAGTGCTTGGATTCAGAATCCCGTTTGAGGTATTCTTCGGAAAGACGGTTCGCTACACCAAATCACCGTTAGCCGTTGCACTTCGAAATTGAATCCGCGACTTGAATATTTTAACATTTCCGGTCGTTATGATCATTAAGAATCAGTTCGTTTATAACTAATATCAGGATCTTATAGATATTTCAGGGTCGACTAATCAGAGGCATATATTGAGTCGACCATAAGCAGTTCGATTTTTTCATAATAGAGAAGGCCGGAATACGGAGATTCTAGTAAATTTTTTATGACCGGATCAATAACCTAAAGTGTCGCAACAAAATCTAAAACTTCTTTTACGTGTCCTGGCACTTTAACACCGCGCCATTCTTTTTTTAATATACCTTGGGCATCTATAACAAAAGTGCTGCGTTCAATACCTAGAACTTGCTTACCATACATATTTTTCATTTTTATGACATCAAATAACTCACAAACCTTCTCATCTTCATCACTTAACAGTTCAAAAGGAAATTGCATTTTTTCCTTAAAATTTTCGTGCGATCTAATACTGTCACGAGAAACACCCACAATTACACAGTTCTTCTCAGTAAAAGCATGCCAGTAATCTCGGAAATCCTGACCTTCTGTTGTACAGCCCGGTGTATCATCTTTTGGATAAAAATAAATAACCAGATTCTTACCAATGTTTCCGGCCAGTGAGAATGCCTTATCCCCAGTCGAAGGCAATACAAAATCGCTTACCACGTGCTCAAGTATTAGCATTACTATTATGGAATTTGTTTATTGATTACTATCGCAATCGCATCATTGCCAATTTTGACGGGGTTACTAAATCCTTGAAGATCCCCGCTAGCAGGAACAGCTTGTCCTGATTTAGAAATTCTTGCCTCAATGACCACCTCAGGAAAACTTGACATTTTCATGGTGGGTGTCATGGCCATATCATCTGTCAATTTAAACGTAGCTGGAAGATCACTTGCCTTCAAGCGTAAAATCGCCAAAGGCATTTTAGGTCCTGATTTGGCTCGTGCATAAATAAATAAAGTGTCATTCGCTGAAGCTTTTGATGCTAATTCTTGGCTAATAGTTACTTGACCAGAAACTGAAAGAGATGCTGGTGCAGTTGTCACAGGTGCATCTGAAGTCATTTTCTCCGGTTGTGTATTAATTTCTTGCTGTGAATTTGTTGCTTTAGCTTGCTGTTGCGTTGTTATTCCTTTACCGCCAGAAGCCAACAATCTAGCTTCAGCAATACTGGTTTTGACTGAATTAGCCAATTGAGAGTCCGCAGGAATCACTTCCAATAATTTTTCCCAATGCGCCGCTGCTTGTTCGAATTTTTCTTGTTCAAACTCAATAGTACCTGCCAATGCCAGAGCCTTCGGATATTGTGGATCAATGCGCAACGCTTCATAAATCAACTCGGCAGGCTTACCCGCTAGACTTCCTTGATTCTTCATTGCCAATACATCGGCATAATCGCTGAGTATTTGCGGATTATTTGGAACCAATTCTGCCAGTTTTGCATAAGTATTACTGGCCTCAGTATAACGTTCCATGATCGCGTAGGTTCGACCCAGCATTACCCATCCTTCAATGTCTTCAGGATTCTTTTTTAATCGTGCGATAAGATTTTCTAGAACTGATGAAAAATTGTCATGCCCTGCAGGTGAATCGCCACCACTTCCACGATTCATTTGGGTAGCATTTGCAAGCTGTGCTTGTGGCAATAATCCACGCGTATCTCCGATAACCAAATAAAGAAAAACTGCGGCTAGTGGTAAAGTCAATGCTATAAAGGTTGATATCGCGATATTATGAATTTTTTTATTTTTTTTGATAATCATTTTTTCTCTCTCAGAAACATCTTGCAACATACGTTGCTGTAACTCTTGTTTACTTTTGTTATATTGTTCCTGGGTCAGGATATCATTTTCCAAATCATTATCAAGTTCAGCGATTTGATCACGGTAAACCGTTATATTTACAGCATCATGTTCTATATATTCAAGCTGAGTATCTCTATTTCTTAATAGCGTAGGAATAATAAATAGCAAAGCTGTTACGACAAAAATTCCAGATATAACCCAAAATGACGTCATACGTTCTTACCTTTTTTATTTTCATTTAGCAAATCTTCAGCTCTCTCAAGTTGTACTTCAGAGAGTGATACATCTTCTATTTGTGCACGGCGACGTCTCAGATAAATTATCAATGATCCCAATCCAATTATGAATAAAATGACAGTACCAAACCATAAAAATATTGTTGTGGGTTTCATTGGTGGATTATAAAGAACAAAATCTCCATATCGATCAACTAAAAACTGAACAATCTCCTCATCAGTCTTATTTGCCTTAATTTGTTCACGAATTTCGCGTCTTATGTCATTAGAAAAATCAGCACGAGAATCGGCGATTGATTCATTCTGACAAACCAGACAGCGTAAATCCATTGTTAACGCCAGCATTCTCTTTTCGACTACCGGATCCTCTGCTACCGGGACAGCTTCTTTTGACCAGCCAACTGATGGAACAATAAGAAATAAAAAGAAAATAATAACCAATCCTTTTATACTATTAAAATGCCGTGATACGACAGAGCTATACAAATTATGATTTTTAAGCATATGAGATTAATTACCTAGGCTTGCTTCTGTAACTCAATTATGAGGGGAATGATCGTCTTTTGTAATGAATCTACTGTTACTGGACCAATTTGTTTATGTCTTATAATACCTTTTTTATCAATCACATAAGTTTCAGGAACACCATAAACACCATAATCAATCCCGACTTTTCCATCAGGGTCAACGATACTAATCGTATATGGGTCGCCATAGCGTTTCAGCCATTGCAACGCCGTAGTGCGCTCATCTTTGTAATTTAGACCATATATTGGAACAATCCCAGAATTAGCCAATTGAACTAACAGGGGGTGCTCGTCACGACAAGCCACACACCATGATGCCCATACATTCAGCAACCAGACTTTACCAAGATTGTCATTAGATGACATCAGTCTATCCGGTTTATGCAAATGGTTAAGCTGAAACATTGGTGCTGGCTTATCAATAAGTGGTGATGGAACTTGCCGTGGATTTAATGTCAAGCCAACAAGCAAGAATGCTGCAAGCACTATAAAAGCAAATAATGGGATCAAATATCGCATCATGCTTTTCTTGTCTCCGCTGCCAATACAGTATTACTCGCTGTCGAAGCAGTTGTTATAGGAATTTCTTCTTGTAAACGCTCTACTTCTGTATTCTTTGCAATAACAGGGCTCGTTTTGGTTATCTTTAAGCGATAGCGGCGATCAGTTACAGATAAGATGCCGCCGATTGCCATCAGCAAACATCCAAACCAGATCCAGTCTACAAACGGTTTGTGATAAGCACGCACTACCCAGGCATTATTGGCCAAAGGCTCACCCAGTGCAACATAAAGATCACGGAATAAGCCAGTATCTATGGCCGCTTCAGTCATTGCCATACCTGACGCATTGTAAGTCCGCTTCTCAGGATGCATTTCCCGAATAACCTTTTCATCTTGAATGACAGCAATGTCGCCACGTACTGCTTTGTAGTTAGGACCAACGACATCGCTCACGCCGTTAAATTGGAATGTATACCCTCCAACCGTCACTTTACTACCTATATCCATCCGCACATCTTTTTCAGTTTCGTAACTATTTACCAGGGTTACACCGATAATAAATACGGCCACACCTAAATGTGCGCAGTGCATTCCATAATAACTTCTGGATTGTTTAATTAGCCGTGAAAATAAACTACCTTGCCCACTATTATTAATTCGATGTTTTATATTAACAAAAGCACAAACTATGATCCAGAAAGCTAACAATAAGCCAAAGCTCACCATTGGTTTCCATTCACCCATAAAATACGGTGCAATCAAGGCAGAAACCACGCTGACAGCAAAAGCCCAACGCAAACGGATTGCTAAAGTCGGCAAACTCATTTGTTTCCAACGCGAAATAGGACCAACACCAATCAGAAAAATAGCGGGTGTCATAACCGGTACGAACACAGCTTCAAAAAAAGGCGGGCCAACCGATAGTTTGCCAAGACCGAGTGCATCGATAATCAAAGGGTACAGAGTTCCGAGTAAAACACTGCTTGCTGCTACCAATAATAATAGATTATTAGCCAGTAACAATGATTCACGTGACAACATATCAAACTTGCCACCCAAACCAACTTTAGGTGCGCGCCATGCAAACAATAATAACGAGGAACTGATGACGATGACCAAGAATGCAAGGATAAATACGCCACGCGCAGGATCCGTCGCAAAAGCATGCACGGAAGTTAGCACGCCCGATCGCACCAGGAATGTTCCCAGCAAGCTTAAGGCAAATGTGGAGATTGCTAGTAAAACTGTCCAGCTTTTGAAGCTGCCACGCTTCTCAGTGACTGCTAAAGAATGAACCAGTGCCGTACCCACCAGCCAAGGCATAAATGATGCATTCTCTACAGGATCCCAAAACCACCAGCCACCCCAGCCCAGCTCATAATATGCCCACCAACTACCCAGCATAATTCCTATCGTCAAAAATACCCACGCAACTATCGTCCAAGGACGCGACCACCGGGCCCAAGTCGCATCCAATCTTCCACTTAACAAGGCTGCAATGGCGAAAGCAAAAGCAACTGAAAACCCCACATACCCCATATAGAGCATAGGTGGATGTATCACCATACCAGCATCTTGCAACAACGGATTTAAATCACTGCCCTCTAATGCTGCTGGTAATAGGCGATCAAATGGGTTTGAAGTAAACAACATGAATAACAAGAAACCTACACTTACTAATCCCAATACACCAATAACTCGCGCTACGATATCATCCGGCAGCTGTTTGCTAAAGACACTGACCGCAACCGACCAACCTGCGAGCATTAATACCCATAGCAATAAAGATCCTTCATGGGAACCCCATGTAGCAGCCAGCCGGAAATGAAATGGCAATTCCGAATTTGAGTTCTTTGCCACATTCATTACTGAGAAATCACTACTGACAAACGAATACCCCAAACATAGAAATGCTATTAAAACAAACACAAATTGTCCCTGCACTACCGGCCTGGCGAGTGCTATCCATGACGGGATACCGCGTGCTGCACCAATAATAGGTAGTGTTCCTTGGATTAAGGCTAAAAGTAGTGCAAGTATTAGGGAAAAGTTACCAATTTCTGGAATCATGATTATATCTTATAAGTTAATGATTATTCAGGATTAAATTATGATATGTTCAGGGATTAGCAAGATAATTCCTGAGGGAATCTTTATTGTGCTAAAGAGGCTTTCTGGGCTTTACCCGCCTGCTCTAAGGCTTCTGCTGCTTCGGGCGGCATATAATTTTCATCGTGCTTAGCAAGTACTTCATCTGCCATAAAAATACCATCGGCAGATATTTTTCCCTGCGCGACAACACCCTTGCCTTCTCTAAACAAATCAGGAAGGATACCTGTATATACTACGGGAATTGTCTGAGCAGTATCAGTCACCGCGAAGCGTACTGTTGTACTATGGTCTTCACGCTTAACGCTACCCTCTTCTACTAATCCACCAATTCGAAAGCTTTTTCCAATAGGCGCTTCCTTTGCAACGACTTGTGATGGACTAAAGAAAAAAACCAGATTGCTTTGGAAGGCATTTAGTACTAAAACAGAAGCGACGCCTAATGCAGCAACTCCTGCAGTAATAATTACAAGTTTTTTATGACGTGGTTTCATTTTTTATCTCTTTTTTATTTAAGCCGTTAATGAGACCGTACTGTCTCTCTAAAGTTCGGCGGCGGTTTGAAATTAGAAAAATTTCACCAAGTATACAAATGAAAGTCACAGCGTATGAACCCCAAACATAGAGTCCGTACCCGCCCATCGCAAAAAACTCTGACAAACTTGACCAATTCATCACATAGCTCCCTTCTTTTGTAACTCTGCCACCCATGCTGTATGGCTTTCACGCTCAAGAATAATGATACGTGTGCGTTTTAATATTACAGCAATGGAATACATCCAGCTTGCCAGTACCATAATAAGCATACCCATCAACATTGTACTCGCCATTGCAGGTGCTTGATTAACGCTTACCGATGCACCTTGATGCAAGGTATTCCACCATTGCACTGAAAAATAGATTATTGGGATATTGACCACGCCTACCAAAGCGATAATTGCTCCAGCCTTATCTGCACGGCGCGGATCATCAATGGCTGCTTGCAGGGACATAAAACCGATATAAAGAAAAAATAGAATTAACTCAGACGTTAATCTTGCATCCCATACCCACCATGTTCCCCACATTGGCTTTCCCCATAGCGCTCCTGTCCATAATGCAATAAAGGTAAACATCGCGCCTGTGGGTGCAATTGCTGTTGCAAGCATGGAGGAAAGCCGTGTATTAAAAGCCAAGCCAATACCTGCCCAGAATGCCATTACAACATAGAGAAACATCGACATCCATGCTGCAGGCACATGAATAAAAATAATCCGGTAAGCTTCCCCTTGCTGAAAATCAGTGGGTGCAACAAAAAAACCAACATAAAGCCCTGCTGCCAGTAATATGAGCGCAACAAAAACGAATATTGGAATCATTTTCCCCGCCAGTGAATAGAAACTAGCAGGAGAAGAATATTTGAACCAATTAATAGCCATATTTATATATTAAAATTCTTTATTAAATTTTATTTCCGATCCAGCCCAGAATTTTGTAACCGCTAATTCTATACTAAAATGACAAAATCAAGAATTGCTTTCTATTAGCAGATTCAATACATTGAAAGTTTCACAAAACGTACTTTGTTTCGTAAAAATAGCAATTTACCGGAAAATATATTCCAGAAACTGAATTCATTGCAACGTAACTAATATTAGCGCTATTCCAATGAAACGCGTAAGGAAGAAGCGGCAGCCCATGGCGCGAAAACAAGCGATACTAAAAGAAATGCACCGATTAATGACAAATGTGCATCAAAACCAACTCCAGCCATATTCGCCTCAACAGCACCGGCACCAAAAATCAGTACAGGAATATAGAGAGGCAAGACTAATAAAGAAACCAATACACCGCCTCCCCGCAATCCTAGGGTCAATGCTGCACCGATAGCTCCAATTAAGCTTAAAACCGGAGTACCCAGCAACAGAGCGGTAGTTAAAACAAACAGCGCCTCAACCGGCAAGTCATATTGAATACCCAATACAGGCGCCATCAATACCAGCGGCACTCCGGTTACCAGCCAATGCGCCAAAGCTTTTCCAAGTACCAAAAGTGATAGCGATTGCGGTGACAACAACATTTGCTCTAATGTGCCATCAAGATAATCATTCGAAAACATTCTGCCGAGAGATAACATTGAAGCCAGTAAAGCAGCGACCCATACTACACCAGGCGCCATCGTGCGCAGCATATTCATTTCCGGCCCAACACTTAATGGAAACAGACTGACTACAATAATAAAAAAAAATAGAGTCGTTAAAACATCTGATTGACGTCGCATAGCCAGTAATAAATCACGTTTAATTATCCACATAAACATATCAGGCCAAGTGCAACTGCGTTGTTGATGTTGCGGTTAAATCAATTTCTTGGTGGGTCGTCATTACCACCATACCGCCTTGCTTCAAATGTCGCTCCAGTAACTCCTGAATCAATTTAACTGCCAGCACATCCAATGCAACTAAAGGTTCATCCAGAATCCATAGCGAAGTTTTACATACAAGCAAACGAGCCAACGCAACACGACGCCGTTGGCCTTGTGATAATACTTTGACAGGCAACACCTCTCTTCCGCCCAACCCCATATAGCCAAGTGCTTCACTTGCCTGGGTATCGTTGATTTCAAAACCTGCTAGCGCGCTTGAAATGCGTAGATTCTCAATGACTGTCAAATCATCTTTTGTACCACTCAAATGACCAATATAGGTCATTGTTGCAAAGTAATCGCCATTTAAGTTACGAATTGACGTGCCACTCCAAAGAATTTCACCAGCGGCAGGATTTGACAATCCACATAGCATGCGTAACAAGCTGGTTTTGCCACTTCCATTGGGACCGCGCACTTGCATTAAACCGCCGGCCTCAAGAGAAAAATTGATATCCTTAAAAAGCTCGCGATCACCACGAACACATGCGAGACTAATTCCTTGCAACATTATTTTTGATCAATCGGTGGAATAAGCAGGGGATTATAGCGCATTGATGATCCCTGTAACACTGCTAACTTAGTACAAGTATCTTGTCATTACTGTAATTCACAGAATATTTCTATCGATTGAAAAAATATCGCTTATCAATATGAATATAAAAAAACCAGCATCTATCATTTCAGCATGAATTACCTATGAAACCGCACGCTCGCGCTTTTCAACAAAGCTTAGTGGCTATCCCCTTCTGAATTCTGCCAAAGCTTCAATATGTGGAGTGTGGGGAAACAAGTCAACCAGTTGAATATCTTTGATTGACCAACCATTCTGATTAAAAAACCAGGCATCACGGGCGAAGGTTTCCGGGTTGCAGGAGATATAATAAATTGTTCTTAATGCGGCGAAGCTTGCGAAAAAACCGTGGTATTTTTTTAAGCCGGCACGGGGCGGATCGAGTACCAAGGTTTCTGCATCAAAGACATTTTTTCTAATATTGCTCCAGATAGAAGGTTTGAAAAGATCGGCGCTCTGGGTAGTTACTTTGGCGAGATTCCTCGCTTTGAGTGCCTGGATCGCACCGTGCTCGGATTCATAAGCAATGATAGATGTGCAATTCGATTCAGCAATGATTTCCGTGAAATTTCCTGAACCACAGAATAATTCCACTACTTTGCCCAAATGCGGATTATGTGCGAGTTTCTCCCGCAACCAGGCTTGCATTCGCTCGTTTTGTGCCGTGTTGCCTTGTTTGAAGGGGCGTCTCTGATTGATGCGAATTTCATCGACTTGCATGTCATCATCCAGATCAATAAATTGCCAGTTGTGATCAGAATCCGCTTGCCATGCGCTATTGGGTAGTTGCTGAAGGGTTGTTTTTATAAGACTCCGGCAGCGCTCATTGAGGACAATACAATCATTGATCGGCGCAATCTGATAAGAGTTATCCGATACAAAACCAAGTTTCTCACCGTCTGTTTTCACCTGACAGCGATTGCGATAGCCGTACAAATTCGGAGCTGGTTGAATGGGGCCGATATTTAATTGAGTAGTGTCAAACCCAGCTCTTTTCATGGCATACACAAAGCGATTCCGTTTTTGCTCAAGTTGGCTTGTATAATCGGCAATCATCCAGGGGCAACCGGTGCAGGAATTTTCTTCCAAGCCAACATGGAGGCATATGGGCGTTTGTCTTTGTGCGGATGAGTGCGTGAGCGTAATCAATTTGGCATAAGCAAATTTCTTGTTGTTGAGTGGCTTATCGATGACTTCAAACTCACCGATATCGCCCGGCCACGTGCCATAAACAAAATAAGACATGTTATTTTGATCGTTCTTGACAACACCCAGGCCTTTTTGTGATAAATGTGTAACCGTGCCATTAAATTTCATATTGAATAATTTGTTCTTGTTTTATTGATCAGGAGAATCCGCTGTGGCGAATCCCTATGAAAATTTTAGAAAAAATCCTGAGCTACTGGAAACCAGCTTGACTACTTTACAGTATCAGGTGACGCAAAATGCCGGTACCGAGCCACCGTTCCAGAACGAATACTGGAATCACAAGGCCGTCGGCATTTATGTCGATATTGTATCGGGTGAACCGTTGTTCGCGTCGATTCATAAGTTTGATTCGGGCACCGGCTGGCCCAGTTTTTCCCAGCCGATTAATGGGCAGGCTATCCAGCTCAAAAGTGATTATGAACTAAGGATCCCGCGCACGGAAGTCCGCAGTCGCTATGCAGACAGCCATTTAGGTCATGTTTTCAACGATGGCCCGCCGCCCACCGGCATGCGCTATTGTATAAACTCTGCTGCATTAAAGTTTATTAAAAAAGAAGATCTGCATACGATGGGTTATGGGGAATTAGCGGCATTATTTGAGGATGATGCAAGAAAGTAGAGATTCAATGGCAGAAAAAGATTCCCCTGTAGAAGAATTACTGACCGCCCAGCGGCCGCCTTCATTATTACATGCGGTCATTTGCTTTGCCGGCGTATTTTTGCTGATTTCGCTCGGTCTGTTTGTTTATGCAGCCAGCATTCATGCGCTCATTTTTCTGGCATTAATTTGGGTCAGTATGCAAGCGCGCTGGCTGGGTTACTCCTTTATCGATATCCGGCACATGATGGATGACGGTATCACCAAGGCGCTGCCGGCCATTTATATTTTTCTGTTGATTGGCATGGTCATAGCCAGCTTCATGCAAAGCGGCACCATTGCGAGTCTGCTTTATTACGGCATATACCTGCTCAGTCCAAGCATATTTCTGGCCACTGGATTGATCTTGTGCAGCTTTATGTCGGTTGCCACCGGCACATCCTGGGGAACCGTTGGAACGGTCGGGGTGGTATTGATGGGTATTGGTGATGCGATAGGCATTCCGTTACCGCTCGTGGCCGGCATGATCGTCTCCGGCGCCACTTTTGGTGATAAATTATCGCCTATTTCCGATACGACCAATCTGGCGGCCATGAGTGCTGGAACTAATCTTTACCGGCATATCGGCTCCATGCTCTATACCACAATTCCCACATTCCTCATTGTACTGGGCATTTTCATTTTCTGGGGCATGCAATATGGTGACAATGCATTGCCGAGAGATCATATTGATGGAATCCGTGTTGCATTAGCGGATGCTTACCAGCTAAATCTGTGGATAACACTGCTCCCCTTATTACTGATGTTTGGCTTGAGTATCAAACGTTATGCTGCTGAAGTCAGCATGACGGGTAGTATTGCCCTGGCCATGTTGATTGCCATTGTTTATCAAGGTAAAGATAGCGTGGATGTAATCAACGCACTTTGGCTGAATTCGGCGGGCACTACCGGGATTGGAAGTATCGATGCTTTGCTCGGGCGTGGCGGTGTTTACAGCATGGCATGGACATTATTATTATCCATCATGGCGTTGGCACTCGGCGGGATTCTGCATCATGCCGGTTTTCTGCGTGTGCTGTTGGTGCATATCATCGCCCGCATCCGGCGAATCAGCACACTCATCGCCACGACCATCGCATCCGGATTAATTGGTAATATGGCAATGGGAGAAGCGTATATTTCGATTATCTTGAATTGCCAGCTATTTAAAAGTGCGTATCAGGAACGCGGATTGGATAAAGCTGTGTTATCGCGCTCGGTAGAAGAAGGCTCCACGCTGACCACAGGGCTTATTCCCTGGACTACTGCTGGCACCTTCTATGCTGCAACCCTTGGGGTCCCGACATTGGACTATGCACCGTATGCTCTACTGAATTTACTGAATCCTTTAGTCTCTATTGGTATGACGTTATTGGGGATTGGGTTATTGCAAAGTAAAACCAGCACGAAATAAAATGGAAATTAAAAATGAAAGAAGAATCAAATCATCGTAGTAATTGGAAAGCTATGCTTATTATTCTAGTGGCCTTGATAGGTGGTTTTCTGTTGTCGTTCCTTGGGTTCGGATTGCTCTGGAGTGGTATAGCTTGGCACGTTCAACTCATCATGATTTTGCCATTTTCGCTTCTGTCTTATGCAATATTCCGCTGGAGTAATGGGATTATGATATCTTGCACTTTTATTTTCATTGGCGCAGCACCGCTTGGCATATTGATTTCCCAATTTCGCGATACGAATGGTTCACACTTGATGCCAATTCTTGTTGTTTTCAGTTGGATCATGGGCATGCTTGCCGGTTATTATTGGGGAAAATTATCGCGAGCCGCCGAATCTAAATCAGCTGAAGATATCGCTTCATCCTAGAGGAAACAATCACATGCATCGTCTCGAACTTAAAATTCCGCCGGTCGCTCTGGTACTCTTATTCGCGCTCGCAATGTGGCTTGTTGCACGAGCGAGTCCGGGGGCGGGTATTCAAATTCCCGATAGAGAATGGGTGGCATTGGTGATTTTGATTGCCGGGTTTGCGTTGATTATCGTCGGCGCTTCTGCATTCATTTCAGCCAAAACAACTGTAAATCCCATGACACCCGAGTTAGCCACATCCATTGTCAGCAGCGGTATATATAAGCTGAGCCGAAATCCCATGTATCTTGGTTTATTTATAATGCTTGCGGCATGGGTGATATTTCTGGGAAACATCCTTTCGGCCTTGCTGTTGCCGTTATTTATTTTGTGTATGAACCGATTCCAGATCATCCCTGAAGAAAATGCTTTGCTGGAGAAATTTGGTGATGGCTATGCCGGATACTTGAAATCGATTCGCCGCTGGCTATGACATCTTCATTTGTTTTATGGTTAGCCAAATAATTTTTCTTATATTTGTTTCCTGCTTCAGATTACCTCAGAACTTTTCTACGACATACTCCCAGCAATCGCTTTTAGCAGTTATATTTTTGATCTAACATCATTAATTACTGCAATCTAAGACACATTACCGGCAACCTGAGTCTCGCAAAATTCCCCTGCTACGCGGTTTCTTTCCTAATTTTCCTGTCCTGTTGATGGATTACCTTATTAACCAGGACAAAGGTACTAACACAAAGCTACCAACACAAAGCTACTAATAAATAAGGATTAATTGACTATAGCACTAGGTTGTTCTAAGAATTAATATGAAGCCATTCAAAAAGATTGCATAAAAGTTTAATGAATCAGGCATCAAAAAGAGTGGCTCTACTAATAGAGATCACATTGTAGTTTTATTAAGGAAACTCTGATTAAGTCCCAAAAACTTGTAAAATACGCGGTAGATTGTAACCACTGCAAGGGAATGCATTGATGAAACAATTAGTATTGTCGATTCCATTATTTATCAAGAAACCAAAAGTAACTCGCCGGCAAAAGTTTCTCGAAGAAATGGAGCAAGTGGTTCCATGGGTAGACTGGACGAATCGGATCGCGCCGCACTATCCGGTAGCAGGTTTGGGACGCAAGCCATTTGCGTTGGAAGCGATGCTGCGGATTCATATGATGCAGCAATGGTTTGGTTATTCAGATCCGGCAATGGAAGAAGCGTTACATGATGTGCCGATGCTACGTGAATTTGCAGGACTAGATGCGGGAGAAGATGTTATGCCTGATGAGACGACGATCCTCAAGTTTCGCCACCTGCTGGAGAAGCATCACTTGGCACAAAGCCTGTTTGCTGAAACAACTGGGCGGTTAGCGCAACAGGGATTATTGCTGCGTCAGGGCACGATAGTTGACGCCACGCTGATAGCGGCTGCGCCATCGACCAAGAACCGGCAACGCAAACGTGATGGCGAGATGAGTTCGACTAAGAAAGGCAACAACTATTACTTTGGATTAAAAGCACACATAGGCGTAGATGCCGATTCCGGCCTGGTGCATAGCCTGGAAATTACCACGGCCAAAGTGGCCGATGGCAACATGATTGATGCGCTGGTACATGGCGAAGAGGCAATTGTATTGGGTGATCGGGCTTATACTCGTAATGATCGCAATCTGGAAGCGCAACGACAGCCGGAAGAGCCGGTCTGGGGTATGCCATTCAAACGCAAGCGCGGTGAGGAATTGCCAGCAGAACATGCCGTGCTCAATCGTATGCTAGCTTCACTACGCGCAAAGGTTGAACATCCGTTTCGTATTGTCAAAAGACAATTTGGTTATACCAAAGTCCGTTACCGAGGATTGTTCAAGAATGCACAACAGCTTTATCTGTTGTTTGCCTTGGCTAATCTTTACCATGTCCGTAAGGTGTGGATGCCAACCACGGGATAATTCCGTCCAATATCCCTGAAAATCAGCATCAGGGGACAGAATAGTATGCAATCTGCTAAAAATTACAGTTATTAATCGCACAATAATGCCTATATTAGCTACTTTACCGATAGCTTTGTCGACAAAACTGGAATAAATAACTTAATCAGAGCTTCCTTAATAATTCCTTTGAGGTGAGAAAAATGAAGAAAAGATTTTTCATGCAACAAACAATAATTACTGCAGCGTTACTGATTGCAGGCGGCACTGCTAATGCGGGGCTTTCGTTTGTTCCAACAAATACAGTAACTCGAACCGAGGCATTTAACATCGGGGGTTTTGCAACCTTGTCCGTTGGCTCAACATTGAGCGTTGGTCATCTCGATTACACTGGCCCAGGGTCGCAAACGGTTACCTACACTTTTCTTGGCCAAGAATCGGGTTTTAACGATAAATTTTATGACATTTTAGGTGGCACCACGCTGCTTGAATCCAATCCGATTGGAACATCGGTCAGTTCATTGGTTAGCGCGATTGGACCGCTAAATTTCAAGTTTGAAGGTGACTCTGGAAAATTCGCATTCAATGGTGGAACATGGGATACCGGTACTTCAATTGGGCTGATTGGAACAAACATGCTCGTCGGCTCCACCATTTATCAGTATGTACTTGGCTACAACGATAGCGCGGGTAGCAGTCATCTTGGTGATTGGGATGATTTCGTTATTGGCGTCAGTGCCGTTCCAGAACCAGAAACCTATGCCATGATGCTGATCGGGTTTGGTTTGATAGGTTTTTCAATCCGCAAACAAAAAGTACGTTAAAGTTAAAGACTAGCTTCAAATTTGTTTAAAAAACCCTTGAATAAATTTGCTCCGCGTGCCCTGCGGCAAGACCGCAGGGCATTACAGCGCAGAAAACCAAAAAGCGGCGCGCTATACTAACGTCAAAAACGCAATCTATAATGATCCCCGTGGCAAAGCCACGGGGAATCGCAAGTTCAAATTGCTGTGCTCAGTGATATGCTGGAATATTGATGTTTAAGTAATAGCATACAAATCATGCGTATCCGAATCAGTGATCTCAACTTCAATAAAATCCCCCGGTTGAACGTGATCCGCTTTTTCCACGTATACCAATCCGTCAATTTCGGGTGCATCAGCACTACTTCTTGCAATCACCTGATTTTCAGTAAGTTCATCAACCATAACCACCATCTTTTGGCCAACTTTCGCTGCCAAACGTTGACGGCTGATTTCTTCCTGCAATTGCATAAACCGCGCACGACGATCTTCCTTAATTTCTTCCGGAACAGGATCGGCAAGCTGATTAGCTGTTGCACCTTCAACCGGTGAATAGCTAAAACACCCGACGCGATCTAATTGCGCCTCCTGCAAGAAGGCTAGTAATTCTTCAAACTCCGCTTCAGTTTCACCCGGGAAACCAACGATAAAGGTGCTGCGTAATGTGATGTCAGGACAAATCTGGCGCCATTGTTGAATGCGTGCCAAATTATTCTCAGCATTGGCGGGGCGTTTCATGGCTTTCAGAATACGTGGATTTGCATGCTGAAACGGCACATCCAGATAAGGCAATATCTTGCCCTCCGCCATCAGTGGGATCACTTCGTCGACATGCGGGTAGGGATAAACATAATGCATGCGCACCCATACTCCTAATGTACCCAATGCCTGCGCAAGCTCGGTCAAGCGGGTTTTAATCGGCCTGCCCTGCCAGAAACCTGTGCGATATTTTACGTCTACGCCATACGCGCTGGTATCTTGTGAAATGATCAAAAGTTCCTTCACACCGGCATTCACTAGATGCTCGGCTTCCTGCATAACTTGATGAATCGGCCGGCTTACCAAATCACCGCGCATCGAAGGGATAATACAAAACGTGCAGCGGTGATTACAGCCTTCAGAAATTTTGATATATGCGTAATGTTTGGGCGTTAACCGGATTCCTTGTGGCGGTACCAAACTGGTAAAAGGATCATGCGATTGCGGCAAATGGGTGTGGATAGCAGACATCACTTCCGGCAGCGCGTGAGGTCCGGTTACGGCCAACACCTGAGGATGGGCTTTTTTAACCACGTCCCCATCCTCTTTCGCACCCAGGCACCCAGTGACAATTACTTTCCCGTTTTCTGCTAGCGCTTCACCGATCGCATCCAGCGATTCCTCAACCGCACTATCAATAAACCCGCAGGTGTTAACAACGACTAAATCTGCATCTTCATAGGAAGATGATATTTCATACCCCTCGGCGCGTAACTGGGTCAAGATTTGTTCAGAATCCACCAGTGCCTTTGGGCAACCAAGAGAAATAAAGCCAACTTTTTGTGAAGCTTGTTTTAATGATGACATGAAATAAAAATTAAATGAAAATAGGATATTGCTAGTGAATACGCACTGAATTCTATCTGATTACGGACTGAAGCAATTTATTTCTTCGCATTGCTGGGAAAGGGAAACACTATAAATAATCTAAGAATCATGCAACATATTTTGAATGGAAACCAATCGGGTCAAGACTATTGAAGGTTTTCTGGAAGTATTCAGCGGAATTGAAGGAACTATCGGTTATCTTTGAAACAGTAACTCCGCTCTGACAGAAACACAGAATAGATTCGCTGATCAGAAGAAAACCGCCTGCACAAATTACAAGCCTACTTTAAGCCGGCCCTGTGAATCGTGCCGCATCAATGATTGACCATAGATGGAAAATTCCACCAATTACTGCAGGAACAATCAGCACGGCAAAAAAGTATCCCACACCTGTGATTACAAAAAACAAAAATGCCGACAATAAACGCCCCTGGACCAGTTGACCCAAACCCGGTATAAAGAAACTACAAACTGCCGCTAATACATTTCCACCCGATCCCTGCCCTGATAACATTGCTCTCCTCTCTCTATTTTCACAGCACTCATTATTTTTTGCTGATTGTATCCTCATCCTTTGCAGGATGCTCATAATCTATACCTATCGTATCACCCGCCATTCTTTTTTCACGTACCTCATCCAAACTACCCAGTTTATCGATTCGCTGTGATGTATCTTGGATAAGCACATCAAGCTTCTTCACGGATTCGGGCGACAGTGTTTTATTTGTCTCAATTTCAAACTTAAAGTAGTGTAAATTATTTAAGAAATTACCTGTGATATCTTGTACTGTTCGCATCGTAGCTTTTAAAACTCTTAACTTTTCTTCCCGTATTTCGACTTCTTTGATGGATTGTATGTTCTTTAATCGCTCTTGGTGTAACTCATGCGCTTTATTTCGTTGCATCAGTGTCAATACCGCTGTTACCCAGATCACTAATATTGCCATCGTGCGGTTTGCAAAAATTTGATACATCGGGATATCACTCGGCGGTGATCCGAGATATCCAACCCCTACCAGTATGGTGCAGATGAAAGCTACGATTAAGGTAAAGCGCTTTTCAGGCGACTTTAACGAGAGCAACACGACAACGACATAGGGAACACCGCTCGCCACACCAAGCGGAGTCATAAAATCCACCAGTAAAACAATCAGTGCGACAAAACCGCATGTCAGATAAACACCGACTCCTGTTTCGTTTTCAGTATCGAACTGATTCTCATTGATGAAGTCTGGTTGGGCCATATCAAACGCTATTGAATAAATTCTGATTAAGAGAGTGTATATGAATTACTTCAAACTATACCTGACAATATTCAGGCATATTCCTATGCATTTCATCAAATAGTGCTTTGACTTATCTTAGAGAAATCTCTATTTCTTTGAATTTGCCATCAATTCTGCAGCTTCTTTTAACAAAAATTCTCTGAAAGCATTGGCAACACCGGATAGGCGCTTATTCTTCCTGTGTACTACATGCCAATAACGGATAATAGGAAAACCCTGCACATCCAGAATCTTCAAACGATTCGTTTCAAGTTCCAATTCTGCCGTATGCTGCGACATAATCCCTAACCCCATACCTGCCTGAACCGCCTGTTTAATCGCTTCGGTTGTGTCTGCTTCCATCCCTTTATTGATTTTGACATCATGCGCTGCAAAAAAACGTTCCATGGCACCGCGCGTTCCTGAACCTGATTCACGTACCAGAAAAATTTCCTTGGCTAATCGCTTAACCGGTATATGCTGTTCTTTGCACAAAGGATGATCCGGCGGCGCTATCACGACCAATGGATTTTCTATAAAAGATTCACTATCAATATCGAGATCATCAGGCGGTTGCCCCATGATTGCAAGGTCGATCAAATTATCAGAGAGCTGTTTCAATACGGTTTCTCGGTTAGAGACATTTAAACTCACTGTTACACCTTTATAACGCTGGCAAAATTTTGCCAATAAATGCGGCGCAAAGTAATTGGCAGTTGTTACCACAGAAATATTTAACTTGCCCCGCTCCATGCCTTTCAATTCATCCAGTGCAACCTCCATATCAGCTAATTGCTGGGAAATTGAACGACTGTATTGATATAACTCACGTCCCGCCTCAGTCAGATAAATTCGTTTCCCCAGTTGCTCAAATAACGGCAAACTAATATTGCCTTCTAGTTGCTTAATCTGCATTGAAACAGCAGGTTGGGTCAAATGGAGTTCATCGGCGGCACGCGAGTAGCTCAAGTGCCGCGCAACCGATTCAAACACTTTCAATTGTCGTAAAGTAAGATGAAGCATACATCAACTCAGTGAGATTCTCATAAACATTACCTTATCATAAATATCAGAATTACTGATTTGTTCTTATAGATAAATAGCGCTATAGTGTGTTTCATAGATTTGAGTAGTCTTGTTTGTAACGCAATATCCTCTCTTTTCTGCCTGTGCTGTTGGCTGGAGTTGAGTGGAACTTAACTGGAGAAGAAACTATGGCAGTAAAAATATATAACGCTGGTGTGAAAGAATATAGACACACTTACTGGACCCCTGATTATACTCCGCTGGATACCGATCTTCTGGCATGTTTCAAAATTACGCCTCAAGCCGGCGTACCTCGTGAAGAAGTTGCTGCTGCAGTAGCTGCAGAATCTTCAACGGGTACCTGGACCACAGTGTGGACTGATCTTTTAACCGATTTGGACTACTACAAAGGACGTGCTTATAAGATTGAAGACGTTCCAGGCGATGACACTTGTTTCTACGCATTCGTAGCTTACCCTATCGATCTTTTTGAAGAAGGCTCCGTGGTTAACGTGCTGACCTCGCTGGTGGGTAACGTGTTCGGTTTTAAAGCGCTACGCGCACTGCGTCTGGAAGATGTTCGTTTCCCGATTGCCTACGTCAAAACCTGCGGCGGACCTCCAGCAGGTATTCAAGTAGAACGCGATCGTCTGAACAAATATGGCCGCGCGCTGTTAGGTTGTACCATTAAGCCTAAACTGGGCCTGTCTGCCAAAAACTACGGCCGTGCTGTATACGAATGTCTGCGCGGCGGTCTGGATCTGACTAAGGACGATGAGAACGTTAATAGTCAACCTTTTATGCGTTGGCGTGATCGTTTCGAATTCGTGGTGGAAGCTTGCCAAAAGGCTGAGCGTGAAACTGGAGAACGTAAAGGTCATTACTTAAACGTAACCGCACCAACTCCAGAAGAAATGTATAAACGTGCAGAGTTTGCTAAAGAATTGGGCGCACCGATCATCATGCATGACTACTTGACGGGTGGTTTAACTGCCAATACGGGACTGGCTAACTGGTGCCGCAACAACGGAATGCTGTTGCACATTCACCGCGCTATGCATGCCGTACTCGATCGCAACCCGCACCATGGCATTCATTTCCGCGTTTTAACCAAGGTACTACGTTTATCCGGGGGTGATCACCTGCATTCCGGTACCGTGGTAGGCAAACTAGAAGGTGACCGTGCAGCAACCCTCGGCTGGATCGATACTATGCGTGACAAATTCATCAAAGAAGACCGCAGCCGCGGCCTGTTCTTCGATCAAGACTGGGGTTCTATGCCAGGTGTATTCCCAGTTGCCTCGGGCGGTATTCACGTTTGGCATATGCCAGCACTGGTTGCTATTTTCGGTGATGATGCCTGCTTGCAATTCGGTGGCGGTACCTTAGGTCACCCATGGGGCAATGCTGCTGGTGCCGCTGCTAACCGCGTGGCATTGGAAGCCTGCGTCGAAGCACGTAACCAAGGTGTTGAAATCGAGAAGGAAGGCAAAGCGATTCTAACCAAAGCTGCTAAGAGCAGTCCCGAACTGAAAATTGCCATGGAAACATGGAAAGAAATTAAGTTCGAGTTTGATACGGTTGATAAGCTCGACGTAGCCCACAAGTAAGCAACACATGACTAAAGAAGAAGAGCCGATAGTTAACATAGCTTTTCTTCTTCATCTCTCTAAAAATGAGGAATAAAGAATGAGCGAAGTAATTGATTACAAATCACGTGTCAGTGATCCAGCAAGCCGTAAGTTTGAGACATTTTCCTACCTGCCTGCGATGTCTGACAAAGATATCAAGAAGCAAGTACAGTATTTAATTAGTAAAGGCTGGAATCCAGCCATTGAGCATACAGAACCAGAGTATGTAATGGATTCCTACTGGTATATGTGGAAACTACCCATGTTTGGTGAAACTGATGTAGACCGCGTGCTGGCAGAAGCTGCTGCGTGTCATAAAGCCAACCCGAATAATCATGTTCGTTTAATTGGCTACAACAATTTCAACCAATCGCAAGGCACTGCCATGGTGATATACCGCGGCAAGACTGTTTAAGATACAACGGGTTTCGTACCCTGGAACCCCCTTTACCTGTAAAAGGATCGGGGGTTTTTTTTGACCAAAATAAAGTACTTTTCAGACAGCTATAACAGGAGTTCATCATGAGCGAAATCATTGATCAATACCGTGTAACTACCGAGCCCTATTACCACCCCGTAGCTGATGAGGTGGAATTATATGAAGCCGCCTATTCGGTGCGCATGCCGATGATGCTGAAAGGTCCTACCGGCTGTGGTAAAACTCGTTTTGTTGAATACATGGCATGGAAATTAAAAAAACCGCTGATAACCGTGGCTTGTAATGAAGATATGACCGCATCCGATCTGGTGGGTCGTTTTTTGTTGGATGCCAATGGCACGCGCTGGCAAGATGGTCCGCTGGCTGTTGCGGCACGCTATGGCGCCATCTGCTATCTGGACGAAGTCGTTGAAGCACGCCAGGATACCACTGTGGTGATCCATCCATTAACCGACAATCGCCGTGTCTTGCCATTGGAAAAAAAAGGCGAGCTTGTTCATGCGCATGCTGACTTCCAGATTGTCATTTCCTACAATCCAGGCTATCAAAGCTTGATGAAAGACCTCAAGCAATCCACCAAACAGCGTTTTGGCGCACTGGATTTTAATTATCCTAACCATGACGTTGAAAGTGAAATCGTGTCGCACGAAACGGGGGTGTCCACTGAAATTGCTGAAAAACTGGTATCAATTGCGGAACGTGCACGCAACCTCAAAGGTCATGGATTGGATGAAGGCATCTCAACGCGTATGCTGATTTACGCCGGTAGCCTCATTGCCAAAAAAGTAGACGCGCATGCCGCTTGCCGTGTTGCTTTGGTTCGACCCATCACCGATGATCCCGATATGCGTGATGCACTGGATGCCGCAGTCAGCACTTTCTTTAATTAAGTGTTGTGATAATTCAGAAACCTATCGATTGTTTTGTAAAAATAAACAGGTGCTCCCATGAGTATTAATCTGGATGACTACAAAGAATTACTGGAAGATTTAGAACCAGAATCGGTTGAATTACTCAAGCATGCATGGCCAGAAGCCGTCAAAACTTTTTCGTCGCGCGGGTTGGATAACTACCTGAAAGGCGCTTCGGCTATTCGTGGATTAGGGCGCGGACGCAGTCTGGTGGATTGTTGGATCGATGAAGTCCCATTGGTAGCCAAAGAAATTGGTGAAGATATTATCAGTGATCTGGCGACTTCTGCACTTTCACTCGCCTCCAGAACTTCCGGCGCAGTGATCGAGCTGGTATTAGCCACCTCCCCCACTGCGGCGAAACGGCTCGGTGATGCGCAGCTATTCCAGAATTATCTGCAATTCCTGAATACCTTGATTGCACAAGCACCGCGCGGCATGCGTCCGATGCTCAACAAACTGGATATTCTGTTTGGGCAACTGACTCTGGGTGGACTGCGCCGCTGGGCGATGTGGGGAGCACATGCGCATCGCACGAATTACGAAGAGCAGATCAAATATTTTGGATTGGAATCCAAGGAATCACTCGCGGTACTGCAAAAAGAACGCAAGGGTACCCTGTTTGTGGATGTGCAACGCCGCATCAATATGTATCTACGCGCACTGTGGGCACGTGATTTTTTCATGAAACCCACCTCCGGTGACTTTGAAACGCGCGAAGGTTACAAACCCTATATCGAAAATTACTTCATTTACCTGCCTGATGCCTATGACAGTCATGCGGGCATACCCGCCACCGAGGTGTATCGTGCCGCTGCAGCGCACGCTGCCGCACATCTGGTGGAAACCAAACAACCGATTTCTGCGGAAGGATTGAGTCCGATGCAAATGGCAGTCATCTCCGTGATCGAAGATGCGCGCGTCGAAGAACGCTCCATCCGCCGCTTCCCGGGATTGCGTAAAACCTGGGCAGTCTTGCATACCGCCACACCGGATAGGGCTGTCACCATGGGCGATTATCTCAATCGCCTGGCACGCGCTATACTCGACCCGGATTATCAGGACAACGACCCTTGGATTATCGAAGGCCGTCAGCTTTTTGCAGCCGCACAGGACAAACTGGATACCTATCAAATCTCATGGGACATTGGCGTTCAACTGACGCATAGTTTTAGAGAAAAAAACATTCCCTTCGCCATGCTATCGGATCAGCTCACCGCACCGTATCGCGACGACAATCGGTATTTCTGGGAATTTGAGGAATTTGACTTAAACAAATCCCTGTCGGCTGGCTATGAAGCGCCCAAACAAATCCGCAAATACGTCAATGTGATGGAATTCGCCAACGAAGTCGAGGTGGAAACCGCCGGTGACGACGCGCAGGAAATCTGGGTCATGGGTACCGAATTTTTTCCTTATGAAGATACCGGCGTTTCCTACAACGACCTAGAAGGCAAAGAACCGGTGTCAGCACCCTACCACTATTCCGAATGGGATTACCAGATTCAACTGGAGCGCCCGGATTGGGCCACGGTTCAGGAAAAACGCGCCAAGCTGGGCGATATACAATGCATCGACGATATCGCGCAGCAATACAAGCGCGAAATCGCACGCATGAAGTTTCTGCTCGATGCCATGCAACCGCAAGGCACGCGCCGCATCCGCAAACTGGAAGATGGCGACGAAATCGATATCAATGCCGCGATCCGTTCAATGATCGACATCCGCATGGGCATGCAACCCGATCCTCGCATCATGATGCGCTCCGTGCGCAAAGTGCGCGACATTTCAGTGCTCGTGCTGCTCGATTTATCCGAATCGACCAACGAAAAAGTTTCTGGCCATGACTACTCCGTGCTAGATCTGACCCGCCAGGCGACGGTACTGCTCGCCAACGCCATCAACAAAATCGGCGATCCTTTCGCGATTCACGGCTTCTGCTCGGACGGGCGGCACGATGTGGAATACTACCGCTACAAGGATTTCGACCAACCCTATAACGAAATCCCCAAAGCCCGGCTCGCCGGCATGACCGGGCAACTCTCCACCCGCATGGGCGCGGCGATGCGCCACGCCACTCATTATTTGAAACTACAGAAATCCGCGAAAAAACTGCTGCTCGTCATCACCGACGGTGAACCCGCCGACGTCGACGTGCGCGACCCGCAATACCTGCGCCACGACACCAAAAAAGCCGTGGAAGAAGCCGGTCGCTCGGGCATTCTCACCTACTGCATGAGCCTCGACCCACGCGCAGATCAGTATGTGTCGCGCATTTTTGGTGAGCGCAATTATCTGGTGGTGGATCATGTGGAACGACTTCCGGAGAAATTACCAGTGTTGTATGCGGGGTTGACGAGATAGAGATAAGTTTATTGATCCGGCCATTAAATAGTTTTAAGCGGCATATTTTACGTACGGATCTTGGAAGTAAGAAGCAACGCGCTCTGGATTATTCTGCAGCATCAACATATGATCATCGACAGCGGCATGTAATTTCTCCTTGGTACGCACCGGAACTTTCGAACCGATAGCCTGCTTCAAATCTGAGTTTAATCTTTCTTCTGGATTTAATTCCGGACTGTAGCTGGGTAAATAAAAGCATTCGATCTTTTCCTTATTTTCTTCCAGCCAAGCCTTCACTGGTTTGCTGTGGTGCACTCTCAAATTATCCAGGATCAAGAACACTTTCTTCCCTGCATCCTTGATCAGTAGTTCGAGAAATTCAATGAGTCTATCTGAATTGAAATTTCCATCAATAATCTGCCAGCGTGCACAGCCTTTGTTGGTTACAGTGGCAATCATTGACAGCCGTTGCCGCGTGCCAGGAGCGTAGGTCACGGGTGTTTTTCCCTTGGGTGCAAAGCCACGTCCTCGCACATCCGTATTGACTAATCCTGTCTCATCACCCCAGTGAATCTCCCCGCCTTCAGTTCGAGCGCGCTTGGCAATATCCGGATATTGCTCATTGAGCCATTGCTTTACCGCCTCCGGGCGTTGTTCATAAGCACGTCGGATCGGCTTCTGCGGGGTAAATCCCCAACGCTTGAGGTAGTGTCCCACCGTGCGTATCGGCATGGATATGCCACATTCCTGCTCAATTAACTGTCTTATCGCCCCACGATTCCACAACGCAAAATCCATCTTCAGTTGCTCAGGACGCTTATCACAAATAAGCCGTTGCAATCTCAACTCCTGCTCTTCGCTTAGGCTGCGTTTGTCACCCGTACGTCGGCCCCGCGTCTACCAGGCTTTAGTCCAGCTGCACCACCTTCTTCATAAAGTCGAATAATCTTCTTCACAGCCGTGTCGCTCAGCTCCGTAACCTGCGCTATTTGCCCAGGTTTCCCGCCTCGCTTGTGAAGACGAATCACTTGCCGGCGACGTTCATGCAGCGCTTCATCTTTTAAGGTTCTTGCATCTATTTTTTCCATCCTCCTACGACATGCAAAATCAACAAAAATTCAAACTATTTATTGGCCGTATCTATAAATACAAATTTCATGAATAAGATAATTTATATAAAATTATGGAATAAAAAATTAATCTTCAGGGAATCAATTTATGGTTAAGCTTTATGTTATTAATGAAGAGCGAAGAAAAGCTTCGGATGAACTAGCTAACATCAGTTGTACCGAAACCACAAATCAGAAAAATAAACGCATTAATAAAAGTGTATTAGCGGAACATATTATAACAATTCAAGAAAGTAAAATAAGAGAGCAAGAAAAATTATGGGATCAACTAAATATTCGAGATTCCAAAAAATATGAAGTAGTAAAAATCTCATATGGAATATTTTCTATATTTTTATCAACTATACTTGCTCTTATAAGTTTTTCCGATAAAGGTAAATTTGACGAAATGGTAAATTCACCTGGATTTATTGCTCTTTTCTCCATAATCGTAATTGGAATGGCTTTAATAAATATGTCTATAATAATGCATATAATTTCCTTCAAACATTCAAGACTTCTATTTATTAGGCAAATCAACTGTCTTAGATATGCTATTGATTCTTGCGACTATGCACTTATTGTTGGAAATTTTCCTTGTAACTCAAAAGAGTTGAGGGATAAAAATAGTGAATATTACAGATGTATTGGGAAGCATCGAAAATTACCTGTAACAAATGATAAATTTAGAGAATTTCATAGAAGGATTTTTGAGTCAGCTGATAATTATACAATCTTGGTTATTGTTTTTCTAACGGTATGCTTGGCGTTACTGCCAATTTTTTATATGTGGAATTCAGGTAGTTCAAATATTATTGGTGCTTTTTCCGCAATCGTAGTTATTTTGTTTTGTCTGATGGTTTATTTTATCCACAAAAAAGCAAACTTAATGACAGATACTGCACTTAATGAAGGAAGAGATTATGACAATGAATCAGAAAAAAGCAACATTGAAATCAATTCTCCCAACTAAACAGCATCGTAATTGCTAGACTAGAGATTTGAACTGATAGCACGGTAGGTTGGAGTGACTCCAGGAACCCCAACCTACCCGTTACAAAAATTCCACTTTAATCGCACAGACGAGGTCTAGAACAGAGAATATTTTTAGGCTCAAGCTCGATAGGATGCGCCGACGCCAAAAGGCGCATCAGTTTTATCATTCAATTTCATAATCTTCATGACTTTTGCTAACCAGAACGCCTTTTCGTCGGCGTGTTTCATGCTTACTCTTTTGGCTGAGAAGCGTCACCCAGCAACAACGCCTGACTGTACTCTAAGAACTCATCCAAATGGGTTTCGATAATACTAATCAAGATGGGTAGTTGCAGCGCCAGATAGTCATGCACAGCAATGTTGCGAAAACCCACCATACGTTTGAGTTTGTCGGCAAGCACGGCATCGATCCAATCGCCCTGTGCCAGCAGTCCGAAGACATCACGCGTACTTTGCGGCACGCCCAGCTTTTCACCCCGGATTACGTGCTGTCCCATGTCCAGCGCTGCTTCGCAAGCCCGTTGAATGTTCAGGATGACCGCATCTTGCCGGGTGAAATCTATGGAAAAAGAGCCGGATTCTTTACATAGTCCTCCCGCGCCCGCGTCACACAGCACTCGATGGTGGCAGCCTTGTTGATCAGCACATCATCAGCCATAGACCTTTCCCCTTTTTTGAATGTCGGATAGCAACCCGGCACGAGCAGTGTCCAGTTCCGTTTTCTCACTCAAGATAGCAGTCTCGTACAAAGCCGCTTGTGCATCCAGTGCCCACCAGCGCTGACCGGTGGTGATGACTTGGTATTGCATCACGGTGGAAGCGGCACGCAGATCGAGCAAATCGACCGGGCAACCAGCCACATCCGCTAGATCACCCGCCAGCGCCCACAATACCAGAGGCTCGGCATAACCCGCGACCAGTACCGCCAGATCGAGGTCACTATCAATTTGTGCTGTGCCTTGAATGCGGCTGCCGAAAGCGTAGATGGCCAGCAGATTGGGCAAACTGGCTTGCAGTGTTTGGATGATGGCGGCTTGGTTCACCATGCGAAGCAGCTCGCTCCAACAAGCCAATCTGATGGTAAATCAAGATCTAAAAACATAAGTTCATGTGCTAAGGAAATCTAAAGAAATAAATTGATTTTGAGCATTTGATCGCATCGGCGTCGCCTAGCAATACTTTGATAAGCGCGCTCTTGTTGATTGTACCAGCCAAACCAATCAGAGTAAGCGCCATTTAACAGGCCGTTGAAAAACGTTTTCGAGGCAGCCGATGCAAGGCAAAAACAGGCGAAAAAGCGCAGTTTATGCTTAATAAATGAGCATTTTGAGTCTGTTTTTAACACCGCAGCGGCAACGCAGATAGTTTTTCAACGGCCTGTTAATGGTTTCCTTTAGTAAAAAACAAGGGTTTCCCCAATATACACAGTGCGTTAGTGAAGTTAAGATGGCATCGTTGGTTAAATAATTATCTGGAGGATACTTACCATGAAAGCACTAAAACTCTCATCACAACTACCACTGGCTGCGTTTATTGCGCTAGTCTTCTTCGCACAAATCAATTCGGTTAGCGCTTCACCAACCGATGCCGTTAGTGGCGACCATGATGCGGTAGCAAGACATTACGAAAATTTGGCTAATGACGCAAAAACAAGGTTACAAGAGAACCGGGCCATACTCGCGGAATATGAAGCACATCCTTATTATTACGGCCGTCAAGGTCAGGATCTTCTATCACACACGACTGCCAATATTCGCGAATACGAAAAGGCTTTGCAAGAAAACCTAAGTAATGCCGATCTCCACAAAAGAATGGCAGCAGAGTCTAATCATCGCGTCAATAAAGCAGCCATTAACTCAAATCATAAACTGTGATTTGACGACAAAGAATTCATATTTTTCTGCTCAAGAATGCCACAAATGCAATCACCGGTTGATGCCGGTGATTGTTCTAATCAAAAAATCCACACTATCCGGTCTTGATAATTTGCTTTTTATCACTGCGTTGATTGCACCCTCAACCAGTGTTGTAGTCAATTAAACAGATGCTTTTCTCAATGCTTTTTCAAATTCCATCCGTGCCGTATTACCGAGAGTTGTCTGGATATGGCTGGGCATTTAGCAGAATCACTTGTTAAGCAAGCCATCATCAGTTATGTTTACGGCACTTTGATAATTTCTGACTGACCCGGTCACGCCAATAAAAGCGGCGAATCCGATTTACTGACAGAAAAAATATTTACTTCTGTATTGAATTAAAAAGGATTGTTATGCTTTCCACGCCAAAATTGCCAGCCCGCAAATTTCCTATTGCTATTTGGGTAAGTGTCATCGCTGTTTTCGTAGCATTCGGAACATTGTATCGCACAAGCTCGCAAGGTGACTTATCCGAAACCTATCCGAAGGGTTTTCGCGGCGGCGCTTGCACTATCGAAACGGAAGCACTGACTATCGGTTACTCAGGTTATTATCTCCCCAAAGATTATGAATCCTCTGAGGATATAATCCGATCACCGTATGTACCCGTTCAATGCGGCAAAGTGCCTGAACCGGCTACACTGAATATTTCAATCGACCTGTTGTATCCGGAATCGGCTCGCGATTACCTGCTGGCAATGCGCTTAGTTCAAATAGAAGTGGATGAAAAAGAGCATCAGAAAGAACACGAGATACTATCGATACCCGCACAGCAACATCGAACGGGGGTGATCACACTGGCATTTAAGTTGCGCGAGCCAGGACAGTACATTCTGTATTTAAATGGCCAGAATACCGAGAACACGGATCTTCAGGTAAAAATCCCGCTACAAGTCGGCTTGAATTGGAAGGATCATCTCAGGAAGAATTTCTCGACATTCTTAAAGAATCACTGACAATTTTGAGCATTCCTCAAGACACACACTATCCACAGTATGTTCAACAAATTAAAAGTGAATCGAAGCGCAGTCCTGTATTTAATTATGTTCCTCTCAAAAAACTCACGCTGCTTGCCGCTATTAACAGTATAAAAGTAAAGGAGAGATTTTATGGATGTTACAGGTATAGCAAATGTGGCCACGGCAATGTCTGATGCCAGCACGAATCAAGCAGTCGGTATTGCAGTTCTTAAAAAAGCGATCGATCTGAATGCTGCCGGTGCGCTCGCTTTGATTGAAGCGCTTCCAGATAATAGTTCCACACAAAATCTACCGGCACATCTTGGAAAAAATATTAATACCATCGCTTAGTTATGAATCGCCCCGGGTTTTGAGGAGGCTCCAAATCTTGAGAGAATGGAGCGATGAACAAAACAAACAAATATTCCCCCGAAGTAAAAGAACGAGCAGTCCGCCTGGTGCAAGAGCATCGCAGTGAGTACCCTTCGCTGTGGGCGACGATAGAATCGATTGCGCCCAAGATCGGCTGCGCGCCGCCGACATTGCATGATTGGGTAAAGAAGCACGAGATCGACACAGGCCTACGAGATGGCATCACCAGTGAAGAGCGCGAACGCATCAAAGCACTGGAGCGTGAGGTCAAGGAATTACGTCGCGCCAATGAAATTCTGAAACTGGCCAGTGCTTTTTTCGCCCAGGCGGAGCTCGACCGCAAACTCAAATCCTGAGGTCGTTCATCGACCGGTATCGTGACACCCACGGGGTCGAGCCGATCTGCAAGGTATTGCAGGTCGCCCCGTCAGGGTATCGGCGTCACGCGGCCGAGCGGCGCAATCCGGCATTGCGTTGCACTCGTGCCCAACGCGATGAGGTTTTGATGCCAGAAATTCAGCGTGTGTGGCAGGCTAACCTGCAGGTGTATGGTGCCGACAAGGTATGGCGGCAACTTAAGCGCGAAGGAATGCAGGTAGCTCGCTGCACTGTTGAACGGCTCATGAAACGGTTGGGGCTGGAAGGTGTGCGGCGCGGCAAGGTTGTGCGAACCACGGTTCCGGACAAGGCGCTGCCGTGCCCGCTGGATCGCGTAAACCGGCAATTCAAGGCGGATCGCCCAAACCAGTTATGGGTGTCGGATTTCACCTATGTTTCCACCTGGCAGGGCTGGCTATATGTCGCGTTCGTCATCGACGTGTTTGCCCGGTGCATCGTGGGTTGGCGGGTCAGTTCCAGCATGCACACGGACTTCGTACTGGATGCGCTGGAGCAGGCTTTATACGCCCGGCAACCGGAGCTGGGTGCCTTGATTCACCACAGCGACCGGGGTTCCCAGTATGTCTCTATCCGTTATACGGAGCGGCTTGCCGAGGCTGGAATAGAACCGTCGGTTGGCAGTAAAGGAGATAGCTACGATAACGCACTAGCCGAAACGATCAACGGGCTTTACAAAGCTGAATTGATTCACAAGCAGGGGCCATGGAAAAACAGGGAATCCGTTGAATTGGCGACGTTGAACTGGGTGTTCTGGTTCAATCACCAGCGTTTGCTTGGACCCATCGGCTATATACCGCCGGCGGAAGCTGAGGCACAATACTACCGGCAGTTAGCCAACTTGGATTCTGCCAAAGTTACTTAAACCAAACAGCCTCCAGAGAACCCGGGGTGATTCAAGTTGTGGATGTTTCCAGCGCAGCAAGGCTTCTGCTTTAGTGATGTGTTGATTAGTTAAATCCAGAATAGGTTGATAGTAGACATGAAGCTCATTGCGTGTCAGTGCTCCCCTAAGATCACCGATAAGTGTCATTTTTTCATTTGCTTTCTGTTGCATTGCAGACGTAAAGTAACAAAAACGTCCGCGTCCTTGCTGTTTTGCAGCGTACATTGCCTGATCCGCGTGTTTCATTAAGCTTTCCATGTCCGTACCATCTTCCGGATAAACGGCAATACCGATACTGGTAGAGATATGATAAACAGCTGGATTTTGATTAAATTGAAACGATTTGCACAGCTCTTGAATAATGTGCTGAGCAACCATCTCAATACGTAGTTTGTTGGTGAATTCCGGTAAAATAATGATAAATTCATCTCCCCCAAGCCGTGCTACGGTATCGATTTCACGCATGCATGACTTGATGCGACTAGCAACTTCTTTAAGCAGCTCATCCCCCGCAGCATGACCGAGAGTATCATTGATGTCCTTGAAATGATCCAGATCAAGGAGAAACAATGACAGTGGTAATCCACTACGATGAGACTTTTTGATTTCCTGAGCTAGCCGATCCTTGAATAAATTGCGATTGGGTAAACCAGTGAGCTGATCGTAATTAGCTTGAGCTAAGATTAGTTCATCTTTTTGTTTTTTCTCAGTGATATCTGAGAACTGTGCGACATAGCAATAGATGTCACCACTAGGATAGCGAATAGCGCTGATGTTTAACCAACTGGCATAAATCGTGCCATTCTTATGGCGTTCCCATATTTCACCTTGCCAGTGATCTGTTTTCCTAATCGATTGTCACATTTCCTGATAAAAGGTTTTGTCATGGCGTCCAGAATTAAAAATTCTGGGGCCCTTACCCACTACATCTGCCAACTCATAGCCTGTCATGCGGGTAAATGCTGGGTTGATTTGTCTAATAATGTTATTTTCATCCGTTACCATAATAGCTTCGTTGCTTGATTGATAAATCGTGCTAGCTAACAACATGAAGTCATCTGACTCCATATGACTGGTAATATCCAAGTTCGTGCCTACCATGTGTAAGGGTTTCCCTGCAGCATCGTATACTACGGTAGCTATGACATGGAGACTACGGATAGTGCCATCTGGCCAACAAACACGGAATACGGTATCGAGTTTTTTTTCGCCACGTAACGCCATTTGGATTTCTTTCTCGATCCGTTGCAAGTCTTTTGGATATACACTTGTACTCCAGTCCTTGTAAACAGCACTGAAGTTATCTTTCGAGATGCCATACAGAGTAAACATCTGATCATCCCAAACCAATTTATCCTGGACTATGTCCCAATGCCAGATGCCCACACCGCTGGCATGTCTGGCTAGTGTCAGATGTTTGATAATTTGGTTAAGCGCATCCTCTGTTTGCTTGAATTGGGTGATATCTGTGGAAATCCCGCACAAACCAATGATTTGACCTTGATCATCGTATATTGGTTGCTTAACTGACTGGCAAATTCGCGTCTCGCCATTTGATTTGATGGTAATCTTTTCTTCTAGCTTGATTGTTTCTCCAAACTCGATCACGCGGCGGTCATTGCACTTTAACTCAGTGACAATTTCCGAATCGAAGAAATCGCAATCTTCCCGGCCGATAATATGGTCAATTGAAGTACGAAAAAGATCTTGAGCGCTCTCATTTACATACGTATAACGTCCCATTCTATCCTTCACGTAAATGAAGCAATCAAGCTGATTCAGAATCGTTTGTAACTCAATTTCTCTGTTTCCCAGCGAAATGACAGGACTATTTAACACAGAATATAGCGGGGATTCCACAGAAGTCATTGGAAATATTTCAGTTGAAGCGATTCTTATTGTTTCTTCTGATGCCATAGTTATGTCAATTCCACAACTACATCCACCGATTTGCTAAGCAGGTTGCCCTCACATCAATGCACACAGTGGATCAGGCGATCAGTTTCTACCCTAACTACTTGATAGCACTCACAAGACAGGCCTTCTAAGCCCGCCCGGTCTAGCACGGCAATATGGCCATGGTGGTGTTCAATTAATCCTTCTAACTGTAATTTTTGAGCAGCCTCCGTGATACCTTCCCGGCGCACCCCCAGCATATTAGCGATCAATTCCTGTGTGATGATCAACTCGTTCGAAGACTGCCGATCAAGAGTTGTCAGCAGCCAGCGGCAAAATCTTTGATCTATCGAATGAAACCGGTTGCAGACCGCCGTTTGTGCTACCTGTGTCATGAACACTTGAGTGTAACGTAGCACTAAATAGTGAAACGACTCATCATTAGGTTTCTCAGGAAGGTGCTCGAATTCTTTCAAAAATACATGTCTTGGCAACCGATAAGCACATCCCTGGCTGCGCACGGCGGCCCAACGCGGCATACTTTTTCCACCCATAAAGAGGGAAACACCGATGATACCTTCATTGCCGATCGCAGCTATTTCTGTACACCCGCCATTCTTCGTGTAGATAAACTTGGACACAATGCAAGTTGTGGGAAAATAGGCGTAAAGCAATTCTTCCCCCGGTTCATAAAGGATTTTTCCGTTGGTTAACAAAACACTCTCCAGATGGGGAGAAATACGTGCATAAACATCTGCAGGCAGGGCGCTGAGAAGATAATTTTGCCGAGTGTTATCCAAGTTATTCATATCTATTCTCCTGATTATAGAGTCGGCCATTAAATAGTTCGATTTGTCATAGCGGCGAAAGCCGGAATACGGAGATTCTAATCAATCTTTTTAATGGCCGGATCAATAGTTGTTATATCTGTTTTAAACTGACGGAAAATCACTGTTAACAGAATGTCTCTTCAAGTTCGTATTTTTTAACATGAAGCGTTTTGAGAAAAAATTAGGGCAACTACTTACTTAGGAGCTAATCTTTGGGTATTGAGGAGAATCGCATCTTGCAGGTTTTATGCGAAAAACGAACAACCAAACATGTTCGAACGTTAGAGAGAGAGAGAGAGAGCCATTAAACAATACGGCTCTCTTCAGTGCGATGAAGGCTTGAGCGCGGATATTCTACTCAAACTACTTAAGGAAGCTCTGATTAAGTTATTTATTCCAGTTTTGTCGACAAAGCTATCGGTAAAGTAGCTAATATAGGCATTATTGTGCGATTAATAACTGTAATTTTTAGCAGATTGCATACTATTCTGTCCCCTGATGCTGATTTTCAGGGATATTGGACGGAATTATCCCGTGGTTGGCATCCACACCTTACGGACATGGTAAAGATTAGCCAAGGCAAACAACAGATAAAGCTGTTGTGCATTCTTGAACAATCCTCGGTAACGGACTTTGGTATAACCAAATTGTCTTTTGACAATACGAAACGGATGTTCAACCTTTGCGCGTAGTGAAGCTAGCATACGATTGAGCACGGCATGTTCTGCTGGCAATTCCTCACCGCGCTTGCGTTTGAATGGCATACCCCAGACCGGCTCTTCCGGCTGTCGTTGCGCTTCCAGATTGCGATCATTACGAGTATAAGCCCGATCACCCAATACAATTGCCTCTTCGCCATGTACCAGCGCATCAATCATGTTGCCATCGGCCACTTTGGCCGTGGTAATTTCCAGGCTATGCACCAGGCCGGAATCGGCATCTACGCCTATGTGTGCTTTTAATCCAAAGTAATAGTTGTTGCCTTTCTTAGTCGAACTCATCTCGCCATCACGTTTGCGTTGCCGGTTCTTGGTCGATGGCGCAGCCGCTATCAGCGTGGCGTCAACTATCGTGCCCTGACGCAGCAATAATCCCTGTTGCGCTAACCGCCCAGTTGTTTCAGCAAACAGGCTTTGTGCCAAGTGATGCTTCTCCAGCAGGTGGCGAAACTTGAGGATCGTCGTCTCATCAGGCATAACATCTTCTCCCGCATCTAGTCCTGCAAATTCACGTAGCATCGGCACATCATGTAACGCTTCTTCCATTGCCGGATCTGAATAACCAAACCATTGCTGCATCATATGAATCCGCAGCATCGCTTCCAACGCAAATGGCTTGCGTCCCAAACCTGCTACCGGATAGTGCGGCGCGATCCGATTCGTCCAGTCTACCCATGGAACCACTTGCTCCATTTCTTCGAGAAACTTTTGCCGGCGAGTTACTTTTGGTTTCTTGATAAATAATGGAATCGACAATACTAATTGTTTCATCAATGCATTCCCTTGCAGTGGTTACAATCTACCGCGTATTTTACAAGTTTTTGGGACTTAATCAGAGTTTCCTTAATAACCAACTCAACAAATGTTTTGCTGATTACTTAGAAAGTGGATCGGTGCTTACCAATAAACCAATACTTACTGATGCCCATCACCGCATGGATAAAATTATTGCGTGGACTAGGGTAGTTCAAATAGAATCATTAAATTAAAACTAAATTCATTATAGTCTGAGAAAGAAATCCTTTCTTTCGTAAGTAATTTTTATGTGCGTACAGTTTTATGCAATGGATCAACGTTACCGCTTAACCTAACATTAAATTTAAAATCTTATTTCGGTTATAAAATGAGCATTGCCCCTAAAAAATAGATGGCCAAGCAATCAATAACCCAATCTGCTTTTCTTTATTTCGATACGCAGCCGCCTTTGTTTCACTACGCTCTGGCGATGCTGACAGTCACCTTAGCCTTGCTCGCGACGTTCAAAATTCCGGTCATTGGCGAGCGCACAGCATTCATGTTATTTTTTTTTGCAATTATCCAGTCCACATTCTGGCTCGGACGAAATCCTGGAATCTTTGCCATCGCTTTATCTTTAATTGCGATTAATGCGTTTATATTATTTCCGATTTGGGCTTCTGCACCCTACGATGCTTTTATTTTAAACGCGGGCTTTTGCATTTTGTCTGTTGTTATCATCGCCACAACCAATCTCCATCGCAGGTCAACTACGGCGCTGTGGAAAAGCCAGAAACGCTATATCGAGATAGTTGAGTCGGCAAGGGACGCGATAATCACAATCGATGCTGATCAAACTATTCTGGTGTTCAATTTAGCAGCGGAAAATATGTTCGGTTGTACCGCAAATGATGCAATCGGAAAACTCATTGAACGTTTTATCCCGGAACGCTTTCGCTTCGACCACTGCTGCATGCATATTCATGCTTCTGGGTATACCGGCTCCACGAACCATAAAACACCCGAACTTTACACTGTGACAGGTCTCCGTACTAATGGCGAGAAATTTCCTATAGAAGCCACCATATCTTGCTGCGAAACAAACGAAAAAAAAACGTTCACTGTCATCCTGCGCGATGTCTCTGAGCGATTGTGCACGGAAGTTGCACTGCGCAAAAGTGAAGCGCAGCTTGCCCTAGTAGTTGATGAGGTAAAGGCAGGCTATTGGGACTGGGATCTCATATCACACACATTATACTTTTCGCCCGAATGGAAGCAGCAAATCGGCATGGACGAAAAGGAAATACCCAACAGCTGGGAAGAATGGAAGAATCGTTTGCATCCCAACGACCAGAAATCGGTTTTAACAGCTATTGAAAACTATATCGGCGAGCGTCAACCAGTTTTTGATATAGAATTTCGCTTACGCCATCAGGATGGTTCGTACCGCTGGATTCACTCACGCGGCGGATTGTTGCGCGATCCCAATAATCATCCCTATCGGATGCTGGGTATCAATTTGGACATTACCGACTACAAGAAGGCAACGGAGCTGAATTTACGGCGCGATTCGATGGAAAGAGCGTTCCGATTATATGTCGCCAGCCAAACAGCCATCGCTATCGCGCATGAACTGAACCAGCCGCTCAGCGCCCTCTCATCCTATACGGATCTCGCATTGACTATGCTGCAAAACGCCAACAAAGATTCGCAAAAGTTCTCTTATATATTGAAAAATTGTTCTCTCCAAGTACTTCGAGCCGGGGAAGTGATACAGCAGTTGATGAGCGTATTGCATAAGGGAGAAACTGTTATCGAAACGATAGATATCAATAACTCGATCCATGAAGCAATCAATTTTATCAAGATGAGTGGATATTTAGATTTAGGTGCTTTTAAATTCGAAATGGATCTCGCAGACGGTCTGCCGCTGGTTGCGGCCAATGGTCTACAAATCCAAAAGATACTGACTATTCTGTTGCAAAATGGCTTAGAGTCTATGCAAGAAAGTGGGAGAAATACCGGAATCATCACCATCACATCGCGTTGCTGCGCCGATGATCCGTCTAGGGCACATGTAACAGTATGCGATAGTGGAATTGGCGTGAAGGACATCACCGCACTTAAACTCATTTTCCAACCCTTCTACACCACCAAATCCGAGGGCTTAGGCATGGGTCTCGCTGTTAGTCGTGCCTTGATAGAAGCGCACAACGGAAAGATGTGGGCTGAGAAAAATGCCATTTCTGGCATAAGTATCCACTTTACTTTACCCTTTGTGATATGAGTACTGAACCTTGTGTTTTTATTGTCGATGACGATTACGCGGTACGCGATGCACTCAGGCTGGTAATTGAAAATGCTGGCCTTACTTGCCAGACTTTTGAAAGCGCTGAGCACTTTCTGCAAGCTTCCTTTCTGAATGAATACGGCTGCTTGCTGCTCGACGTTAACATGCCGGGAATGAGTGGCGATGAATTGCAAGCCGAACTCAACCGTCGCAATATGCACTTTCCGATTATTTTCCTCACCGCGTATGGCAGCATACCTCAAACAGTTCGTGTAATGAAAGCTGGGGCAATCGATTATCTAACGAAGCCTATTTCAAACAATCTGTTAATAAAACGCATTCAGGCCGTGTTGCAAGAGGCAATTAAGCGGAAAGAAAAAGTTCTGGCGATACAAATGCTAAATAGCCGCTTAAACGAACTGACAAGCCGCGAATTAGAGATCTTGCCGTTGATTGCAGCAGGCCATTCCAATAAGGAAATTGGTCGGCAGCTCGGAATAAGTTACCGTACTATTGAAGTTCATCGCGCACGGATATTACGCAAAACCGGCATGACCAGTATCCTGGAATTAGGCCGCTTGTGCGAAGCATGCCAATTGGTGTCAGACCAAGCACCTCAAGAAATGAATGTAAAATCCAACTTTCCAGAATCATGAATTATCATCGTTCTGTAAACTTGTTTTAACAGGATACCGTATGAAAAATTGAAAAACGTTTAATTAAGCTGTCAGTAACACTAATAATCCTCAGAACTAAACATAGGCATGTTAATCGATAACAGATCGCGTGAAGCGCTATTAGCCGAGATAGACGCACTCCGCCTTCGGCTCGAAGAATCTGAACAGATACTGCAAGGTTACGAACGTGTATACCGGATTCTGGTCGAGACCATGAACGAAGGCGCCGCCATCCTAACAATGGATGGCGTCATCCTCTATTGTAATAACCGCTTGGCTACACTGCTGCAAGTAGCGCTAGATCAACTCATCGGATCTTCGTTAGGAGCTTATGTGACCCCCCCGGATTATCCATTGATCACATCCCTTCTGGAAAATCACACCCAGGGTTGCGATAATCAGGAACTCTCCTTGATAAGTGGAGTGGGTAAATCCATACCGGTGCTATTTTCCTGCTGCAGCATAGGATTTTCTGGCAACCAGCGGATAAGCGTGATCATCACCAACAACACTGAGTACAAGCAGACCGAGATGGAGCTTTTTGCCAGTGAAAAGGGGTTTCGTCTATTAGCCGAGGGCATACCGCAAATTGTCTGGGTCACTCGGGCAGATGGCTGGAACTGTTATTTCAACCAACAATGGGTGGAATATACAGGGCTCACACTGGAAGAAAGCTATGGTCACGGATGGAATAAACCTTTTCACCCCGACGACCAACAACGCGCCTGGGATGCCTGGCAGAATGCAGTAATAAACAATGACTCCTATTCACTTGAATGCCGGTTGCGTCGCGCTGACGGGATTTATCGCTGGTGGTTGATTCGCGGCGTGCCTGTTTTAAACAATGCGGGGAATATTCAAAACTGGTTTGGTACTTGTACTGATATCGACAATATCAAGCAAGCCGAGACACTAATACAGATAGCAGCCGAAGCCGAACGAGAACGTGCCGCTACGGCACTCCGCGAGAGTGAATCGTTGTACCGTGCTATCGGAGAATCCATTGATTATGGTGTTTGGGTTTGCGATTCAGAAGGTAGCAATATTTATGCAAGTTCGAGTTTTCTCAATCTCGTCGGACTCACCCAAGATCAATGCTCGAATTTCGGATGGAATAACGTGTTGCACCCCGACGATGCTGAAAGCACCCTTTTGGCTTGGCAAGAGTGTATCCGAACGGGTAGTGTGTGTGATATGGAGCATCGTTTCCGCGGGGCAGATGGGCAATGGCATCCAATTCTAACCCGCGGTGTACCGGTGCGGGACAAAAACGGAAATATCAAATACTGGGCTGGTATCAATCTCGACATCACCCAACAGAAAAAGACTGAAGCGCTACTGCGCGAATCAGACCGGCGCAAAGATGAATTCCTGGCCATGCTCGGTCACGAACTGCGCAACCCGCTCTCGCCCATCAGTAATGTGGCGCAGATCTTGTCTTCATTCCCTCTCCAGGAATCGACATTGAACTGGGCCACTGAGACGCTTAATCGTAATGTGACCCATATTACCAAACTTGTTGATGACTTATTGGATGTGTCGCGCATTACCAGAGGCCTAGTGAAGATCCAACGGGAACGCGTCGAGCTGGTTAAGCTGCTCAAAGATTTGACAGAATCAATTCTGCCATTAATCCAAACAAAACATCAGACGCTCAGTCTCGAATTGCCTTCACAGCCCATCTATCTGCTAGGCGATCCTATCCGTCTTACCCAGGTGTTCGCCAATCTGCTAAACAATGCTGTTAAATATACCGATGCGGGTGGCTGTATTGACCTGAGAGTAGGTGTCGAGTGTTCTTCAATCTTTGTTCACGTCCGGGACAATGGCATGGGCATTGAACCGCAATTGCTGCCTCATATCTTCGATTTATTCATCCAAGGAAGAATAGAACTCGACCGCTCCGAAGGTGGCTTGGGACTTGGTCTTACTTTGGCGAAGAAGCTGATCGAACTACATGGCGGCCAAATCACAGCTCACAGCCAAGGTGTCAACCAGGGTTCACAATTCTTGATTCAGTTACCTGGACTCGTAGACAAAACGATTCTGGCAAAGCCACTAATTCCGCAGAGCCCAACTAAAGAGACTGATCAAAGTCTGCGAATTTTGCTGATTGATGATAATGAGGATGTTGTGGAAAGTACCGCTTTATGGTTTGAGATGTCGGGACATCAAATAGCGATTGCACGCAACGGAACACAGGGCGTATCTACTGCACAGACATTTAAACCTGACGTCATTCTGTTGGATATCGGACTACCCGACATAGATGGTTATCAGGTCGTCAGAAAGCTACGTGATCTGCCTACTACCCGGCGGGTGTTGATTATTGCCTTGAGCGGCTATATGCTAAATAAGACTTTGCTCGAGGAAGTAACTGATTTTGATTATTATCTGTTAAAGCCGCCCAACTTTGACCAATTAAGGAATTTGCTTGCCGAATACAAACGCTCTAATCTGCGTACAGGAGATCTATACACATAAAAAGACTCATCTTCCGCTATCATTACCACAGTGTAATATTGCGTTTATGTGCGATCCCGGAAAAAGGGTAGCGAAAGAATATCAGAAATAACTTGCCTTTTAACCCTTTGGGCATGACGATTATCAACCGCCTTCAACTTCATAATATAACTTCTCATGATTTCTGGATCCAATTTTAACCCGACGGCTTTCGATTCGCTGGAATCCCAGCAAAAACGCCTTTACCGTCTCAGTAAAACAGCCGGAATTGGCGATTGGTCTCATACTTTCAAGACTAACATTACGATCTGGTCGGAGTATTTGTATGATTTTTATGAGTTAGATAAAAACCATGATTGCTCAACCCTGCTTGAAAGCACGCATTTTTATCAGGGATCTGAGAAAGAAAGAATGCTCGCATTGATTGCACAGGTCACCTCTGAGAGAACCGAGCGGACCGAAGAATTTATGATTGTGATGGATGATGGCAAATTCAAATGGCACACCACAACCATCTACCCGATGCTTGATGAGCAAGGAAGCCTAATCGGTTTGTATGGCATTTTGCAAAATATCACAGAAAAAAAACAGGTGGCAGAAAATAAGCAGAAAGAGCATCTTCTCTACAATTACATACTCGATAGATTACCTATCGAGCTGGTCGTGCTGAACAAGGAAGGCCGGTATATTTATGCTAATGATGCAGCCATTAAGAGCAAAGAGCGCCGCGGAATCGTGATTGGAATTAATCCTAGCGGGGATAGCGATCTTGAAAACTGGATTCCTGCTGCTGAATCTAGGCGCAATGAAGTCATGACAGAATGTACGGTTAATAAAAAATCAGTGACTTTTGAAGAGATACTTACTGATTCCGATGGCACAGAACGAACCTATATGCGCAACATGTATCCGCTTTTAGATGAAAACGGTGACGCAGAGCTGCTAATCGGATACGGCATGGACATCACTGCAAGAAAAAAGAACGAATTGGAGATACAGCGAATGGCCATTGTTGCTGAGAAAACCAATGGCATCGTGATGATTACCGATCCCGAAAAGCGCGTGATATGGATCAATAATAGTTTTGAAAAAATCTTGGGGTATAAGTCTGAAGAGGTGATTGGAATTGATCCTGGAATTTTTCTCCAAGGGCCGGAAACCTCTATCGAAACAATCTGTGAAATCACCCGCTCGCTAAGGGATACAGGTACATTCTCCGGTGAAATTCTGAACTATACAAAAAGCGGCGACAAGATCTGGCTTTATCTTAATATCGCTGCGGTTTATGATGACGCCGGCAAATTGATCAACTATGTGGCTGTTGAAAACGATATTACGCTAATAAAAATGGCGGAACAGCGACTTCAAAAAGCCATGGAAAAAGAACGCGAACTCAACCGCTTCAAAACTCAATTCGTCAATCTGGCTTCGCACCAATTCCGCACACCACTTGCAACCATTCGTTCGAGCATTGATCTACTGGATCTGAAAATGGAATCAACCAACCTCAGCACTTCCTTTATCGATTTCTTTCAGAAACACAAAACGATTATGGCAGAGGAAACAACCCGCATGACGGAACTGATGGAAAACATTCTGGACATCGGCCGGATTGACGAAGGCAAAATAGAATTATTCAAGAAAAATCGCCCATTCCAGCAATTTATGGATACATTTGTTCAGTCTAACATTGAACCCATTGGACAGCAGAGAATGCTGAACTACCATTTTGAAGCGCCAGATCGCATTATCAGTATGGATGAAATTCTGCTGCGGAATGTTTTACGCAATGTTGTGTCGAATGCTTTTAAATATTCTGAAGGCAAGCAAGCACCTGAACTTACTGTCACATTCCATGATAATGCTTACTTAATAACGATAAAGGATTATGGAATCGGCATTCCGGAAAAAGATCAGCCATTTCTGTTCCAGTCTTTTTTCCGGGCATCCAATGCCAAGGTTTTTCCCGGAAGCGGACTTGGGCTCATGATCGCCAAAAAATTAATCGTGATACACGGTGGTGATATCAGTTTTGCCAGTACTGCCGGAAACGGTTGTACGGTAACGATTCAATTGTGTTTATAAACAGGAACAATGAACAATACGCTGATTCTTGTAATAGAGGATGAAAAAGCACTACGTGAAAACATAGCCGAGATTATTGCGCATTATGGTTTTCGCGTAATCAGCACACCCACCGGTGAGGAAGGAATCAGAATGGCGCTGGAGTTTATTCCGGACATTATCATTTGCGACATCATGCTTCCTGGAATAGATGGCTTCGAAGTGTTCACCCGAGTAAAGCAGATACCGCAATTACCGGCTACAGCATTTATTTTTCTTACCGCAAAATCGACCCGTTCAGATACCCGCATTGGAATGAACATGGGAGCAGATGATTTTCTCACCAAGCCATTCACGAAGGAAGAATTGATTAATAGCATCAGGGCACGGCTTGAGAAATTATCCAAAAAAAGCAAGCATCAGCTGGAGAACGATGAATTGATTGAGGCGACACTTGAGAAACTGACGAGCCTCACTAAAGCAGAACGCAAAGTACTCAATGCGATATCTGAAGGATACACTACCCCGCAAATTGCTCAGAAGTTGTTTGTGAGCAAAAAAACAATAGAAAATCACCGCGTCAATATTTCCCGAAAACTCAATCTTAGCGGGCCTAATAGCCTAATCAGTTTTGCATTGCGCTTAAGAGCGCACCATTCAAACGATCACTCTCCAGATAGCCACACACCAACCGCATCAAATTAATCCTTCTTCAAACAGCGGTTTTTCGTCATTTGCAACAAATTTAGAATCCCCTCGCGCCTTTTACATTGATTGCCCACAGCCATTTCTCGTATCGAAGATTCTGTGCATCGCACTTAAAAATGAGTGGATCCACTCATTGTAAAAGAATAGCAATACGCTATTCTTAACTGCGTAAAAAAGGGTTTATGAAGACAATCTTATTATTTTAGGAATCAATATACTTTACTAAATCTTTACGCTGTATTCATTAACTAAACAAACGGAGGTTATGATGGCAACAACTTATGGCACAACGGGCGCAAGTTCGAGCGCTAACTATGACATGTCGCTGTGGTACGACTCAAAGTACTACAAGATAGGAATGCTCACCATGTTATTGGTGGCGATATTTTGGATCTGGTATCAAAGGACATTTGCATATTCACACGGCATGGACTCGATGGAACCGGAATTTGACAAAGTGTGGATGGGACTGTGGCGCGTACACATGACCCTGATGCCTTTATTTGCTTTGATCACCTGGGGCTGGATCCTGAAGACCCGTGACACGAAAGAACAACTGGACAACCTGGATCCAAAGTTAGAGATCAAACGTTATTTCTACTGGATGATGTGGCTGGGTGTGTATTTGTTTGGTGTTTACTGGGGCGGAAGCTTCTTCACCGAACAAGATGCATCGTGGCACCAAGTGATTATTCGTGACACTAGCTTCACGCCAAGTCACGTAGTGGTGTTTTACGGCTCATTCCCGATGTACATCGTATGTGGCATAGCCTCATACCTGTACGCGATGACCCGTTTGCCACTGTATAGCCGCGGCACATCATTCCCGCTGGTTATGGCAATTGCAGGCCCATTGATGATTCTGCCTAACGTAGGATTGAACGAATGGGGTCATGCATTCTGGTTCATGGAAGAACTGTTCAGTGCGCCATTGCACTGGGGCTTTGTGATTCTGGGCTGGGCAGGCTTGTTTTCAGGTGGTATCGCAGCACAAATTATCACCCGTTACTCCAACCTGACCGACGTTATCTGGAATAACTCAAGCAAAGAGATTCTGAACAACCGGATAGTTCCTTAATCTCTCTCTCTGGTGTATTTGTAACAATTTTCCGTGGCCTGTTTATACAGGCCGCGGAACTAAAAGCGTATAAAAATACTCCGTAGAATACCAATCAATAAGTGTAGGGGGTTTATATGATTAGACAAATAATAAAAATATGGGCTTTAGCAGCTATGCTTTCCGTAGCACTTTATTCTGGCTTTGCCGCCGCTCACGGCAAGGTATCTTTGGAAGCTGATGCTTGTGTACGTAATATATCCGGCAGTATGGTGCATTTGAGCACTTATCAGCCGCAACACGATCCGGAAGCGGAATACTGCACCGAAATCCCTAAAGAGGGTGAAACTTTGTGGGTTTTAGATCTTGTAGATCAGGCGCTACGTGACATGCCTATTATTATCAAAATTGTAAGAGGCAGCGGCCAAGCATTAAGTGATACGGTAACCTCTTTGTATTCAACCAATCATTCCGATGGCGTCATTAAAGGTGAATTTAATCTGGATGAAGGGCAATATACGCTATTCGTTACAGGAGAAGGCGTACCACCACTGCACTATGAGTATCCACTACGAATTCAAATGACCAATTACAAGGATACTTTTTTAACTGCCGTACCCTATATTATTACTTTCTTGTTACTCGCTTTGCTTACGGATAAATTACTGAAACGGCGAAGAATGCAGCACTAACAATTGTTTGCCTTAAGTTGAGAATACTACATCAGTGGCTTGCTATTTTTTTGATACCAAGCCACTGAGAAATATTATCGTGGAGGTGGAGGCGGCGGATTGCCGGGTGGTGGTGGCGGAGGTACAAAATTTGCTGGCAGCGTTGAAGTTCTCCTGTCTTTGCCGCCACTAGTACCCGGTGGATTATTCATAATTCTGCCATCAACGGGAACACGATGCCCTTTGGCATACATACACTGAGTATAACTGATGTCGTATCGCTGCTGACTGGCGTACCCTGAAGTCGTAGCAGTGCTTGATCCAATCAGTCCACCCAACAATAAGCCTGTGCCAGCACCGATAGCTGCGCCATGGCCGCCCCCTAAAGCAGCACCAGCAGCAGCACCAAGCCCGGCTCCAATAGCTGCACTTTCTATACCACTGGTTCGAGATGCTTGCCGTGGAGTAGTGCCGCCCACTTGTTCATCCGCATACTGTCTGCATTCGTATTCATCGGAACGAAACTGATCAAAACTTTTGCCAGAGCCAGGTAATGTCATCACACTTGGACCGGTTGGTATATTGACACATGCAGTTAATAGGCAGGCAATCAGTAAGACAAATAAAATTCTTGACGTTAACATGTTTTACCTCTTTGCATTATTGTGCAGGTGGTTGGGGAGCAACTTGTAGCCATCCGCCCGGGCAATTTTTGACATACGGATAGTAACCTTCAGGGTTTTGGCAATAATGCCAGTAATTAGTCTGTTGCCGGACCGGCCTGGCTTGTTCTTGCTGGATATAGACAGGTGGGGTTACCGGCACGACTACTGTAGGCGGGTAGCTATAATATGGTCTACTGAAAAATGGATCAGAGTAGCCATAAGAACGATATCCATAGAAACCCGAGCCATAGAAGCCAGAGCCATAAAAACCGGGAGAATATCCGCCTACACTGATACCTATATTGAAATGATTATGCCTGTGGCCATGCCCGTGCCCTCCACGCGCCCAAACGGCATCATTTGCTGTTAGTGCAAGCACGATAACTATAAATATTAGATATATCCAATTTAGATTCTTCATGTCCGCCACCTCGCCGATTAATCCTTAACTCACGCTCTCTTAGGGTGTTGCGGTTGATTATTAAGCCTGCTCCGCAATATCCTCAATTACCATGATTTAGGCCTTTTATTCGAATTGATTGTATTGTTTTATGGCTGAATGAAAGCTGAATAGTCAGAAAGACGCAATTTATGCAAAACAGATTAAAATACATCAAATAAATAACGTCATCCGTACATTCCGGTCAAGGTGATTCACATTGCCCGGCGGACATGACACAAAGGAGGAAAATAGTGAAACTGCTGACCTGGAATATTCAATGGGGACGTGGATTGGACGGACGCGTTGATCTGCAACGCATTTTACAGACTATTCACCAACTGGGAGATTTTGATGTTATCTGTTTACAGGAAGTTGCTGTCAATTTTTCCGGCTTACCAGGCAGCCAAGGTGAAGATCAGATTGCTGAGTTATCGGCTGGATTACCCGGTTACACTGCGATTTATGGTCCCGCGACGGATGTGCCGGATGGTCACGGCGGCCGCAGCCTTTTTGGCAATGCTATTTTCTCCCAGCTACCCGTCGGTCAAATCTGGCGGCATCTTTTGCCGTGGCAAACGGAATTAGCCACACCCAGCATGCAACGAGTAATGGTAGAAGCCGTTGTGACAGCAGATTTTGGTCCGCTACGTGTCATGACTACGCATCTTGAATACTACTCACAGCATCAGCGTAAAATCCAAATCGATGCCATCCGCCGTCTGCACCGTGAGGCTTGCACCATGTCAAAACGCAAATTACTAGCTGAAGAACAAGGCGGAACGTTTGAAGTTTTTCCCAGGCCTGCACAGGCTTTGCTGTGCGGAGACCTGAATTTCCCAGCCACAGCGCCTGAGAAATTGCGAATTCTTGCCCCTTTCAGCAATGACATACCCAGCTTTCACGATACCTGGTCGGTATTACATCCCGGCACACACCATGCACCGACAGTCGGCATTCACTCGGTAGATTTCGTCGACCGCCCAGAATGTTTTGATTTCGTTTTTATTACCGATGGATTAGTAAACCATCTCAAAGCACATGGTATTGATGCAGCAACTGAAGCTTCGGATCATCAACCGGTATGGGTTGAGTTTGGATAAAGTAAAAAATGTGAACAATCAGGTTGTGTCTAAATTCATTACACTAACTATCGCTAGGTAATATACTCAGCTCAATCGTTATTTTTACAAATAGGCATGTCATGATGAATATCGATAAATATTTTGATCGACTCCATATAGAGCTCGAAAAAGATACTGATAGATCTGTAGCAATAGTAGCTGCTGCTTTAGTAGATGACGTATTAAAAGAGTTATTAGCACGAAAGCTGCTACCCCACAAAGATAAAGAAAACTGTATATTCTCTAAACCAGGTAGTCCTATTGGTAGTTTTTCTTCTCGTATTAATGCAGCCTATCAATTAGGCTTGATTTCTTCATTAATGTATAGAGACTTACAGTTGCTGAGGAAAATACGAAATGAATTTGCGCATGAACCATTTGCCCTGTCATTCGATGATCCCTCAATAAAATCAAAAGTTATTGAGTTGGATAAAAAATCAGATTACATCAATCGGAATTCAGAAGCTCGACATAATATAGGGGGGAAAGGTACAAGAATTGACTTTATATTCCTAGTAGGTTGGCGACTTTATGCTTTAACGCGGGCAATTGAAGATATCGAAATAGTACAAGAAAAACCCCCAGAATTTGGCTATATTGACCTTGGTAGCTAATAATACAAATATATAATATACAAGTAATTCAGTCATATAGATAGACTATCACTCTAGTAGCTCGTGTTAACTCAAGTTAATCGCTACCTAAAATGCAAATCCTACTTTAGAAAATATGAGCACCAAAACTCTCAAAATAGTATTGATCAATCTCATCACGAGAAAACCGGTGATTCTGCCCGCCTTTCTGGGCGATTTTTAAGGAACCCATCAATGAGCCGAGTTGCCCGGTTGTTTGCCAATCCAAATTATTGACAATGCCGTACAACAGACCGGCACGATACGCATCGCCGCAGCCGGTTGGGTCAACAATATCTTTGGGTTTGACACAGGGAATCTCAATTTCTTTGCCATCGGCGTAGATGATGGAGCCTTGTGCGCCCAGTGTGATGATCAACGCCTTGGCTTGGTTCGCCAGCGATTCAAGACTGCGTCCTGTGCGGCCTTGCAGCATCTGGCCCTCATAGTCATTAACAGCGATATAATCGGCTTTGTCGATAAAATCCAGCAGTTCTTCCCCGTTATACATTGGCAGGCCTTGACCCGGATCAAAAACAAACGGAATGCCAGCTTCGTGGAATTCACGGGCATGTTGCATCATGCCATCACGCCCATCCGGCGCAATAATCCCTAGCTGAATGTTGCTGGTATCTTTCACGGAATTGAGATGCGAGAAATTCATTGCGCCTGGGTGAAACGCAGTAATCTGATTGTCCGCCAGATCGGTGGTAATGAATGCCTGTGCGGTAAAGGTTTCAGGAATATGCTGCACATGTTGTTGGGTCAGGCGTAATTGTTCAAACCGCGCAGCATAAGGCGCATAATCATCGCCAACGGTCGCCATCATGACCGGTTCACCGCCCAACATTTTTAAGTTGTAGGCGATATTACCGGCACACCCGCCAAATTCACGGCGCATCTCTGGAACCAGGAATGCGACATTTAACACATGAATTTTTTCCGGCAGAATGTGATTCTTAAAATGATCGGGAAAGACCATAATATTATCATAAGCGATAGAACCACAAATCAGTGTGCGCATAGTTTTTATAGCGGTAGTTAGAAAGATTGAAAAGTAACGACAGGTTTATCTGGTACCCTAAGATTCGAGGAAACTTTGATTTCCCCTGCCGTCATACTGAATGTGCGAGATGATTCTTCTTGATCAGGCGCTTGGCTTCCAGGCCAGATCCAGTTCACGCGCTGCTTTGACATCATCCAGTTTACGCACCGGCATGGTGTGTGGCGCGCCTTTTACCAGATCAGGTTGCAGTTCGATTTCCTTCAGAATTTCTTTCATGGATTTCACGAACGCATCCAGTGTTTCCTTGGATTCTGTTTCAGCCGGTTCAATCAATAAGCATTCGGGCACCAGCATCGGAAAATACGTTGTTGGTGCATGATAGCCTTTGTCGAGCAAGCGTTTGGCCAGATTCATCGCGGTGACACCGGTTTTATCTTTAATATCTTTTAGAGTGACAATAAATTCATGGCTGGCACGCCGTGTCGGATAGGCTATTTCAAAACCTGCTTTACTCAATTCGGCCATCAAATAATTGGCATTCAGTGTGGCAAATTCAGAAATGCGATGCATGCCGTGCATTCCCAGCAAACGAATATAGATATAAGCGCGCAGCAATACACCGGCATTACCCATGTGAGCCGATAACCGGCCAATCGATTGGGGTTTTTCTTTTTCAGTAACCCAACGATAAGTATCCCCTTCCTTGGCAACGATAGGAATCGGCATAAACGGCAGCAAACGCTCGGCAACACCCACTGGCGCAGAACCTGGTCCGCCACCACCATGCGGTGTGGAAAAAGTCTTGTGCAAGTTAATATGAATCACGTCAAAACCCATATCACCCGGTTTAACTTTACCCAGTACGGCATTGAGATTGGCACCGTCGTAATACAGCAATCCACCCGCTTGATGCACAACGCGGCTCATTTCTGCCACATTCTTTTCAAATACGCCCAGTGTGGATGGGTTGGTTAGCATCAATCCGGCAGTTTGGGGTCCGACAGCGGCTTTTAATGCAGCCAGATCGACATTACCTTCTTTGTCGGTAGCAATTTCTACGACCTTGAAACCACACATCACAGCGGTAGCCGGGTTAGTACCATGCGCCGCATCCGGCACAATAATTTCAGTACGTGCAAAATCACCGCGTGCTTCATGGTAAGCACGAATCATCATGACACCGATCAATTCACCTTGCGCACCGGCCATTGGCGTCAGGCTCACACCTGCCATGCCGGTGACCGCTTTTAACGTTTCCTGTAATTCATACATACAGGCAAGAAAACCCTGTCCGGTGTCTTCCGGTGCAAGCGGGTGCCTGGAAAGAAATTGTGGCAGCATGGCCAATGAGTTACATGCGCGTGGATTGTATTTCATCGTGCACGAACCCAGCGGGTAAAACTCGGTATCAATCGAGAAATTCTTTTGTGACAAACGTGTGTAATGGCGCACTGTATCCATCTCAGAGACTTCGGGTAGAAGTACTGGCGATTTGCGCAGCAAGTTTTGTGGAATCTTAGCCGTGCTTGCGACAGTCGCCGGTGACTGAGAATAATTACGGCGCCCTGGGCGCGAGTGTTCAAATATCAGCATTTTTTATGGGTAAAACGTTAATTTATTTTAAGGCAGCTAAGGCTGCTTCGTAATTCGGTTCATCAGCAATTTCAGGAACCAGTTCAGCATGGATGATGGTATCCGATTCGTCCAGAACAATGACCGCACGTGCTGTAATTCCAGCAAATGGACTATCTGCTATGAAAACGCCGTAATCCTTCATGAAATTTGCACCACGCATAGTTGAAAGTGTAATCACCTTATCCAGTCCTTCGGCATCGCAGAAGCGGCTCATAGCAAAAGGTAAGTCAGCAGCGATGATCAACACAACTGTATTGTCCATATTGCTAGCTTGCTGATTAAATTTTCGTGTCGAGATCGCGCATACTGGCGTATCCAAGCTAGGAACAATATTCAGCACTTTCTTTTTGCCGGCAAAATTAGCCAAAGTAACATCAGCCAAATCCCTGTTCACGAGAGAAAGCGCCGGCGCTTTCTGTCCGACTTTGGGAAAAGTACCTTCAATTTTGATGGGCTTTCCTTTAAGAGTAACCATAGTTTTTCCTTTATGACGAATTTAAAAAAGAATGTTTCTAACCAATCGCGTGCTTTAAGGCTTCAGCATAATTTTGCAAATCATTCGTTGTCTTAGTTTCTGTCGCACAAACCAGCAATGCATTGCCTAATTCCGGATAATGCCCCTGCAAATCAAGCCCTCCTAGTATGCCTTTTTGTTTTAATTTGGATAATACTTCTGCAACTGGCGCAGATAAAGTTAGCGCAGCTTCGTGGAATACCGGTCCGCTAAATGCTCTTTTCACGCCATTGATTTTCTCCAATCGTTCGACCAGTTCCAGCGTGTTAGCATGCGATTGTGCCGCGACGCGACGCAAACCTTCCGGCCCCAGTAACGACATAAAAATGGTGGCAGCGGTAACCATCAATCCTTGATTGGTACAAATATTGGATGTGGCTTTGGAACGGCGGATATGTTGTTCACGCGCTTGCAATGTCAGTACAAAGCCAGGTTTGTTATCCAGATCCGTGGTACGGCCGATAATACGTCCCGGCATCTGGCGTACTAAATCGTTTTTGCACGCCATAAAACCAAAATATGGACCGCCACTGGAAAGCGGAATACCCAGCGGTTGACCTTCTCCCACGGCAATATCAGCACCTTTGCTACCCCACTCACCGGGCGGGGTCAGTAATGCCAATGCAGTTGGATTCACAACACCAATGGCAAAGGCATTTTTACTGTGCGCCCAGTCGGTCAGGGCATCCACTTGTTCCAGCACGCCAAAGAAATTAGGTTGCGGAATCACCAGTGCGGCAAATTCTTCGTTGGCAAATTCAGACAATGATCCCGGCTCTACTTGCCCTGATTGTGTATTAAATGGCAGTTCGACCACTTCAATTTTTTGATTGCTGACAATCGCGCGAACGACTTGACGATAAACGGGGTGTACTGTTTTCGGAATCAGAATACGCCGTGACGATTTATGTGAGCGAACAGCCATCAAGGCAGCTTCCGCCAGCGCAGTTGCCCCATCATACATGCTGGCGTTGGACACATCCATGCCCGTCAGTGAAGCCATCATCGTCTGGTATTCATACAATAATTGTAAGGTACCTTGACTGGCTTCGGCTTGATACGGTGTGTAGGAAGAGTAAAATTCTCCGCGTGTAGTAATTTGCCAGACGGCAGCGGGAATGTGATGCTCGTAAGCACCCGCCCCGATAAAGTTCTGGTAGAACCCGTCTGTTGTAGCACGTTCCATCATCAGCCGGGTTATTTCCATTTCGCTGAGTCCGGGTGGAACGCCTGTCAATTCACCGCTGACTAATTCTTTAGGAATTTCATCAAACAGTTCTTCAATTGTTTTTGCACCAATGCTGGCCAGCATTTCGGCGATATCTTCTTCGGTGTGTGGAATAAACGGCATGATTTATTTAAAAAAACTTAAAGTAATAAGGTATAAAATAGACAAGCGAATTCAAATCTCAATGCAGATGTGATTTTAGTGGTCTTCGTTTTCAACCAGCACGGTATAGGCTGCGGCATCTAGCAATCCATCCAATTCGGACCCATTGCTCGGCTTCATTTTAAACAACCAGGCGGAAAACGCATCTTCATTAATTTTTCCCGGCTCATCTACCAATGGAGAATTAACCGCAATGACTTCGCCGGAAATAGGTGAATACACATCGGCGGCGGCCTTGACGGATTCAGCGACTGCGCATTCTTCTTTTTGTTTAAGTTTACGTCCAACTTCTGGTAACTCGACAAACACCATATCGCCAAGCAATTCTTGCGCATGATGGGTAATCCCAACAGTTACCGTGCCATCGGCCTCAGGTTTCACCCATTCATGGGATTTGCTATATTTTAAGTTTGTTGGAACACTCATTTTTTACTCCAGATTAAAATAATAATTTTCTACAGTTTCGAATTAAACCAATACATTTCCATTACGCACGAACGGGTATTTTACCACTTTGGCGCGCAGCTTCTTATCACGTACCACCACGTTAACTTCATCACCAACAGCTATCTGTACCGGTAGACGTGCCAAAGCGATCGATTGGTTCATTGTCGGTGAAAATCCACCACTGGTAATTTCGCCCTGATATTCAGCGCCATCGTGTTGACAGACTACTTGCTGGTGGCTGCGCAGCACACCGCGATCGATCAATACCAATCCAACCAGTTGTTGCGTCACAGCGGTATCCACTAATGCTTGTTTGCCAATAAAATCCCGCTCGCTTTTAAGATCTACCGTCCAGGCCAAACCCGACTCCAATGGATTCTTGGTTTCATCCATATCCTGACCGTACAGATTCATCCCGGCTTCCAGGCGTAATGTGTCGCGAGCGCCTAATCCGGCCGGTGCAACACCAACAGCATGCAATGCTTTCCAAAACGTCGGTGCGTCTGCGGCTGGCAGGATAATTTCAAAACCATCTTCACCGGTATACCCCGTGCGTGCAATAAAATACTGATTCACTACGGTGGATTGAAACAGCTTGAGCTCTTCTGTGGCTGCTTGAGAACCTGGAATGACCTGCCAAACTCTGGCACGCGCATTAGGACCTTGCACCGCGACCATAGCCAGATCACGCCGCGGCGTAATTTCTAAACTGGGCGCCAATTCATCGCGCTGTTTGAGCATCCAGGCAACGTCTTTGTCGGCCGTACCGGCGTTCACCACGATGCGGAACCAGGTTTCAGACAGAAAATAAATAATTAGATCATCAATGATGCCGCCCTGGGGGGTCAACATACAGGAATACAAGGCCTTGCCTGGGAGGGTCAGTTTATCAACATTGTTAGCGACCAATTTACGTAAAAAAGCGCGCACATTGTCACCTTTGATATCAACCGGGAGCATATGAGAGACATCAAACATGCCCGCATCCTGGCGTACTTTATGGTGTTCGTCTAACTGTGAGCCGTAATGCAGCGGCATATCCCAGCCACCAAAATCCACCATTTTGGCATTCATGTCGCGGTGGGTTTGATTAAGAGGTGTCATTTTCAGCACGGATTATTCTCCCGAAAATAAAAAAAAGCCATTTCAAATGACTTCGCGCCCCTCTGTCCTTTTTACCTGAGAGATTTACAGATTGCTATCCGCGTGCCCCTTCGGTGGCCAAAAATAATTTCTCGGCACTCTCCAGATTGCCTGTCACAAGCGGTTCTTAAGGAACAAGTTTAACTTGACCATGCCTGAGCGATTCCGGGGGGGTTACGCCTTCGGCGGCGCTGAAAAGAAAGCGCGCTCTCCTGCTTGGACTTTAATGGCAGAGTGCGAACTATACCTTAGTAGCGGCGGTTTATACAAGTCAAATACTGAGGTATGCTGATTTTCATGGAGTCCAAAGTTTCATAAAATAAAAATATGAAATGGAGGAGGAAGATGGAATTACCTCGTACACAATTAGTATAGCCATGAATTTCTGGAGCAATCGCTTAAGGAAGCTCTGACTAACCCTCCTATGTCATTCCGAACAAAGTGAGGAATCTTTGGCAATCAATACCATAGATTTCTCGCTACGCTCGAAATGACAGTTATTCAGAGTTTCCTTAAATTACCTCCGGCAAAGCCGGGCGATTCACTAGATCACTACAATATCCGCATTAGTCATAGCTAATCCAACGCCAATCGCAGCAATTTTTACTGCAGAACCAACACCACTGCCATCAGCATCATATAGCAATGAACCCGTTACATTGTTGTATATAATGAAGTCATTTTTATCCAGCGCTTGTACACCGCTTACAAACTGGTCAAAAGCTAAGATACCGGTAGTTGTTAATGACGTAAATACAGCATTTTCTAACTGGATGGTATCATCAACTACAATGAAATCAGTGATTGTATCGATGTGCCCTGCGGAAGTCAGTTTGAAGATATCTTTACCTATACCACCAGTTAACATATTGGCTCCTGTTCCTCCATCAAGGATATCGTTACCTGCTCCCCCATCTAACTGATTGGAGGCTGTATTTCCGGTGAGGCTGTTAGCCAGATCATTACCCGTGCCGTTGATAGCCGATGTATCTCGCAATATGAGATTCTCAACATTAGCTGATAGCGTGTAGGTCACGCTGCTGCTGACTTTATCAGTGCCCTCATTGATATTTTCAATAATGATATCTGCCCCGTTATCAACATTGTAAAAGTCATCACCCAATCCACCGATTAGGCTATCTGCACCAGCTACACCATTAAGCGTGTCGTTACCAGCACCGCCATTTAATTGATTGGAAGCCGCATTTCCGACGATGATGTTAGCCAGATCATTGCCCGTGCCATTGGTAGCCGACCCTCCTGTCAGTGTAAGATTTTCCACATTGGCTGATAACGTGTAGGTCACGCTGCTGCTGACTTTATCAGTGCCCTCATTGATATTTTCAATAACAGTATCAGCCTCGTTATCAACATTGTAAAAGTCATCGCCCAATCCACCGATTAGGCTATCTGCACCAGCTGCACCATTGAGCGTGTCGTTGCCAGCACCGCCATTTAATTGATTGAAAGCTGCATTTCCGGTAATACTGTTAGCCAGATCATTGCCGATTCCATTGATAGCCAATGCGCCGGTCAGCGTAAAATTCTCAACATTGGTGGGTAGCGTGTAAGTTACACTGCTATTGACTTTATCAATGCCCTCACTCAAATATTCCGTGATGACATCACCGGCATTGTCGACAGTATAAATATCATCGCCCAATCCACCGATTAGGCTATCTGTGCCAGCGCCGCCATTGAGTACATTTATTGCTGCATTTCCAGTGATAGTGTTAGCCAGACTATTGCCCGTGCCATTGATAACCGACCCACCTGTCAATGTAAGATTCTCGACATTAGCTGATAGCGTGTAGGTCACGCTGCTGTTGATTGCATCCGTGCCCTCATTGATATTTTCAATAACGGTATCAGCTTCGTTATCAACATTGTAAAAGTCATCGCCCAATCCACCGATTAGAATATCTGCACCAAGATTACCATTGAGCTTGTCGTTACCAGCGCCGCCATTTAACTGATTGGCGGCTGAATTTCCAGTGATGTTGTTAGCCAGATCATTACCCGTGCCGTTGATAGCCGAGGCATCTCGCAACGTAAGATTCTCCACATTAGCTAATAGCGCGTAGGTCATGTTGCTGTTGATTGTATCAATACCTTCATTGATATTTTCAATAATGGTATCAGCCACGTTATCAATAAGATAATAGTCATCACCCAATCCACCGATTAGAGTATCTGCACCAATATTACCATTGAGCGTATCATTGCCAATTCCTCCATCCAAGATGTTATTTTTCGCGTCGCCTACCAAACGATCGCTGTAATCACTACCAATCAGATTATCAATATTAGTCAGAATGTCTAATCCGGCACCGCCGGTATCTTGCTGAATGGCGATAGCTAAGGAAACCGTTACAGGAGCGGTAGAGTAATAATAAGTTACTGTATCGTTGGATAATGTGCCGACCAGAGTGTCGTTTCCGTCCGTATTGACTAGCAACTTACCTGCATCGAATAAAGTGACCGCAATGGTTAAAGGAGCACTCGCACTGAGTCCATGTGAGTCAGTGACAGTGACAATCAGCGCATAAGTTCCAAGATCAGCCAGACCGGGAGTTCCGCTGATAAATCCTGTGGTAGTATTAAACAGCATCCAGATAGGTAGTGGATTCCCATTGGCAAGTGTGGCGCTATAACTTAGGGAGTTAGAAGTATCTGTGTCACTAAAGGATATGCTTGCATCGTAGCTCCAATCAGTAGTGTCGTATTTCACAGCCTGATCGACTTGGGGGGCTATAACCGTTGGACCATCATTCACAGGTTCTGTTATTCGAACAAGTTGATCTGCGGGGATATTTTCAACGACTTGCACTCTACCGCTAGGCCAATTGATGATTAATTCCTGCGCACTGGTATTGTCCGCAAGTCCAAAATGGAGGCGCTGATAATTTTGTACTGCATTATGGATGCCACCAGATTGTTCGCGAAGCTGCGTCACGCCACCAGCAGTAAGAAAGACTTGTGCACCGATTCCGTCTCGATTAGAGGCCACACCTTGCAAATCAATTTCGAGCCAATGATTGCTATTGCCTTGGTTGTGAAACAGCTGGTAAGGAGCATTTGTAATTAATGGCGATGTTTTTTCTTGATGACCATTGGCTACCAATAAGTCGAGAAAACCATTTAAATCATAATCAGCCGCCATCACGAAATCGCCTTGTCCGATTTCAGTTCCCTCTGCCCCTCCAGCGCCCGAAATAGCGACAAAAATTCCATCACCCTGATTTTCTAAGAGTATATCTGGGGTGTTCAGCACCGAACGATTCGTAACAATGTAGATATCCTGATCCATGTCGTTGTCAAAATCGCCAGCAGTGACGCTTCTGCCTCGAATCGGTATGCTGTTGATCCCCGCCAGGTCGCTTTGATCAATGAATCCTTGCCCAGTATTTATCAGCAATTGATCATCAGGGGGGGGAGGATCCGCTTGAAAGCCAATGGCACTTAACTCGGAAATAGGTTCTGTAGTTTCAATGTTGCCAATTAGATTATTTACTTCTGAACTTGACAGCAATAGTTGCCAGCGCTGCAGATCAGCATCGAAGCCAATGTAAATGCCCCGATCAACCCCTTGAGTATGGGGTAAAATACCTCCTATATTGGTATCATTTGGTGATAAGGTAAAATTCCAGCTGATCGGATGGGTGCCATTTTTTCCTATATATATTTGGTTTAGCGGTATTTGAGATTTGTCAGAGTCGAGAGCTTGAAGGTCAAAAGTTACTTCCCCAGAAGTATCGAACTGGAGACCTTTTTCATTCTTATTCACGGACAAGCTCACTGTAGCCTTATCTGCTCCATTTTGATTCAGATCGCTATCATCACCAGCACCTATAGTCAGGTACAGATCCGGTCTTAAGTCTCCGTTGAAGTCAGCCACCGCCACGTCATAAGCCTTTTTAGCATTGAATATCGTCTCTGAAGTTATATCTCTAAAAGGAATTTGAGTCGTATCATAGACTGTGAATTTTTTGGAACTCCAATTAGCCTCGTTAGCAATCAGATCCAAATTACCATCCCCTGATAAATCAGAAAGGAAAAAGGATGATGCATTGGTTAAATTGAACCCCATGATTGCAGAGACATCCTCGAAAGTACCGTCAGTCCTTTGCTGAAAAATCTTGGCTGGCGCAACTAATCCGTCCGTTCTGGGAACTACGCCTACAACCAGATCCAGTAACCCATCCTTGTTAAAGTCGAACCAAAGTGGATTTCGCCCGCGGGCAAGGGGATAATCAACACCTAGGGAGATGGCTCGATCTTCTAATATTCCTCCTTCATTGACATAGAACTGCTTGGAATATTCAGGGCCGATTCCTACCCCCGCCCCTCCGCCCACTAATTGCACTAAGTCCTGGTCGCCATCGTTATCGAAATCAGCCCATGCCGTTCCATGCAAGTCGTAAATCGGCTGTTTTACAAAGATTTCGGCTGTGGCATCCCTAAAGGTCCCGTTACCTTGGTTCAAATATAGGATGCTATGAGCACCAAAGCTACCGGAGCCACCATAATGATTACCTACCCAAAGATCTGGATAGCTATCGCTGTTAACATCGCCCCAGGCCCCACCCCAAGTTGCTCCCGTATAATCAATCCCCGACTCTGAAGGTGGAATTGCATTGAAAAGAATATTGCTCATGATCCTATTCTCCCAAATTTACCGAATGTTACTTATTGATTTATATATTAAGCACACATAGAATATGTGTTTTCCTAGTAAAATACATTGATAACAAAATTAACGATGCATTATAGGCTTTATTTACTAAAGAAAAATAAGGGAAAGCTTATTTTTTATGAGCGCGAGTAAGCGAAGCGTTAGGCACGTATCAAAGATAAGCATAGATTGCATTTTAGCTAAAAAAACACATTACATTGAATCAGCTGGCTGAAATTTTTTGGCGTTGCAATCAATTAAGGCAGTCAATTAATTTTATTTGAGTGAGACAGACAGTTTGAGGAAATCATTGACAGTTGTTACAGCGAGCCAGGAGTGTAAGTAGCAGGTGTTTTTTCTTTCATTGTGTAAAGCCCATCCTCGCACATCTGCGTTGTACCAATGCCGTCCCAAAGTTATCTATCTATCTGGTGATTCAGGAAGCTCGAAAATGGACTATGCCGATCAAAAACTGAAAAGCAACCTTGAATCGTTTTATGATCAAATTCGACAGATACATCGGAGATTTTGTTTAAACAAGACAAATTTCCTCACAGTTTATTTTACAACCTTGCTAAGTTGATTGATAATTGAAACATGCGTCGATGTGTGTTTTCCGCCAACACTCGACGAAATTTATCAGTAATCGATCAAGTAAGAATATACACCCTTGTAGACGACGTATTACCCCCGCGGCAGAGTGAATTGAGGTTGGAGAAAAATACACGCAGAGCATATTGGTCAGATGCAGCGTAGAGTTAGGAAAAACGAGTGCGCTTGAGCATCAGTCGCGCTTCCTAGATGAACAACTCGTGCAAGCCGTTTGGTGTGGCTTGAAAGATGCGATGGAGAATGGAAAACAGTCAGTTTGATACTGATCACAGATACCACGCTGACTGCGGAACTGGTGATTGAAAATTATTGCCCGCGTTGGCCGATTAAACCTATGTTCAATCAACTGAAGCAAACTTGGGTAATAAAGTAAGCATGACAGCAAGCACAGCGAATCTTACTGCGTTGGGTTAATATTACAATGGTAAATATAAGTATTGGTACGCGGTTAGTCAGCTTCTTAAACAACTCAGCGGTGGGTGCGTGCTGTGCCAGAATGCGCTCTAACACAAAGAAAATCCCAAAACTGCCAGACAAATCAAATCCGCAAAAGATTAATCAAGCTCTTTTGACATATTACTGTCGAACAATGGCGGGATGCAACTTGCAAAAAATTCAGACCACCAAATCGGAAAAAAATAGAGATTGTGAGTATAAATTTCTTAACGTAGCGTAATACAAAGAAAAATAATCGAGTAAATAACAGATTCAAACGAGAAATTCCCAGTTTGATTGATTGAATTCACTCTAGTTATGAAACTAGAGTTTAGAGTCTCAGCCCCAAAGGAGGTAAATCACCGCAAGAAAATAAGAAAAAAGCTTGACAAAGTAGCATAAAAATCGTTGCCGCCTTTCTAAATATCTTTGTTTTTGAAAGATATTTAGAAAGGCGGCTTCCAGAAAGGAATTTTCATTCACTTCTGGAGGCCGCGATGAATGCAAAAGGATATTCTGGTATCCCAAGCGAACTGTGCCATTGGATAACATTTTTGAGCAAGGCGCTACCCATTAGATCAATCGGTACGTTTATCGAGTTGTTGATTGGAGCGATGTTAACACCGACGGGCTTTGTGACAGATGCGTATTTGATGGTGAATATGCGCAACCACTGGACGAGTTATTACAGGTGGTTGCAACATGGAAAATGGTCATGGCTTGGGTTGGCGCGGCAATTTGCACGACTGGTTTTAGCTTGTTTGAGGCAACATACGGTGTATCTGGTGATCGATGATACGCTGACGCTACGCGCAACGAAGAAAGCGCCGGGAAGCCAGATTCATCATCAGCACGGCAACAAGGCAAACCTAGCTGCATATGTGCTGGGGCAATGCTGGGTAAGTCTGGCAATGGTTGCCAAACGGACAAACGGTGAATCGGTTGCGTTGCCGAATCTATCTCGGCTGATGCCAAGCACCGGCAATACCGGCAAGTTGATTGCGGCCAATACGCTGGTACGCGCGATACAAGGCTTACTGCAAGGATTGAAGGTTTATGTGTTGATGGATAGCTGGTATATGCGGCGCCGTGTGATTTCCGCCAACACCCGGCTAGGTTTTTCGGTGATTGGTCAGGTAAGGATAGACACTCGCCTCTACGATCTACCGCTACCCCGGCGTCACGGCGAATTAGGGCGAAGTAGGGCGAAGTAGGAAGTATGGGGAGAAATACACGCCGGAACATATTGATCAACTGCATCGTACCATCACAACGCTCAAGATTTACGGCAAAGAACAACGCGTGCGATTGCGCAGCCAACTGGTCAAAGCGCGCTTTCTCGATGGTCAGTTAGTGCATGCTGTTTGGTGCGAATTTGAAAGAAGCAATGGAGAATGGAAGGCAGCCAGCCTGATATTGAGCACAGACATCACACTGACGGCGGAACAAGTGATTGAAAGCTATAGCCTGCGTTGGTCGATTGAGCCCATGTTCAATCAACTTAAACAAACTTGGGGCATGAAAGAAGCATGGCAGCAAACACGCAAAACCTTACATCGCTGGGTGCATATCACTATGGTGAGCTATGGCTTAGTACAATTGCTGAGTTGCTTAAACAACCCAACAATCGATGCGCTTTGTCAGCATACGCCTTGGCGCAAAGAAAATCCCAAAACTGCCGGACAAATCCGCAGAGGATTGACTCTTCTTTTTCGACATGTTGCGATCAGGCAGTGGTGGGATGCTACTTGCAAAAAATTCAGACCACCTGACTGGGGCAAAAATGAAGATTATAAGCATCAACAGCGTAACACAACGTAATGCAAAGAAAATTAGTGAAGCAATCAACAGACTCCAGCTGAAAATTACCAGCTTGAACTGATGGGTTCGCTCTAAACTCTAGTTATGAAATATATGTCCGATATTTCAGCTATGAGCCGATAGCGGCACTGAGACATCATGACGCTTTTTGTTAGTGAAAGAATGGTTACAACATGCTACTTACCGGATATACAAATGGATATGCTACGCTTTGAAAATAAATTATCTAGTTCTTGTTGCGAGTTGATAGAGAGGCTACCATGAAAATGCTCTACATTCTGGAAGATCGATTTCCACCATTCCGGGCAGACGTAGTGGAGCTGTTCGCCAAGCAGATGCCAGCGCGGGGTCATCGGGTCGACTGGCTAATGCAGCGGGGGCCGGATGCGGTTAATGTATCTTCACCCACAAACTGGTTGGGTAATAATGTGTTTCTCACGCCGCGTAGCGGACACAACGGCCTGCTCGGTCGAATACTGAATAACCTGTTGGACATGTTGGGGGATTTTATGATTCTGCCTCTGGCATTCAAAGGCCAGTACGATGTAATCCAAGTACGCGACAAGTTTTTTGCCTGTCTCATTGCTTGGCTGGCTGCTCGGTTGACCGGTGCTCGTTTTGTTTATTGGATGTCTTATCCATTCGCGGAATCCAAATTGTATGGGGCACGCAATCGGCTAGTAGCTTATCGCCATCTGGTGTGGCTCAAGGGGCAGATCATTTGGGGGTTGCTCTACAAAATCATTTTGCCACTGGCCGACCATATTTTTGTGCAGAGCGAAAGTATGAAGCAAGATGTAGCACAAAAAGGCATTTCTCCCTCCAAGATGACGCCAGTACCTATGGGTGTTCGTGCGGATCTGGTGGGTAAGGCTGAAGATGCTACTGCGCCGAATACACATGCTCCCTTACTACTCCACCTTGGTGTCATTATGCAGTCACGCCAGTCAGAAATTTTGGTGCGTGTGCTTGAGCGGGTGCGGTTACACTACCCAGATGCCCGTCTGTTATATGTAGGAGAAGGCCTGCACTCCAGCGACCGCCGAGCGGTGGAGGAAGAGGCAACTCGGCTGGGATTATCAGATGCTGTTAGCGTATCCGGTTTCCTACCAATGGAGCAGGCCTGGGATCTGGTAAAACGAGCTGACATATGTTTGTCTGCGATAGCGCCAATCCCAATCTTTTTGGTCTCATCCCCAACTAAACTCATTGAATATATGGCCATGGCTAAATGCATTGTTGCAAATGAGCTTCCCGAACAATGCAAAGCCATGCAAGCAAGTGGTGTTGGGCGTTGTATACCATGGGATGAGCAATCATTTGCCGACGAAATCTACCACCTGCTAAGGGATCCTGAACATGCACGGAAGATGGCAGCAAAGGGGCCGGACTGGGTACGGGCACACCGCACATATGACGTGATTGCTGACTTAGTGGAATCACAATATCGCAAATTACTCGGACTAATAGATTGAGTAATCCCGATCTCTATTCCGGAAAACGTTTCCGCCAGGCTATCCAGCATTTTTTGCTAGGAAAAACTGCTCAGGCGATAGCTTCTTTCATTTTTACACTTTGGCTCGTGCGCTTATTGGTACCGGCAGACTACGGCACCTATATGGTTTTGTGGGGCATGGTAGAGATGATGGTGCCTCTGAGTTCATTAGGTATGCTGGAAGCGGTAAGGCGCTTCCTTCCAGAATTGGCTGCACGGGGAGCGCCGGGTGCTCTGGAATGCTTTGTCCGCTGGATGACTCTAGTTCGTCTCGTCATCATGGTTGCTTGGGCGATGCTAATTGCCGCTTTCTGGTCAGAAATCGCCATATGGATGGGTTTCAGTACGCCGCATCAAGATACCACTATACTTGCAGTGGGACTCATCGTTACCGTAATAGGTTATCGCTATGCTTCAGAAATGCTGGAGTGCCTCCTAGAGCAGCGCTGGTCACAACTGGTGCATACTTTTATGCCTTTGGGGCGTCTTACTGGCTTGGTAGTGTTGGTAGTGGTTGACAATCTAACTTTGGAGCGAATACTGTGGGTGGATTTGATTGTTTCGCTGAATTGTTTTTTATTGGCTGAATTCTTCTTAATACGAAAATTGCGCATTTTACCCGGCACTGGTGATTTCCGAATTGGCGCACGCAAGATAGTAGACTTCTCCGGACACATGGCGGGGTTTAACCTGCTAAATGCCATTTCCAGCGCTGGTACGCTACGTATCCTAGTGGCACGTACCTTAGGAATCGAAGCAGCAGGCATATTCGCCTTTTTGCAGCAATTAGTGATGTTCATCGGGCGCTATCTTCCGGCCAACCTTCTATTCAATATTATCCGGCCCATGCTGATTTCTCGCTATGTGGCTGGGGATATAAACGTGGTTAAACAAGGCATGGCGCTGCTGTGGAAGAGTAACCTAATTATTATTACCGCCTACATGGCGATGATAGGCATTGCGGGTGACGAGCTTATGTCACTGGCCAGCAATGGGCAATTTCCCGATATAGGTATGACAATGCTGATTATGGTGTTGGGCTTGGGAGCCAGCAGCCAGCGCCAATTGGTTATCATGGTTATGCAGATTTTCCCATATACTCGCCAATTAAGCTACTTTAGTATTCTGACCGTGCTGACACCGTTAGCAGTTATTGTCGGTTCAGATTGGGGATTGTTTGGAGTGGCTAGTGGGATAGTGTTAAGTACATGGCTGATGAGTTGTCTGATTTTGTTTTGGCTGAATCGTCAGGTTGGACGTATTAACTTGGATTGGTTCGGCTCTATATGTGGGCTTGGTCTGGCGATATTGCTTGCATCCGTAGGCTGGGAGGTTAAAAGTGAATTTGGGCCATGGTGGGCGCTGTCTATAATACTACTAGCTTACGGGCCGGGCTTGGTACTGGTGAAGCCATTAAACTCGCTCGATATGGCGTTATTGAATCGAGGATTGCGTAAATATGCCCATTTTTTAACATTTTTAGCGCGAAAGGGATGATAACAGTGTAAATATATAACATGTTAAAATATTAAATATTTATATTGGGATTATAGAGTTATCGCTATTTGGTTAATGCATTGGAATTACTTTTTAATATTATAAAGCATGAATACAAGAGACATATATAGCTTCTTGATTACAGGTTATGAGCTTATCAAATGCAATATGGCAGTGGATAGATCGCGTTTATGATGGAATTATTGAAACATAAAAACTAGAAAATATAGCCAGGAAACTGTCCAGGGATCGTGATCGCAGCAATGAAATAACCATTTTGAGACAAAATTCTCGATGATTTGAGGCAAATAGTTGTGCTATTGAACGAGATCAATCAAAAAATATGACCAAAATATCTTTTCCGCAAAAGATTGCACTATTCTCAAACAAGTTTCGTCGGCTACGAGCACTTCCAACTATTGTATGAAAAAAATATCATGAGCCATTTTCCTTTATTTGGCCTGAATATAGAAGATAAAAGACTGGCTGAGGCTAGCACGGATATTGTTCGCGATGCGAAGTTAGGTACGCGGCAGAGGGTCTATTTTGTTAATGCTCATTGTATTAATGTAGCTGCCACCGATATAAAGTATCTTAGTGTATTGCAAGATGGAGCCTTGCTGTATGCAGATGGCAGTGGCATGCGGATGGCCTCTAAGCTGGCTGGTTTCTCGCTTAAGGACAATGTTAACGGGACGGATCTGTTTCCGTTGATCTGCCGTGATGCTGCAAATTCAGGGATCAAACTGGCTCTGCTTGGTGCGCGTCCGGGTATCGCGCAACGCTGCGCTGATAATATGAGGAATCAATTTCCTGACCTGAAGTTCGTTTGGATTCATGACGGCTACTTTAGCCTGGATGATGAAATGAACATGATCAAAACCATCAATGATAGTAGCGCACAAATTCTTTTTGTGGCGATGGGAGTACCCAAACAGGAGCTTTGGATCGCTCGCAATGCCGATAAGTTACACGTGCCGGTTATGCTTGGCGTAGGAGCGTTGCTTGATTTCTATTCTGGCACCATACCCCGTGCACCGCAAAGAGTACGTCAACTTGGTTTAGAATGGTTATTTCGTTTCATCTTAGAACCTAGAAGAATGTTTTCCCGTTACATCGTCGGAAACCCAGTTTTTATCATTCGAGCATTATGGTGGCGTTTTCGGGGCCGAAAATACTTGCAGGAAACACCGCTTATCGAAAACGTGAAAAACGGATCACATGGCCGTGACTAACCTAATTTAGTGTTTTATATTTTCCTGGCTATAATCCTCCGCATGCTCTTTGCTTTCAGTGGAGTGCATTAATAAATTTACTCCGCGCGCCCTGCACCTATCCCTGCGGTAAGACCGCGGGGAATCGCAAATTAATTTTTGGATACAATTAGTTTGGGTCTATGTGAATCGTAGTGGGCAAAATCAAAGTCAAGTTCGCTCACTATGGAATGGGGCGTTATTTTGAGGATACTGACTTGAATGTCTGTTTGGTGAAGTACGTTAATTTTCAGGGGATTGTCAACGCCAAATAGAAATGTCCACTTTATCTATTGATCCGGCCATTAAATAGTTTTAAGCGGCATATTTTACATACGGATCCTGGAAGTACGAAGCAACGCGCTCTGGATTATTCTACAGCATCAACATATGATCATCGACAGCGGCATGTAATTTCTCCTTGGTACGCACCGGAACTTTCGAACCGATAGCCTGCTTCAAATCTGAGTTTAATCTTTCTTCTGGATTTAATTCCGGACTGTAGCTGGGTAAATAAAAGCATTCGATCTTTTCCTTATTTTCTTCCAGCCAAGCCTTCACTGGTTTGCTATGGCGCACTCTCAAATTATCCAGGATCAAGAACTGAATCGCCCCGGATTTTCCGGAGATAAAATGATTTGAGAGGAGGAAGAGATGAAGAATCAAATCAGTTATTCACCGGAAGTACGAGAACGAGCGGTAAGATTGGTATTCGAGCAGCAAAAGGAGCATGACTCGCAATGGTCGGCGATCAAATCCATCGCATCAAAGATTGGCTGTACAGCGGAGACGTTGCGCACCTGGGTAAGACGAACAGAGATTGATCAGGGAATTCGAGGCGGCATATCGACTGCGGATCGTGAGCGGCTCAAGGAGTTGGAGCAGGAGAATCGGGAATTAAAGCGAGCCAACGAGATATTACGTAAGGCATCGGCCTATTTCGCGCAGGCGGAGCTCGACCGCCGACCGAAATGATGGTGACATTTGTCGATAGCAACAAAGCGGAATAAGGGGTCGAGCCAATCAGCAGACAAATACAGATTGCCCCGTCGAGTTATTACGAACACAAAGCGCGCGAGCGAGATCCCGATCGATTGCCTGATCGCATCAAGCGAGATATGAGACTAGAACTTGATATACAGCGGGTATGGAAAGACAATTTCCGAGTTTATGGTGCTCGCAAAGTATGGCGGCAGTTGCTGCGAGAAGGTATTGGTGTTGCTCGTTGTACGGTCGAGCGGTTGATGAAGAAGCTTGGAATGCAAGGTGTTCGACGCGGCAAAAAGTGTTGGACAACCATTGCGGACGATTTGCTTGACCGGCCAACGGACAAGGTTAACCGGCAATTTGTAGCAACCCGGCCCAATCAACTGTGGGTGGCGGATATTACATTTGTGGCGACGTGGGTGGGATTTGTTTATGTGGCTTTTATCACTGATGTTTTTGCCCGGTATATTGTTGGTTGGCGAGTGAGTCGTTCATTGCGAACGGATCTGGTACTGGATGCATTGGAACAGGCGCTATGGTCTCGGAAGGAAACCGCAGGATTGATTCATCACAGTGATAGGCAGCCAATATTTATCAATTCGCTATACTGAACGTTTGGTGCAGGCAAATATTGAAGCCTCTGTTGGTAGCATCGGAGATTCTTATGACAATGCCATGGCCGAGACCATCAATGGTTTGTACAAGACCGAAGTCATACGGCATCGCGGTCCTTGGCGCAGTATCGAAGAAGTAGAATTTGCTACATTGGAATGGATGGATTGGTTCAACAATCGAAGACTGCTGGATGCAATCGGATATGTCCCACCGGCAGAATTTGAAAAGGCGCATTATCGCGAACAGGAAGAGTCAGCTGATGCAGCTTGACTCAAGAAAACATGTCTCCGGAAAAACCGGGGCGATTCATTTTACGGGGCGATGTGTAATGCCAATTTTCCGCGCGGCCTATCAACTAAGTTTGCTTTGAGTTGAGGGAGAATAAATTGTCGTGCATATACACCCAGATTCTACGCCAGAGGCCTTTTCAGGCTGGCAGCAAAGGTTGCAAGCGCGCAATACAAAAATCAAAAAAGTTAATCTCTGTGTGCTAACGCACAGAAATTTTAAAAATTTTGTTGTTTGCATTATTATTATTTTGTGGTACTTTCTTATTTCCCGCACTTTCCTGTCATTAGAAATATCTAAAGTAATGTCAGAAAAAGCGGAACATTACCTCTCTTTTTTTCAACTTTGAAATTCCGCAAGTAAGCAATACTAAGAAGCGTCCTTTCTCTGACGAGAAAAGATTTGTTTAGTTCGTAATAACCTAATAGGTCACTTTCAATAGAAAATTGAGAAAATTATCTTAATATCAGATAGGAGTCTTTCGTATGCAAATTACTAATCCCATGAAATCCAAGATCAGCACCAACCTATCCATGGCCGCGAGACAAATGCATAGCATATTGGTCACAATATTGTTCATCATAAGCATGGTTTGGGTTCCCTACGGAACAGTGCATGCCGATGCCGCCGGCGGCGGCGTGACGTCCAGCTCAGTTAAATGGCATCCAGGCCATTACTATTCAATTATGAGTGGGCAAAAAAATGATCCTGCATATCTGAAGCAAGTATATAGCGAACTGGATAACACGCCAGCTCTGCGCGGGGTGCAAATTCGGTATTCTTGGACAGAACTGGAAACATCCTATGGTGTGTATGATTTCACTTCCATTGACAAGCGTCTTGCCGAACTTGCTGCAAAGAATAAACGACTTATAATTCTATTAAATCTAAGAACATTTGATCCTGACACAGCTCTCGTGCCAGACTACTTGAAAAATAATAGTATCTACGAAGGAGGCATATTTCCTTATGCAAGTGGTAGCAGCTCCACCATTAAAGGATACAACATCAAGCTGTGGAATCCCATGGTGCGTGATCGTCTGGCTGCATTATTTAGCGCATTGGGAAAGCGCTTTAATTCCCACAATTACTTTGAAGGTATCGGCCTGACAGAAACCGCCATGGGAACTCCTACAAAACCGCTAACCAGTGTTCAGATAAATGACTATTACAGCAACCTGCTCGTATTAAACCAAAATATGCAAGATTCCTTCCGCAATACTATGACATACCAGTACGCAAACTACTCGCGTCCAATTCTGCCATCATTAATAGACGGCCTCAAAGCGATGGGGGCAGCACTGGGTTGCCCGGATGTTTTCATTGAAGAGCCAGGATTACTCTATTCAGGGACTCCAAAAGGTGTCTATAAATACTATCCTGAAAATTCTGGGCTGATGCCCCTGACAGTTCAAGTGGAGGGTTCGAATTATGAGAATACTCGATATGATGGAACAGGCTATCAGCCTACTGTCTCAGAACTGCTTGCTTTCGCAAAATCCAAACTAAACGTCAACTACATTTTCTGGGTACGAGACTCGGATTATTATCCACAAGTGTTGGAAATGTTGAATTGGAATGGGCAAACAAGCAATCCTTCCGGCGGACTGGATTCGACCTGCCCCAAGAACTATACCTCTTGCATCAACTAGATGTATGAACAAGCCCAATTTTTGGCAAACCTCAAAAATTCCAATAAAATTGCTCCGCGTGCCCTGCGTCAAGATCACAGGATATTGCGTGCGGTGAGGAAAACCAAGAAACGGTGCGCTACGCTAACGTGAATAACGCAATCTATAGTGCTCCCCGTGGTAAGACCACGGGGAATTCAAGTTAAATTGTCAATTAAATTACATCCGGCAGAGCCGGAGGCTTATAGCTAGAGCCCCTCAAAGGGGCTGTTTGTGCGCCGCTAAAGCGGCATCTACATATCCAATTTCAACTGATCATATCGCTCATCTTCTTTTTCCTGATCTCGTATATACGCTCTGACCATTCCGTGAAGTTCTTTCTTCTTCCCAATTTACGCGCTATTGCTATCGCACTTTTACCTTTGATAAAACCCACAACATGTGATACCGAGTACTTCGGTGGAATGCTTATGCACATGTGGATGTGATCCAACATTAAATGCCCCTCTACAATCACGCTTTCTTTCTGATTCGCAAGATCATGCAGCACTGCTCCTATGTGCTTCCTAAGCTTACCGAATATCAGCTTCTTTCGCCTCTTGGGTATAAATACCACATGGTATTTACAATCCCAGCGTGTATGACTCAAACTTTGGTACTCCTTCATCTTTGACTCCTCGTCTCGTGGTTGGGACGAGAACGGTACGACGATTGCCGTAACGGTCAAACCTTCAGGAGTCCCCCGACTGAGCCGGGGGTTTACCTATTATTAAGTAGAGCTTACTCAAAAAGCATAACTAACTGATTGAGTTTAACAATATTTTATTTTTTGGTAAAATAGTGCACGTAAATATGTGAATTAACACCAAAAACCGTGCACTATGATTCGTTATATAAGCCAAAAGCAACTGCCCCTCGAAGGATTTGATACACCGCCAGGCATGATTCTTGATCCCAATAATCGCTGGGTAAAACTGAGGGATTGCCTACCGTGGGATGAGTTGTCCGAGAGTTATTATAATTCCAATTTTATTTTAAAACAGCATTAATAATCCAATCCCATCCGGCAATGCTACGCATAGTCTCCTGGTTTAATTCAAAGCTTTTTAGCGCGCTTTCCAGATGTATCTCAAGCGCATCCAGACTATCGAAGGCGCGGTTATGAAAGAATTTTTCCCGCAATTCATCCCATACATGTTCCTGCGGGTTGAGTTCTGGCGAGTAAGGTGGTAGAAACAGGATTCGCATATTCTCTGCCAATTTCATGGTTTGGCTTTTGTGCCAGCCTGCACCGTCCATCACCATAATGATATTTTCATGCGGGTAACGTGCCGCGATTTCATCCACGAAAAGTTGCATGCAGTCCCCGTTCACCCAGGGCAGGATTAGGGAATCAAATCGCCCATCCAGTGGGCTGACTGCGCCATAAGCGTAGGTGTATTGTTGCGTCAGCATGGCACGTACCATGGGACGATGGGGCTTCTTGTCCCAGCGGTGCCGTACATCGCTGATGCGGCCGAAACGCGCTTCATCCTGAAACATTAGACGCAGCGGGCGCGAGACCGCAAAAGCCGCCACTTCCTCGGTTAGCCGCTCGGGGAGTTTTTTTTCCACGCCTCGCGCGCTGCTGGGTCGGCTTGTGGATGGCTTTTATCCGGGGCCAGTTTGCGCCAGCCATGCCGTGCCAACATTTGGTACAGAGTAGACAAAGCCAGTGGCTTGCCCAGCCTAGCTTCAACCGCCGGTTTCAAGGGCGGAACAATGACCACGCCACCGGTAGCAGCCTCACTCAGCACTTCATCCAGAATCCTGGCTTCCTGCTCCAAACTGGCCTTGGCCCGGTTACGTAATTCGCGTTTGCTGCGCGTGGCTTTCTTTTCCTCTCCCGTCGCTGGATCATACCGGGTACGCATTCTGCAGGTGACACCTACTGAACGGCCAATGGCAAGCGCTGTCTGCTCCAGACTCAAACCTAGCGACAATGGCAGCACTATCGCTTGCGCAGCTCGAAGTTCTGCCGCAGTCTTGGCTTTCTTTAACCGTTCCATCGCTACCTCAAGTTGCTCCGTCCCACTTGCCTTCCGTGCCATGATGGCCTCTACCAAAGGTAAAAGCTATATTATTACTGTTTCTATCTGTAATTGGAATAAGACGTTATGTTCAAGACTGGGCCGCCCAGCCAAAGATGCCAGAATTGTGATTGGAGCGTATCCCTCCAACCCCACCATCTACTCACATTCCTTCAACAATGCTTCAATATCCTCCGGTGCAAGCGGTAGCAATTCATCGATTCGGCTATTAGGCCAGGTGGGGAGTTTTTCGAGGGTGTCGGCTAGCCATTGTGCGGGGTTGAGGCCGTTGAGTTTTGCGGTGCCGAGTAGGGTTTGAATGGCGGCGGCACGTTTTCCGGCGCGTTCGGAGCCGGTGAACAGCCAGTTTTTCTTGCCGAGCGCGATGGGGCGAATAGTGTTTTCGACGGGGTTGTTGTCAATCGGCAGGTGTCCGCTGCTGGCGTAGCGGATTAGGCTTTGCCAGCGCTTCAAGGTGTAGTCGATGGCTTTGGCGGTGCCGCCGCCATTGGCAGTTTGGGCGCGAGTTTGCAGTAACCAGTCGTGCAACGATTGCAGGATCGGCAGGCTTTTTTCTGCACGTAGTATCTGCCGGGCTTCGGTCGATAAGTGCTTGCCTTCGGCTTCGACGGCGTAAAGTCCGCCTATGCGCTGCAACACCTCATACGCGACGGTGCTGGCATTGGCTTGGTGCAGGTCGAAGAATTTGCGGCGCGCGTGCGCCCAGCACCCTAATTCAGTGCAGGGTGATGCTGTTTTGGAGAATAAAGCCTTGTAACCGCCATAGTCGTCTACCAGCAAGTGGCCTTGCCAGCTGTTGAGGAAGTTTTGCGCATGTTTGCCACTACGGCTGGTTTGGTAGTCGAATACGATGATGCGCGGCCCCAACTCAAAATCGTTACTGCGATACGCCCACAGATAGGCGCGTTGCGTTCTTCCGCTGCCGGGATCAAGTTGCGCCACCGGGGTTTCGTCGGCGTGTAACACAGAGCCATGCAATAAGTGCAAAATCAGCCGGTCAACCAGCGGTTGTAGTGCCACGCCTACACGTCCGATCCATTCCGCCAACGTGGAAAGCGATAAAGTGACACCTTCCCGGGCGGCGATTTGTGCGATGCGATACAGCGGCAGGTGATCGAGGTATTTGCAGATCGTGATCCAAGCAAGCAGTCCGGGTGTTGCCATACTGCCGTCGATCACCGCGGGTGGAACCGGTTCCGCGACCACGGTTTCGCAAGCCCGGCAGGCGTATTGCGGGCGGATGTGACGGTGCACGAAGAATTCGGCGGGTTTGACGTCCAGTTGTTCGCTGACGTCTTCGCCGATTTTTACCAGATCGCTGCCGCACTGTTTGCATTGGCAAGATTCCGGTTCATGCCGGTGTTCGATGCGTGGCAGGTGATCCGGCAGAGGTTGGCGCCCAGCGCGTGCACGCTTGGGTTTTTGCGGAACCGGCAGCGGCAGTTGCTCGATTTCCGCTTCGATCGCCGCCGCATCAGTTTGCCAGTCTTCTTCGAACAGGCTGAATTGTGGCTGCGACAGTGCTTCGCTCTTCGCGCCGAAACGAATGCGGCGCAAATGTGCCAGTTCCAGCTTCAGTGCCTGATTCTTCGCTTCCAGCAGTTTGAGCTCGTTTTGTGCTTGCGTAAGCAGTGATTGAATAAGGTTCGATACCTCGGTTTTAGCTTCCGGCGTGAGGTTCAAATGATCTAATTCGATTGACTGTTTTGCGTGCGTTTTCATGGCGTTATTATACTGCAAAACTTGCGCAAAGTGATTCCAGTATTGGCTTTCAGCTATATTTTCTTGCGCAGGATTGCAACCCCAAACGACACCAATCCACCCCGGCAATCAACCACTCCCATTGCAACGCAGTCAGTTCCATCCCGCCCGTATCCGAACGCCCCCAAACGAACCGTCCCTGATGCAAGCGCCGCTGGCACAACCACACGCCGGTGCCGTCCCACAGCAGCACTTTGATGCGATTGCCCGCGCGATTGCAAAACACAAACGCCGAACCCGCACAAGGCGAGCGCTGCAACGCCTGCTCCACCAATACCGACAATCCGTCAATGCCGCGACGCATATCCACCGGCTCAACCATCAACCAAATCTTCCCTGGATTCGCAATCAAAGACACTTCAACAACTCCCCCAGCCAATGCGGCGAAACCGTCGATGGCAGCTCCAACACATGATTGCCTTGACCGCGAAGACGTAGCGTGCTCGTCGGTGCAGGCATCGGTTTGATCGTGACCGGGACCAACGCAGGCGGCCGGATAACCTGACCGGCACGATGCTTGCGAACCCAATTGCCAAACGTCTTGGTATTCAAACCATGTTCCCGGCAATAAGCCGCCTGAGACTTACCGCTGGTTTGCCATGCTTCGATATGAATTCGTCGCGCTTCTGATGATGACATCGTCCCTCCTTGTAAAAGGTTTGAGGATAGCGATGACGTATCAGGGTGTTAATGTGGATGGATTGGAGGCTTACATTGGAGCGGTGATAATTAAACATAAATTATCGATTTCGGATGAAGAGACTGTTGAACAGATTCGAGAAAATCCGTACCTGCAATACTTTATTGGCCTGAAAGGTTTTTAAGCGAAGGCGCCGTTTGCGTCATCATTACTGGTTGAGATACGCAAGCGCATGGGTCAGACGGTATTTGATGAATTTTATGAGGCGATCATCGAAACGGTTGAACCTCGGCGGACAAAGAAGTCAGTCAAAGCAATTGATGATGACAATGACGGCAATGGTGTATCAAATAGCGGTGAGGTAGGCAGCAGCGACACGGGCACTGCAATGGAAGCAGAGCAATCTTTGGCCGATGAGCAGCCGCGCAATCACGGCAAATTAATACTGGATGCCACCGTTGCAGAACAGGCCATACGCTATCCGACAGATCTTGGGCTATTGAGCGAAGCGCGTGAATTGAGTGAGCGTATCATTGATGAACTGCATGCCAAAAGTAATCGTCCACAGAAAAAGAAGCCGCGCACTTATCGCGAGATTGCCAGAAAAGCCTATCTCAGCCTGGTCAAGCTGAGACGGCCATCCAACAGAAAACGCCGTGCCGGTATCAGGCAGCAATTGCAGTTCCTGCAGCGGAATTTAAATCATATTGAACATATGTTAACGGAATATCCGCTTGGCACGCCCATACCATTACCCAATTGGTTGTTGCGCCGCTACTGGGTATTGCCCCATCTGTACCGGCAACACTATGCAATGTACAAAACCAACACCAGACGTTGTGATGATCGCATTGTCAGTATCAGTCAGCCGCATCTTCGGCCCATTATCAGGGGAAAGCAAGGCAAGGCAGTGGAATTTGGCGCCAAAATAAGCGTGAGCTTGACAGGTAAAGGATTGGCGCATGTCGATAAGCTGCACTGGGAGGCGCAACATGAAGGCCATGATCTTCAAGCGCAAGTTGAAGCCTACAAAAAGCGTTACGGCTATTATCCTGAAGTCGTCATTGCCGATACGCTATATGGTTCACGTGATAATCGCAGCTATCTGGAACGCAAGCATATCCGCTTCGCAGGCAAACCACTGGGACGTCCGCCAAAGAGTACACCTGAAAACAAAGATGAGATCAAACGAAAAACTCAGTAGTGCCAGCCATTCATCTTCCGCTGTGGCTACATACCAGATCGTATTTCCTATCTTGGGCAGTGCGCCAAGATAGTGATGTGCCTGCATGAGATCCTGAAAATTGCGCTCCTGTGAGGGGTGAACTGGCGCTACCTGGAGTGATGAATAGGACAATCTGTCTCTCAACCGTTGATTTAAAAACTTCCTTTTACCTCAATTGACAGAGTTTGTCCAGAACTTAGGGTTATCTTTATGTTTCAATTAAAAATACTTAGGTAGCGTGAAACCGCCGTGAACCCCTCCATTGTAACTAGACAAAACTATAATCTATTAATCGCGTCATTATTTGTCATACGCATGGCTTTAGTTACCTTGTTAGCTGCATACGCGATCACCGCCACATATGCGCCAGTATCTGATCCGATCAAATGACATCCGGGTCATTATTATACAATTATGGGCGATAAAAATAATTCTAAATATATGGCAGCAGTATACAACGAACTGAAGAGCACGCCAGCCTTGCGCGGGGTGCAAATTCGTTATACTTGGGCAGAACTGAAAACATCCTATGGTGTGTATGATTTCACATCCATTGAGCAGCGACTTTCTGAACTTTCCACACAGAATAAACGGCTTGTCATTCTTCTTCAATTAAAATCATTCAATCTTAGAATGGCTCTCGCGCCAGACTACTTGAAAGCGGGAATATACGATGGTGGAGTATTCGCTTTTAAAAGTAGCGGCAGTGCTGCCATTAAACCTAAATTCCTCTGTTAGGTCACTCCAATGGCCAAAGAGGGTGGAAGGAAACCGAGGAGCTGTGAATTTTTCGGTCTGGTCGCAATAATTTTGTTAATGATATAGCGTACAAGTACGCCCCAATGATCCGCTATGGTCAACTGAGGCGCATTTGCCAGAACATGATCAAGACCTTTTCGTATATTGGAGATCATCGACTTGATATGATCTCCGGCTGCGTGAGTCAGAGTGAGCAGCAATCGGGATTGACCGGCATGCTGGGTCAGGCGGGCAATGCCGCTGAGCAACATGGGACGGCTAGTGATTGCCTCCAGGCGTGTCTTCGGGTGTGCCAGTCTGACATACCAACTCCACCAATTGTAGATGAGCGCGACTGCTCGCGCTGAGAGGTTGCAACGTTCCAGGTCTTGCGTGGTATAGCCACCCCAACCCCATTGGTTTTTCAGCTCATCGAAGCCGTTCTCGCAGTCGGCCCGATCCCGGTATAACTGGCCAATGGCGTCGAGGGAGTAGTTTGTATTGGTCACCAATATAGCGTATTCCCAGAGTTTAACCTTGTCTGAATGGTCAATGAAGTGGAGCATCGGCTGCTGGTTCTCATTGCTCGTCTCGGCTGCCGCCATGCTGTCTTTGATTCGCCGCCGCAGTACCACTACACGCCGCGCACCACTCCAACCCGTCAGCCGAAGCTTGCCTTCCACCGCGTCAAAGCCTTGCCCCGCGTTCTGCCAGTCGCCTTGCTGCCATTGCCGCTCGATCAGGCGCTTAACTCCGGCAGTTTGCCGTAGCTTGAAGAGGTAGTGCTGTTCAATTCGCTCCATCTCGACCATTACACCTTCATTACCAAAGGCACTGTCACCGCGCACCAGGGCGGAGCGTTCCTCGGCGGCGAGTCGCTCAATTAGCCGGCACAGGCGCGGTAGGCTATGTTTCGCCGCACTGGCTTTACCGCTTTGTACCTCGACATCGAGCACCAGTCGAATGTTGCCGATCCAGTAGGTGTGCAAAGTATGGCTCGGCCGTCCCGGCTTGGTTGGGTTGTAGCCAATCTCGGCACCTGCCTGGTGACCATACAACAGTTTGACGCTGGTGTCGGCATCGAGTATCCAGGGCGTGCGTAAAGATTCTTGGATGCTCTCACCCAGGGCTTTATCCATCCATGCTGTGCTCTTCGCCAGTTGGACTGCGTGGGCAGCGCGTTCTTCTTCGCTACCATACTTCTTGCATGGGGCCGGTGCCAAGTGCGCCAGTGCGCGACGCAGACTCTCGTCACTGATGATCTTGTTCATGCCGAGTATCCGGGGAGCAACTTCATCGCCGCGCAGCCCGGCAACATGTGCATAGCGCCGCTGTCCATCCAAGATCGATAATAGCCAGGTGCCAAGCACATCAACTACCTTGGGTGCGTTGGGACTGGTGTAATCCATTGGACATCCATCCACCCAGCGGGTGAATAACCCAGAAACTTCCAAAAACTCGGCAAAGAATGGTAATTGCCCCAGTGCTGTGGCGCTTCCGCCTTCGTCCCAGCGAACGTGAAACCGGCCACCAGGAGTGGCTACGCTTTGTTCAGCCGTCGTTTGTTCCGTCTCCTGCAAAGTAGTATTGATCGCCTCGACCAGTGTCTTCTTCTCAAATTTAATTTCACCCATTGGGTGAGCCTCCTATTCTGTCGAAAACCCTTACCAGAAATACATTCGTGGCAATTTTACTGGAATCAACTGAGGAAAATAGGTTTAAGAATAAGATCATTCCAGCATAATATCAAGTGCTTGTGGATATTTCAGAGTAAACTATTTACTTAGTCGACCCTGAAAAAGTATCAAACGACAGTTGTTCTGGAAAAGCTACCCGAGAAAACTGGTGCCTACTAAAATGCATGCCCTGGTAGTTTAAATTTCCATCAAGGAATCCGATAAATTTGCAGTTTCCGCCATGGGAAAAAGAGCCAAAAAATGGCCAGCAGCCATTGTTTCAGATTCCAGGCGGCAGCAGCCATCAGCAGGTTGATGCGATCGCCAATAGCGCCTTTCAGATAGTTCCTCGCCATTCGATAATCCGATTTCAGGTGGCCGATAATGGGTTCAATCGCGGCACGCCTCCTGCACTGTTTTCGCTTCTTGTCTTTCTGGTATCGGGTATCCTTCTTTAATGCCTTTCCAGGCAAAATGATCTGGGTTCCATTGACTTCACGTTTGCCGCGGTAGCCGCGATCGCATACGGCTTGCTTAGCTGCTTTCCCGCGCGAAATCTCAACATGACGCAAGATCTCTGGTAACGTATTGCTGTCATGCAGATTCTGTTCGTGACTGATTACGCCGACGATCAGATTACCTTTTGCGGTACTGGCGACCGATGCTTGGCTAGCGTACTCATATTGTTTGTGGTCTTTCCCCTTGGCGACACAGTACACTTGCGGTTCATGCAATGAGTAGATCTTGTTCTTATCGTTTTGCTGTTGCCGTAATACGCGCTCATACAACAGAAAGTCCCGTTGATAGCATTCAAACAGACAGTACTGCGGTAATTCTCTCCTGAGCTCCCGTATCAAGACACCTGCAATGGTTCTGAGCCGCTTTAATGCGCGTTTGGCCTTGGCTCTTTTCTTCACGTGCCGGTAGTGCCGAATATCCAGGCGCAGTGACTTCACTTCTTTGACGAAAGTGCGCCGCTGTGAAATGCCGTGGACGGGGCCAATCTTGTTGAGGCGATTGATAATCTTGATCGCTAGTTTGCTATCTGTCGGGTACGTGATGTTCTTCTCATGCACAGTCGTGTCAACATGAACCACATCTTCCAGCGCTGACTCCCCATGCAAACCAACGCTCATCCGGAAAATCCGCTCTACACCTTGCGCACCTATGCGCTTGCGAAAATGCACCAGCTCCGTGCTATGGCAAGGCAGCTTCTGCTGGAATTCTTTCATGCCGCAAAAGGCCTGGTAATAAGGATTGCGCTTCCACTGCAATACTATCGATTCGTCACTCAGATTCTCTAACTGCTTCAGTATCAATAACCCAACCATCAGCCGGATCGGCTTACTCGGCGCACCTGCCGCCGCCGCGTAATGGATGGAAAATGATTCCTCAAATTCTTGCCAGGGTATCGCTGATGCAAGCTTCAGCAACAAATCATTGGGATCAAGTTGCATCAACAAATCTGTTCCAAACAAATTCGGTTGATGAATCGTACCGCTATGTCTTAGCATTTATTAATCACCATTTCGACCAGAAAACACTTGGATATTTTAACATTTCCGGTCGTTATGATCATTAAGAATCAGTGCATTTATAACTAATATCAGGAGCTTATAGATATTTCAGGGCTGACTAATTAATTTTCAGTCTGTTACAGATAACTGTATAGGTCATCGGAATCCCCAAAAATCTGTTGCGAATAATTTTGTAAGAAGCGCACCCAGATAACTTAAGAAGTTTCTCTAGACGATTATACGAAAACAAATACAAGGTATCCTGGTTAAAGAATGGTCTGAATTTCTTGCACCAAACATAAAACAATGTGTTATTCCAATGTAAAAATGGAACCAACGTGTGAGTTTCTATCGGGAAAAATTTATTTGGTGTTGTAAAATAAACAACACTCCCTACTCTTAGCATTTCTTTCAGAAAAAATAGCTGCCTCGCCTCATCACCAACATGTTCAATTACGGCATTGCTAAAGACTCTATCAAACGACATGTCATCGAATGGAAATTTTTCCCCGTTATACTGCACAAAGTGTTTTCCTGGAAATAACTTATCCATGCTATCCATGTTTTGGATTCCCAGTCCAGTATACTGTTCAGGTGCAAAGCGGAAAGTTTTTAAAAAATAATTTCTTGTTGCTCCCCCAGCCTTGCATTCAGACGAGACACCAACATCCAGTATTTTCTCTGTTCCAGAACAAAGACTATAGAATTGATTCATCTTGTTTTCTCTTGATGCAAACTTAATACGATCTTTAATATTCGTAATGAGACTCTTATCAGCTCTTGTCATATATACTACCCTCTTTTTAGATTCAACTTGCGGTTCCCTGTGGCCTTACTTTATGGTGCGCGGAGCATATTTATTCATGTCTTTTCAGTAGTATCCGGCAATTTAGCCAAGATGATTGTATAAGCGATTGATCTGTAGAATCAAATAGTATGTTTTGGGGTGTCACCGATTTGGAAGTGAATTTTTTGCGAAACTGGAAGTTTATCTACGTGGTTTCTCATCATAAATTCAGACAAATTGGTCTTCGCACAACTCATAGAGCATTTACCCCTTCACACATTCCGTCGCTGTGTGCAACGCTACCCCTCCAAATATCCCACCAAGACTTTTTCGCATCTCGATCAGTTTCTGTGCATGGCCTTCGCACAACTGACTTACCGCGAGAGTCTGCGCGCCCACCAAGCCAAGCTCTACCATTTGGGCATACGAGGCAACATCGCCAAGAGTACGTTGGCTGATGCCAACGAGCAGCGCGACTGCCGCATCTATATGGATTTCGCGATGAGCCTGATCCAGACAGCCAGAAAGCTTTACGCCAGCGACAGCTTTGCTGTCGAGCTGGAACAAACGGTCTACGCACTCGATACCACGACCATTGACTTGTGCTTGAGCGTCTTTCCGTGGGCACGCTTCCGCTCCACCAAGGCTGCCGTTAAGATGCATACGCTGCTTGACCTGCGCGGCAATATTCCAACCTTCATTCATATCAGCGATGGCAAGATGCACGAGGTCAATGTGTTCGACATCCTGACACCCGAAGCTGGCAGCTTTTACATCATGGATCGGGGCTTCACCGATTTTTCTCGCTGGTACACCATGCACCAAGCACAAGCATTTTTTGTAACACGCGCTAAATCCAATCTGCTTTTTCGCCGCGTCTACTCTCGCTCCGTGGACAAATCCACCGGACTGCGCTGTGACCAAACCATTGCCCTAAGGGCTCCCAAGGCTAGCAAGGATTATCCTCAGCACCTGCGGCGTATCAAGTTCTACGATGCAGAACACGACAAGCATCTGGTATTTCTAGCCAACAACTTCGACTTACCTGCGCTGACCATCGCTCAGCTTTATCGTTGTCGCTGGCAGGTCGAACTATTCTTCAAGTGGATCAAGCAACATCTTCGTATCAAGCGTTTCTACGGAACTACTGAGAACGCAGTCAAAACGCAGATATGGATTGCCATATCGGTTTATGTCTTGGTTGCCATCGTGAAAAAGCGGCTCAATACCGAAGCTTCGCTTTACACAATTCTACAGATTTTAAGCCTGACTCTTTTCGAGAAAACACCTATCGATCAATTGGTTAAAAATACCGAGGTGCAAATGGATGCATCAGTTAAAATACACTGTCAACAATAAACGCCATGAGTAGCATCCACGAGAATTAACTTACCTCACCAAACAGGCATTCAAGTCAGCATCATCAAAATAACGCCCGGTTTCATGGTAGGCGAACTTGACTTTTTTTTTACCCACTACCAATCATATAAAGCCAGAAAAAAGTTTGACTCAGTGGTTTGACTGGTACAATCAGGAACGTTTTCATCAAGGTCTTGATAACCAAACTCCCAATGAAGTTTATTATGGTTATGTAACAGTTGATTGTTGAATTTTCTAATTCACTGATGGCAAATGATTTTTTGATAGCCATAAAAACACATAACCAATTGATTAAAAATGAATCGTGTTATTTTGAAAGTCATTTCTAACAACAAATTGTGACATAGCCTTTATTATCAATATCAAGCAATTCATCAGGCTGCCTGAGCTTGATTAACTAGCATTAGCAGAGCTTAATTCTGCCCTCAGGTTGTGCAGTTCATGGGAGCCGCTTCAAGCTTTACACCCCCTGGATATCTCTCTCTCAGTCTGGTCAATTCTCAACCAGCACAGGTAGTTAATTTAAACTCAGCGTTTACACATATGGATTCCATTTTTGTCAGCACATCTCATTCGTCAGTTGTAATAAATCCCCAGCGGCGCAGAGCATCTTTCTGTAGAGCAAGTACCAAATTCAATTCTGATTCAGTCCAGTTGCGGACCCACTTCTCCTGTTTTGGTGCGATTTGCAAGGACTCTATGATCTCCCAGAAAGTTTCATCTGCTTGTGTTTTCACTTCCATGAAATCAAGGATTTGCTGCAATTGACCACAGGGGTCTTGCAGCAGATCGTCATATCGCACCTCCAATAACTGGCTGCTCGGAATTAAAGCAATTCCTTGCTCCAGTGTTTGCATATCCTCAATCCAGTTTCTCGCTGCAAGTTCCAAGGGATTAAAGCCCGCTGCAATCATCTGCTGTGGTGTCTTGCCCGCCCAGTATAAAATGTGGTCGTTCCACCAAGCGACACGTAGCAAAGAATAGGCAACCGCACGACCATCCCTGACTAGATGTATATACTTTGCATCAGGAAATATCTGTTTGAGAATTGGTATACGGCGGTTATTGGCAGTACGTTTGGTCAACAATACTTGCCCATGGGACATCTGGCGAATACGGTCAAATCTGTTTTGCAAACATCCCGACGATTGAGGCTGCAGAAGATAGTCAACAGCGGGTGTTCGTGGAATTCCGCAACTGGCATACACCGATTCACCCTCGTATGGAGTTGGTACAATAGAATGCAGCCACCTGCGCCCTTCATTGAAGTAAGCATTACCCTGCTCTTTGAACCATGACTTACGCTTCAATTCAGGAAACTGGTTGAGAATATGATGCAAGTAAGCCAAAGAAGGCCACTTTGGGAAGCGCATTTGGTAATTGCTTAAATAGGATACACTAGGATGAATGGATAGTATCTTATAGAGTAATGTAGTACCGGAGCGGCCCGCTCCAAGAAGGAATACTACTCTGTTCTTTCTATTCATACCGACACCTTAAATCTTTAAACGCAGTCTCGCAAACAAACAGCAGATAGCAATTGTCAGCCATTAACTATCCGCCGACTTTCCATATCACAAGGAAAGGCAAAAATTCTTTCGTTAATAGTCCGCGCCAATCACACGTAGCGAAATTACCTCAATTTCTTCAGTGTTTGGCTCACTATACGGCGTGCATCAGAAATTAGCGGCATATCATCGGTCGAAAATTTTAATTTCAAGCGAAACTGCCACGGGGCATCGCTCCCTTTTATTTCCAAACGGCGCAAAAGGTATGGGTCTGTACCCTTCTGATTGCGTCCAGATATAGTCGAACATGCTCCTGTATAGCCAGCCTCTATGACAGCATTCCGTGCTAACGAGCTCCAACTTCCAAAGGGATACGCGAAGTGAGGCACTTGTTTACCAAGTATATCTTCCAATGCCGCCTTACTATCATGAACTTCTTTAGCTACGACATCCTTCTCGATCTTTCCAAGCCAAAGATGGTTAACAGTATGACTACCTATATCCACACCAGATCCTGCCAAAGCACGAATCTCAGAGGCGGTAAGCATGCGCCTGCGTGGGAATCCAAAAACTTCAGCATAGTCGTTATACCCGCCTATACGGCCGGCTACAACAAAAACTGAAGCTGGATAATCGAATTCCTGCAGTATCGGAAAAGCGTTTTCATATGCGCATGATATTCCATCATCAAATGTAATCGCCACAGCCTTATCTGGAAGCTCGATTCTACCTGCTATCCCATCCAATACCCTCGCAAAAGAAAGGACTTGGTAACCAGCCTGCCGAATTTGCTCCATATCCTTTCGGAACTCATCTGGCGTTCGACAAAACCGAGCCTCAGCAGCATTCTTTGGAATCGCAATTACATGGTACATAAGCATCGTCACTGGCATAAACAGACTCTCAACTTGATTTTTTACACAATGCCATCCAGCTTGGCCAAGGCAAATCTTTCCGCCCAAGATGATGTGCAAGTTCGTGCATATCATCAGCCAGCATATCTTGCAAATACTTCCTTGTCTCCTCGCGCATGGGTGGAATCACTTGACGTAGCTCAATCTGATTATAGTTGCGGCGTAACTGACGAACCCAATCATTTCTCTTAACTGCTTGAACCACTCCGCCACCGCCCAAAGACCGACAGAGCCTCCCTAAGCGCTTGAGAAACAGATCCAACCCTGTATTTTTATTGATTAAACTCTCATTCACTTTTTTCTCCAGGAACCAGGATTGATGGTCTTCAGTCACACCCAAGAAACGATACAAATTCCTTGCTTGCGTGAAGGGGTCATCGCGAATTTCCTCCTGGAAAATTATTAGTATCTGATCTCTTGGAAATATTGCTAACCAGCGAGCAAGTTGCTTTCCGTAGTGTGACTGCTCAAGGTACATGGGGTTATTTGCTAGCCCGTTCTCAAATTCAAGATTCTGGCCAGTCAAATGGCATAATTTAATTTCATTTAAATGATTGGAGTAAGCTCTTTCAATCGGATCTCGTAGAGAAAGCACGATTCGCATATTTGGATTATAGAGAAATACGCGACTAGGGGTATCGCTATCAGAAAAATATGAAGTGGACACCTCGCCTCGCGTTTTCACAGCATCAACATCACCTAATTGACTTTCATACCATTGATAACCGCGATTATAATAGTTTGAGAAATAATCAACCTCTTTTCCTGAATAAACCCCTATTTCTGGGTGATCAGATAGAACACCATGTACCCAGGTAGACGCGCACTTTTGTGCTCCAATACCTATGAAATCAACCTTCATTTATATATAACCAAATATAAAATGTTGCACGACGCAAAAACTATAGATACATAATGTTTATTCATATAATACCAATCAAAACCATAGGGCGAATGGTAGTTAAGCTAATATCTTCGGCTCCTCTTACCCCCTTTAGAAAAACTCTGGATAAGTTAATTAAATTTATAGTTTGACGCGAGGACAATCGACAGCTCACCCTTCGCGAGGGTTTGACGAGGAACCTAATCACTACTTTCCTAAGGTAAGATGAGTTAATTAATTTTTTAATCTCGGAAAGCATATATATTTCTCCCTGCAGTTCTTTGAACTTTTTTCCCTGCAATCACATGCAAACCGGATTTTTTCAATTCCTTCATTACCTGGGAGTGCAACAATTCGCCATCCTTGGAATGCAAGGATCGAATTAGAATTGATAAATCACGTGTATCAAGAATCCTAGTCATTCCTTTAAGGGCCTCCAATTCCAAGCCGCTTATTGTCATGTGGATATGATTAATGTTATAGATCCCTAAATCAAACATAATATTGTCAAGCGTGTCTAATTCTATACTTTCGATGCCGATAAAATCATTTCCTGACAATCCGTCTTCTATTCGACGCCCGGCTAACTTATTAAAATCCGCTTTTCTTCCAACTTCAATGTTACCTGCTTCACGTCTGGAAGATACACCTTTCGCGACATACACAATATTATTGATACCCCAATTTAGATGAGTCTCTAAATTATACTTGATATTATCTAAGTATCGGGGAATGGCTTCAACCAACACCAGCTTACCTGTGGCGCCAACAGATTCCGACCATTCCATCACAGTATCAATTCTATGCACCCCCACTAGAACAACAATTTCTCCGGATTGGCATAACAAAGAAGGATGAAGTCCATCTTTTGCTTTTAAAAGCAGAGATCGTAGACTGCACTTCAACCCAGGAATAGGTGAATAAGAAATAACCATCTGCAATATACGACGCATCATCTGTTTAGAAATAGATTCAGTCATTAACACTCCCACAAATATCAGATCTCAATTCTCGATTATTTTAATAAAAATTGGCTCCGCGCGTCCTGCGCCAAGACCACGGGAATTACAAGTAAACGATGACATAGCCTATTTCTTTAAGGAATTTTTGCATAAGGCATATATTTAGTTTTTGCATCTAAACGACCGAGATTGTTACTTACTAAATGTGACCAATAGGCTGCCTGACCTAGCATCAGCATCATCAGGAACTGGATGGGAACAGAAGAGAAATGAAATTGCTTATAAGGCAAGGTAATGGCAAGCAACAATAGACCGGTTTCGCCCACTCTGAGGAGTAAACGATGAATTTCTGGAATAGCTTCATTTTTAGCGGAGCACCCCGAGGTTTGCGCACCAGACAGCAGTATAAGAAGAAAGGCCAGGTGTCCTAAGATACCCGTTTCCCATAGCAAAACAAGAGTGGAAGTATCGTTGATCGGATAAGAATATCGCTCTACCAATTCGCCCACACCAAATCTGCTGGCATAAGTTGCTGCCATGCCATAGCCGAACAGGCTATGGTGCACATCGCCACTTTTAACGTTGACATCCCACCACTTCACTAATTGAGCCACGCGTCCCAATCCTTGTGCAGTTTCATTCTCTGGATCTATCGCTCTTATTATTCGATCATAAGTTGAAATAGCCTGATTCATTCCGGCTGCAGGATTATTTTCATAGTGAATCTTTTCGTAGCCAAATAACAAACCGCCAACAAGTAGGATTGCACCGACCACAGCCACGATCGCTTCTATAGGTCGCTGCAATAGCTCTTTACGGTAATACAGGCCAATGACAACCGGAAGCAGCATAACTGATGCCTTGACTTCCGCTAGAGCTAACGCGCCAAGCCCCGACATTATGACCAAAGCCATCCATACTCCATGTAACTTACCTCCACGCCATAACGCAATGCCAAGCAGCATAGCAAGCAGCAACATGACAGCCATAGCGGCACTATCTCCACCACCCTCTATATTGCCATGAAATGTACCTATGACAGCATCCCAGGGAGAACTCCGTGCACTTTTTAGAGCCACGAAGAAATATTGATAAATTGCCATGGGAAATTGCAATATCGCTACAATCATAAGAGCTTTCCACAATTGCACCACCATCTCCTGGCGCACCAGTCCAAACATAAAAACCAGCATTATCGGCCACATGAGCAAATAGTGGCGAGATGCATTCACAAAATCCGCGAATTTAGGATCGGTGATGACAGTGGAGAAAGCTAATAGCAGAAGAAAGATACCAGGCCATAAAAGATTACTTGAGACTGTCGCCGACGAAATTCTGGTTTTGCTACGTAGCAAGTAAGACAGCACCGGCAACAATAATGCTGCACTCACCAAAACAGTTAGCCATTGAAGCTGCGTAAAACGTAAGAAATAGGCACTCGGCCCAGTAATCAGAAACGCCGCCCAAAATATTATCCAGACGGTCCAGCCCACGGGTGCAGAAAGAATAAAAAAAACTCCATACAGCCCCAGCAAAGCAAGTAGAAGATATAAATTACCAAACGCTGCAAGTATGCCGCTTAACACTGACAAAAATAAAATACTAATCAATATTAGAGCAATAGTTAACACCCCCGAACGGGGATTATTATTAGCCTTTAAAAAAGTCGATGCTTTCAAAATAATCAATTCGTTTTGTTAAGTAATATGGCTTTTATGTCATCGTCTATCAAACCAGACCAAGCAATAAGCGACATTTCCAGCCACCGGAATTATTGGCAACACAATATAAAATGGCAAATAAAATCGTTTCTATTACGCGTAATCGATATTTTCCGATCCACTTGTAAGACTATAGAATTCATTGCACGTCAACTACTCTTCAATTTAAAAGCTATACAAAGGGTTTCTGCGAATTTTGGCCGAAACCTGACTAATATATAATTGATCGGAAAGAATATTATCCATTTCCAGCCACGATAATACTGGTATGAATCATCTACGTAACGGACATCAATTACCTCAAAGTTGTATCGATCGAAAAGCTGCCGTATCACCTGCTCCGTAAACCAACAAGTGTGCTCTGAATTTGCACCGCTCTCTCCACGAAGAAGAACACTAATAAAGCGCAACGGATTGATCGGATTTGGAGTTGTCAGTATGAATACCCCATCAGGATTCAGATGCTCCTTTACGCGTTCTATGAACTTACCAAAGTTGTTCAGATGCTCAATCAAGTCTCCAGCGACAATCGCATCAAACTTCTCATCCAATTGCATCACTTCAACATCTGCGCAGACCACTTCATATCCTTTTTGCCTCAACTGTAAAACAGGTTGTTCCAAGTAGTCGACACCAACGACCCTTCGCGCTACCTTTTTAATCTCGCTATGAAGCCACCCTGGTTTTTCTGTTTCTTCAATTGAGTGCCGCACACATCCCAAATCCAATACGGATTTTCCTGTAACAAATCCAATCATCCAACCAATTCGCGGATCCATTAATTCCTCATTGTAAAGTTACAACATTATTTAAAGGCTTATAGCAGCACACAATCTCTCCGTAACGGCATACTGCTTTAATTCCACGATGCAAAAAGATCAATATTTCAATCGACTGCTCTTTTGTGGATGTATCAACACGTCAACAAACTCTGTATTTTATACTTCAGAAGTTCCTATTAATCTGACGCGTTTCTTAACATCAACTGCTGTTAACAAATCCTGTATAAAAATAGACTGGAGCTGATAGGCTTTGTCTTTATCATTATCTATGGAAGAAACACGCACCAACATACCGTCAGGCACCCGTCCGGTCAAACCATAACGCAATTGCTGTAATTTTTGATCGATGCCTGGCAAAACCGCTTTGTTGCCAACTGTAACCCAGTAAGTGATAGGTTCGTTACGATTACCTTTAATCGCTAACAAACGCTTTATCGGTAATTTTCCGTAGCTTGTAAGCAGTTCATCAGCAAAAATCTTCATTATCTCAAAACCCTGCGCGTAATAACATACTTCAGGTTTATGTACTGCCAGATTATCGCTCTGATCTCCACCATACGCCACAGAAAGCATAATACGCTCACCCAGAGTGTTAATATAGGTTCTCGATATCGTTTGGTTATATATCTTATCAAGCTGGGACTGTGTTTCTGCATCTACTTGGAGTGGTATAATAGAACTATCGATTTGCCAATTCCCAAATTGGGCAGGAATCAAAGCATCTAGATTTAGCATTTCCTGTTGATCTGCAATTTTAACAGTGGGAGTCAGGGCCATTGTTAAGGCACCTGATGACACCATCAATATACCTAAAATGATGCTGGTGATTAAAGACTTTTTCATTAATTCTCCTTAGTACAATATAAAATTTATCCGATACAAAAAACTCGTATCAATCAAAAATCACTAAAATTCTGAAAAAAGAATTGTTACAAAACTTACCAGATCTCTAAATCTTTAGATATTTCCCAACTTATTGACTACTTACTTGCAAATTGAGTGGCATTCATAGGCTGTGTCCTAACAAAATATTGCAGTATTGAATCTATTCCCAAAATAAGTATTAATGCGCTAATGAACAAAACCATTCCAGCAAATCCATGCAGAAAACCCTGTCCAGCGGCATCACCATAATGGAAAGTAATCAAGGTAAGAACGATAACGCGAATAACATTAGCAGTAAAAGAAATCGGTATGATAAGAATAGCCAATGTCACATTCCGGAATATTGAAGTATGGTGAACAAGATTCAGATAAAACAACCCCAATGCCTCCAAAGTCAGCAGTGTTTGGAGTCCAGCACAAGCATCAGCTACAAGAAGTTGATATTGTCCAATTTGCAAGATAACGCCATTACGTGCTATAGGATAATTTGCCCAAAATAAAATATTCTCGGCAGTATATGAAACCGCCATTTTCATAGGCATAGTAAGCAAACTAACTAACGTGCCTGGCAATGGAATCATAAACAACAAGAAGAAAATCGGAAACCACATAGCTTTCAGAGCACTGCTACCTCGTTTAATAAGCAAGACAGACGCCAGAACCAGAATAAAAGATCCCATTTCAAAAATTATTATCTGCTGAGAACGGCCGATAATATAAAGAAATAGAGCTATGAAAAAAAATATCCACCCCAGAACTGAGGTTGGTTTTCCTTCACTTCTTTTTATCATTTCTGGCCACTTGCGATAAATAAGCCAGAGCGAAAGGAATAGGATAATTGGGCCATGCGCTTGCTCTTCATTAGTCCACATCCCATTTGCAAGATTATAGAAAGTAGGTATATACAAAGCCAATAGCCCTAACAACACTGGCAACCAGTCTGCTATAACCTGCTTCTCAGTATGAAGTTTGTATGGAATAGTAAACATGTCTCTACCGATGATTAAAAAATCAGTCCATTAAAATGGAACCTATAACTTCGGCTCCACTGCATTTAAGTTGTTCATTCATAGTGCTTATATCATCCAAACGAGTATTATTTTTTTGTGCAACTATCAAAACCCCACTTGTACGAGCAGCGATAGCAAGTGCATCGGAACCACTCGTGAAAGCCACAGAATCGTAAAGAATAATATCAAACTGATTTGCAAGATGATCATTCAGTTCATCGAATGAAGTACGGTTAAGAAGCTCCAAAGGATTAGGTGGAAGTGTTCCTGCTGGCAAAACAGAAAGATCTATGAACGAATCAATTCTGGCAATCACCTCAGAAATATTAGCACGGCCGGCAAGGACATCAGATAAGCCTTGCTTATTTTTTAAATTAAAAATTTCATGTTGATGCGGATAACGCAAGTTCGCATCAACTAGCAATGTGCGCTCACCGAGTTGGGAAAATACTACAGCCAGATTAGCTATAAAAAGACTTACTTCATCGCCGGGATTATAACTAACGATTGTCAGCGCTTTACGTCCTGAAGTAAACCAACGTAACATCAACTGACTACGCACTGCACGAAAAACTTCTACTTGCGCACCGAATGGTTGATAAGCAACCACTAACCCTGGCGGATGATTCCCTTGCCCTGGCAACAGATAAGGGTAGTCAAATTGCTGTGCCAGCACTAACTGAATATCTGCCTCTGTAATCAAACCCAATTGAAGCGCAGCATCACCGAAACGTAGACCTCTCTCTTTTTGTAAGCGCAGTACACGTTCCGCTTCAACAGGTGTAATTTTCCCCATATCTAGCAGTATGTGTCCTATACTGAATTTTCTTAGGGGAGGTACATTGGTACTAATAGAGGCGGTGCCACTAAATTTCCTTGTTTCAGAGGAACCTTGAATGCTCATTTTCTTCTTCCTAATTTAATAAGCTTATATTGATTCATCGTAGCAAACGTAACCAACCTAATTGCAATCGGCCCTGTTGTTTGGGAACCCCTCGCTTTATAATACCAAGCACAGGAACTTGGAGTATATCGACCAAATCTTCTGCAGAACGCACACGCCGGTCAAGCATTTCGGCTAGCAAACCAACGCCTAATGCTAGAGCACTACCCAGAAATACTGATAGAATTATATTGAGCAATATTTTGGGACTGTCCGGTGTATCTGGAATTTTTGCTGTATCGAGTATAGAGACACTTGACAGATTAGATTGCCCCTCGAGACTTGTTTGATTTAAACGTTGCATTGCAGCATTATATGCCTGCTGAGCACCTTCAACATCTTTAACAAGAGGCAGGAGTTCGTCTCTCGCGCGATTAAGAGCCAATACTTTAGCTTTTTGCTCTTCAAGTGCCATGCGGATTCCACTTTCTTGATTGATAGCGGTATTTGTGACAACTCTTATGTGCTTATTCAGCTCAGCTCTCAGTTTTTCAACCTCTGCTTTTGCTCCCGCATAGCTGGGGTGATTACGCCCTAATTTCTGCGAAATCTCTGAAAAACTTGACTCAGCTTGCGTCAAACTAAACTTGAGATTATTAATCATTGGATTTCTACTAATACTATTTTTTTCACCATCGGAGCTATTGTTTTTCGCCCCAGATACTGCCCCCATTACTTCCGCTTGAGCAACTATCAATTGACTAGAGAGATCATTTAGCCGCTTTGTTTCAACATCAAGACGATAATCCACATCGACGATTCCTTGCTCATGTTGGAACTGAGATAGTTTTTTTTGTGCCACTTCTAGTCTGTCACCCAACACGTTAAGCTGCTCAGTAAAGTAGGCTGCTGCTCTTTGTGAGGGCTCAACTGTGAGGCGAATGCTCATCTCCTGATAGGCATTAGCAAATGCATTTGCAATGATAGAAGTAAACATAGGATCGGCACCCTTAAAGCCAATACCAATTACATTGCTATCTCGCGAGGTTTCAATATCCAAATTCTTAACTAGCCAGGCAGCCAACCAATCACGCAATCCCAGATTACTATTGCTACTCTCAAATTGCGCTTTTACTGCTTCACTCTGATCAAGCCTAAGTTGATCTATCACCATCAATGCAATCCTAGAGCTTTTAATGACATCTAACTGAGTTGCCATATAACTTGCATTTAACTGTGCGGGCATTATCACGCCCGTAACAGGATCAGCCCCCTTATTTGTAAGCACCAGAGTTGCTACCGACTTGTAATTTTTGGGCAATAACAGACTCACAACCAAAGTAGTCGCTACAGTCACAATAAGTGTAAGAAGGATAAGTTTGTGACGGGCTAATATAATAAGAAAGAATCGAGATAAATCCATGTGTAAATTCCAGTTTAAACCTAATCTAGTTACAATAGCTGCTTGATATAAAAATACTTAAACAGTTCCTGAACGAATATCAGAACAAGCTTTCTTTGATATAAAGCACATCGTCAGGCTCAACCAAATCACTGGATTTTACTGTTAACATCTGCAAATTACCCTCAGCATCGCGACGCTGAATCCGCAGACCGCGTTCAGTACCCCGTTGGGTCAATCCACCACCAACTGACAGTGCCTGTATAACCGTCATATTACGTTCAAGTCTATAAGTTCCAGGACGCTGAACTTCCCCGTAGATGTAAAAACGGAGAGCCCTCTCAACGTAGATAAGATCTTCACTGCGCACGTTCAAATTTCGAGTTAAATCACCGGAACGAACCATTTCTATAACATCAATGATTTCTTTATTAAATTTGCTCCCGTCCGAACGGATCAGAGTAACCAACTCTCCACCATCAGGAGTTATTCCTCCAGCCATGGCAAGAATATCAGTCAGACTACGCTTACCTTCGATCGGATAACGGCCTTGATTACGAACATAACCAAGTACAGATACCATTTGACTCTGTAGTGAACTGGTTAAGATATTTACTTGGGGTTTACGCAAAATATCACGACTTTCCAGTAGCTTTACTATCTTTCGTTCTGCAGCAGATGGAGTTAATCCATCAACTAATATCTCGCCCAACAGGGGAAAAGTTATACTCCCGGATTCGCTTACTCTCGCTTCAGTAGTGAGATCGGGCTGCCCATAGACAAATATTTTTAATGTATCACCGGGTCCCAATACACTTTCCCTACTATCACCGGCAACCACACTGCCAATACAAATCATCCAAAGTATTGGAAAGATCATCAGAAACTTCAGTTTTTTCATAACATATATCATTTGCCTACAATCCTTAAATCATAACGCGATAGGTTGATAAAGATAAAGCCTTTGAGCAAAAATTTACACTTATTTTATTCCCATGATACCACGCTCAATTGCCCCTTCTGAAACTGGCTCTTCTGTTAGATTTAAATTATTAGTAACATCAGAGGGAGGGGCCACTGTTGATTGAGCAACCGGCTTTTCCGCATTGGATATTGACGTTTTCGCATTAAGATATTCTATTTTTGCTGCCGCGCGCAAGCGAGCAACTTCTGCATCGGTTGCTTCCTTGTATTTTTGATTCATCAAAAATTTCTCAATCTGTGGTGCCGCAACAGCAGCTGTGATTGGACTATCCTTGATCGCATTGACGGAAATAAGCAAACTATTACCTTGCTCGTTGATAATAAAAATAGTGTCTTTACTTTTCTGCTGCATCATTGTCGCCATCTGAGCCGGCAGATCAGTGGTACTTCGCGACGCTAAATTACGGAGATACTGTACTTTATTTTTATCAAGCCACGCCACCACTTCGTCTAGAGACTTAGCTGCATCTATGATTTTTTTTAATTCATCGCCAAGGTCTTTAGTTGCAACGCGCACTATCGTTAAATCAAATTGCTTGCGTTGTGCAAAATATTCGGGATGTTTTTGGTAATAATCATCAATCTCAGCTTTGGATGGTTTAGCGACTTGAATCGCCCCGGGTTTTGAGGAGGCTCCAAATCTTGAGAGAATGGAGCGATGAACAAAACAAACAAATATTCCCCCGAAGTAAAAGAACGAGCAGTCCGCCTGGTGCAAGAGCATCGCAGTGAGTACCCTTCGCTGTGGGCGACGATAGAATCGATTGCGCCCAAGATCGGCTGCGCGCCGCCGACATTGCATGATTGGGTAAAGAAGCACGAGATCGACACAGGCCTACGAGATGGCATCACCAGTGAAGAGCGCGAACGCATCAAAGCACTGGAGCGTGAGGTCAAGGAATTACGTCGCGCCAATGAAATTCTGAAACTGGCCAGTGCTTTTTTCGCCCAGGCGGAGCTCGACCGCAAACTCAAATCCTGAGGTCGTTCATCGACCGGTATCGTGACACCCACGGGGTCGAGCCGATCTGCAAGGTATTGCAGGTCGCCCCGTCAGGGTATCGGCGTCACGCGGCCGAGCGGCGCAATCCGGCATTGCGTTGCACTCGTGCCCAACGCGATGAGGTTTTGATGCCAGAAATTCAGCGTGTGTGGCAGGCTAACCTGCAGGTGTATGGTGCCGACAAGGTATGGCGGCAACTTAAGCGCGAAGGAATGCAGGTAGCTCGCTGCACTGTTGAACGGCTCATGAAACGGTTGGGGCTGGAAGGTGTGCGGCGCGGCAAGGTTGTGCGAACCACGGTTCCGGACAAGGCGCTGCCGTGCCCGCTGGATCGCGTAAACCGGCAATTCAAGGCGGATCGCCCAAACCAGTTATGGGTGTCGGATTTCACCTATGTTTCCACCTGGCAGGGCTGGCTATATGTCGCGTTCGTCATCGACGTGTTTGCCCGGTGCATCGTGGGTTGGCGGGTCAGTTCCAGCATGCACACGGACTTCGTACTGGATGCGCTGGAGCAGGCTTTATACGCCCGGCAACCGGAGCTGGGTGCCTTGATTCACCACAGCGACCGGGGTTCCCAGTATGTCTCTATCCGTTATACGGAGCGGCTTGCCGAGGCTGGAATAGAACCGTCGGTTGGCAGTAAAGGAGATAGCTACGATAACGCACTAGCCGAAACGATCAACGGGCTTTACAAAGCTGAATTGATTCACAAGCAGGGGCCATGGAAAAACAGGGAATCCGTTGAATTGGCGACGTTGAACTGGGTGTTCTGGTTCAATCACCAGCGTTTGCTTGGACCCATCGGCTATATACCGCCGGCGGAAGCTGAGGCACAATACTACCGGCAGTTAGCCAACTTGGATTCTGCCAAAGTTACTTAAACCAAACAGCCTCCAGAGAACCCGGGGTGATTCAACTTTACTTACAATAGTTTGCATATATGCTTGTGAAATAATTTGAGCATTAGCTCTTTCACGCGCCTGCATGACATCGGGAGTCCGATCAAGTTTGTTACTTATAGCTTCGTCCATAATCAATTGACGAGCAATGAGTGATTCCAATAATTGTTTGCTAGCTGCTTCATACTGATCAGGGCGAATATTGGCACGTTTTATTTCATCATTAAGTTGAAGCATGGTAACTTCTTTGCCATTAACACTAACTAAGGCTTGTCCGGATTTTTTTTCTTTAGGTTCACTGTCGCAAGCTGTAAGAACTAAAACAAAAATACTCACAAACCCAATCAATGCCATCTGCCTATATGTTAATACCATAGTACTTTTCCCTTTATAGTTACAAATATATAATGAAGCAACTTTCAATGTGTCTTACATATCGCCACATTAAACACAAAATAAAATCAATAAGATCGAGCGATCATTCTCAAATTAGCTACGACAATTAAACTAGAAACTTTAACACTTAAAGTATTATCTCACAAAATACACCAATATCCATTACAAATCAAACATATATTAAACTGCAGAACCATATATTATAAAAGCTTATTACTCACTTACTGAGCCACCTATGAAGAAGAATTCTGAATAAGTAGATTATTTGCGCCTTATTTGACAATGAATTTCGTCATTTTGTTTCAGCGCAATTACTTCTACAGCAGGATAAAACTATAAATATTTGGACTATTTAAAGTTGATTCAGCTTCCAAAACTCTCTGCTAAAATGCATTTATAGCCAATAAATAATAGAGCAATAAGCTTAATATACTAAATATCAGTTTCATTTTAATGACATAACAATCAAATGATAAATTATCTCGAGAGGAAATTAATGATTAAAGCATATGCTGCATTTAAAGAGGGCGGAGAAATTCAACCCTTTGAATACGAGCCAGGATTATTGAGTACTCACGATGTTGAAATAGCGATTGAGCATTGTGGTATTTGTCATAGCGATCTGAGCATGCTACACAATGAGTGGGGAATTACTCAATATCCATTTGTACCAGGTCATGAAATTATTGGCACGATTGCAGCAAAAGGAGCACATGTGCAAAATTTTCAACTCGGGCAACGAGTCGGCCTTGGTTGGCACGCTGGCTATTGTATGATCTGCCATAGTTGCATGTCCGGCGATCACAATCTTTGCGCACAAGCGGAATCAACGATTGTTAGTCGTCATGGGGGATTTGCAGATAGAGTTCGCGCCAATGCTGCCAGCATTATTGCCCTACCGGATAGCATAAACGCACAAACTGCGGGACCTCTTTTCTGTGGTGGAATTACTGTTTTTAATCCTCTACTGCAATTCAATATTCAGCCTACTGCCAGAGTTGCGGTTATTGGCATAGGAGGTTTAGGGCATATTGCCTTACAATTTCTGAAAGCGTGGGGTTGTCAGGTAACTGCCTTTACATCCAGTGATGATAAAAAGAAAGAAGCACTGGCGTTAGGTGCACACAAAGTTCTGAATACGCGCAACCCAGCTGAACTTGGCGCTGCAAAAAACCAGTTTGACTTAATTTTATCGACAGTGAATGTGAAACTCGACTGGAATGCCTATATAGCGACCTTGCGCCCCAAAGGCCGTTTACATTTCTTAGGTGTAACCCTTGAATCTCTGGATATCAACGTATTCCCTTTAATTTCAAATCAGTGCTCAGTTTCAGGTTCACCTGTCGGTAGTCCAGCAAGTTTGAAAACGATGCTGAATTTTGTAGAACAACATGATATTGAACCAATCGTTGAAATATTTCGTTTTGATCAGATCAATGAAGCATTAGCAAGATTAGCAAGTGGTAAAGCGAAATATCGTATTGTCCTTAGCAATCATTAGTGCTATCTATCAGCGAAATAACGGTATGGGCAACACACATCAAAAATGAAATCACAAAATATTTTTTCTAAAACTCCTCAAAACTTGGAAAAAGAAGAGTTCTTTGAAATTCTTATCAAGAATGATGCGGTAACAATAGAAAAAATTATTTCAAAAGGCCATAAATCTCCAGAATCTGATTGGTATGATCAGGAAAAAAATGAGTGGGTTATGGTTTTAAAAGGAAAAGCTATATTATCTTTTGAAGACAAAACGTCAGTCCATCTTAATGAGGGGGATTTCATTAATATCCCCTCTCATAAGAAGCACAGAGTTGCATGGACAGATCCTGATAACGAAACTATCTGGCTTGCTGTTCATTATTGAGGCGCTGCCTGAATTGGAACCAACTACTTGGATAATAGAATCCGACTTATCCGAGCAACATGTAAACGGAGAAATTCAGCTGGTGAGTCGATATCACCATGACATGGCGCCGGCAATTATTTGGACGCTTGCCTGCCGTATTTCTGACGAAATTTCTCAACCCTACCAGCGGTATCTACAATCTTCTGTTTTCCCGTATAAAAGGGATGACAAAGAGAACACACCTCAATATTCAGAGGTTTATTCATGGTCGAGCGTGTATTAAAAACACTACCACAACTACAAGTTACCGTTATCTCCTGGTAATCTGGATGAATGTCTGCTTTCATTGCCAATATCCTCAATTATTCCATCCCTAAAGGGGAATTAAAAAACCGTGCATTATCCTTTAATGTACGTACCTGTGCAACTATCAATCGATAGGGCACCTCTAAAAATCCAAATTTAGTCACAATACTTTGATACTCACAAAAAATGTTTCCTTACATATCAGTTATATGCTGAGTCACAATTTTTTGCTCGCGCCTCGTTTTGTTTAGAATTTTGAATTTTTAGAAGCACCCTATACTTAGACACGTCTCATCGAATCAAAGAAATCAGAATTATTCTTGGTCGCCTTGATTTTATCCAGTAAAAATGCCATGGCATCCATATCATCCATTGGATGCAATAATTTACGTAATACCCAAATTTTTTGCAAAACCTCTGGAGGAATTAGTAATTCTTCTCGACGAGTGCCTGATCGATTCACATTGATCGCTGGATATATCCGTTTCTCAGCCATTTTCCGATCAAGATGGATCTCCATATTGCCAGTACCCTTAAATTCTTCATAAATCACATCATCCATACGTGATCCCGTATCGATCAATGCTGTTGCAATAATAGTCAGTGATCCGCCCTCTTCAACATTACGGGCAGCGCCAAAAAAACGTTTAGGCCGTTGCAGCGCGCTTGCATCTACGCCGCCAGTTAGTACTTTACCAGAAGCAGGCACCACCGTATTATAAGCGCGTGCCAGCCGCGTGATCGAATCGAGCAATATGACGACATCCTTCTTATGTTCTACCAAGCGCTTAGCTTTCTCAATCACCATATCAGCAACTTGCACGTGCCGCATGGCCGATTCATCAAAAGTGGAAGAAATTACCTCCCCCCTGACAGAGCGAATCATCTCCGTTACCTCTTCAGGACGCTCGTCAATCAGCAACACTATTAAAATCACATCAGGATAATTAGCTGCAATGGCATGTGCAATATGCTGCAACATTACGGTTTTACCTGATTTTGGGCTAGCAACCAGTAAACCGCGCTGACCTTTACCGATAGGCGCAATCAAATCAATAATTCGGCTTGTAATATTCTCTTCAGCCTTAATGTCACGCTCAAGAATAAGCCGTTCATCAGGAAATAGTGGCGTCAGATTCTCAAACAGGATTTTTTGTTTAGAATTCTCTGGAGGCTCGTTATTAACTTTATCAACTTTAACCAACGCAAAATAGCGCTCACCATCTTTAGGAGGACGAATCTCACCATCAATTGAATCGCCTGTATGCAAGTTAAAACGTCTGATTTGACTGGGTGAAATATAAATATCATCAGGACCCGCCAAATATGAGGTATCTGGAGAACGTAAAAAACCGAACCCATCCTGTAATACTTCCAGTGTTCCATGGCCATAAATATTTTCGCCTTTCCGCGCCTGATTTTTTAGCAATGCAAAAATCAGATCCTGCTTTCGCATTCGGTTAGCACCATCAATTTCATTTTCGATGGCCATTTTTACTAATTCAGTTACATGTAGGTTTTTTAGATCTGATAAACGCATGAAGAAGCTCGTGAAAAAAGAATACTTACTTAAAAGATAGTGACGCTGGAAGGAAAGTTGTTACGGACGGGATAATTAAATATAGGGCTGTGGTTTTTTTAAATCTGTATCACCCACAAATCAACTATTTATATAAGACTAGCGGGTTTAAATATGACTGTCAATAAATGCTGTTAATTGCGATTTTGATAATGCCCCGACTTTCGTCGCTTCAATATTTCCATTCTTAAATAACATCAATGTGGGAATACCGCGAATACCATATTTCGGTGGTGTTATCTGATTTTCATCGATATTCAGTTTGGCTACTTTAAGGCGCTCACCATATTCACCTGCAATTTCATCGAGTATTGGAGCTATCATCTTGCACGGACCACACCATTCCGCCCAGTAATCAACCAGCACGGGCGTTGTCGATTGCAAAACTTCCGCATCAAAATTAGCATCAGTAACGTAATGAATATGCTGACTCATATAATCCTCATTCAAATTATTCGGTTTTTAAGATTAGTAATCCCCAACATTATCTCAGAGATTGTTTTAAGGGATTATTTGGAATAAAGCTGTAAAAGAAAGGTATACACACTAATTTGCTATGCTATAGAAAAAATTGTTAAAAGGGAAGCATCATTTTTTTAAAAAATGCTCAGAAAAACAAATTGAGTAAAGTTTCTACACAAAATGAGTTCAAAACGACTGTCATAGCACTGACTGACGGAATGCAACAATATGATCAGCTTCAAGCTTGATGCCTATTTTCTCACCAATCACATGATTATGGTGGCTAGGCACCAACGCTAGTACCTTGGCTCCGCCAGAAAGACGCAATGTATATAAAATCTCTGCACCGCGAAATGCTTTATTAATAACTGTTGCCTGCAACGGACTGTTATCATCATGTACGATATCATCTGGACGCACTAACACATCTACTTTACAGCCATTATCGCAGTACTGCGGAATCTCGCCATTTAAAATTCCCAATTCGATCGCAACCTGCTGTGCACTAATAACTGTACCTGGAAGGAATACCCCTTGACCGACAAAATTTGCCACAAAACGATTTGCCGGACGATGATAAAGATTGAAAGCTGTATCCCATTGCTGAATTTCACCTTGCTGCATAACGCCAATCACATCGGCAATCGCAAATGCTTCCGCTTGATCATGGGTTACCAGAATAGCTGTAATCCCCTGATCCTTAAGAATCTCACGCACTTCCACGCTTAAGCGTTCACGCAAGCTGACATCCAGATTGGAAAAGGGTTCATCTAACAACAGCAACTCGGGTTTAGGTGCCAGTGCACGCGCAAGGGCTACCCGTTGTTGTTGACCACCTGATAATTCATGCGGATATTTGCCGGATACACTAACCAGTTGTACAACCTGCAACAACTCATCCACACGCCGTTCGCGTTCCGTTCTGGTTAATCGATGCAAACCAAAACCGATATTGGCAGCCACATCCAGATGTGGAAATAACGCGTAATCCTGAAAAACCATACCAATCCGTCTTTGTTCCGGCGGCACAAGAATATCTGCGCTACTCACACAAACACCATTGAGCAAAATTTCTCCTGCAGACACCGGCTCAAAACCAGCAATACACCGCAGTGCGGTAGTCTTACCACAACCACTGGGACCCAGCAAACAACCGATATTCCCTTTTTGTAATGCCAGTGATAAATCATGAATAACGACTTGCTCGCCATATGCTTGCCGGACATTGTTAAGTTGCAGCAGTGCGATACTCATCAATCTACTTCTCAGTTTGGCGCATAAACAAGAAAATCGGTATCAATCCAGCCAGCACTAGCGTCACAGCGGGCAAAGCCGCTTGCTCCCATTGTCCTTCCGAAGTCATCTCGAAAATCCGGACAGCCAGTGTATCCCAACCGAATGGACGCGTCATCAGTGTGATCGGCATCTCTTTCATGACATCGACGAACACTAAGGTGGCAGCCGTATAAATACCCGGCTTCAACATCGGAATATGCACCTTCCTTATCATTGCCCAACCATGCATCCCAAGGCTCATTGCCGCCTCATCGATACTATGTGTAATACGTTGCATGGCGCCATCGATGGGATAGTGACTGACCGCCATAAACCGTATCAAATAGGCAATCAGCATAGTGATCAATGTTCCTTGTATCAACTGCCCCGTTTCGATCTGAAACCAGCGCAAAGCTAATTCGCTGAGCTGCCCATCCAGCCATGCCAGCGGTACATACACACCAATCGCCAAAATTGTACCGGGCAATGCATAGCCTATCGTTGCTGTTCGTACTGCATACCGCGTAGCTGGGCCCGGATAGCGCCGTGAAGCATAAACCATAGTAATCACAACCAGGCAAATCAACAAAGCTGCCAAACCCGACAATGATAATGAATGCCAGAGAAATTCTAAGTACCGGGCTACGTCATAATCTGGTGTAAACGACTGTATGGCCCAAATACATAATTGTGTAACCGGCAACAAAAATGCCAATAACAATACACACAGAACAAAACCCGTAACCGCCCAATTATGCCAGCCCATAAGCTGAATACGCTGCGCCCGCTCAGTTCTTTTATTTTCAGCATAACGCATACGCGACCTGAATTGCTGTTCCAGAACAATCACGACGAAAACAATAACAATCAGCAACGAAGCCAACTGAGAAGCCGCATGCAACGAAAACATACTGAACCATGCCTTGTAAATGGCTGTCGTAAATGTATTGTAGTTAAACACTGCGACCGTGCCGAAATCCGCCAATGTTTCCATCAATACCAGCATGATACCCCCGGCTATCCAGGGACGCGCCATCGGCAACACCACTTTAAAGAAGCCTTGTTTGCGGTTAAATCCGAGGGATTGCGCTACTTCCAGCGATCGTTTTCCCTGACTCAAGAAAGCATTCCGTGCCAGTAAATACACATAAGGATAAAAAGCCAGGGTCATAACAATGATGACCCCTGCCCTGTTTCGTATATCCGGGAACCAGGATAAATCGGAATCCAGCCATGCACGCAGTGTGGTTTGTATAGGACCGGTAAAATCAAACAGGCCCAATGCAACAAATGCCGTCACATAAGCAGGTATCGCCAGTGGTAACAACAAAGCCCAGGAAAAAAAGCGGCGGCCGGGAAATTCATAGACAGCCGTAAACCAAGCCAGACTGATACCCAGCAATGCGGTACCAACGATCACACCCAATGCAAGCCAAAGCGTATTGATGAGCAAAAGAGGTAGCGTGGTTTCCACCAGGTGTTGCCAAATATCACTGGCAGGCGCAAAAAAAGATGAAACAATCACACCGACAGGCGCCAGCACCAACGCAGCAGCTATAAAAGGAACCAAACGCCAGAAGCTCATAAGCAATGAGGGATTGAATAATGCAGAAAAATTCCCGGTTGAAGAGATTCTATTTTTTACCAACCTATGCGGTCTGCATCGTTCTTTGCATTCAACCTGATTTTTTACCGGTAACCCGCACGATCCATCAATTTCACAGCGGTTGTCTGTAATTCACCGGCTTTAACCAAATTCATTGGATTTTGCTTAAAACTGCCCCAGGCCGCAACAAATGGATCCACGCTAATTCTTGGATTGGCTGGATACTCCATATTTACATCAGCAAAAAGATTTTGTGCTTTATCGGATGATAGAAATTCCAGTAATTTGATGGCAGCTTGCTCATTGCGATTGTAACGCGTAATCCCTGCACCTGAAATATTGACATGCACGCCGCTGTTATTCTGGTTTGGCCAAAAAATTGCCAACGGCAAGTTGGGATCTTTCTGCATTAAACGGCCAAAGTAATAGGTATTGACCAAAGTCACATCACATTTACCGGCCGCAACAAATTCCAAAGCCCGGGTGTCATCCGACAACGGATCTGTTGCCAAGTTGGCCACCCAGCCTCTGACAATTTTCTCCGCTTCAGTTTCACCGTGTTCCGCAATCAACATCGCTACCAGAGATTGGTTATACACTTTCTTGGAGGTGCGCAAGCATAACCGTTTGTTCCATTTGGAATCAGCCAGATCTTCGTACGTGGAGAGCTCGGAAGGATTTACTTTTTTTGTGTTATAAATTAATGTGCGTGCGCGTATTGACAAGCCAAACCATTCATTACCGGGATCCCGCAAATGCACCGGAATATTGTTCTCCAGCACCTCTGATTTGATAGGTTTCAGCAATCCTGCCCGCGCCGCCGCCCAAAGGTTACCGGCATCCGCCGTTATCAGCATATCAGCCGGAGTATTTTTTCCCTCTGCTTCCAATCGAGCAAGCAAAGCGCCTTCATTGTCCGTTGTATATTTGACCTTAATCCCGGTTTCCTTGGTAAAAGCGTCAAACATCGGTTTAATCAGTTGCTCAATCCGTGCAGAATAAACCACCACTTCTTCGGCATGTGCTGAGTGCGCGACAAACAAAGAGAAAAGAAAAGAAACTGCGACAACAAAACGGCTTGCGTTAAATCTTGGCATGACAAAACTTCCAGGCAAAAATGTTCATAGGCTCAATGCATCATTCTTGTTTACTATATTATGAATACGAATAATTATCAATTAAATATCGCAGGCTCAGGATCTTACGATTACAACTATTTTTCAATCACTGGCTGAGGCCATAAATCCAAATCTTTGCGTCCCACCAGTGGCAATCTGATTGCTGGCGAGTTCCAATTAGCACCAAACGACAGACCTAACAGATTGAATTCAATGCCTTCAACAGCGCTGACCAGAACACCCAACAAACCAAAAAATGAAATCTGAAAGCCGCTGCCACTCGGTGCTTGCGAAATCAACCGATAGCCCAGATAATCCTTACCGATCGCCGTTGGCGGCAGATCAAGCTGAAGTTCCGGTACCGACCGCGAAACCCAAGCCGTAAACGTATTGGAATTGGGTCCCGGCCAAATCGTATACTCTTTCGCATAGGGATAATTCCGTGCCGCTTGATCAATTTTCTCAATCAGTGCATCCACGCCATCACCGCGTTTCTCCAGCAATATTTCAGGCATATTGCCGTACCAGCGCCTATCGGGCACATTCTCGTAAATCACTAATACCGGCATTCTCCTGCGTTGCAACCATCCGATTACTTCATAGATGGTATAGAACTTTGCTTGAGCGGGTTTCACGGCGATCCAGGTATGGATTCCCAAATAACCCCGCCAGCCATAAGCACGCGCACCATAGATCTGAATAATCGCTTCCGGCGTTGCAACAGGATCAGGCGCCAACCCAACCGGTTCACGGCTGGCATTCCACCAGTATTGCGCCTGCGCACGATCAGGAATAACCGCTAATACGATGAAACTAAGTAAAAGAAGAAAGGGAAATACAAATTGCTTTATAAACATTTCTTAGTCTATCCGCTATTCGCAAAATTAAAATCACGCAATTCGTCTTCTGATTTGATCCAACCCATGCGCACTACCGCCCGGAACGTTTACCCAGCATCTCCGGCAAATCCCGCAGAAACCGTCCGGCACCGGCCATCTGTCGACGCAACATGACCCAATCTTCGGCGCGTTTTCTGGCATCCAGACAACGTATCAGACGCGCTCTGAGCGCTTCATCCTGATGACTCAATATGCCTGCCCACAGCGTGTCATCCACGTTATACACTTTTCCTTCCAGCAGACAAACTGGAATGACCTGCTCAACCGGTACAGCCAAATCAGTAGCGATGGCCCGCACTGCAGCAGTGATGTTGACTGCCTTGATATCCTGCCGATTTGTCAAATCGTAAGGGGGATGCCATTCATTTACTGGCCGCAAGCGATCGATAAAATTGGCAACAACCAGCAATGGCGGGGAGCGGCGATCCATTCGCGCAGCCAGGAATGCACGCAAAGTATCGATGCAGTTACGCTCAGTCTGCCGATCGGGACGATTAGCCGGGCTAATCCATAAAATCAAATCGGCATTCCCGGCTGCCGTCAACATTTGCTTATCGTCAAAAAAAGGGCTGTCACATCCCGGGCTATCGAAGATCAATGCCTGGGTTAGCCCTTCACGTGACAAAATGAATGGTTGAAGTGCTTGGGTCGTATCAGGCAATACATCCGTGGTGGTTGTGAGTTTCCCAAACAAGGCATTGATCAAACTGGATTTACCCGCATTGGACCGTCCAAGAACAAGAATACGCAATGGCTCAACAGTTGACTTTGCCTTTTCCTCAACTTGTTCTAGGTCTGCCTGGGATTCCGGTGTTGGTGATGTTGTAGGCTCTTCGTCGCCCAGCGGTAGACGGCCGCTATACAGATCAATCGCGTAATAGCCGACCTTGCAGATATAGGCACGCAAAAACCAGCTATGCAATTCATTCCTGGCCTGATCAAAACTGCGTTCGCGCAAATGCCGCCACGCTTCACTAAGCAAAGCATTGACCGGATTGAAAATGACGCTGCCTGCCCGGTAGATATTCACTATTTGTTCTGCCTTGGCCTTCCAGCGCTGTATCCGGAACAAATCACCGATAGTCAGGCGATTGCTAAATGGTATTTTTTCAGCGACATCCCGGCGCAAATCACGGCTCGCGCGTTCGATAATCAATAAGGTATGCGGCACAGTCAGTTCAAGCAGCGGCTTTTCAACATTCGGGTGATAACAATGCGCAACGGTTTGCAGTGCTTTCTGCCCCAGTTCCAGCACCCATGTGCCGTCTTCAAGCGGCCAATCCTCTGGATTACAGGTTTCCGCCAATGCTTCGACTTTTCGCCACACGACTTCCGCACTCGGCGGCCAATCCGGGTTAGGCTCGGTAACCGTATCCGTTAGTAATTGTCGTTCACGCCGCACCAGCCACTGCTGCAAACCGTAACCCAGACCGCCGCATACCACCATCGCAATCAACCAAATCTGTAAATTGCCGCTCTGCCACAACCACAACACCCCAAAGCCAAGCAACGCCAACACGGGCAATATCAGCAGAATGAGTACCAATAATCGTAGCGGATCAACGACTGGAAGTGGCGCTTTCATCCTGGTTTACCCCGCAAACGTTCCTTAAGTAGCGATGCCCCACGCTCCAGCTCATCCGCATAGATGCGGCGCAATGCCTCAGGATCGACATTCAAACCATCCTTGCGCCGGATAAAGAAATAGATCGCTGCCTTGCCTAATGCATACGTAGTCGCACCACTGGAACTGGCACCCCACACTGCACCCACCGTTTGCCCCCAGAAAGGAATCACCTTAACCACCGCCCGGCTGAGCAACCGTATCATATAACTGGACGCAATCCCCGCACCCATCAACCCCAAAAATTCTGTCATAGTGCTTTTATCCCAGCGCTGCCCGTATAAGATAGCCAGGCTATGCAAGAGTTTGGCCTGAACCGCCGACACTGCAACCAGGTCCACCACCGGCAAAGCACCCAAGCCTGCCGCTGCAAGCGCATAACCCGAAATTTGCTGGTGCGCAGCACGTGCATACAGGTCATGCACTTCTTTATCACCGCTGAGTTGCTGTTGCAAACCTAACGGCAAAAGTGACTCAATCGCTTGCCACAAGGCTTCTAAACCATAATCCGGCGGGTCAAACCCATCTTCAGGCAACGTCAAATCGACCGCTACCCAGCGCGACGGGGAAAATCCAGGTAATTGCTTTAAAGTATCCCGTTGCGCCAGCAAAGCGCGGCGCAAATCGAGCGGAATAGTTTCCGGTAAGGGATCCTCGGCATACGGCCACGGATGCAAATGTCCGAATTGATCAGGATAAAGCTCGTGCAAACCGGTCTGCACAATCAGCAAAGGCCATTCGGGATGGCGCTGACGAATGGTATGCAGCACGTCAAACACCGCAATCTGATTGATATCAGCCACTTTCATCACAGCAACCAGCAAATGCGCCTGAGACTCGCAATACTGCATATCGTCACCGGGATCATATGAAATCTCACCCAGACCGCGCGTATCCAGAAACCGGATAACCGGCACTTCAGCCGGGAAATCATAAAAACGGGAACTGCGCGTGCACGGCTGGAAACCATTACCGATCTCAGCGGTTTCGCTACCGGTCAACGCTCGGATAATCGAAGTTTTGCCAGATTGTGTCTTACCCAGCAGCCATAGTACGGGAACCGGCATCTTCGCGCGTGCCTCGCGCAACGATGCTTCCAGCAATGTTTTGTCAACACCGGGTTCGAGCAGCGCCGTGCGGAGTTGCTCCCAGTATTCTGTCCAGTTTTTTAGATCGCTCAGTTTCATCAGACTGCCATCTTATCATCAGTGTAAAACAGATTTAAGTTTGAGACCGTATATTGATTCAAGACAATTTCAATTGTCCGGGTGCTTTCAACGGAATAAAGGGCATAAAGCACCTTATTACAACATTATGTTAGGATTAGTGCACTGTTACGATAAAAGGAGAAATTCATCGCCAGTATCAAATGTTACGCTTGAAATTAAAAGCCAAATCTTAATCAAAGGGGAAGGACTGATGAAACACACGAAAAAGACGCAAGGTTTTTTTACTCTCACCACAGCCATAGCACTCCTGGCTGCAACACCTGACGACGCCACTGCCGCCTATGAGCCATTTGTTGGGGAAATCAGTTATGTCGCATTTAATTTTGCACCGGACGGGTGGTTTCAATGCAACGGGCAAACACTGCCCATCAACCAGTACGCAGCACTTTACTCCTTACTGGGCACTACCTACGGCGGGGATGGTGTCACTAACTTTAAGCTGCCTGACATGCGAGGAAAAGTACCGGTACACCAGGGACAATCCCCAGGATACTCAAATTTCACGATGGGCCAAACCAGTGGCGCTGAAAATGTTACGCTCACGGCCACGCAACTGCCGATACATTCGCATCCAGCTACCGCAGTTTCAACATCCACTTCTGCGGTTGCCCCCGGCGCTAGTGCAACTTCCACACTCAAAGCTGCCAATGCAACGGGTGACATGACTACTCCAGGCAGTAATGCAATTGCCACATCGTCTGCAGCCCTTATCAAGATATATTCCTCCACAACGGCGCCAAACGTGAATATGCACGCCGGCTCCATTGAAACCACTCTGAGTGGCGTTAATGTGACGACCACAACCAATACAGCGGTCACAGTAGGCAATACCGGAAGCTCTCAGCCATTCTCAATCATGCAGTCCTACACAACGGTTAACTGCATCATTGCCTGGCAAGGTGTTTTTCCGTCACGGCCTTAAACCGTAAAGAAATTTTAAACATGAAATAAGGAATCACCGGATTAACGGGCAATCAATGAATACACGCATCGATGACGCCTATTATCCGTGATTCCTGCTGACAAAAATGAAAAAAGCGTTACTGATATTTTTATCTGCTGTGCTGTTGTCCGAAAGCAATCCCGGTGGCGCAAATGCACAACTGGACAGCAGTCAGGTGATGAAGGATGCGCAAGTGGCCCTGGCATCTGGGGAATACGAAAAAGCCTTTGCCGGATACGATGCCGCTGCCAGGAATGATCAAAACGCGCTGGCACAATTCACCCTCGGCCTTTTTTACCAAAATGGCTGGGGACGCGCAATTGATAAGACCGCCGCCTGCCAATGGTTTGAAAAAGCCGCACAAGGCGGCATTCCGGTTGCGCAACATCTGACCGGAATCTGTCTTGACGATGGCACGCACCGCCCGGCAGATCCAACCGCAGCTGCCAGCTGGTTTCAGAAAGCGGCACAGGCTGGACATTTTCATTCTTACTGCCATCTCGGCAATCTGCTTATGACTGGCAGAGGCGTGCCCAAGGACCCCGTAAAAGCCCTTGAACTCTGCCGTCCCGCTGCACACCAAGGTTCGATTCCGGCACAGCTATGGCTGGGAAAATTTTATTTGCAAGGCGATCCATCTATCCAGGATAAACAGGAAGCTTACCGCTGGTTTTCTGCCGCCGCGCAAAAACTAGCGCCTGAAGGTTTTTATTATTTAGGCATACTCATGCAACAAGAACCACCGGAAGAACAAACCGCGAGAAAAACTCGGCAACTGTTTGAACAAGCCGCCGCACTCAAATTTGTACCGGCATATTTTCAAGCAGGAAATCATTTTTATCATGCAGAACCGGATCCGGAAACAAACCAATTATCGGCAGAAAATCTGGCAAAAGCGTATTTGTGGATATCTGCCGCCATACAACGATCCGAGGATACCGAAGAAATTCTTGCTGCCCAATCAATCCGGCAAAAAATACTCGCCATCATGCCAGAAACCTGGTTAGCCGAACTCGACCAGAAAATTGCACAACATTTACAGCGAAAGTAAGCAGAAACATTTGATGAAATCCAATCGCACCGGTATCAAAATGACCACCTAAACACCAGTGACTCTTAAGGAACCTCTGAATAACTGTCATTTCGAGCATAGCGATAAATCTATCCTGTTGATTCGTGAAGATTCCTCACTCCGTTCGGAATGTCAAAGATGGGTTATCCGGAGACTCCTTAAGTGATGTATTGACAACAACGGTTAATCTGCAGTTCTAAAGCACTTAAAGGAGTAACGCAATGACGACTACCAATTTCGACAGCGGTTCGCTAGTCACTAACGATGGCGTTACTTCGGCCACCTATAGCGGATGGACATTCGGTGCCAGCAGCGCAATCGATTTCGCAAATGCCAGCGCTGCGGATCTTCCCGTGCTTCTGAATCAATCCGGCGGACGATCGATTATTCTCAATTATAACGGTGCCAATGTAACCAATTTCTATTTCAAATCTTCCGATGGCTCCGATTTTCAGCTCAATTCATTCAAGATTGACAATGGCCCGAATGGCGCCTCAAGTTCTTTGACCATTGCCGGTTACCGGGATGGCGCTTTGATCGTTGCGGCGGAATCGGTCAATTTAACCAGCAGCGATGCGGCTGGAAATATCACTTATACGCAGCAAAACAATGCAGCAACAGAATATAGCGGATTGCTGTCGTTCAACTCTGCATTTAACAATGTTGACGAAATACGTTTTGTTTTTGGTAGTCTGGTAGAACTAACCGTTGATGATATTGATATTTCAGCAGCGGTTGTCCCTCCCACCATCACCTCAGCCACTTACGACGCCAGCACCAATTCGCTAGTTGTGACTGGTACCAATCTGACCGCAACTTCCGGTGCTTTGAACGACATCGATGTGTCAAAACTGACATTGACCGGACAAGGCGGCGCAACGTATACGCTCACTTCGTCAAACGTTGAAATCGACTCGGCCACTCAGTTTACCGTTGCTTTGAGTGCCACCGATCAGATTAACGTGGAAGGACTGCTAAACAAAAACGGCACTACTTCGGTAGGCGCCACCACCTACAATATCGCGGCAGCGGCTGACTGGAATCCTGCGCAAACTGGTAATGCGGATGCTACCGGTAACGCAATAACCGTCAGTAATGTACAAACGCCCGCCATCACTTCAGCCACTTACGACGCCAGTACCGGCAGTTTAACTGTCACCGGCTCAAATTTAGTAAAAGCCAGCGGTGCCACCAACGACATCGACGCCTCAAAACTCACGTTCACCGGTGAAGGCGGCACGACCTATACGCTGACCGACTCCAGCGATGTTGAAATTACTTCCGGAACTGCATTTACCGTGACACTGAGCAGTACCGACAAGGCCGCCGTCAATCAAATTATCAACAAAAATGGCACCAGTTCAACCAGCGCGACAACCTATAACCTGGCGGCTACCGATGACTGGAATACGGTAATTGGCAATACCGATATCTCGGATGCAACCGGCAACGGCATTACCGTCAATAACGTGGCCGCGCCCGCGATCACGTCCGCCACGTACGATGCCAGTACCGGTGCATTGGTAGTCACCGGTACTGGCTTCTTTAATCTGAGCGGTGCAACCAATGATATTGATGCCTCCAAATTCACGTTCACCGGCGAAGGCAGTGCCACCTACACACTGACCGATTCCGCTGATGTTGAAATCACGTCCGGAACCGCATTTACCGTGACTCTGAGCAGCACCGACAAAGCTGCCGTGAATCAAATTATCAACAAGAATGGCACCAATTCTACCGGCGCAACAACTTACAATTTGGCGGCTGCGGAAGATTGGGCGGCCGGTGCCGATGCATCCGTCAATGTGGCCGATGCGACGGGCAACGGCATAACAGCATCCAATGTGGCTACACCGGCCATCACATCGGCTACTTATGACGCCAGCACCGGCACACTGGTTATAACCGGTACCGGTTTCTTGAAAAGCAGCGGTGCGGCGAATGATATTGATGTCTCCAAATTCACGTTCACCGGTGAAGGCAGCACAACCTATACGCTGACCGATTCCGCCGATGTCGAGATTACTTCCGGCACAGCGTTCACTGTTACATTGAGCAGTACCGACAAAGCTGCCGTCAATCAGATGATCAACAAGAACGGCACTTCCTCAACCAGCGGTACCACTTACAACCTGGCTGCGGCGGAAGATTGGGCCTCCGGTGCGAGTGCGGCGGTTACTGTGGCCGATCTCACCGGCAACGGCATTACCACTTCCAACGTTGCCGCGCCGGCCATGACGTCCGCCACATATGACTACAGCAGCAACGTATTAACCGTTACCGGAACCGGTTTTTTGCAGAAAAGCGGCGCCAGCAATGACATCGACCTTTCCAAGCTGACCATCACTGGAGAAGGTGGCGCAACCTACACGCTCACCACTGCTACGAATATAGAAATCACGTCGGGAACTGCTTTCTCGGTGACACTAACCGGCGCTGACTTGATCAATGTTGAGACATTACTCAATAAAAACGGCACATCAGCGGTCAGCAGCACGACGTATAACCTGGCCGGAGCCGAAGATTGGGCTGCCGGAGCCGATGCCGCAGTGACTGTGGCCGATCTGACCGGCAACGGTATTACGGTCAGTAACTATGCGGCACCCGCCATTACTTCCGCTACTTTTGACACCAGCACCAACGTGCTGACGGTCACCGGAACCAATTTGGTTTCTAACAGCGGTGCGACTAATGATGTAGCAGTTTCACTGCTTACATTAACGGGTGAGGGCGGAAGCTATGCGTTGACTTCGCCGACTGTGGAAGTGACTTCGGCAACTTCCTTCAGCGTCACGCTGAATGCTGCTGACCAGTTGGTGGTTCATGGATTGCTGAATAAGGATGGCACGGCTTCTTCCAGTGCAACGACCTACAATGTCGCGGCGGCTGAAGACTGGATGGCTGGCAGCGCATCTTCGATCACCATCGCCGACCTGACAGGCAACGGAATCACGGTGAGCAATGTGCAGACGCCCGCCATTACTTCAGCCACATACGACTCCGACTCCGGAATATTGGTTGTCACTGGCACCAATCTCTTCAACAAGGCCGGAGCAAGTAACGACATTGATATTTCAACGCTGACCTTGACCGGCGGTACTGCAAGCGCGACCTACACCATTACCAGTGCCTCGGATGTGGAAATCACTTCGGCGACTTCTTTCAGCGTAACGCTATCCGGCGCAGACAAAACCAGTGTCGATGCCTTGCTGGACCAAACCGGCACGACTTCTTCCGGCGGTTCTACCTACAATCTGGCCGCCGCAGACAACTGGCTGGCGGGTGCCAATGCGACACCCGATATCAGCGATGCAACCAATGCAGTCACGGTTTCAATCAATCCGCGGATTACTTCGGCTACCTATGATGCCTCATCCGGTTCCCTGGTCGTTACCGGCACAAATCTGCAAGCCAATGGCGGCGGTTTCGACATCGATGCCTCCAAATTAACTTTCACCGGCGAAGGCAGCGCGACCTACACGCTGACCGATTCCGCCGATGTCGAAATCACCTCCGGCACGGCTTTCACTGTCACACTCAGCGCCACCGACAAAGCGGCCATCAACCAGATCGTCAACAAGAACGGCGCAATTTCAACCGGCGGGACTACTTACAACCTGGCTGCGGCAGATGACTGGGATACCAATGTCACCACCGGCGATACCTTGGATGCCAGCGGAAATGGCATCACCGCATCCAACGTAGCCGCACCCGCCATTACTTCGGCCACCTATAACGCCAGCACCGGCGCGCTGGTTGTCACCGGTACCGGCTTGCTGAAAAGCAGCGGCGCGGCCAATGATATCGATGCATCCAAGTTCACATTCACCGGCGAAGGCGGCGCGACTTATACACTGACCGATTCCGCCGATGTCGAGATCGCTTCCGGCACAGCATTTACAGTAACATTGAGCAGCACCGACAAGGCAGCAGTCAATCAGATCGTCAATAAAAATGGCACTGCTTCCACCGATGCAACCACCTACAATCTGGCCGCTGCAGAAGATTGGGCCGCAGGCGCTAATGCGGCGGTCAACGTAGTCGATGCCACCGGTAACGGCATCACCACTTCCAATGTTGCCGTACCCGCCATCACATCCGCCACTTATACTGCCAGCACCGGTGCGCTGGTTGTGACCGGCAGCGGTTTCCTGAAGGCAAGTGGTGCCGCCAACGACATCGATGCCTCCAAGTTCACTTTCACCGGTGAAGGCGGCGCTACTTATACGCTGACCGACTCCGCCGATGTCGAAATCACTTCCGGCACTGCATTCACAATCACTTTGAGCAGCACGGACAAAACCGCTGTGAATCTGCTGCTGAACAAAGATGGCACAGCTTCTACCGATGCGACAACCTACAATCTGGCCGCAGCGGAAGATTGGGCGGCAGGTGCCGATACGGCGGTTACTGTTGCGGATCTGACCAGTAACGATATTACTGCAACCATCTCGGTTTCTTCATCCGGTGGCGGCGGCACTGGCGGAGGCAGCACGAGCACAACGACCACGATCATAGACGGCACGGTTACCCAAACCACCATTCAACCGGATGGCACTGTGGTAACAACTATCCCGGCCGTCACTGCAGAACGGCAGGATGATCCCGCTTCGTTATTCAATGATTATGCGGATATTCCTATTATCACCAATGCTACGGGCGATGCCCTGTTGACAGCCAGCTTGCCGGCCGGAGTCGGTTTGAGTATTGCTGGCCAGGCGAAGGAATTGAATCTGGCAGATGCCAAAGATGATCTGATTCAACGCATCGAGCAAAAAACTGGCGTAAATAGTGACTTGAGTCAGGAAGCCATCCAGCATGCCGAGGATTTTCTATCCGCATTGGCTGCGGATGAACAAGTTATCGTGCAAGTTGTCACCCCGGCAGTCAGTAATAATCGCGTGCCGGATGTGCCCATTGTCATTACTGGATCGAATCTTGCCGGCAGTAGCAAACAAATCCTCATCATTGATACCAGCAATCTCCCATCCGGCACCATCATCCAACTGGATAATGTCGCGTTTGCATCGATTATCGGTGCCGTGCGCGTAATAGGCGGTAACGGCGAGAATTTTGTCGTTGGCGATAATCACAACCAGTTCATTGTTCTGGGTGCGGATGACGACATATTGTTCGGCGGCGGCGGTAATGACACAATCGGCAGTCTGGGCGGCAACGATCAAACTTCCGGCGATGCGGGTAATGATACCGTTTATGGCGGTACCGGAAATGACCTATTAAACGGTGGAACCGGCAATGATCGTCTCAACGGCGGTTTGGGTTTTGATAGCGCAGTTCAAGCAGGACAATTATCCGATTACCGGGTTGCAGTGCATGGCAACGCGATCACGCTAACGCATAGTAATGGCGAAATCGATACACTGACCGATGTTGAGCTAGTCCGTTTTGCCAGCGGCCCCAGTCTGGCGATTGCATACTCCGAGGTTGAAGCGGTTGCCCATCATCTGGCTAAAACCTGGCTGGAGCGAGATTTGACGGCCGCAGAAGGCAGCGCGGTACAAAATTGGGTGGGTGCAACGACGGACGATATTTTAGCGGCCTTCCACAGCTTGCCTGAAGCAGCGGCATTCCGAGATAAAACCAGCGACGAATTACTGGCCGGACTGGAAACCAATCCAAACATTATCCGGGTCGATACAATCCGTGACTTTACCGGCGGTGATGAAGATAATCAGGGTTATTTGCCGCTAGGACTGGCCATCAATGCCGATGGCGGCGCAGGTTTTGATGTATTGCGCATGCTGGGTCATCGTGACGACGTGCATCTGGAGTTTGTCGATAATCGTCTGGAATTGACACAACTCAGTGATGGCGCCATGTTCAGCATTAAGAGTGCCGAAATGATTACATTCGACAACAATGAAACCGTCGTGATTGCGCATAATCAAACTGAAGGTATTCTGGCACGCCTGGTGCACAGCTTCTTTAACCGCGATGCCACCGCAGCGGAATGGCAACTCGGACGCGAAACACTGCAACAGCCTTACGATCCGGATGCAATTCTGGATTGGTTCCAGCAGCATGCCGGTTTGCAAGATCTATCCGATACCGACTATGTGCAAACGATTTATACCCAGACATTGGGGCGATCTGCAACCGGCGATGAACTCAATCTGCAATTATCTCGGCTGGAAAGCAACCAAGTCGATCGCAATTGGCTGCCAGTTGAGATTGCACAAAGTTCCGAAGCTGTCACCCATCTGATTGGCAGTGTCCTATTGCAGGACGGGTGGGTATAGTTTCCAGGGAATCTCTAAAAAATTGTCATTTCGAGCAACGCGAGAAATCTATAGCGTAAATACGACAAGATTCCTCACTGCGTTCGGAATGACAAATGCTGGTTATTCAGAATCGACTTCACCGGGTAAGGCTGTCGGCGATTTGACAGGATCAGACAACAATAACGAAAAAAATATTCCAATCAATCTCAGGCCCATTAATTGGGCACAATCCTACCGCGAAGTGCGGACGTTAGCGGGGCTTCTCCAGCGTTTCAATCAGGAAGAGAATTTCGGCGGCCATCGCGTAATTCAAATCTGGCGCATCGGCAAGCGTGCGGTCGCGGTTGCCAGTCAACGCTCGGATGGTCGAAGCTTTGCCAGACTGCGTCTTGCCCAGCAGCCATAACACGGGAACCGAGATCTTCGCGCGCGCCTCGCGCAACGAAGAACTGGAAAGGCGTAATAATGAAATTGATTTGCTTGAAGTCAAGGCAGATTTTTATAGGCAGAAGCTAGTGCTTGAAAGTCGTTTTAGGATGATGTAGCAGAGAAGTTTTTAAAGCTGTGTAAGTATCAAATTTAGTGATATATTCACGGAAATAATATGTAGCTAGTCGACCCTGAAAAAGTATCAAACGACAGTTGTTCTGGAAAAGCTACCCGAGAAAACTGGTGCCTACTAAAATGCATGCCCTGGTAGTTTAAATTTCCATCAAGGAATCCGATAAATTTGCAGTTTTCGCCATGGGAAAAAGAGCCAAAAAATGGCCAGCAGCCATTGTTTCAGATTCCAGGCGGCAGCAGCCATCAGCAGGTTGATGCGATCGCCAATAGCGCCTTTCAGATAGTTCCTCGCCATTCGATAATCCGATTTCAGGTGGCCGATAATGGGTTCAATCGCGGCACGCCTCCTGCACTGTTTTCGCTTCTTGTCTTTCTGGTATCGGGTATCTTTCTTGAGTCCTTTTCCGGGCAAAATGATCTGGGTTCCATTGACTTCACGTTTGCCGCGGTAGCCGCGATCGCATACGGCTTGCTTAGCTGCTTTCCCGCGCGAAATCTCAACATGACGCAAGATCTCTGGTAACGTATTGCTGTCATGCAGATTCTGTTCGTGACTGATTACGCCGACGATCAGATTACCTTTTGCGGTACTGGCGACCGATGCTTGGCTAGCGTACTCATATTGTTTGTGGTCTTTCCCCTTGGCGACACAGTACACTTGCGGTTCATGCAATGAGTAGATCTTGTTCTTATCGTTTTGCTGTTGCCGTAATACGCGCTCATACAACAGAAAGTCCCGTTGATAGCATTCAAACAGACAGTACTGCGGTAATTCTCTCCTGAGCTCCCGTATCAAGACACCTGCAATGGTTCTGAGCCGCTTTAATGCGCGTTTGGCCTTGGCTCTTTTCTTCACGTGCCGGTAGTGCCGAATATCCAGGCGCAGTGACTTCACTTCTTTGACGAAAGTGCGCCGCTGTGAAATACCGTGGGCGGGGCCAATCTTGTTGAGGCGATTGATAATCTTGATCGCTAGTTTGCTATCTGTCGGGTACGTGATGTTCTTCTCATGCACAGTCGTGTCAACATGAACCACATCTTCCAGCGCTGATTCCCCATGCAAACCAACACTCATCCGGAAAATCCGCTCTACACCTTGCGCGCCTAGGCGCTTGCGAAAATGTACTAGCTCCGTACTATGGCAAGGCAGCTTTTGCTGGAATTCTTTCATGCCGCAAAAGGCCTGGTAATAAGGATTGCGCTTCCACTGCAATACTATCGATTCGTCACTCAGATTCTCTAACTGCTTCAGTATCAATAACCCAACCATCAGCCGGATCGGCTTACTCGGCGCACCTGCCGCCGTCGTGTAATGGATGGAAAATGATTCCTCAAATTCTTGCCAGGGTATCGCTGATGCAAGCTTCAGCAACAAATCATTGGGATCAAGTTGCATCAACAAATCTGTTCCAAACAAATTCGGTTGATGAATCGTACTGCTATGTCTTAGCATTTTTAATCACCATTTCGACCAGAAAACACTTGGATATTTTAACATTTCCGGTCGTTATGAGCATTAAGAATCAGTGCATTTATAACTAATATCAGGAGCTTATAGATATTTCAGGGCTGACTAGCTATTTACATGGAGATCGTATCTTGACATTAGTCGTTGCCAGATTAATCAATAACGAAATTTTTGTTGTTGCTGATACAAAGTTTACGATTCCCCAAGAAAAAAAACCATTATCCTCTAGAAGAAACGTAATCACTCAAGCAGAGCAATATTTTGGAGGCTTGAAAGTAATCATACTTTTTCCAGGACTATTTGTAGCATTTGCAAACGAAATTTCATTTGCTAAAGATGCGATTGAAAAGATTTATGATAAAAAAATAAATTTAATCAACAAGGATCAAACAATTGATTACTTTTTTGATCGACATTGCAGAAGTCAATATCAAACAGACTTCATTATCGGGTTTATATGCAGCAGTGACAATAATCCCGAAAATTTTGAAAAAGAAATAGTGAAAATTTCCGAAGGCCATATAGAAAGAGGAAAAAATGTTGTATATATCGGTGATAAAGATGCCTTTACAAAATTTCAGAGTTATTCACTTCTAAAAGAACTTAAGCATCCATCTCCTAATTTCACATTAAGAAGATTAGGAAAAGAAAGTAACCCTGATTTTCAACAAAATTTGGTTAATTCTATCCATGCGATAGATCAAGTTATAAGAGATCTTGAAATTCCAACTGTTGATGGGGTTTGTACAACCCTTACATCCGAGAACGATGAATTTCGCTACATGGAAAGTGTGGAATTTTTCGGAAAACCGATTCCAATAAAAAAAGAACCAAGCTCACCAGTTTATTTCGGCGGAGCAGCAGAAGGATCTGACAACCGGCATATAGGAGCGTACTTAGTTCCGGGAGTTGGGATTTTCTCCGTTTTTTTAGATTCTGGAAAGTTTGGTGTCATTTATAACCCAATAGAATCTTTTAATCCTGAAATTGTTCACTGCAATTCTATGGAAGAATTCGCTATATCTATTAAAAAAAGAACTGATAAAGCTATAGAAAAAATCAAAATCTATCAGGAATCACAATTAATGCAATTCGTTTAGCGCACAGTTTTATTAAAATCATCAGTTAATACAAACGGCAAGCACTTCGTCCCTAAACTGGTTGCCGCGCCTAATCGCTAAAAAACCGCTTCAGCACCTTAATCATATAGTCATGATCCTGCACACCGGCGCTTTCGCGGATGCTGTGCATCGCCCACATCGGGCAGCCGACATCGATACTGCGGATGCCGAGCTTCGCCGAGGCGATCGGGCCGATCGTGCTGCCGCACGGCAAGTCACTGCGGTGCGAGTAGCGTTGATGGGGAACACCGGCTTCTTCGCACCACTGGATAAAGCGCGCGGTGGAGACGCTTTCGGAGCTGTAGCGGCGGTTGGCGTTGGATTTGATCACCGGGCCTTTGTTGACGAAAACTTTGTGATCTGCGTCATAGGACGAAGGGAAATTGGGGTGATAGGCATGCGCCATGTCCGCGCTGATCAAGAAACTCTGCGCCAACGCGCGCGCCGTGTCTTCGCGCTCCAGCGATGTGGCGATGCTGATGCGTTGCAAGACATCGGATAAAAAGCTGCCTCCAGCGCCGATATGGCTTTCGCTGCCGATTTCTTCGTGATCGAAAAACGCGCACACCAGTGTGCTTCCCGCATTGTTCAGGATGGTATCGTCGAGCAAGGCTTGCAGCCCGGCGTGGCAGGAAGCCAGGTTGTCGATCTGACTATCCGCGTAAAATTCCTGATTCGCGCCCCAGAACGTGCCTTTTTGCGTGTCGTAAACCGCCAAATCCCATGACAAAATTTGCGTGGCGCCGATGCCTGCCACCTGTTCCAGCAACGCCATAAAATAAGGTTGTGGCAACTGGTCTCCGGTCAATTGCGCGAACAGCAGCAGCAATTCGTTTTGTTTGTGCAGCTTCAAGCCGTCTTCATTGACGCTCCGATTCATGTGAATCGCCAGATTCGGCAAGCGCAGCAGTGGCCGGTCGAAGCGCACCAATTTGTAGGCAAGATTTCCCTTTTCATCGCTATAGCTGATCCGTCCGGCCAGACTCAGATCACGATCGGCAAAGGTCGCGAGTATCGGCCCGCCGTAAATCTCAACCCCGAGCCGGGCGATGCCGTCGCTCACAGTTGCGGCATTCGGCCTGATGCGGAATCCCGGTGAATCCGTGTGCGCGCCAACAATCTTGAACCCTGATTCGGCGGGTGCTTTGTGTCCCAGCACGAACAGCACGATCGACGAATCATCGCGCACCACATAATACCGCCCGCCCGCTTGCAATTGCCACTTGGCCGTCTCATTGAGCCGGACAAACTGAAATGCTTCAATTGCCGCTTCAATCGACGCGACCGCATGCCAAGGACTTGGGCTTTTGTCGATAAAGTCCAATAACTGTTTTACGTGCTGTTTAGCTGTCATATTTATATTCTAATTCAATTGCTTATATGAGAATCTCTGTTCTCCCCGCACAAAATATACGTAATGCCGGATATTTAGTCAAACGCCCTGCTGCGTGTTCAATAAGCGTTATTTGATTAAAAAATCGAGAAATGCGCGGTGATTTTACCTTTCAGCCAAATATGTGAAAGCAGGCATTGATGGTAAAATCCGGAAACTCCCTGATAAAAACATTGCCGCATCGAAAGGAACCACAGTTTGCCGTGCTACCCACTTAAACCCCTCTCACTAATTTTACAATTCTTTTGTTGCGCTCTTTTACTATTAAATTCTCCGATTTCTCATGCGCTGGCCATTGAAGCCAAACAAATAGAAAAACAACTCTCAAAACCCGCTTTGTTTGGCTTGAGCAAAACCGAAATTGCGGATTTGCAGCGATTTTATGCCGCCCGGAATCATCAGCCGGTGTGGATAACATCGGAACCGGAATTAACTCTACTCGAAATAGCATTAAATTTCATCGCCAATGCGGAATCCGAGGGACTGGATAGCCACGATTATCAATTGCAGCAGTTGCAGCAACTGCTGCAGCAAATCGGTCAATCTTTGCCCGCAGCAATTGAGCTGGAAATACGCACGACGCATGCACTGTTGATATTGGCACGCGATTTATCGCGCGGGCGGTTCACAGCGGCCAAAGCTGACGAGGATTGGCATATTCCACAAGCCGGCTTCGATGCGGTAGCCTTCTTGCGCGAAGCAATCAGAACCAACCGTCTGCAACAATCACTTAATGATTTGCCCCCAAAGCAACCGAGCTATCAGTTGCTCAAGCAAACACTGGCGCGCTACCAGGCACTTGCCAACAGCCATATCGAGTGGGTGCATATTCCTAGCGCACCGTCGATCCGGCCGGGAGACACGCACACAAACATCCCATTGATCCGCCAACGCATCGCGCAAGCGTATGCCGCCGATGGAATCGACGACTATCACATTGCTCCCACTGCAAGCGAGCACTACGATGACGAGCTGGTTACGGCCATTCAAGCATTTCAAGCGCAACATGGGTTGAATACCGACGGTGTTATCGGCAAAAACACCATCCGCGCCCTCAATGTCCCGCTTGACAGAAAAATCCGCCAACTGCGTATCAATATGGAGCGCTTGCGCTGGCTTCCGAGAAATCTGGGGGAACGCTACGTGCTGGTCAACACGGCCGGGTTCCGGCTTTCAGTCGTCGAGAAAGATAAACAGGTTCTCGATATGCGCATTATCGTCGGGCGCGATTACCGCTCAACGCCTACCTTTAATGGCAGGCTCTCGCATATGATTCTGAATCCGTACTGGAATGTTCCTGACAGTATTGCGCGCAAAGACTTACTACCGAAACAACAGAGTGACCTGAGTCATTTCGCCTCATTAAATATCAAAGTCTTTCCGAATCACAACCGGAATGGTGAAGCCATCGATCCGGACACGATCGATTGGCAAGCAATCAAACACAGATTTCCCTATGTTTTGCGCCAAGATCCAGGAAAAAACAATGCATTAGGCAGAATTAAATTCATGTTTTCCAATTCATTTGATATTTATCTGCACGACACGCCCTCCAAATCACTTTTCCAGAGGGATATTCGCACATTCAGTTCCGGGTGCATCCGGCTGGAAAAACCGCTGGAATTTGCGGCATTTGCACTGGGGAAACAAGAGCTACCGGAGAAATTCCTTGCTGACCTGGAAAGCAGCCAAACCACCACCGTGTATTTACCCAAACCACTGCCCATTTACTTAGTGTATATTACGGCCTGGATTGATGAGCAAGAAAAGCTGCGCTTTTCCCCTGATATTTATGACCGGGATATGCGCGCTTTGCGGTATGCTCGCTGGTAATAATTAATTATTCGCACACATTCGCAACATTTTCAAGGAGAAAATAGCCGATGATACGAAACCTTCTAAATCAAACCCACGTATCCGAAACAGAACCAGAACCAAGCCGCCGCCGCTTTTTAAAAGCCGGATTAGGCGCATGCACTTTACTGACCCTTCCAATGGCTGCAACGTCTGTCCATGCAGCAATCAAGAGACCATTCGAGAAAAAACTGAGTTTTCTTAACTTACACACCGGCGAACGCACGCGTGCGACCTTCTGGGCCAATGGCCGCTATATTCCTGAAGGAATGCGCGCTATCAATCATGTGCTGCGCGACCATCGTACCGGTGATCGCTTTGCGATAGATCCTGATCTATTCGATATTCTGCATCAGTTGCAATACAGATTGAGAACCAATCAGGAATTCCATGTCGTTTCCGCGTACCGCTCCCCTGCCACCAATGCCAAGTTGGCGGAACAAAGCGGTGGCGTTGCTAAAAACAGCATGCATACGCATGGAAAGGCCATCGACATTCGCTTGCCAGGACGTAAATTATCCGATCTGCGCGCTGCTGCGTTGTCATTACAAATGGGTGGTGTCGGTTATTATCCCTCGTCCAATTTTATTCATTTGGATACCGGGCGCGTGCGCTTTTGGGGCGGTTAAGTTTATTGCATTACTCTAATCAATCAACTGCTGGCTTTATTGCGTAATGCATGCGAGCAAAGCAATTTGATAAAGTTAGTATTATTGATCTTCTCGCTCGAATCTGTGTTTTATGCAAACAGATCGAATCAAACCTACTCGATTAACGTTCTAACAGCATGCTCACTGGCATTCTCTGCGTTTGCTTTGCTTGTGTTCTTCGATTTATAGTATGCTTTAATTCCCAAACCCAAACCCATACCAATAGAATAAAAAAGCATCAACCTAAGATTATTAAGATCAGTATTAACAATGGTCTGGGTGGAAAAAAGCAGTAAACGACAACTATTCAGGAGCAAGAAACATGAATAAGCCACTAGCGATTCAACAATCGAAACTTATGCTTGTTTTTACAGCATCACTGGCAATTCTATTTCCATTATCCGGCAAAGCTGATTCACTCATTGACGATAACTGCATCAATGTGACCAAACGTCCCCTTTCTGATTTCCTAAACGCGCAAGGAACCTTGAACGATCCCCCCCAATTTTTCCCGCCTGTAAAAGATTATTCTGGCTGGGCTGGTGGCGATGGAATTAACTTTGCTTTGGTTGACTACGCCGGACTAGCCGATAAATATATCCAAGCCCAAACGGGGCACTCTATCGGCACCAAAGTTCATGGCGTTGTGTTGGAATGCGCACTCCCCAATGGCAAAGCTCAGGTTTCGGTTACACTGATTACTACCAAAGCATTAGGATTTGCGCAATCCATTCAGGATCTTGTTAACAATAATTTTGATTTTCTCAATACTCCCACAATTTTCGGTACTAAAGTTCAAGACGTGATCAATGGAGCAAAACCTGCCACCGGATCGGTCGACCTTTCAACAACTTTCTCCATTTCTGCGCCAGGCACCAGCTTGCCTGACCTAATTGATGTCGTGTTTAATCCAGCAGCGTACGCTCCAGTCAAAATAAGCTTTAAGTCAACGACTCGCGGAAAGTGTACCAACAGTGAAGCTGAAGCCCATCTAGATGTACACCAAGTTGGCGCCACAAATGAGAGCAATGCATTAGTTTTCCAGAAAGAAAAAGTAAGTATTAATGGCAAAAAAGGTGGCAACTGCGGCAGTTAAAAGTAAGAATATTCCCCGCTGGAGCAAATTAATCCTGTTTCGGAAGCATTTGCTCCATTCGAGTAAATCAACAAATCCAATATTGAAATATAATACAATAAAGTCAAATAATTATAGAAAATTCTTTTCAGTCAATACCATATTGTGCGCGATAGCTTTGCACTGCATCTAAATAATGCGTCAATTCCGTGTGATCGTGTAGGTACTCAATCAAATCGTCCAGATTAATAATCGAAGTCACCGAGAGGCCGTGCGTTTGCTGCACTTCCTGCACCGCAGAGAGCTCTCCAATCCCCCGTTCCATCCGATCAAGCGCAATCACAACACCGCTTGGCGCAGCATCCGAGCTTTTAATCAGATCGACCGATTCGCGCACTGAAGTGCCCGCAGAAATCACGTCATCGACTATCAACACTCGTCCTTTCAGCGGAGATCCGACCAGCACACCGCCTTCTCCATGATCTTTCACTTCCTTGCGATTAAAGCAGAATGGATAGTTGTGTCCCATTTCTGCCAGCGCGATAGCAATCGTGCTGACCAGCGGAATCCCCTTGTACGCGGGACCGAACAGCATATCAAACGGAAGCTGGGCAGCGACAATCGCTTTGGCGTAAAATTGCCCGAGCTTACGCAGTGAATCGCCATCGTTAAACAAACCGGCATTGAAAAAATAAGGGGACATGCGCCCTGCTTTGGTTTTAAATTCACCAAAGCACAACACATTGCGCTCAATGGCGAACTGAATAAATGCCTGCCGGAAATCGGACATAACTTGATCAATCCAAAAATAAAGATATGCAAATTATAACGCTTAACCTGAACGGCGTTCGCGCAGCCGCAAAAAAAGGCTTTTTTGAATGGCTGGCCGTACAATCGGCGGATATTGTGTGTGTGCAGGAATTAAAAGCGCAATTGCCCGATCTTTCCGGCGACATGCTGTCACCCGACAGTTATCACGGTTACTTTCATTGCGCGACGCAAAAAGGCTACAGCGGTGTCGGTATTTATTGCCGCAAGCAACCGGATAACGTCATTGAAGGCATCGGCATCCCGGAGATTGATGCCGAAGGCCGTTTTATTCAGGCGGATTTTGGCAATTTGAGTATCATTTCACTCTACCTGCCATCCGGATCCAGCGGCGAACACCGGCAGATTGCGAAATTCTTTTTTATGGAAAAATTCTTTCCGGTACTGAAAACATTGATGGCCAGTGGCCGAGAAATTATTTTGTGCGGCGACTGGAATATCGCACATAAGGAAATTGATCTGAAAAACTGGCGTTCCAATCAGAAAAATTCCGGATTCCTGCCTGAAGAACGTATGTGGTTGTCGAATGTTCTGGATGACGTTGGTTTTGTCGACGTATTCCGGCAGCTTAATCCGGAACCCGATCAATACACCTGGTGGTCGAATCGCGGACAAGCCTGGACCAAGAACGTGGGTTGGCGGATCGATTATCAGGTTGCCACACCGGTGATTGCACAAAAAGCGCGCAGTGTTTCCATTTTTAAAACGGAACGTTTCTCCGATCATGCGCCGTTGATTATCGACTACGATCACATTTTATGAAATCCACAGGATTTTCCGGTTGGTTGCAGGCACTGCATGTCTATACGAATCCGCGCGTGCTGGGCATGCTGTCACTGGGATTTTCCGCCGGGCTGCCATTGTTGCTGATACTTGGCACGCTGTCATTCTGGTTGCGCGAAGCGGGCATCGATCGCACCACGATTGGCCATCTCAGTTGGATCGGCTTGGCGTACAGTTTTAAATGGCTGTGGTCGCCGCTGGTCGACCGGTTATCGCTGCCGCTGTTGACGCAACTGCTGGGCCGGCGCCGTGCCTGGTTGTTGCTGTCGCAAATTATCATTACCGTGGCATTGGTGGGGATGGCCAGCACCGACCCGGTTGTAAATCTGACCCAAATGGTGTTCTTCGCGCTTGCCGTGGCCTTTGCTTCCGCCACGCAGGACATTGCTTTGGATGCCTACCGTATCGAAGCGGTTGCAGTCGAGCTGCAAGGGGCTATGGCTGCGACTTATCAAGCCGGGTATCGCGTCGCGATGATTTTGGCCTCGGCGGGTGTACTGTGGATCGCTGCGGCGGTGGATCTCTCAGCGGATGCCTACGATCACGCGCCGTGGCGCTTCGCTTATCTGGTGATGGCTGCCAGCATGGCCGTCGGCATTATCTCGACACTGATCATTCGTGAACCGGACGTTCCATACAGCAAACTCATTTCAGAAAACGAAGCAATTGCACAACTAGCGATTGCACACTGGAACCTTCCTCCGCGCCTCAGGGCCATGTTGATATGGTTGTACGGTGCACTAATCGCCCCTTTCCGCGATTTTATCGTGCGCCATGGCCGGCAAGCCTTGCTGATCTTAGGACTGATCGCCATCTACCGCATTTCCGATGTGGTGATGGGTGTGATGAGCAATCCCTTCTATGTGGATATGGGCTACAGCAAAGATGAAGTCGCCACGATTTCAAAAGTATATGGTGTGATCATGACCATCGCCGGTGCGGCGATTGGCGGTGTGCTGACCCTGAAAATCGGCATTATGCGCACATTGTTCCTGGGTGCGGTGCTATCCGCTGCAACAAACTTGTTGTTTGTCTGGCTGGCAGGACGCGGCCACGATGTGAGCGGATTGATTTTTACCATCTCAGCGGATAATCTGTCTGCCGGCATTGCTTCCTGCGCTTTTATTGCTTACTTATCGGGCCTCACCAATTCCGCCTATTCGGCCACTCAATATGCGTTATTCAGCTCAGTGATGTTGTTGTTGCCTAAATTCATCGCCGGTTTCAGCGGTCAGTTTGTCGATGCGTACGGTTATGAAAATTTCTTTATCGCCACGGCGCTGTTGGGTCTCCCTGTTTTGGTACTGGTCTGGCTTGCCGGGCAAGCAAAATTTGCAACTTCTGCTAAATAACCAACCATGCAACAGAAATTAGAAAAAACAGGCCCGGAAACTGAATACCAAGCCCTGATGCAAGCGGGCGAATTAAAACCGGATGACGATCAAGTCAAAGCAGTTGCTGTATTAGATCGATTACACCACGAACTCATCGAGTACCCGGCAATTGGAAATAAACGTGATGGCTTCGCGCTCAAAAGCTGGTTTCCTGCCGGTATCTTTCGTTGGCTGGGTAGTAACAAATCTGCCCCCAAAGGCATCTATCTCTATGGCGGTGTCGGTCGCGGCAAGTCTATGTTGATGGATTTGTTTTATTCCGTCGCTCCGATTGCATCAAAGCGGCGGGTGCATTTCCATGAATTCATGCTTGACATCCATGCCCGGCTCAAGCAATGGCATGATCTTTCCGTACGGGAACGCGCACAGCACGGTAGCCGTGCGAATGACGATGACCCGATGCCATCCATCGCACGGCAAATAGCCAGTGAAGCGACGCTGTTATGTTTTGACGAATTACAAGTCACTGACATTGCCGACGCCATGGTTCTGACACGATTGTTCAAGGAGTTGTTCGCCCAAGGCGTAATTGTGGTCGCCACATCCAACCGCCCGCCCGATGATCTTTACAAGAGTGGTTTGAACCGCCAGCGCTTTCTGCCTTTCATTGCGCAGCTCAAGGAAAAACTTGAAATTATTCCGCTTGAAGGCCCAACAGATTATCGCTACAACCGTTTGAAAGGCGCAGAAACTTATTATTTCCCGATAAATGCAGAAACCACGGGCCAATTATCAGCGACTTTTTTCCGTCTGACCGACCGCCGTATTGAAGATCGGGCGAAAGTCCCTAGCGAAGTATTAAATGTGCAGGGACGCACACTGTTTGTACCCAAGTCCGCGCGGGGAGTTGCTGTTTTCTCATTTAAACGCTTGTGTGCAAATCCCTTGGGGACAGCAGATTATCTCGCCATCGCCAGAACCTATCATACCGTCATCATGGTCGCGATCCCGCAATTCAACGCGGAAAATAGCGATGAGGCCAAGCGCTTTGTGAATTTCATCGATGCGCTCTACGAACATGGCGTCAAATTCCTTTGCTCGGCCGCTGTGCCGCCGAAATCCCTATATACCGGGGGCGATGTCGGTTTTGAATTTGAACGCACGATTTCGCGTTTGATGGAAATGCAATCGGAAAGCTATCTGGCAAGCGGTCATGGTAAAACTATTGCAGTTTAAGAGCACCTTTTAGGCAGCGCATTCCTGACAAATCACCAATAAGAACAGGAACACAGCCGCACACTTTATTTTTATCAATGCGACTCACAAATCCGGCATCAAACTTTTGCGCTCGAACATTGCATCATTTCAATCACTGTGTGTATGTCTGCTGCATTCAAATTTCACACATTATTAACATTTTTAATGTTATCCTTAAATCAGAATAAGCAAGTTTACTTATTCTTAGTTACATCGCTTAATTACTTCAGAAATCATATCTTATTTTTATAGAAGATTAAGTTTGTACAAGTATTTAGTCTTCTCAAAGTATATTTTGTCTGTGAAACTGAAATTTATTTCCAGATAAAAAACTATAGACTAGGTATGTAGCTTGTAGCTAATTGAGTTTCAACGTAACGCTGAATATATCCATTAACATCATTTGATATTAATACAAAGGAGATTGTCATGAAATATTCATTAATTGCAGTTGTACTGTTAGCCATCATGTTGACCGGGTGTAAAGGCGAGGGTAAACCAGGTCAATACCCACCAAGCCTCTATAAAGAAAGAGACAGTGCATTAACTGATGCCGAGCTCGAAAAAAATAAACAAGAAGCCGCAGGGAAAAACGGAAAATAAGTGTTTCTGCTGTTGATTCTTAATATTTCATAGAGAGTCGATTCTGAAGCATCAGCAACAAGCTAAAGAAGTAAATGAATAAGCATTTTATTATGCATAAGCAAAAACTATAATGAGCAAATGAAATGCTAAAGCTTGTTCTCCTAGCGTCCCTGGTGAAATACCGGGGGCGCTTTTTTAAAACCAGGATTTAAGCAAATAACCCGTCAATCCTATCGCAAGCGATGCAGTGACAAATACATTGCGCAGCTTAAATCTCGATTCTTCTATTCCTATTGAAAAAAAGCGACTCTGGCATTTCTACCAGAATCGCAGTTATCTTTAAAGCCTTTCTTGTAGGGCTTTCTTCTTAATAACCACCGCGACGAGGTTCTGCTTTATCTTCAGTAGGATGATCATCATCATCATCATCATCATCATCATCATCATCTGTTTTAAGTTCCTCTTCTGATTTTGCATACGGTGCTTTGGGAGCTTCGGAAGAATCAGTTTTTTCAACTTTCTCTGTTGTCAATTCCTTATCAGATTTAGCATGCGGCACTACAGGATCATCGGCTGGATAGACTTTTGCTGCAGTCTCTGCGGCTTGTTTCTTATTTTTTTCGAGTTCGGCATCAGTCAATGCACCTTCTCGTTCTTGATATAGGCTTGGAGGATATTGACCTGGTTTACCCTCGCCTTTACACCCGGCCAACATAATAGTGATTACTACAATAGTAAGAAGCTGATATTTCATTATATTCTCCTTGTATCGAAAAAAATGCAATCAACGAATAACAATAGCGCATCGAACTACACTCACCTACACAATACACATTTACGATTTCTATCTAAAAAACCATATCGCTCTGAAGATTTAGCTTCCTATAAGAAAGAATCCACACCCAATATGCTATTCTTCTTTGAAGAAAATAAAAATAAGCAAAATGCTTATTTCTTTCCGGATGATCTAAATGTATAAAAATTACAGGTAGATATTTAACGAATCCAATCAATAAGTCTTAAACAACATAATGCGTCTTGTACCAAAGAATCGTCTTGAAGATCTGGGTTCTCTAGAAGATGGGCTCGATTCTTTCCGCGTACAGCGCCGCCAGCAACAATATGGCAGCAATCGGATTATTGAAACGCCGTCTTCTGGTTGGTGGAATATCCTTCGCGATACATTGAAAGACCCGATGTTATGGTTTCTGCTCGGCACCAGCGGATTGTTCTTGGCAGTAGGAGAACTGACCGAAGCGATCATCTTACTCATCGCACTCATTCCATTTCTCGGTATGGATGCGTATCTGCACCGGCGTACGCAAGCATCCATGGCCGGTTTAAGCAGTTGTCTGACCGCACAAACCACGGTGATGCGTGGTGGCCAGCAACTCCGAATCCCTACTGAAGAATTGGTGCCAGGGGATTTGGTATTTTTGGGTGCGGGCGAATCATGCCCTGCCGATGGGCTCGTTGAATACTGTGAGGACGTGTTATGCGACGAATCATTGCTAACCGGAGAAGCGTACCCGGTTCATAAGCACGCAATTCCCTCATTGCCGCAGAGCGAACTGGCTGCACGTATCGCCAGGGATTCCTGGCTATTTGCAGGGACACGCCTATTAAAAGGCACCGCCAGGCTACGCATCGTATTCACCGGCACAGAAACCTTGTACGGAGAAATCGTACACTCTGCAATGCTCGGGGCGCATGCACGCACGCCGTTACAAAGTGCCGTGGGAAACCTCGTTGCCATACTGCTCGGCGTAGCTGCCGTGATTTGTTTCGGATTGGCTTGGGTACGCTGGGAACAAGGGCATGGTTTGCTCGATGCACTACTCAGCGCGGTGACTCTGGCTGTGGCTGCCTTGCCCGAAGAATTTCCCGTCGTCCTGACTTTCTTTCTCGGTGTCGGTGTATACCGATTAGCCAAACGGCAAGCATTGGTGCGGCGTGCCGTCGTTGTTGAAAACATAGGCCGCGTGTCATGTATCTGCTCTGACAAAACCGGCACGCTGACCGAAGGCCAATTGCTGCTCACCCATCGCTATCCGGCAAAAGACATCAGCGAAGACCGTTTGCTGGAAATAGCCGCAACGGCATCCCGTTATGAAACCGGCGATCCGATGGATCTGGCCATTCTCGGTGCACTGACCACGGCATTGCATACAACACCGGCCGAAGTCTTTCCATTTACCGAAGACCGCAAATGTGAAACCGCCATTGTCCGTTTGAACAACACCTTACTGGCTGCGCTCAAAGGTGCTCCGGAAGTTGTGCTGGCGCGGTGTCAAATGGAAAGTGCAGTCCTCGCTGATTGGCAAACGCACATCGATGAATTAGCCAACGGCGGCCATAAAGTGATTGCCTGTGCATGGCAAACGCTCGACACTGCAAATTGGCACGGCGGCGAACCCGACCGGGATTTTATTTTCGCAGGCGTGCTGGCCTTTGAAGACCCGGTGCGTGAAGGCGTACAAGAAGCGATACGCCAGTGCCGCAATGCCCGCATCTGGGTCATCATGGTAACCGGAGATCATCCGGCAACCGCACTTGCTATCGCACGAGAAATCGGTTTGGGCGGAACCACGCCGCATGTAGTCAAAGCGGATGATCTGCAAGCACAATTGGAGCGCGGTGAAGCCGGCGTATTGCGTGATGTCGATGTAATTGCGCGTGCAATACCCGCACAAAAACTGTTGCTGGTGCAAACCTTGCAAAACAGCGGTGAAATCGTTGCCGTGACCGGCGACGGCGTCAATGATGTGCCTGCACTGCAAGCCGCAGATATCGGTATCGCCATGGGACAGCGGGGCACGCGCAGCGCTCGGGAAGTTGCCGCGATCGTGTTGCTCGATGATAATTTTCAAAGCATCGTGCGGGCCATTGCCGAAGGAAGGCAACTGTTCACCAATCTGCAACTGAGTTTTCAATACCTGCTGATAATTCATTTACCGTTAGTGCTCACCGCAGCCATCATTCCGCTGGCTGGATACCCCATGCTCTATATGCCTGTGCACGTCGTCTGGCTGGAATTAATCATTCATCCCACCGCTTTGCTGGTATTCCAGGCAATAACCGTAAACGGACAACTGACCTACCAGCCGCGTTCAAAACAGCTGCGTTTCTTCACAAACTGGCAGTGGTTCGTGATTGCGCTGGTAGGTTTAACGGTGACGCTGATCGTCACATTAGCCTACGTTCGCAGCCTGGGAGCAGGATACGATGTAGATCATGCGCGTGCCATGGCACTGGTTTCACTAACCGCCGCCAGTGCCGGTATCACCGCTGCGCTCAGCCGTATGCAGTCACGCACCGCGTGGTACATTGTCGCCATCACCATCGGATTATCACTAGTACTGGCGCAAACACCCGCCCTCGCCGGATTCCTGCATCTCGCACCCCTACATAGCGATGACTGGTTATTGGCCATCGCAGGCGGAATACTCGTTGCGGCATTAACACTACTGAATTCAGCATGCCAGCCGAATGCTGTGCACAATCGGGAAACAAAATAAAACGCCATCACCTGGAATCCCGCGCCGTATTGTGACAAAAATCACATACACAACAGAACAATTGCTGGATACTGTTCCTACCGTACTGCAGAAAATAAACTCTCTCCTACTTCTGCTACGTTCTCCAGCTTTTGACGATAAAGTTTGAGATACTTCCCGGTCAAATGGACTTAACTGTCCATTTGACTTTTTTCTTTGTCATTTCGAACGAAGTGAGGAATGACAAAGGTGAATTATTCAGAGATTCCTTTACATTCCAGATACTCCTTGTATTTCAATATGCAATCAACGCCCTATCACATTTCTTTTTTCTTAAGCAAACTTGCTCTTCCGTGAGACTCTGATTGCAAGTATAATTCGTTCACTTTTCCCCATATACCGCCAATTTTCTAAGCCATTGGCGGCTTCTCGAGGATTGGAAAAAATGAAACCGCCTATTCGTATTGCTGTCACCGGCGCAACTGGACAGATTTGTTATAGCTTGCTATTTCGCATTGCAGCTGGCGACATGTTTGGCAAAGACCAACCGGTTATTCTGCAGTTGCACGATATTACTGATGCACAGCCGTTTTTCGAGGCCATTGTCATGGAGTTATATGACTGTGCTTTCCCATTATTAACTGAAATTATCACTACCGATAATCCAGAAGTTGTATTTGATAATGTGGACATTGCCCTGCTGGTAGGTGCCCGGCCACGGGGTGAGAATATGGAACGCAAGGATCTCCTTGCAGCCAATGGTCCTATTTTCATCGCGCAAGGAAGAGCACTGAATGTCGCTGCCAAACGTAATGTCAAAGTGCTGGTCGTCGGCAATCCTGCCAATACGAATGCTTACATTACCCTAAAAAATGCACCCGATCTGGATCCTGCGAATTTCTCAGCGATGTTACGGTTGGATCATAATCGTGCAGTGTCTCAAGCCGCGCTGAAACTCCATGTCCCTGTGTCAGACATAAAGAAAATGATCGTGTGGGGCAATCATTCCAATACACAATTCCCTGATTTAAGCCATGCAACCGTTGGCAATGACAAAGTAGCGTCGCTAATTGGGGACACCGCTTGGATAGAAAATCACTTTATTCCAACGGTACAAAAACGCGGCACGGCGATTATTGAAGCACGTCGCGGCAAATCGAGCGCAGCCAGCGCGGCCAATGCGATCATCAATCATATGCAGAGCTGGATTTTTGGTACGCCGGAAGATGATTGGGTATCTATGGGGGTGCCCTCCAATGGATGCTACGACATACCCAGAGGGGTGATTTTCAGTTACCCGGTCACCTGCAAGAACGGCCAGTATAAAATTGTTGAAGGATTAGAAATAACTCCGTCGGACCGGGAAAAAATGCAGAAAAGCTATCAAGAACTGATCGCTGAACAGGAAGCTATTAAGCATCTGTTCGCTTAGATCGAAAGCACCTATCAATTCTCTGCAGGTCTTTCTTTAGCGCACCATACTCGCAGCTTCACGAATAGCGATCAATAAGGATGCATCCAAGTGGCCATCCGCAATACGCTGTGTATTTTTTTGGAAATGGCTGATTGCCTGACGGGTCACCGAACCCATCACACCATCCGCTTCACCGGCATCAATACCCAGTGCAGACAAATCCATCTGAAGCTGGCGTACTTGTTCGCGGGATATTTTTTCTGTATCAGCCCGTGGTGTACGATGTAATGCAGCCGCGCCCGCAATGCGATCTGCCAGATGCCCGACTGACAACGCATAAAATTCAGAGCGATTCCAGCGCATAATCACATAAAAATTCTTGGTCACCAAAAAAGCCGGTCCTTGGTGGCCTGAAGGAACGAGCAATGCGGCTTTTTGTTCGGTGGGTGGTAATGGCGTTCCGGCGGTTGTGACAACCCCCAGTTTTGCCCATTCCGCCTCACTCAGCATTTGATCACGCCCCGCCAGTGAGTAATCGAAAGCTGGCGGCAGCCGGATTTCCCGCCCCCAGTCCAAACCAGGCGTCCAGCCTAATTGCCGTAGAAAATTTGCCGCGGATCCCATGGCATCAGGGATACTACCCCACAGATCACGTCGCCCGTCACCATCGATATCTTTGGCATAGCGTAAAAAGGTAGATGGCATGAATTGCATATGCCCCATGGCTCCCGCCCATGAACCGATCATTCGTTCCGGAGAGATATCTCCGGCATCGACTATGCGCATGGCATTGAACAGTTCCTGTGTGAAAAAGGTGCTGCGGCGCGGATCACAGGCAAGCGTGGCTAATGAATCGGTCACTGACCAATCGCCAAAATGTCCGCCATAGTTAGTTTCCAGACCCCAGAATGAAACCAGATATTGTGCCGGAATACCTGTCTCCTGCTGAATCTGATTCAATAAAGGACGATGTCTGGCAAATAATTCCCGGCCACGCTGAATCCGCTCATCATTGATACGCGTGGTAAAGTAATTTGCAAATGTTTGCGTGAATTCAGGTTGACGCCGGTCCAGTTCTATCACACGGGGTATGTATTTGACCTTATCCAGCACCTTATTGACTGTATTATCAGGAATACCTTCTACTTTTGCTTGTGATTTTATTCGGGCAATGCACTCGCCAAAATCGTTATTTTCGGCATGAACAGTGCGTGTGAACGCCAAAACAGTGAGCGCCACGATTCCTGTGCATATCTTCCGGCAACATGCACTATGCGCTAGGGAAAATTTTAATGCTGAAAAATAGCGTGTAGCGTTCACTGACATTTTTTTATTTTCGATGTGGGCAGTTTGGTTTAATACAATCCGCATAGAGTGACAATGAATGTTCCTGCAACGTAAATCCTCGCTCTTTCGCAATGGCTATCTGGCGCTTCTCTATCTCCGCGTCGTAGAATTCTTCGACACGGCCACATTGTAAACAAACCAAGTGATCATGATGACCATCTCCTTTTAGCTCAAAAACAGCTTTTCCGCTTTCAAAATGATGCCGCTCCAACAATCCAGCCTGTTCAAATTGTGTTAATACACGATAGACAGTTGCCAATCCAATATCTTCACCTTCGCCGATCAATTCTTTATAAACATCTTCAGCGGATAGGTGACGCACACTGCTTTGCTCGAACAAATTCAATATTTTTAGCCTAGGTAATGTTGTTTTTAGGCCAATGTTTTTAAGATCCTTACTTTTCAGATCGTCGAAGTTACCCATGGTTCTCTCTGTTCAAAATAGTATTTACTGTATCATATAGTGCTGTGTTCACTTTGGAAACATATAATATCAACAAAATGGTTGCAAAAATTTTCGTACTGCTTGCTTGCCTGCTGCTGGCAGGATGTTCATTCCTTCCTTCTATTCTCTACAAGATTGATGTGCAGCAGGGCAATGTTGTTACAGAAGAAATGGTGGAAAAATTAAAACCCGGCATGACCAAATCCCAAGTACTTTTTGTCCTGGGATCACCGCTCATCATGGATGCTTTCCGTGATAACCGGTGGGATTATGTCTATTTGTTCCGCGAGAAAGGGGAGTTAGTCGAACAAAAAAGAATGACTGTTTTTTTTGACGATGACGTGCTGGTGAATATTGAAAATTATCTGTCTTTCTCTAAAAATCCCGTCAAACCCAAACCGGCCCAAACTGCCCCTGATGCAGAAAAAGCAAAGCCAGATGATGCGGAAGCTAAGAAAGCTGATCAATGATATTAATTCTTTATTAAA